>NZ_LZHT01000001.1 GCF_001667315.1 Mycobacterium sp. 852002-10029_SCH5224772
GCAATCTCATCCCAAGCAGCAGCCGCGGCCATCATCGGCCCCGACCCCGGACCCGCATACATGCGACCGGAATTGATCTCCGGTGGTAACGCCCCGAAGTCCATGGCTACGAAGCACCGGGCTCGAACGACATGTATCCCCTCGTACGTGGTCTTGGGTCGATGACCTTGTGCAGTTGCTTGTTTGGGGAAGGCTAAATCGCCGCGCCGCCCCGTCGCCGCGCCGCGACAGGACCGCCGGTGCGGCGACCACCGTTCCCAGAGCGGCGTTACGACTGAGCGACGATGTCGGGCTGCCGTCAGGCGGATCTCGCCGCGACGGGCGTTTACCTGCGAGGACATCGTGTCAATGCCGTCCCACGCAGACCGGTCGTCGCGGTCAGGCGGGTCGATTCCGGGTGTCGCCGCCGACGTCGAAACCCCACTGCGGGATAAAAATCCGGCCGCAGATAAAGCCGATGCGAGGTTCGCTGCCGCGGCGACGAAGACAGCCACAACGAAGGCCGCGACGAGGTCGACGACCCCCTACCGGGAGCCGGTGCGGTTCGGGGGCGCACGCCGAAACGCGCCCTGCCGCCACTACTTTCGGGGCAGGGCGCGTTCTCGAGCGCGCCGGTGTCGCTGGGCCCGAGGACGCCTATCCGGCGAAGGGTGGTCGGGCCATGACGGTGGGTCGGAAGCCGTATTTGGGGCCGGCCCCGCCGTGTCCGCCGGCGCCCGCACCGGCCAGGGGCATGCCGCCGAGCAGGTTGCCGGGCCCGCCGGCGGCCTCGGGGGCCGCGCTGATGGTGCTGACCGGGATCGCATGCCCCAGCGCGGGTGCGACCGCCGGCGCCCCCGACCAGGCGACCGGCACCGACAATTTCCCGCCGATGGAGGCCGCGCTGCCCAACGCCGCCACCGGATGAGCAGCGGCCGCCCCGCCCCCGAGCATCCCGCCCAAACCACCCAGGGCGGGCAAAGCCTTGGCCGCGGCCGGCGCCGCGCTGGTGATCAACCCCAGCGACTTACCGATCTGCACGAAGTTGTTCCCCATACCGATACTGAAATACGGCAAACCCTCGGTGTTATAGAACAGGCTGGAAAACGGGTTGTAGGCGCTGACGAGGTCACTCAGGCTCCCGCTCGGGGTCGTCCCGCCAGTACTTTGTGCGGTCGGGGCCGTCGTGCCCGCGGTCGGGTCGGTCCCGTTCGAGCCGGGTGTCGCCATCGTCTGCAAGATTTTTGACGTGTTGGTTGCCGTCGAGTTGCTCGTCGCTTGGGAGACCGCAGCGGTCTGGTTCGCCTGCCCGGAATCGTTGGTGATCTTTGGCGCCTGCTGAAACGGTGTCTGCTTGGTCGCCGCCGATGACTGGCCCGCATAGCTGTACATCGCGCCCGCATCTTGCGCCCAGTACTCGCCGTATTGGGCCTCGAGTTGGGCGATCAGCGGAGTGTTTTGTCCCAACACGTTGGTCGCCTGTAACTGCTTGGATTGCATCCGGTTAGACGCCACCAACGGTGGCGGCACCGACGAGGACAACGCCGCCTCATAAGACGCCGCCGCCGCCCGCGCCTGCGCCGCGGCCTCCTCGGCCTGCGCCGCCGACGCGGTCATCCACGCGATGTAGGGCTCCACCGCTTGAGCCATCGTCACCGACGCCGTGCCCAACCACTCCTCACTGCTCAGCGAGGTCACCACCTGCTCATAACCCAGCGCCGCCGAATTCAACTCCGCCGCCAACGCACTCCACGCCGACGCCGCAGCCATCAACGACCCCGACCCCGGACCCGTATAAATCCGCGCCGAATTGAACTCCGGCGGAAAAGCCCCGTAATCCAACA
>NZ_LZHT01000002.1 GCF_001667315.1 Mycobacterium sp. 852002-10029_SCH5224772
GGAAACCCACCGCCACATCGGAACTCGCACTGACCTTGGCCAGCAGCACCGCCAGGGCGGCCTGCACCACCATGAAGCTCGTCGCGTTGTGCGCGTTGGCGACCGCGCGCACCCGCCGCTGCAACTCGGCCGGCCAATCCACCGCCACGCTGGCCCCGCGGAAATCGGCCACCAGCGGATACGGTCGGTCCGTGGGCAACTCGAGGCGCTCGGGCATTCCCGCCAGGGTGTGTTCCCAATACCGCACCTGCCCGGCGATCAGGCTGTGCGGATCCTGCAGTTCGCCGAATTGGGCGCGCTGCCACAGCGTGTAGTCGACGTACTGCACCGGCAGCGGCGCCCAGTCCGGGGCACACCCGGCCGAGCGGCTCGCATAGGCCTCCCCCAAGTCACGCACCAGCGGGGTCAGCGACCACCCGTCGGCGGCGATGTGATGCACCACGGCCACCAACAGGTGTTCGTTGTCGTCCAGTCGGAAAAGCATTGCCCGCAAAGGGATTTCGGTAGCCAAATCGAACCGGTGGCCCACCACGGTCTCGATGGCCGTGTGCAGCCGGGTGGCCGACCACTCGCGGGCGTCGCTGATCTGCCAGCCGCAATCGGCCTGGTGAACCTCGACGACCAGTTGCCGCGGTATTCCCTCGCGCGCCGGGAACGTCGTCCGAAGGCTTTCGTGGCGGGCCATCACGTCGGCCAGCGCGGCGCCGAACGCCTCACCGTCGAGGCGCCCGTGCAGCTGCAATGCGATCGCCATGTTGTGCACCGGCGAGGGTCCGTGCAACTGGCCGATGAACCACAACCGCGACTGGGCGAACGACAGCGGCACCATCTCCGGCCGCTCACCGGCCACCAGCGGCGTGCGGCCGCCGCCGTCGGCACCCAGGCGCGTCGCCAACCGGCGAATGGTGGGCGCTTCGAACAGGACCCGCACGCCGAGGTGGACGTCGAGACCGGCGTTGATCTCCGCGACCAGCCGCATGGCCGACAGCGAATCTCCACCGAGGTCGAAGAAGGAGTCGTCGATCCCGACACCGTCGACGCCGAGGACGTGGCCGTAGATGTCGGCGAGGGCCTGCTCGACTGCGGTGGCGGGGGCGCGGTATTGGTCGGCTGCTTGGTAGTCGGGTGCGGGCAGCGCGCGGGTGTCGAGCTTTCCGTTGGGCGTCAACGGCAACGCGTCGACGGCCACCACCGTGGCCGGGACCAGGTAGGCCGGTAGCCGCTCGGCCAGCCGGGCGCGGACCTCGACCGGATCGGCGGCGCCGGTGAGGTAGCCGACGAGGCGCTTGTCTCCGGGCCGGTCCTCGCGGGCGATGACGGCGGCGTGCTCGACGCCCTCCAATTCGGTGAGCGCGGACTGGATCTCGCCGAGTTCGATGCGGTAGCCGCGGATCTTGACCTGTTCGTCGGCGCGACCGAGATAGTGCAGCTGGCCGTCCGGGCTCCACCGCACCAAATCCCCGGTGCGATACATGCGCGTGCCGGGTGCGCCGGCCGGGCACGCCACAAACCGCGACGCCGTCAGACCGGCGCGACCGACGTAGCCCGCGGCGACCCCGGCGCCCGCGATGTACAGTTCGCCCGTCACGCCGGCGGGGACCGGCCGCAGCCACGGGTCCAGCGCGAAAAAGCCCAGATGGGCCAACGGCATTCCGATGGGGCTGGCGTTGGCATTGGGATTGACAGCGACGTCGCCCTCGACGATCTCCCGGAAGGAGGCGTGCACCGTCGTCTCGGTGATGCCGTACATGTTGATCAGTCGCGGGCGGCCGGGGTGGTTGGCCAGCCACTTCCCCAGCCGCTGCGGAAGCAGCGCCTCGCCACCGAACACGACGGTCTGGGGGCTGAGCCGCTGAAGCGACTGCGCGGCGTCCACGTTCTGCAGCACCGAGAACGCCGACGGGGTTTGGCTGAGCACGCTGACGTCTTCGGCAATCAGCAAGGCGTGCAGGTCTTCCGGCGAGCGCACCACCTCGTCGGGCACCACCACCAGTCGCCCGCCGCCCAGCAGCGCGCCGAAGATCTCCCACACCGAGAAGTCGAACGCCAGCGAATGACACTGGCTCCACACCCCGGCCGCCGGCACCGGCCGGTCGCGCAGTGCGGCCAGCAGCTGGGTGACGTTGTGGTGGGTGACCGCCACGCCCTTGGGGGTTCCGGTCGTGCCGGATGTGTAGATGAGGTAGGCGATGTTCTCGTGCGCCGGTGGCGGCGGGGCGGTGGTGGGCTGGGTGTGTGCGGCGGCTTCGTCGGCGTCGACGACCGTTCCGGTGAAGCCGTCCAGCCGGTCTCGCAGATCCGCGGTGGTGACGGCGGCGATCGGGGCGGCGTCGGTCAGCATGAATGCGACCCGGGTGTCCGGCACCGCCGGGTCGATCGGCAGGTATGCCGCCCCGGCTTTCAGGACCGCCAGGATCGCGGCGACCGCCTGGGCTGAGCGCTCCATCAGCACCGCCACACACTGCCCCGGCCCCGCGCCTCGCTCAATGAGCAAGTGCGCCAGCCGGTTCGCGGACTCGTCGAGTTCGCGGTAGGTCACCGAGCGGTCCCTGGCGGTCAGCGCCACCGCGTGCGGGCTGCGTGCCACCTGGGCGGTGAACAGCGCCGGGATCGAGGCGCGGAGCGGGGTCGGCGAGTTCGGCGGCCGGGTCAGCACCGCGCGGTTGCCGATCGCGTCGAGGCGGGCGTGCTCGTCGGCGCCGAGCACGTCGATCGACGACAGCCGCCGGGCGGGGTC
>NZ_LZHT01000003.1 GCF_001667315.1 Mycobacterium sp. 852002-10029_SCH5224772
CTGCTGGCCGGGCTGCGCGGCCTGCTGGCCTCCGGGAAGTTGGGCCAGCACAACGGGCTGCCGGCCTGCATCATCGTCACCACCACCCTGGCCGAACTGGAGGCCGCCGCCGGACGCGGCCTGACCGGTGGGGGCACCATCGTGCCCATGACCGATGTGATCCGCCTGGGCCGCCACGCCCACCACTACCTAGCCATCTTCGACAACGGCAAAGCCCTGGCCCTCTATCACACCAAACGGCTGGCCTCCCCCGCCCAACGAATCGTCTTGCACGCCAAAGACCGCGGCTGCACCACACCCGGGTGCACCGTGTCGGGCTACTACTGCGAAGTCCACCACGTCACCGACTACGCCACCTGCCACAGCACCGACATCAACGACCTCACCTTCGCCTGCGGCCCGCATCACCGCATGCTCCAACCCCGCGGCTGGACCACCCGCAAAGACGCCAAGGGTGACACCGAATGGATCCCACCCCCACACCTCGACCGCGGCCAACCGCGCACCAACACTTTTCACCACCCCGAAAAACTGCTACGCGACGGCGACGACGACGAAGAAGCCGACAATCCCGGGGCGGCATGACCCGCGCGAACAGCGCTAGAGAAGCCGTGCCTGCTCGGGCTCCGGCTCGGCCGGCTCGAGTAGCTGGGGGCCGTTGTTGCGCACGTTGTTGACCAGCGTTGACACCTCGCGTGTGCGGATGGCGCTCACGTCGGGCGTGCGGGCCAGCAGCTTTTGGTCGACAGGGGCGTCGGGGTCGAGCCACCGGTCCCAGTCGCGCTCGGGCATCACCAGCGGCATCCGATCGTGGATCTGAGCGAGCTCCCCGGGCGCGTCGGTGGTGATGATCGTGCAGCTCAGCAGCGGCGAAGCGTCCTTGGCGGGCTTCCACACCGACCACAGGCCCGCCATGAACAGCGGCTCGCCGTCCTCCCGGTACATGAAAAACGGTGTCTTGCGCGACTTCTTGCCGGCCGCGGCGTCGGAATTGACCCGCCATTCGTAGTAGCCGTCCATCGGGATTAGGCATCGCTTGGACTTGGCGCTGGTCCGGAAGGCGGGTGAGCTGGTGATTTTGTCGGCGCGGGCGTTGATCAGCATCGGCCCCTTGGTGTCGGGCGAGCCGTCGGCACCGGTCTTGGCCCACGGCGGCACCAGACCCCAGCGCATCAGCCGCACCCGCCGCGACGGCTCGTCCTCGGGTTCGGAATGCCGGCTGACCACGGTCGCGATGGTCGAGGTCGGCGCCACGTTGTAGTTGGGCGCGTTCGATTCGGCGTCGGCGCCGGTGGCCTCGTCGATCGCCTTGATCTTCTGGGCCAGCAGCGCCGGGTCGGTTGTGACCGCGAACCGTCCACACATACCTCCATGGTGGCAGAGCCACCGAACTCCTATGGGTAGCAGAGCCACCGAATTCCTATGGGTGGCAGAGCCACCGAAACTCCTATTGGTGATAGCAACCGGTGACAGGCGATGATGGACCAGTGAGTACGTGGACGGCCCCCCAGGCACCGCAACCGGTGTACGCGACCGTGACCGTTCCCGGTTCGAAATCGCAGACCAACCGGGCCCTGGTGCTGGCGGCGCTGGCGGCCGCCCAGGGACAGGGCGCCCCGACCATCAGCGGGGCGCTGCGCAGCCGGGACACCGATTTGATGATCGGGGCGCTGCGCACGCTGGGTTTGCGCGTCGACGGCGACGGGACGGAGTTGACCGTCGACGGCCGCGTGTGCCCGGAACCGATGGCACAGGTCGATTGCGGCCTGGCCGGCACGGTGCTGCGGTTCGTCCCGCCGCTGGCGGCGCTCGCCGAATCGATCGTCGAGTTCGACGGCGACGAGCAGGCCAGGGCGCGGCCCATCGTGCCGCTGCTGGATGCGCTGCGCGGGCTCGGTGTGCGGATCGACGGTTCGGGTCTGCCGTTCCGGGTGCTGGGCACCGGTGCGATCACGGGCGGCACCGTCGAGATCGACGCCTCGGCCTCGTCGCAGTTCGTCTCCGGGTTGCTGTTGTGCGCGGCCTCGTTCGACGAGGGGCTGACCGTGCAGCACACCGGTTCAGCGCTGCCGTCGGCACCGCACATCGCGATGACCGTGGTGATGCTGCGCCAGGCCGGCGTCGACGTCGACGACTCCGTTCCCAACCGCTGGACGGTGCGGCCGGGGCCGGTCGCGGCGCGGCACTGGGAGGTCGAGCCGGATCTGACGAACGCCGTTCCGTTCCTGGCGGCGGCCGTGGTCACCGGCGGCGCGGTGCGCATCACGGGCTGGCCGGCGGACAGCGTGCAGCCCGCCGAGGACATCCTGAACGTGTTAAGCAAGCTGAATGCCGTTGTCACCCAGAACGATTCGTTTCTGGAGGCGCGCGGATCCGGTGACTACGGCGGTTTTGACGTCGACCTGCGCGCGGTCGGCGAGCTGACACCGTCGGTGGCCGCCCTGGCGGCGCTGGCCGCCCCGGGATCGGTGTCCCGCCTGTCCGGGATCGCGCATCTGCGCGGCCACGAGACCGATCGGCTCGCGGCGCTGAGCACCGAGATCAATCGCCTCGGCGGCGATTGCGCCGAAACGCCCGACGGCCTGGTGATCACCGCGACACCGCTGCGGCGCGGGGTCTGGCGCGCGTATGCCGACCATCGAATGGCGATGGCCGGCGCGATCGTCGGGCTGCGGGTGGCCGGCGTGGAGGTGGACGACATCGGCGCCACCACCAAGACGCTGCCGGACTTTCCGCGGCTGTGGGCCCGCATGCTGAGCGCGCGGGAAGAGCGCGGCATGTGAAGCCCGGCGACTACGACGAGTCCGACGTCAAGATTCGCTCCGGCCGGGGTTCGCGGCCGCGGACGAAGACCCGTCCCGAGCACGCCGACGCCGAAGCAGCCATGGTGGTCAGTGTCGACCGCGGCCGCTGGGGATGCGTGCTGGGCGGCGACGTCGACCGTCGGGTCACCGCCATGCGGGCCCGGGAGCTGGGCCGCACACCGATCGTGGTCGGCGACGAGGTCGATGTGGTCGGCGATCTGTCCGGGCGGCCGGACACACTGGCCCGCATCGTGCGTCGCGGTGAGCGCCGAACCGTGTTGCGGCGCACCGCCGATGACACCGACCCGACCGAACGGGTGGTGGTCGCCAACGCCGACCAGCTGCTGATCGTGGTGGCGCTGGCCGACCCGCCACCACGCACCGGGCTAGTGGACCGGACGCTGATCGCCGCCTACGCCGGCGGACTCACGCCGATCCTGTGCCTGACCAAGACCGACCTCGCCCCGCCGGAGCCGTTCGCGGAGCAGTTCGTCGACCTGGATCTGACGGTGGTCGTCGCGGGCCGCGACGATCCCCTGCTCGCCGTGGCGGACTTGCTCGCCGGCAAGATCACCGTGCTGCTCGGGCATTCCGGCGTCGGCAAGTCGACGTTGGTGAACCGGCTGGTGCCTGACGCGGACCGCGCCGTCGGCGACGTGACCGACATCGGCCGGGGACGGCACACCTCCACCCAATCGGTGGCGCTGCCACTGGCGACCACCGGCTGGGTGATCGACACGCCGGGCATCCGATCCTTCGGGCTGGCCCACATCCGGCCCGACGACGTCATGATGGCGTTCTCGGACTTGGCCGGCGCCATCGAGGACTGCCCGCGCGGCTGCGCGCACATGGGTCCGCCGGCCGACCCCGAGTGCGCGCTGGACACACTGACCGGGCCCGCCGCCCGCCGCGTCGCGGCCGCCCGCCGGCTGCTGTCCGCACTCAACCAGACTTCTTAGCCAGCCGCATCCCGAGCTCGTCGAGCGACACCAAATGTCCTTCGGTGCACCGGATTTCGACGCTCACCTCGGCCCCGCAGCCCAGGTGGGTCAGCCGCAGCCGGTGGCGCCCCGGCAGATGATGCCTCCCCCACTCGAACATCGCCCACACCACCGGCATGAAATCGATGCCCGCCTGGGTCAGCACGTACTCCTCGCGGCTGCGCTGGCCAGGCTCCCGATAGGGCTGGCGCCGTAACAGCCCAAGCTCGACGAGTTCGGCCAACCGCGCCGAGGTGGCGGCCTTGGTGATGCCCACCCGTCGGGCGAAATCGTCGAACCGAGTGGTGCCGTAGTACGCCTCGCGCATGATCAGCATCGCGGATTTGGTACCGACGACCGCCATCGTCTTTTCGATTGCGCACTCGCCCACCGCCGACCAGCGTTCGCGGTCGGCCAGCGGTCCTTGCAGCAGTGTCATCTAAATCACCTCCCCAGCTGGGTTGCTTTCAGCATACCGAGGTGTTTATCTAAGTACAGCTTAATATACCCAGGTGACTCGAGGAGGAGCCATGAACCAGGGCCGCGACGCCGTCATCGTCGGAGCAGTGCGCACCCCTATCGGCAAGGGCAAAGCCAGTGGAGCGCTGCACAATGTGCTGCCCGCCGACCTGCTCGCGCACAGCCTGCGCGAACTGGTGGCGCGCACCGGTGTCGATCCGGCGCAGGTCGACGATGTCATCGCCGGCGCCGTCACGCAGGTCGGCGACCAGGCCGTCAACATCGCGCGCAACGCCCTGCTGGGTGCGGGATTCCCGGAGACGGTGCCCGGTGTCACCATCGACCGCCAGTGCGGCAGCAGCCAGCAGGCCATCAGCTTCGCGGCCCAGGGTGTGATCGCCGGCGCCTACGACCTGGTGATCGCGGCCGGCGTCGAATCGATGAGTCGCGTCCCGATGGGCACCCAGGTGTCGCCGGGCAGCAACCCGTTCGGCGAGGGCATGGACGCGCGCTACCCCGATGGCCTGGTGCCACAAGGCATCAGCGCCGAGCTGATCGCCGCGAAGTGGGGCTTTTCGCGCACCGAGCTCGACGAGTTCTCCGCCGGCAGCCATGAGAAGGCCGCCCGCGCCACCAAGGAAGGGCTGTTCGACAACGAGCTCATCCCGATCGCCGGGCTTGCCACCGACGAGATCATCCGGCCCGGCACGACGGTCCAGACGCTGGCGGGACTGCAGCCGGCGTTCTACAGCGAGGCGGCCAAAGCGCGCTTCCCGCAGATCAATTGGGAGATCACCCCGGGCAACTCGTCGCCGCTGTCCGACGGTAGCGCCGCGGTCATGATCACCAGCAGCGAGGTCGCCAAGAAACTGGGCCTGCGCCCACTGGCCCGGATCCACACCACCACCGTGGTGGGCTCCGACCCGCTCTACATGCTGACCGGGGTTATTCCGGCGACCGAGAAGGTGCTGTCGAAGGCGGGTCTGACCGTGGCCGACATCGACCTGTTCGAGGTGAACGAGGCGTTCGCACCCGTCGTGCTGGCCTGGGCTAAGGACACCGGCGCGGATCTCGCCAAGACCAACGTCAACGGCGGGGCGATCGCGATCGGTCATCCCTTGGGCGCCAGCGGCGCTCGCCTGATGACGACGCTGGTCAACGCCTTGGAGCAGCGCGGCGGCCGGTACGGGCTGCAGACGATGTGCGAGGGCGGCGGCATGGCCAACGCCACCATCATCGAGCGACTGGGCTAGGCGGCGGGGCGATGACCGTGATCCGCGCTGCCGCGGTCCAACTCAGCCCGGTGCTCTACAGCCGCGAGGGGACCGTCGAGCGCGTGGTCAGCAAGATCGAGCAGCTGGCGCGCCACGGCGTTCAGTTCGCGACGTTCCCGGAGACGGTGGTGCCTTACTACCCGTACTTCTCGTTCGTCGAGCGCCCCTTCGAGATGCGGCCCGAGCACCTCAGGCTGCTGGATCAGGCCGTGACGATACCGTCGCCCGCCGTCGATGTGATCGCCGCGGCGGCGCGCGCGGCCGGCATGGTGGTCTCGATCGGTGTCAACGAGCGCGACGGTGGTTCGTTGTACAACACGCAGCTGCTGTTCGACGCCGACGGCACCCTGCTGCAGCGCCGCCGCAAGATCATGCCGACCTACCACGAACGGATGGTCTGGGGCCAAGGCGACGGCAGCGGGCTGCGCGCGGTCGATAGCGCGGTCGGGCGCATCGGACAGTTGGCGTGTTATGAGCACTTCAACGCGCTGGAACGGTACGCCTTGATCGCCGACGGCGAGCAGATCCACTCGAGCATGTTTCCCGGATCGTTCGGAGGCGAGTTGTTCGCGCAACAGATGGAGATCAGCGTGCGCAATCACGCGCTCGAGTCGGGCGCCTTCGTCGTCAATGCGACCGCGTGGCTCGATGCCGATCAGCAGGCACAGATCATGGCCGACACGGGCTGTCCGATCGGTCCGATCTCGGGTGGCCAATTCACCGCGATCATCACGCCCCAGGGTGAATACCTGGGCGAGCCGCTGCGCTCCGGCGAGGGTGAGGTGATCGCCGATCTCGACTTGTCGTTGATCGACGCCCGCAAGGTCCTCATGGACGCCGGTGGCCACTACAGCCGGCCCGAAATGCTGAGCCTGCTGATCGATCGCACCCCCAGCGCGCAGGTGCACGACAACATCGAACTCGAGGAGGTCGAGCATGTCTGCATCTGAAACCCATTTCGACGGCGTCCGAGTGCGCTACGACAGCACCAAGAGCTGCGACGAGCTGGTCGCCGCGCTACTGGCCGACATCGGCGAAAGCCCGGTGCCGATCAACGACATCGCGACTTCCACCTACGACTGGCAGGCATACCAGCAGCGTGTCCAAACCCATGTCGGCCCAAGCGGATTCATGTTGTTCGGCACTGTCGACCACAGCGCCTGGATCACCAAGGCCGGCGTCGACCGCAAGGCGTTGCGCGTCATCCTCGGCAATCCGTTGATCGCCATCACCATGCTGCGCCACGATGTGTCCGCGGGCCTGTTCGCCCCGGTGGAGCTGCTTCTTACCGACAACGGCACGGGCAGCAGCGTGACCTACGTCAAGCCGTCGTCGCTGATGGTCGTCGAACCCAATCCTGAATTACTCAGCGCGGCAAAGGAACTCGACGCCAAGCTGGCGGCACTGGCCGAAAAGGTGACCGGCAGCTGCTGAAGACGCCGGAACCGGCGATTTCGGGGGTCAGTCATGGCGTTACCTCTTGGCGCGTCCGCTGCGCTCGACGCATGAGCACTGATGGACGCCCGACGCGGATCGTCACCGACATGGTCAGCGTGACAGCGAGCACAAAGCACACCAGCGCGTATATCGGGTTGCCAGTGCGTGTTCCATCGGGCGTGAGGCCATGCGAGGCGTTCAGGTAGGCCGGCATGGCCGACAACCACAGCACCCCGAGCACGATCAAGAATGCGAACCCGAAGATTCCGACGAAGGGATTGCACGCGTTGGGCGTGAACGCGGAGTTGCGCCACTGACGACCCAGGACCGGGATCGCCACCACGGCGAAAGCACCGAGCATGACGACGTACACGGCCCGCCGCAGGGCACTGTCGGAATCCCCGCCACCGGCCAGCAAGATCGGAACATTGGCGATGGCCAAGCCGACCGGCACCAACGCGGCCACTCCGAATGTGCGGCCGATCAAGCTTATTCGGCTCAGCAATCGGCCCCGCTCAATGGGACGAGTCACGAACAACTGGGCAAACAATGCGACGCAGGCGGGTCCGACGGTGGCGAAGAGCAACACGCTGCTCATCGGCACCGACGCCAACATCGGATGGTTGATCGCGTTGTCGGTGTTCCACGCCCACCAGCGCAGTTGCGGACCCAACTGGTCGAAGATTTCGTAGAAGCAGTGATGGACGAATCCCACGCATACCGCGCCGACGACCGCGCCCCAGTCCCGGAATACGCCGAGGCCGCGCACCACTTCGTAGGCCAACGTCATCATCGCCGGATACAGCGCGACGATGTAGATCGGCAGCCGGTCATACATGAACTGGACCGTAAAGACGTTGTGCGCGAAGACCGCACCGATGGAATCGTCGACGCCGAAAACCGTGGGAAAGTACAGCGGCGGCTCGACGATCAGCAGGTAGATCACCGTGGCGGACCAGATCACGATGTTGACGGGGTCGCCGTCGCGGCGCAGCCGACGGATCGCCCACCAGAGCGCCAGCACGGCGCCCGCGACGATCAGCACTTCGAGAACGGGCAACGTCCAGTTCGCCAATCCGAACGGATTCCTCAGCGTCACCCACGGTGACGCATGCTCGCAGCTAAACCCCAGGCGGTGAGCGATGCGTTCGATGTCGTCGCTGCATTGACCGCTCATCCTGGGGCGTCCTCAGTGTCCGCGCACGCACCAAGGTACGCGCGCGCTTACCGAAAGGCTGACGATATATGTCTAGCAAGGGTGTGTGGCCGAGCGGCGACGGGCACGCCGGGCCGGTCACTGACGCCTGTCATTGACGCCCGTCAGCAATTGGGCGTACGGTGCCTCCATGCTGTCACCCCGCTCAGCACCGCCGGCGAAATCTTCGGCCGCGGGCGCTCGGGAGGCCCGGCGGCTCGAGACCCGGGCACGCTTGTTCGACGCGGCCCTGTCCGAGATCTCGCAACGTGGGTTTGCCGCCGCGGACGTCAGCGCCATCGCCGCGTCCGCGGGCGTGGTGCGGGGGACGTTCTACTTCCACTTCCCGACCAAGGAACACGTGCTGATCGAGGCGGAGCGTAACGAGGAAACCCGGATCATCAGTGAACTTGCCGGCGCCAAGGGCGATTTGGTGTCCGTGCTCTCACAACTCGTGCGCCATGTGCTCGACGCCGAACATCGGTTGGGCGGCATGGTATTCCGGGACATGCTCGGGTTGCATTTCTCCTCGACCCGTCCGGTCGAAGACGGAGTGGCGCAGCATCCCCTCGCGCAGTTCGTGGCGGACGTGATCAGGCGGGCCCAGCGCGCGGGGCAGGTACCCGCCGGCGCCGACCCGACGGAACTCGCAACGTTTTTCCTTACTGGGCTTTTCGCGCTGCTGTCCACCGGCGCGCACGATGCCGCGCTGTTAAGTCGTTACGTAACAACAATTGTCAAGGGAATGGAGAAACGATGAATCGCACGGGCATCGAGGGCTACCGGGATTTCTTGGCCCGGCGGGACGGGGAAGCCGACCTGCTCAACAGGCGGTTGGCGAATCGAGAGCGGTTCTTCAACGAGCTCGAAGCCAATCCCGTCCGGTCCGCTTATCCCGCCGACCGACCGACGTTCCTGCGCAACCTGCGCCGCCGGCGACCAGAGCCGGGCCTGGATCCCAAGATGCTGTTCCTGCTGGCGACCGCCAAACTGAATCAGGCCGAGCGCTTCGGCGTCGGGCTCGGCGAAACCTATGGGCGCAACAGCGATGCGAGCCTGCCGCCCGAGAACGTCTACCTCGAACTCGAAGAGCACTACCACACCCGGCTGCTGGCGTACTCGCTCGACGTCTTCGACCTGACCTTCCAGGTCGTCCCCCCGCCGTTCGTGCTGCGCCAGTTCGTCAAGGTGAGCGTGTTCATGCCCGAACGGCTCGGCTTCCTGTTCGTCGGCGCCGGGGAGATGGCCGGCTGCATCATGTTTGACGAACTGCGCCGCATCGGCCGAAAGCTTTTCGCCGACGAGCCGGAGGTCGCGCAACGAATCGAACTGCTCTACAACGACATCCTCACCGACGAAATCGGCCACGTCGGCTACTGCGCCTCCCGCTGCAGTTCCGCCGAGCGGGCGATCATGCGCCGCATCTACCCGCTCGTCGGGCGATTGTTCGCTTGGCAGACCGCGGAGATCGGCCTCCTCGTCGACAAAACGGCATTCCACGCTCGGCTCGACCGGCCGTTCGACATCGACGAACTCACCGAGGACCTGGGCAACGAGACCTACCTCGTCGCGCACCCGTAATAGCGCGCGCCGACATTCGCAGTGAATACACATTCGCTGCAAACGGAAAGGGCAGTTAGGCGGCGAGGCCGTCGTCAATACTGCGCGCCGCGGCCGCCCGCTTCCCGCGCCGCCAGCCCCGCACCGCGGTGATCGCGGACTTGAGCCCACGACGACGGCCGGTGACCGGATCGGTACCCAGGAAGCCGGGCTCGAGTTCGGCGAACATCCGCTCGCTGCGGGTTTCCGGTGCGTTGTCGGCGTCGTCGCGCAGGTACTTGTTCGGCAGCGAGAGCTTGGCTATCGTGCGCCACGTCTTGCCGTACTGGAGCAGGAAAGATCCTGTGGTGTAAGGCAAGTCGTACTTGTCGCAGATCTGGCGCACCCGCAGCGAGATTTCGTGCAACCGGTTGCTCGGCAGGTCCGGATACAGGTGGTGCTCGATCTGGTGGCACAGGTTGCCGCTCATGAAGCGCAGCGCGGGGCCGGCCTCGAAGTTGGCACTGCCCAGCATCTGGCGCAGATACCACTGCCCCTTGGTCTCGCCGATCATGTCGGTCTTGGTGAATTTCTCTGCGCCATCGGGGAAATGGCCGCAGAAGATCACCGCGTTGGCCCACACGTTGCGGATCACATTGGCAAGCGCGTTGGCCTTCAACGTCGACATGTAGGTCGCGCCGGGCGACAACGAGGTGAGTGCCGGGAACGCGACATAGTCCTTGAGCACCTGCCGCCCGGCCTTGGCCAGGAACTCCTCGGTCCGCTGCCGGGCCTCGTCGTTATCCATCCGCTTCTTGGCGATCTTGCCGAGCTCCACATGCTGCAGGCCGACTCCCCATTCGAACAGGAGCGCCAGCAGCGTGTTGTACACCAGGTTGAAGACGTTGAAGCGCTTCCAGCGCTGGTCGCGGGTGACGCGCAGCAGGCCGTAGCCGACGTCGTCGTCCATCCCGAGGATGTTGGTGTACTTGTGGTGCACGAAGTTGTGGGTGTAGCGCCAGTGCTTGGACGACCCGCTCATGTCCCACTCCCACGTCGAGGAGTGAATCTCGGGGTCGTTCATCCAGTCCCACTGGCCGTGCATGACGTTGTGGCCGATCTCCATGTTCTCGACGATCTTGGCCACGCCCAGGGTCACCGTCCCCGCCCACCAGGCCGAGCGGCGCGAGCCGGCGGCCAGCAACAGCCGGCCGGTCACCTCCAGCGCACGCTGGGCCGCGATGGTGCGGCGGATGTAGCGAGCGTCCCGCTCGCCGCGCGAGTCTTCCACGTCCTGGCGGATGGCATCGAGCTCAAAAGCCAGACTTTCGATATCGGCGTCCGTCAGATGGGCGAATACGTCGACGTCTTTGATCGCCATCGTCGTGATCTCCCTACGATTGTTTGTTCGGTCCTTAACGTACTCCAGACCTACGCTATCGTAACCTACGAAGCCGTAGGTTACCTGTGAGTAGCCTTTAAATGTCGAGGACGCAATCACCGGATGCGGCCGACACGCAGGTCTGCACCCGGGTTCCCGGTTCGTGCTCCTGGCCGGTGCGCAAATCGCGCACGTGACCTTCCACCAGGCTGACCACGCAGGACTGGCAGATACCCATGCGGCACCCGAAGGGCATCTGAACCCCGACGCCCTCCCCCGCATCCATCAACGACGTCGCCGCGTCGGCGGCGACGGTGCGTCCGCTTTGGGCAAAGGTGACCGTTCCGCCGGCACCGGCGGGCGCGGCCTTGGACACCGCGAACCGCTCGAGATGCAAACGGTCGGTGATGCCCGCGGCGGACCATGCGCGTTCAGTCGCAATGAGCAGGCCCTCCGGCCCGCAGGCCCAGGTCTGGCGCTCGCGCCAGTCCGGCACGACGGCGTCCAGCACGGACAGGTCGAGGCGGCCCTGTGTCCGCGTCTCGCGCAGCTGCAACCGATAGCCCGGGTGGTCGGCCTGCAGCGCGGCCAGCTCGGAACGAAACATCACGTGGGATTCGGTGGGCGCTGAGTGCAGGTGGGTGATGTCACCGATTTGGTTGCGGCGCACCAGGGTTCGCAACATCGACATCACCGGCGTGATCCCGGAGCCGGCGGTGAGGAACAGGATCGACGCGGGCGCCGGGTCGGGCAGGACGAAGTTGCCCTGCGGCGCGGCGAGTCGGACGACGGTGCCGGGCTCGACACCGGCCACCAGGTGCGACGACAGGAAACCTTCGGGCATCGCCTTGACGGTGATGGTCACGGTGCGCGCCGAACCGGAGCGTGCGGCGGTCGCGGCCGGGGTCGACGTCAGTGAATACGACCGCCAGCGCCAGCGTCCGTCCATCAGCAGTCCGATGCCGATGTACTGGCCCGGCTGGTAGTCGAAGTTGAAACCCCAGCCCGGTTTGATGACCAGGGTGGCGGAATCCTCCGTCTCGCGGCGCACCTGCAGGACCCGTCCCCGCAGTTCACGCGCCGACCAGAGCGGGTTGGCCAGGTGCAGATAGTCATCGGGCAGCAGCGGCGTGGTGATGCGCGCGGCGAGCGTGCGCAGTGCATGCCAGCCGGGGTGCCGCTCGGCACCGGCGACCACGGGTCGCTTGGTGTCGACGACGTTGCCCGTGATCGATGGGTTCCGTTTGCCCAGAGGAAACTCCTGCTCACTATGTGGCGCTTTGCCTACGCTCACATTGTGATCGATTCTGTGTGCTTCACGAAACCTACGGTACCGTAACCTACGGTGTCGTAGCCACTGTTGCGGCCTGGAGTTTCAGATTTCGGCGTCACATCAGGTCGAGCAAAAACGGCAGCTCCTGGTTGGCGTACCAGGCTAAATCGTGGTCGAGCGCATCGCCGACAATCAGGTCGGCGTCCTCATCACCCAGGTCGGCGGCGTCCACGGCCTCGATGGCCTTCGCGACCGCCTCTTCGGCGGCGGCGTTGTCGACGTAGGCGGCGATCACGTCCTCGATCGCGACCGCGCCGGGCAGCCTGACCACGGCGTCGTCGAGGTCGGGACGATAGGTGAGATCGTCGACGTCGGCGGCCAGCACCGCGCGGCGCGGCGGCAGGGACTCCGACGGCGCGTCAGCCCCGGCGGCCAGCAGGCGCAGCGAGGCCAGCGCCGCCTCGCGCATCGCGACGTCTGCGAGCTCGTCGTCATCGCCCTCGGCGTAGGCCTCGCGCAACGTCGGCGTCAGCGCGAATGCCGTGCCGTTGACCGGCCGCACCGAGCCCTCGGCGACGAGCCGCTGCAGCATGGGCAGCGTGGCGGGGATGTAGATGATCGCCACGGCTAGATGAGTGTCGCCGCGTAGTCGTCGACATACCTCGACAACTCACGCGGGGGGCGCTGGTAGTTGCCACTCACGACGGGATGCCCCGGCAACTCGACCTTGGGCGTCTCGACGTCGCGGTAGGAGATCGTGGACAACAGATGGGCCATCATGTTCAGTCGGGCGTGTTTCTTGATATCCGATTCCACGACATACCACGGGCTCTCCGGGGTATCGGTGTGCACCATCATCTCGTCCTTCGCGCGTGAATAATCCTCCCACCGGTATACCGATTCCAGGTCGATCGGACTGAGCTTCCATCGCCGGACCGGGTCGTTCAGGCGCGCCTTGAACCGGCGCAGCTGTTCTTCCTCGGAGACCGAGAACCAATACTTGCGCAGCAGTATCCCGTCGTCGATCAGCATCTGCTCGAAGATCGGTGTCTGCCGCAGAAACAGCGCATGCTCTTGCGGCGTACAGAATCCCATGACTTTTTCGATGCCGGCCCGGTTGTACCACGACCGGTCGAACAGCACGATCTCACCTTTGGTGGGCAGGTGGGCGATGTAGCGCTGGTAATACCATTGGCCGCGTTCGCGATCCGTCGGCACCGGCAGCGCGGCGACCCGCGCAACCCGCGGGCTGAGGTATTCGGTGACCCGTTTGATGGCGCCGCCCTTGCCGGCGGCGTCACGACCTTCGAAGATCACCACCAGCCGCGCCCCGGAATAGCGCACCCACTCCTGCAGCTTCACCAATTCTGTTTGCAGCCGGAACAATTCGGCTTCGTAGACGGCGTCTGCAATCTGGGGCGCGGCGGGCTTCACAGCAACGAATCATAGCCGTACGCAGGGTTTTCACCGCCCACTAGGACCGGGAGGCCTCCAGCAGCTCCTCGAGCGATTGGTTCAGCAGCCCCGGCAGCAGGTCCACATCGCTCATGGCTTCGCGGTCGGCGTTGATTCCGTAATAGAGCATGCCGTTGTACGACGTCACGCTGATCGCCAGCGCCTGGTTGTGCAGCAGCGGCGGCACCGCGTAGGTCTCCAGCAACTTGGTGCCGGCGACGTACATCTGCGACTGGGCCCCGGGCGCGTTGGTGATCAGCAGGTTGAACGTGCGCTTGGAGAAGCTCGGGAAACTGGTCGCGACGCGGATTCCCATGGCGTGCAGCGTCGGCGGCGCGAACCCCGACAGCGTGACGATGGTCCTGGCGTCCACCAGCTGGGCGGCCGTCGGATTGGCCTCGGTGGCGTGCGCGATCTGCGAGAGCCGCACCACGGCGTTCGGCTCCCCCATGGGCAGGTCGACGAGGAACGGCACCACCTGACTGATCGGCTGGCCGGGGCCGCTCGCGTCGAGGTCGCCGTCGTCGTGCACCGACAGCGGCGCCATCGCCCGCACCGTCGCGGTCGGCGAGACCGCCACCCCGCGCGACATCAGCCAATTGCCCAGCGCGCCGGCGATCACCGCGAGCACCACGTCGTTGATGTCGCAGTCATAACGGGCCCGCACGGCGCGGTAATCCTCGAGGCTGCCGGTGGCGACGGTGAACCGGCGATGCCGCGACACGGTGGCATTGAGCGGGCTGCTGGGCGCGTCGCCCCGGGCCAGGTTGCGCACGAAACCGAGGGTCCGGCGGCCGGCGCCGACGAGCTCGCCGTAATTCGTCATCAGGCCGCCGATCGCGGAGCCGACGGCCTGCAGCTGCGCGCTCGGGCCCACCAGCCACTCACCGATCGCGCCGAGCACCAGCCGGGTATTGCCCGGGTCGCGTTCCGGTACCCAGATGTCTTCCGGCGCCGGCGGCGGGCGTTTCGTCCGGTCGCTGATGACGTGGTTGATTTCCAGCGCCGCCATCCCGTTGACCAGCGCCTGATGCGATTTGGTGTAGAGGGCGAGCCGGTTCTTGGACAGGCCCTCGACCAGGTACATCTCCCACAGCGGCCGCGACTTGTCCAGGGGCCGCGCGGCCAGCCGAGCGATCAGCTCATGCAATTGCCCGTCGCTGCCCGGCGAGGGCAGCGCCGAGCGCCGTACGTGGTAGGTGATGTCGAAGTCGTTGTCGTCGATCCACACCGGCCGGGCCGTGCCGACGGGCACCTCGCGGACTTTCTGCCGGTAGCGCGGAATCTGGGGCAGCCGCTGCTCGACGGTTGCCAGCAGCTTCTCGTAGCTCAGTCCGGCGCGCGGACGACGCAGGATTGCCAGCGATCCGACGTACATGGGGGTGGCGGTATTTTCCAGCCGATAAAACGACGCGTCCGGCGGGGACAACCGGGTCACCATTCGGCGCAGTCCTCCTCGTCGATTCATCGCCCTGTCGCCTCGAGCGGTGTCTCGCTCACGGTAATCGTCCGGCCCGGGGCGCACTCGGGCATGAACACGCGCGATCGGAGAGTTATGCCATGATGACCACTGTCTGCCCCTCTCCAGCAGGCTTCCGGTCCGGCCGAAAGAGTTGGAGAGTGCGCGTTGAACACCGATCCCGTGGCGAATCGCTCCGACGCTTTCACCGTCATACCAGTCGTCGATTACGAGCCGGAAACCCAGGACGTGCCGCGCACCGTGCCGCCGTGCCGGCGGTCCTCGCGCACCCCGTCACGCCGCCGCAGCGGCCACGCCGCGCCCCGCCCCTACACCGGGCAACCGAGCAGGGCGCCGGCGCCGGATTCGGCCGCGGTCATGTCCGCGCCGATGCGCCAGGCCGCGATCTTCGCCGACGCCGCGCTGCGGCGCGTGCTGGAGGTCATCGACCGCCGCCGCCCGGCCGCACAGCTGAATCCGTTGCTGGCGCCCAGTTTGGTGGATTCTGTTGTCGCGGTTGGCCGTTCGGTGGCCGGGCAGACGCCCGGCCGCGCCGGTGCCGCGGTGTTGCGCCGCATGCGACTGCAGCCGGCGGGTCACCGCGAACCCGAGGCGGCGGCCGAAGTCTTCGGCTCCTACAGCCGCGGGAGCCGGATACATGCCATCGCCTGCCGGGTGGAGCAGGTCAACGTCGCGAGCGGGACCCGATGGATCGTGGTGGCCCTGCACATCGGGTGAGCGCGCCGGTCAGCCGGCTACACCGGCCGTCCGCGGACCGCCGGTGTAGCGCGCCAGCACGGGCCCCATGACCGCCATGACGAAAACGTAGGACGTCGCCAGCGCCGCGACGGCGGGCAGCGACTTGCCGGCCAATCCGATGATGATCAACGAGAATTCGCCGCGGGCGATCAGCGCGGTGCCCGCGCGTAGCTGACCGCGCCGCGCCACGCCGTCGCGCCGGGCGGCGAACATCCCGGTGGCCACCTTGGTCGCCGCGGTCACCGCGGCCAGGATCAGGGCCGCGGGAAGCATGGGGATCAGCTCCTGGGGGCCCACCGAGTAGCCGATCGCCAGGAAGAAGATGGCGGCGAACAGATCACGCAGCGGGCTCAGCACCTGGCGGGCCCGCTCGGCCGTTTCCCCGGTCAGCGTCAGGCCCACCAGGAACGCGCCGACGGCGGCCGAGGCGTGCAGCGATTCGGCCAGCGCCGCCACGATCAGCGTGATGCCCAGCACCCGCAGCATCAGCTGTTCGGAGTCAGGGTGCTCGACCAGCCGGTCCACGTGGTGACCCCAGCGGTAGGAGGCGGCGAACGCCGCCACCAGTGCGCCCACCGCCACCGCCATCCCGCCGACCGCGCGCAGCCACCCACCACCCGACGCCAGGACGGCGAACAGCGGCAGGTAGGCGGCCATCGCGAAGTCTTCGAGCACCAGCACGGACAGCACCGCCGGCGTTTCCCGGTTACCGAGCCGATGCAAGTCCTCCAGCAGCCGCGCGATGACGCCCGACGAGGAGATATAGGTGACGCCGGCCAGGCACAGGATGGCCACCCCATCCAATCCCAGCAGCCAGCCGGCGATCGCGCCGGGCGCGGCGTTCAGGACGACGTCGACGGCCGCGGACGGCAGGTGGTGGCGCATGCTGCTGGAGAACTCGGCCGCCGAGAACTCGCACCCGAGGGTCAGCAGCAGCAATACGACGCCGATGGGTGCGCTGGTGGTGATGAACTCCCCGCCGGCGGCCATCGGCAGGATCCCGCCCTTGCCCAGGGCCAGGCCGGCCAGCAGATACACGGGAATGGGCGACAACGCGAATCGGCGTGCGGCGCCGCCCAATACGGCCAGCGTGGTCAGGAGGGCGCCGAGCTGTAGCAGCAGCGTCCCTGAGATTTGCACCGAGTCAACCTTTGTCGATGATTTGCTCGACGCCCGCGATGCCGTCTTCGGTGCCGATGACGATCAGCACGTCTCGGACATGCAGCGTCTCGGCGGGGCCCGGTGAGGCCAGCACTTCCTCGTTGCGCACGATGGCGACGATGGACGCCCCGGTGCGGGTGCGGGCGTGGGTGTCACCCAGCGGGTGGTCCACGAAGGGGCTGCCGGCCAGGATGTGCACCTGCCCCGTCTCGAGCCCGGGTATCTCGCGGGCCAGTTCGGTGAACCGCTCGGCGATCCGGGGCGCCCCCAGGATCTGGGCCACGGCCTCGGCCTCCTGGTCGTTGAGGTGGAGCAGCGGCCGGGCCTCGTCCGGATCGTCGCGGGCGTAGACGACGATGTCGAAATCGCCGGCGCGCCGCGCGATGATGCCGATGCGGTCGCCGTTGCGATCGGTGAATTCGTAGCGAAGACCGACCCCGGGCAGCAACACCTCCTTGACATCCATGCCGTCAATCCTGACAGGTCACCCGGCCCGCCGTCAGCGGACCGCCACGCTTGCCCGAACGCTAATGCAGCTCCGCCGGTCGGGTCGGCTCCTGGCGCGGCCGGTGTCCCAGCGGCAGCAACATCGGTACCCGGCGGCGGTAGTCGCGATACTGCTCACCCAGCGCCTCCACCAGGTCGCGCTCCTCTAGATGGGTGGCGGCCAAGATATAGCCCGTCATGGCGAGCGAGAAGAGCAGGTGTCCGGCGGTCATGGTGGGTACCGCCCAGAAGACGATGACGAACCCGAGCATGAGCGGATGGCGCACCAGCCGGTACAGCATCCGGGCGTGAAAACCTATGTGCGTGTAGGGCTTTCCGCGCCACGCCAGATACACCTGGCGGAGGCCGAACAGGTCGAAGTGGCTGACCATGAACGTCGCGGCGAGCGCAACCACCCAGCCGAGCCAGAACAATGTCCACAGCACCAGGCGCCCCGCCGGCAGTCGCACATCCCAGACGACGGCGGGCATCGTCCGCCATTGCCAGTAGAGCAGCACCAGCGCGACGCTGGACAGCACCACATAGGTGCTGCGTTCGATCGACGCCGGCACGAAACGCGTCCACCGCTCCTTGAACGACGGCCGCGCCATGACGCTGTGCTGGAAGGCGAACACGGCAAGCAGAACGATGTTGATCAGCACCGCTTGACCGATGGGCGCCGACAGCCCGTGATCGACGGTTCGCGGCACCCAGAAGTTTCCCAGGAAGGCCACGAGATACAGAAATGCGGCGAGAAACAGCAGATAAGCGGCGGCGCCGTAACCGACTATCAAGAATCGCTTCATTCGCTGATTGTGCGCCTCGCGGGCGCGTTTGAACATGGGGCGGATGCCTCACATCGGCGCCGAATGTGCGGCCTGCCGCGCGTTCGGCGCCGAGTGTGCGGCCTGCCGCACACTCGAGCGGAAAGAGGGCGCCGAGCTAGCGGCGCTTGACCGACTTGGGCGGCTTGGCGCCACGGCCCTGTTGCCGCGCCGCGGCGCGGCGCTCGCGCCGGCTCGCACCCCCGGGAACCCCGGCCGGCGCCTTGCCATCGCCGCCATTGCGCTGCACCGCCGCCGAGCCGTCCTCCGACGGGCCGGAATACGTGAGCGCCGGCGCCTGGTTGTCAATACCCTTGGCGCGCAACGTGCTTGGAGCCTCTTCGCGCACGGCCGTCGTCGCACCGCGTTGCTGGCCGGCCGCGGCGGTCGCGAATTCCTCCAGCCCCTCCGGCGCCTGGACCGGGGCGACCTGCGGGCTGGGCACCGCCTCGACGGTGACATTGAACAGAAATCCGACCGACTCCTCTTTCAAGCCGTCGAGCATGGCCATGAACATGTCGTAACCCTCGCGCTGGTACTCGACCAGCGGATCGCGCTGCGCCATCGCACGCAGCCCGATGCCCTCCTTGAGGTAGTCCATCTCGTAGAGGTGCTCGCGCCATTTACGGTCGATGACGTTGAGCAGCACGTTGCGCTCCAGCTGACGCATCGCGCCCTCGCCCGCGATCTCCTCAAGCTCGGACTCCCTTGCGGCATAGGCATTTTCGGCGTCCTTCAGCAGCGCCTCAAGCAATTCCTCGCGGGTGAGGTCGTCGCGCTCGGAGTCGGCGTCGTGGTGGGTCAGCGGCTCGTGGTCGATGCCCACCGGGTACAGCGTCTTCAGCGCCGTCCACAGGGAATCCAGGTCCCAATCCTCCGCGTAGCCCTCGGTCGTCGCGCCGTCGACGTAGGCGGTGACCACGTCGCGGACCATGTCCAGCGCCTGCTCCTTGAGGTTCTCGCCCTCCAGGATGCGGCGGCGCTCGGCGTAGATCACCTTGCGCTGCTGATTCATCACCTCGTCGTACTTGAGGACGTTCTTGCGGACCTCGAAGTTCTGCTGCTCCACCTGGGTCTGGGCGCTCTTGATCGCCCGGGTGACCATCTTGGCCTCGATGGGCACGTCGTCGGGCAGATTCAGCCGGTTGAGCATCGCCTCGAGCGCGGCGCCGTTGAAGCGGCGCATCAGTTCGTCGCCCAGCGACAGGTAGAAGCGGGACTCGCCCGGGTCGCCCTGGCGGCCGGAACGGCCACGCAACTGGTTGTCGATCCGCCGCGACTCGTGCCGTTCGGTGCCCAGCACGTACAGGCCGCCGGCCTCGATCACCTCTTCGGCCTCTTTGCCGGCCTCCTCCTTGACCTTCGGCAACTCCTCGTGCCACGCCGCTTCGTACTCGTCAGCCGTCTCCACCGGATCGAGTCCGCGCTCACGCAGCCGCAGGTCGGTGAGGAAGTCGACGTTGCCGCCCAGCACGATGTCGGTGCCTCGACCGGCCATGTTGGTGGCCACCGTGACGCCGCCGCGCCGGCCGGCGACCGCGATGATGGTCGCCTCCTGCTCGTGGAACTTCGCGTTCAGCACGTTGTGTGGCACCCGGCGCTTCTGGAACTGCCGCGACAGGTACTCCGAGCGCTCCACGCTGGTGGTACCGATCAGCACCGGCTGGCCCTTTTCGTAGCGCTCGACGACGTCGTCGACCACCGCGATGTACTTGGCTTCCTCGGTCTTGTAGATCAGGTCGGACTGGTCGGCGCGGACCATCGGCTTGTTCGTCGGGATCGGGACAACGCCGAGCTTGTAGATCTCGTGCAGCTCGGCCGCCTCGGTCTGGGCGGTACCGGTCATGCCGGCGAGCTTGTCGTAGAGCCGGAAGTAGTTCTGCAGCGTGATGGTGGCCAGCGTCTGGTTCTCGGCCTTGATCTCGACGTGCTCCTTGGCCTCGATGGCCTGGTGCATGCCCTCGTTGTAGCGGCGCCCGTAGAGCACGCGGCCGGTGAACTCGTCGACAATGAGGACCTCGCCGTCGCGCACGATGTAGTCCTTGTCGCGGTTGAACAGCTCCTTGGCCTTCAGCGCGTTGTTGAGGTAACTGACCAGCGGCGAGTTGGCGGCCTCGTAGAGGTTGTCGATGCCGAGCTGGTCCTCGACGAATTCCACGCCCAGCTCGTGCACCCCGACGGTGCGTTTGCGCAGGTCCACCTCGTAGTGGGTGTCCTTCTCCATCAGCGGCGCCAACCGGGCGAACTCGAGGTACCAGTTGGAGGCGCCGTCGGCCGGTCCGGAGATGATCAGCGGGGTGCGGGCCTCGTCGATCAGGATGGAGTCGACCTCGTCGACGATCGCGAAGTTGTGCCCGCGCTGCACCAGATCGTCGAGCGAATGCGCCATGTTGTCGCGCAGGTAGTCGAACCCGAACTCGTTGTTGGTGCCGTAGGTGATGTCGGCGTTGTAGGCGACTCGGCGCTCATCGGGGGTCATCTGGGCCAGGATCACGCCGACGTCCAAGCCGAGGAAGCGGTGCACGCGGCCCATCCATTCGCTGTCGCGTTTGGCCAGGTAGTCGTTGACGGTGACGACGTGCACGCCCTTGCCGCCGACGCCGTTGAGGTAGGCCGGCAGCACCGAGGTCAGGGTCTTGCCCTCACCGGTCTTCATCTCGGCGACGTTGCCGAAGTGCAGCGCCGCCGCGCCCATCACCTGCACGTCGAACGGGCGCTGGTCAAGCACCCGCCAGGCCGCTTCCCGGGCCACCGCGAACGCCTCGGGCAGCAGGTCGTCGAGGCTCTCGCCGTCGGCGTTGCGCTTCTTGAACTCGTCGGTCTTGGCCCGCAACTCGGCGTCGGTGAGCTTCTCGATCTCGTCGGACAAGGTGTTGACGTAGTCAGACACCCGCTTGAGACGCTTGAGCATGCGACCTTCGCCAAGGCGCAGCAACTTCGACAGCACGGTGTTGTCCCCTGTTGGTAGGAGTCTTGCATTGAGCGACTCCCATGGTAGGCGACGACCCGGTAAGCAGCCGAACCTCAGGAGAGCCTGATCAGCCCAGTCGGATCAAGCCGTAGTCGTAGGCGTGGCGCCGGTAGACCACGCATGGCCGTTCGGTGTGCTTGTCATGGAACAAGAAGAAGTCGTGCCCGACGAGCTCCATCTCGTAGAGCGCGTCGTCGACCGTCATCGGTGTGGCCGGATGCTCCTTGGTCCGCACGATCCGTCCCGGCTCGTGGTCCGCCTCCACGCCGTCGTGCTCGGCCGTCGCGTCGGGGGCGCCGCGCGTCGGTGTGGGCGGCGGCACTGCGGTGGCGGCGGCCAGCGAGACCGGTGTCTTGTCGCCGTAGTGGACCTTGCGGCGGTCCTTGACGCGGCGCAGCCGGCTCTCCAGCTTGTCGACCGCGGACTCGAACGCTGCGTAGAAACTGTTGGCGCAGGCCTCGGCCCGGCTCACCGGACCCCGGCCGCGGGCGGTGATCTCCACGCGTTGACAGGACTTGCGCTGCCGCCGGTTGGGCGCGTGCTTGAGCTCGACATCGAAAAGGTAGATGGAGCGATCGAACCGCTCGAGGCGGGCGAGTTTCTGCGAGACGTAAAGACGGTAATGATCGGGGATTTCTACGTTGCGGCCCTTGAACACAACTTCGGCGGTGGTTGTCGGTTGGGCTTGCCCATCGGTAGTGGACGGCGGTTGGTCCAGAATCTGACCGGAATCCACGGATAGCCTTGACATACGTGACAACTCGTTTCTCTTTACACGTCGCACGCGCCCTGCGTGCCCGGCTGGCTTGATGCGCCGACGAGGTGAGAGCGGTTCGAGACTGGCTACCGCCGCAGGCTGCCCGCCGGTGCAAGGTGTCGATTACTCACCCCTTCCCACAAGTGGCCTCAACCTGGAAATATCCCGACCAGTGAGTCGTTGAACGTTGTTTTCGACGTTAGCTCGTGTTCGCCTACCCATGCCACTAATTTCGCAAGCTGTTGCGACTTCTTCATCACCTCTTGGCTGCCGCACAGTTTCACGCGGCGGCGATCGCCAGTACCGCGACGACCCGGACCCCCGCGGCGTGCAGAACGCGCACCGACTCCCGCGCCGTCGCCCCGGTGGTGACGATGTCGTCGACGACCATGACGTCGGTGCGCGGCGGCCGGCCGCGCAGCACGACCCGGCCGGTGATGTTGCGCTCGCGGGCGGCGGTGCCCAGGCCCACCGAGTCACGCGTTAACGCCTTGATCCGCAACGCCGCGGCGACCGCGACCTCCGGATGCGCGGCCACCGCGGCGCGCGCCAACCGGGTGACCGGGTCACCGCCGCGGCGGCGCGCGGCCGAACGCCGGGTCGGTGCCGGCACGATGGTCAGCGGGGTGTCGACGATCCCCCACGACAGCAGCCGGTGCACGCCGAGGGCCAGTGTGCGCGCCAGCGGCACGACGAGATCGGCGCGGTGATGCTCCTTGAGCGCCAGGATCGCCTGCCGGCGTGCGTTGGCGTAGCGGCCGAGCGCGAACACCGGGACATCCGGGTCGATGCGCGGGTTCACCACGTGCGGTTCGTCCGGCCTGACGGCCAACTCGGTGGCGCACGCGTCGCACCAACGCGTCGACGGCGCCCCGCAGCCGCCGCATTCTGTCGGCAGGATCAGGTCGAGCATGGCGTCAGTGTGACGGGCGGGGGTGACAGTTACCCGCTCGCGCTACCCCACCACCGCCTCGATCACGCGCTGCGGGTCTTCCATCGTCCGCACGACGACGCGCGGAATTCCCGCACCGCTGAGCAACTCGTCGAATTCTGTGAGCGACCGCAGTAAGCGCCCGGTAAACAACGGACTCCCGCCAGTAACCACTTCATCCGCGGATTGGCTCGCTAGCGCGAGCATCGAATGTTGATACAGCTTCCATTGGCTAACGGTCATCTGGGTATGAATATCGACCGATTCACCCGTTCTGGTCCTCGGCCGTGTGGTGGTGTGCGATGCCGCCAGAACGTTTGCGATGTGGCCTGCCACCAGCTTCTTGCGCCCACGCCGGCCGGGCGAAACCGGGCTGATCAGCTGCGGTGCATATGTGAGCTCATCGCGGAAAACGCGGCGAACCAAAGCGATCTCGAATGCATCGGTCGACATCTGCTATGCATCCCAGCCCAGAACGGTCAGACGGTTGGGCCGTCGCAAGGCGATCCCGTCCGTGGTCTTGTCGAAAACCGTCTGGTGAAAGTCAGGGTCGCGCATGCAATTCTCCTCTCGATTGGGAGAACGATCTCCCTCGTGACGGACAGGGACACGACGCACCTGGGTAGCGTGATCTCTAATAGCATTGCTGTGAACCACGTTTCGACGGCGCAAATGGTACGGTGCCACACCAACTTTGCCGTCGACCCTTCATCACACCGCGCCCGCCAGCCGATGCTCGGTCTTGATCTCGTCCGCGGCGCGCTCACCAATGACCACGCAGGGTGCCATGGTGTTCGCAGTGGTGATCCTTGGCATGATGGATCCGTCTGCGACACGCAGGTTTTCCACGCCGTGAACCTTCAGGCCGCCGTCAACGACGGCAAGCGGATCGAGTCCCATCTTGGCCGTGCCCACTTGGTGCCAATAGCTGAGTGCGGCATCACGCACATACGCCAACATGTCCTCACCCTTCAGATCACCGGGCATCACCTCGCGCTTGAAAAAGGGGCGCAGCGCCGCAGAATTACCGAGTTCCCGCATGCCTTCGACGCATTTCACAGCGAGTCGGACATCGTCGTGGTGTGACAGACCGTTGTCCACCACCCTGACGGGCTGATCAGGATCCGAACTGATCAGCTCCACCCTGCCGCGGCTTTTTGGTTGCGTAATCGCACCGAACATCGTCCAGCACGTCTCGGGTAGACCGAAACGCGCGATATTCTCCGGGCTTGCCAGCGGCAGCGCCCCCTGGCATGCGAACAGGTCCGGTTTGTCGAGGTCGCCGCAGCTAGGCCAGAACATCACGACATCACCCGGCTGATCGGCAGGCTGGCAAGCGGGGACTTCCCACATGCACGAAAGGCCCAAGTGGTCGTGGAAGTTACGGCCAACACCGGGCAGATGCTGCTCGACAGGTATTCCCAAAGAACGCAGTTTCTCTCGATCACCGACTCCAGACAGCATGAGAACTTTGGGGGTATGGATTGCACCCATCGAAAGTACGATCTCTGCTCCAGCCTGAAATCGTTTAACGCTGCCGCCGTAGGAAACCTCGACTGCCGTCGCCTGGCCGCGGCCGATGATCACCCGGCGCACAAATGCGTTTGACAGCACCGTCAGATTTGGCCGGTCCATGTATGGATATGTGTAAGAACGGAAGACAGAATGCCGCTTGCCGTCGCGAGCTCGAACTTCGATGATCGCCGCCCCGCCCTTGCCTTCCATCATCTTTCCGTTCGGATGGTCAAAGGGTTCGATGCCGAGACAGCCGGCGGCTTCGATCACGACGGAACTGACAGGATGAGGGTTCGATTTCGGTTGCACGTAGATCGGTCCGCCGCTGCCCCGGTAGTCACCATCGGGGGCGCCATGCCAATTCTCGATACGACGGTAGATGTCGAGAACCGACGCATAGCTCCACGCTTTGTTCCCCGACTCCGCGGCAAAGAAATCCCAATCCGACTTGTGCCCACGAGCCCAGGCCATCAAGTTGATGCTCGACCCGCCGCCGAGGACCTTACCCATCGACTGCATGAGCGTCCGGCCGTTAAGGTGCTGGTTCGGCTCAGCCCGGAAAGCCCAATCCGTTGCGCCGCCCAGATTTGTATGCCAAAGATTTGACTCGGTGACACTCGGTATCTCGTCGCTGCCGCCGGCCTCCAACAACAACACGCTGACAGCTGGATCTTCGGCCAGCCGACGGGCGACGACGCAGCCGGACGATCCGGCACCGCAGACGATGAAGTCGTAGTGCTGCTGCAGATTAGCGGCCAGGTGCTCCTGGTTGGAACGTACGCGCCGGCCCAGATCGCCGTGCGGTCCCGCAGGTGAATCAGTCGACCTGGTTATCAGCTCGCTCACGCTCAGTGGCCCGCGCTCTGTCCGCCGTCGATATGCAGCACCTCGCCGGTGACAAAGGGTGCAGTCTCTAGATAAAGCGCGCCGTGCACGATGTCGGCGACGGCGCCTATCCGGTTTTGGGGATGCATTCCGGCATAAGCGGCGGAGGCATCGACTTCGGCGTGCAGGGGCGTATCGATGACACCCGGAGATATTGCATTGACCCGGATTCCGTGCGTGGCGTACTCGATGGCGAGCGATCGGGTGACGGCGGCAAGCCCCCCTTTGGTGAGCGCCGTCAACGCCGATGGGACGGCAGCCTGACCCTGCTCGGCCAGCGTGGTGGTGATGTTGACGACATGACCGCCCTTGTCTTGCGCCAGCATTTCGGCGATGACGCGTCGGGTGACATGGAAGAAGCCAAGCACGTTCACCGACGTGACCAACGCATAGTCCTCGGGCGTGTAGTAGATGAAAGGCTTGGCGATGAACGCGCCCGCGTTGTTGATCAGGGTGTCGATGCGACCGAACCGCGTCACCGCTTCGCGAACGAGGCGTTCGGCAGTTCTGGGATCGGCGATATCGCCTGGGACGGTCAGGACTTCGGGGTGCGGCGAGCCGGCGATGGTGCGGGAGTTGGCGATCACCCGGAAGCCGTGCTTGCGGTATCCCTCGACCAAGCCTGCACCGATTCCGCGCGATGCACCGGTGATGATCGCTACCTTCTCACCAGCGAATTCCATTTGCGTTGCCTTTCTGTAGTTTTCAGACCGCGAACTCGCGAATGAGGTCTACGGCCGAGCCGGGTTTGACGTGATGGAAAGCGGCGCCGGCCCACATCGCGGTACCGTGCGGGTCGCCCAGCTTCACCGCCGCCGCTTGGATAGGGGCGGTCACCCTGGCTACTTCTGGGAAGCCGAAGATCGCGTCCGCCTCGTGTTGGTCGATGAATCGGTTGTGCAATGCGCGCGCATAGCGTCCGGTGAACGCACGCGTCACCGTCGTGTGGGTGAACTGCGGGTCACACAAGGCGGCCCGATGCGTGGGGTTCGTGCCGGCCTCGTCGGCGAGCAACAGCGCCGTACCGACCTGTACCGCGGTGGCACCCGCGTCACGCATCCGCCTGACATGACGAGGTGTTCCTATACCTCCGGCCGCCACGACGGGACAGTCGCAACACGCCGCTAGGGCGGTGACCATATCCTCGAGGGGATCACGAGGCGGCGCCACGAGGGCATCAAAAGTGGCGCGGTGCCCACCCGCTGCGGGGCCCTGGGCTACCAAGGCGTCCACTCCCGAGCCGATCGCGATCACCGCTTCGCCCACCGTGGTGAGGGTTGCGAAGCTCGACGTGCCCACGCCGGCGAGGCGGCGACACAGGTCATCGCTCGGTGCGCCGAACGTGAACGACACCACCTCAGGTCGCAGATCGCATACCACCTCGAGCTTCGCGGCCCACTCATCGTCGTCATGGCGCGGTTCACCAAGCGCCACACCGTACTGTTGAGCCTCCGGCGCCAGCGCCGCCGCGAACGCATCCAGCCCCTCCGTGGTGGCCACTTGCTCTTGTGGCACAAACAGATTCACACCGAGTGCACCGCCGGTCAGCTTCCTCGCCGCCACAATCGCGTCGGCCAGACCCTCGGCTGACAACATGCCGGCCGCGAGGAAACCAAGGCCGCCGGCGTTGGTTACCGCGGCCGCCAACTCAGGTGTCGACGGACCGCCCGCCATAGGTGCCCCCAGCACCCGAACGCTCAAATCCGCCAGGGAGAATCGGTCACGCACAAGCCACCTCGGACAAACTCATCGGACTCAGTGAGGCAAGGGCGTGCCCATCCACGATGACGACACTGTTGCCCTCCAAGCGGATCCACCCGCGATCCTCGAAATCCTGTAGAACCGCGACGATCGTCTTCGGATCATCGCCAACCAGGTGAGCGAAGTCTTTCAATGTCAGGTCATGCACGACCCTCACCACGTCACCCTCGCGCCGGCCAAACCGCTGCCTCAGAAACAGCAGTCGACTCGCGATGCGCTTATGAGCGTCGGCAAACACAAAGTCGGCCAGGGAGTTCGTCGTCGCGTTCGCCCACCGCGCAAAGAGGCGCAGGACCTGATCGCGGACCTCGGGTCGTTCGGCCATCCACACCAAGAGTTGGTCGCGTTCAATCGGCACCGCAACAACCTCGGTCAGGGTGGTCACGGTGGTTTCATTCGATCCCGGGTCGAAAAGCGCCGTCGCACCGAATATTTCTGTTGATCCCAGGATGGTCAGAATGATTTCGCCACCGCCAGGAAGCCGGTATGAAACCTTGACTTTTCCCGAAATGATCACAAAGAGACGATCACCGAGGCCGTCCTGGGCGTCCACGATACGTTCTGGCGCAAATCGTTCGGGTGTGAGCTGGTTCGCCAAGGCGGAGACCGCACTCGTATCGGTCCTGCTGAAGATTCCCGATGCGGCGAGCGCCGTGTGGACATCCCCGCACTCCGAAGCGTCGCGTCCAAACACTCTGTGCGACAGCCGTTGCCGTGCTTGCCAATTAGAGGCTTTGCTAGTGGTTACAGTCAACGTCGCTGCTCGCGACGCCTTTCGGGTCCGCCAGTTCTCGGATGTCCGCCGGATAGGACTGATCGTGTATCGCAACAACAAGTCCATGGCTGTTCACCCCCGGTTGAGGACGATGATCGCTGTGCCAGTCATACCGGTAACGCTATGTGTGCCGTGGCAATGCGACTACCCGCCGCACGCAGCCTTCTGGCCACGCTGCGCACGGGCGAGCGCACTTGCGAGCAGCGACCCAACGCAGCTTGGGGCCGCGTCGAGGGCATCCGACGCGAATCGATTCCGGCCCGTCGGATGTGACCGTATCCCTCAGTTGCGTACTGCTGGGCGTCACCAAGCTCGTCGGTTGGCCCCCACGCATGCAAACCGCTACGGTGACGCGCCATCGGTAACCCAGCGGCGGAGTGCAACTGGCGCGTACTAGGCGCAATCTGGCGGGGTTGTGGGCAATTCGGTTAGTCTGCGTGCGCGAACCGCGATACCTTCGAAGCCATGCCGCAGCGCACAACGCCCGTGCGCAGCGTGGGTACCTTCACCATCGGCCGACGCGAAAGCCGATCCGGGGCCCGGACAGGGGATATCACTCGGTACGCGTGAATCGTGCTCATCGACTAAGCGCTGCGGCGCAGCGTCACCACCGGTGGTTCCCGATAGCGCTCGGTGTGGGTGGCGGCGAATCTGCCGAGGTTGGTGAAGCCCCAGCGGTATGCGACCGAGGCTACGGTGACGGTTGATGGGTCTGATTCGAGCAAGTCCTGGTGTGCTCTGCGCAGCCGGACTTCGCGCAGGTATGCCATTGGCGATGTGCCCAGGTGATGCTTGAAGCCCTGCTGTAACGAGCGGACGCTGGCACAGCTGCGCTCGGCCAGCGTCGATACCGTCAGCGGCTGGTCCGCTTCCGCCTCGATGACCTCGATTGCGGTGCGGATGGCCCGCGGCGCGGCATCGGCCGCCTCCCCCTCCAACGCCGCGCGGTGTGGATGCTCGGTGGCCAGGAGTAGGCCGCGGACCACGCTTTCGGCGAAGGGCATTCCGACCATTGGCTGGTGCAGGACACTGCGAGGCCGGAACAACTGCTCGGTGAACACCGATACCATCGTGATCCAGCTGCGCACGGCTTGAGTCGTAGTCGTCATCAAGGGTTGGAAGTCGATTTGGGAAGTTACCAAGCGCCCGAGTGCGTCCGAAAGAGCGTCTTCGACGGCATGGCGATCGATCATCACAGCCAGCAGACGCCCGGTATAACCGGACATGCCCGCTTTGCCTTCCGGCCGATATACCCCTACAGAGCCGGGTGCCGCGACGACGGAGAAACCACAGTCCGCCGCGGCCGAGGAATTCGCCAGCGGCAAGGTGACGTGATAATGAGGACGAGACTCACCGCCGTTCACCCAGACATCGTCATGAAAATCGATGTCCAGCACTGAGATCGGACCGAGCCGACGCATGCGGTGCGCGAACGAAAACGAGGCGGAGTTCTCGAGGGGTCCAATGTCTGGCCACCAAGACGACGATGACTCCAGTTGACGTTGCCGTAACGCAGCGAAGTCGTCCAGCGACCGCACTGAACTCCACGGGTGGGTCTCCGACGCCACCCTGGTGTCTTCCGTCGGGTCGGCCATGACGCACTCCCCTTTCCGACATGGCTGTCGGGTTGAGGCACTACCTCCGCGCCGAGCGCATCGCTCAGAGCCTCCCCGACAGCGGAACGATCCAACTCGACGCGGATCGCTGTGATGTCCACATCATATATCTGGCCCGTCGCCTGCAGCTGGCTCCATCCACCTGCGTAAACAACGGTAACCTTGCCGGCGTTCATCCGCTAATCCCATGAAAGGGACAGCGCAATCTGGCCAGAAGTGTGCGCGATGTGTCTGATCGCCATGTGCATCCTCGCCTGCCTGCTGGACGGAGACGTCGGCGAAATTCCGCACACCGACGTTCGAAACCGCTTCTGCGTACTGGTGCGCGGTTCGTCCATCGCGCCGCGCACAGCGGCTACCTCGCCCGATGCTCTGGCCATACCGTCGCAGGGTGGGCAAGCGAAAACTTCCGGTGAACGCCAGCGAGTCACCGCGGAGGCACGAGAACAGCCATCGCCAGGAGGTGATCGCTAACGTCGCGACTAGCGTGGCGCTGCGCGTGCTTCCCCGAATACCCTCCCGCATCAAACGCTTACTCCTGGGCCGTCGTTCGGTCATCCTCGACGGCTATGCCCTCGACAGCACACTGCAGCTTGTCCTTGCCGCACAGAACGCGGTTGGCAACGACGGTTTGGTGTCAAGCGACGATGTCGTCGCCGAGCGATCCCGACTGGAGACTCTGACCGCCAGCTTCAGCCAGCACATCCCGGTAGCCGGCGTGACCAACCTGTCGATACCCGGTCCTGCCGGCCTCATCCCCGCCCGGCATTACCGCCCTGACCCGGACGTGGCCGGCGGTCCTAGCGCAATCCTGGTCTTCTACCACGGCGGCGGCTTCACGCTCGGCAGCCTCGAAAGCCACGACGATCAGTGCCGACTGATCTGTCGCGACGGCGGAATACACGTGTTGTCCATCGACTATCGATTGGCTCCCGAACACAAGTTCCCTGCTCCGGTCCTTGACGCATTCGCGGCCTACCGGTGGGCCGTTGACAACGCCCCCGAGCTCGGCATCGACCCGAAACGGGTCGCGGTCGGGGGCGACAGTGCAGGCGGAACTCTCGCCGCCGTGGTATCGCAGCTTGCCCGTGACGAGGATGTGCAACTGCCCGCGCTTCAACTGCTGCTCTACCCGGCGACCGACTATGTCAACACGACTTATTCTCGGACGGTGTTCGCAGACGGGTTCCTGCTCACCGAAAGGGATTTGGACTGGTTTCGGCGCAACTACCTCGACGGGGCCGATGTGGAGCTCTCGGACCCACGCGTGTCCCCACTGCTGGCGGACGACCTCTCAGGATTGCCGCCGGCGCTCGTGGTGACCGGTGGGTTCGACCCATTGCGCGACGAAGGCACTAAGTACGCGGAGGCCATGCGGGCCGCGGGCGTCATCGTCGACCATCGCCAATTCACGTCGCTGGTCCACGGCTTCGTCACCTTCTTTCCACTGGGAGGAGACAGTGCCGCAGCAACCACGAAAATAATCTCGGCGCTACGTGCGCATACCTGCCACGCCGGAGGTAATGCTTGGTGACGTGCAGTCGCCACACGTGGCCAAACTCCGTGCGGATACGGTCAATTCGCCCACACGGCTGCTGCCGTAATACTGCGGCTGCGGCGGCTGGATGGATTGTCACTCGAAGTGGGCGACGATACGACTTGCATATAATGCTTGAAAACCCTGCGACGCAACGTGTCTGTGGCCCAGCAGGACGTTCGTAGTGACGAGCGAATCGACGCAGCGACTGCGCGACGGCGCGTGGCCAAAAGCGGGCACCGGAAATACTGAGGAGACAAACGAATGTCGATCGTTTGCCAATCTGCATCGAGACAGATCTGGACCGGCACATGTGCGCGAGTCAGCAGCAGCCGTCCCGCGGTCGTCCCGACGTTCGCGGGTGCGGCATGCACAGGCTGATCGAGTTATTCGACAATCCTGCACTTGCAGCTGTCTTCGTCCTGGCGATCTATGTGTGCATCCGTGTGATCGTCACATGGATTGTGGGCCTATTAGGCCGCTACCCCGAGCGCGCTGCGGACCCGTCCCGCAGTTCCGACGACTGAAAATTCGTTCGGGCGTGCGTTAGGGGTCGCAACGTTGCCAGCTAGACCCTGCGCCGCCCAGCTTCCGGGTTTGCAGCTCCCGCAGCGAGTTTGCGTGATTTGAACACAGCCGCGCGCCATCCGGCTATCCGGTGAGAGGGATGGACCATAGTCTCGGCGCTGTGGGTAGCTATGGGCCGTCGCGTGACTGCGACTCAGTTCCAGTTGCGGGGATGGCTCACTCGATGGACCAACAGTTAGTGCAAGCCCTCGGACCGTTGTTGTCAGCCCCGGCGAGGGCTGCTCGACCGCCCGCCGGCGATTGGCAGGCTCGGCGGGCCACTATCAAAAGTGCGCTGGACCGCGCCGCGCGAGTATCGCTGTCCGTCAATGGAATAGAGGTCGAGGAATACGCGGCGGCCGCCATCGACGGCACGCGGCTGGCTTTATTCCTCTACCGGCGTGCCGATACCGGCCCACCGGGCAGCGCCGCGCTTTTTCTGCATGGTGGCGGGATGATCATGGGTTGGCACCGCAGGTATGACATGCTGGCCCGGAGTTACGTTGCCGCGTCCGGCGTACCGCTGTTGTCGGTGCATTATCGGGTTGCGCCCGAGCATCCATATCCCATTCCAGTCGAGGACTGCTACACCGCGCTTCGTTGGCTTGCCAGTCACGCAACCGAGCTCGGTATCGACCCCGCACGCATCGCGGTGATGGGAGGCAGCGCGGGCGGTGGGCTTGCCGCGGGAGTAACTCTACTGGCGCGCGATCGAGGCGGCCCCGCATTGGCGCAGCAACTCCTGCTTTCGCCGATGCTCGACGATCGGACAACAACCACCGACCGACGTTCGCCGCAATTTACGACGTGGGACTACGACGACAACATCACCGGCTGGCGCGCATTTCTCGGAGACTTGGCCGGCAGAGACGACGTCTCGCAGTACGCCTCGCCAGCGCGCGCCGCCGATCTGACTGATTTGCCGCCCGCCTACATCGATGTAGGCGGGCTCGATATCTTCTGCGACGAGGACCTGACCTACGCCAAACGACTTGTAGCGGCGGGCGTGCCGACAGAGTTTCATCTCCACGCCGGGGCCCCCCATGGCTTTGAAATATTCGCGCCCCACACGGATGTGGCCCGACGAGCCACCGACGACCGGATGCGTCGTCTCGGTTGGTTGTAGCCGCGCGCCAATCGAGTTCGGCACAACAAATCCGTCTGCTTTCAAACCAGACATTGGACGTTTCAAGAGTACGAGGAAAGGACCTAACGAGAGGAGGTCGGATCGATGAAGCGACGGGCGCTTGTGACGGGCGCGAACGGCGGGATCGGTGCAGCCATCTGCGATCGCTTGCGCGCCGATGGAGTAGAAGTGCGTACGACAGACGCCATAGGTCCGGCTGATGCCGTGGTAGACCTGCCGGCTGACCCCATTCCGCAGTGGGCCGTCAAAGATATCGACATTTGCGTGGCGGTGGCAGGGGTTGTCGACACTTTCGCACCGGCGCACTCGATGTCATCGGCGCAGTGGTCGCGCGATATCGACGTAAATCTCACCGGCACCTTTTGCGCGATCCAGGGATGTCTGCCTGGCATGCGAGCACGCCGCTTCGGCCGTGTAATCGCAATTTCGAGTATGGCGGGCCGCATGGGCGCGGCCGGCAAAGTCGCTTACGCAGCATCCAAGGCCGGCCTGCGCGGGATGATGCGCACGATCGCCATAGAGAACTCTGGGCACGGAATAACCGCCAACTTGGTGCTGCCGGGCATGATCGCGACGCCCAGGATCATGACCCTGCCTCACCCGGACCAAGAGCGCATCCGCGCCGCAATACCCAGCGAACGATTCGGACGTCCAGAGGAAGTGGCCGATCTCGTTTCCTTTCTTGCCCGTGACAGCACCGGATACATCACGGCACAAGATATTGGGATCGACGGTGGCCTGGAGCTGAATACGTTGTTCGTTGGTCCAACTCACCCGCCCCATCGCGGTTGACCGATGGGACTGTAGCTCTCGCTAGATCCAGGGCGGCGACGTTCACAAATGATCGAGTTATCCCTTAGACAGACCGAGCACCTAAAGGGCTTCATACGTCGCGAGCAACACCGCCCGCTCCGCTCGCCGGCCGCCTTATTCAATCAGGGCAAGGACGACCAGATCGCTCCGTTTGTAAGGGGACCCCTTCATTCCTCAGACGCCGGCGAGAATAGTCGTCAACCCGGTGCACTCCGGAAACCCCGCAGGGTCGTCTCCAGATGGCGCCGCCAGAGTTCATGGCCATGGTGGGCCGGGTCGGTGCGCTCGGATTGGATGACGCCGCGCAGTGCCCAGACGGCAGCAGTGATGTCGTCGGGGGTGACGTCCGCACGGGCAGCACCCGCGCGTTGCGCGCGTCGCAGTAACTCGGTCGAACGCCGGCGGAGTTCCTCGACGAGAGGTTCGGGCGCGAGTTCTCCCCAGACTGGCGCGGAGAGTCCCGCCTTGGCAGCAAGCTCGACGCCCACGGTCCGCAGAAAGACGTCGAGGCCAGTCTGCGGAGGCGACTGCTCGGCGATGACAGCCACGTCGATCAGATGTTGAAAGAATCCGCTGAGCACCTCCTGGACCAGAGCGTCCTTGTTGGCGAACCGCCGATACAGCGTCGCCGGACCCACCGCGGCCGCGTTGGCGACATCACGGAGGGTGGCGGCCGGTCCCCGCTCGGCGAAGACCTCCTCAGCGGCTCTGACGAGCCGTTCGCGGTTCATGGCGGCGTCGCGGCGCACCGAATCCTTTCCCGTTTCTGTGGAACGTGCCAACTTGGGAATGAATCCCACGCTGTCGCGTTCAACATATATGAGAGCTCTACTCTCAGATATGTAGGGGTGGTCATGACGGTCGAAGAGGCCAAGGGTTCAGCGCGTGTGCGGCTCGGGCATTCCGAGCTGACGGTGCGCCCCGTCGGGTTGGGCTGCATGGGAATGTCTCAGTTCTACGGAGCCGCCGATGACAGTGAGTCCGTCGAGACGATCCGATCGGCGATCGATCTCGGAGTGGACTTCCTGGACACCTCCGATGTGTACGGTGCTGCTGACATCGCCACGGCGACGAACGTCCGCGGTTTCGGCCACAACGAGCAGCTGATCGGCGCCGCGATACGTGGCCGCCGCCACAACGTCGTCCTGGCAACGAAGTTCGGCGCAAAGGTGAACGATGCCGGGAACGGGATTGTGCTCGACGGGCGTCCCGAGTACGTCGCCGCGGCGTGCGAGGCGAGCCTTCGTCGGCTGGACACCGACGTCATCGACCTGTACTACTGCCACCGGCTCGATCCGCTTGTCCCCATCGAAGACACCGTCGGGGCGATGGCCCGACTTGTCACATCAGGCAAGGTTCGCGCGCTGGGACTCAGTGAGGCAGGGCCTGAGCTGATCCGCCGGGCGCATGTCGTTCACCCCATCACCGCGCTACAGAGCGAGTACTCACTGTGGGAGCGGCGCGTCGAGGGCGGAATCACCGCAACGTGCCGCGAACTCGGCATCACGTTGGTGCCGTTCAGCCCGTTGGGCAGATCAGCTCTGACCGGTGGGCTGCAACCCGGTGACACGTTTGACTCCAACGACTTTCGAGCGAGCAATCCGCGGTTCTCGGCCGACAACCTCCCAACAAACCTCCGACCAGTCGCGGCCCTTGCCGAGCTGGCCGCCAACAAGGGTTGCCGGCCGGGACAGCTGGCCTTGGCCTGGCTATTGGCACAACCGCTGGACGTCGTGCCGATTCCGGGAACCAAGCGCGTTGCGTACGTACGGGAGAATCTCGCGGCCACCTCGGTCGCAATCAGCACCGACGAAGTTGCTTATCTGAGTGACATATTCGCTCCCGGACGGATCGTGGGAGAGCGCTACACCGCTGCGCACGCCCGCACCGTCGCCAACTGAACTGGAGGAGATCACCAGTAAGGATTGGTTCGGCGGCGAACTGTTCCGATGAACACCCGTGCGCCCACAATGTAAACAGATTCTAGGAAGACCGACCGAAAGGCCGCGTTGGTAATGCTTGACTCCGATACTCAGATGAAACTGATTGCTAATAGGCGCAACTGGGATGCTCGCGCTCCAATCCACGTGCTCAGCAAGTTTTACCAGGTCGGCAACCGCGACCCGATGAGCTGGTTTGCACCCTTCGAGTGGCGTGATCTCGGCGAGCTCGAAGGTCGTGATGTCCTGCACCTTCAATGCCACTTAGGCACGGAGACAATGGCATTCGCGCTCCAGGGCGCGAGAACCACGGGGCTCGATTTCTCGCATATGTCTTTGCACGAGGCGCGCCGCGTCGCACGTGAGGCTGGATTATCAATCGAGTATGTGCACGCCGACGTGTACGACGCCGTCGAAGCGTTGGGCGGGAAACGCTTCGACATTGTCTACACGGGAAAGGGCGCGCTCTGTTACCTGCCTGATTTGACGGCGTGGGCTCACACGGTAGCGCTTCTACTGAAACCGGGCGGTTTCTTGTACCTTGTGGAGTTTCATCCAATACTGAACGCGCTCGGGCCCACCCAAACTCCCGGCCGCTCTGACGATTTGGTGCTTCGCCACGACTATCTGGGCGGTCGTGGGGCCATCGAACGTGACACCAGCCATAGCTATACCGACGGTCCAGCGCTGGCCGGCGACACTGTGCACTACGAGTGGCCACACGGCCTGGGCGAAGTCGCCACCGCCATCGCGCAAGCCGGATTCACTATCCGAAGTCTTACCGAGACCTGCCTTCTTCCTTGGCGGCGCTGGCCCTCGATGGTTCGATCCGACGGCGGGTGGTGGGCGATGCCGGAAAGCGGACCCCAGTTCCCGGTCCTCTACGGGCTCAAGGCAACGACGCCGTAAAGGAGGCCGGCCGCACTCCGAACTCAACAGATAAATCGCGACTCCACACCAAATCGGCGGCGGAGCGCAGTAATCGGGCCGGATTGCGGCACAGCGCCTGTGCGCGAAGCCCATTTCATCGAAACGGCCACGTGCGCAATCTGTCCCGAGTGTTGCGTGCGGTGGCTGTCCATAGCGTGTTCAGCCGACCTACCGTCGGCGTGGTAACTGACTGACGTCACCAGGGGAGATAGCAGTGTCAACTGACTTCGAGGGAAAGGTCGCCTTCATCACCGGTGCGGCGCGCGGGCAGGGTCGCTCGCATGCCGTCCGCTTCGCCGAAGAAGGCGCCGACATCTTGGCCGTCGACATATGTCGACAGATCGACAGCGTTGGCTATCCGATGGCCACACCCGAGGACTTGGACGAAACTGTCAATCTCGTCGAGAAGACCGGCCGCCGCGTCGTGGCCGAGCAGGTCGATGTTCGCGACTTCGGCAAGCTTCAAGCCGTTGTGGCCGAGGGCGTATCCGAACTCGGGCGAATCGACTTCGTCTTGGCCAACGCTGGAATCTTGCCGATGGTGGGCGCCCAGGCCCAGGAAATTTCGGCCTTCAATGATGCGGTTGACGTGATGCTCAAAGGTGTGTATCACACCATCGAAGCGGCACTACCCGCCCTCCTGCAGCACGGTGACGGTGGAGCCATCGTGATCACCAGCTCAACCGCCGCCCTTTCGGGCATGCACACACGGTTTGGTATGAAGACTCAGGGGGCCTTAGGCTACATCGCCGCAAAGGAAGGTGCTGTCGGGTTAATGCGGTATTACGCAAATATCCTCGGAGAGAAGAATATTCGTGTCAATACAGTGCATCCGACCGGTGTCGCCAGCCCGATGATCATCAACGAAGCGGTCGACCGGCTAGTGGCGGATAACCCCGGATACGAAGCGGCACTGGCAAATCTCATGCCCGTCGCGCTTATCGAGGTAAGCGACGTCAGCGACGCGATGGTGTATCTCTGCGGCCGCTCGGGCCGCTACATCACCGGCATCACCTTGCCGGTCGACGCCGGAAATGCCATCAAGTAGCCAGCATGTGAGCCACACATCTGCGCGGACTCCGGATGACCCTGATGTGGAGCCATTTCCGATGCCGGAAAGAAACACGAGAGTCGTGCAGTGTTTGCTGAAAGCACGCCGCGGCGTTACAAACCGAAGCGCCCGGCAAGGTGGCGCATTCCGCGACATCGCGACTAGCAACGGTAAACGCTGTATCTGCATCCATGAGCCGGCGATGCACGCGGCGGCTGAATGTTCTTTGCCACACCACGATCGGGCCGTTACGTCGCCATAACATCGGTTTGGTTGCAGCAAGGTTTCCAACGCTATCTGGACACGTCGCCCATGCCATACCTGCATGAGGTCCGGCTCCGGCGAGCGCACCAGACGCTGCTGGAGTCCAACCCGTCAACGGTCACGGTGGCGTCAGTCGCCCATCGGTGAGGCTTCAACAACCTTGGCCGCTTCGCCAGCGCGCATGCCAAGCGCTACGGCGAGGCACCCTCGGTGACCCTGCGCACGGCGCTCGGCCCTACACGATAGTGACACAGCACTCTGCGTGCTGCGTCCAAATAGCTGCGCTCATCGGCTAGGTGGTTCGCGGCGATTCCCTTACCGTCGGGTTGGTGTCCAATGAGTCATTGCCGATACCAGTAGCCAAACCATGAGCCGTGCGGAAGCTGGCCCCACCCAGCACATTCCGGACCACCTGATCACCGCGCTGAACAGCCGGCTGGCCGGCGACGCGGTGCATCCACGCCATCACGACTACCAACGAGAGCGCCGAATCTGGAACTACATGATCGACCGCTATCCGGCGCTGGTGGTGCGATGCGCTACCGACGTCGATGTCGCCACAGCGATCGCATTCACCCGCGAGCGGGCCATCCCGCTCGCGGTGAGGGGCGGCGGCCATAGTGTCGCCGGATACTCCATGGTCGATAACGGCGTCGTCATCGGCCTCGGCCGAATGCGCCAGATCACCGTCGATCCCGACGCCGGGCGGGTGCGAGTCGGCGGCGGTTGCTTGCTCGGTGACATAGACCGTGCCACACAAGCTTTCGGCCTCGCTACGCCGGCCGGCGTCATGTCGCAGACCGGGGTCGCTGGCCTTGCGCTTGGGGGTGGCATGGGCTGGCTGAGCCGCAAGCACGGCCTCACGTGCGATCACTTGATCTCAGCCAGGGTGGTGCTGGCTGACGGCAGTGTCGTGACCGCCAGCGCCAGTCAGAATCCCGACCTGTATTGGGGGCTGCGGGGAGCCGGAGCCAACTTCGGTGTGGTGACGCAGTTCGAATTCGCAACGCAGAGAGTGGGTACGACGCTGCCGTTCGGCATCGCGCTGTACCGCATCGAAGACGCTGCGGCAGCGATCCGCCATCACGGACAGACGATGCTGCGCGCTAGCGATGACCTCAAAGTGATGGTCTACCTACGCCGCGCGGGGACGACACCCGGCGTGCCGGACGAGCTGTTGAATGCGCCGGTGTGCATGTTCGTGAGCGTATGGACGGGAGATCCGGCGGACGCCGAAGGTGTGTACGAGCAATTGTGGGCGGGGGCGCCGAGAGTGTTCGAGAAGATGCAAATCCTGCCGTATGTTGCGCTGCAGTCATTGAACGACGGCGACATCGGGCCCGGTGCATGCAATTACACAAAAGGTGGCTACGCCCGCGAGATGACTGACGGCTGCATCGAAGCGCTCGTTGAGGCTGCGAACCGAATGCCCAACGAATTCTCAGCGATCGAGTTCGGCTATCAACACGGCGCCCAGGACCGACTTGGCGAAGACGACACCGCCTTCACCGACCGTCACGCCGATTACCTCATCAACGTGCTGGGACGATGGCGACCGGAAGACGACCCGGGGCCGCATATCGATTGGGTGCGCGATACTTTCGCCAGTGCAGCACCATGGCAGACCGGGGGGCTGTATTCGAATTTCATGGCCGTCGACGATGGACACCGTGTACGAGAAGCCTATCGAAACGGCAAGTACGAGCGGCTGGCGGCAATCAAGGCTACGTACGACCCTGACAACGTCTTCAGCAACAACCCGAACGTCCTGCCGGCGAAATGACACAAATCTCGCGCATCACTTCGATGCATCGCAGAATAGCGAATTGTTTGCGCGGGTTGGGCGGGGCTGTGATCACGCGGCGTGCTAGCAGTGATGGAGCCCTTGCGACCCGAAACGGCTGAAGTCGCCGGTCAATTGGCCGCACTCAACGGGCTGTACTTCGGTGTGACCGGCCGAGCTGGCACCTGGACCGCGCATGACATTGCCGGCTGGCAGCGCGGCGCGGGCTTGCATCCTCAAGCGGAATCCCTCACGTCGAGCGATGGCGACACGGGCTGCACGCCGCCCTGGCGATCGCCGCTAGCCCGGCAGCACCGGCGCCGCGCCGGGAATCGTCAGCCCGGGCACGTTCGACCAACCCCGCTGACCGTCGGCGGACGGCGAATACTGCAGCACCCCTTCGGGACCCGCGACATACGCCGTGGACGGGTTGGCCACCACGGTCGTCACCGGCATCTGCAGGCCGCGGGCCGGCGCGTCGGAGTTCACCCCGTCGATGTTCACGTACGAGACCGGATGGTTGGCGTCGGTGCGGGTCACCACGATGTCGTCGCCGGTGCGCCAGGACAGCGACACCACCGAGTTGCCCAACCCGAAACCCAGTCGGCGTGGATAGGTCAGGGCGTACTGCCCGGCCTGGGTCTGCTCGACGCTGGCGAGGATCACCTGGCCGCCGATCACCATCGCGGCCCGCGTGCTGTCGCGGGACAGCTGCAGGTCGGTGATCGGCCCCGGGAACCGGGTGGCCACCGCGACCGAATCCACCGGAATACGCGCGGGTTGCCCCGACGCCGGCTCCTGAATCGCCCGCAGCACGTTGTTGCCGTCGACCACCACCCAGACCACGTCGTCCAGCGACCAGGTGGGCCGCGACAGGCTGTGCCCGTCGGCGGACTGCACCGCTTCAGCACCCAGATCACCGATCCACAACGAGGCCGCCATGTCCGGGGCGCCCCGGTGCAGCGTCACCACCGACGCCACCTCCCGGCCGCTGCGCGACAGCGCGGCGCCGGTTTGGTCGCCCATACGGCCGAACGCCCCCTGCACCATCGCCGTGTGCTGACCGTCCAGGGACACCAGCGAGCCGTTCACCAACGCGTGCAGCCCGACGCCCGCGCCGTCGGCCACGCCGGGGTCGGTGGCGGCGACATCGGAGGTGGTCCACCCGTCGCGGAACCGGTCGTCCAGCGGCGCACCGTCGGCGTTGATCACGTACGGGCCCCTGATATCGGCCCTGGCAAGAGTCCAGATGATCTGTGCTGCAACCAATTGCCTGCTGTGCGGGTCGGTGGTGGACAGCTTCTCCAGATCGACGCGTGCCCCGCCGTAACCGTGGCCGATCCCGCTCTTGCCGCCGTCGGCCCGGGTCACCGGGCCGCGCAGCCGCAGTGGCGGTGCGAGCAGATTGCGCACCGTATGGGCCATCTCGGGCCGCGGTCCGGCGATCTGCTTGGAGACCAGTTCGGTGGCCAGCTGGTCACGGTCGGGCACCGCGACATAGCGCGGATCGGGAACCACCGTCTTGCCGGTCGGATCGGCGAAGTAGAGCGTGTTGCGTTTATAGGTCGCCTGAAACTGCTGCCAGTCCAGGAAGACCCCGTTGGGCAAGCGGTCGATGCGCCAGCCGCCGGAGGTCTTGACCAATTCGATCGGCCCAGGGTCGGGCAGCACGCCCTCGGCGGTTTCGAACACCCCCATGTCGGACAGCGAGCCCAGTATGTCCGCCCGCATGGTAGCCGAAACACGTTCGGCCGCACGGGTTTCGACGAACACTACGTGGTCGATCAGTAGTGCGCTACCGGCGTCGTCCCACGCGTTGGATGCCGACTGGGTGAGAAACTGGCGCGCGGCCAGGTGCCGATTCGCCGGATCGGCTGTGGCCTTGAGGAATTCGCGCAGCAGCACATCGGGGTCCATGCCCGGGGTCGGTTTGGGCAGGTTCGACGGCGCCGGCCGCTCGACGGTGCCGATGGCCTGCGGCGCCGACGAGCTGGGCACCCCGGCGCAGCCGGCGAGCAGCACCGCCAGCATCAGCAGGCCCAACAGTCGCCGCATCACAGGGTCCTCTCGGCGTGCTCACGCTGGCGCGGCGGGCGTTCCTTGCGCTCGGGCCCCCCGGCCTGCGGGTCGGGTTGCCCACCTGGCTGGGAAGGCTGCGGGTTCGGTTTCATAGGCAGCGGACTGGTGGTGACCTTGTGACCGCGAACCAGCGGGAGTGTCAGCCGGAAGCACGAGCCGTCGCCCGGTTCGCCCCACGCCTCGAGCCTGCCCTGATGCAGCCGGGCGTCCTCGATGCTGATCGCCAGGCCCAGCCCGGTGCCCCCGGATCGGCGAACCCGCGAGGGGTCCGCACGCCAGAACCGGCTGAACACCAGCTTCTCCTCACCGGGCCGCAGCCCGACCCCGTAGTCGCGGACGGTGACGGCGACCGTGTCCTCGTCGGCGGCCATCCGGATCTTGACCGGTTTGTGCTCGGCGTGGTCGATGGCGTTGGCGATCAGGTTGCGCAGGATGCGTTCCACCCGGCGGGTGTCGACCTCGGCGATGACCGCTTCTGTCGGCAGGTCGACCTGGAGTTCGATGCCGGCGTCTTCGGCCAGATGCCCCACGTTGCTCAGCGCGTTCTGCACGGTGGTGTGCAGATCGACCGCCTCGACGGATAGCTCGGCGACACCCGCGTCGTGCCGCGAAATCTCCAGCAGGTCGTTGAGCAGCGACTCGAAGCGGTCCAGCTCGTTGACCATCAACTCGGTGGAGCGAGCCAGCGTCGGATCGAGGTCCGCGCTGTGGTCGTAGATCAGATCCGCGGCCATTCGCACCGTGGTCAGCGGGGTGCGCAGCTCGTGGCTCACGTCAGAAGTGAAGCGGCGCTGCAGGTTACCGAACTCCTCCAGCTGGGTGATCTGACGCGACAGGCTTTCGGCCATGTCGTTGAAGGACATCGCCAGGCGCGCCATGTCGTCCTCGCCGCGCACCGGCATGCGTTCCGACAGGTGCCCCTCGGCGAACCGTTCGGCGATGCGCGACGCCGATCGCACCGGCACCACGACCTGACGCGATACCAGCAGCGCGATCCCGGCGAGCAGCACCAGCAGCACGGCGCCGCCGGTGATCATGGTGCCGCGCACCAGCTGGATGGTGGCCTGCTCGTTCTTCAGCGGAAAGATGAGGTACAGCTCCAGGTTGGCCACCTGCGACGACGCCGGGGTGCCGACGATCAGCGCCGGGCCCGAGAACCCATCGGTGTGCACGGTCGCGTATTGGTAGGACGCCTGGCCGGCCTTGACGAAGCCGCGCAAGGAATTTGGCACCTGATCGACGGGGCCGGCCGTGGTCGCCGCGCGGGGCCCGTCGCCCGGCACCATCAGGACCGCGTCGAAGGCACCGGCCGTCCCGGCGCCGGAGGCCGAATCGGTCTTGGAGGTCAGCGTGTTGCGGGCCAGTTGGAGGCTGCTGTCGAGCGAGCGCGCCTCTTCGCCATTGACGATCCCACCGACGGTGGTGCGCGCGCGTTCGATCTGCTCGATGGCGCCCTTGACCTTGACGTCGAGCACGCGATTGGTGACCTGACTGGTCAGCACGAAGCCGAGCGCCAGGATGACCGCCAGTGACAGCCCCAGCGTCAGCGCGACGACCCGCAACTGCAACGAGCGGCGCCAGGCGATGGCCACGGCCCGACTCACTGCCCCCATGCCGCGAGTCATGGGGCCGGAGCGCCCCCAGCGGCTCCGAGTGCGTCGCCGGGAGCCCCAGATCACCGCCGGAGCTCCTCCCTAACGCGACGCTCTACAACGTCGCCGCCGGTGCCGAAGCGCCGCTCCTCAGCATCGCTGCGCTCTGCATCGTCGCCGCCGGTCACGGAGGTCCGGCCTTGTAACCCACTCCTCGAACGGTCAACACCACGGTCGGGTTCTCAGGGTCTTTCTCGACCTTGGCCCGCAGACGCTGGACGTGCACATTCACCAGGCGGGTATCCGCCGGGTGACGATAGCCCCACACCTGTTCGAGCAGCACATCACGAGTAAACACCTGCCGCGGTTTGCGCGCCAACGCGACCAGCAGGTCGAACTCCAGCGGGGTCAGGGAGATCTGCTCGCCGTTGCGGGTGACCTTGTGCGCCGGCACGTCGATCTCCACGTCGGCGATGGACAGCATCTCGGCGGGCTCGTCGTCGTTGCGCCGCAGCCGCGCCCGCACCCGGGCCACCAGTTCCTTCGGCTTGAACGGCTTCATGATGTAGTCGTCGGCACCCGACTCGAGGCCCAGGACCACGTCGACGGTGTCGGTCTTGGCGGTCAGCATCACGATCGGCACGCCCGAATCGGCGCGCAACACCCGGCACACGTCGATGCCGTTCATGCCGGGCAACATCAGGTCCAACAACACCAAATCGGGGCGCAGTTCGCGCACCGCAGTCAGGGCCTGGGTGCCGTCACCGATGACCGCAGTGTCGAAACCCTCCCCACGAAGCACGATGGTGAGCATCTCGGCTAGCGAAGCGTCGTCATCGACGACCAAAATCCTTTGCCTCATGGAGTCCATGGTGTCACCAGATCGGGACAAAATTGGGGCGCCACACGGGCGTTTCTTCTTCGATAGGGCCAAATCGTGACAAATTTGTGCTATCCGGCCATCAAACCGGCGGCCAAACGACCCGGATCGACGTCTTTGTCGACGACGTGCCACGGGCCGCCCCAGCCCGCGGCGGCCAGCCCGGCGTAGACCGCACCGGTGCGTAGCTGAAGGTCGTCGTCGCGTTCGTAGCTGTCGCGCGGCCGGCTCGGATCGGACTCGGCCCGGCTGCGCGCGCGCTGCCCGGCCAGCTCGGCCGGCACCGCCAGCAGCACCTGCCAGTCGGGCGCGGGCAGCCCCAGCCGCCGGTACTCGAGGCCGTGCACCCAGGCCACCGCCGGCCCGGCCGCGTCCTGGTGCAGGCGGGCGGCGGTGTAGGCCGCGTTGGAGGCGACGTAGCGATCCATGATCACCACGTCGTTCTCGCGGCGCAGCCCCTCGAGGTACTCGACCGCCGCGGCGCGGTCGAGCGCGAAGAGGGTGGCCATCGCGTAGACCGACGACGCCAGGTCTCCGTGCTCGCCGTGTAGCGCCTCGGCCGCGATGTCGGCCGTCACCGACCGCCCGTACCGCGGGAAGGCCAGCATGGCCACCGATCGTCCGGCCGCCTCAAACGCCGCGCGCAGCCCTTCGGACAACGTGCGCTTGCCGGCGCCGTCGACGCCTTCGATCGCGATCAGCACGGCGCGAGCCTAGCGCCCGCCGACTGTGCGGCCGTCCGCACAGTCGCCACCGAATCTGCGGCTGTCCGCACATTCGGTGACAAGCGGCGGCTCAGTAGCGGTAGTGGTCGGCCTTGTAGGGGCCGTCGACGTCGACGCCGATGTATTCGGCCTGCTCCTTGGTGAGCTTGGTCAGCTCGCCGCCGAGGGCTTCCACGTGGATGCGGGCCACCTTCTCGTCGAGGTGCTTGGGCAGCCGGTAGACCTCGTTGTCGTACTCGTCGTTCTTGGTCCACAGCTCGATCTGCGCGATGACCTGGTTGGAGAAGCTGTTGCTCATCACGAACGACGGGTGCCCGGTGGCGTTGCCGAGGTTCAGCAGCCGGCCCTCGGACAGCACGATGATCGACTTGCCCGTGTCCGGGAAGGTCCACAAATCGACCTGCGGGCGGATGTTGGTCTTGGTGGCGCCGGACTTCTCCAGCCGGGCGATCTGGATCTCGTTGTCGAAGTGGCCGATGTTGCCCAGGATGGCCTTGTCCTTCATCGCCTTCATGTGCTCGAGGGTGATGATGTCCTTGTTGCCGGTGGTCGTGATGATGATGTCGGCCTCGCCGATCATGTCCTCCACCCGCTTGACGTCGAAGCCCTCCATCAGGGCCTGCAGGGCGTTGATCGGGTCGATCTCGGTGACGGTCACCCGCGCGCCCTGGCCGGCCACGGACTCGGCGGAACCCTTGCCCACGTCGCCGTAGCCGCAGATCAGGACCTTCTTGCCGCCGATCAGCACGTCGGTGCCGCGGTTGATGCCGTCGATCAGCGAGTGCCGGCAGCCGTACTTGTTGTCGAACTTGGACTTGGTGACCGAGTCGTTGACGTTGATCGCCGGGAAGGCCAGGTCGCCGGCCGCGGCGAACTGGTAGAGCCGCAGCACACCGGTGGTGGTCTCCTCGGAGACGCCCTTGATCGACGCGGCGATCTTGGTCCACTTGTCCTTGTCGGTCTCGAAGCGCTTGCGCAGCAGGTTCAAAAACACCCGGTGCTCGGCCGAGTCGTCTTCCTCGTCGGGCGGCACCACGCCGGCCTTCTCGTACTGCGCGCCGCGCAGCACCAGCATGGTGGCGTCACCGCCGTCGTCCAGGATCATGTTCGCGGGCTCGCCCGGCCAGGTCAGAATCTGCTCGGCCGCCCACCAGTACTCCTCGAGCGTCTCGCCCTTCCAGGCATACACCGGAACGCCCTTGGGCTCCTCCGGGGTGCCGTGCGGGCCGACGACCACCGCGGCCGCGGCGTGGTCCTGGGTGGAGAAGATGTTGCAGGACGCCCAGCGGACCTCGGCGCCCAGCGCGACAAGGGTCTCGATCAGCACCGCGGTCTGCACGGTCATGTGCAGCGAGCCCGAGATGCGCGCGCCCTTGAGCGGCTGCACGTCGTGGTACTCGCGGCGCAGCGACATCAGACCCGGCATCTCCTGCTCCGAGAGTTCGATGTCCCGGCGACCGTAATCCGCCAACGACAAATCGGCGACCTTGAAATCGATGCCGTTTCGAACGTCGGGGGTGAGTGCGTTTTCGGTCGTCGTCATAGCTTCTCTTCCTTCTTTTTTCTGCCGTCCGGGGGCTCGCTTGGATCCAAGCGGTAATTAGCTTAGGTATGTTCTTGCGCCACTGTAGTCGTGCGCGCCCGCGCGGTACGGGCCAGGGAAGGATCAGGGAACGTTGATGACGCCGTGTCGCTCGGCGAACGGCGTCATCAACCGCGCCAGATCAGCGGCGACGTCGTGGTCGGCCTCGGGCGGCATCGACACGTAGCTCAACGCCAGCCGCACGATGGCACGCGCCAGCACGCCGGCGTCCTCGTCGCTGGTGGCCACCCAGCTATCTGTCAGCGCGGTGGTCAGCCGTTCGGAGGCGCCGGTGATGATGGGGGCGCTGTCGGTGGTGATGATCTGCAGCAGGTCCGGTTTGGCGACGCCGGTCAGCAGCGAGATCACCAACGGGTCGGCCGACAGCTCGGTGAACAGGTCGCGGAACCCCTGCAGGAACGCCGCATAGATGTCGCCGACGTGGGCCTGCAGCGCGGCGTTGACGGCGTCGACCAGACGGTCGGCCAGGCGCAGGCCGTACCCCTGCGCCAGCCCCTGCCGGGAGCCGAACTCGTTGTAGATGGTCTGCCGGCTGATGCCCGCGGCGCGGGCGACGTCGGACAGGGTGATCGCCGACCAGTCCCGGGTTCCCAGCAGATCCCGCATCGCATCGAGCACCGAGTCGCGCAGCAGGGCGCGCGACGCCTCGGCGTACGGCAACCGCTTCACAGGCGCGACAATAGCGGCTTGCGAGCCGAAATCTGTTCTTTCGCTAATGGCCGCGGCGGTGCGGGCGGCGGTCATAGCGCCGCTCCTCCTCATCGCTACCCTCTGCATCGTCGCCGGCGGTCACGAACGGGCGACCTCCACCATCTCGAAGTCTGTTTTCGCCGCGCCGCAATCCGGGCAGCTCCAGTCCTCCGGGATATCGTCCCACCGGGTTCCGGGCGCGATGCCGTCCTCCGGCCAGCCCTTGGCCTCGTCGTACTCGAATCCGCATTGCACGCAGATGAAGAGCTTGTAGTCCTCGCTCATCGGGTTCACTCCTCTCCGATTGCCTATCCAACTGTCGTAGTTTCGAAATCGACCTTCTCGCGCACCGCGCAATCGGGGCAGCACCAGTCGTCGGGAATATCAGCGAAGGGCGTGCCCGGCCGAAAGCCTTCCCGCGGAGCGCCTTTCGCCTCGTCATAGGTGTAGTCGCAGCCGGGGCAGCGGTAGGCGGTCATGCCCGGGCCCCCTGGGCCCCGTAACGCGCCAGCAGCTTCGCGCGCAGCCGGGGCGCAAGGTTGACCCGGGTGATGTCACCGTCGTAGTGCGCCAGTACCCGGTGGTCCATCACCTTGCGCCACAGCGGCGGGAAGTAGGTCAGCGAGATCATCGACGCGTACCCGCTGGGCAGGTTGGGCGAGCCGTCCAGGCTGCGCAGCGTCTGGTAGCGCCGGGTCGGGTTGGCGTGGTGATCGCTGTGCCGCTGCAGGTGGTACAGGAACAGGTTGGTCACCACGTGGTCGGAATTCCAGCTGTGCACGGGGGTGCACCGCTCGTAGCGGCCGCTCGAATTCTGTTGCCGCAGAAGGCCGTAGTGCTCCAGGTAATTGACCGACTCGAGCAGGCTGAAACCGAAGACCGCCTGGATGATCACGAACGGGATCAGCGCCGGCCCGAAGACCGCGATCAGCAGCCCCCACAACACCACCGACAGGGCCCAGGCGTTGAGCACGTCGTTGGACGGGTACGTTTTGGGATTCCACGGACTGTTTCCCAGCCGGCGAATCCGCTGCGCTTCCAGCCGCAGTGACGAACGCAGGCTTCCGAAGACGCTGCGCGGCAAGAACTCCCAGAAGGTCTCCCCGAAGCGCGACGACGCCGGGTCCTCCGGGGTGGCCACCCGCACGTGGTGGCCGCGGTTGTGCTCGATGTAGAAGTGGCCGTAACAGGTCTGCGCCAGGGTGAGCTTGGACAGCCAGCGCTCCAGCGAATCCTTCTTGTGGCCCATCTCGTGCGCGGTGTTGATGCCGACGCCCCCGAGCACCCCGACCGACAACGCCACGCCGAGTTTGCCGGCCCACCCCAGCGGGCCGTCATACCCCAGCCAGCTCAGGTTCGAGGCGGTGAACAGGTAGGCGCCGAAGACCACGCTCAGGTACTGGAACGGGATGAACGCGTAGGTGCAGTAGCGGTAGTACTTGTCGTTCTCCAGCTGCTCCATCACCTCGTCGGGCGGGTTCTGCCCGTCGGGGCCGAAGCGCAGGTCCAGGATCGGCAGCAGCACGTAGACCAGGATCGGCCCGATCCACAGTGGCACCTGCGCGGCGGCATGCCAGCCGAGCCGGTTCAACGCCCAGATGAGCGGCACCATCACGAACAACGCCGTCGGCGCGATCAGGCCCATCAGCCACAGGCGGCGCTTCCTGTCCCGCCACACGGGGGCGCCGCTTCTCTCGTCTACCTGCGGCTCGAATGTGGTCATATGCCAAACCTCCTTGTGAGTCACACCACGTTGAGGTTGGACAATACCGGCGTTTGCGTCTCCTGTCTAGACAAACACCATTGTTTTGTAAAGTACGCCGTTACGGCACCGGGCTGTTGGGATCGGCCTCGAGCTCGTCGCTGCGCGCCGGCTCCGATTCCCGGCGTCCCTGGACCGAGTGCCGGTAGCCGTACCCGGCGTAGATCGCCGTGCCGACCACCAGCCAGACGGCGAACCGGACCCAGGTGAGCGCGGTGAGGTTGAGCATCAGCCACCCGCAGGCGGCGATCGAGGCGATCGGAAGCAGCGGTACCCATGGCGCCTTGAAACCACGCTCCAGGTCCGGCCTGGTCCGGCGCAGCACGATCACGCCGGCGGAGACCAGGACGAAGGCGAACAACGTTCCGACGTTGACCATCTCCTCGAGCTTGGTGATGGGGAACACCGACGCGGTCACGGCCACCACCAGGGCCACCAGCACGGTGATCCGCACGGGGGTGCCCCGCGTGCCGGTCTTGGCCAGCGACCGCGGCAACAGACCGTCGCGCGCCATCGCGAACAGCACCCGGCACTGGCCGAGCATCAGCACCATCACCACGGTGGTCAACCCCGCCAGCGCGCCGATCGAGATGATCTTGCTGGCCCAGTGAATGCCGTTCGCGGTAAAGGCCGTCGCCAGGTTCGCCTGGCCGCGGCCCGGAACCGTTTTGAGTTCCGTGTAGGACACCATGCCGGACAGCACGATCGCGACCGCGACGTAGAGCACGGTCACGATGCCCAGCGACGCCAGGATCCCGCGGGGGACGTCGCGCTGCGGATTCCTGGTCTCCTCGGCCATGGTGGCCACGATGTCGAACCCGATGAACGCGAAGAAGACGATGGACGCCCCCGCCAACAGGCCGTACCAGCCGTAGTGGCTGCTGTGCGCCCCGGTCAGCAACGACAGGACCGACTGGTCGATGCCGTTGGCCTCGTGACTCGCCTCAGGCTTGGGGATGAACGGCGAGTAGTTGGACCGCTTGATGTAGAAGGCGCCGACCACCACGACGAACAGCACGACCGACACCTTGATCGCGGTGACCACCGCGGAGAACCTCGACGACAACTTGGTGCCCAACGCGATCAGCGTCGCCACCCCCGCGACGATCACCAGCGCGCCCCAGTCCACCTGGGCCGAACCGAATCCGACTGTGCCACCGGCAAACCCGAACACCGTACCCAGGTAGCTCGACCAGCCCTTGGCCACCACGGCGGCGCCGATCGCCAATTCCAGCAGCAGGTTCCAGCCGATGATCCAGGCCAGGAACTCCCCGAAGGTCGCATACGAGAAGGTGTAGGCGCTACCGGCCACCGGCAGCGTCGAGGCGAACTCGGCGTAGCACAACGCCGCCAGCGCGCAGGTTCCCGCCGCGATCACGAACGACACCCAGATGGCCGGACCGGTGATGTCGCCGGTCGTCGAGGCGGTGACCGTGAAGATGCCGGCGCCGATCACCACCGCGACGCCGAAGACGACCAGGTCCCACCAGGTCAGCTCCTTGCGCAGCTTGGTGTCCGGATCGTCGGTGTCGGCGATGGATTGTTCGACCGACTTCGTCCGCCATCGATTGGCCATGCAACCGCCTTTCCCCAACGCTGGGAGCCATTGGTCCGACACAGTACTGGGTACTCCCCGCAAATGCCGGACAGCAAAGCAAACACGAGGGACCATGCGGTGGTCGTCGGCGGGAGCATCGCCGGATTGTGCGCCGCGCGGGTGCTTTCGGACGCGTATTCGCGGGTGACGGTCTACGAGCGCGACGAGTTGCCGGCGATCCCGGCGAACCGGGCGACGGTGCCCCAGGACCGCCATCTGCACATGTTGATGGCGCGCGGGGCGATCGAATTCGAGAACCTCTTCCCCGGCCTGCTCGACGACATGGTGGCCGCCGGCGTGCCCAAGCTGGAGAACCGGCCCGACTGCATCCACCTGGGCGCCGCGGGCCATGTCCTGGGCACGGGGCAAACCCTGCGCGACGAATTCACCGCCTACGTGCCCAGCCGCCCGCATCTGGAATGGCAGCTGCGCAAACGGGTTCACGACCTCGACAACGTCACCATCGTGCGGCGCTCGGTGGCCGAACCGCGGTTCGACCGCGTGGGACAACGGGTGACCGGCGTGCTGGTGGATCCCGTCCATCCCGACGACGGCGAGCCAGAATTCATAGCCGCCGACCTCGTCGTCGACGCGGCGGGGCGGGGCACCCGGCTGCCGGCGTGGTTGACGCAATGGGGATTCGCGCGCCCTGTCGAACAGGCCGTCGACATCGGCATCAACTACGCCACCCAGCAGTTCCGCATCCCCGACGGGCTGATCGCGGAGAAGGTCGTGGTCGCCGGCGCCTCCCACGACCAATCCCTGGGGCTGGGCATGCTGTGCTACGAGGACGGCACCTGGGTCCTGACCACCTTCGGCGTCGCCCACGTGAAACCGCCGAGGACCTTCCCCGAGATGCTGGCGCTGGCCGAACAGCTGCTGCCCGCCCACTTCACCGCGGCGCTGGCGCGCGCCGAGCCGCTCGGCGATCCCGCTTTCCACGCCTTTCCGGCCAGCAAGTGGCGCCGCTACGACAAGCTGGACCGCTTCCCGGGCGGCATCGTCGCCTTCGGCGACGCGGTGGCCAGCTTCAACCCCACCTTCGGGCAGGGCATGACGATGACCTCGTTGCAGGCCGGCCATCTGCGCCGCGCGCTGCAAGGCCCCGACGATCGACTGGCCGCCGTGCTCAACCGGGCCACCGCCAAGAGCACGTTTCCGGTGTGGATGATGAACGCCATCGGCGACATCACCTTCCACCACGCCGCCACGTCGGGACCGATTCCCTGGTGGTGGCGTCCCTCCGGTGCGCTGTTCGACCAATTCCTGGGGGCCGCCGAAACCGAACCCGTTCTGGCGGAATGGTTTTTGCGCCGGTTCTCGCTGCTGGACAGCCTCTATATGGTTCCGCCACCGCGGATCATCGGCCGTGCCATCGCGCACAACGCCGGGCTGTGGCTGGGTCAGCGGCGCCGGACCCCTACAGCCCTACCGTCGCCCTGAACAGCTTGCTGGGCTCGTGCGCGACCAGCCGAATCGGGGCGTCGTCGGCCGCCACCCAGGCGGCCATCCCCCGCTTCAGCGTCAGCGAACCGGATTTGCCGTGCACCGTCGTGCAGCCCTGGATGCACAACAGGATCTGCGGCCCGTCGTGGCTGCACGTCGCGTCCACCTCGTGGCCGACGTACTCCTCCTCCAGCTCCAACAGCGCGACGGCGAACTCGTCCGCCGGCGTCTCATAGATCAGCCCGAAGCCCTCGCGGCGAATGTGCGGCCGCAGCTGCTCCTCGGTGGTGGGCGCGAAGTCGAGCACCCGCAGCAGCTCGGGTACGTCGACGTGCTTGGGGGTCAGGCCACCACGTAACACGTTGTCGGAGTTGGCCATCACCTCCACCGCGAAACCCCGCAGATAGGTGTGCAGGTTGCCGGCCGACACGAAGATGGCCTCACCCGGGGCCAGGCTGACGCGGTTGAGCAGCAGCGCCGCCAGCACCCCGGCATCGCCGGGATAGCGTTCGCCGAGCTCGAGCACCGTCTTGGCCTCGGCCGCGAATTCCGTTGCCCCCGAACTGAGGTAGGCGATGGCGCCGTCGAGCACGGCGGGCACCAGCACGTCGATGTCGGGCTGCGGCGCGGTGATCCACGTGGTGAACAGCGCGCGCAGACCGTCGGCGTCGGACTGGTCGTTCAGCAGGTCGATGAAGGGGTCGAGGTCGGAGACGGCCAGCGCCTGCAGCAACTCGACCGTGCGCGACGCGGGGCGGAACCCGGCCAGCGCCTCGAACGGGTGCAGCGCCACCAGCAACTCCGGCTTGTGCGAGGTGTCGCGGTAGTTGCGCACCGGCGAGGTCAGCGGGATGCCGACCCGCTCCTCGCGCAGGTAACCCTCGGCCGCCTGCGCGGCGCTCGGGTGCGCCTGCAACGACAGCGGCTCGTCGGCGGCCAGCACCTTCACCAGGAAGGGCAGCACGTCACCGAAGCGGGCCCGCGACCCCGGCCCGAGCTGACCCTCCGGGTCGGCGTCGAGCGCCTCGAGCAAGGTGATCTCACCGTTGCCGGTTTCCAGCCAGGCCGGATCGCCCGGGTGGGCGCCGAACCAGAGCTCGGCCTCCGGATGCGCCGCCGGAACCGGACGCTCGGTGAACTCGGCGATGGCCGTACGCGAACCCCACGCGTACGTTCTCAAGGCCCCGCGAAGCACTTCCACTGTCTTCTTTATCCCCGCACCAGTCGCATGTAAACCGCGGCCATCTCCAGCCGGACGGCTAATACTGCCAGCTGCTGCTCGGCGCGACCGGGGCCCCCCAGCGCAGGCGAAACGCCGGAACCCGCCGCGCCGCCGGGTCCGTCGGGCACATCCTCGGCGGCGAGCAGGTACACGTCGTCGAGCCCGGCCGTCCGGGCGGCCACCAGCGTCTGCTCGGACGCCAGGATGACCGCCAGCACCCGCAGCCGCTGCGGCAGCGGCCCGTCGATCTCTTCGTCGTGGAACAGGGCGGCGTCGGGATCGTCAAGGCCGCTCGACGCCGCGGCGCGCAGGCCGACCACCGCGTCCGCCAGCCCGGTGGCCGGGATCACCTGATTCGCGACACGCAGCAGCACCGAGCTGCCGTGCCGCGCCAGCGCCAGCGTCGCGGCGCCGTCGCCGGCCAGCGCGATCTGGCGATCGGCGATCCGCGCGGCCAGCAGCTTGGCCGGATTGGTGAACAGCTCGCGGGCGGCGCTGTTGCGCAGCGCCTCGGCGTCGAGCTCGTCGGCGAGCAAGCCCAGGTCGACGCTGGGCCGCGGGTCCACGGCGTGCAGCACGGCCAGTCCGACGGCCAGATAACGGCACAGCCCGAATTCGTCGGGAATCCCCAGCCGGGGCGCCAGGATCGCCGCGCGCCCGGCGGTGGCATCCCGCAGCGGACCCTCGAAGGGCGCCGCCACTACGACCCGCGCGCCGCGGCGCGCGCCGGTCGCGGCGGCGGCGACCAGCGCCGGGTCGGCGGGGTCGTCGCCCGCGACGATCAGCACGTCGAGCGGGCCCATCCACGGGGGCGCCTCGGCGGCGAGGGTGAACGGCTGGGACGCCACCGCCCCCAGCGTCGCGGCCAGCATCACCCCGGCGGTCTCGGCGGTGCCGCGACCGGCCACCCAGATCACGCTGCGCGGACGGTCCTCGACCCGCAGCGGGTCCAGCGCGCCCTCCTGGACGGCGGTGGCGACCGCACGCACCTGCGCGCCGGCCGACGACGCCGCCCGCAGCAGGCCATCGCGGTCGGCGGTCAGCAGGCCCTCGGTGTCTTCGAGATCGATCGCCCCGGTGGCGTTCACGGAGCGGCCTTCGCGCGCGACGTCTGCGCGGCGATTTCGGCGCTGATCTGGGCGACCACCGCGTCGACATCCTCGGCGGTGCGGCCCTCCACGTTGAGCCGCAGCAACGGCTCGGTGTTGGAGCTGCGCAGGTTGAACCAATTGCCGTCGCCCAGGTCCGCCGTCACCCCGTCCACGTGATCGAGGGAGTGGATGCGGGCGCCGAACGATCTCAGCACGGCTTCGGTGCATTGCGCGGCGTCGGCGACGGTGAAGTTGATCTCGCCCGACGATTCGTAGCGCTGGTAGTCCGCGGTCAGCTCCGATAACGGGCGGTCCTGCTCGCCGAGCGCGGCCAGCACGTACAGCGCCGCCAGCATCCCGGAGTCGGCGCCCCAGAAGTCGCGGAAGTAGTAGTGCGCCGAATGTTCGCCGCCGAAGATCGCGCCGGTGTCGGCCATCAGCGCCTTGATATAGGAGTGGCCCACCCGGGACCGCAGCGGCGTGCCGCCGCGCTCGCTGACCAGTTCGGGCACCGCGCGGGAGGTGATCACGTTGTGGATGATCGTCGCGCCGATCTCGCGGCCCAGCTCCCGGGCGGCCACCAGGCTGGTCACCGTCGACGGCGACACGGGGTTGCCGCGTTCGTCGACGACGAAACAGCGATCGGCGTCCCCGTCGAACGCCAGCCCGATGTCGGCGCCGGTCTCGCGCACAAACGTCTGCAGGTCCACCAGGTTGGCGGGTTCGAGCGGGTTGGCCTCGTGATTGGGAAAGGAGCCGTCGAGCTCGAAGTACAACGGCAACAACGTGATCGCGCCGATCGGGCCCAGCGCCGCGGGCGTGGTCAGACCGGCCATGCCGTTGCCGGCGTCCACGGCCACCCGCAGCGGGCGCAGCCCGGAGGTGTCCACCAGGGACCGCAGGTATTGCCCGTAGTCGGCCAGGACGTCGCGGTCGGTGACCGTTCCGGGCTGGCCGTCGTAGCCCGCAGAGCCCTCGATGCCGGCAATCACGTCGTCGGCGATGACGCGCAACCCGCTCTCGGCGCCGACCGGTTTGGCCCCCGCCCGGCACAGCTTGATTCCGTTGTAGGCGGCCGGGTTATGGCTCGCGGTGAACATCGCGCCGGGGCAGTCCAGCAACCCGGAGGCGAAGTAGAGCTGATCGGTGGAGGCCAAACCGATGCGCACCACGTCGAGACCCTGGCCGGTGACGCCGGAGGCGAAGGCGGCGGCGAGCGTGGGCGAACTGTCGCGCATGTCGTGGCCGATCACCACTTGGCCGGCCCCCTCGGCGCGCATCAGTCTGGCGAAGGCTGCGCCCAGATCGGTGACCAGCGGCTGGTCGAGCTCTTCGCCGACTAGACCACGCACGTCGTACGCCTTGACGACACGGTGGACAGTCGCGGCGGGCCGAGACATGGGGGACTCCTGACGACGTGAACTCTTGGCCGTCAGCCTATCGGGCCAAAGAGAACACGAGCCGGCGCGGTGCGCGCGAATTTAGCTTGGCTAGTCGCTGGGATCGGGCAACACGCGCAGATGCCCGCGGCGCCGTCCGGACCGATGCTCGGGCGGCGCGAACACGCTGCTGCTCGGCGCGGTGGCCTGAGAGCCGCCGTGATGGATGTGCGGATCGACGAAGCCGGTCGCGGGCGATCCGGTGCCACCGTAGGGCGCGCCGTGATCCCCCGAACCGCCCTCGCGGACCGCGTCGGCCAGGGCGACCAGGTCGTCCTCGTCAGGGTGGTTGGGCTCAGAAACGAGGGGACCGGCATGGCGCACCAGCTCCCATCCGCGGGGGGCGGTGATCCGGCCGGCGTGGTTGACGCACAAATCCCAGGAATGCGGTTCCCGAGCGGTCGCCAGCGGGCCGACGACTGCCGTCGAGTCCGAATAGACGAACGTTAGGGTCGCCACGGCGTAGTGCGGGCACCCGGGCCGGCAACAGCGACGGGGAACGTTCACGTTCGAAAGGCTATCGTGCACAAACGCCCCCGAAGCGCCGGACACGCGCAACTCCCCGGCCGCCGATGTGCAACCGTTACCATCGGCGCGTGGGTGATTCGCGCAGCTCCCCGCGAAGTGATCGGTTTTCGGACGGATCGGCTCCGCGCCGACCGGACACCCATCGACTCTTCCGCAGGGGTCGCGAGATGCGCGGTCCGCTGCTGCCCCCTAGTGTGCCGGGGTGGCGCAGCCGCGCCGAGCGGTTCGACATGGCGGTGCTCGAGGCCTACGAACCCATCGAGCGGAACTGGCAGGACCGACTGGCCGACCTCGACGTGGCGGTCGACGAAATTCCGCGCATCTCGGCCAAAGATCCCGACAGTGTGCAGTGGCCGGCCGAGGTGATCGCCGACGGGCCGATCCCCCTGGCCCGCTTGATCCCGGCCGGTGTCGACATCCGCGGAAACTCCACACGGGCGCGAATTGTTCTGTTTCGCAAGCCAATTGAGCGACGGGCCAAAGACACCGTCGAACTCGGTGATTTGCTGCACGAAATCCTGGTGGCCCAGGTCGCCATCTATCTCGACGTTGAACCGACGGTCATCGATCCGACGATCGACGACGAATAGCTACAGTGCGGCGCGGGCGCCTTTCAGATGATGCCGCGCTTGAGGCGGCGGCGCTCGCGTTCGGACAGACCGCCCCAGATGCCAAAGCGCTCGTCGTGCTCCAGGGCGTATTCGAGGCACTCGTGGCGCACCTCGCAGCCCAGGCAGATCTTCTTGGCCTCGCGGGTGGAGCCACCCTTTTCGGGGAAGAAGGCCTCGGGGTCGGTTTGGGCGCACAGCGCCCGGTCTTGCCATTGGTCGGCGACGGGTGCCGGCAACGGCTCGGGCTCGAATGCGACTGGCGCATCAGGAACCACAGTCAAATGAGGCCGGGCGGGTTGGGCCGGCGCTGAGTCGATCGGATTGTGCGGCGTGCTCGCCATTGCGCCTCGAAAAGTGTCGTATGACATACGGTCGTCCGCCTCCTCATCTTGATTGAGAAAGAGTGATTGATTTCCCACTGTTCTGATGTACAGACAATTCGAACAAGTGATCGAATCTCGGTCTGCGACACCGGAGTCGGCCGGCCAACCGGGAAATGACACTGATGTGATTAGACACGGGTTGATCTGCCGGGTCAAGCACTTCGGCGCATTTCCATACCATCTCGTGATCGAATTTCGGCGTTTCTGTTGTCTTGAACCGTCGGCGTGTTGATCACATAGCCCACAACTACCCCACAAGTGGTGGGGAACCTTGACTTTGAGGCAGCCTCGGTGGGCCCGTCACCGCACCCTCGTGGGGCAGTACTGTCGTGCTCTGTGAGGCTCAAGTGAAGGTCACCGTTCTGGTCGGTGGGGTTGGCGGCGCCCGCTTCCTGCTGGGGGTTCAACAGTTGTTCGGGCTGGGTCAATTTCACCCGCAACGGCGCCCAGACACGGAAGCCGGCAGTCACGAGCTGACGGCGATCGTCAACGTTGGCGATGACGCCTGGATCCACGGACTGCGAGTCTGCCCCGATTTGGACACCTGCATGTACACCTTAGGTGGAGGTGTTGACCCGGAGCGAGGGTGGGGTCACCGCGACGAAACCTGGCACGCCAAAGAGGAATTGGCGCGCTACGGCGTGCAGCCCGACTGGTTCGGGCTCGGCGACCGCGACCTGGGCACCCACCTGGTGCGCACCCAGATGCTCAACGCCGGCTACCCGCTGTCACAGATCACCGCGGCGCTGTGCGACCGCTGGCAACCGGGCGCACGACTGGTGCCCGTCAGCGACGACCGCTGCGAGACGCACGTGGTGATAACCGATCCCGACGACGGCAACCGGCGGGCTATCCACTTCCAGGAGTGGTGGGTGCGCTACCGGGCCCAGGTGCCCACCCACAGCTTCGCTTTCGTCGGCGCCGAAAAAGCAGCCGCCACAACCGAAGCCACGGCGGCCATCGCGGACGCCGACGTCATCCTGCTGGCGCCGTCGAATCCGGTGGTGAGCGTCGGCGCCATTTTGGCCGTCCCCGGCGTCCGCGGCGCGCTGCGCGCGGCAAAGGCCCCGGTCGTCGGCTATTCGCCGATCATCGGGGGAAAGCCGTTGCGCGGCATGGCCGATGCCTGCCTTTCCGTGATCGGGGTCGAGTCCACCGCCGAGGCCGTCGGCCGCCACTACGGCGCACGTCGGGGCACCGGCATCCTGGACTGCTGGCTGGTGAGTGAAGGCGATGCCACCGACATCGAGGGGGTGGCGGTGCGCTCGGTGCCGCTGGTGATGACCGACCCTGAGGCGACGGCCGAGATGGTCCGCGCCGGGCTCGAGCTAGCGGGCGTCACCCCATGACCCGCCGGCGACGATGCGAAGCGATGCGATGCGCAGGAGCGGCGCCATGACCCCGGCCCCCGGCGAACACGGCACCGCCGCCGCGATCGAGGTGCTGCCCGTCGCCGGGCTGCCCGAATTCCGGCCCGGCGATGATCTGGGCGCGGCCATCGCCGCCGCCGCACCCTGGCTGCGCGACGGCGACGTCGTGGTGGTCACCAGCAAGGCGGTGTCCAAATGCGAGGGCCGGCTGGTCCCGGCGCCCGGGGATCCCGAGGAACGCGACCGACTGCGGCGCAAGCTCGTCGACGACGAAGCCGTTCGCGTGCTGGCCCGCAAGGGCAAGACCTTGATCACCGAGAACCGGATCGGGCTGGTGCAGGCCGCGGCGGGCGTGGACGGCTCCAACGTCGGCCGCGACGAGCTGGCGCTGCTGCCCGTCGACCCGGACGGCAGCGCCGCGGCGCTGCGCGCCGGGCTGCGCGATCGGCTCGGCGTCGAGGTCGCCGTGGTCATCACCGACACCATGGGCCGCGCGTGGCGCAACGGCCAGACCGACGCGGCGGTGGGTGCGGCGGGTCTGGCTGTGCTGCACGGCTATTCGGGGGCCGTCGACCAACACGGCAACGAGCTGCTGGTCACCGAGGTCGCGATCGCCGACGAGATCGCCGCGGCCGCCGATCTGGTCAAGGGCAAAATGACCGCCATGCCGGTCGCGGTGGTGCGCGGCCTGTCGGTGGCCGACGACGGCTCGACGGCGCGGCACTTGTTGCGGCCCGGCACCGAAGACCTGTTCTGGCTCGGCACCGCCGAGGCCCTCGACCTGGGCCGCCGCCAGGCGCAGTTGCTACGCCGATCGGTGCGCCGGTTCAGTGCCGAGCCGGTGCCCGCCGACCTGGTGGAGGCGGCCGTCGCCGAGGCGCTGACCGCGCCCGCCCCGCACCACACCCGCCCGGTGCGGTTCGTCTGGCTGCAGACCCCGGCCACCCGGGCGCGACTGCTGGACCGGATGAAGGACAAGTGGCGCGCCGACCTCGCCGGCGACGGCCGGCCGGCCGACTCCGTCGAACGCCGGGTGGCCCGCGGCCAGATCCTCTACGACGCGCCCGAAGTCGTCATCCCGATCCTGGTTCCCGACGGCGCGCATTCCTATCCCGACGCCGCCCGCGCCGACGCCGAGCACACCATGTTCACCGTGGCGGTCGGGGCCGCCGTGCAGGCCCTGCTCGTCGCGTTGGCGGTGCGCGGGCTCGGCAGCTGCTGGATCGGCTCGACGATTTTCGCCGCCGACCTGGTGCGCGCCGAGCTCGAGCTGCCCGCCGACTGGGAGCCGTTGGGCGCCATCGCGATCGGCTATGCCGCCGAGCCCGCCGGGCCGCGCGACGCCGCGCACCCCGGAGAATTGCTGATCCGCAAGTAATACTGAGCAAATGGACTTCGCGGGCAAGGCGGCGGCCACGGCCGACAAGGTCCGCGGCGGCTACTACACCCCCGCGCCGGTGGCGAGGTTCCTGGCGCGCTGGGTCCGCGAAGCCGGCCCGAAGGTCCTCGAACCCTCCTGCGGCGACGGCGCGATCCTGCGCGAGCTGGCCGCCCGCAGCGAGCGGGCCCACGGCGTCGAGCTGATCGCGGGCGAGGCGGCCAAGGCCCGGCGGTTCGCTCGCGTCGACACCGGCAGCCTGTTCACCTGGCTCGCCGGGGCCGCTAAAGCCGACATCGGCGGCTGGGACGGCGTCGCCGGCAACCCGCCCTACATCCGGTTCGGCAACTGGGCACCGGAGCACCGCGACCCGGCGCTGGACTTCATGCGGCGCGAGGGGTTGCGCCCGAGCCGGCTGACCAACGCCTGGGTGCCGTTCGTCGTGGCGAGTACCGCATTGGTGCGCGACGGCGGGCGAGTCGGCCTGGTGCTGCCGGCCGAGCTGCTCCAGGTCACCTACGCCGCGCCGGTGCGCGACTTTCTGCTCAGCCGATTCCGCGACATCACGCTGCTGACCTTCGAGCGCCTGGTGTTCGACGGCATCCTGCAAGAGGTCGTGTTGTTCTGCGGTGTCGCGGGCCCCGGTCCCGCGCGCATCCGCACCGTGCACCTGCCCGGCGCCGACGCCTTGGCGGGGGCGGACCTCGACGCTGAATCGGCGCCGGCGCTCTTGCACGAGAACGAGAAGTGGACCAAGTACTTTCTGGACCCCGCCGCGATCCGGCTGCTGCGCGCACTCAAGGGCTCCGACGCCTTGCTCCCGCTCGGGTCTGTCGCCGAGGTGGATGTGGGCATCGTGACCGGGCGCAACGCCTTCTTCACCTTGACCGACGCCCAGGCCGGCGAGCTGGGGCTGCGGGCGCACTGCGTCCCGCTCGTCTCGCGCAGCGCCCAACTGTCCGGGCTGGTCTACGACACCGATTGCCGGGCAGGCGATATCGCCGCCGGGCACCGCAGCTGGCTGCTCAACGCGCCGCGTGAGCCGGCCGATCCCGCGTTGATCGCCCACATCCGCGCCGGGGAAGCCGCCGGCGTGCACCGCGGCTACAAGTGCTCGATCCGCACACCCTGGTGGAGCACGCCGTCGCTGTGGGTGCCAGACCTGTTCCTGCTGCGCCAGATTCACCGGGCGCCGCGGCTGACCGTCAACGCCGCCGCGGCGACGAGCACCGACACCGTGCATCGGGTGCGTCTGGCGCCCGGGGTCGACCCGGCGGCGCTGGCCGCCGTGTTCCACAACAGCGTGACGTTCGCCTTCACCGAGATCATGGGCCGCAGCTACGGCGGGGGCGTGCTGGAGCTCGAACCCCGCGAAGCCGAGCAGCTGCCCGTTCCCCCGCCCTCGCACGCCGACCCCGACCTCGCCTGCGACGTCGATTTGCTGTTGAAGGCCAACGAGATCGAGAAGGCGCTCGACCTCGTCGACCGTCGCGTGCTGATCGACGGGCTGGGATTGCCGGCCGCGGCGGTGGCGGATTGCCGCGCGGCGTGGGTGTCGCTGGCCGATCGCAGGAAACGGCGGCGCTCGCGGTGAGCCTGCGGGAGTCGGTGATCGCGATCCTGTCCGATTGGGAACCCCCCGACGCGGGCCAGGATTCGTTGCGGCACGCCGTCTTGGCCTTCGTTGAGGCCCGCGACGACGCCTGCCGCCGCGAGTGCGTGCCGGGCCACGTCACCGCGTCGGCGCTGCTGCTCGATCACACCGGCGGCCGGGTGCTGCTGACGTTGCATCGCCGCCTGGGCCGATGGGTGCAGCTGGGCGGCCATTGCGACGACGACGACCCCGACGTCGTCGCCGCGGCGTTGCGCGAGGCGACCGAGGAGTCCGGGGTCGACGGGCTGCGCATGGAACCCGGGTTGGCCGCGGTGCACGTGCACCCAGTGGTGTGCTCGCTGGGCGTGCCCACCCGCCATCTGGATTTGCAATTCGTGGCGCACGCGCCGGCCGGCGCGCAGATCGCGATCAGCGACGAGTCGGAGGACCTGCGGTGGTGGCCCGCCGACGCGTTGCCGCAGGGAACCGATCACGCGCTGGCGTATCTGGTTTCGCGGGCGCGGGCCCGCCGAGCGTGACGCCTGCCGCACATTCGGCGCCGAGTGTGCGGCCAGCCGCACGTTCGGCGTCGGAAGCCTCCGCTCAGACGTCGGACGAGTAGCGGATCCCGCCGTCGGGAATCGACACACCGGGCCACACCCGGGCGCCGCGCAGCAGTTCGCAGCGCGCACCGATGTCGGCGCCGTCGCCGATCACCCCGTCGCGGATCAGCGCCCGCGGACCGATACGCGCCCCGAATCCGATGATCGAGCGCTCGATCACGCTGCCGGCCTCGACCTTGGCGCCGTCGAAGATCACCGCGCCGTCCAGCCGCACACCGGGGCCGATCTCGGCGCCCCGCCCCACCACGGTGCCGCCGATCAGCACCGCGCCCGGCGACACCGCCGCGCCGTCGTGCACCAGCTGCTCGCCGCGGTGGCCGTGCAGCGCGGGCGACGGCGCGATGCCGCGCACCAGATCCGCCGACCCCCGGACGAAGTCGTCCGGGGTGCCCATGTCGCGCCAGTAGCTGGCGTCGACGTAGCCGCACACCGTGACGTCCGGATCGGAGAGCAGCGCGGGGAACACCTCGCGTTCCACCGACACCTCACGGCCGCGCGGGATCCGGTCGATCATGGCGCGCGAGAACACATAGCAGCCGGCGTTGATCTGGTCGGTCGGCGGATCCTGGGTCTTCTCCAGGAAGGCGGTGACCCGGCCGTCTTCGGTGGTCACGCAGCCGAAGGCGCGCGGGTCACCCACCCGGACCAGGTGCAGGGTGACGTCGGCCTCCTGGGCGGAGTGGAAGTCGAGCATCTGACCCAGGTCGCAGCCGGAGAGCACGTCGCCGTTGAACACCATCACGGTGTCGTGCCGCAGATGCCCGGCGACATTGGCGATGCCGCCGCCGGTGCCCAACGGCTGCTCCTCGGTGACGTATTCGATCTGCAGGCCCAGCTTGGAGCCGTCGCCGAACTCCGCCTCGAAGACGCCGGCCCGATACGACGTGCTCAAGATGACGTGCTCGATGCCCGCCGCGGCGACCCTCGACAGCAGGTGGGTGAGGAACGGCAGCCCGGCGGTCGGCAGCATGGGCTTGGGCGCCGACAGGGTCAGCGGCCGCAGCCGGGTGCCCTTGCCGCCCACCAGGATCACGACGTCGACTTGCGGAGTTCCCACCTCAGTGTCGCCCTTCTACCAGTTTCCGTCGGCCGGATGCGCGCACCGCGCTGCGCACCATCAGGCGGGAACGTACCGCCAACGAGGCGCGCAGCGCCCAGCGCAGCGGCGCGCGCCACAAACCGGCATGCCGGTCGGCCAGAAACATATACGTGCTCTTGTGGTGGGCGGCCAGGTGGCTGGCCGGGTCCCCGCCGGTCGAGTGGCCCTTGTGGTGCAGCACTTCCGCCGAGGGCACGTAGATGGAAAGCCAGCCGGCCTTGCCGAGCCGGTCGCCGAGGTCGACGTCCTCCATATACATGAAGTAGCGCTCGTCGAAGCCGCCGACCTGGCCGAACGCCGACCGGCGCACCAGCAGGCACGACCCCGACAGCCAGCCCACCGGCCGCTCGCTGGGCTCCAGCCGCTCCTGGCGATACGCCGCCGACCACGGGTTGGTCTTCCAGAACGGCCCGACGACCGCGTGCATGCCGCCGCGGATCAGGCTGGGCAGGTGGCGCGCCGACGGGTACACCGACCCGTCGGGATCGCGGACCAGCGGGCCCAGCGCCCCCGCGCGCGGCCAGCGCGACGCGGCGTCCAGCAGGGCGTCGATGCTGCCCGGGCCCCACTGCACGTCCGGGTTGGCCACAATCACCCAGTCGTCCTCGCGGTCCAGCTGCGCGACGGCGCGATTGATCGCGGTCCCGTAGCCCAGGTTGGCTCCGGTGTGAAACAGCCGCACGTTGGGGTAGCGATCGACGGCGGCCTGCGGGGTGCCGTCGGTGGAGCCGTTGTCGGCCAGCAGCACGCACACCTCTCGCTCCGTGGCCAGCGACAGCGAGGCCAGGAAGCGCTCCAGATGCGGGCCCGGTGAGTAGGTCACCGTCACGACCGGCAGGACGTCAGTCACGCGTAGAGGGTAACGGTCGATCGGCCGCGACATCGCTGGCAGCGTTGGTCGGTGAGGCGGCCAGGGCCGCGACAAGCGCAGGGCGCCAGGGCCTTAACTGCCGCAGTCCGGCGGCCGCGGACTGACCGCCCGACAGCGCGGAATAGGCCGGCCTCGGCGCCGGCCGGGGAAAGCGGTCGGTGCTGACCGGATGCACCCGCGCCGCGTCGGCGCCGCATTCCTCGAAGACGGCGCGAGCCTGATCGAAGCGCGAGACCGCGCCCTCGTTGGCGGCGTGCAGGATCGGGCCGGGCACCCGGTCGTCGACGATCTGCAGCAGCGCGGCGGCCAGGTCGCCGACGTAGGTCGGCGAGCCGGTCTGGTCGTCGACCACGTCCACCGGGCCGTCCCCGGCGGCCAGCCGGCGCATGACGGCGACGAAGTCCTTGCCGGTGCCGCCGGTGTAGACCCAGGCGGTGCGCACCACTATGCCTTCCGACGCGTCGGGCAGCGCCGCCAGGACGGCCTGCTCCCCCGCGGCCTTGCTGCGGGCGTACACACCCTGCGGCGCGGTCTGATCGGTCGGCTCGTACGGCCGGGGTGGCGCGCCGCCGAAGTCGCCGTTGAAGACGTAGTCGGTGGACACGTGGATCAACTGGGCGCCGGCCCGCGCGCAGGCCCGCGCGATGTGCCCGGGACCGGCCTCGTTGACCGCGAAGGCGCCCGCCTCGTCGGTCTCGGCGCCGTCGACGTTGGTGTAGGCCGCGCAGTTGATCACCACGTCGCCGCGCTGCACGATCCGCTCGGCCGCCGCGGGGTCGGTGATGTCCCACTGCGACGACGTACATGCCAGGACCTCTCGGCCCTGACCTGCCGCCAGCGAGCTCAAATAGCCGCCCAGCTGCCCACCGGCACCGGCGATCACGATCCTGGGAGACATGGTTCGAGTTTGGCATGACCCGAAATGCCCAAGAAATCGCGGGGCAGGGCGGGCCACGCCGCCATCGGCTACCGGTGAAGCTCATGTGTCGCAAGTAATGTAGTGGGATGCCTGTGCAACGTGTGGTTCGTGTGATTGCCACCGTGCTGACGCTCGCGGTCGTCGTCGGCACCGGGATCGCCTGGAGCAATGTCCGGTCGTTCGAAGACGGCATCTTTCACATGTCGGCGCCCTCGCTGGGCAAGGGCGGCGACGACGGCGCGCTCGACATCCTGCTGGTCGGCCTGGACAGCCGCACCGACGCGCACGGCAACCCGCTGTCTCAGGAGGAACTGGACACGCTCAGGGCCGGCGACGAGGAAGCCACCAACACCGACACGATCATCCTGATCCGCATCCCCAACAACGGGAAGTCGGCGACCGCGATCTCGATCCCGCGTGACTCCTACGTCGCCGCCCCCGGCCTGGGCAAGACCAAGATCAACGGCGTCTATGGCCAGACCCGCGAAGCCAAGCGCGCCAGCCTGGTCAGGGCCGGTGACGCCGCCGCGGCCGCGGCAGCCCAGGGCACCGAGGCCGGTCGCGAGGCGCTGATCAAGACCGTCGCCGACCTCACCGGCGTCACCGTCGACCACTACGCCGAGATCGGTCTGCTTGGTTTCTCGCTGATCACCGACGCGCTCGGCGGCGTCGACGTCTGCCTCAAAGAGCCGGTATTCGAACCGCTGTCGGGCGCCGACTTCCCGGCCGGTCCACAACGGCTCAGCGGCCCGGAGGCGCTCAGCTTCGTGCGCCAGCGCCACGAACTGCCGCGCGGCGACCTGGACCGGGTGGTGCGCCAGCAGGTGGTGATGGCCTCGCTGGCCCACCGGGTCATCTCCAGCAGGACGCTGTCGAGCCCCACCACGGTGCGGCGCCTGGAAGCCGCCGTGCAGCGTTCGGTGGTGATCTCGGCCGGGTGGGACGTGATGGATTTCGTGCAACAGATGCAGAAGCTGGCCGGCGGCAACGTCGCGTTCGCCACCATCCCCGTGCTCGACGGCGCCGGCTGGAGCGACGACGGCATGCAGAGCGTGGTGCGGGTGGACCCGCACCAGGTGGCCGACTGGGTCGGCGGCCTGCTGCACGAGCAGGAGCAGGGCAAGACCGAGGAGATCGCCTACACGCCCGCGAAGACCACCGCCAGCGTCGTCAACGACACCGACATCAACGGGCTGGCCGCCGCCGTGTCAGACGTGTTGAGCGCCAAGGGCTTTGCCACCGGTATGGTGGGCAACAACGACGGCGGGCACGTCAAGGCCAGCCAGGTGCGCGCCCCCAAGAGCGATGACATGGGGGCAAAGGAGGTCTCCAAGGAATTGGGTGGGTTGCCGGTGGTCGCCGACACCTCGCTGGCGCCGGGGGCGGTGCGGGTGGTGCTGGCCAACGACTACAGCGGTCCGGGCTCGGGCCTGTCCGGCACCGAATCGATCATGCCCGCCCGGGTATCCACCGCGGGCGCGGTGACCGCCGACACCGGCGCTCCCCCGCCATCGCCGATCCTGACCGCCGGTTCCGACAAGCCCGAGTGCATCAACTGAGCACGCTCAGCGGGGCCATCCTCGATCCGATGCTGCGGGCCGACCCGGTCGGTCCGCGCATCACCTATTACGACGACGCCACCGGCGAGCGCATCGAATTGTCCGGCGTGACGCTGGCCAACTGGGCCGCCAAGACGGGCAACCTGCTGCGCGACGAGCTGGGGGCGGGGCCGGGGAGCCGGGTCGCGATCCTGCTGCCGGCGCATTGGCAGACGGCGGCGGTGCTGTTCGGGGTGTGGTGGATCGGCGCCGAGGCGGTGCTCGCGGGCGACGCCGACCCGGCTTCGGACTTGGCACTGTGCACGGCCGAGCGGTTGGACGAGGCGGACGCCGCGGTCGCGGGGGGCGAGGTCGCGGTGCTGTCGCTGGATCCGTTCGGCCGCCCGGCACCCGACCTGCCGATCGGCGTGACCGACTACGCCACCGCGGTGCGCGTGCACGGCGACCAGATCGTTCCCGAACCGCGCCCGGGCCCCGCGCTCGGCGGGCGAACCGTCGACGAGGTGCTGGCCGACTGTCAAGCCTCCGCGGCGACAAGGGGTTTGACATCGAGCGACCGGGTGCTGTCCGGCGCTCCCTGGACCGGGCCCGCCGAGCTGGTGGACGGCCTGCTGGCGATCATGGCCGTCGGCGCCTCGCTGGTGCAGGTGACCAACGCGGACCCGGCCGCGCGGGCCCGCAGGGTCGAGGCCGAAAAAGTCACCCGGGTGCTCTGAGGCCGTCCCCGCGCCAGGGTGGGGCGGCCGCCGGTGCGATTCATATTGATATCGCAATATTTCGATGTTAACGTCGAGCGAGCATGGGCTAAACGCTGAGACGACGAGGAAGGGTAGCGGCAATGGCGGTGTACGGGCTCTTGGCGAAGGCGGCGGGGACGGTCGTTACCGGGCTGGTCGGCGTGACGGCCTACGAGGCGGTGCGCAAGGCCGTGGCCAAGGCGCCGCTGCACGAGACCGCGGTGAAGGGCGCCGAGCTCGGACTGCGCGGCACCCGTAAGGCCGAGGAGGCCGCCGAGTCGGCACGGCTGCGGCTCGCCGACGTCATGGCCGAGGCCCGCGAGCGCATCGGCGAGGAGGCGCCTACGCCGTCGATCGCCGACACCCACGACCACGAGCACTGATCGCCGCGATGGACCTCGCCCTAGTCCCTGACGTTGCAGACGAGGTGCGGGCGCAGGACCCTGCGCTGCACGTGATCTCGGACGCCGCCGGGCGCATGCGGGTCTCCGTCGCGTGGGTGCGCGCCGACTCCCGGCGCGCCGTCGCGGTGGAAGAGGCCGTCGCCACGTGCGAGGGCGTGCGCGTGGTGCACGCCTACCCGCGCACCGGATCGGTGGTCGTCTGGTATTCGCCCCGGCGCTGCGACCGGTCCTCGGTGCTGGCGGCCATCGGCGACGCGGCACACGTTTCCGCCGAGTTGATCCCGGCCCGCGCACCGCATTCGTCGGAGATCCGCAACGCCGACGTTCTGCGCATGGTCATCGGCGGCGCGGCGCTGGCCCTGCTCGGGGTGCGCCGCTACGTGTTCGCGCGGCCGCCGCTGCTCGGCCCCAGCGGCCGCCTGTTCGCCACCGGCGTCACCGTCTTCACCGGCTATCCCTTCCTGCGCGGCGCGTTGCGCTCGCTGCGCTCGGGCAAGGCCGGGACCGACGCGCTGGTCTCGGCGGCGACCGTGGCCAGCCTGGTGCTGCGGGAGAACGTCGTCGCGCTGACCGTGCTGTGGCTGCTCAACATCGGTGAGTACCTGCAGGATCTGACGCTGCGACGGACCCGTCGGGCGATCTCCGAGCTGTTGCGCGGCAGCCAGGACACGGCGTGGCTGCGGCTCGACGACGGCCCAGAGGTAGCCGGCGGCCCGAGGGCCGCCACCGAGGTGCAGGTGCCGATCGACACCGTGCAGATCGGCGACGAGGTGGTGGTGCACGACCACGTCGCGATACCGGTCGACGGCGAAGTGGTCGACGGCGAGGCCGTCGTCAACCAGTCCGCGATCACCGGCGAGAATCTGCCGGTCAGCATCGTGGTCGGCGCGCACGTGCACGCCGGTTCGGTGGTGGTGCGCGGACGCCTGGTGGTGCGGGCCAGCGCGGTCGGCAATCAGACCACCATCGGGCGCATCATCACCCGGGTCGAAGAGGCGCAGCACGACCGGGCGCCGATCCAGACCGTCGGCGAAAACTTTTCCCGCCGTTTCGTTCCCACCTCGTTCATCGTCTCGGCCATCACGCTGGCGATCACCGGCGACGTCCGCCGGGCGATGACGATGCTGCTGATCGCCTGCCCGTGCGCGGTGGGCCTGGCCACCCCGACGGCGATCAGCGCCGCGATCGGCAACGGCGCGCGCCGCGGCATCCTGATCAAGGGCGGTTCGCACCTCGAGCAGGCCGGCCGGGTGGACGCAATCGTGTTCGACAAGACCGGAACCCTCACCGTCGGGCGGCCGGTGGTGACCAATATCATTGCGCTGCACAAGGATTGGCAGCCCGAGCAGGTGCTCGCCTATGCGGCGAGCTCGGAGATCCATTCCCGCCACCCGCTGGCCGAGGCGGTGATCCGCTCCACCGAGGAACGTCACATCACCATCCCGCCGCACGAGGAGTGCGAGGTGCTGGTGGGGCTGGGCATGCGGACCTGGGCCGACGGCCGGACCCTGCTGCTGGGCAGCCCCGGGCTGCTGCGCTCCGAAAAGGTCAGGGTGTCCAAGAAGGCATCGGAATGGGTGGACAAGCTGCGCCGCCAGGCCGAGACGCCGCTGCTGCTCGCCGTCGACGGCAAACTGGTGGGATTGATCAGCCTGCGCGACGAGGTGCGGCCGGAGGCCGGCGAGGTGCTGAAGAAGCTGCGCGCCAACGGCATTCGCCGGATCGTGATGCTCACCGGAGACCACCCGGACATCGCCGAGGTGGTGGCGGGTGAGCTCGAGATCGACGAGTGGCACGCCGAGGTGATGCCGGAGGACAAACTCGCGGCGGTGCGCGAACTGCAGGACGAGGGCTTCATCGTCGGCATGGTCGGTGACGGCATCAACGATGCCCCCGCGCTGGCGGCCGCCGACATCGGGATCGCGATGGGCCTGGCCGGAACCGACGTCGCCGTAGAGACCGCCGATGTGGCGCTGGCCAACGACGACCTGCACCGCCTACTCGACGTGCGGGACCTGGGTGCGCGCGCCGTCGACGTCATCCGGGAGAACTACAGCATGTCCATCGCGGTCAACGCCGCCGGGCTGATCATCGGCGCGGGCGGCGCGCTGTCTCCGGTGCTGGCCGCGATCCTGCACAACGCGTCGTCGGTGGCCGTGGTGGCCAACAGCTCCCGGTTGATCCGGTACCGGCTGGACGCGCCGCGCGACAACGGCGGCGATCGCCAGCGCGGCGAAGCCGGGCGCAGCGGGTCGCCACGCGACAACGGCGGTGATCGCCAGCGCGGCGAAGCCGGGCGCAGCGGGTCGCCGCGCGACAACTGAGCACTGCTCAGCAGCCGCACTCCTCGCCGCGCCAGGCGCGAACGCCCTGCCACCCGGCCACACCGGCAATGGCCAGCCCCACCGCGGGGTCGACCCACCAGGCGCTGGACCACAGCGCCGTCACCGCAAGGCCGATCAGCACCCCGGCGGCCTGGGCGCCGCACAGGTAGTTCTGGATTCCCTCGGCCGCGGTGGCCCCCGAACCCAGCCGCGCGCCCAGCCGGTGGTTGGCCCGGCCCAACACCGGCATCAGCAGCAAGGCCAGGGCGGTGAGCCCGATGCCGATCACCGACGTCTCGGCGCGGTGTTCACCGGCCAGGTCGTGCAGGGATTCGGCGGCGATATAGGGGGCGGTCAGCCAGAACGACACCGCGACGCCGCGCTGGGCGAACCGCTCGGCGCTCGCCGAAAAGGTGCGCGCACCGCTGAACCGCCACACCACCATCGCGCTGGCCAGCGCCTCCGACGCCCCACCCAGGGCCCACCCGGTCAACGCGACGGAGCCGACCGAGAGCCCCTGCCACAGTCCGACGACACCCTCGATGAGCACCACGGCCAGGCTGATCCACGCCAGCCGGCGCGCCCACCGCGCGCCGCGCTGCCAGCCGGCGTCGTGCGTGGCGGTGCATTCCCGCGCGCCGGCAACCGAAGTGGTCATTGGGCCAGGTTAGCGAGCGCGCGGCGGGGCCCGGAGCGCAACACCCGGCCGTGACCGATCCGTGTCGCGGCCCCGGGCCGCGGGTCGCCGCCTGGCGTTGGTAGTTATTGTGGCTAACCAGTAGACCCGAAGGGATTTCCTCGATGGCGCGAACCGACGACGACACCTGGGACCTGGCGACCAGCGTGGGGGCGACCGCCACCATGGTGGCCGCGGGGCGCGCCCGGGCGACCCGGGACGGGCTGATCGACGACCGGTTCGCCGAGCCGCTGGTGCGCGCGGTCGGTGTCGACTTCATGACCCGGTGGGCCGCCGGTGACCTCGACGCCGCCGACGTCGACGAGCCCGGCGCCCCGTGGGGCATGCAGCGCATGACCGACATGCTGGCCGCCCGCACCCGCTACATCGACGCGTTCTTCGCCGAGGCGGGCGCCGCGAGCATCCAGCAGGTGGTGATCCTGGCCTCCGGTCTGGACGCACGCGCCTATCGGCTGCCCTGGGCGGCCGGCACCACGGTGTTCGAGATCGACCAGCCGCAGGTCCTGGAATTCAAGGCCGCCACCGTCGCCGAACTCGGCGCGCGGCCGACCACCGAGGTGCGCACCGTCGCGGTCGACCTGCGCCAGGACTGGCCGTCCGCGCTGCGGCGGGCCGGCTTCGACACCGGGCGCCCCGCCGCCTGGGCCGCCGAGGGGCTGGTCGGCTTCCTGCCGCCGGAGGCCCAGGATCGCTTGCTGGACAACATCACCGCGCTGTCCGCCGACGGCAGCCAGTTGGTGGTCGAGGTCTTCGCGAATACGGGTATCAACGGGGACGCGTTGAACGCGGCGAGCGAAAAGTGGCGGCGCAGCGGCCTCGACATCGCCCTGGGGGATCTCGGTTTCCCCGGCCCGCGCAATGACGTGGCGGCCTATCTGCAGCAGCGCGGCTGGCAGCCGGTGCGCACCCCGCTGAATCAGTTGCTGGCCAACACTGGGCTGCCGCTGCAGTCGTCCGACCCCGAGGCGCCCTTCGCCCAGAACTATTACTGCACCGCGGTGCTGAACACGGCGCGTTAAAGGAAGACAATCACATGCCAAACAGCAAGCCCGCCAAGCCTCTTGACGGATTCCGGGTACTCGACTTCACCCAGAACATCGCCGGGCCGATGGCCGGACAGGTGCTGGCCGACCTGGGGGCCGAGGTCATCAAGGTCGAGGCGCCCGTCGGCGAGGCGGCCCGCCACATCACCGCGGTCTTGCCCGGCCGCCCGCCGCTGGCCACGCTGTTCCTCCCCCACAACCGGGGCAAGAAGTCGGTGATGGCGGACCTGCGCAGCGACGAGGCCAAGCAGCAGATCATGCGTCTGGTCGATACGGCGGACGTTGTGCTGGAAGGGTTTCGGCCCGGGGTGATGGAACGCATGGGTCTGGGTCCCGACGAGCTGCAAGCCCGCAACCCCAAACTCATCTACGCGCGCCTGTCCGCCTACGGGGGCAACGGCCCGCAGGGCAGCCGGCCCGGTGTGGACCTGATGGTCGCCGCCGAATCGGGCATGACCACCGGGATGCCCACGCCCAGCGGCAAACCCCAGATCATTCCGTTCCAGCTGGTCGATGCCGCCAGCGGTCACGTGCTGGCCCAGGCGGTGCTGGCCGCCCTGCTCAACCGCGAGCGCCACGGGGTCGCCGACGTCGTGCGCGTCGCCATGTACGACGTCGCGGTCAGCCTGCAGGCCAGCCAGCTGACGATCCATCTGAACAAGCCGAACGCGGATCCCAAACCTGCCGATTCTACGTCAAAGCCCAAGCGGCGCAAGGGCGTTGGGTTCGCGACCCAGCCGTCAGACGCATTCCGGGCGGCCGACGGGTACCTGGTGATCAGCGCGTACGTGCCCAAGCACTGGGACAAGCTGTGCGAGATCATCGGCCGTCCCGACATGCGCGACGACGAGCGGTTCATCGACCAGCGCGCCCGGGCGCTTCACTATCCCGAGCTGACCGAGGAACTCGAGAAGGCGCTGGCCGCCAAGACCGCCGACGAATGGGTCCAGTTGCTGCAGGAGGGCGGCCTGATGGCCTGCCACGCCTACACCTGGAAGCAGGTGGTCGGCACCGAGCTGTTCGCCGAGAACGACCTCGCCCTGCCGGTCGGCGAGGGTGAGGACGCGGTGACCGTCATCCGCACCCCGGCACGCTATTCGAGCTTCGACGCGGACGCCACCGACCCTCCCCCAGCCCTCGGCCAGCACACCGAGGAGTACCTAGGCGCGCCGCAGCCGGCTTCGTGAGCCTCACGGCGTCAGCTTGACCACCCGGTCGTTGCCGCGGTCGGCGACGTAGACGTTACGGTCCTTGTCGACCGCCACCGCCAAGGGCGTGTTGAGTCCGTTGAACGGCAGGACGGTCGGCGCGTTCGAGCCCGCCGGGAACTTCAGCACGTCGCTCTTGTCGTGTTCGGTGACGAAGACGGTGCCGCTGTTGTCCACCGCGATGCCCCACGGCACGGAGATATTTTGAAACGGCAACTCGGCCTGGGTGTTTGAATTGACGTCGAGCTTCACGATCCGGTTGTTGTCGGTGTCGGCGACGTACACGGTGCCCGCGGCGTCGACGGCGACGCCGTCGGGGTTCTTGAGTCCGGTGAACGGCAAGTCGGTCTGGGTCGTGGATCCCGCCGCCAGCTTCACCACCCTGCTGTTGCCGCGGTCGGCGACGTACACGCTGCCCTGGCTGTCGACCGCGACGCCCTCGGGATAGCTCAGACCGGTGAACGGCAGCACCTTCTGGTCGTTGGAGCCCGCGGCCAGGCTGACCACCCGGTTGTTGAAGTCGGCGACGTACACCGTGCCCGCCCCGTCGACGGCCAGACCCTGTGGCTGGTAGAGCCCGTGGAACGGCAGCACCGTCGTGGCGTTCGAACCGGCCGTCAGCTTCACCACCCGGCCGTACATGCCTTCGCTGGTGACGTAGACGTCGCCGGCGCTGTCCAGTGCCACCCCGCCCGGGGACAGGCGGAAGTCAATGCCGTTGAACGGCAACACACTTTGACCGGAAGCCTGCTCTGGCGGCCCCGAGGACCGCGTGGACAGGTAACCGGCGACGGCCAAGATGAAAGCGACGAGGGCGACGAGGGCGACGGCGCCGACGATGATCCACTGCTTTCGCTTGCTGTCGATCTGCACAGGGGGCCTCCTGAAGTCCGGCCCGGGCCCGTAGGCGTGGCCGAATGTCGTTGGTGCGGGGCGAATCAGCGACGGGTGCTCGCCGGAGCGCTCGGGCCAACCGGTGCCGCCCGCCCTCGGGGCCACCGGACCCGCCATGGTCTCGGCGCCGGGCCATGACTGTGGCTCGCGCTCCGGTCGCTGACCGGATGCCTCCGCGCGCTGGGCCGCGTTTTCCCCTTCGCGCAGGATCGTGGTGGCCTTCTGCTGCTCGGATGTGGTCAGCGCGTCATGGGCGGCGGCGGCGAATTCGCCGGCGGTGCGATAGCGCTCCTCGGGATGCTTGGCCATGCCCTTGGCGATGACCTGATCCAGGGCGGGCGGAAACGCGCCGGGACGCAATTGGCTGGGCGGCGGGGCCGTCTTCGTCAGGTGCGCGGCGACCAGCCGTTCGATCGTGTCGGCCCGGTATGGCGGCGAGCCGGTCAAGCACTCACTTAACACGCAGGCGAGCGAATAGATGTCGACGCTGTGGGTGACCGTATCCTCGGTGAATCGTTCCGGGGCCATGTAGTAATACGTCCCGATCGCGGTCCCGACCTGGGTCAGCCCCGGATCTGTCGCGGCCCGCGCGATGCCGAAATCTGCCAGGTAGGCGAAGTCGCTGCCGGTGATCAGGATGTTTCCCGGTGTGACGTCGCGGTGCGTCACCCCGGCGGCGTGTGCCGCGTCCAGCGCGGCGGCGACCTGGCGGATGATGGCGATCGCCCGCGGTGCGGCCAGCGGTCCGTCCCGATGCAACAGCGTGCCCAGGTCGACGCCGTCCACGAGGCGCATCTCCACATAGAAGCGCCCTTCGATCTCGCCGTAGTCGTGGATCGGCACCACATGCGGTTCGGTCAGCCGCCCCGCGATGTCGGCCTCCCGCTGCAGGCGGGCGCGGAACTCCGGGTTGCTGGAGAACTGCTGCGAGATCAGCTTCAGGGCCACCATGCGGCGCTTGCGCGTGTCCTCGGCCTCATAGACCTCACCCATGCCGCCCTGGCGCAGAAGTCGCACCAGCCGATAGGGGCCGAACCTGGACCCGACTCGCGCGGCCGGCCCGCTATCGCTCACCGTCGAGCCTCCTTCGCTTGTCCTTCACGTCGTCAGGAAATCGCATTGACCGCGCTCGACAGCTTCGCTGTGAACGAGCTGGGCAGCGGGATGGAACCGTACTGCTCCAGACCGTCCTGGCCGGGCCCGATCGCGGCCTGCATGAACGCCTTCACGGCCGTGCCCGTCGCCGCGTCCGGGTACTTCGAGCAGACGATTTCATAGGTCGCCAGCACAATCGGATACGCGCCCGACTGTGTCGGCTTATAGAACGACGAGGTGTCCAGCACCAGGTCGTTGCCCTGCCCCTTGAAGGTCGCCCCGGCAATCGTCTTCTCGACGGAGTCCTTGGTGATCGGCACCGCGTCCGGACCCGCCGACGTGATGATCGAAGCCATGCTCAGCTGCTTGCCCACCGCGAACGACCACTCGTTGTAGGTGATCGACCCCTCGGTGTTCTGCAGCAGCGCGGACGTGCCGTTGTTCCCGCTCGCGCCCTGCCCGACGCCGCCGTTGAACGTCTCGCTGCCGCCCTTGCCCCAGGCGCCGTCCGACGCGCCGTCGAGGTACTTCTGGAAATTGGCCGTGGTGCCGGATTTGTCACTGCGGAAGATGACCGTGATGGGCGTCGACGGCAGGCTGAGGCCCGAGTTGACGGCCTTGAGCGCCGGATCGTCCCACTTGGTGATGGTGCCGTTGAAGATCTTCGCGACGGTGGGCCCGTCCAGTTTCAGCCCGCTGACCCCGCTGAGGTGGTAGGTGACCGCGATCGGCCCGAACACCGTGGGCAGATCCCAGGCCGGCGAACCGCATCGCTGCGCCGCCCGGTCGTTCTGGCCGGTGGACGGGTCCAGGGGGACATCGGAACCCGCGAGATCGGTTTGGTTGTTGAGGAACTCGGTCACGCCGGCGCCGGACCCATTCGCGTTGTAGTCCAGCGTGTAACCCGGGCAGGCCCGCACGTAGGCATAGACGAACTGCTCGATGGCGTTTTGCTGCGCGGTCGAGCCGCTGTCTTTCAACACTTTCTTGCCGCCGCAGTCCACCGACGCCGACTTGGCGCTCGATCCCGACGACGAGTTGTTGTCGCCGCATCCCGCGAGCGCGAGGGCGGCGGTGGCTACCAGGCTCAGTGCGACGCCAGATCGAGCGAACCTCACAAAACTCCTTCGATCGTCAACAAAAGTTAACCAATCGCGAATATACAAACCCTTGACAAAGAATAAGAGGTGAATGGCCGGTGACGACCCGCCGGGCGCAAACACGTAGCATCGGTTGTCAATGCGTCGCGAACAACAGTTACCGGCCGCAGATGCGGCTCCTGTCGCCGATGATGGTGGCCAGCTCATGCGGGCGGTCGACCTGACCCTGGGGTTCGGTCCCAAAACGGTCCTCGAGCGGGTCAGCCTCGACTTCCCCGCCCGCTCCGTCACCACCCTGCTGGGTCCGACCGGCTCGGGGAAGACCACCTTCCTGCGCACCCTGAACCGGATGAACGACAAGGTCTCCGGATTCCGGCACAGCGGTGATGTTTTGTTGGGCGGGCGCACCATCTTCTCCGACCGCGACCTGATGGAGTTTCGCCGCAGCGTGGGCATGCTGTTTCAGCGTCCCAACCCCTTCCCGATGTCGATCATGGACAACGTGGTGGCCGGCGTGCGCGCGCACAAGATAGCGCCGCGCAAGCAATTCAAAAATGTCGCCGAGGCCCGGCTCACCGAGGTCGGCCTCTGGGACGCAGTCAAGGATCGGCTCGGTGATTCCCCGTTCCGGCTCTCCGGGGGCCAGCAGCAGTTGTTGTGCCTGGCCCGCGCGCTCGCGGTGAACCCGGACGTGCTGTTGCTCGACGAGCCGACGTCGTCGCTGGACCCCACCACGACCGAAAAGATCGAGGGGCTCATCCGGTCCCTCGCCGACCGGCTGACCGTGATCATGGTGACCCACGATCTCGCGCAGGCCGCCCGCACCGGCGACCGGACCGCCTTCTTTTTCGAGGGCAGGCTGGTCGAGGAGGGGCCGACCAAGCAGTTGTTCCTGTCGCCGAAGCATGAGGAGACCGTCCGCTACTTCGCGCCGTTCCGGCCGGCACAGGGCTCGGATCAGGGCTCCTCGCACACGGCCGAGGTCGCGGAAAGCCAATAGCGGGAAAGGGTCTCGCCGGGGAAGAGGAAGCGAGGACGTGAAGAGTCGTCTGGGTACGCTGCTGGGGCTGGTGGCCATTGCGCCGCCGGCCCTGGGGATCACCGCCTGCGGTTCGCATGCCGAGACCGCCAGGGGCGGTGCGCCGCGCGCCGGCAGCGTCGCCACCGCGCCGGCGACGTCCAGGGTGGAGCTCTCCGAGACCGGCAGCACGCTGCTCTACCCGCTGTTCAGCGAGTGGGGCGCCGCCTATCGCGCGAAGTACCCGAACGTCACGATCACCACCCAGGGCAGCGGCTCGGGCGCCGGGATCTCCCAGGTCGCGGCCGGGGCGGTCATCATCGGCGCCTCCGACGCCTACCTGTCCGCGGGCGACATGGCCGCGCACCAGGGGCTGATGAACATCGCGCTGGCTATTTCGGCGCAACAGGTCAACTACAACCTGCCCGGTGTCCATCAGCACCTCAAGCTCAACGGCAAGGTGCTGGCCGCGATGTACCAGGGCGCGATCAAAACCTGGAACGACCCGCAGATCGCCGGCATCAACCCCGGCCTGCAACTGCCCGACACCCCGGTGGTCCCGCTGCACCGTTCCGACGGGTCCGGCAGCACGTTTCAGTTCACCCAGTACCTGTCCAAGCAGGACCCCGACGGCTGGGGCCGCTCGCCCGGTTTCGGCACCACGGTGGCCTTCCCGGCGGTGGCCGACGCGCTGGGCGAGAACGGCGACGGCGCCATGGTGACCGGCTGCGCCGCGAACCCCGGCTGCGTGGCCTACACCAGCATCGGCTCGCTCGACGAGGCCGACCAGCACGGGCTCGGCATGGCCAAGCTGGGCAACGCCTCCGGCAAATACCTGCTGCCCAAGGCCAAGAGCATTGCGGCCGCGGTCGCCGCCGTCGCCTCGAAAACCCCGGCGAACCAGGCGATCTCATTGATCAACGGCCCGGCCCCCGACGGGTACCCGATCATCAATTACGAATACGCGATCGTCAACGAGAACCAGCGCGACGGTGCGACGGCCCAGTCGCTGCAGGCGTTCCTGCACTGGGCGATCACCGAGGGCAACGGCCCGTCGTTCCTGGACAAGGTTCACTTCCAGCCGCTGCCGGACCCGGTGGTGGAGTTGTCCGACGCCCAGATCGCCAAGATCAGCGGATGAGCACGGTAACGCAAGGCGCACAAAGGAAAAGGAGAAGAACGTGAAAGTTCGTTTGAGTAAGTTGCTGGCGATGGCCGCGACAGCACCATTGGTGTTGGCCGCGGCGGCGTGCGGTTCGAACTCGCAGAACGGTTCGCCGACTCAGGGTGGCGGCGGCGGCCCGGTGGCGACGACGTGGGCGTCATCGCCGGTGACGTTGTCGGAGACCGGCAGCACGCTGCTGTACCCGCTGTTCAACCTGTGGGGCCCGGCCTATCACGACAAGTATTCGAACGTCACGATCACCACCCAGGGCACCGGCTCGGGGACCGGGATCTCCCAGGCGGCGGCCGGGGCGGTCGAGATCGGCGCCTCCGACGCCTACCTGTCCGAGGGCGACATGGCCGCGCACAAGGGGCTGATGAACATCGCGCTGGCCATTTCGGCGCAGCAGGTCAACTACAACCTGCCCGGTGTCACCGAACACATCAAGCTGAACGGCAAGGTGCTGGCCGGCATGTACAACGGCACCGTCAAAACCTGGAACGACCCGCAGGTCGCCGGGCTGAACCCCGGCGTGAACCTGCCGGCCACGCCGGTGGTTCCGCTGCACCGCTCCGACGGTTCCGGTGACACCTTCCTGTTCACCCAGTACCTGTCCAAGCAGGACCCCGACGGCTGGGGCAAATCGCCCGGTTTCGGCACCACGGTCGCCTTCCCCACGGTGCCCGGCGCGCTGGGCGAGAACGGCAACGGCGGCATGGTGACCGGCTGCGCGGACACCCCGGGCTGCGTGGCCTACATCGGCATCAGCTTCCTCGACCAGGCCCAGGGCAAGGGGCTCGGCGAGGCGCAGCTCGCCAACGCCTCGGACAAGTACCTGCTGCCCGACGCCAAAAGCATCCAGGCCGCGGCCGCCGGCTTCGCCTCGAAAACCCCGGCGAACCAGGCGATCTCGCTGATCAACGGTCCTGCCGCCGACGCGTACCCGATCGTCAACTACGAGTACGCGATCGTCAACAGCGGCCAGAAGGATGGCGCCACCGCCCAGACGCTGCAGGCCTTCCTGCACTGGGCGATCACCGACGGCAACAACGCCTCGTTCCTGGACAAGGTTCACTTCCAGCCGCTGCCGACCGAGGTGGCGAAGTTATCGGACGCCCAGATCGCGAAGATCAGCGGCCAGTAGGGGTTTGGTGACCGACTTCACGATGGGTGGCGCGCTGGCGCGGGTCCGCGGCGCGCGCCGCCCGGGCCTGGCCATCCGTTCCCTGGGTGCGGTGGGCGCGGTGGTTCCGCTGCTCGCGCTCGTGTTTGTGCTCGCGACCCTGCTGCTCGAGGCGCTGCCCGCGATCAGGGTCAACGGCCTGCACTTTTTCACCGCCACCGACTGGATTCCCGGCAACACGTACGGCGACGCCGTCGTCACCCGTGGCGTCCGACATCCGGTCGGCGCCTACTACGGGGCGTTGCCGCTGATCGTCGGGACCTTGGCGACCTCGGCGATCGCCCTGATCATCGGGGTGCCGGTGTCGATCGGGGCGGCGTTGGTGATCGTGGAGCGGTTGCCGAAGCGTCTCGCGTCGGCGATTGGGATGGTGCTCGAATTGCTCGCCGGCATCCCCAGCGTCATCGTCGGCCTTTGGGGCGCAATGACGTTCGGGCCGTTCATCGCCCACTCCGTGGCTCCGGTGATCGCCCGCAACGCGCCCGACGTGCCGGTGCTCGACTACTTCCGGGGCAACACCGGTAACGGGGAGGGTTTGTTGGTGTCCGGCCTGGTGCTGGCGGTGATGGTCATTCCCATCATCGCCAGCACCACCCGCGACCTGCTCCGGCAGGTGCCGGTGCTGCCGCGCGAGGGCGCCGTGGCGCTGGGGATGACCGACTGGGAGTGCGCGCGGCGGGTCACCCTGCCGTGGGTGTCAAGCGGCATCATCGGCGCGGTGGTCCTCGGGTTGGGGCGTGCGTTGGGCGAGACGATGGCCGTCGCCATGGTGTCGGGCGCGGTGCTGGGCGCGATGCCCACCAATATCTACGCGACGATGACCACGATTGCCGCCACCGTTGTGTCGCAGCTGGATTCGGCGATGACCGACTTCACCGACTTCGCGGTGAAGACCCTCGCCGAGGTCTCCCTGGTGTTGATGGTGATCACGTTGCTGACCAACGTGGCGGCCCGCGCGATGGTGCGCCGGGTGTCGGGCACCGCACTGCCGGTGGGACGAGGTGTCTGAGATGGTCGGTGCCCGACGCAAGGTCGTCAATGCGCTGTTCTGGATCGCCTGCGTGTGCTGCCTGGCGGTGGTGGTCGTGCCGACGCTGTGGATGCTGATCGAAGTCGTCGGGCGGGCCCTGCCGGTATTCAAGTGGAGTGTCCTGACCGAGAACACCCGCGGCAACGGCGGCGGGCTGCGCAACGCCATCATCGGCACCGTGGTCATCGGTGTCGGCGTCATGCTGGTCGGGGGCACCGTCAGCGTGTTGACCGGGATCTATCTCTCCGAATTCGCCGGCGGCAGAACGCGTTCCATCCTGCGGGGTGCCTATGAGATCTTGTCCGGCATCCCGTCGATCGTGCTCGGCTACGTCGGCTATCTGGCGCTGGTGGTGAAATTCGGATGGGGGTTTTCCCTGGGGGCCGGGGTGCTGACGCTGTCGGCGATGAGCATTCCGTACATCGCCAAGGCCACCGAGTCCGCGCTTGCTCAGGTGCCCACGTCCTACCGGGAGGGGGCCGAGGCGCTCGGGTTGCCGCTCGGCTGGACGCTGCGCAAGATCGTGCTCAAGTCGGCGATCCCCGGGATCGTCACCGGTCTGCTGGTGGCCCTCGCGCTGGCGGTCGGCGAGACGGCGCCGATGCTGTACACGGCGGGCTGGTCGAATTCGGCGCCGAGCGGAAAGCTCACCGACTCACCGGTTGGCTACCTGACCTACCCGATCTGGACGTTCTACAACCTGCCGTCGAAGACGGCTCGCGACCTGTCCTACGACGCGGCGTTCCTGCTGATCATCTTCGTGTTCCTGCTGATCATGCTCGGTCGGCTGATCACCTGGTTCGCGCGGCGGCACTCGGAATCCGGGTAGCCCGTCAGCCGGTCGGCAGCCGCACCACCTGAACGAAGAACTCGTCGATCTGCCGGACCGCCTTCATGAACTGGTCCAGGTCAACGGGTTTGGTGACGTAGGCGTTGGCGTGCAGCTTGTAGCTTTTCAGGATGTCCTCCTCCGCCGAGGAGGTGGTGAGCACCACGACTGGAATCTGCGCCAGCTCAGGGTCGGACTTGATCTTCTCCAGCAGCTGGCGGCCGTCGTATTTGGGCAGGTTCAGGTCGAGCAGGATCAGGTCGGGCCGCGGCGCGTCAGCGAACTCACCGCGCCGATACAGGTAATTGAGGCCCTCCTCGCCGTCGTGCGCGACGTGCAGCCTGTTCTTGAGCTTGTTGTGCTCGAACGCTTCGCGGGTGATGAGCTCGTCGCCCGGATCGTCTTCGACGAGCAGGATGTCGACCACTCTGCCTTCGGTCATCACTGATGCGCTCCTTCCAAAGCGACTGAGTCTTGCTCGACGGGCACGGGCATGGGCAACGTGAATTCGAATCGCGTCCCCTCGGTGTAGGACGTGTCGATTCGCACGGTGCCGCCGTGGTGTTCGACGATCTTCTTTACCAACGCAAGGCCGACACCGGTTCCCGCGTACACCTCCCGGCCGTGCAACCGCTGGAAGATGATGAAGACCTTGTCGGAGAATTCCTCCGGGATGCCGATGCCGTTGTCTGACACGCTCAGCAACCATTCGCCGTCGTGGGTGCCGTCGCCGGGTGCGCATTCGATGACGACGCGGGGCGGGCGATCCTTGTGCCGGAACTTGATCGCGTTGCCGATGAGGTTCTGCCACAGCATCGTCAGCAGCATCGGATCGCCCACGATCTGCGGGAGCGGCTCCGCCGGCCGCACCACCTCGGCGCCGGTTTCCTCGATCGCGATGGCCAGGTTGGCCAGGCCGGCGTCGAGCGTCGCGTCGAGCTGCACCTCGGTTTCGGTGGTGCCCAGCCGGCCGACCCGCGAAAAAGTGAGCAGGTCGTTGATCAGCGCCTGCATGCGTTTGGCGCCGTCGACCGCGAATCCGATGTACTCGATGCCGCGCTCGTCGAGCTTGTCGCTGTATCGCTTCTCCAGCAGCTGGCAGAAGGAGGCGACCTTGCGCAGTGGTTCCTGCAGGTCATGGGAGGCGACGTAGGCGAACTGTTCGAGTTCGGTGTTGGAGCGGCGCAATTCGGCGGTCTGCTCATCGAGCAGGGTTTGGGCCGAACGGGACACGTCGAGCTCTTCGACCATGCGTTTGCGCATGCTCTCCACGTCGATAGCCATCTTGCGAATATCCTTGGGCCGCTTGGGCGCCGAGATGGTTTCGTCGAAGTTGCCCTGGGTGATCCGGCGGCAAGCCGCGGCCAGATTCGCGATCGGCCGGGTGATCGCGGCGCGACTCAGCAACCCCAGCAGCAGGGCTGAGCCCAACACGATCAACACCATGGCGCCCAGCACCCAGTCGCGCCAGCCGTTGATGTCGTTGAGCTCGTCGGCGGCACTCGTCGCCGCATCCGACAGGTGCGCGTTCTGAGTATCGAAAAGCACTCGCAGACGGTCGAATTTGGCCTTGCCGAGGTCGGCCGTCGGGGTGCTGACGACAGTGGGAGCCTTCGGGGTGACTCCCGCGATGACCGGTTCGGCATAGCTGGTTCGCCAATCGGAGGCGGCCGATTCAATGGCCTCCAGATCGGCCATCAGCCCCGCGCGCCCGCCCAGCAGCCGCCGAATCTCGTCGGCGGCCGCCTGTTCGGCGCGTTGCCCGTCGTAATACGGCGCGAGGAACTGCCGGTCGGCGGAGATCAGGTAACCGCGCAGGCCCGTCTCCTGGTCCCGCAATGCCGCCTGCAGGTGGGTCGCCGCGACGCGCGCCGGCTGTATCTGGTCGCCCATCTGGCGCGAAACCTCGTCGGCGCGTTGCAATAACAAGGCGCCGACCGCCGCCCAGACGAGGACCATTGCGCCCATACCCCACAGGACGAGGGCCAGCAGTCCGCGCACGGTGAGTTGCGATAGCCGAAGTTGGCGCAACGCGTTCACCTCGTTGTCCTCTCGATCCGGAGCACGGCGATGTCGTCGGTGAGGCCCCCACGCGGCTCGGCGAGTTCCTGGGCGCCGTCGATGAGGGCGTCGACGAACGCCGGGCCGGGTCGGTTTGCGTGCGAGCGGGCCAGCTCGAGCAGGCCGTCCTCGCCGAGCCGTTCGGTTCCCTGTCCCGAATATCCCTCGTAGAGCCCGTCGGTCAGCAACAGCAGGCCGTGACCCGCGGGCAGCTCCAGCTCGTGGCGGGGCCAGTCGCCGGCGCGCAGGCCCAGGGCCGGGCCGCCCGGCGGCTCCACCCACTCCACCGCGCCGCCGCCCTGCAGCAGCATCCCCGGATGGCCGGCGCGGATGACGCCGACCCGCGGGCGCTCGGGTGAGATCTCGAGCGTGAGCACGGTCGCGAAAATGCCGGTGCCGGTGCGTTCCGAATACAGCACCCGCTCCAGCTGCCGCATCACGTCGACGCCGTGCACGCCCGCAAAGGTGAGCGTCCGAAACGCGATCCGCAGCGCCGCGCCCAGGGCGGCCTCGTGCGGGCCGTGCCCGGCGACGTCGCCGATCAGGACGTGCACGATCCGGTCGGGGGTCTGGATGACGTCGTAGAAGTCACCGCAGAGCAGGGCGTCTTCGCGGCTGGGCCGGTATCGGGCGACGATGTCGACGCCCGGGTTGTCCAGCAGCAGCGGGGAGGGCAGCAGTCCGCGTTCCAGCAGTGCGTTCTCCCGGGTCCGCAGCTGGCTCGCGCGCAGATCGGCGGCGATGAGCTCGGCGCGCTTGCGCTCGATCGCGTACAGCAGCGCCCGGCGCAGCATTTCCGGCTCGACGCGGCCCTTGACCAGGTAGTCCTGGGCACCGGCGGCGACCGCGGACGCCCCGAAGTACTCGTCGTTCAGGCCGGTCAGCACGACGATCGGGACGGTGGCGTCCAGCTTGGCGACGCGGTCCAGCGCGTCGATCCCGCTGGCGTCGGGCAGGTGCAGATCCAGCAGCACGCAGTCGGGTCGGGCGGATTCCAGCTCACGTTCCGCGTCCGCCATCGATTTGGCCCACACGACCCGGGTGTCGGTGACGGCGTCGGTGATCAGGTCTTCCACCAGGACCGCGTCGGCGCGGTCGTCCTCGACCAAGAGCAACGACAACGGCTGCGGTGACTGCCGCTGCGCGGGCGGCGTGACCGCCGCACGCGCCGGGATCAATTCCCGGCCATCTGTCGACGGGTGTGGGAAGTCACGTTCCGCACTGCAGTCCCCCTGGCCGCGATAAGACCCTTGCTCGGTGGCGGCGATCCGACGAGATAGCCGGTGACTGTTTACCGACCGTCGGCTTGGACTTCACGCGCCGTGGCGATCCTATGCGGTGCGGACGGCGTTTTCCCAACAGCCCCGCGAAACGATCAGCGCAGCAGCGCCCGCGACATCACCACGCGCTGAATCTGATTGGTGCCCTCATAGATCTGGGTGATCTTGGCGTCCCGCATCATCCGCTCGACGGGGAAATCGACGGTGTAGCCGGCGCCGCCGAACAGTTGCACCGCGTCCGTGGTGACCTCCATCGCGACGTCGGAGGCCAGGCACTTCGACGCCGCGGAGATGAAGCCCAGGTGGGATTCGCCGCGCTCGGCGCGCGCGGCGGCGTGATAGACCATCAGCCGCGCGGACTCCACCTTCATCGCCATGTCGGCGAGCATGAACTGCACACCTTGGTTGTCGCTGACCGGACGGTCGAACTGCTTGCGGTCCTTGGTGTAGGCGATGGCGGCGTCCAGCGCGCCCTGCGCGATACCGACCGCCTGGGCGCCGATCGTGGGCCGGGTGTGATCCAGCGTCGCCAGCGCGGTCTTGAAGCCGGTACCCGGCTCGCCGATGATCCGATCCCCCGGGATGCGGCAGTTCTCGAAGTACAGCTCGGTGGTCGGCGACCCCTTGATCCCCAGCTTCTTTTCCTTCGGGCCGACGGTGAAACCCTCGTCGTCGCGGTGGACCATGAACGCCGAGATCCCGTTGGCGCCCTTGTCCGGATCGGTCACCGCCATCACCGTGTACCAGCTCGACTTGCCGCCGTTGGTGATCCAGCACTTGGCGCCGTTGAGAATCCAGTCGTCCCCGTCGGCCTTGGCCCGGGTCCGCATCGAGGCCGCGTCGCTGCCGGCCTCACGCTCGGACAGCGCATAGGACGCCATCGCCGAGCCGTCCGCGACCGACGGCAGCACCTGCTTCTTCAGCTCATCGGAGCCGCGCAGGATCAGGCCCATCGTGCCCAGCTTGTTGACCGCGGGGATCAGCGACGCCGACGCATCGACGCGGGCGACCTCTTCGATGACGATGCACGCCGCGACCGAATCAGCGCCCTGCCCGCCGAACTCCTCGGGCACATGCACGGCGTTGAACCCCGACGCGTTCAGGGCCTCCAGCGCCTCCTGCGGGAAACGGGAGTTCTCGTCGACGTCGGCGGCGTGCGGGGCGATCTCCTTCTCCGCCAACGCCCGGATCGCCGCCCGCAACTCCTGGTGCTCCTCGGGAAGTTGGAACAGATCGAAGTCGGGGTTTCCGGCCCATCCAGCCATCGTGAGCGCCTCCTCATCTCCTTGCTACTCGCCGGTAACTTTACCCTGACGTTGCTGCAGCGCCGCATCCTTGGCCCGCACGCTCTCGGCCAGGTGCTGCTGGAAGTCGACGATGCGCGCCCGCAGCGCCGGGTCCGACGACCCGAGAATGCGCACGGCGAGCAGGCCGGCGTTGCGGGCGCCGCCGATCGAGACCGTCGCCACCGGCACCCCGGCGGGCATCTGCACGATCGACAGCAACGAGTCCAGGCCGTCGAGGCGCGCCAGCGGCACCGGCACGCCGATCACCGGCAGCGGCGTCGCCGCCGCGACCATTCCGGGCAGGTGCGCCGCTCCCCCGGCCCCGGCGATGATCACCTCGATGCCGCGCCCGGCGGCGTCGCGGGCGTAGTCGAACATCACCTGGGGGGTGCGGTGCGCCGAGACGACCCGGACCTCGGCGGGTACGTCGAACTCGGCCAGCGCGGCCGCCGCGTCCTGCATCACCGACCAGTCGCTGTCGCTGCCCATGATCACACCGACCCGAGCCTGCTGAGTGCTACCCGTGGTCATCTACGCCGCTTCTCCCGCCTTTTCCGATCGCACTGCTCTGCTTATCGTCGCCGGCGTGCGGATCCCATCCGTCCGTCCACTGCCCGTGTGACAACCAGTGTGCCGCCAACTCGGCGCGTTCCCGCAGCTTCGCCACGTTTGGCTGATCCGCCGGCCCGGAGGCGACGAAGTTGATGTGGCCGACCTTGCGGCCGGGGCGTTCCTGTTTGCCGTACAGGTGGACGCGGGCGTCCGGCATCCGCGCAAACAGATGGTGCAGCCGCTCATCGAGAGACATCGCGGCCGGTGTCGCGGCGCCCAGCACGTTAGCCATCACGGTCAGCGGCGCGATGGCGTCGGTGTCGCCGAGCGGATAGTCCAGCACCGCGCGCAGATGCTGTTCGAACTGACTGGTGCGCGACCCGTCCATGGTCCAGTGCCCCGAGTTGTGCGGCCGCATCGCCAGCTCGTTGACAAGCAGCGCCCCCTCGACCGTCTCGAACAGCTCGACCGCGAGCACGCCGACCACCCCGAGCTCGCCGGCCAGCCGCAGGGCCAGCTGCTGCGCGTCGGCGGCCAGGTTTTCGGGGTCGTCGGGCAGGCCCGGCGCGGGGGCGATCACCTGCACGCAGATCCCGTCGCGCTGCACGGTCTCGACGAGCGGCCACGCCGCGCCCTGGCCGAACGGCGACCGCGCCACCAGCGCCGACAGTTCGCGGCGCAGGTTCACCTGCTCCTCGGCCATCACCGGCACCTCGTCGGCCAGAAACGCGGCCGCGATCTCGCGGGCGTGCGAGGGGTCGCGGGCCATCCGCACCCCGCGCCCGTCGTAACCGCCGCGGATCGCCTTGACCACCACGGGGCCGGCGATCTCGCGCGCGAAGGCATCGAGTTCGTCGACGCTTCGGATCTCTGCATAGCGGGGCACCGGGACGCCGAGGGCCTCCAACCGCCGACGCATCACGAGCTTGTCCTGGGCGTGCACCAGCGCCTGCGGCGGCGGCGCCACATTGACGCCCTCGGCGACCAGCTTGTCCAGCAGCTCGGTGGGCACATGCTCGTGGTCGAAGGTCAGCACGTCGGCGCCCGCGGCCACCCGGCGCAGGTCTTCGAGGTCGGTGTGCGAACCGATCACGACGTCGGGCGCGATCAGCGCGGCCGATTCGTCGGCGGCGGTGGCCAACACCCGCAGCGTCTGCCCCAGAGCGATCGCCGCCTGGTGGGTCATCCGGGCGAGCTGGCCGCCGCCGACCATCGCGACGACGGGGGTGGCCCGGGGAACGGCGCGGGCAGCCGCGGGCGGCGTTTCGAGGGGGGCTGCGCCCGGCGGGCGTGTACTCGGCACGGCCATCATGGTGTCACGGCGGGACAAACCGACGCCAAAAGCGTGTTGACCGGGCCTGACACCGAATCGTTATGGACAATTTTGCGTCGAATTTGTGTCCGTCCGTACACTGACGTGTTGTGTCCTTCGCCGAAGCCACGATCGCGCGTCTGCCAAGGGTTTTGCAGCCCTATTTGCTACGCCACCACGAACTGATCAAATTCGCCATTGTCGGCGGTACCACGTTCGTCATCGACTCGGCGATTTTCTACACGCTCAAGCTGACAATTCTTGAACCCAAACCGGTGACCGCGAAGGTGATCGCCGGCATCGTGGCGGTCATCGCGTCCTACGTACTGAACCGGGAATGGAGCTTCCGCAACCGTGGCGGGCGCGAGCGTCACCACGAGGCGCTGCTGTTCTTCGCGTTCAGCGGCGTGGGGGTGCTGCTTTCCATGGCGCCGCTGTGGTTCTCCAGCTACGTGTTGCAGCTGCGCGAGCCGACGGTGTCGCTGGCGGCGGAAAACGTCGCCGACTTCATCTCGGCCTACATCATCGGAAACCTGTTGCAGATGGCGTTCCGCTTCTGGGCGTTTCGGCGCTGGGTATTTCCCGACCAGTTTGTCCGCACTCCCGACAAGGTCCTGGAATCCGCCCTCACCGCCGGCGGTATTGCCGAGATCTTCGAGGACGAGATCGAGGGCGGCAACGTCACGTTGCTGCGCGCCTGGCGTAATCGGGCCGGGCGCCTGGGTCAGCTGGGCGATTCCTCGGAACCCAGGGTGTCGAAGACTTCGTGATATAGCAGCGCGTGCACCTCGCGCAGCCGCGGAATGTCGTAGAACTCCAACGGATCTTGTGACGCCGATTCGATGATCAGTGTCCCGGTGCGGAACATTCGCTCGGTGATCCGGTCGCGAAATTCCACACTGTTGATCCGGGCCAGCGGGATATCGATGCCGGTGCGCGTCAACACCCCGTGCCGAAACATCACCCGCCGGTTGGTCACCACGAAATGGGTCGTCAGCCAGCTTCCGAACGGCCACAGCGTCAGCCAGCCCACGATCACCAGCCAGATCCCCCAGATGACGCCGTAGATGATGTTCTTGGCGAGCTGCTCCCAGTGCGTCGAGTTCAGGTAACCGGAGCCGAACGCCGCAAGCCCGGTCGTCAGGAGCAATACCAGCACCGGCCAGATCAATCGCTTCCAGTGCGGGTGGCGGTGCACGATGACGTGCTCGCCGGCGGCCAGCACATTGTCCGGATAGCCCATGCCCGCCGACCTTAGCTGCGCGACGCGACAACCCGGGCCAACTAGCGCAAATGCACCACATCGCCGGCCGCGACGACGGCAGTCTGTCCGCCGCTGTCCAGGCACAGCCGGCCCTGGTCGTCGATGGCGGTCGCGGTCCCGTCGATCTGCTTGCCGCCGGGCAGGTGCGCGCGCACCCGGGCGCCGAGGGTCAGGCTGCGCGCCCGGTAGTCGGCGGCCAGCGCCCAGTCGGCCCCGCGCGCGGCGCGCCAGGCCACGATGCGCCGACCGAGCTCGACCAGCAGCGCGGACGCCAGCCGGGTGCGGTCGGGCGCCGCGACGCCGAGGTCGAGCAGCGACGTCGCGCCCGGGCCGTCGATCTCGTCGGCGGCCTGAGTCACGTTGAGCCCCAAGCCGATAACCACGACCGGCTTTGCCACTTCGGCAAGAATTCCGGCCAGCTTGCCCGGCGAATCCGCCGGCCCGGCCAGCACGTCGTTGGGCCACTTGAGCCCCACCCGGGCCCCGGCGCCTTCCAGCAACGGGGCGACGGTGTCGACCACCGCCACCCCGGTGGCCAGCGGCAGCCAGCCCCACCCGGTGGTCGGGACGTCGACGACGCTGACTCCGACCGACATCGTGATCTGCGCGCGCGGGGTGGCCGACCAGCCGCGGCCGTGCCGTCCGCGCCCGGCGGTCTGGTGCTCGGCGATCAGCACGGCCCCGGCGACGTCATCGCCCGACGACGCGCGCGCCAGCAGGTCGGCGTTGGTGGAGCCGGTCTGCTCGACGACGTCGAGCTGACGCCAGCCCAGCCCGGTGCCGATCAACTCGGCGCGCAGCGCGGCGGCGTCCAGTGGTGCTCGGAGTTGATCTCGGTCTGTCACCGGACCCAGCCTAGAACTCAGGGCCGACGGTCGCGCATGTCCAGCACGGCCAGGTGGCTGAACAGCATGCTCGTTCCGATCGGGTTGCCGCCGCCGGGATAGGCGGTGCCGCTGGGTGCGGCCATCGTGTTGCCCGCCGCGTACAGGCCGGCGATCGGTTCGCCGGATGTGTCGAGCACCCGCGCCGCGGCGTCGGTGCGCAGGCCACCCTTGGTGCCCAGGTCCGAGATGCCGAACGCCGCGGCGTGATAGGGCGGGCGGTCGATGGGCACCAGCGGCGACGCGCCCGCCGAGAACGCGCGATCGAATGCCTCGTCGCCGCGCCCGAAGTCCTCGTCGACGCCGGAGGCGGCAAAACCGTTGAACCGCAACACCGTTGCCGCCAGCCGCTCACCGGGCACCCCGATCTTGTCGGCCAGTTCCTCGAGGGTGTCCGCGGTATGCCACAGGCCGGCGGCGACGTACTTCTCGGTCTCGACGAGGGAGACGTTGGCGGCCTTGACCGGCGGCACCTCGCCCTCCTTGTCGTCGTAGATCATCCAGTACGGCAACGTGATTGACCCGTCGTGCAGCTGCGCGATGATCTCGCGGCCGGCCCGGTCGTAGGCCCGGGACTCGTTGACGAACCGGTCGCCGTCCTGGTTGACGAAGATGCCGCCGGTGAACCACAGCGCGAAGGCGGACCGGCCATCGGGGTGGGTCATGCCCGGCGACCACCACGCCTGATCCAGCAGATCGGTGTCGGCGCCCGCGGCGATGCCGGCCTGCAGCGCCAGGCCGCGACTTCCCGGGCCGCCCATGGTGTCTCGCGAACTACCCGGCACCCCGTACGCGTGGCGCAGCTCGTCGTTGCCTTCGAAGCCGCCGGCGGCCAGCAGCACGCCCCGGCGGGTACCGATGGCGTGGCGCTGCCCGCCGGTCTCGACGATCGCCCCGGTGACCCGGCCGTCGGACCGCACGAGTTCGACCAGGGCGGTGTCGCGTTGCAGCGTCGCGGTCGGGTACTGGCCGATGGCCTTGAGGAATCGGGCGATCAGGGCGCGGCCCCCGATGTAGTAGTCCGACGGCGGCGCGGCGCCGAGCCGGTCGGTGTCCAGCGGCCCGCGGATCGCGTCACGGAATTCGGGGGCGGCGGCCACCGCCAGCGGCTTGGCGGCGATGTGACGCTGACCGTCGAGGCGCGCCTTGGGCGCCTTGCCGTAGTAGTCGGGCCAGGGCAGCGGCACGAACTTCAGGCTCGGGTCGGCCTCCAGGTACTCGATCAGCCCGGCGCCGCCGCGGACATAGGTTTCCTGCAGCTCGCGCGGGGTGCGGTCGCCGACCACGGCGTGGTAGTAGGTGAGCGCGTCCTCGATGGTGTCGTCGGTGCCGGCGCGGACCAGCACCGGATTGCACGGGAACCAGACGCCGCCCCCGCCGGAGTACGCCGTGGTGCCGCCGAATTTGCCGGTGGCCTCGACCAGGAGCACGTCGAGGCCTTCGCGCGCCGCGGTGTACGCGCCGGTCACGCCGCCACCACCCGATCCCGCGACCAGTACGTCGCATTCCCGCGCCCAGTCGACCACGCGATCACGGTACCGACCGAACCGCCCGCCCGGGCTTGATGCGGCCGCGGCGATTACCGCCGCTAAGCTCGATTCCTATGACGAGCGTTACCGACCACACCGCGGAGCCTGCTGCCGAACACACCATCGACATCCACACCACCGCGGGCAAGCTGGCCGAACTGCACAAGCGCCGGGAAGAGTCGCTGCACCCGGTGGGTGAACAGGCCGTCGAGAAGGTGCACGCCAAGGGCAAGCTGACCGCCCGCGAGCGCATCCTCGCCCTGCTCGACGAGGACTCGTTCGTCGAGCTCGACGCGCTGGCCAAGCACCGCAGCAAGAACTTCGGCCTGGAAAACAACCGCCCGCTCGGCGACGGCGTGATCACCGGCTACGGCACCATCGACGGCCGCGACGTGTGCATCTTCAGCCAGGACGCCACGGTGTTCGGCGGCAGCCTCGGCGAGGTGTACGGCGAGAAGATCGTCAAGATCCAGGAGCTGGCGATCAAGACCGGACGCCCGCTGATCGGCATCAACGACGGCGCGGGAGCCCGCATCCAGGAGGGCGTCGTCTCGCTCGGCCTGTACAGCAAGATTTTCCGCAACAACATCCTGGCCTCCGGCGTCATCCCGCAGATCTCGCTGATCATGGGCGCCGCCGCCGGTGGGCACGTGTACTCCCCCGCCCTGACCGACTTCGTGGTCATGGTCGACCAGACCAGCCAGATGTTCATCACCGGGCCCGACGTCATCAAGACCGTCACCGGCGAGGACGTCACCATGGAGGAGCTCGGCGGCGCCCACACCCACATGGCCAAGTCGGGCACCCTGCACTACGTCGCCTCCGGCGAGCAGGACGCCTTCGACTGGGTTCGCGACCTGCTGAGCTACCTGCCGCCCAACAACGCCACCGACGCGCCCCGCTACGCCGAGCCGCATCCCGCGGGTGCCATCGAGGACAACCTCACCGACGAGGACCTCGAGCTGGACACGCTGATCCCGGACTCGCCCAACCAGCCCTACGACATGCACGAGGTGATCACCCGCATCCTCGACGACGACGAATTCCTCGAGGTCCAGGGGGGTTACGCGCAGAACATCGTCGTCGGGTTCGGCCGCATCGAGGGCCGGCCGGTCGGGATCGTGGCCAACCAGCCCACGCAGTTCGCCGGCTGCCTGGACATCAACGCCTCGGAGAAGGCGGCCCGGTTCGTGCGCACCTGCGACTGCTTCAACATCCCGATCATCATGCTGGTCGACGTGCCGGGCTTCCTGCCGGGCACCGGGCAGGAATACAACGGCATCATCCGGCGCGGCGCCAAGCTGCTGTTCGCCTACGGCGAGGCCACCGTCCCCAAGATCACCGTCATCACCCGCAAGGCCTACGGCGGCGCCTACTGCGTCATGGGCTCCAAGGACATGGGCTGCGACGTCAACATCGCCTGGCCCACGGCGCAGATCGCCGTGATGGGGGCCTCCGGCGCCGTCGGATTCGTCTATCGCCAGCAGCTCAAGGAGGCGGCCAAGGAGGGCAAGGACGTCGACGCGCTGCGCCTGGAATTGCAGCAGGAGTACGAGGACACCCTGGTCAACCCGTACGTCGCCGCCGAGCGGGGATACGTCGACGCGGTCATCCCGCCATCGCACACCCGCGGTTACATCGCCACGGCGCTGCGCCTGCTGGAACGCAAGATCGCCCACCTGCCCCCCAAGAAGCACGGGAACATTCCGCTGTGAGTCGAGTGAGCGGAACAAACGCAGTGAGTGACGGGAACGAGACGAACGATCAGGCCACTGTGAGTGACGAAAGCGGTTCTGCGGCAACTGAACCCGCGTCCCAAGCGCACGAGCCGCACATCCAGATCCTCAAGGGTCAGCCCACCGTCGAGGAGGTGGCCGCGCTGCTCGCGGTGCTGGGCTGCGCCGGTGGCGCGCCGGAGCCCCAACAGCCCGAGCAGACCCGCTGGGGCCTGCCGGTCGACCGGCTGCGGTTCGCGATGTCGAACTACCAGCGGCTCACCATGCAGCAAATGACGCACATGAGGCATTGACCCGCCTGGTGCTGGCGTCGGCCTCGGCCGGGCGGCTCAAGGTGTTGCGTCAGGCGGGTGTCGATCCGCTGGTCGTGGTGTCCGGCGTCGACGAAGACGCGATCGCGGCCGCGCTGGGCCCCGACGCGTCGCCGCCCGACGTGGTGTGCGCCCTGGCGCGGGCCAAGGCCGAACAGGTGGCCGCCGAACTGGACGGCGGCGTCGCGGCCAATTGCGTTGTCATTGGCTGTGATTCGATGCTCGAGATCGACGGCCGACTGTGTGGGAAGCCCGGGTCGGCCGATACCGCCGTGAGCCAGTGGCGCCTGATGGGTGGCCGCTCCGGCGAGCTGCACACCGGGCACTGCCTGCTGCGCCTGCGTGACGGCGCCATCACCCACCGCGAAGTCGAATCGCTGTGTACCACAGTGCATTTCGCTACTCCGACGGAGGCGGATCTGCGGGCGTACGTCGCCCACGGCGAGCCGTGGCACGTGGCGGGCGGCTTCACCCTCGACGGCCTGGGTGGCTGGTTCGTCGACGGAATCGAGGGGGACCCGTCGAACGTGATCGGCGTGAGCCTGCCGCTGCTGCGGCGCCTGGTGGGGCGGGCCGGGCTGTCGGTGGCCGCGCTGTGGGCGGCGAATTGACGCCGAGCGTCGACGCGGTGGGCTCCTCCGGCTGACGTCACGACAACACGTCGACGTTGGTGGCGAAATGTCGGGATGAGTAGGCTCGACAACGTGGCATTACCCCCCGATCCAAGCCCGACACTGTCGAACTACGCCCACCCCGAGCGACTGGTTACCGCCGACTGGCTGTCCGCCCACCAGGGCGCCCCCGGCCTGGTGATCGTCGAATCCGACGAGGACGTGTTGCTCTACGACGTCGGTCACATCCCCGGCGCGGTGAAAATCGACTGGCACACCGACCTCAACGACCCCCGGGTCCGCGACTACATCAACGGTGCGCAGTTCGCCGAGTTGATGGACCGCAAAGGCATCGCCCGCGACGACACCGTGGTGATCTACGGCGACAAGAGCAACTGGTGGGCGGCCTATGCGCTGTGGGTGTTCACATTGTTCGGCCACCCGGACGTGCGCCTGCTCAACGGCGGTCGCGACCTGTGGCTGGCCGAACGCCGGGAGACCACGTTGGACGTCCCCACCAAGACGTCCACCGGCTACCCCGTGGTCACACGCAACGACGAGCCCATCCGCGCCTTCAAGGACGAAGTGCTGGGGATTCTCGGCAGCCAGCCGCTGATCGACGTGCGCTCGCCGGACGAGTACACCGGTAAGCGCACCCACATGCCCGAGTACCCCGAGGAGGGCGTGCTGCGCGGCGGCCACATCCCGACCGCCCGGTCGATCCCGTGGGCCAAGGCGGTCGACGAGAGCGGCCGGTTCCGCGGCCGCGACGAGCTCGAGGAGCTCTACGGTTTCCTCGAGCCGGACGACAAGACCGTCGTGTACTGCCGCATCGGCGAACGGTCCAGCCACACGTGGTTCGTGCTGACGCACCTGTTGGGCAAGCCCGGCGTCCGCAATTACGACGGCTCGTGGACCGAGTGGGGCAACACCGTGCGCACCCCGATCGTCGCCGGCACGGACCCGGGGCAGGCGCCGGGGGCAGTCTCCGTCTGATGGGTGCGCGATGAGCATGCCCGCACCGCTGGCCGAGGTGGTATCCGACTTCGCCGAGGTCGAGGGGCAGGACAAGCTGAAGCTGCTGCTGGAATTCGCCGACGAGCTGCCGGACCTGCCGCCCGAGCTGGAGGAGCGGGCCATGGAGCCGGTCCCCGAGTGCCAGACGCCGCTGTTCCTGCATGTCGACGCCAGCGACCCGAACCGGGTGCGGTTGCACTTCAGCGCACCCGCCGAATCACCGACCACCCGGGGGTTCGCGGCGATCCTGGCCACCGGCCTCGACGCGCAGCCCGCCGCCGAGATCCTGGCCGTGCCCGAGGATTTTTACGACGACCTCGGACTGGCCGCGCTGATCAGCCCGCTGCGGTTGCGCGGCCTCTCGGCGATGCTCGCCCGCATCAAGCGCAGGCTGCGCGAGCCGACCGGATAAATCCGGACCGCCTCGCCGGCCCAACGGCGCGGCGCTTAGACTTCCCGAGAACTCGTTGTAAGAAATTCTCTTAAAGACGCCCGCAGAAAATACGTCTGCGACCGATGCCATACAGGAGGGGCAGTGGCCAGTCACGCCAGCTCGAGGATCTCCAAAGTGCTCGTCGCCAACCGCGGCGAGATCGCTGTCCGGGTGATCCGCGCGGCCCGCGATGCGGGCCTGTCCAGCGTGGCGGTGTACGCCGAGCCCGACGCCGAAGCGCCCCACGTGCGTCTGGCCGACGAGGCGTTCGCTTTGGGCGGGCAGACCTCCGCGGAGTCCTACCTGGACTTCGGCAAGCTCCTCGACGCGGCGGCCAAGTCCGGCGCCAACGCCGTCCACCCCGGCTACGGATTCCTGTCGGAGAACGCCGATTTCGCGCAGGCGGTCCTCGACGCGGGCCTGATCTGGATCGGCCCCAGCCCGCAGTCCATCCGCGACCTCGGTGACAAGGTCACCGCCCGCCACATCGCCGCCCGCGCCCAGGCCCCGCTGGTGCCCGGCACCCCCGACCCGGTCAAGGACGCCGACGAGGTGGTGGCCTTCGCCCAGGAGTACGGCGTGCCGATCGCCATCAAGGCGGCCTTCGGTGGCGGCGGCCGGGGCATGAAGGTGGCCCGCACCCTCGAAGAGATCCCCGAGCTGTTCGAGTCGGCCACCCGTGAGGCCGTCGCGGCGTTCGGCCGCGGCGAGTGCTTCGTCGAGCGCTACCTGGACAAGCCGCGCCACGTGGAGGCGCAGGTGATCGCCGACCAGCACGGCAACGTCATCGTCGCCGGCACCCGCGACTGCTCGCTGCAGCGCCGGTTCCAGAAGCTGGTGGAAGAGGCACCGGCGCCGTTCCTGAGCGACGCGCAGCGCAAGGAGATCCACGAGTCCGCCAAGCGGATCTGCAAAGAGGCCCACTACTACGGCGCCGGGACCGTCGAATACCTGGTCGGCCAGGACGGCCTGATCTCCTTCCTCGAGGTCAACACCCGTCTTCAGGTCGAGCACCCGGTCACCGAGGAGACCGCCGGCATCGACCTGGTCCTGCAGCAGTTCAAGATCGCCAACGGCGACAAGCTGGACATCACCGAGGACCCGACCCCCCGCGGGCACGCCATCGAGTTCCGGATCAACGGCGAGGACGCCGGGCGCGGCTTCTTGCCCGCGCCGGGACCGGTCACCCGCTATGACATCCCCACCGGGCCCGGTGTCCGGTTGGACTCCGGCGTCGAGGCCGGTTCGGTGATCGGCGGGCAGTTCGACTCCATGCTGTCCAAGCTGATCGTGTACGGCGCCACCCGCGAGGAGGCGCTCGCCCGCTCCCGCCGCGCCCTGGACGAGTTCCACGTCGAGGGCCTGGCCACGGTCATCCCATTCCACCGCGCCGTCGTGTCGGACCCGGCGTTCGTCGGCGACGGCGACAGCTTCTCGGTGCACACGCGCTGGATCGAAACCGAGTGGGACAACACCATCGAGCCGTTCACCGGCGGGGAGCCGCTGGACGACGAAGCGGACGCCCGGCCCCGTCAGAAGGTGGTCGTGGAGGTCGGCGGCCGCCGGCTGGAGGTGTCGCTGCCCGGTGAACTGGCGCTGTCCAACGGCGGCGGCGGTGGCGGTGAGGCGGGTGTCATCCGCAAGAAGCCCAAGGCACGCAAGCGGGGGGCACACGCGGGTGCGGCCGCCTCCGGCGACGCGGTCACCGCGCCCATGCAGGGCACCGTGGTCAAGGTCGCGGTCGAGGAAGGCCAGGAGGTTGCCACGGGCGACCTGGTGGTGGTCCTCGAGGCGATGAAGATGGAGAACCCGGTCACCGCGCACAAGGACGGGGTCATCACCGGGCTCGCGGTCGAGGCCGGCGCCGCCATCACGCAGGGCACGGTGCTGGCCGAGATCAAGTAGCGGCTCCTGAGAGGCCTACAGAGACAACGTTGTCGCCCCTGGCCACCGCGGGTAAGGTGACAGACAAGGTTGAGCTCACAGCCGCCCAGGATACGTCGATGGCGTGGCGGTAGGCGAATTCCCTGTTTCTTCGAACTATTCAACGTCGGCTGACGTATTCCACAGCAGCAATCCTCCTCGACAAAATGGAGTCAGCAATGTCTGTGGCCCAATCTTGGCAGCAGAGCCGCACGGCGCAGTTCACCGCCCGGCGGGGCCCGGTGGGCACCCTGATCACGGTCGACGGTGAGCTCGACGCGGCCAACGCGGATCAGCTCGTCGCGTACGTCCAACAGAACGTCAACCGCTCCCGGCGGGTGATCCTCGACCTGCGCGGCCTGAAATTCGTTGGCACCGCCGGCTTTTCGGCGCTGCACCGGATCAACGTCATGTGCTCGGCCGCCCAGGTGTCGTGGGCCATGGCGCCGAGCCCGGCGGTGGCCAGGCTGCTGCGTGTCTGCGACCCGGACGGCACGCTCCCGGTGACGACGCAGAAGGCCGAGCCGCTGCTGGAGCCGCTGTGGGTCGAGGACGACGAAAACCCCCGGCCGCTACTGCAACTGGTCCCGCAGCCGCGTTAGCGACTTCGCCAGCAAGCGCGACACGTGCATCTGTGAGATGCCGACCCGCTCGGCGATCTGCGTTTGGGTCATCGACTCGAAGAACCGCAGCACCAACACCGTTCGTTCCCGCTCGGGCAGCGCCTCGAGCAACGGACGCAGCGATTCCTGGTCCTCGATCCGGTCCAGGCCGGTGTCCACATCGCCCAGGGTATCGGCGATCGCGCGAGCTTCCTCCTCCTCGCCCCCGCCGCCGCTGTCGATGGACAAGGTGTTGTAGGAGCTGCCGGCCACCAGGCCCTCCACCACTTCCTCGCGGTCCATCTCGAGCTCCGCGGCGAGTTCGGTCGCGGTGGGCGCGCGGCCCAGCCGTTGGGACAGATCGGCGGTGGCGGTGCCGAGCCGCAGGTGCAGTTCTTTGAGCCGCCTCGGCACCTTGACCGACCAGCTGTTGTCGCGGAAGTGCCGGCGGACCTCGCCCATGATCGTGGGCACCGCGAAGGACACGAAGTCGGAGCCGGCGTCGACGTCGAAGCGCACCACCGCATTGACCAACCCGACGCGCGCCACCTGGACGAGGTCGTCCCGTGGTTCCCCGCGGCCCTCGAAGCGGCGCGCGATGTGGTCGGCCAGCGGCAGGCAACGCTCGACGATCTTGTCCCGTTGCCGCTGAACTTCCGGGGAGTCGGGCGCGACCGAGGCCAACTCACGGAACATGCCCGGAACATCGGCGTATTCGTTCGGGCGCGAGACCGAACCGCCCGCAGCTCGCGGTGTCACCTGCTGGAGGCCGCCCGTCGCGCCGTCAGCGTGATGCCGAAAACACTGCCGGTTTCATTGGGCTCGCGACCATCGTGAAAAGTCTGGACGTCATCGGCCAAAGACGTCAGCACATGCCAACTGAAGCTGCCGGGCGCCACCACATCGTGGGTGTCGCATGCCGCGGAGGCCTCCACCACCAATTGGTCGTCCTGCGGATCGACCACCACGCTCAGCGTCGCGTCGGGAGTAGCCGAGCGAATCAACCGAGTGCACACCTCATCGACCGCGAGCCGCAGGTCCGCCACGGCATCGAAATCCAGGTCCTCGAAGGTGCCGATCGCGCCGACCAGGGTGCGCAGCATCGCGAGGTTCTCCAGCCGCGCTGCGACGTGAAGTTCGACGGCGCGATGGCCGCGCGGACGCTTGTTAGCGTGCAATCCAGCATCGTTCATATGGTCTCCCGGCATGGTTTGACTGACACTACTACCGCTGCGCAGCCCGCCGTGGACGGTGCGTTCGAGCCGGTTAGTCATGATCGCCGCCGGGTATTCGGCCCGCTATGGACGGGCCTGACACGACCGATACAGACCGGACGCGCCGGCTTAGGCGCGTCGCGTAATCGCCGGGGTCACGCTGATCGTTTTGCTGGTGGTCGCAGTAGGCATTTATGTCGGTGTGTTCGTGATTCCGTCCCCCATGATGGGGTGACCACGCAAACGCAACCGTTCCGGCACTCATCATGGTGCAAACCTGATACCCACTCGGGCCCGCCCGTAACCTCGGATTCGGGTTTCCGGCAAAATCTCACCGCACGTGACGTCGTGGCAGGTCACCCGCGAAAAAGCGGGTTCAGTCGTTGCAGGAGGTCGGCCCTAGCTGGCGGGCCGCTGCCGGAGCACCTCGGGATGTTCGGAGTACCAGCGGTCCGCGATCCGGCGGATCCGGCGGTGCTCCACCGCCAGCCAGACCAGTCCCAGCACCACGGCGATGACGGCCGTGACGCCCGCGGTCATGCCCTCGTGGTGATGCCCGGTCGCGAACGCCGCAAGGCTCCCGCAGGTCCCGATCACACCTGCGACCACTAACAGGTATCCCGGCCAATGCAGGACGTCGATCAGCGACTCGCCGGCGAGCGGCCGCGTGGTCCTGAGATGGTCGACCGGGTCGTGAAAAGTGTCTCCCATGGCTGCTCCTCACCGCACCGTCAACGTTAGATCGCGGGGAAGCAAACCTAAAGGGCCAGCACCGGACCGGCGATCGGGGCAACGCCCATGGCGACCATCAGGGCCATGACGGTCAGCAGAAACCAACCCGCGCCCTGCCATCCCCACCAGGTCCCCTGGGCCTTCCACACGCGGTAGGTGCGCACGAACGCCCAGATCCCGGCGGCCAGCGCGATCACTGGTCCCCCGAACGCCAACAGGGTGCGTTGCGGCGGGCCGCAGGCCACCGTGTCGACGCCCCCCGTCGGACAGGTGCTCACCCACACCGCGGCGATCAGCATGAAGCCAACGGCGGCGGCCGTCGCCGCTACGGCGAACCGGATGGCGGCGAGCACCTCGCGGTCTTCCTGCCCCAGGCGGTCACCGCCTGGTCGCTCGCCTGCTTTCTGCATCGTCCTCACCTCCCCGGATTCGGCCCCGCCTATGTTCATCGCGCGCCGCGTCGTTTTGTTACGCGCCTCGCGGCGGCGGCTCTAAGAGATACCCCCTGACAAACCGTGACAAACGGGCCCGGGCTCGGGTCAGGCCGTCAGGACCGGGCGGCCAGGGCGCCGCGAATGGCCCGCATCGCCGCGTCGATCTCGGTGCGCGTGACGGTCAGCGCCGGACGGAACCGGACGCCGTCGCGACCCGAGGGCAGGACGATCACCGCGCGCTGCCACAGCCGGCGGATCAGCTCGTCGCGGTCGGCGGTGGTCGGCAGGCTGAACGCGCACATCAGGCCGCGGCCGCGGGGATGACGGACGAAACCGGGAAACTCCCCGGCCAGTTCGTCGAGGCAGCCCAGCAGGTAGGCGCCCTGCGCGGCGGCGTGATCGAACAGTTCGTCGGCCTCGATCACTTCCAGGATGCGGCGGGCGCGCACCATGTCGGCCAGGTTGCCGCCCCACGTCGAGTTCAGCCGGGACGGCACCGCGAACACGTTGTCGGCGACCTCGTCGACCCGGCGGCCCGCCATGATGCCGCACACCTGGGTCTTCTTACCGAACGCGACCACGTCGGGTTGCACGCCGAATTGCCGGTAGGCCCAAGCGGTTCCGGTCAGGCCGCAGCCGGTCTGCACCTCGTCGAAGATCAGCAGGGCGTCGTGTTCGTCGCAGAGTTGACGCATGGCGGCGAAGAACTCGGGCCGGAAGTGCCGATCGCCGCCCTCGCCCTGAATGGGTTCGGCCACGAAGCAGGCGATGTCGTGCGGATGGGCTCGGAAGGCGGCGCGGGCCTGGGCCAGCGACTCGGCCTCGAGCGCCGCCACGTCGGCGCCCGGCCGCAGGTAGGGAGCGTCGATGCGCGGCCAGTCGAACGTGGGAAAGCGATCCACGGTGACGGGATTGGTGTTGGTCAGCGACAGCGTGTAGCCGCTGCGGCCGTGGAAGGCCCCGCGCAGGTGCAGCACCCGGGTGCCCAGCGCAGGGTCCACACCGCGCGCCTCGTTGAACCGGCTCTTCCAGTCGAACGCCACCTTGAGCGCGTTCTCCACCGCGAGCGCGCCGCCGTCGACGAAAAACAGATGCGGCAGGGCAGGGTCGCCCAGGACGCGGGCGAACGTCTCGACGAAACGGGCCATCGCCACCGAGTACACGTCGGAATTGCTGGGCTTGTTCAGCGCGGCGTGGACCAACTCCTCCCGGAATTCGTCGTCGTCGGCCAGCGCCGGGTGGTTCATGCCCAGCGCCGAGGAGGCAAAGAACGTGAACATGTCGAGGTAGCGCCGGCCGTCCCGGGCGTCATAAAGGTAGGAGCCGGCCGAGCGCGCCAGATCGAGCACGAAGTCGAAGCCGTTGACCAACATGCTGCGGGCCAGCACCTCGTGGACGCGGTCGGGATCGGTGTGCGCGCCGGCGCGGGCGAAGCGTTCCAGAGCGGCCGTCATGGCGCCCAGTGTACGGGCATTGTACGGACAGAACACGTGACTTTTACAGTACGATGACATATCGACGGGATAATTTACGGAATATGCTGCCGATCGATGTAAAAAGTGTTCAGAATGATGGTGCTTCGGGTCTTGACGTTCGCGGCGGTCCGGATCCGCTGCAGCAGGTCCTCGAGCGCGCGGGCGGATGCGACCCGCACCAGCAGGACGTAGCTTTCCTCGCCGGCCACCGAGTGGCACGATTCGATCTCCTCGATGTGCTCGAGGCGGGCGGGCGCATCATCGGGTTGAGAGGGATCCAGAGGAGTGATGGCCACGAACGCCGACAGCAGATGCCCGACGGCCTCGGGGTCGATGCGCGCCGAGTATCCGGCGATGACGCCGCGGGCCTCGAGCCTGCGCACCCTGGACTGGACCGCCGACACCGACAGCCGGGCGCTGGCCGCCAACTCCGCCAGCGTCGCGCGTCCGTCGGCGACCAGTTCGCGCACCAAAATCCGGTCGACTTCGTCGAGCGTCTCACTCATGGCCGGAGACTATCGCAGGAACGGCGCGCCGTGAGCCGCACGAAATGGCTGCCGACGTGGCAGCTTCGCGCCCTGTTCGCGGCGGGCCTCTCGGCGATGTACGCCGCCGAGGTGCCCGCCTACGGCACCTTGGTCGCGGTGAGCGAGGAGGTGAACGCCGATTACGTGGCGCGCCATGCCGATGCCGAACGGTTCGGCTCGCTACGGCGCGTCACGGCCGAGCGGCACGGCGCCATCCGGGTTGGCAGCCCAGCCGAACTCGCCGCGGTCGCCGACCTTTTTGCCGCATTCGGCATGCTGGCGGTCGGTTACTACGACCTGCGCTGCGCGGCCTCCCCGGTCCCGGTGGTGTCGACCGCCTTCCGGCCCATTGATGCAAACGAGCTGTCGCTCAACCCTTTCCGGGTGTTCACCTCGATGCTGGCCACCCGCGACGCGCGCTTCTTCGACCGTGGCCTGCGCCGCCGCGTCGACGCCTTCCTGGCGCGCCGCCGGCTGTTCGATCCCGCGTTGCTCGACCGCGCCCGCGCCGTCGCCGCCGCGGGCGGCTGCCCCGGCGACCGGGCGCGCGAGTTCGTCGCGGCCGCGGTGGCGGCGTTCGCGCTGTCCGGCGAGCCGATCGACAAGTCCTGGTACGACGAATTGTCACGGGTGTCCGCCGTGGCCGCCGACATCGCCGGCGTCGGCTCCACCCACATCAACCACCTGACGCCCCGGGTCCTCGACATCGACGAGCTGTACCGGCGGATGTGCGGGCACGGCATCACCATGATCGATGCCATCCAGGGGCCGCCGCGCACCGGCGGGCCGGCGGTGTTGTTGCGCCAGACCTCTTTTCGCGCCATGGCCGAACCCCGCCGGTTCCGTGGCGAGGACGGCCGGATCACCGAAGGGGCGCTGCGGGTGCGCTTCGGCGAAGTAGAGGCCCGGGGTGTCGCGCTGACGCCGAAGGGCCGTGAGCGCTACGACGCCGCGATGAGCGCCGCCGACCCGGCCGCGGTGTGGGCGGATCACTTCCCGCCCACCGATGAGCGGATGGCCGCCGAGGGGCTCGGCTACTACCGCGGCGGTGACCCGTCGGCGCCGATCGTCTACGAGGATTTCCTGCCCGCGTCCGCCGCGGGCATCTTCCGGTCCAACCTCGACTCCGACGGCGAAACCGCCGACGCGCCAGACGAATCCGGCTACGACGCGCAGTGGCTGGCCGGGGCGATCGGCCGCGACATCGGCGACCCGTACGCCCTCTATGAAAAGGCATGCGCATGACCACCGAACAGTTACGCGCCCGGGTGCGCAAGGCCTTCGACGCGATCGGCGTCACCGCCGGCCTCGGCGAGCCGGACGGGCACGGATTGCCCGCCAGCACACCGATCACCGGCGAGGTGCTGTTCACCGTCGCGCCCACCACGCCCGAGCGGACCGAGGAAACGATCACCGAAGCGGCCCAAGCCTTTTCGGCGTGGCGAACAACGCCCGCCCCGGTCCGCGGCGCGCTGGTGGCCCGCCTGGGCGAGCTGCTCACCGCGCACAAGGACGAGCTGGCCACCCTGGTGACCGTCGAGGTCGGCAAGATCACCTCCGAGGCGGCGGGCGAGGTGCAGGAGATGATCGACGTCTGCCAGTTCGCCGTCGGCCTGTCGCGCCAGCTCTACGGCCGCACCATCGCGTCCGAGCGCCCCGGGCACCGGTTGCTGGAGACCTGGCACCCGCTCGGTGTGGTGGGGGTGATCACCGCGTTCAACTTCCCCGTCGCCGTGTGGGCCTGGAACGCCGCGCTGGCCCTGGTATGCGGGGACCCGGTGGTGTGGAAGCCCTCGGAGCTGACGCCGTTGACGGCGCTGGCCACGCAGGCGCTGATCGTCCGGGCGGCGGCCGACGTCGGCGCCCCGCCCGCGGTGAGCTCGCTGGTGCTGGGCGACCGCGACCTCGGCGGGCTGCTGGTGGACGACCCCCGCATCGCGCTGGTGTCGGCGACCGGTTCGGTCCGGATGGGCCGCGACGTCGGCCCCCGCGTCGCCGCGCGGTTCGGCAGGGTGCTGCTGGAATTGGGCGGCAACAACGCCGCCATCGTGGCGCCGTCGGCCGACCTGGACCTCGCGGTGCGGGCCGTGGTGTTCGCCGCCGCCGGCACCGCCGGTCAACGCTGCACCAGCCTGCGCCGGCTCATCGTTCACGATTCGGTGGCCGACGAGGTTGTCACCCGCGTCGTGTCCGCCTTCCGGCAACTGCCGATCGGCGACCCGTCGACACCGGGCACGCTGGTCGGGCCGCTGATTCACGAGACCGCCTACCGCGACATGGTGGGGGCGCTGGAATCCGCGCGCGCCGACGGCGGGGAGGTCATCGACGGAGACCGCAGGCACCCGCACGGACCCGAGCAGCCGAGTTCCTACTATGTGGCGCCGGCCGTGGTGCGGATGCCCGCGCAGACGGCCATCGTCGCGAGCGAGACGTTCGCACCCATCCTCTACGTGCTGACCTACAGCGAGCTGGACGACGCGATAGCGCTCAACAACGCCGTGCCACAGGGGCTTTCGTCGTCCATCTTCACCACGGACCTGCGCGAGGCCGAACGGTTCCTGGCCGAATCCGACTGCGGAATCGCCAATGTCAACATCGGCACGTCCGGGGCGGAGATCGGGGGCGCGTTCGGCGGCGAGAAGGAAACCGGCGGCGGGCGAGAATCCGGCACGGACTCGTGGAAGGCCTACATGCGCCAAAGTACCAATACCGTCAATTATTCCGGCGAGTTGCCGCTGGCCCAGGGGGTGGAGTTCGGATGACGCCGATGAATCCATTGTGGTCGTCGTCTCGTGTCGTATGAGTACTATCTGACACATGCCGACCGCCCGAAGGCGTCTATCCCCCGAGGATCGGCGCGCTGAGCTGCTCGCTTTAGGGGCAGAGGTTTTTGGGAAGCGACCTTACGACGAGGTCCGCATCGATGAGATCGCGGAACGCGCCGGGGTGTCGCGGGCCCTGATGTACCACTATTTCCCCGACAAGCGAGCGTTTTTCGCGGCGGTGGTCAAGGACGAGGCCGACCGCCTGTACGAGAACACCAACATGGACGACGCCACCGGTCTGACCATGTACGAGGAGATCCGCGTCGGTGTGCTGGCCTACATGGCCTACCACGAGCAGAACCCGGAGGCCGCGTGGGCCGCGTACGTCGGGCTGGGCCGCTCCGACCCGGTTCTGCTGGGCGTCGAGGACGACGCCAAGAACCGCCAGATGGAACACATCATGTCCCGGATCAACCGGCTGATCGCCGAACTCCCCGCGGCGCGCATGGAACCCGCGGTCGAGCGGCACCTGCGGGTGATCCTGAACGGCTGGCTGGCGCTGACGTTCGAGATCTGCCGGCAACGGATCATCGACCCCACCACCGACGCCGACAAGCTCGCCGACGCCTGCGCGCACGCGCTGCTGGACGCGATCGCGCGGGTCCCCGAGATTCCGGACGAGCTCGGCGAGGCGATGAACACCTCGCGCCTCTGAGCGCGGCGGCATCATGTCGGTCCCCCTTGGCACCATGGAAAGGTGAGCACTCGCGCCGATCCCGGGCCACCCGGCCCCGCCGACCCGCTGGGCCGGTTCAGCGCTATCACCCGCGAGTGGTTCACCGGTACCTTCGCCGCGCCGACCACCGCGCAGGCCGACGCCTGGAACGCCATCGCCGATGGCCATAACACCCTGGTGATCGCCCCGACCGGGTCCGGCAAGACGCTGGCGGCGTTCCTGTGGGCCTTGGACAGCCTGGCCGGCTCCGCAATCCGCCCGCCCGGCACCCGCGTGCTCTACGTGTCCCCGCTCAAGGCGCTGGCCGTCGACGTCGAGCGCAACCTGCGCACACCCCTGGCCGGGCTCACCCGCATCGCCGAACGCCGGGGCCTGGCGCCGCCGGACATCAGCGTGGGCGTGCGCTCCGGGGACACCCCGCCCGCCGCCCGTCGCCAACTCATCAACCGGCCCCCCGACGTGCTGATCACCACGCCCGAGTCGCTGTTCTTGATGCTCACCTCCGCCGCCCGCGAGACCCTGGCCGGGGTGCAGACGGTGATCGTCGACGAGATCCACGCCATCGCGGCCGGCAAGCGCGGCGCGCACCTGGCGGTGTCGCTGGAGCGCCTCGATGCGCTGCGGGAGGACAGACCCGCCCAGCGCATCGGGCTCTCGGCGACGGTGCGACCGCCCGAGGAGCTGGCCCGGTTCCTGTCCGGCGGAGCCCCGACAACGATCGTGGCGCCGCCGTCGGCCAAGACGGTCGAGCTCACCGTGGCGGTGCCGGTGCCCGACATGGCCAACCCGGCGAACAACACCATCTGGCCCGACGTCGAGAACCGCCTGGTCGACTTGATCGAGGCGCACAACTCGACCATCGTGTTCGCCAATTCGCGGCGGCTGGCCGAGCGACTTACCGCCCGCCTCAACGAGATTCACGCCGAACGCAGCGGGGTCGAACTGTCCACGGACGCCAATCCGAAGGTGGCAGGCGGCGCGCCGGCCCACATCATGGGCTCGGGCCAGACCTACGGCGCCGACGCGCTACTGGCACGCGCCCACCACGGTTCGGTCAGCAAAGAACAACGCGCCCTGGTCGAAGAGGACCTCAAACGCGGGCTGCTCAAGGCGGTCGTGGCCACCTCCAGCCTGGAGTTGGGCATCGACATGGGTGCGGTCGACCTGGTGATCCAGGTGGAGGCGCCGCCGTCGGTGGCCAGCGGCCTGCAACGCATCGGCCGGGCCGGACATCAGGTCGGCGAGGTCTCGCGGGGGGTGCTGTTCCCCAAGCACCGCACCGACCTGATCAGCTGCGCGGTCAGCGTGCAGCGCATGCTGGCGGGCCAGATCGAAACGATGCGGGTGCCCGCCAATCCGCTCGACATCCTGGCGCAGCAGACCGTGGCCGCCGCCGCGCTGGAGCCGCTGGACGCCGACCGGTGGTTCGACACGGTGCGCCGGGCCGCCCCGTTCGCGACGTTGCCGCGCAGCGTGTACGAGGCCACCCTGGACCTGTTGAGCGGCAAGTACCCGTCCACCGATTTCGCCGAGCTGCGGCCGCGGTTGGTCTACGACCGCGACACCGGGACGCTGACTGCGCGCCCCGGCGCGCAGCGGCTGGCCGTGACCTCCGGCGGGGCCATCCCCGACCGCGGGCTGTTCACCGTGTACCTGGCCTCCGAAGCCGAAAAACCTTCGCGGGTAGGCGAACTCGAAGAGGAGATGGTCTACGAGTCACGGCCCGGTGATGTCATCTCGCTGGGCGCCACCAGCTGGCGGATCACCGAGATCACCCACGACCGGGTACTGGTGATCCCCGCGCCGGGGCAGCCGGCCCGGTTGCCTTTCTGGCGGGGCGACGGTGTAGGCCGCCCGGCCGAGCTGGGTGCCGCGCTCGGCGCGTTCACCGGTGAGCTGGCCGGACTGACCCGGGTGGCGTTCGAGTCACGCTGCGCCGCACTGGGTTTCGATGCCTACGCCACCGACAACCTGGCGCGGCTACTCGACGAGCAGCGGACCGCCGCCGGGGTGGTGCCCACCGACACCACGCTGCTGGTCGAGCGGTTCCGTGACGAACTCGGGGACTGGCGGGTGATCCTGCACTCGCCCTACGGGCTGCCGGTCAACGGGCCGCTAGCGCTGGCGGTGGGCCGGCGGCTGCGGGAACGCTACGGCATCGACGAGAAACCCACCGCCTCCGACGACGGCGTCGTGGTGCGGTTGCCCGACACTGTGTCTGATTTAGCGTCGGACACGGGGATTGAATCCCCGCCCGGCGCAGACCTTTTCGTCTTCGATGCCGACGAGATCGACCCGATCGTCACCGCGGAGGTGGGCGGCTCGGCGCTGTTCGCGTCGCGGTTCCGCGAGTGCGCGGCCCGCGCCCTGTTGTTGCCGCGCCGGCACCCCGGCCGCCGCTCGCCGCTGTGGCAGCAGCGCCAGCGCGCGGCCCAGCTACTGGAGGTGGCCCGCAAGTACCCCGACTTCCCCGTGGTGCTGGAGACCATCCGCGAATGCCTGCAGGACGTCTACGACGTGCCCGCCCTGGTGGCGCTGATGACCGGCATCGCCCAGCGCAGGGTGCGGGTCCTCGAAGTCGAGACCGCGCGGCCCTCACCGTTCGCCACCTCACTGTTGTTCGGCTACGTCGGCGCGTTCATGTACGAAGGCGACAGCCCGCTGGCCGAGCGCCGGGCCGCCGCGCTCTCGCTGGACAGCACGCTGCTCGCCGAGCTGCTGGGCCGCGTCGAGCTGCGCGATCTGCTCGATCCCGAGGTCATCGCCGCCACAGGCCGCCAGCTGCAGCACCTCTCGGCCGAACGGGCCGCGCGCGACGCCGAAGGCGTCGCGGACCTGCTGCGGCTGCTGGGCCCGCTGACCGAGGACGAGGTGGCCGCCCGCGCGGGCGGCGCCGACGTGGGCGGCTGGCTGGAGGGCTTGCGCGCGGCCCGCCGCGCGCTGACGGTGTCGTTCGCCGGCCGCAGCTGGTGGGTGGCCATCGAGGACATCGGGCGGCTGCGCGACGGGATCGGCATCCCAGTCCCGCTGGGCGTGCCGGCCGCCTTCACCGAGGAGGTGGCCGACCCGCTGGGCGAATTGCTGGGCCGCTACGCGCGCACCCGCACCCCGTTCAGCACGGCCGACGCCGCCGCCCGGTTCGGCCTGGGGCTGCGGGTGACGGCCGATGTCCTGGGCCGGCTGGCCGGTGACGGCCGGCTGGTGCGCGGCGACTTCGTCGCGGCCGACATCACGGCGGCATCCGCCGGTGTCGCGGGGGCCGAGCAGTGGTGCGACGCCGACGTGTTGCGCATCCTGCGTCGGCGGTCGCTGGCGGCGCTGCGGGCCCAGGTCGAGCCGGTCAGTACCGCCGCGTACGGGCGATTCCTGCCGGCCTGGCATCACGTGGGGGCCGAATCCTCACGCGCCCCGGGCCTTTCCGGACTGGACGGGCTGATGTCGGTGATCGATCAGCTGGCCGGTGTGCGGATGCCCGCGTCGGCGATCGAGCCGCTGGTGCTGGGGCCGCGGGTCCGCGACTACTCCCCCGCGCTGCTCGACGAACTGCTCGCGACCGGCGAGGTCACCTGGTCGGGTGCCGGGTCGATCTCGAGTAGCGACGGCTGGATCGCGTTGCACGCCGGCGAATCCGCGCCTCTGACACTGGCCGGGCCCGCCGACATCGACCTGGGCGACGCGCACCGCGCCATCCTGGACACGCTGGCCGGGGGAGGCGCCTACTTCTTCCGTCAACTCGCGCAGAGCGGGTTCGCCGACGCCGCGCTCAAAGCCGCTCTGTGGGAACTGATCTGGGCGGGCTGGATCACCGGCGACACGTTCGCCCCGGTGCGCGCCGTCCTCGGCGGCGCCGGCGGCGCCCGCAAGCGCGCGCGACCCTCCGCCCCGGCGCACCGGTCGCAGCGCCCGCCGCGGCTGAGCCGGTACAGCGTCGCGCATGCGCAGGCCCGGCCCGCCGATCCGACCGTGGCCGGCCGATGGTCGATCCTGCCCGCCCCCGAGCCGGATTCGACGCTGCGCGCCCACTACCAGGCGGAACTGTTGTTGGCCCGCCACGGCGTACTCACCCGGGGCGCGGTGACCGCCGAGGGCGTCCCCGGCGGGTTCGCCACCCTGTACAAGGTGCTGAGCACCTTTGAGGACGCGGGCCGGGCCCAGCGCGGCTACTTCATCGAGTCGCTGGGCGGGGCGCAGTTCGCCGTCGCGTCGACGGTCGATCGGCTGCGCGCCTTCAGCGAGGGGGTCGACCCGGAACGGCCGGAGTACCGCGCGGTCGCGCTGGCCGCCGCGGACCCGGCCAATCCGTACGGCGCGACGCTGCCCTGGCCCGCCGCCAGCGGCGAGGGCGCCCGCCCGGGCCGCAAGGCGGGCGCGCTCGTCGTCCTGGTCGACGGGGAGCTGGCCTGGTTCTCAGAGCGCGGCGGACGCTCACTGCTGACGTTCACCGACGATCCCGCGGCCCATCAGGCGGCGGCGACGGCGCTGGCCGACCTGGTGGCCTCCCACCGGGTCGCGGGGATGCTGGTGGAACGCATCGACGGGGCGCCGGCCCTCGCGCCCCGCGCGGACACACCCGGTCCCCTCAGCGCGCTCGCCGAAGCCGGATTCCACACGACGCCACGCGGAATGCGGCTGCGTTGAGATGCCCGAAGGTGACACCGTCTGGCACACCGCCGCCGTGCTGCGCGAGCACCTGCTCGGCGAGACACTGACCCGCTGCGACGTTCGGGTGCCGCGGTTCGCCACCGTCGACCTCACCGGGCAGGTGGTCGACGAGGTCGTCAGCCGCGGCAAGCATCTGTTCATCCGGGTGGGGAAGGCCAGCATTCACTCGCACCTGAAGATGGAGGGCAGCTGGCGGGTCAGCGAGCACCCGGTACGGGTGGACCACCGGGCGCGCATCGTCTTGGAGACCAACACCGCCCGGGCGGTCGGCGTCGACCTGGGAGTGCTGGAGATCCTGGATCGTGACCGGGACGGCGACGCCGTCGCGCATTTGGGACCCGATCTGCTGGGCGCGGATTGGGACCCCGCACGTGCCGCCGCCAACCTTGCGGGCGTCCCGGACAGGCCGATCGCCGAGGCGCTTCTGGACCAGCGGGTGCTGGCCGGGATCGGCAACGTCTATTGCAACGAGCTGTGTTTCGTCAGCGGGCATCTGCCCACCGCGCCGGTGAGCGACATCGCGGATCCGCACCGCTTGGTCGTCCGCGCCCGGGACATGCTCTGGCTCAATCGTTTCCGCTGGAACCGGTGCACCACCGGCGACACCCGCAGCGGGCGCCAGCTCTGGGTCTACGGTCGGGCCGGGCGGGGGTGCCGTCGTTGCGGCACTCCGATCGAGGTCGACGACTCCGGGCAGCGGGTCACCTATTGGTGCCCGTCGTGTCAGCGCTAGTCCCGTGCGTGCGCGAGGAAAAACTGGGCGATGGCTTCCGACCCGTCAAGCGCGTGCGTGGTAGGTCCGATGACGGCCGCGGGCAGGTATTGCTTGCCGCCCGGCCAGGTGTGCCCGCCCTTGTCGACCTTGTAGAAGACCACCTCGGTGGGCGCCGAACACGCCGCGGAGACAAACCGGCGGACGACGGTGCCGTCCCGGACATCGGGCAGCACCTCCATCGACGGATCGCCGGCGCATCCGTCCACCGAGCGCCACTTCGCCACCATGGCATCCGCCGAGATCGAATGGCTGAGCCCGCCGCGACCGCGCACCGCCCCACCCTTGAACGGCACCAGCGGGTCGGCGGTGCCGTGGGCTTCCCACACCGACACCGGCCGCGACGGGTTGCAGGCCACGCCCACGCCCAGGGTGCCGGCCACCGGCGCCGCCGCGGCGAAGACGTCGGCCCGGTCGCAGGCCAGCCGGTTGGACATGAAGCCGCCGTTGGACATCCCGGTGACGAAAACGTGGCCGGGGGCGACGTTGTAGTCGTTTTGCAGCTTGCCGACCAGCCCGACGAGGAAGGCCACGTCGTCGATGCGGCGGCGATCGGCGGGCGACGCCCCGCGCCCGTCGGCCCAGCTCTTGTCGTAGCCGTCGGGGTAGACCACCAGCAGGTCGTGGGCGTCAGCAACGGAGTTGAAACCCGTCAGCGCGCGCTGCGCGATCCCGGTTCCACCGCCGCCGTGCAAACTGAGCACCAGACCGACGGGGTCGCCCGCCGGGACGTGCAACATGTAGGTTCGGTCCATGCCGCCGCTTCGGAACGTACCGGGCACGTCTCGGGCGCTTGCCGCCGACACGTGCCGCACGCCGCAGCCGGCCACACATATCGCCACCACAGCGAGCCACAGCCATCGGGTGTACGGCATGTCGTCAGGTCACCGACGACACAGCGTCGAGGACATGTGGGTAACGCGCCGGCGAAGACAGAGCAAACGTTGGTGTGGCACGGACCGCATTATCGGCGATCCCCCATCGGGTGGCGCTGCGGCGTGCGAGCATTCCAACTAGCCCCGCCTTCAGCAAGCTTCGGCACTTCTGTTCCACGGGAGTATCACAAATGACGAGCACCCAGATTCGCAAGCCCAGCCGGGCGCGTTCGCTCTTGGCTATCGGCGTCGTGCCGGTGGCCGGGCTACTCGGCACCATCGCCACATCGGCAACCGCGCACGCCACCTCGGCCGATGATGCGTTCCTCGCCGCGCTGAAAGCCAAGGGGATCAACTACGAGTCGCCCGACGCCGCGGTCAACTCCGGTCACACCGTGTGCCACGAACTCGATTCGGGTCAGACGCCGGAACAGGTCGCCAACAACGTGCTGTCCAGCAGTTCGCTGGACAGCTATCACGCCGGTTACTTCGTCGGCGTCAGCATCAAGGCGTACTGCCCGAAGTACGCGACGGCGGCATCTGGGTCCTGAAATTTACAGCCGGTTGACAGACTGGTGACGGATTCGCGGCTAAAGTTGGAACATCCGAAACTAATGTGACAAGCACAAGGCCAAAATGATTCCGAAACTTTTGGTCGGTGTTGCGGGTGTTGCCATCGTTCTTGGCGCTTCCGGCTGGACCGCAGCATCGGCCAGCACCGACCCTAATCCCTTCAGTCATCTCAGCTGCGCCTGCACGGAGTCAGCTCCGCCAGGCAGCCCGGCCCTGCGGGACAAAATCAATCAGGGCATCCAGCACGGACTTTCCGCCTCATCACCCCCCGTCACGGAGTGACCGCGCCGCCGCCGACAGCCAATCGCGACGGTTGAACACTGCCGACCCCGCCACCTTCAGAACGAGTATCGCGCTGGTGGCGGCCGCGCATCCGGGCGCCGTATCGAAGCCCGGGTGGGGAATGTTCTGCCCGTAAAGGCCACGATCGCGGTCGGTCGATGCCCTCCGAAACGCGGTGGTGCTGAATCGAACTGACCGCGTCGCGATCTTCTCAGCCCGCCGACGGCGGCCGGTGCATCACCGTGCCCGGAAGCTCCGCGCCGTACTCGATGTCGTCGTAGTCGCGGCCGTTACGCCGACGCCCGCCGCTCGAACTCCGGCCCGGGCGCATTGGGGCCATTGGAAGCATCGGCGGCTGCGCGCCGCCCGGGGGAAGGGCGGACACCGCCGAGGCGAGTTGCACCGGCGCTTGCGAAGTCCCCAGCATTCCCACCGTCGCGGGCGGCATGGTCAGGTGGCCCAGCGAAATTCCGATACCCAGCGCCCCCCGGGGCGCCAACGACGATCCCGCGGCACCGACCGCGCTGACGAGTCGCGTCTCCGCCGACGCCAGCGCGGCGGCGCCGTCGGCCAAACCCGGGGCGATGTCGGCGCCCAGCGACCGGAACGCGTTGGCGGTGGCCAATTGTGCCCACACACCGAGGATGTTGACGGGTACCCCGCCGGCGATAAATTGGTTTCCCCAGGTGCTCCAATACCCGAACCAACCGTCGTTGGGGTCGAAAGCGTCTGCGGCGGTGGCCCCTTGACCGACCACCGAATCCGCGGCCAGGATTTGCGCCCCGGAATTGCTCGTGGTCGTCGCGTGCACCATAGCGGCCTGTGTCGGCACCGCCGAGGGGTTGGCCACCTGGGGTGGCGGTGAGAACTGGGGCAGTTTGACGGCGCCCGCCGAGGTCGCGGCGTAGCGATACATGGCGGCCGAGTTGTTCACCCACATGGTGTGGTACTCGGCTTCGGTTTCGGCGATGGCCGGGTAGTTGATCCCGAAGAAGTTGGTGGCCAACAACATCGCCAGGCGCGCCCGGTTGGCGGCGACCAGCGAGGGATGAACCACCGTCCAGTGGGTCCATTCGAATGCGGCGGCGACGACTTCCACCGACGCGGCGGTCTGCTGGCACTGCTGCGCGGTGAGACGCAGCCAGGCGAGATAGGGCTCCAGCGCCTGGGCCATCGCCATCGACGACGGACCGTGCCACGTCGTGGACAGCCACGACAGCTCCGCGGTATAGCTGCTGGCCGATTGCTCCAGCTCCGCGCTCAATTCCTGCCAGAAGCCCGCGGCTTCGATCAATGACCAAGCGCCGGGTCCGGAGTGGATCAGCGCCGAGATGATCTCGGGCGGCAGTATCCCAAAATCCATGAACTTTTACCTTGGGGAAGAAGAAGTGGGTGGGGCGAACGCCGCGCGTCGGCGCTGGTGCTGGTCGCCTTGGACAGACCCGACAGACCCGGTGGATGCGAGCGGCGCCCGTAGGCGTGCGGCGCCAACGTCAATGTCATCCGGCCGACGGATTTCGAGGCATCACTTTGCCTTTGACCTCCCGGCCAACGGCGGCGTCCTCGTACTTTTGCTGCTTACGTTTTCGCCAGCCGGTGCCCGCCGAGGCGCTCGGCGGCGGCACCATCATCGGCATCATGGGGAATCCTGTTTCCGCGGCGGGCAGCGGGGACGCCGCGGACGCGAGTTGCACCCCGGTTTGCGTGCCCGGCAGCAGCCCCACCACGGCGGGGGGCGCGGTCAACTTGCCCAGCGAAACGCCGACACCCAACGCCCCCGTCGGCGCCGACGCTCCCGCGCCGATGCCCTTGATCGCGTTGGCCAGCGTGGCCGAGGACAATCCCAGGCCCTCCGAGAGGCCCGAGCCGATGTCGCCGCCGACGGACGCGACCCCTTGGGCGGTCGCCAACTGCGCCCACACGCCGAGCATGTTGACGGGGAAGCCGGACGAGATCTCCTGGTTTCCCCAGGTGCTGAGCCAGCCGAACCAGCCGCTGTTGGGATCGAACCCGCCAACGCCGTTGAGGGCGTCTTCTAGGTTCGACCCACCCGAGTCCGCGGCGTCTGCTTCAGCCTTCATCACCGCGGCCTCTTGGTTGGCCGTCCCGTCCGGAGTGGTGTCGGGAACCGGCGAAGTGAACCGGGACAGCTGCCCCGTCGCCTGCGACGTCGTCGCCTGATAGCGGGTCATCGCCGCGGCGTTGTTCGCCCACATGGTCTGGTATTCGGTTTCGGTCTCGGCGATCGCCGCCGTGTTGGTCCCGAACCGGTTGGCGGCAAGCAGCTGCCGCAGGCGCGTCCGGTTGGCGCTGACAACCGAGGGATGAACCACGGTGGACCGGGTGGCGCTGAACGCCGCGGCCGCGGCCTCCGCCGAGCTGGCCATCTGGGCGGACTGCAGCGCGGTCTCGCGCAGCCACATTAGATAGGGCTGGATGGACTGCAGCATCGCCATCGCGGACGGGCCGTCCCAGGACTCGATGAGCGACGACAACGTGGAGGCATAGGTGGAGACCGAATTCTCCAGTTCGACGGCCAGGCGCTGCCAGGCGCCGGCGGCCTCGATCAGCGAGCCCGCTCCGGGCCCGGTGTGGATGAGTGTCGAGGTGACCTCGGGGGGTGCCAGTAGATCCATCACATCTCACAATGCCCACGCTGAGAACGCCTCAGCAAATTTCCGTTAACCAGGCCGCGAAAACGCCCCAAACTCTCTGCATCGATGCCTGCTACCTGCGGTCGGTACCTCCCAGTTCGACTGCGGGCCGCTAGGACACCCTATACCCCCAGCAACGCGCTCCTCTCCCATTTAATTGACCAGGGAACTTCGGCCCGCCCCTCAATGGGAGAGGGGCCTTCTATCAGACGGTGACCGAGGCGCCGCGGTTCACCGTGACGATCCGGTCGCCCAGCCCGCGGCGTTGCATTTCCCGGGTGAAGTCGGCCAGGGGCGATGCAAACACCGCGTAGTCATCGAAGTGCACCGGGATGGTCTTCGGCAGCCTCAGCATCGCGACGAGTTCGGCCCCCTGGCGACCGTCCATGGTTACGGTCAGCCCGAACGGAAGCCGCCGGCCGGCCGGCAGCCGCGTGCCGCCGAGGTGCAGCATGCCCACGTCGATCGACTCGAACCGCGCCGGGATCTGTTTCAGCTCCTCGATCAGCAGGGTGTCCCCGGAGATGTAGAGCCGGCGCCGCGGCGAGCCGTCGGCCGCGGCGACCTCGAGCATGGTGCCCATCACCGGCGGAAGCAGGCGCTGGCTCCACCCTGGCGCGTGGCGCCCGGGCAGCGATGTGAGGGTCAAGGTGGTGTCGCCCTTGGCGATCGTGTGCTGTTGCCAGGTCCGCAGGCCGTGTGCGTGCGCGAAGCCGCGGCGGTGCAGCCGGGTGGCGGCGTGCGGGGTGGTGACGACGGGAAGGCCGTGGTCGAGGCCCTTTTGCGAGACCCTGTCCCAGTGATCGCCGTGCAGGTGGGAGAGCACGATCGCGTCAATCGGAGGAAGTTCGTCGATGCTTAACGCCGGCTCTTCGAGCCGCTTGGACACCAGCCCGTGGCCGAGGTAGGCGCGTTGGCCCCGGTGCAGGAAATTCGGGTCGGTCAGCAGCGTCACCCCGCCAACGGAGATCAGCGTGGTGGCGTTGCCGACGAACGTGACGGTGATGTCCATATGCGCGGGCTACCCGATCCGGGGGCGTCCATGCCGGACGGTTCCCGGCTCAGTCGATGTGCGTCGGCGGGTCGGCGAACGCGAAATCCGGCGGGCGCTGGTCGGGACCCATCACGTCGCAGTGCCCGTCGGGAACCAGGTAGGAACTGGCGCCGTTGGGAATCAGGCGGGTGACCGCCACGCAACGCTGCCAGGTGCCGTCGGGCTGGACGGGCCCGTCGCACTTGCTGAGAACGGGGCCCCCGTACTGGCAACCGGCCCCGGCCGGCGGCGCCGAGGCGATCAGCCCGGCGGCCACCAGCAGGGCGGCCATTCCTCCGACGATGCCGCGCTTCATGGTTGCCTCCCGACGACCCAACCGGCAGACAAGACGCTACCGCGTACACGCGTGTTTTGCGTACGGATCGGCGCAGGGTGCGGTCCGCCTTGGAGACGCGGCGGTAGTGCGCCTGGCCGTAGGGAACCGCAACTCAGGGCAACCAACCACTCATGGCTTGACTCGGCGGCTGACGAACTCGCGGCGCTCGCCGGTGCGCGGATCGGTGAACTCGATGCGCTGCGCCAGCAACCGCAGCGGCGTGCTGAAGTCGTCGGCTGCAACGTCAAGCACGTTGGGGTACAACGGATCACCCTCGATCGGTATCCCCAGCGAGGCCATGTGCACGCGCAGCTGGTGGGTGCGTCCGGTGCGCGGGGTCAGCCGGTAGAGGCCATCCGCCGACACCAGCTCCACCAACGTCTCGGCGTTGGGCGCGCCCGGCTCGCAGACCGCCTGTAGATGACCCCGGCGCTTGACGATGCGGCTTGTCACCACGCGGGGCAACTGCAGCGCCGGGTCGACCGCCGCGCGGGCCAGATACGTCTTGTGGACAAGCCCCCGCGAGAACAGCGTCTGGAACGCGCCGCGCGCCTCACGGCGCGCGGTGAGCAGCAGCACCCCGGCGGTCAGCCGGTCCAGCCGGTGCGCCGGGCTCAGCTCGGGTAGCGCCAGCTGCTGGCGCAGCCGCACCAGCGCGGTCTGCGCGACGTGCCGGCCCCGCGGCATGGTGGCCAGAAAGTGTGGCTTGTCGACGAGCACGATGTCGTCGTCGCGATACAGCACCGGGATGTCGAAAGGCACGGGAACTTCGTCGGGCAGTTCGCGGTAGAGATAGACGCTCGCCCCAGCGGGCAGCACGGTGGCGTCATCGATCACCGCGCCGTCGGCACCCACCACCTCCCCGGCCAGCACCTTGGCGCGGGCCCGCGCGCCGAACCGGTCGGTCAGCTCGGCCAGCACCGGTCCGCCCCACAGCCGTACTCGCGCCGGGCCGAGTCCGTCACGCACGGGAAGCGGGGCGGGCCTCAATTGAGCGGGACCGGCTCGAGGATCTCGGAGCGCGCCTCGGGCGCGCTGGCCCGCAACTCGTCCGCCGACACGTCGTCGGGCTGGGCCTGGGACAGCACCTCGGCCTCCACCCGCGCGGTGTAGTTGGCGACCTCACGGTCGATGTCCGCGGCGGACCAACCCAGCACCGGCGCAACCACATCCGCGACCTCGCGGGCGCAGTCGACGCCGCGGTGCGCGTATTCGATGGAGACGCGCATCCGGCGGGCCAGGATGTCCTCCAGGTGCAAGGCCCCCTCCGCGGTCACGGCGTACAGCGCCTCGACCCTCAGGTAGCCCGGCGCCTCCTTGATCGGGTTGAGCAGGTCGGGGCTGTCGCCCGCCAGCGCCAGCACGTCACCGATGAGCGACCCGTAGCGGTCCAGTAGATGGCGCACCCGGTAGGGATGCAACCCCTGCAGCTCGGCGACGTGCTCGGCCTGATTGATGAGCGCGAAATAGCCGTCGGCGCCCAACAGGCTGACCTTCTCGGTGATCGACGGCGCCACTCGGGCCGGAATGAATTGGGCCGCAGCGTCAATCGCGTCCGCGGCCATCACCCGGTAGGTGGTGTACTTCCCGCCGGCGATGGCCACCAGGCCCGGCGCGGGCACCGCCACGGCGTGCTCGCGGGACAGCTTCGAGGTTTCCTCGCTCTCCCCGGCCAGCAGCGGCCGCAGCCCCGCGTACACCCCGTCGATGTCGGCGTGGGTCAGCGGGATGGCCAGCACCGTGTTGACGGTCTGCAGGATGTAGTCGATGTCGGCCTTGGTGGCCGCGGGGTGGGCCAGATCGAGATCCCAGTCGGTGTCGGTGGTTCCGATGATCCAGTGGCTCCCCCACGGGATGACGAACATCACCGACTTCTCGGTGCGCAGGATGAGCGCGACGTCGCTGACGATGCGGTCGCGCGGCACCACCACGTGCACGCCCTTGGAGGCCCGCACCTGAAATCGCCCGCGCTGCTTGGACAATGCCTGGATCTCGTCGGTCCACACCCCGGTCGCGTTGACCACGACGTGGCCCCGGACTTCGGTGATCGCACCGTCCTCGGAGTCGCGGACCCGCACCCCCGTCACCCGATCGCCCTCGCGCAGCAGCGCGACAACCTGGGTGGAGGTCCGCACCACCACGCCGTAGTGCGCGGCGGTGCGCGCGACGGTCATGGTGTGCCGGGCGTCGTCGACAATCGTGTCGTAGTAACGGATTCCACCGATCAACGAGCTGCGCTTGAGGCCCGGGCTCAACCGCAAGGCGCCGGCGCGGGTCAAATGCTTTTGCGCCGGAACCGATTTCGAGCCGCCCAGCCTGTCGTAGAGAAAAATGCCGGCGGCGATGTACGGGCGCTCCCACACGCGATTGGTCAGCGGGAACAAGAACGGCATCGGCTTGACCAGGTGCGGCGCCAGCGTGGTCAGCGACAGCTCACGTTCGTAGAGCGCCTCGCGCACCAGGCCGAACTCCAGTTGCTCGAGGTAACGCAGGCCGCCGTGGAACATCTTCGACGAGCGGCTCGAGGTGCCCGAGGCGAAGTCGCGCGCTTCCACCAGCGCCACTTTGAGCCCGCGGGTCGCGGCGTCCAGCGCGCAGCCCGAACCCACCACGCCGCCGCCGACCACCACCACGTCGAACTGCTCGGCGCCGAGCCGTTCCCAGGCCGCCCGGCGCTGCTCCGGCCCCAGCACGGACACCGCCGAGCTTCGCTGGGTGGACGCGTGGATCGGATCAGGCACGACCTGGACTCCTCACTGAAGAAACTCCCGTCGGTTACTCGTCAGTAGGGACGCGCTGCACCAAGGCTAGCGGTTCACAGGCGACCCCGTTGGTCAGCGGACACCGCTGGTCCCAAATGGTGGCGACCCGCTAGTCCAGATCGTCGTGCGCCATCAGCCGTCGCGCCGCCTCGGTGATCGAGCCGGACAACGACGGGTACACCGCGAGCGTCTGCGCCAGCTCGTTGACGGTGATGCGGTTCTGCACGGCCACGGCGATCGGCAGGATCAGCTCGGAGGCGATCGGCGCCACCACCACGCCGCCGATGACCACACCGGTGGACTTGCGGCAGAACATCTTGACGAAGCCCTGCCGCAAACCCGACATCTTTGCCCGCGCGTTGGTGCGCAACGGGAGCATGATCGTGCGTGCCGATACCGAACCGTCGTCGATCATCGTTTGCGGCACACCGACGGCGGCGATCTCGGGCCTGGTGAACACCGTCGCCGCCACCGTGCGCAACCGGATCGGACTGACGCCCTCGCCCAGCGCGTGATACATCGCGATGCGGCCCTGCATGGCGGCGACGGAGGCCAGCGGCAGCAGGCCGGTGCAGTCCCCAGCGGCGTAGATGCCGGCCACCGAGGTCCGCGACACCCGGTCCACGGTCAGGTAGCCGCCGCGGCGCAACTCGATGCCGACCCGCTCCAGGCCCAGTCCGTCGGTGTTGGGCACCGACCCGATGGTCATCAGGGCGTGGCTGCCCTCCACGGTGCGCCCGTCGGTCAGGGTCACCAGCACCCCGTCCTCGGTGCGGATGACCGACGCGGCGCGGGCGTTCTTCACCAACTTCACGCCGCGCTCGGAGAATGCCGCCTCCAGCACCCGGGCGGCATCGGCGTCCTCGTAGGGCAGCACCCGGTCGCGGCTGGCGACCACCGTCACCGGCACGCCCAATTCGGTGTAGGCGTGCACGAATTCGGCGCCGGTCACCCCCGACCCGACCACGATGAGGTGCTCGGGCAGCGCGTCCAGGTCGTAGAGCTGGCGCCAGGTCAGGATGCGCTCGCCGTCGGGCTGGGCCGACGGCAGCACCCGGGGGCTGGCGCCGGTGGCGATCAGCACGACGTCGGCCTCGTACTCGCTGGTGGTGCCGTCGGAATGGGTCGCCTTGATGTTGTGGCGGGCCAGTCCGGGCGTGGGGTCGATCAGCTCGCCGCGGCCGGCCACCACGTGCACGCCCACGCCGAGCAGCTGGTCGGTGATGTCGGCCGACTGGTCGGTGGCCAGTTGCTTGACCCGGGCGTGGATCTGCGGCAGCGACAGCTTGGCGTCGTCGATGTCGATCTCGAACCCCAGCCGCGGCGCCCGGCGCAGCTCGGTACGCAGCCAGGTCGAGGCGATGAACGTCTTGGACGGCACGCAGTCGTCCAGGACGGCCGCCCCGCCGATGCCCTCGGAGTCGATGACGGTCACGTGGGCGGCGTCGGGATGTTCTGGGCGCAGCGTGGCGGCCACCAGCGCGGCTTCGTAACCGGCCGGGCCGCCACCGAGGATCACGATGCGGGTCGCCACAGCCCCAACCTAACGAAGCCGGCTGCGAAACGCTCAGGGGCAGACCGGGCCAGCCCGGCCGTCTAAGCTTTCCCCGTGCCGCTCTACGCCGCGTACGGGTCGAACATGGATCCCGAGCAGATGCTGAAGCGTGCACCCCATTCGCCGATGGCCGGAACGGGCTGGCTGCACGGGTGGCGGTTGACGTTTGGCGGCGAGGACATCGGCTGGGAGGGCGCGCTGGCCACCGTCGTCGAGGATCCGGGCTCGAAGGTGTTCGTCGTTCTTTACGACATGACCCCGGCAGACGAGCTCAACCTGGACCGCTGGGAGGGCTCGGAGTTCGGGGTCCACCAGAAGATCCGCTGCCGGGTCGAGCGCATCTCGTCGGACACCACCACCGACCCGGTGTTGGCGTGGCTGTACGTCCTGGACGCGTGGGAGGGCGGACTGCCGTCGGCCCGATACCTCGGAGTCATGGCGGATGCCGCCGAAATCGCCGGAGCGCCAAGCGATTACGTGCACAGCTTGCGCACGCGGCCGGCCCGCAACATCGGCCCGGGGACCAGCGCCTGAAAATCATTCGCCTGCCGGCGATCGGGAGTGTAGACAGACAGACCGACGATGTGCGCCCCAATGCGGGGCGCGCCGCTCCCCAGGAAGGAAATTCGACTGTCAATCCTGTCCGTACCGGTGGTCGCCGACGCACTGGCGCGTGCGTTCGCCGCCGCGGTCAACCCGGCCCCCAAGGCCGCCGTGCGCTTCCCGGAGTTTCGGAGCCGAACCTCTGAGGTCGACGTGCCCACCCGGCTCGGCCCCGTCCGCGCGACCGTGTATCGCCCGTCGGCGGACACGCCGAACCCGCCCGTCTACGTCAACGTGCACGGCGGCGGGTTCGTGGTCGGCCACCCCGAGCAGGACGACCCGTGGTGCCGATACCTGGCCGCCCACGCGGGTGTGGTGGTGATCAACCCCGACTACGTCCTGGCGCCGCGTCACCGCTTTCCCGCCGCGGTACACCAGATCTACGACGTGGTGTGCTGGGCGGCCGGCCCGCACCGCGACTGGGACGGTGCGCGGCTGTGCGTCGGCGGCCAAAGTGCGGGCGGCAACCTGTCCGCCGCTGCGGCCCGGCTCGCGCTGGAGAACGGCGGCCCGCACATCGCGCTGCAAGTGCTGCACTATGCGCCGCTAGACCTCGTGACGCCCACCAGTGACAAGCCGTCGGCGCTGGGCCGCCGGGCGATCATGAAGCCGTGGATGGGCGAGGTCTTCGACACCGCCTACATACCTGACTCGGCGCAGCGGCGCGACCGGTTGGCCTCTCCCGCCTGGGGCGACAATGCCGACGACATCGCCGGCATCGCGCCGGCACTGGTCGTGACGGCCGAACACGATCGACTCCGCGACGAGGCCCGCAGGTACGCCGAAAAGCTGGACGCTGCAGGCGCGTTGGCGGAGTACTACGAGGTGGCCGGCGTCGACCACGGATACAACATCATGAGCCAGGCCGGCGACGTCACGCGCCGAACGTACGCCCATATCGCCCAACACATCGTGCGCGCCACGAACCGCAGCGACACCCGCTAAAGCCGGTCGAACAGCGCCGACTGTTCCACGATGTTGACCATCGTCCGCACCCCGATCGCCAGGGCGCGCTCGTCGAGATTGAACGTCGGCTGGTGCAGGTCCAGCTGCGGTCCCATACCCGGCCACACCCCCAACCGCGCCATCGCCCCGGGAATCTCCTCCAAGTACCAGGAGAAGTCCTCGCCGCCGCCGGACTGGCGGGTGTCGGCCAGCGCCTCGGGGCCGACGGCTTCGATCGCGTGGGTGAGGATGCGCGTCGAGACGTCCTCGTTGACCACCGGCGGCACGCCGCGCCGGTATTGCAGCGTGTGTTCGATGGCCAGCGGCGCCAGCAGCCCGGACACGGTCTCGCGGATGATCTCCTCGAGCCCGACCCAGGTCTGCCGGCTCGCAGTGCGCACGGTGCCGGCGAGCACGCCGGTCTGCGGGATGGCGTTGGCCGCCACCCCGGCGTTGACCGCGCCCCACACCAGCACGGTGCCGTTGCGCGGGTCGATGCGCCGTGACAGCACCCCGGGCAGCCCGGTGATCAGCGTGCCGAGCCCGTACACCAAATCGGCGGTCAGGTGCGGGCGCGAGGTGTGCCCGCCGGGCGAATACAGCGTGATCTCGATCTGGTCGGCCGCCGAGGTGATGGGGCCGTGCCGGACCGCGATCTTGCCGACCTCCAGCCGGGGGTCACAGTGCAGGGCGAAGATCCGCGACACCCCGCTGATCGCGCCGGCCGCGATGGCGTCGATCGCCCCGCCGGGCATGAGTTCTTCCGCGGCCTGGAAGAGCAGCCGCACCCCGACCGGCAGCTCGGGCACCGACGCCAGGACCAGGGCGGTGCCCAGCAGGATGGCGGTGTGCGCGTCATGCCCGCAGGCATGCGCCACGTTCGGCATGGTGGACGCGTAGGGGGCACCGGTGCGCTCGGCCATCGGCAGCGCGTCCATGTCGGCCCGCAGCGCGATCCGGGGCTCGTGCTCGGGGCCGATGTCGCAGACCAGCCCGGTGCCGCCGGGCAACACCTTCGGGTTGAGCCCCGCTTCGGCCAACCGCTCGGCGACGAACTGGGTGGTGGCGTACTCCTGCCGGCCCAACTCGGGGTAGCGGTGGAGGTGACGGCGCCATTCCACCAGATCTGCGTGATGCGCGGCCAGCCAGGGTTCGACGGCGTCGGCGAGGCTCATGCGTGGGCCCCGCTGCGTCTGCGCTCCTGCGCCGCCATCACCCGGTCGCGTTCGGCGGGCGTCTGAGCCAGGTGAACCACCGTGCGCGCCAACATGATCGCGCCCTCGACGACCGCGCGGTCGGCGCTGGGACCGGCCGCGGCATCGGCGAAGGCGCGCTGGTGAACGGTGGCCCCGCCGGCATCCACCCCGATCACCGGGTGGATGCCCGGGAGCGCTTGGGTCACGTTGCCCATGTCGGTGCTGCCCATGGGCAGCGCCGCTTCGAATTCGCGGGCCACCGGTTCGCGTCCGAGCCGGCGCATCTCCTCGCGAAAGATGTCGGCCAGCCATTGGTCGGGGTGGAGTTCGTCGTACGCGGGCGCCGGGTTGCCGATTTCGTATTCGCAGCCGGTGGCCAGCGCGCCCGCGGCGAAACATGCGTAGATCCGGCCCTCCAGCTGCCGTAGCGAATCCGCTTCGACCGCCCGCATCGCGTACTGCAGCGTCGCGTGGCCAGGGATGACGTTGACCGCCTGTCCGCCGTCGGTGACGATCCCGTGCACCAGTTGCCCGGGCGCCAGTTGCTGGCGCAGCAGCCCGATCGCCACCTGTGCGACGGTGACGGCGTCGACGGCGTTGACGCCCAGGTGCGGCGCGACGGCGGCATGTGATTCCTTGCCGCGGTAGTTCACGATCGCTTCGGACAGGGCCAGCGAGCGGGCGGCGGCGATGTCGGCCGGCCCGGGATGCAACATCACCGCCGCGGCGATGTCGTCGAACACCCCGGCCTTCAGCAGCAGCGCCTTGCCGCCGCCGGCCTCCTCGGCGGGGGTCCCCAGCAGTGCCACCCGCAAGCCCAGGTCGTCGGCCACCTCGGCCAGCGCCAGCGCGGTGCCCACTGCCGACGCCGCGATGATGTTGTGGCCGCAGGCGTGCCCGATCTCGGGCAGCGCGTCGTATTCGGCGCACACCCCGACGGTCAGCGGGCCGCCGCCGAAGTCGGCGCGAAAGGCGGTGTCCAGCCCGCCGGCGGCCGCGGTGATCTCGAAGCCGCGTTCGGCGACCAGTGCCTGCGCCTTGGCGCAGCTGCGGTGCTCGGCGAACGCCAACTCAGGCTCGGCGTGAATGGCGTGAGACAACTCGACGAGGTCGGCGCCGCGCCCCCGCACGACAGCTTCGACGCTGTCCAACGGGCTGTCTGACGGGGCGGTGGGCACTCTCGCAGTATGTCACTCAGCGACTTGAGGCCCTGAGGGCTAGACCCGCCCGGCGATGAAGTCCGCCGCCTGGCCGGGGTAGGGCGGCGCGGAGTAGTCGTGGTGCGCGTCGCGGTCGCGACCGCCGACGACGCAGACGGGGTCGCCCTCGCTGCACAGGTCGATGGCGCGGCCGGCGAACGCGCCCGTCGACGACAGGGGTGTGTTGAATCGGTTGCCGGGATTGCCGAACACCGCGACGGCCCTGATCTTGTTGGCCAGGCCGGGATCCAGCGCGGGCGCCGATCCGAAGTTGCCGATGCGCTGTCCGACGGGCGGCACCCCGGCGAGCATCGAGACCGCGGCGGCGCCCTGCGAGAAGCCGCCGAGCACCAGCCGCGTCGACGGGCACTGGTCGACCATCTCCGCGATGTGATCGCGTGCGTCGTTGGCGGCGTCGGCGGTAGTCAGGAAGTTGTAGCTGGCCGGATAGTTCACCGCGTAGGAGTCGACCGTGCGCGACCCCAGGGCGGGTTGCAGGGCGGCGAACAGCGCGTCGCCGATCATACCCAGGCCGGGCGGCTCGGCGGTGCCGCGGGCGAAGATGAGTTGGACGGCCGGGCAGTCGGCCGCCGCCGTGGGCGCCGGGCCAAATGTGACCGAAACCACTGACAGCACAACAGCAACCGCAATTCCAATGACCGGGCCAACTACCGGCCACCCACGAAGATTCATACGGCAAATCTTGGCACATCCCGCCGGGCGCCACTCCCCGGCCAGGTTGGATTGCCCGCCCTCCTCGCCGTCGCCGGGCTAAGCCCGATCGCCCGACTCCTCACTCGCGCCGTTCCGGCGCTCGCCGTCGCCGGGCTAAGCCCGATCGCCCGCCCTCCTCACTCGCGCCGTTCCGGCGCTCGCCGTCGCCGGGCTAAGCCCGATCGCCCGCCCTCCTCACTCGCGCCGTTCCGGCGCTCGCCGTCGCCGGGCTAAGCCCGATCGCCCGCCCTCCTCACTCGCGCCGTTCCGGCGCTCGCCGTCGCCGGGCTAAGCCCGATCGCCCGCCCTCCTCACTCGCGCCGTTCCGGCGCTCGCCGTCGCCGGGCTAAGCCCGATCGCCCGCCCTCCTCACTCGCGCCGTTCCGGCGCTCGCCGTCGCCGGGCTAGGCTCCTCCCTGTGGCCGAAACCCCGTCCGACCCAGGCGACCTCGCGCGCCGGGCCGCCGCGGACATCGCCGAGCGCACCGGAATCGCCGAACATGACGTCGCCATCGTCCTCGGCTCGGGATGGTCGCCGGCGGTCGCGGCGCTCGGCACTCCCACCGCCGTGCTGCCCCAGGCCGACCTGCCGGGGTTCTCCCCGCCGACGGCGATCGGGCACAGCGGCGAGCTGTTGTCGATGCGCATCGGCGCACACCGGGTGCTGGTGCTGGTCGGCCGCCTCCACGCCTACGAGGGCCACGACCTGTGCCACATCGTGCATCCGGTGCGGGCGGCCTGCGCAGCCGGCGTGCGCGCGATCGTGCTCACCAACGCGGCGGGCGGACTGCGCCCGGACATGGCCGTCGGCGAATCCGTGTTGATCAGTGACCACCTGAACCTGACCGCGCGCTCCCCGCTGGAAGGCCCGCAATTCGTCGACCTCACCGACGCCTACTCCCCGCGGCTACGCGAATTCGCCCGCCAGGCCGACCCGACGCTGACCGAGGGCGTCTACGCCGGCCTACCCGGCCCGCACTACGAGACCCCCGCGGAAATCCGGATGCTGCGGACGCTGGGCGCCGACCTGGTCGGCATGTCGACGGTGCACGAAACCATCGCGGCGCGGGCGGCCGGCGCCGAGGTGCTCGGGGTGTCGCTGGTGACCAACCTGGCCGCCGGGATCGGCGGCCAACCGCTGAGCCACGTCGAGGTGCTCTCCGCCGGTGCCGCGTCCGCCAGCCGGATGGGCGCCCTGCTGGCCCTGATCCTCGAGCGGCTGCCCCGTTTTTAGGCCATGACGCCCGAGGAGTGGATCGCCCACGATCCCGACCCGACCACGGCCGCCGAACTCGCCGCGTGCGACCCCGACGAACTCGGCGCGCGTTTTTCCCATCCCCTGACGTTCGGCACCGCGGGCCTGCGCGGCCCGGTGCGCGGCGGTCCCGACGCCATGAACGTCGCGGTGGTGTCGCGGGCCTCCTGGGGGGTGGCCCAGGTGCTCAAGCGGCGCGCCCCGGCCGGGGCGCGGGTGATCGTGGGGCGCGACGCCCGCCACGGCTCGGCGGCATTCGCCACGGTGACCGCCGAAGTGCTTGCCGATCAAGGGTTTTCGGTGCTGCTGCTGCCAGGCCCGGTACCCACTCCGGTGGTCGCGTTCGCGGTCCGGCACACCGGCGCACTCGCCGGGATCCAGATCACGGCGTCGCACAATCCGCCGGCCGACAACGGTTACAAGGTGTACGTCGACGGCGGCATCCAGCTCGTCTCCCCCACCGACCGTGAGATCGAGGCCGCGATGGCCGACGCACCGCCGGCCGACCAGATCGGGAGGGCCCCCGTCGAGCCCGCGCAGACTGATCTGGTCGAGCGCTACATCGAACGTGCGGCCGGGCTGCGCCGCGGCGCCGGCTCGGCGCGGGTGGCCCTGACCGCGCTGCACGGGGTGGGCGGCGCGGTGGCCGTGGAGACGCTGCATCGCGCCGGGTTCGCCCAAGTCCACACCGTCGCAGCGCAATTCGCGCCGGACCCGGATTTCCCCACCGTCGCGTTCCCCAACCCCGAGGAGCCGGGAGCCGCCGACGCGCTGCTGGCGCTGGCCGCGGATGTGGGAGCCGACGTGGCGATCGCGCTGGACCCCGACGCCGACCGATGCGCTGTCGGCATTCTCGACACGTCGGGCTGGCGGATGCTGTCCGGTGACGAAACCGGTTGGCTGCTAGGCGATTACATTCTTTCCCAGCCGCAGCAAGCCGAGACACCGGTGGTGGCCAGCACGGTGGTGTCGTCGCGGATGCTGTCGGCCATCGCTGCGCACCGCGGCGCCGTCCACGTCGAAACCCTCACCGGCTTCAAATGGCTGGCGCGCGCCGACGCCGAGGTCCCCGGCGGCACCCTGGTGTACGCCTACGAGGAAGCGATCGGGCATTGCGTCGACCCGGCCGCCGTGCGCGACAAGGATGGCATCAGCGCCGCGGTGCTGGCGTGCGACCTGGTGGCCACGCTGCTGCGCCAAGGCCGTTCGGTTATCGACCTGCTCGACGAGCTGGCCCGGCGCCACGGGGTGCACGACGCCGCCGCGGTGTCGCGCCGGGTCGCCGACCCGGCGCAGGCCGCCGGGCTGATGCGCCGGCTGCGCACCGCCCCGCCGGCGACGCTGGCCGGATTCCCCGCCAAACTCATCGACATCACCGACGCGCTGATCTTCACCGGCGGTGACGACGACACATCGGTAAGGGTGGTGGTACGGCCCTCCGGCACCGAGCCAAAACTGAAGTGCTACACGGAAATTCGCTGCGCGCCTAGCGACGATCTGGATTCTTCGCGGCGGCGCGCCGCCGCCCTGCACGCGGAGCTGGTCGCTGCGGTGCGGGGCTGGTGAACAGGTTGGGCCCGAATTGGCGGTCACCGGCATCGCCGAGGCCCGGCACGATATAGGCCGACCTGTTGAGACCCTTGTCGACCGCGGCGGTGAACACCCGCGCGCTGGGCGCCGCTTCCTGCACGGCCGCAAGGCCTTCCGGCGCGGCCACCACGCACAGCACGGTGATATCGGTGGCGCCGCGCCGCTGCAGCAGGCCGATGGTGTGCGCCATCGACCCGCCGGTGGCCAGCATGGGGTCGAGGACCAGCACCGGCCTGCGCGCAAGCTTGTCGGGCAGCGCCTCGAGATACGGGACCGGCAGGTGGGTTTTCTCGTCGCGGGCGACCCCGACGAAACCCACCTCCGACTCGGGTATCGCCGCCTGTGCTGCCTCGACCATCCCCAGCCCGGCCCGCAGAACCGGAACCAGCAGCGGCGCGTTGACCAGCCGCGTCCCGGCCGTCGCGGCCACCGGGGTGCGGATCCTGATGGACGTGCGCGGCGCCTCCCGGCTGGCCTCGTACACCAGCATCAGCGTGAGCTCGCGCAGCGCCGCCCGAAATCCGGCGTTGTCGGTGCGTTCGTCACGCAGCACCGTCAGCCGGGCCGCGGCCAACGGGTGGTCGATCACGCACACGTCCATCCCATGAAGGGTATATAACGATCGCGCAAAGCCCTTCTGACACGCTTGCGCTCGTCCCCGGCATGGCCTCCGCGCGTTCGTATACTCCCCCGGTGTCGCGCGAAATTCAAAGTCCGAGAAGGCTGCTCGGTAGGGCGCATCGCCTTCTGCTGACGCTCGGCGCACTGGCCGTGGTCGCACTGGCGGCAAGTCCGTTGACCCCGCGCATTGGCCTTGTGGCAGCGGCCATTCCGCAACCGGCGCACATCGTGATCGTGGTGGAGGAAAACCGTTCCGAAAACGGCATCATCGGCAACAAGTCGGCGCCCTTCATCACCTCCCTGGCCGCGAACGGCGCCAACATGACGCAGTCGTACGCCGAAACACACCCCAGCGAACCGAATTACCTGGCACTGTTCGCCGGCAACACCTTCGGGGTGACCAAGGACCTCTGCCCGGTCAACGCCGGCGCCGCACCCAACCTCGGGTCCGAATTGCTGGCCGCGGGCCACACCTTCGTCGGCTTCGCCGAGGGCCTGCCGGCGGTCGGCTCACCGGTGTGCACCGCGGGCAAGTATGCGCGCAAGCATGTGCCGTGGACCAACTTCACCAACGTGCCGGCGGCGAACTCGCTACCCTTCTCCGCCTTCCCGATGGGCAACTACGCCAGCCTGCCGACCGTGTCGTTCGTCATCCCCAACAACGACAACAACATGCACGACGGCTCGATCGCGCAGGCCGACGCCTGGCTGAACCGCCAGCTGTCCGGCTACGCCAATTGGGCGGTGGCCAACAACAGCCTGCTGATCCTGACGTTCGACGAGGACGATAACGGCAGCCGCAACCAGATCCCCACGGTGTTCTACGGCGCCCACGTCCGCCCGGGCAACTACAGCGAGCAGATCAACCACTACAACCTGCTTTCCACGGTGGAGCAGATGTACGGGCTGCCCAAGACGGGCTACGCCGCCAACGCCGCGCCCATCACGGATATCTGGGGCTAGCGGTACTGCTTCGAATGGTGGCGACCCGCTTCACCCGGCTCCGCCGCGCTCGCGATCACCACTGCTTCCGATGGTGGCGACCCGCTTCACCCGGCTCCGCCGCGCTCGCGATCACCACTGCTTCCGATGGTGGCGACCCGCTTCACCCGGCTCCGCCGCGCTCGCGATCACCACTGCCGCGACAGGGCGTTCGCCGGTCGTCGCTATTCTGTGCCGCATGGCTGCTGACCTCGTGCCCATTCGCCTGAGCCTGTCCGCCGGCGACCGCTACACCGTGTGGGCGCCCCGCTGGCGCGACTCCGGCGACGAGTGGGAGGCGTTCCTGGGCAAGGACGAGGACCTGTTCGTCTTCGAGTCCGTCGCCGACCTGGTCGCGTTCGTGCGGTCCGACACCGACAACGACCTGACCGACCACCCGGCGTGGAAGGAACTGACGTCGGCGCACGCGCACGACTTCGAACCCGCCGCGGGCAAGCAGTTCGATCTGGTGGCGGTCGAGGAGCTGGTTTCGGAGAAGCCCACCGAGGACTCGGTGGCCGCGCTGGCGGGCACGCTGGCCATCGTGTCGTCCATCGGATCGGTGTGCGAGCTGGCGGCGGTGTCGAAGTTCTTCAACGGCAACCCCAGCCTGGGCACCGTGTCGGGCGGGCTCGAGCACTTCAACGGTAGGGCCGGCGGCAAGCGTTGGCATGCGATCGCCGAGGTCATCGGGCGCAGCTGGGACGACGTGCTCGGCGCGATCGACGACGTCGCCACCACCCCCGAGGTCGACGCCAAGCTGTCGGCCAAGGCCGCCGACGAACTGGCCGAAGAGCGCGAAGAAGACGAAGTCGACGAAGACGACACCGAAGACGCCGCCATCGAGGAGGACGCCCTCGAGGAACCCGGGGACGACGCCGCCGAAGACGAGGACACCGCTGAGGCCACCGAAACCCGGGCCGCCGGCGACAGCGCGGTACTCGGCAGCGACAAGGACTTCTGGCTTCAGGTGGGCATCGATCCGATCCGGATCATGACGAGCTCGGGCACCTTCTTCACGCTGCGCTGCTACTTCGATGACGAGCCGATCTTCCTCGGCCGCAACGGACGGATCAGCGTGTTCCCGTCCGAGCGTGCGCTGGCCCGCTACCTGGCCGATGAGCACGACCACGACCTGTCCGATCTGAGCACCTACGACGACATCCGCACCGCCGCCACCGACGGCTCGCTGGCGGTCGAGGTCACCGAGGACAACATCTACGTGCTCAGCGGTCTGGCCGACGACTTCGCCGACGGGCCGGACGCTGTGGACCGCGAGCAGCTGGAGCTGGCCGTCGAGGTGCTGCGCGACATCGGCGACTACTCCGAGGATCCCGCGGTCGACAAGGCGCTCGAAACCAACCGGCCGCTGGGCAAATTGGTGGCCGCCGTGCTCGAGCCCGGCTCGGCCACCAGGCCGTCGCCGCCCTACGCCGCGGCGGTGCGCGAGTGGGAGAAATTGGAGCAATTCGTCGAGGGGCGGCTCCGCCGGGAATAGCGCGCGACTGGCGCCGTAGGTTTGACGGGTCCCCGAGGCTCCTCTTTACTGGCGGCAGCATCAGGAGACGGGAAGGTTGAGTGACGTGTCGCTTCCCGGAATCGGCCCGCTGCCGCTGTACGGGTTTCAGCGTCCGGGCATGTTGTTGTTCGGATTGGTGCCCCTGGCCCTGCTGGCCGTCTACGTCGTGGTCCAGGCGCGTCGCAACCGGCGGCTGCACCGCTACACCGACGCCACCGTGGCGCAGTCGCCGTGGCGGCACCTGCCGATCGCCGCGTCGCTGCTCTGCCTGGCGTTGCTGACCATCGCGCTGGCCACCCCCACCCACGACATGCGCATCCCGCGCAACCGCGCCGTCGTGATGCTCGTCATCGACATGTCACAGTCGATGCGGGCGACCGACGTCGAACCCAACCGGCTCAAGGCCGCCGAACAGGCGGCCAGCCAGTTCGCCAGCCAATTGACGCCCGGCATCAATCTCGGGCTCGTCGGTTTCGCCGGCACCCCGTATTTGCTGGTGCCACCCACCCCGCAACACCAGGCGACCCTCGACGCGCTGAAGAAGCTGGACTTCGCCGACAGCACGGCCACCGGCCAAGCCATCTTCACCGCGTTGCAGGCGATCGCGACGGTCGGTTCGGTGATGGGTGGCGGCGAGGGCCCGCCGCCGGCGCGGATCGTGCTGGAGTCCGACGGCGCCGAGAACGTGCCGCTGGACCCCAACGCCCCGCAGGGGGCGTTCACCGCGGCCCGGGCCGCCAAGGGCCAGGGCGTGCAGATCTCGACGATCTCGTTCGGCACCCCGTACGGCACCGTCGACTACGAGGGCGCCACCATTCCGGTTCCGGTGGACGATCAGACCCTGCAGAAGATCGGCGAGATCACCGACGGCCAGGCCTTCCACGCCGACAGCCTGGACTCGCTGGAGAACGTGTACACGACGCTGCAGCGCCAGATCGGCTACGAAACCGTCAAGGGCGATGCCAGCCTGGCCTGGATGCTGCTCGGTGCCGTCGTGATGGCCGGCGCCGTGCTGGCCGGCCTGCTGCTGAACCGCCGGCTGCCCGCCTGATACGCGCTAGGTCGGCAGGCGCCGATTGATCAACAGCGCCAACGCGGTCGCGATCAGTGCGGCCAGCACCCCGAGGCGCAGCCAGCCGGCGCTGCCCGGGCCCGGCACCGTGCGGTAACCGATCTCGTTCTCGATCGCGTTGTAGCTCTTTTCGAGCTCGCCGAGGTTGGTGGCGGTGTAGGGCTGCCCGCCGGAGAGTCTGGCGATCGTCTTCATCTGGTCGGTCGACACCGGGACCGCGACGCGCTGCCCGTCCATCTCGATCTCACCGCCCTTGGTTCCGAACGAGATCGTCGAGATGGGCACGCCCTGGCCCCTGTCTAGGCGCGCCACCATC
>NZ_LZHT01000004.1 GCF_001667315.1 Mycobacterium sp. 852002-10029_SCH5224772
GACCCGCACGACGGTGTCTACACCGCGGCGCGCCTGGCCAAGGACGAGGGCGTGCCCATCTCGACGATCTCGTTCGGCACCCCGTACGGCACCGTCGACTACGAGGGCGCCACCATTCCGGTTCCGGTGGACGATCAGACCCTGCAGAAGATCGGCGAGATCACCGACGGCCAGGCCTTCCACGCCGACAGCCTGGACTCGCTGGAGAACGTGTACACGACGCTGCAGCGCCAGATCGGCTACGAAACCGTCAAGGGCGATGCCAGCCTGGCCTGGATGCTGCTCGGTGCCGTCGTGATGGCCGGCGCCGTGCTGGCCGGCCTGCTGCTGAACCGCCGGCTGCCCGCCTGATACGCGCTAGGTCGGCAGGCGCCGATTGATCAACAGCGCCAACGCGGTCGCGATCAGTGCGGCCAGCACCCCGAGGCGCAGCCAGCCGGCGCTGCCCGGGCCCGGCACCGTGCGGTAACCGATCTCGTTCTCGATCGCGTTGTAGCTCTTTTCGAGCTCGCCGAGGTTGGTGGCGGTGTAGGGCTGCCCGCCGGAGAGTCTGGCGATCGTCTTCATCTGGTCGGTCGACACCGGGACCGCGACGCGCTGCCCGTCCATCTCGATCTCACCGCCCTTGGTTCCGAACGAGATCGTCGAGATGGGCACGCCCTGGCCCTTGGCCAGGCGCGCCGCGGTG
>NZ_LZHT01000005.1 GCF_001667315.1 Mycobacterium sp. 852002-10029_SCH5224772
GGTGCTCTGGGATGGTCGCCCCAACTACCGCAACCCGGAGACCGAGTTGCTGTCCCACATGGTGACCGCCAGCCGGCCCGCGCCGTGCGTTGTCGCTCGAAGGTGGGCAAACGCATCACCGTCCGAAGCGGGGACTGACGTGGCGCATGGGACCACAGCTATGACGGGCCCGCGTCGCCGGCTCAAGTAAGCTGGCACATCGTGCAAAAGCAGCTTCGCAGGTTGGGAGTGATGGGTGGGACGTTCGACCCCATCCATTACGGCCACCTGGTTGCCGCCAGCGAGGTCGCCGACCTGTTCGACCTCGACCAAGTCGTGTTCGTGCCCAGCGGGCAGCCCTGGCAGAAGGATCGGCACGTCTCCGCCGCCGAGGACCGGTATCTGATGACGGTGATCGCCACGGCGTCCAATCCCCGTTTCTCGGTCAGCCGGGTCGACATCGACCGCGCCGGCCCCACGTACACCATGGACACGCTGCGCGACCTGCACGCCCTCAATCCGGACTCCGAGCTGTACTTCATCACCGGCGCCGACGCGCTGGCCTCCATCCTGTCCTGGCAGGGCTGGGACACGCTGTTCGAGCTGGCGCACTTTATCGGGGTCAGCCGGCCCGGCTACGAGCTGCGCCGCGAACACATCACCGGTGTGCTGGGTGAGCTGCCCGACGACGCGCTGACCCTGGTCGAGATACCGGCGCTGGCGATCTCGTCGACCGATTGCCGTCGGCGCGCGGCACAGCGCCGGCCGCTGTGGTACCTGATGCCCGACGGTGTCGTGCAGTACGTCTCCAAGCGCCGGCTCTACCGCACCGACGCGGGACCGGCCGTGACCGTGAACGAAACAAGCCTGACCCCAGGGGATCACCCGTGAGCGCCACGCAGGAAGCCATCGACATGGCGACGGTGGCCGCCGGCGCCGCCGCGTCCAAGCTCGCCGACGATGTCCTCGTCATCGACGTCTCCGCCCAGCTCGCCATCACCGACTGCTTCGTGATCGCTTCGGCGTCCAATGAGCGACAGGTCAACGCCATCGTCGACGAGGTCGAGGAGAAAATGCGCAAGGCCGGCTACAAACCCGCGCGCCGCGAGGGCACCCGCGAAGGCCGCTGGACGCTGCTGGACTATCGCGACATCGTCGTTCACATTCAGCACCAGGACGACCGCGACTTCTATGCGCTGGACCGGCTGTGGAGTGACTGCCCGGTGGTGCCGGTGATCCTGGACGAGGACGGCGGGGGCTCCGAAGACTCGAGCGCGCAATGAAGATTCGTCGCCTGATCATGTTGCGGCACGGGCAAACTGAGTTCAACGCCGGCAGCCGGATGCAGGGGCAGCTTGATTCCGAACTCAGCGAACTCGGGCGGGCGCAGGCCATCGCGGCCGCCGAGGTGCTGGGCAAGTTGCAGCCGTTGCTGATCGTGTCGTCGGATCTGCACCGCGCCTACGACACCGCGGTCAGGTTGGGGGAGCGCACCGGCTCGGCGATCCGGGTGGATCAACGGCTGCGAGAAACCCATCTCGGCGACTGGCAGGGCATGACCCATAGCGAGGTCGATGCGCAGGCGCCGGGCGCGCGGCTGGCCTGGCGCGAAGACGCCACCTGGGCCCCGCATGGCGGTGAGAGCCGCGTGGACGTCGCGGCCCGCAGTGTGCCGCTGGTTGCCGAACTGGTGTCCGGCGAGCCGGAATGGGGTGACCCACACGGGCCGGATCGCCCGGTGGTGCTGGTCGCCCACGGAGGCCTGATTGCCGCACTCTCGGCCGCGCTGCTGAAGCTTCCCGTCGGCAGCTGGCCGATTTTGGGCGGCATGGGCAACGCCAGCTGGGTGCAGCTGTCCGGACATTCCGGCGATGACAGCGACGAGTTCGACAGCATCCGGTGGCGTCTGGATGTGTGGAATGCTTCGGCACAGGTGTCCAACGATGTCCTCTGAGCATCCCAGGCCCACGCTGCTGATTTTCGCGGACTCGCTGGCTTATTACGGGCCGACGGGCGGTCTACCCGCCGACGATCCCAGAATTTGGCCGAACATCGTTGCCGCCCAACTGGGTTGGGATGTGGAGCTGATCGGCCGCATCGGCTGGACGTGCCGGGACGTCTGGTGGGCGGCGACCCAGGATCCACGGGCCTGGGCGGCGCTACCGCGGGCGGGCGCCGTCATCTTCGCCACCGGCGGCATGGATTCGCTGCCGTCGGTGTTGCCCACTGCGTTGCGTGAGCTGATCCGCTACGTGCGGCCGCCCTGGCTGCGGCGCTGGGTCCGGGACGGTTACGGGTGGCTGCAGCCCAGGCTCTCCCCGGTGGCCAGGCCCGCCTTGCCGCCGCGCCTGAGCGCCGACTACCTCGAACAGACCCGTGGCGCAATCGATTTCAACCGCCCCGGGATCCCGATCGTGGCGTCGCTGCCGTCGGTGCACATCGCCGACACCTATGGCAGGGCCCACCACGGTCGCGCGGGGACCGTGGCCGCGATCACCGAATGGGCGCAAAGCCACGATGTGCCCCTGGTGGATCTCAAAGCCGCTGTCGCAGAACATGTGATGGACGGCGGGGGAAACCCCGACGGCATCCACTGGAATTTCGAGGCTCACCAGGCGGTGGCGGAGCTGATGCTCAAGGCGCTCGCCGAGGCCGGCGTGGCGACGATGCAGAGCGCGCAGCGCGATGAGGAGGAGCCGCGCAATCAGGCCGGCGTGGCGACGATGCAGAGCGCGCAGCGCGATGAGGAGGAGCCGCGCAATCAGGCCGGCGTGGCAAACGATAAGCCCCACTCGTGACCGTCGTGGTGGTGACCGACTCGTCGGCCCGGCTGCCGGCCGACCTACTCGAAAAGTGGGGGATACGCGTCGTTCCGCTGCACATCTTGCTCGACGGCACCGATCTGCGCGACGGTGTGGACGACGTCCCGGAGGACATCCACAAGCTTGCGGCGACCACCGCGGCCGCCACGCCGGCCGAACTCGCCGACGCTTACCAGCAGGCGTTGGCCGACAGCGGCGCCGATGGTGTGGTGGCGGTGCACATTTCGTCGGCACTGTCGGGAACCTGCCGGGCCGCCGAACGCACCGCGGCCGACCTCGATCCCAGCGTGCGCGTGATCGATTCCAAATCGGCGGCGATGGGCACCGGCTTCGTAGCCATGGCCGCCGCGCGGGCGGCGGCGGCGGGCGCTGACCTGGACGCCGTCGCGGACGCTGCGCGCTCGGCCGTGGCACGCGGACATGCGTTCATCGTCGTACACCGACTAGACAACCTGCGTCGCAGCGGACGCATCGGCGGTGCGGCGGCGTGGCTGGGCACCGCCCTGGCGCTCAAACCGTTGTTGCGGATTGACGACGGGAAACTCGTTCTGGCCCAACGAGTGCGCACCGTCACCCACGCCACGGAGGCGATGATCGACCGGGTCTGCCAGGTCGTCGGCGACGGCACCGCCGCCTTGGCGGTCCACCACGTCAACAACCCCGACGGTGCCGCCGAGGTGGCCACGGCGCTGGGCAAGCGGCTGCCGACCTGCGAGCCGGCGATCGTCACCGAGCTGGGGCCGGTGCTGGCGCTCCACGTCGGCGCGGGCGCGGTCGCGGTGAGTGTGGAACTCGCGCAGACCTAGCTGGGCGATGGCGCCGGAGCGCTGACCGGCCGTCGCGCATTGTCACCGCGCGGGTGTACAACCTGCGGCCACCAGAACCACCGTCCGAGCAACGTCGCGATCGACGGCATCAAAAGCGTGCGCACGATCAGCGTGTCGAGCAGCAGACCGATGCACACGGTCGACCCGAACTGTCCGAGCACCCGCAGATCGCTACCCAACATGGACGCCATGGTGAAGGCGAACACCAGACCCGCCGCCGTCACCACACCACCGGTGCCGGCCATCGATCGAATGATCCCCGTCTTGAGCCCGCGGTGGATCTCTTCGCGGAACCGGGACACCAGCAGCAGGTTGTAGTCGGATCCGACCGCCAACAAGATGATGACCGACAGCGCCATCACGATCCAGTGGATTCTGATGCCGAACAAATCCTGCCAAATCAGCACGGACAGACCGAAAGACGCCGCGATCGAGCTGGCCGCGGTGCCGACGATCACCAGCGCGGCCACCACACTTCGGGTCAGCAGCAGCATGATCATGAAGATCAGCGTCAGGGCCGACACCACGGCGATCATCAGGTCGTACTTCTCGCCGTCGGCCATGTCCTTGAACGTCGCGGCGGTCCCGCCGAGATACACCCTGGCATCCGACAGCGACGACTGCTTCAACGCCTCCTGCGCGGCGGTGCGCTCGGCATCGACCTGCGCAATGCCCTCCGGCGACATCGGATCGCCCTGGTGGGTGATGAAGAACCGCGCCGACTTACCGTCCGGCGACAAAAACATCCGAAGGCCCGTCTGGAAATCGGGGTTATCAAAGGCTTCCGGCGGGAGATAGAAGAAGTCGTCGTTCTTCGACGCGTCGAAGCTTTGGCCCATGACGATGCCGGTGTTGCTCATCGCCTCCATCTGGTCGATCATTGCCTTGAACGTCTGGTAGAGCGTCAGCGTGATGCCCCTGGTCGTCTTCAGCGTGGTGATCAGCGTGGGAAACAGCGCAGTCAGGTCGCGTGACGCTTTGGCGGTGTGCGCGATGTCGGTCGTCAAATAGTGGAACTGCTCGGCCAGTTGGTCGAACCCGTCGAACGTGTCGAACAGCGACCGTAGCCCGATGCACACGGGAATGTCGTAGCAGTGCTTCTCCCAGTAGAAGTACGTGCGGACCGGGCGGAAGGTGTCGTCGAAGTCCGCGATGTGGTCGCGCAGGGTGTCGGTGATTTGCGACGTGACCGCCGTGGTCTTTGCGCTGTCCTCGGCGGCGTTGGCCAAATCGAGCGACACCTCGTACTGGCGCTGCGTGGTGTCGATCTGGGTCTGCAGGTCATCGGCCAGTCTCAGGATGTCGGCCATGCGCTCCCTGAGGAACCCCATATTCTGCATCGTCGTCTGGCTTTGGACGCTGTTCTGGAACGGAATCGAGCTGTGCTGAATCGGAATGCCCAACGGCCTCGTGATGTCCTGGACCATCGCGATGCCGAGCGTGCGCATCTCGTTTTTGGCCACCCGGTCCAGCACCAGCATGTCGGCCGGGTTCCGCATGTCGTGGTTGGACTCGATCATCAACAGGTCGGGGTTCATGCGTGCCTCGGAGAAATGCCGATTCGCGGCCTCTTGCCCTTGATTGGACGGAGCCGACAACGGCAGGTAGTGGCGGTCGTTGTAGCTCGTGTGGAAGCTCGGCAGGGCAATCATGCCGACTAACACGACCGCGGCGCTGACGACCAAAACTGGTGCGGGCCAACGCACTACAGTGGTGCCCACGCGCCGCCACAGCCGCCCACCCTTGGCCGCCCGCTTGGTTTCGAACAGGTGGAAGCGACTGCCGACAAAAACAACCGCCGGGCCCAGCGTCAGACCGGCCGCCACCACCACCAGCATGCCGATCGCCACCGGCGCGCCCATGGTGTTGAACCAGGGTAGCCGCGCAAAACTCAGGCAGTAGGTCGCCCCGGCGATAGTCAGCCCGGACCCCAGGACGACGGGGGCCACCCCTTTAAAGGTGGTGTAGTACGCGGTTTCTCGATCCTCACCTTCGCGCAGCGCCTCTTGATAGCGGCCGACGAGGAAAATGCCGTAGTCCGTACCCGCGGCGATCGCCAGCATGGTGAGGATGTTGGCGGCAAACGTGGTGAGCCCAAATGCGTTGTGGTACGCGAGAACCGCGACGACGCCCCGCGAACAGGCCAGCGCGACAAAGGTCATGAACAGCTGGATCAACGTCGTGACGATGGACCGGTAAACCAGCAGCAGCATGATCGCGATGGCGCCCAGGGTGAACAGCGTGATCTTGGCCAGGCTGGCGTTACCGATGATGTGCATGTCGTCGGACAGCGCCGCCGGGCCGGTGACGTAGGCCTTCACACCGGGTGGCGCCTTGTTCTCCTCGATCACCTTGCGCACGGCGTCCACGGACTCGTTCGCCTGCGTCGTGCCCTGGTTACCGGCGAGGTTCACCTGCACATAGGCGGCCTTGGCGTCGGCGCTCTGAGCGCCCGCGGCCGTCAGCCGGTCGCCCCAGAAGTCCTGGATGTGCTGGATGTGCTTGGGGTCCTGGCGGAGTTGGCGAATCAGCTTGTCGTAGTACTGGTGCGCGTCCGGGCCAAGGGGGTGCTGACCCTCGAGCACGATCATCACAGTGCTGTTCGAGTCGAATTCGTGGAAGTTATGGCCGAGGCGCAGCATCGCCTTCATCGACGGCGCGTCCAGCGGCGCCATCGGCGCCGAATGCGCCTCACCGACGACTTCCAACGAGGGAACGATGACGTTCACCAGCACCGTGATGGCCAGCCAGCCCAAAATGATCGGTATCGCGAAGATGCGGATCGCATGGGGAAGGTAAGGCCGGTGGCCGCGGTCGGCCATGGACAGGCCTCGGGTTTTGATCGGGCCGGTGTCTGCCGCGCTCAGCTCGCGTTCGGTCTCGTTGTTCACATCGCTCATGCGGACTTCACCAGGCAGAAGGTCTGGGCGTTATGGCCGTCGGAATTCTGATTGTCGCGGACGACGCCGTCCACGGTGATCTTGCAACTGATCGTGCTGCCGTCGCTCTGCGCCATGATGTTGGCGCTCACCGAGGGCAGCGTGGTCGAGATCGTGGTCGACCAGGGCAGCGGCGCATTGTTCACCTGATGCGTGTCGGCGTTCTCGTCCCAGTAATTGATGTTCGCCGTCGTGCCCGGGGAGCCGGAGATTTCGTAGACGACGACCTTCGGGTTGAACTGCACGATTTCGATCCCCTTGCCGGCGTTTGCGTTGAGATCTTCCGAGCCGAAGATTTTGTGCAGCCGCGACACGATCAGCGCCGAGACCGCCAGAACGACCACCAGCAGCAGCGGTATCCACGCGTGCTTCACGACGCGGGTCAAGACGCCGTGGCGAGAACCTGAGTTTGGACTAGCCATCACCTGACCGCCTTTCGCCCACCGCTTCGGGCCCTGCCGCAAAGCTCACCAACCATCGCCGACGACACCACTGTCACGGAACGTTTACTCGGTTAGGCATCCTAACCTTAGTGCACGCAAGCGTTCCTCCGGGGGCCGCCGGGTGGGCGGGCGGCATCGCCGCTAGCGCGCCAGGCGGCCGGTGACCGGCGGCAAATCGGCCAGCGTCACGATTCCCGGCCTGGCCGCCACCACCGCCGGGACGGCATTGGTGACCGGCATCGCGGTGTAGATCATTCCCAACCCCATGAACCCGGGCTCCGTCCAGTCCTTGGGCGGCAGGCAGTGCAGGACGGTGCGCATGTTGGGCAGCCCGAACACCTGAATGACGTGCCCGTGCTCGAGCGGTTTGGGCGGTACGACGTGACTGCCCATGGTCCAGTTGAACCCGACGCTGACGACGTTGCGATCGCCGACCCAGCCGCGGTGGTAGCCGTAGACGCTGCCGACGGTTCCGGCGGGAATTTTCATGAAACCCAGATCGGAGTCACCGGTGGCCGCGGTGAACGTGACATCGAAGGTCATCTTGTCCAGCTTCGCCCCGATCGCGTCGGCCATCATGGCCGCCGACTCGGCGAAGACCTCGCTTTCCCGTCGCACGTTTTCGGCCAGGCCGGGGGTGTCGGGGTCTTGCGAGAACCCCATGGCGGTTTGCGTTTCCGCCGATTCGTAGGTCGAGCAGTCCACCGACTCGGTGATCCGGATCTCGTCGACGCGCTCGCACGAGGCGGACAGCACCATGCCGACCATGTTGGTCATGCCCGGATGCGCGCCGCTGCCGAAAATCGTCGAATTGCCCTTCTGGCAGGCGGCCTCGATGCGCTGCCGATCTTCGGGCGTCTGCTTACCACCGGTGATCCAGGCCGCACTGGTGCACACGTTGACTCCCGACTCCAGCAGCCGCACCAGCTCGTCGACGTTAGGCCACAACGGGTTGTAGCAACACGCGTCCGCGCCGAGGGCGAGCAGCGCGTCGATGTCGTTGGTCGCGGCCACCCCTGTCGGCTCCGGCCGGCCCGCCAGCTCGGCGGCGTCGACACCGACCTTTTCCTCGCCGTGCGCAAATACCCCGACCAGTTCCATGTCGGGCCTTCCGATGATGGCGTGCAGCGACCGCCGCCCGATGTTCCCGGTCGTCCACTGGATGACGCGTAAGGGACGGTCCGTGCTGGGTGTGCTCATCGTGGCTCCTTTGCCGCTGCGGGGGTGGAACCATTATGCGAAGCGCGCTACCCGTCGGCGCGCGCGCGTCCACCGCTTCGGCTCAGGCGTCCAAACGGGCGAATTGGTGCCGGCTGTACTGCTCCACACAGGCGGCGCGGCGGATCTTGCCACTCGTGGTGGTGGGTATCGACCCCGGCGGCACCAGAACGAGGTCCCCGACATTCACGCCGTGCGCATTGGAAATCGCCGAGGTGACGTCGGTTTTGACGGAGGTGAACCAGTGCGCCGCCTCCTCGTTGGAATCGCCTCGCTTCTTGAGCTCGATGACCGTGACCAACTTTTCGGTGCTGTTCACGGGGACCGATATCGCCGCGACCCGACCGCCGGTGATCTCTTGGACCGTCGCCTCGATGTCCTCGGGATAGTGGTTGCGCCCACGGATGATCAGCAGGTCCTTCATGCGCCCGACAATGAATAGGTCACCCTGGTGGATGAAACCCAGGTCGCCGGTTTTCAGCCAGGGTCCCTCGGGCGTCCCCGGCGACGGCTCGACGAGCTTGGCACCGAAGCAGCTCTGTTCGGCCGGCGGTCTGCGCCAGTAGCCGTCGGCGACGTTGGCGCCATGTACCCAGATTTCACCGATACTCCCCTGAGGGCACTCGCGGTTCGTGTTGGAGTCCACGATTCGCAACATGGGTGATTGCGGCACTGCGTATTTGACCAGCTCCGTGCCGGCCTTGGCCGAACACCGCTGAGCGCGACCGGCGGACAACTGCGCGACGTCGAAGTGAACCGCGCTCGATGATTCACTCCAGACGCCGGCCGTCACGAAGACCGTCGCCTCCGCCAAGCCATATGACGGGCGCACCATATGCTCCCGGAAATTGAAGTGAGCAAACCGGTCGACGAAGCGTTGCAAGGTGGCGGGTTCGACACGTTCGGCGCCACTGATGATGCCCAACACCCCCCCGAGGTCGAACCCGGCCAGGTCACTGTCGGTTGTTTTGCGGGCCGCCAGGTCGAAGGCGAAGTTGGGCGCCGCCGACCAGGCATGAGGATTTTCGGCCAGCGACTGTACCCATCTGGCCGGCCTCTCCAGGAACGCAATCGGACTCGTCAGCTCGCCGCGCCAGCCGCCCAGGATCGGTGCGCAGACGCCCAGCACCAGACCCATATCGTGGTAAAAGGGCAACCACGACACAATCGTGGTGTCTGGCGGGGCTTTGACATGCGAGTCCGCGAAGAAGCCGCGCATCAGCTGCTCGAAATTCACCTGGAGGTTGCGGTGCGAGATCATCACGCCGGTCGGCGTTCGGGTCGAACCCGAGCTGTACTGCAAATACGCGAGGCTGGGCAAATCGTCTGTCCGAAGGCTCGTCTCGCCGTCGACATCGAGGTTCATCGAATCGATTTCGACGATCTTCGGAACGTCCTCCAGGCGTGCTCGATCGACGTATTCGGCGACATCTTCCGCGACCGCCGACGTCGTCAGAACGACCGAAGGTGACGCATCGGCAAGGACCGAACTCACCCGTTCGTCATGCGATCCGTGATGCGGCAGCGGGAGCGGCACCGCGATGAGCCCAGCCTGCATGGATCCCAGGAATGCCGCAATGTAATCCAGGCCCTGCGGCGCCAGGATCACCGCCCTGTCTCCGACCGCCCCGTGCGGGTCGAGCTCGCGCGCCACGTTGAGTGTTCGCCGGGAAACCTGCGACCACGTCAGACTCTCGGGAACGCCCGCCCGGTCGTCCTCGTAGCTGGTGAATGTGTACGCCACATCGTCGGGCCGCAGGCTGGCACGCCCGTGCAGCATGGAGAGAATCGATGACTGAGACATAGGCGCGTTATCAGTCAGTGACTTCGCTTGCGCCATGCGAGAGCACGGACGTGGCACCGCTGAGGATCTGCGCGAGTGGGTCAGCGCCACCGCCGAATGTCGCCTGGTTGGCCGGCGCGGTGACCGCCGCGGGGTCGAAGCCGTGCACGGGGTCCACCTGAACCGGAGCGGTCGACGGATCGTCGTTTCGCGAATAGCCCGCGTTCACCCTGGGGAGCAGAATCGCGTCGAGCTTGTTCAGCGTGTCTTCTTCGATCCCGATGTAGGCCAGCGGCATGACAAGAGGTAGGTGCTTTTCCGGAACCATGATCGTCGTGTCTTTGGCGCCCCGGGAGTTGATGGTCGTCCTGATGTTCTGCGGCGGCACCATGCTCGGGTTGGTGAAGGCCACCGCGGTGTGGCCCGTGGCGAGACCCAGGAGCGTATTGGCGAGCGCGAACATGTTGTCCGGCCGGTCGGGGAAGTCCGCGATCGAGTCGTAGGCAGATACGAATCTGTTTGTGTCGTACTGGCTCTCATACGGCGGGGGCATGGTGTAGTCGAGTGCGGGAACAAAGCTGCCCACCGGGAACATGGCGGTCAGGAAGCTCTGTCCAAAGGCGTGACGCCCGATCGGGTCGCCGAATGTGGCGAAGTTGAGCTTGTCCGGCGGGGGAGCGGTCGGGTCATTCGCCAGCCGAGCCTGCACGCCGTCGACCACGAACGCGCCCTCGGACAAGCCGATCGCCGTTCCGGGGCGGCCGGTGCGGATCGCCGCATCGAGGTTGTCTATTCCCACGTCGACCGACTCGCCGACGCTGGGACCGTCCAGGCCCAGGCCCGGGAAGTTTTCGTCGAGCCGGCCTATGCCCGGGAAGAGTCGTTCCAGCACATGACCCTGAACCTGGCCCGCCGGGTAGCGAACGATTTCGCGCTTCTGACCGGGGAACCATTCGGCGCCCTCACGACGGATGTACTCGTCGTAGGGGATGCCGAGAACGTGAGCGCCTCCGAGGGCGAACGCGGTCTGGTCGCCCGGCGCCCCCGGGGTCTGCGGCCCGCCGATGGGCGTGTCGTCCGCCGACACGGTGCCAACGCCGAAACATCCAGCGGCACCGACCGTTACCACCGCCGTGACTCGTGCGAGTAGCTTCTTCATTCCTAATCCTGCCCGCTCGGATTCGCCTCGTAGTGTCACATACCTCATGGGCACGCGCTAATTGGGTCGCGGCTCGGCGCGTCCGATCAGCGACCGCGGGCGCATGCCCGCTTGTGACGGCCACCAGTTCGCCCGCCCGACCAGCGCGGCGATGGCGGGAACCGTGATGGTGCGCACCAAGAAGGTGTCCAGCAAAATTCCCACACCGATCACGAAACCGCCCTGGACCACCGTGCTGATGCTGGAGAACAACAGACCGCACATCGAGGCGGCGAAGATCAGACCCGCCGCAGTGATCACACCGCCTGTTGAACCCAGCGTCCGAATGATGCCGTAACGCATGCTGTGCGAAGACTCCTCCCGCATTCGCGAGACGAGCAACATGTTGTAGTCGGCTCCCACCGCGACCAACACCACGAAGGCCAGCGGCGGCACACTCCAATGCAATTGCTGACCCAGTAGGTATTGAAATACGAGCACGCCGATACCCACCGCCGACAAATACGAGACGACCACGGAAGCAACCAGATACAGCGGCGCGACAATCGCACGCAGCAGCGCGATCAAGGTGAACAGCACGACGAGGAGGGTTACCGCGATGATGAACCGGATATCGTGTTGGTAGTAGTCACGGGTGTCCTTCAGAGCGACGGTGTATCCCGCCATCGATATCGTGGCGTCCGCCAATACGGTATTCGGTTGGGCTCCCCGAGCGGCCGCGGTGATCGCGTTGATCTGATCCATGGCTTCGGTGCTGAACGGATTGAGTTTGGTTTGCACCAAATACCGCACCGAGTGGCCGTCCGGCGAGATGAATACCTTGGCCGCCTTCTGGAACTGCTCTAAACGCAGCAGCTGAGGCGGGATATTGAACCCGGCCATCGCCGGTTGTGCCGCGTCGCGTTTCAGAGACAACAGAAACGCCGCCGACTCATCGAGCCCGCTGCCGAGCTGTTTGAGTTGGTCGACGAGTTGAGCCACCGCGTCGGCCACCTGCCGGCTTCCACCGGCGAATCGGTTTGCGCCATCTTGCACAGTGTTCAGATTCGTCTGCAGGCCACCGGGTTTGTCCATCCCCATGGAGTGCAGCACCTTGGTGAGGTTCGCCAACGCAGCACGCAGGCGGTCTGCCGACGCTTTCAGGGCGCGTTTGTCCTGGTGATCCTGCAGTTGGTGGGCCAGCTCGTTGATCGCGTCGAGGTCTGCTTGATCGCGCGGCCCAACCAGCTGCTCAAATGCCCCGCGGGTGGCGCTGCACGACGGATCGATGTCGCATCTCGGGTTGCCCTGTAGCGCCGCCAGCACCGGCCCTATCCAGGCGAACACGTTCTTGGCGGCTGAGAAGTTCCAGCCCATGGAATTGCTGAGCGCGTTGACATGGTCGACGAGCTGGGCTGCGATGTCGACCTGTTTGACCAGCGCGTCACCGGTGTACTGGCTTTTCGTCGACGAGAAGGCTTTCTCCAGTTCCTGCACGCTGGCGGATAGCTGGATGACCTGGCCCCGCACACTGTTGAGGTTGTCGGCCAGCGTGCCCGCCCCGTCTACCAGCCGATTGAGGTCATTGGTGTGGTCCTTGATCAGGGTGGACCCGTCCGCCAGCAGGGTGCCGATAGCGCCGGCCTGATAGGTGGCCCGGAATTGTTCTGGGACATTTCCGGTGGGACGCGTGATGCCACTGACCGCAGCGATATTCGGGAGTTGGCTGACTCGGTCCGCCATTTGCTCCAAGTCCGCAAGGGCCTTCGGCGTGCGAAGGTCATGCGGTGATTGGACCAGGATGTATTGCGGGATGGACTGATTTACCGGGAAATGACGATCCAGCGCTGTGTACCCGATGGAGCTCGGAGCGGAAGACGGCAGGGCCTTGCGGTCGTCGTAGTTATAACGCACCAGGCCGGCGCAGCTGGCCAGGATGATCAGCACCAGTACGCTGGCAATCAGGTTGACCTTCGGTCGGCGCACGATGCGAATGCCCGAACGCCGCCAGAATCGCGCGGTCAGTTCGCGCCGCGGTGTGACCCAGCCGCGCCGCCCCGCAAGCACAAGAATCGCCGGCAGCAACGTCATCGCGGCGAGGAATGCCACGCCGATCCCGATCGCCGCCGACGCGCCCACCGTTTTGAACACGCCCATTCGGGCGAAGCTGATGAGGAGAAACGTGATTCCGACGGTGGCGGCGGATGCGGCAATCACTTTTCCGATCGAGAACATTGCGCGCTTGACGGCCTCGTCGGGATTCGCGCCCGACCGCAGATAGTCGTGATATCGGCTGATGAGAAAGACCGCGTAATCCGTTCCGGCGCCGGCCATTATGGCGCTCAAGAAAACGACGGACTGGTTTGAGACGCCCGAGCCGGTCAGTTGGGAGTAGCCCGCTACCACCGCCTGCGCGATAACCAGGGATACGCCGATCGTCAGCAACGGCAGCAGCATGGTAACCGCGCTGCGGTAGATCACCAGCAGGACGATGAGCACCAGCACAGCGATCGCCAGCTCGATGGGCATCCGATCCCGAGCGCCCGCGACCGTGAGGTCGGCAACGGTCGCCGCGGGGCCGGTGAGGTTGACCGTCAGCGGCGTGCCGGTGACGGTGCGTTTGACGATGTCGTCGATCCGGTTGAAAGCGGCGTACGAGCGGGGAGTGCCCAACTCGCCCGCAACGCCGACCGGCAGCACCCACGCTTTGTGGTCTTTGCTGGTCACGACCGAACGCAGAGCCGGCGTGCTGACGAAATCCTGCAGCATCACCACATCTCGCGTGTCCCGGCGCAGCGCGTCCACAAGTTTGCGGTAAGTGGCTTCGTCGGCGGGGCCGAGGCCCTTGTCGTTGGTCAGGACCACCAGCAGGAGGTTTTCCGAGCCCGATTCGTGAAACGCCTCGGTCATCTTCCGGGCGGTGACGCTCGAGGGCGCATCGCTGGGCAGGATGGCGAGCGGATGTTTTTCGGCCATCTCGCCGAGCGACGGGAAAGTCAGCGGCAGCGCGACCGCGATCGTGATCCAGATCCCGATCACTGCCCAGGGCCACCGCGCCACAAAATCGGCTAGCCGTCGCATACCGCCCTCACCCCCGGTCGGCGGCAACTCGGCCCACTCGACCGGATCCGGTCAAACCACGCGATTTCGCATCACGTGCCATCGAAGTGCTCCACGCTACGCGACGCGTCCCCAGCTCCCGCTTCCGGCGACCCGCACGCAGACCGACTTCATCGCTTCCATGTAGCGAACAACCGATTTCCGGGCGACCGGGTTGTCGGGATGCATGATCGCCATGACCGTGCCCTCCCCGTACCGGAAAATATAAATAGTCAATTGATGCGAATATCGGCCGTCCGGGTAGATCCCGATATTGTTCGCAAGTCCCAGGTCAGCGGCGGCAAGAATTGCATTGAGGGGGGCTGCGCCGCCGTGAAAGAAGTTCGACACCGGAAAGTTTGGTTGCGGCCAGCGCAGCCACGGCGCCAGTTCCAGCACGCGGTAGTAGGGCACCTTCGCCATGTCCAGGCTATTGTCGAAAGAAGCCTGCGCTGCCCATGCGGCATCGCCGAAAGAGGCAGCGGCTATCGGCACGGTGATCGGAATCAAGCCGGTGAACCAACCCTGCGTCATGAAATTGTCGGTGGCTTTGCGTGAATCTCGGGGAGTGAGGCCGTAATACGTCAGAGCCCCGGTAAATTCGTGCTCCACCAGGGCGAGGCAGGCGAATAGGCCGCCGACAAACCGGGCGCCGGCCGCCGCGCAGGCCGATTCGAATCGCTCCGTCTGTGCGACGTCCATCAGCAGTTCGGAGGTCATGGCACTGCTACTCGAATCCTGCGGGTTGCCCAGCGGCAGCGGGAATTCGGGAAAGCCCCCGTCATTATTCTCGGCGAAGTCAATCCACGCGCGCACCTCGGGCGAATCAAGGGTCAACGCGGACGTGTACTCGCGTTCGCGGGTGCAGAAATCGTCGAAGCTGCCGGCATCGGGCAGGGCAAGGCCCTCGCCGCCCCCCGTCAGCGCCGTGTACATGCCGTTGGCTTCCATCATCGTGGTGCCGATCAAGGTCGCGTCCCCGTGGACATGATCCATGGCGGCAAAGAAGGTGAAATGGCTTTCGCTTTGGATGATTCCGAAAGTGAAGCAGCCCCATTCCAGCGGATTCGGTATGGCCACCACGTGAGCGTGTATTTCGTCGGCTGACATCTCGCCGTGCTCGATCGGCGCGAATTCAATATCGCTATGATCGCTGATGGTGTGCCTGACGAATCCTCCGTCACCGGTGTCTTCGAACCAACTGCGGAACGTGTCGTGCCGACGCAGGTACGCGTTGACGGCGTGGTTCATGGCAGCAATGTCGCACGTCCCGGCCACCTCACAGGTGGCGATGATCTGCCGTGAGAAATTCAGTCCGGCGGCGGTCCGTTCACAGTAGTTCCGAAGATGTTGGCCCTGCATATAACTCACCGGCACCGAGCTCACCGGGGCTTGTCGGGCCTTCTCGGCGGCCGCGGCCGTCGGGTGCCACGAGGTGACCGAGCCTGGTGTCAGCGTCCAATCATCGAGTGAGCCGATCGTAATCTTCCCGATGCGCAAGACTTAGTCCTCCTCGATTTGAACGGCTGCGGCCAGGCCGGCGGCGAGACCAAGATAACCCTCCGGGTGATCGCCGTCGCAGGCGTGCGCGGGCCACCGCCTACACTCGCTCACGGATCCGACCGGCCTTGGGCGATCGAGTTGTGGCGATCGACTTGTGGCGATCGACTTGTGGCGATCGAACGGCCGGGCGGGGACGCAGGGCGGCAGCGGCACTGGCTGTCGCTGCGCGTGCGGGCGCCGCAGATTGCGGTGTTGGCCTCCGGAAATGATTCTCCGAGCGCGACCGGCCTCCCGCGGGATCGATCTTGACCGGCCAAGAGAGGACAGCATGGCATCCGTCGAGGGTCTGGGGGAGTCGGCGTCGCGTTTTGCGATCGTCGGCTATGCGGCGCGGTTTCCGGGAGCCGCTGATGCGGATGAGTTCTGGGATGTGTTGCGGCAAGGCCGGGATGCGATATCTGACGTGCCGCGCGACCGGTGGGATGTCGATGAGTTCTTCGACCCGGAACCGGGTGCGCCCGGCAAGGTCGTCACCCGTCGTGCGGGTTTCGTCGACGACGTAACGGGGTTCGACGCGCCGTTCTTCGGAATGTCGACGCGCGAGGTCAGGTTGATGGACCCGCAGCACCGGATCCTGCTGGAGACGGCGTGGCGCGCGGTGGAGCATTCGGGCACCGCGCCAACCGCCCTGGCTGACAGCAACACTGGCGTCTTCGTCGGCTTGGCCACCCACGACTACCTGGGAATGGCATCCGACGAGCTGACCTACCCCGAGATCGAGGCCTACATGGCCATCGGGACGTCGAACGCCGCCGCGGCGGGCCGGATCAGCTATCGCTTGGGGCTGCAGGGTCCGGCGGTCGCCGTCGACACGGCGTGCAGCTCGTCGCTGGTGGCCATCCATCAGGCGTGCCAAGCGCTGCGCTTAAAAGAATGTGACCTCGCGCTGGCCGGCGGCGCGAACGCCCTACTCACCCCGGCGACCATGATCACGTTCTCCAGCGCGCACATGCTCGCGCCCGACGGTCGGTGCAAGACATTCGACGCGGCCGCCGATGGCTACGTGCGCGGCGAGGGATGCGGCGTCATCGTGATCAAGCGCCTCGAGGACGCGGTCCGCGATGGGGACCGGATTCGGGCCGTGATCCGCGGCAGCGCGGTCAACCAGGACGGCGCTTCGGGTGGATTGACGGTGCCGAACGGCGTTGCCCAGCAACGGGTCATCGCCGACGCGCTGAAGCGCGCCGCCCTCGAACCCCGCGACGTCGGGTACCTGGAAGCGCACGGCACCGGGACATCGCTGGGCGATCCCATCGAGGCTCAGGCCGCGGGCGCGGTGCTCGGGGCAGGGCGCGAACCCAACCAGCCGCTGCTGATGGGCTCGGTGAAGACGAATATCGGGCACCTGGAAGCAGCCGCGGGCATCGCGGGCGTGATCAAAGTGATTTTGTCGCTCGAGAACGAGCTGTTGCCTCAGCACCTCCACTTTCAAAACCCATCGCCGCACATTCCCTGGGAACGGCTGGCGGTGGAAGTCGTCACAGAAGCCACGCCCTGGAAACGCAACGCGCAACCGCGCATTGCGGGAATCAGCTCATTCGGGTTCGCCGGGACAAACGCTCACGTCATTCTCGAGGAAGCCCCCGAGCAACCGGTATCGACCCTCGCGGCCCCGGTTCCGGTCGAGCACCCCGGGGATCGGCGGTTCAGCATCCTCCCGCTCTCGGCGCGAACACCCGCCGCGTTGACGCGCCTCGCCGATGAATACCGCGCCTGGCTGAGCGCGCACCCGGAAGCCACCCTGGCCGACGTGTGCTTTACCGCCGGGGCCGGGCGGGCGCACCTGGAGCAGCGGGCCGCGTTGGTGGTCAATACCCGAGAATCTGCCATGGAGCTGCTCGGAGCGCTCACGGAGGAGCGCCCCGCGCCGGGTTTGTTTCGCGGAGAATCCCATGACACACCGAAGACGGCGTGGCTGTTCACCGGTCAGGGCAGCCAGTACCCGGGCATGGCTCGGGAGTTGTTCGACACCGAGCCGGTGTTCGCCGAGACGCTGAATCGTTGCGCTGCCGCGGTCGCTGAGATTCTCGAAAAGCCGTTGCTTGACCTCATTTTCGATGTGGACAGCCCGGATAGCGAAGCGGCGTTGCGGCAGACCTCTTACGCGCAACCCGCGTTGTTCGCGGTGGAAATGGGCCTGGCCCGGCTCTGGCAGTCGTGGGGCTTCGAGCCGGACGTGGTGCTGGGCCACAGCGTCGGCCAGTATTCGGCGGCCTGCGTCGCGGGCGTCCTCAGTCTCGAGGATGGCGCGCTGTTGATGGCCGAACGTGGTCGTCTGTTCGGCAGTTTGCCCGCGGGTGGGCGGATGGTCGCGGTATTCGCCGCCGCCGAGCGGGTCGAACGGTTGACGGACGAGTTCCCCAGCCTGTCGGTCGCCGCCTACAACGGGGCCAACACCGTATTGTCCGGACGGGCAGCCGATTTGGAACATGCGGTGGCCGGATTGGCCGCCGATGGTGTCCGGTGTGACTGGCTGGACACCAGCCACGCGTTCCACTCAGCGCTGTTGGACCCGATCCTCGACGCCTTCGAATCGTATGCGGGGCGGTTCAACTTCGCTACGCCACAACGGATTTTGATCGACAACCGCACCGGAGCCGCGCTCGGCCGGAGTGTGAAGATCGATGGTGCCTACTGGCGCCGGCATGCGCGCCAGCCGGTGGAATTTGCCAAGAGCGTGCGCACTCTTGCCGAGCTGAACTGCAAATTGCTGCTGGAGATCGGCCCACGACCGGTGCTCACCGCCGCGGCCCTAAACGCATGGCCCGACCCGGCCACCGCGCCCCGGGTGATCACGTCGCTGCGCCGGAATACGGCCGACCATCGCCAGATCACCGAAGCGGTCGCCGACGCGTACGTTCTGGGCCACCTGCCCGATTTCACCGCCTTTCGGCCGGTGCACGCGCGCAAGCTCGACCTGCCCACCTACCCGTTCGAGCACCGTCAATACTGGTTCCGGGATGATCGCGAGCGCCCGGACCAACGCCACGACGATCGGGGACCGCGCACCGAAGCCGTCCGCCTTCTCGAGGACGGCCGGATCGAGGAACTCGCCGCCCTGCTCGGCGGTGCCGGCGACGATCTGCAGACCCTGCAGGTGTTGACCAAGCTTGCGGCACAACACAATCAACAACGCACGACTCGGTCCATCGGGGACGACCGCTACGAGATCCGCTGGGACACGTCAACGTCTTTACCCTCGGCCGCAGACGCGGACGAGGGATCCAGCTGGATCGTCGTCGCCGACGACACCGATGCAGTCGCGCCGTTGGTCGACCTGCTGACTGCACATGAGCGACGGCACCGGGTGATCGGGTTACCGGCCTCCGACGCGGACGAAAAGCGGCTCGCGGACGCGTTACGCGCCGCGGCGACAGACGATTCGACCCTGCGCATCGTGCACGCGGCGGCCCTCGAGCCCGGGACCGCACCGTCGATGCGCTCACTGTTGCGGATGCAACACCGTATCCTCGGCGGAACGCGGCGGCTCTTTCGCGCGGCGGCGGCCGCGGAACTACGCAGCCCCATCTGGATTGTGACCCGCGGTGCACAGCGCGTCACCGGCGCGGACACAGTGGCGCCGCAGCAGAGTTGTCTGTGGGGGTTCGGTCGTGCCGCGTCGCTGGAGCTTCCGCACGTGTGGGGTGGGCTCGCAGATCTGTCGGAAGGCGAGGACAACGCGGCCGAGGAATGGTCTCAGCTCGTCGACCGGATCGCCGCGCCGCACGGCTCGGCCGTCCGCGAGGACCAACTCGCACTGCGGGGCCGGACGGTCTACGTACCGCGGTTGGCTCGCCGCACTGGGCCGCCGAGTGGCACGCCGCTGCAACTGCGCGACGACGCAACGTATTTGGTGACCGGAGGACTGGGCGCAATCGGGCTCGAGATCGCCGACCACCTGGCCGCGAATGGCGCCGGGCACCTGGTGCTGACCAGCCGGCGCGCGCCCAGCGATGCCGCGCAACAGCGCATCGACGCGCTAGGCGAACAGCACGGTTGCGACATCCGCGTCGTGGGCGCCGACGTCGCCGATGCGCACGACGTCGCACGCCTGCTGGCAAGCGTGCAGGCCGATCTGCCGCCGTTGGCCGGCATCGTGCACGCCGCAGGCGAGATCGGCACCACCCCGCTGAGCGCCCTGGAGGACGCTGAAGTCGATCGCGTCTTCGCCGGCAAGGTGTGGGGTGCGTGGCATTTGAGCGAAGCCGTGGCCGACCTGAAGCTCGACTTTTTCATCAGCACTTCCTCGATCGCCTCGGTGTGGGGTGGATTCGGCCAAACCGCCTACGGCGCGGCGAATGCCTTCCTCGATGGCTTGGCCTACCGGCTGCGCGAGCAGGGCATCCTCGGCGTCAGCGTCAACTTCGGGCCGTGGTCGGCCGGTATGGCCGACGCGGAATCCCGTGCGCGACTGGATCAGCGCGGAGTCCGGACCTTATCCCCTGCCGATGCGCTCGCGGGTCTGGCGGACGCCGTAGCGGCTGCTCCGGCGCACGGCCTCGTACAGGGAGTGGTGGCCCGCATCGACTGGGCCCGCTTCTTGCCGCTCTATCAGCAAGCGGGTAGGCGGGCGTTCCTCGCGGAGCTGGAACGTGAGGTGCCCAGCCCGATGAATGCCGCGGGGCCTTCCGCAACGCCCGCTGGGAAGACCCCGTTGGTGGAGCGGCTCACCGGCGCTCCGGCACAGCAGCGCAGGAAGCTTCTGACCGACTACCTGCGTGACGCGGTAGCGGAGGTGACGCGCGTCGATGCCGCGGAGATCCGTGAGGACGCGGGGTTTTTCGACCTCGGCATGGATTCGCTGATGGCCGTCGAATTGCGGCGCCGCATCGAACAGGGGGTAGGTAAGGAGATCCCGGCCACCCTGGCGATGGACCACCCGCGGCTGTCCGACGTGGCCGACTACCTACTCAGCGACGTGCTCGAACTGGGCGATCAGGCATCCGCAAAACCACGGCCTCAGCCGGCATCGGTGGCGACGACGCGCACGGATGAACCGATCGCGATCGTCGCGGTGTCCTGCCGTTTCCCCGGTGCGTCCGACCCGGAAGCGTTCTGGGAGGTGCTGTCTGGAGCTGTCGATGCGATCAGGGAGGTCCCCGAGGACCGATTCGACATCGACGAGTTCTACGACCCGGATCCGGACGTTCCGGGCAAGACCTACACGCGCTTCGGCGGATTCCTCGAGAACATCGATGGGTTCGATCCCGAATTCTTCGGCATCTCACCCCGCGAGGCCGTCTGGATCGAGCCGCAGCAGCGGCTGATGCTCGAAACCGTATGGGAGGGCCTCGAAAGGGCGGGGTACGCGCCCGCCGCATTGCGCGGCAGCCGGACCGGAGTCTTCGTGGGCGTTGCGGCCAACGAGTATGCGCATCTGTTGTCATCGGAGTCGATCGACAAGATCGAACCCCACTTCATCACCGGCAACGCGCTCAACGCCATCTCCGGTCGGGTCGCCTTCGCGCTGGGATTCGAAGGACCGGCGGTGGCGATCGACACAGCATGCAGCTCGGCGTTGGTCGCCGTCCATCAGGCCTGCCAGGCATTGCACTCCGGTGACTGCGACATGGCGTTGGCCGGCGGCGTGAACGTCTTGCTCAGTCCGGTGACGGTGGTCGCCGCCTCCCGCGCGAGGATGCTTTCTCCCGTCGGACGATGCAAGACTTTCGACGCCTCCGCCGACGGTTACGTGCGCAGTGAAGGCTGCGGAATTCTCGTCCTCAAGAGGCTGAGCGACGCGGAGCGCGATGGCGATCGGATCTGCGCGGTCATTCCCAGCAGCGCGGTCAACCAGGATGGGGCGTCCAGCGGTTTGACGGTTCCCAATGGTGGTGCGCAGCAACGGCTTATCGCGGCGGCGCTGGCTCGCGCCGGCCTGTCAGGCGGGGATGTCGACTACCTCGAGGCGCACGGGACGGGCACGCCGCTGGGGGATCCGATCGAGGTGCAGGCGGCCGCGGCCGCCTACGGCGTCTCTCGCGACGCGGACCGGCCGCTGCTGATGGGCTCGGTGAAGACCAATATCGGGCACACCGAATCGGCATCGGGCGCAGCAGGTCTGATCAAAGTCGTGTTGTCGCTGCAGCACGAGGTTCTGCCGCAGAGCCTGCACTTCGAGAAGCCGTCGCCGCACATCCCGTGGGATTCGCTGGCGGTACGGGTCGTGGACAAGGCGATGCCGTGGCAGGCCAACGGCAGACCGCGACGCGCCGGCGTGAGCTCCTTCGGGTTCACCGGGACCAACGCGCACGTGCTGGTCGAGGAGGCGCCGGCGCGGGCTGCCTCCGCCGACGCTCAGCTCGCCGACGACGTCGCCACGAAGTCGGCGTCGGAGGCTCAGACCGAACAGGCGAGCGTGCTGGCGCTGTCCGCGCGGTCACCGGAAGCGCTGGTGGCGTTGACGCAGCGTTACCAGGCCTGGCTGACCGCCCACCCGGATGTCGACCTCGCCGCGCTATGCCACACCGCCGGAACGGGCCGGTCGCACTTCGAACATCGCGCCGCCCTGGTCGTGGATTCGGTCGAGGACGCGCGTCATGCCCTGGCCGAATTGGCCGAGAACCGTCTGCGCCCAGGTGTCGTTCGGGGCGAGCACACACACCACCCGACGACGGCATGGTTGTTCACCGGCCAGGGCAGTCAGCATTCGGGGATGGCCCGTGAGTTGTTCGACACCGAGCCGGTTTTCGCCGAAACCGTGACGCGTTGTGCGGACGCGGTCAATGACATATTGCCGCATCCGTTGCTGGAGGTGCTGTTCGCCACCGATCGCGAAACCGGTGGCGAAGCCGGAGAAAGGCTGCGGCACACGTCGTTTGCGCAGCCGGCGCTTTTCGCCGTCGAGATGGGCCTGGCCCGGCTGTGGCAGTCGTGGGGGATCCAACCCGATGTGGTGCTGGGGCATAGCGTGGGCCAGTACGCGGCGGCATGTGTGGCAGGCGTGTTCAGCCTCGAGGACGGCGCCCGGCTGATGGCCGAGCGTGGCAGGATGTTCGGCAGCCTGCCCGAAGGCGGGCGCATGGTGGCGGTGTTCGCCGACCCCAAGCACGTCGAAGCGGTCTCCGGCGAATTCCCGCGAGTGTCGGTCGCGGCGTACAACGGGCCGAACACCGTGCTGTCGGGGCCGGGCGAGGATCTCGAGCAGATAGTCGCCAAGTTCGGTGACGAGGGGACCCGTTGCACGTGGCTGCAGACCAGCCACGCCTTCCACTCGGAACTACTGGATCCGGTGCTCGACGAATTCGAGTCGTACGCAGCGCAATTGCGGTTCGCCGCGCCGACGATGCCGCTGGTCTGCAACCGCACCGGCGCGGTGCTCACGGCGCAGACGCCGCTCGACGCACAGTACTGGCGGAGACATTCCCGGCAGCCGGTGCAGTTCGCCGAAAGTGTGCGCACCGTGGCGGCGCTGGGCTGCTCGGTGCTGATGGAGATCGGTCCGCAACCGGTGCTGACCGGTGCTGCGGTGCAGGTCTGGCCTGAGCACCTGTCCGCGCCGCGGGCGATCGTCTCGCTGCGCAAGGGTGTTGGCGATCGGCGCCAAATCGCCGATGCGCTGGCCGCGGCCTACGTCGGCGGGCTTCGTCCCGATTTCGCTGCGCTGCATGGTCAGCCGCGTCGCCGGGTCGAGTTGCCCACCTATCCGTTCCAGCGCCGCCGCTTCTGGCCCAAGACGTCCGGCATCGCCGTCGACGGCGGGGCCGGCCCGTCCTCGGGCATCCTGGGCAGCGCGAAAGACCTCGCCTCCGGCGACTCGGTCTACACCAGCAGGTTGTCGGTGAAATCGCAGCCGTGGTTGTCCGACCACGTCATCTACGGGACCGTCGTCGTCCCCGGGGCGACGTATGCGGCGATGGCGCTGGCCGCGGTCGGCGCCCCGGCGCGAGTGCAGGACGTCTTCTTCTACGAGCCGATCATCTTGCCCGAGAAAAGCTCTCGCGAGGTACAGCTGACCTTGCATCCGCTGCAGGACGGCGCTGGGTCCACGTTCCAAGTGCACAGCCGCCCGTACGGTGAGCGCGGCGCCGAATGGTCGTTGAACGCCGAAGGCGCTGTCGGCACCGGCACCGTTGATGAGCCAGTCGCCGAGGATGATCCGGTCGACGAAGCGATCGAGCGGTTGAACCGCATGCGTCCGCAGGAGTTGTTCGAGACCTTCGCCGACTTGGAGCTGGCGTGGGGGCCGACCTGGTCCGGCTCCCTGAAGTCACTCTGGCTCGGCGACGGTGAGGCGATCGGCGACATCCTCGTCGGCGAAGAGCTCGCCGAACAACTCGGCAGCGAGCCGATGCATCCGGTGCTGATGGACCTGTGCACCGGCGTCGCATTCCCGGCCTTCCCGGCGCTTCTCGCGGCCGAACAGGGCGTCAACGACCTGTTCCTGCCGCTGCGTTACGGGCAAGTGGCGTTGCGGGAGAAGATGCCTCGGCGGTTCTACTGCCGCGCGAAGTGGCATCGCAGCGAACTCAACAGCGAAACCCAGGTGTTCGACCTCGATTTCGTCGATCGGGATGGCCGTCACCTGGGTGGGATTCGCGAGTTCACGGTCAAACGCGCACCGCGCGAGGCATTGCTGCGAGGCCTCGGCGGCGACGCCACCCGGCTGCTCTACACCCTTGGCTGGCACGAGGTGCCGCCGCCGTCAAGCGACGAAGCCGGAGAGGCCGCCGGTACCTGGCTGATCGCCGGATTCGGCGAACTGGCCGCCGAGGTGCCGGGCTGCATCCCGCTCGACCGCGGCGTCGATCCGGAACCGTTGGGACAGGTGCTGACTCAAGCCCACGAGCGCGGGTTGCCGTTCTCCGGTGTCGTCTGGCGCAGCGAGGCGCCGAACGGGGAAGAGTCGAGCGCCGACGTCACCGCGCGCCTCGAGACGGAAATCGGCAATCTGCTCAGCGCCGTGCACACCGTGCAACGCGGCGAGGTGAAACTGCCCGGCGGGTTGTGGATCGTCACCGAGCGTGCCGTGGCCACCGAATCCGGCGAGCCGGTCGACCCGGTGCAGGCGGCGCTGTGGGGCTTCGGCCGCACCACGATCAACGAGGAACCGGCGCTGCGCGCCAAACTCGTTGATTGCGACGGGTCACCCGAAGCCGTGCACGCCCTGGCCGCCCTGCTGGCCACCCCGTGCGACGAGCCGGAACTTGCCGTGCGACAAGGAAAGCTGTTGGCCTCCCGGCTGTTGCCGTGGGCGCGCAGCGGTCATCTCACGGTGCCGCGCGGATGCGACTACGTCCTGGCGCCCACCGAACGCGGCGCGATTGACAACCTACGGCTGACCGAAGCGGACGTGCCTGTGCCGGACGAGGGTTACGTGCAGGTCCGGGTCGAGGCAGCAGGCCTCAACTTCCGGGATGTGCTCAACGTTCTCGGCCTCTACCCGGGCGACCCGGGACCGATCGGCGGTGACTTCGCCGGTGTCGTCACTCAATTGGGCGACGGCGTCACCGGAGTCGCAGTGGGGCAACGCGTTTACGGCTCCATGCAGGGCGCGTTCTCCAGCCGGTTCAACGTGCCTGCCCAGTTCCTGGCGCCGATCCCCTCTGGTGTGAGCGCGGTCGAGGCGGCCACCATTCCCGCCGCGGCACTGACGGTGCGGCTGTCCTTCGACTGGGCGCAGCTGAAGCCCGGTGACAAGGTCCTCATCCACGCCGCCAGCGGCGGTGTGGGCCTGGCGGCGGTCCAGATGGCCCAGCAGTTCGGTGCCGAAGTGTTCGCCACGGCCAGCACCTTCAAGCGCGCGACGCTGCGCAAGCTGGGTGTGAAGCACGTCTACGACTCGCGCACAACGGATTTCGCTGATCAGATCCTGGCGGACACCGATGGTGCCGGGGTCGACGTGGTCCTCAACTCCCTGACCAGCGAAGGATTCATCGAGGCGACGCTGAAGGCCACCGCCGAGAACGGCCGCTTCGCCGAGATCGCCAAGCGCGACATCTGGACACCCGAGCAGATGGCCGAGGCGCGTCCCGATATCGACTACGAGATCGTGGCTCTGGACACGGTGATGTTCACCGAACCCGATCGCATTCGCGACTTGCTCACCGAGGTGTCGCAAGGTTTGGCCGATGGTGAGTGGACGCCGCTGCCCGCCGAGATCTATCCGCTGACCGAGGCGAGGGCGGCGTTCCGCCGCATGCAGCAGGCGCGGCACATCGGGAAGATCGTGGTCCAGATACCGAATCCGCTGCAGCCGCGGCCTGATCGGAGCTACCTGATCACCGGCGGACTCGGTGCGATCGGTCTGCACACGGCGTCGTATCTGGCCCAACTCGGTGCCGGTGACATCGTGCTGACCAGCCGGCGCGAGCCCGGTGCGGACGCGCAACAGGCAATCGACGAGATCACCGACCGCTACAAGTGCCGCGTCCACGTCTTCGCCGCCGATGTCGGCGACGAGGCCGAGGTGGCGAAGCTGCTGGAGCGCATCCGCGCCGAGTTGCCTCCGCTCGCCGGGGTGGCACATTTGGCGGGCGTGCTCGACGATGCCCTGCTGTCGCAGCAGACCCTGGAGCGATTCCGAACAACGGTGTCCCCCAAGGCGCTCGGCGCCTGCCACCTGGACAGGCTGACCAAGGACGACGAGCTGGACTTCTTCATCGTGTCCTCGTCGGTGTCGAGCTTGTTCGGTTCGCCCGGTCAGTCCAACTACGCGACCGCCAACGCGCTGCTCGACGGCCTGGTCGCGCAGCGCAGGACGCAAGGCTTGCCGGCCACCGGTGTCAACTTCGGCCCCTGGGCCCAAGGGGGTATGGCCTCATCGGACGCCGCGACCGCCAATATCAGTGCGCAGGGCCTGATTCCGCTGGAACCGTCGGCCGCGCTCGGTGCCCTCGCCGAGGTCGTCGCGAACGGGACCGGCCAGGCCACCGTCATCAAGGCCAACTGGCAGCGCGCCGCGAAGGTGCTGGGCAGTTCGCGTCCGCCGATCCTCGACCTGGTGTTGCCCAGTGCCGCTGGAGAGGTGACCGGCGACAGCGAGTTGCTCAAGCAGCTGATGGAGATCCCGGTGCCGCAGCGTGCGGGCTTCGTGACCGAATTCCTTCAGCGGGAGGTGCAGAACTTCCTGCGGCTCGCGTCGCCGCCTGCCGCAAGCAGTCGGTTCCTGGACCTGGGTACGGATTCGCTGATGGCGATCGAGCTCCGCAACCGGCTGCACAGCCAGTTCGGCGGCAAGTTCACGATCAACGCGACGGCAGTCTTCGACTACCCGACCATCGGGGGGCTCGCCGAATATCTCGTGGGTCAGCTGCCGGACGCCGACGCAAGGCCGGCCGAGGCGGAGTCGGTCGGGACGGAATCGGTTGCAGCGCCGGAGCCGTCGTGATGTCCTCGAGTGTGGGCGCGCGAACGTCGATTTGTGGGGTGGAAGGTCGGCGTGTCGGCGCAGCAGCTCGACGTTCGGGGCGTCAAACGCTTAGTCGCTGATGTCGAATCCTGCGTTGACCTTGGTGGGTCGCAGCCGCACCACCAATTCGCCGGGAACGGCGTTGCGGCGGCCGAATTCATCGGCGCGCTCGGCGCCCATGTACCGGGCGCCGGTGCGGGTCGCGATATCGAGCACGTCCGCGAGGTCTTCGCTGACCGTCACGACGCCTTGTACTTGGACAAAGGAATACGGCGGATGGGGATCGTCGACGCAGATCACCAGGCGCGAATCACGCGCTATCGCATGGCCTTTCGACGTGTCCCGGCCGGTGGTGAACGCCAACTGGCCATGGTCGACGACGAACCACACCGGGGTGACCAGCGGCCGGCCGTCGGCGGCGACGTACCCCAGCATCCCGGTGCGGGTACCGGCCGACAGGAACTCGATTACCCGGTCGGACAGCTCGGCCATGCTTTAGAGGCGGACCAGGTCGTAGTCGCCGAGCTGGTCGATCAGGTTGTGCAGGTGCTCACCCGAGGTGCCCAGGGTGTGTTCGATCGCCGTGAGCCGCGCCGCGTAGTGGCTGATCGGGTATTCCGCGGTTACCCCGATGCCGCCGTGCATCTGGATCGACTCCTGCGCGATGTGCCGGCCCGAACGGCCGATCTGCAGCTTCGCGCGCGAGGCGATCACCGGGTCGACGTTGCCGTCGGCGATCGACATCGCCGCGTACAGGCTCATGCTGCGTGCCAATTCCAGCGAGACGTACATGTCGGCGGCGCGTTGCGTGAGCGCCTGGAACTTGTTGAGCGTGACACCGAACTGCTTGCGGGTCTTGAGGTAATCGGTGGTCAGGCGCAGCGATTCCTCCATCGCCCCGAGCGCTTCGGCACACAGCGCCGACTGGATGCGGACGATGGCGGTGCTGATGGTCCCCGACGCGTCGGTCGCCTCACCCAGGGGCTCGGCGGCGGCGCCGTCGAGGTCGACCTGCGCGCCGCGCTGTCCGTCGAACGTCCGGTACGGGTGCCTGGTGACGGTTTTGTCGGAGCCCGCGTCGACCAAGAACAGTCCGGTGCCGCCGTTCGGCAGGGCGGCGCTGACCACCAGGGTGTCAACGCAGTCCCCGGCGAGCACCGGGTTCTTGCGGCCGCTCACGGTCCACGAATCACCTTGTTGCGCAGCCTTGGTGGCCACCTCGGCAGACGGGTTTCGCTGCCCCGGTTCGAGGTGGGCGAAGGCCAGCAGTCGTTGCCCGGACGCGACCTCGTCGAGCAGCTGCTTCTGTTCCTGACTGCCCAACTCGGCGATCAGCGCGCCGGGGCCCAGCGCGGCGTGCAGGACAGGTTCGGGGGCCAGCCGCCGCCCGATCTCGGTGAGCACCACCGCGATCTCGATCTGGCCGGACTCGTCGGGCTCGAACCCGAGGCCGAGGATCCCGGTGTCGGCGAGCTGGCTCCAGACCTCGCGGCTCCAGCCCAGATCGGACCCGATCACCTTGTTGCGGCTTTCCGGGTCATAGGCGCGCGCCAGCAGGTCGCGGGTGGTGTCGCGGAGCAGGGACTGCTCGTCGCTCAACTGAAAGTCCATGGCTGCCTCACAATCCCAGAATGGTGGACGCGATGATGTTGCGTTGCACTTCGCTGCTGCCGCCGTAGATCGACGTCTTGCGGTAGTTGAGGTAGTGCGGCGCACTGTGTTGCGCCCAGGACGGCGACGAGATGTCTTCGCCGTTGGCCGGCAGCGCATCCGGCCCGGCAACCTCGACGAGCAGTTCGGTGGCGATCTGCTGCAATTGGCTGCCGCGCAGCTTGAGCACTGACGACGCCGGATTGGGCTGCCCGTTCGCGGAGTCGGTGACCACTCGTGACTGCGTGAGTTCCAGTGCGAGCAGCTCGTTTTCGGCCTCGGCCAGCCGCGCCGCGAACAATGGATCTTCGAGCACCCCGGCGGCCGCGGCGTGCTTCTTCACCTCGGCGAGGCGCACCTTGGTCCGGCCCACGCCGGCGATGCCGGTGCGCTCGTTGCCCAGCAGGAATTTCGCGTACGTCCAGCCCTTGTTCTCTTCTCCGACAAGCTGATTAGCCGGTACGCGGACGTCTTCGAAAAAAACCTCGTTGACTTCGTGGCCGCCGTCGATCGTCTTGATGGGCCGCAGGGTGGTACCCGGTGTGTTCATGTCGAAGAGCAGGAAGGAGATGCCCGCCTGACGCTTGGGCGCCTGCGGGTCGGTGCGGACCAGGCAGAAGATCCAGTCCGCGTACTGGCCGAGCGTGGTCCACGTCTTCTGGCCGTTGACGACATAACTGTCGCCGTCGCGGACCGCGGTGGTGCGCAGCGACGCCAGATCCGACCCGGCCTCGGGCTCGGAGAACCCTTGGCACCACCAGATGTCGAGGTTGGCCGTCGGGGGCAGGAAGCGTTGTTTGACCTCCTCCGAACCGAATTCGGCGATCACCGGGCCCACCATCTTGGTGTTGAAGTTCAGCGGCTCTGGGACGCACGCCAGCTGCATCTCGTCGGCCCAGATCTGGTGCTGGGTCGGCGTCCAGTTCTTGCCGCCCCATTCGACCGGCCAGTTCGGTACCGCCAAACCGTGCTCGTGCAAAATCTTGTGGCTGGTGACGATGTCGTCGCGGTTCACTTCCGCCGAGCCCTGGCGCACCCGGTCGCGCAACTCCTGCGGAATCTTGGTCGTGTAGACGCTGCGGAGTTCGTCGCGGAACGCGGCTTCCTCGGGTGTGAGCGCCAGTTGCATGGCAGCCTCCTGTCGTTTCGGGGTGAACGGCGACCCGTCGCTAAGAGCCGATTTCTGGCGATGCCGGTCGTTGCTCAACCTCCATCTTGGCCCATCCCGTGCGGGCCCTGTGCACAGCCTCGGGTTAATCCACAGATCGGCCCGCGAGCGTCCTTCGCCGGGGCGGTTGGGACGGTCGGCGGACCTACGGTCGGCGCATGCGAACAGAACTTCCGGCCGAGCGCCTGCAGCGACGGCTCCGCGCCGAACCGGATACCGATGCGCACGCCGAGCCCGAGCCCATCGGGTCGGCCTCCAACGACGACGCCCCGGACGACGACCAGAATTCGCTGCTGCCGCGGTGGTTACCCGACTCGTCTCAGAACGGGAGCTGGGTGGCGAAAGTGCGTGCCGACCCGGGACGCGCCGGGGCCATCGGGTTGGCGATCGTGGCGGCCCTGGCCGTGTTGGTCACGGTGTTCACGTTGTTGCGCGACCGGCCGGCGCCGGTGATGTCGGCCAAGCTGCCACCGGTGGAGAAGGTGTCGACGGCGAGCCTCCGCTCCTCGGCGAGCCCCACCGCCGGGCCGGATCACCCCGTGGTCGTCAGCGTCGTCGGCCTGGTGCACACCCCTGGCCTCGTGACGCTCGCACCGGGCGCCCGCATCGCCGACGCGCTGCAGGCCGCAGGCGGCGCGGTGAACGGCGCGGACACCATCGGACTGAACATGGCCCGACCGCTCGGCGACGGTGAGCAGATCGTGGTCGGTCTCGCTCCGGTGTCGGGGCAGCCGACGGCGCTGGGCAGTTCGGTGGCGTCTGGATCGGCACCCACGTCGAAAGCGCCGCCCCCGCGGCCGGGGTCGGCCACGCCGAAAACGGGCGAGGCGGTCGACCTCAACACCGCGACCGTGCAGCAACTCGATGCGTTACCGGGTGTCGGGCCGGTCACCGCGGCCGCCATCGTGGCGTGGCGGCAAGCCAACGGCAAGTTCACCAGCGTCGACCAAATCGCCGAGGTCGACGGCATCGGACCGGCGCGGCTGGAGAAGCTCCGCGCCCTGGTCCGTGTCTGACCCGGGTGCACCATCCCGGGTCGGGTGCCCCGCCCGCGGGGCGCGTCGACGTGCGCCTGGTGCCGGCGGCCCTGACCTGCTGGGCGGTGACCGCCGGCGGGATCTGGTGGCCGATCGGGCGCACCCTCGCCTGGTGCTGCGTCGTGTTGATCGGCGCCTCCGGAGCGCTGGCGTGGCACGCGCTGCACCGGCCCGGCCACGGTGCGCGGTTACGGGCGATCAGCGCCGCGCTTGCGGCCGTCGGTGTCGTGGGGGCGGGATTCGGGTTCGCCATCGCGCTGCGCGCCGACGCGGTCGGTCGCCACCCGATCACCGCTGCCTACGGCACGACCGCTCCGGTGACGGTCACCCCGAGCGAAAGCCCGGTGTCGTCCAGCGGCGGCCGGTTGATGTTCCGGGCCACTCTGCAACGCCTGCGCGCCGACGAGATATCCGGCCGGGTCGTCGTTTTCGCGCGCACCGCAGATTTCGGTGGGCTGATGGTGGGCCAGCCGTTGCGATTCAGCGCCCGCATCAACCGCCCGACGCGGCGCGACCTGACGGTCGCGGTGCTCAACGCGTCGGGCCGGCCGACCATGGGTACCGCGGGCGCCACGCAACGGGCGGCGCACGGCGTGCGCAGTCGATTCGCTGCGGCGGTCCGTGACACGTTGCCCGGCGAGCAGGCGGCGCTGCTGCCCGCGCTGGTGCTCGGTGACACCTCCGCGGTGGCCGGCGACACCGGCCGCGACTTTCGCGCGGCCGGTATGACGCACCTGATGGCGGTGTCGGGGGCCAACGTGACGATCGTGTGCGCCGCCGTGCTGTTCTCGGCCCGATGGATCGGACCCCGGACGGCCGTCGTGCTTGCCGCACTGGCGTTGGTGGCCTTCGTGATCGTCGTGCAGCCGACGGCGAGCGTGTTGCGGGCCGCCGTGATGGGCGCCATCGCGTTGGGGGGAATGCTGTCTTCGCGTCGGCGGCAAGCCATTCCGGCGCTTGCCGCGACGGTGCTGGTGTTGTTGGCCGTCGCCCCGCAGCTGGCCGTCGACGTCGGCTTCGCGTTGTCGGCGCTCGCCACCGCCGCGCTGATCGTCATCGCACCGGTCTGGTCGCGGCGGCTGACGGCCCGGGGCTGCCCCAAGCCGCTGGCCGATGCGCTGGCCGTCGCCTGGGCCGCGCAGATCGTGACCGCCCCTCTGGTCGCCGCGATTTCCGGCCGGTTCAGCCTGGTCGCCGCCGCCGCCAACCTTGCGGTCGCGGCCATGATCGCGCCGATCACGGTGTTGGGTACCGCGGCGGCCGCGCTCTGCACGGCATGGCCGGGGGCCGCGCGGCTGCTGATTCGCTTCACCGGCCCCGAATTGTGGTGGGTGGGCGGCGTGGCCCGCTGGGCGTCCGGCATGCCCTCCGCAACGGCGCCCGTCCCCGACGGCGTGCCCGGCGTGCTGCTCGTCGGCGGCGTGACGGTGCTGGTGATCGTGCTGTGGCGGTGGCGCCCGTTCCGCCTCGTTTCGGGGGCGGCGGTGCTGGCAGGGCTGGCCTGGGCGCTGTCCGGGCTGGGATAGTGCCGATCGCAAGCGCGGCGCATGCGCCGGGCGCAGCGGGTCGGCACCATCGGGCCTAGGACGTCCCGGCGCCCACCCCCGCGGCCGCCGGATCCGCAGGCGAGATCGTCGGTCGGTCGTGACACCATCGTGGGGTGAGCGAGGTTTCGCCGTTGCACCTGGTGCTCGGAGACGAGGAACTGCTGGTCGAGCGGGCGGTGGCCGACGTGCTGCGGTCGGCGCGCAATAGGGCCGGCGCCCCCAAGGACGAGGACATCCCGGTCAACCGGATGCGGGCCGGCGACGTCAGCACCTATGAGCTCGCCGAGCTGCTGAGCCCCTCGCTGTTCGCCGACGAGCGCATCGTCGTGCTGGAGGCCGCCGGCGAAGCGGGCAAAGACGCTGCCGCGGTGATTGTTTCGGCCGCAACCGACATGCCGGCGGGTGTCGTGCTGGTGGTGGTGCACTCGGGCGGCGGCCGGGCCAAGGCGCTGGCCACCGACCTCGAGAAGCTCGGCGCCGAGGTGCACCCCTGCGCGCGGATCACCAAACTCAGCGAACGCATCGACTTCGTCCGCAAGGAGTTCCGGGCTCTGCGGGTCAAGGCCGACGAGCGGACGGTGACGGCGATGCTGGACGCGGTCGGCTCCGACCTGCGGGAGTTGGCGTCCGCCTGCTCCCAACTGGTCGCCGACACCGGCGGAGCGGTCGACGCCGCCGCGGTGCGCCGCTATCACAGCGGCAAGGCCGAGGTGAAGGGCTTCGACATCGCCGACAAGGCGGTGGCCGGCGATATCGAGGGAGCGGCCGAGGCGCTGCGGTGGGCGATGATGCGGGGGGAGCCCCTGGTGGTGCTGGCGGACGCGCTGGCCGAGGCGATTCACACCATCGGCCGGGTCGGCCCGCTGTCGGGCGATCCCTACCGGATGGCGTCACAACTGGGGATGCCGCCGTGGCGGGTGCAAAAGGCCCAGAAACAAGCCCGGCATTGGTCGCGCGACACGGTGGCCACCGCGATGAAGGTTGTCGCCGCGCTCAACGCGAACGTCAAGGGGGCGGTGGCGGACGCCGATTACGCCCTGGAATCCGCGGTCAGAAAGGTTGCCGAGCTAGCTTCGCAGCGCGGCCGCTGACGCTTGAGGCCTCAGAGCTTGTTGAGGGCCTGCGCCAGCGCCGACTTCTTGTTTGCCGCCTGGTTCTTGTGGATCACGCCCTTGCTGGCGGCCTTGTCCAGCTTGCGGTTGGTCGACACCAGCAGCTCGGCGGCCTTCTCTTTGTCGCCGGCGTGGGTAGCCTCGCGGAACGCGCGGACAGCGGTGCGCAGCGACGACTTCACCGACTTGTTGCGCAGGCGAGCGCGCTCGTTCGTCTTGTTGCGCTTCTGCTGCGACTTGATGTTGGCCACGCTCGAGTTCCTTCTTCGATCAGACGTTTGGTTGGGCGCCGGAAATCACCACAGCGATTGCCCAGGTTAGCAGTGAGTTACGTTTTCTCCCAAAACGGGAACACGTGGGCTGCCATAACGTCGATTTGAGGCAGCATCTGAACAGTGAGTCTGACGAACCAGCTTGATCAGACCAGGCGGGGTTTTCGCGCTGCGCGATCTGAGCGCATTTTCGGCGGATACAACACGTCCTCGGACGCCTACGACATAGCGTTCGATGAGATGTTCGACGCCCAGGGCGCTGTTCGCGGCCCCTACCGCGGCATTTATGCCGAGCTTGCGCCGTCGGACGCCTCGGAGCTCGAAGCCCGCGCCGAAGCGCTCTCCCGCGCGTTCCTCGACCAGGGCATCACCTTCTCGTTGTCGGGCCAGGAGCGGCCCTTTCCGCTGGACCTGGTGCCGCGGGTCATCTCGGCGGCCGAGTGGACGCGGCTGGAGCGCGGCATCATCCAGCGGGTCAAAGCGCTCGAGCTCTACCTCGACGACATCTACGGTGACCAGGAAATCCTCAACGACGGGGTGATCCCTCGTCGCTTGATCACCTCCTGCGAGCATTTTCACCGCGAGGCGATGGGCATCGTCCCGCCCAACGGGGTGCGGATCCACGTCGCCGGCATCGATTTGATTCGCGACGAAAAGGGCGATTTCCGGGTCCTCGAGGACAACCTGCGCTCGCCCTCGGGCGTCTCCTACGTCATGGAGAACCGGCGCACCATGGCGCGCGTCTTCCCCAACCTGTTCGCCACCCATCGCGTGCGTTCGGTGGACGATTACGCCGCCCACCTGCTGCGGTCGCTGCGCAACTCCGCGGCCACCAACGAGGCCGACCCGACGGTGGTGGTGCTCACCCCGGGTGTGTACAACTCGGCGTATTTCGAGCATTCGCTGCTGGCCCGTCAGATGGGGGTCGAGCTGGTCGAAGGGCGCGACCTGTTCTGCCGCGACAACCAGGTGTACATGCGCACCACCGAAGGGGAGCGCCAGGTCGACGTCATCTATCGGCGCATCGACGACGCCTTCCTGGATCCGCTGCAGTTCCGCGCCGACTCGGTGCTGGGGGTGGCCGGCCTGGTCAATGCCGCCCGCGCCGGAAACGTCGTCATCTCCAGCGCGATCGGCAACGGCGTCGGCGACGACAAACTCGTCTACACCTACGTGCCCACCATGATCGAGTACTACCTGGGTGAGAAACCGTTGCTGGCCAACGTGGAAACGCTGCGCTGCTGGCTCGACGACGAACGCGAAGAGGTGCTCGACCGGCTCGACGAGCTGGTTCTCAAGCCGGTCGAGGGGTCCGGCGGCTACGGGATCGTGTTCGGCCCGGAGGCCTCCGAGAAGGAGTTGGCTACCGTCGCCAAGAAGGTTCGCGACGATCCACGGAGCTGGATCGCCCAGCCGATGATGGAGCTGTCGACCGTGCCGACCCAGGTCGGCAGTGCGCTGGCGCCCCGCTACGTCGACCTGCGGCCCTTCGCGGTCAACGACGGCAACGACGTGTGGGTGTTGCCCGGCGGGCTGACCCGGGTGGCCCTGGTCGAGGGGTCGCGGGTGGTCAATTCCAGCCAGGGCGGCGGCTCGAAGGACACCTGGGTGTTGGCGTCGCGGGCATCGGCCGGCGACCACGAACTCGAGGCGGCGGAGGTGGTGCGTGCGTTGCCGGATTCCATGGCGGACGCGGCCGTGGACGGTCAGGCCGATGCGGCGCAGGACGGCCAACCCCCGCAACAGCAGCAGCAGCAGATCGTGATCCGCTGATGCTGGCGCGCAACGCCGAGGCGCTCTACTGGATCGGCCGCTACGTCGAACGCGCCGATGACACGGCGCGAATTCTGGACGTGGCGCTGCACCAATTGCTCGAGGATTCCAGCGTCGACCCGGATCAGGCTTCGCGCCTGCTGCTGCGGGTGCTCGGCATCGACCCGCCGGATCATGCCCTGGACGTGTGGTCGCTGACCGATCTGGTGGCCTATAGCACCAACGCCCAGGGTGGCTCCTCGATCGTCGACGCCATCACCGCGGCGCGGGAAAACGCGAAGTCGGCGCGGGAGGTGACGTCCAGCGAGATCTGGGAGTGCCTCAACACCACCTACCACGCCCTGCCTGAGCGCGAACGTGCCGCCAAACGCCTTGGGCCACATGACTTTTTGTCGTTCGTCGAGCGGCGGGCGGCGATGTTCGCCGGCTTGGCCGACTCGACGTTGTCGCGCGACGACGGATATCGCTTCATGGTGCTGGGCCGCGCGATCGAGCGGGTGGACATGACGGTGCGGCTGTTGCTGTCGCGGGTCGGAGACAGCGCCTCGTCCCCGGCGTGGGTGACGCTGCTGCGCTCGGCGGGCGCGCATGACACCTATCTGCGCACCTATCGCGGTGTGCTCGATGCGGGCCGAGTCGTCGAGTTTATGTTGCTCGACCGGCTTTTTCCGCGTTCGGTGTTCTACTCGCTGCGCCTGGCCGAACACAACCTCGACGAACTCGTCCACAACCGGCAGAGCCGGATCGGGGCCACCGCCGAGACCCAGCGGTTGCTCGGGCAGGCCCGCAGTGAATTGGAGTTCGTCCAGCCCGGTGTACTGCTGGAGACATTGGAAATCCGGCTGGCGGGCCTGCAGCGCACCTGCCGCGATGTCGGAGAAGCCTTGGCGTTGCAGTACTTTCACGTCACGCCGTGGGTGGCGTGGTCGGACGCCGGCCAGCGCACCCGACTGGTCAGCAGGAAGGAGGACGGCTGATGTGGCGGCTGCGGGTGGTGCACACCACGGGCTACGCCTACCAGTCCCCGGTGACCGCCTCCTACAACGAAGCGCGGCTGACCCCGCGGTCGAACAACCGCCAGAACGTCATCCTCAACCGGGTCGAAACCATCCCGGCAACCCGGTCCTACCGCTACATCGACTATTGGGGCACCGCGGTGACGGCGTTCGACCTGCACGCGCCGCACACCGATCTCACGGTGATGTCCTCCTCGGTCGTCGAGACCGAACGCGCCGAGGGGCCGAACACCGAGGTGGGCTGGGACGACCTGCACTCGGATGGGGTGATCGACCGCTTCGACGAGCTGCTCCGTCCCACCGAGCACACCCCGGCCAGCAAGCGGGTGGCGTCGGTGGGCAAGAAGATCAGCAAAACCCACGGGCCGGCCGAAGCCGTTGTCGCCGCGGCCAATTGGGTGCGCGACCAACTGGGCTACCTTCCGGGGACCACCAGCGTGCACTCGTCCGGGCTGGACGCCCTCAAAGAGGGCAAGGGCGTCTGCCAGGATTTCGTGCACTTGTCGCTGATGTTGTTGCGCGGCATGGGGATTCCGGCGCACTACGTGTCGGGATATTTGCATCCCAAACGCGACGCCGTCGTTGGGGACACCGTGGACGGGCGAAGTCACGCCTGGATCGAGGCGTGGACGGGCGCGTGGTGGAGCTATGACCCCACCAACGACGCCGAGATCACCGAGCAGTACGTCGGCGTGGGTGCGGGCCGCGACTACGCCGATGTTTCCCCGCTGAGAGGCATCTACTCCGGGCAGGGCGCCACCGACCTCGACGTCATCGTCGAGGTCACCCGGCTGGCCTAGCCGGGAATACCGTTGCGTAATGACCGATTCCCCCGACGGCGCGGCCCGGCGCGACGCCAACCATCGCGAGCCGCCCCTGACCGCGCTGTCCCTGCTCTGCATCGGGCTGCTCTTCGGCGGGATCGCCATCGGAGTCACGATGGGTGGCGTCATGCCGTTGCCGTACGGCCCCGTCGGTGCGGTGGCCGCGTACGTGCGTACCCAGCCGGCGGCCGTGCGCGTCATCGCCGTCGCGATGTTCGCGTCGTCGGTGCCGCTGGCGCTCTACGCGGCGACGGCCGCCGCGCGGCTGAGACAACTGGGCGCCGGCCCCGGCCGCGCCGCGATCGCGCTCACAGGGGGCATCTTGGCCGCCGGGGCACTCGGGTTCGCCGGCCTGTTGGGTTGGACGCTGTCGTGGCCGGAAGTCAGTGCCGACACCGGGTTGGTCAGAGCGCTCTACATGCTGGTCTTCCTCACCGGCGGCCCGGGCCACATCGTGGCGTTGGGGCTGTTGGTCGCCGCGATGGCGGCGTCCGGGCGGACCGGGGGAGTGCTGCGCGGACCGCTCGCCCGGTTCGGCCTGGCCACAGCCGTCCTCGCCGAATCGGCGGCGTGGGTGTTGATCTGGCCCCCGCTGGGTGTCCTGTTGCCGATCGCGCGGGTGTCGGCGTTGACCTGGCTGGTGGCAGCAGGTGTCGTCATTAGCCGTGCGGCGCACCGGGATTCGTCATCCCGGTGAGCTCCGTTGCGTCAGGACGGCGCGTCGACCTGAACCCGGTGCAGGTCGTCGCCGAGCTCGATGCGCCCACCGAACTCCCCGGCGGCCAGCGCCCGCCACTGCTCTTCCTGGCCGGGCACCAGCGCCGGCACATAGTGCGTCATGACGAGGGTGCCCACGCCCGCGCGGGCCGCGGTGGCGGCCGCCTCTTGTACCGACGAGTGGTAGTCGCAGATGTCGACGAGCCGCTGCTGCGGGATGGTGGCGACGATGTCCTTGCGGATCACCGTGTGCACCAGGGCGCCGGCACCGGCCGCCAGGTTGTCCAGGCCCGCGCACGGCACGGTGTCGCCGGCGAGCACCACCGAGGCACCCTCGTATTCGATGCGAAAGCCGATCGTCGGGGCCACCGGCCGGTGATCGGTGGGCCCCACCCGAATCGATACGCCGTCGCGCTCCCACACGGGACCGTCGGTGTATTCGTGGACCTCCACGGCCGGCGGCGCATTCAGGTCGGCGTGGTGGGCGATCCGGTAGCCGATGTCGTGGTGGAACGCCTTGAGCGTCGCCTGCACCAGTTCGGCGGTGCCGGGCGGCCCGATGATCGGCAGCGGCGCGGGATCGGGGGCGAAGGTGCTGATCCACCGCGTGATGAGGACGTCGCCCAGATCGCCGACGTGATCGCTGTGCAGGTGGGTGAGCAGCAACGCCGACAATCCGGCCGCGCCCACCCCGACCGCGGCCGCGCGCTGGAGCACGCCACGCCCGCAGTCCACCAGGAACACCTGCCCGCCGGCCCGCACCAGGGTCGACGGCCCGGCGCGGTTCGGGTCGGGGATCGGACTTCCGGTGCCCAGCAGGGTGACCTCGATCATGGCCCCATCTTGCAGGCCCCGGCCGCGAACAGTGGCCCAATCGAGCGATCCGGGGCCGGGACACAATCTGAGTGCAGGTTCTCTCGGCGCCTTTTCCACCGCGCGAGTTAGCCGTAGCCTGATGTGAAGCGGATCACAAACCCGGCTGGAGGCCTTGATGCGGATTGCGGACGTCTTGCGGAATAAGGGCGCGGCGGTGGTGACGATCAACCCGGACGCGACGGTTCGTGAGCTGCTTGCGGGCCTCACCGAGCAGAACATCGGCGCCATGGTGGTGGTCGGCGCCGAGGGCGTCGTCGGAATCGTGTCGGAGCGCGATGTCGTGCGCCAGCTACACACTCATGGCGCCAGCGTGCTGTCTCGCCCGGTTTCCAAGATCATGACCAGCATGCTGGCCACGTGCACAAAGACCGACGAGGTCGACGCGATCAGCGTGCTGATGACCAAGAACCGGGTGCGGCACGTGCCGGTGCTGGACGGCAAGAAGCTGATCGGCATCGTCAGCATCGGTGACGTGGTGAAGACCCGGATGGAAGAACTCGAGGCCGAGCAGCAGCAGCTGCAGTCCTACATCACCCAAGGCTGATCGCCCGGCTGATCGGCCGGCGTCAGCTTTCGCTCGCCGAACGTGCACTCAGGGCGAGAATTCTGTCGTTTTCTCGCCGTGGTTGCACGCTCGGCGAAGGCTCAGCGCCAGGAGTAGTCGGCGCGCAGCCGGGCCGCCACCGCGTCGAAGATCTCCCGATCCAGGATCGCGCCCTCGCGACGAATGCCCTCTTCGGGTACGTCGAGCACCCGGTCCAGCCGGACCCAGCTCTTCCTGCCCTCGTAATCCCAAGGGCCGGAACCGATTCCGACCCAGTCGGGGTTCACGGAATGGCGCTCCTGGCTGGACACCATCAACCCCAGCAGGATGCCGCGGTCGCGCCCCACGACCAGCACGGGTCGGTCCTTTCCCCGGGTGGGATCGTCCTCGTAGACCACCCACGTCCAGACGATCTCGCCGGGATCGGCCCTGCCGTCCAGGCTCGGCGCGTACACCAGCCTGCGGGCCCGCTGCGCGGTCGGGAGGCTGCCGCTGGTCACCGGCCGACCGGGGGCGGGCGCGTCGGAAGGCGGCGGCGCGACCGCGGCGATGACGTTGGCGGTGATCCTCACCGCTTGCTGCAGCTCGCGCAGCACGGTCTGGGAGTTCTGCACCTGCCGGACCAGGCGCGGGGCGCCGTTGAACACCAAATTCTCGGCGAACCGCTGAAACGTCTTCCACTGGGATTTCCGGGGAGACGCCATAGTCGCAGCATAGACGCGAGCGGTCGGCTGCGACTGTGTCCAAGTAGGTCCCGGCGGCAAGTCTGGATACGCTGGACATACCCGCGAACCGCGCTAGAAACGGCCGCGAAGCACCGCATCAAGCTTGCACGCACCAGGAGATTCCCATCAGCAGTTTCGCCGACAAGACCTTCACCGCGCCGGCGCAGATTCGGAATTTCTGCATCATCGCCCACATCGACCACGGCAAGTCCACGCTGGCCGACCGGATGCTCCAGCTCACCGGCGTCGTCGACGAGCGGTCGATGCGCGCCCAGTACCTGGACCGGATGGACATCGAGCGTGAGCGCGGGATCACCATCAAGGCCCAGAACGTGCGCCTGCCGTGGAAAGTCTCCGGCGGCCCCGATGCCGGAAAAGAATTCGTGCTGCACCTGATCGACACCCCGGGCCACGTCGACTTCACCTATGAGGTGTCGCGCGCGCTGGAGGCGTGCGAGGGCGCGGTGCTGCTGGTCGACGCCGCGCAGGGCATCGAGGCGCAGACCCTGGCCAACCTCTACCTGGCGCTGGATCGCGACCTGCACATCATCCCGGTGCTGAACAAGATCGACCTGCCCGCCGCCGACCCCGACCGCTACGCCGCCGAGATCGCCCACATCATCGGCTGCGAGCCGGGCGACGTGCTGCGCGTCTCCGGCAAGACCGGCGACGGCGTCGCCGACCTGCTCGACCATGTGGTGCGCGAGGTGCCGCCCCCGCAGGGCAACGCCGACGCGCCGCTGCGGGCGATGATCTTCGACTCGGTCTACGACATCTACCGCGGCGTGGTGACCTACGTCCGGGTGGTCGACGGCAAGATCACCCCGCGCGAACGCATCGCGATGATGTCCACCGGCGCCACGCACGAACTGCTCGAGGTAGGCATCGTCTCGCCCGAGCCGAAGGCCAGCGGCGGCCTGGGCGTGGGGGAGGTGGGCTACCTGATCACCGGCGTCAAGGACGTCCGCCAATCCAAGGTCGGTGACACCGTGACGGCGGCCCGCCACGGCGCCACCGAGGCGCTGACCGGATACCGCGAACCCAGGCCGATGGTCTACTCGGGTTTGTATCCGGTGGACGGCTCCGATTACCCGAACCTGCGCGACGCGCTGGACAGGCTGCAACTCAACGACGCGGCCCTGACCTACGAGCCGGAGACGTCGGTGGCACTGGGGTTCGGATTCCGTTGCGGCTTCCTGGGTCTGCTGCACATGGAGATCACCCGGGAGCGCCTGGAGCGAGAGTTCAACCTCGACCTGATTTCGACGTCACCCAACGTCGTCTATCGCGTGGTCAAGGACGACAACACCGAGATCGTGGTGACCAACCCGTCGGACTGGCCGGAAGGCAAGGTTCGCGAGGTCTACGAGCCGGTGGTCAAGACCACGATCATCGCGCCGAGCGAATTCATCGGCACCATCATGGAACTGTGCCAGTCGCGTCGCGGCGAGCTCGGCGGGATGGATTACCTGTCGCCTGAACGCGTGGAGCTGCGCTACACCATGCCGCTGGGCGAGATCATCTTCGATTTCTTCGATTCCTTGAAGTCACGCACCCGCGGCTACGCCAGCCTCGACTACGAGGAGGCCGGCGAGCAGGAGGCCCAGCTGGTCAAGGTCGACATCCTGTTGCAGGGCGAGGCGGTCGACGCGTTCAGCGCGATCGTGCACAAGGACGGCGCCTCGGCCTACGGCAACAAGATGACCACCAAGCTCAAAGAGCTGATCCCGCGCCAGCAGTTCGAAGTGCCGGTCCAGGCGGCCATCGGATCGAAAATCATTGCGCGCGAAAACATCCGAGCCATCCGCAAGGATGTGCTGTCCAAGTGCTACGGCGGCGACATCACCCGTAAGCGCAAACTTCTGGAGAAGCAGAAGGAAGGCAAGAAGCGGATGAAGACCATCGGGCGGGTCGACGTGCCGCAGGAAGCGTTCGTCGCGGCGCTGTCCGCGGACGCGGCGGGGGACAAGGGCAAGAAGTAACCATGCGGATACTCAAAGCGGCGGCGACGCTCGCGGCGCTCGCCGCGCTGGTGACGGGTTGTGGTGCGGTCGTGGACGGCACGGCGAAGCCGGCGCCGAACCTGAAGCTGCGGCCGCTGAGCGGTCCGACGGTCAGCAAGGTGCTGCTCGACGGCGCGGCCCTGTCGCGGATGCTCGACCAGACCTTGATCTCCCGGGATCCGGCCCAAGTCGGCGGCCCCGAGAAGCTCTATCAGGTCAGGCGGTCGACGTCGCAGGCGGGTTGCCTGGGCGTGACGGCGATGCTGCAGAAGAGCGTGTACCGGTCCGCTGACGTGCAGGACGTCGCGTCGGAGTCGTGGTGGAACAACGGCGAACCGGCCCAGGTGATCACCGTGATGGAGGGCGTGGTCACGCTGCCGTCGGCCGCGCAGGCTCAAGCGCTGTTCGCGCAATTCTCCCAGCAGTGGCAACAATGCAACGGCATGACGACATCGGAACAGACGGGCCCGATCAGCACCACGAACGTCATCAGCGATGTCCGCGGCACCGCTACCACCATCGCGGCGACCAAGACCGCGACCTCGGTGCTGCCCAACATGCCGGCCCTGCGGCCCACCCCGCAGGCGCGGGCCATTGCTATCCGGTCGAACTGCCTCGTCGAAGTCGAGGTGGTTTTCTTCGGCGGGCGACGATCCACCGACCCGGGATCGGCCGACATCAACAGCAGCGCACTCGACATCGCGCACGCCATGATGGACAAGGTCAACGCGCTGAGCTGACGCAGCGCCGAAACCGAGGGGACGGCGAGGGGTGAAGAGCCGCTGGTGCTCACTGGCCGCGATGGTCGCCGTGCTGCTGGTGAGCGGCTGCACCGAAACCACCGCTGGCACAGGAAGTCTGGCACCGAACGTGGGGCGGGTACCAGCCATCAAACGCGCGTTGTTCGACGGAACCGCGCTGGCAAAGATGCTCGATCAGCCGTTCCAACCGTACCCGCACTATTCGGAGTTCGGGGGCGGCGACAAATTGGGAACCACTTGGGATGACGCGCAGCCCGCCGACTGCATCGGTGTGGTCCATTGGATGCAGCGGGGCCAGTACGGCTCCGCGCCGATGCAAGAAACGGCGGCCGAAATGTGGGTGCACAAAGGTGATTCCGTGAAGGTCGACAGTGTCGAGGAAGGCATCGTCGCGTTGCGGACGCCCGCGGACGCCGACGCGCTATTCGCCAGGTTCGCCGCGCAGTGGCAGAAGTGCGACGGGACCACGCTGACCGTGAAGCCCGTCGATGTGTACGGTTCGGACGCCATCTCCGACGTACGCGTCCTGGATTCGGTTGTCGCGGCTACGGTTTCGATGGGGTCCGGCCCGCACTCGGTTTTGAACCCAATCCCCATGGCCCGGGCCCTTGGCGTCAAGGGACCTTACTTGGTCGACGTGACGGTCGACTTCATTCCCATCTTTGGTCCAGGAGATGAGGGCAACGGCGACATCAACACCACCGCCATCGACCTCACCCACGCGCTCATGGACAGACTCAGCGCCCGCAGTTGACGTGGGCGCCCGGCTCACCTGATGTGGCGACCCGCTTCGCGCGGCTCCGCGCTCGCGATCGCCACGGCCGCCCTTGCGATCGCCACGTCACATCGGCGCGTTGGCGGGCTGGAACATTCCGGAGCCGTCGGCCTCCTCCTCGGCCCGGATGACGTGCACCACCGCGTTGATCAGCGCCAGGTGGGTGAACGCCTGCGGGAAGTTACCCAGCTGCCGGCCGGTGCGCGGCTCGATTTCCTCGGCGTAGAGGTGCAGCGGGCTGGCGTAGGACAGCAATCGCTCACACAGGCGTTTGGCGCGCCGGACCTCCCCAATTTCGACCAGCGCCGATACCAGCCAGAACGAGCAGATTGTGAAGGTGCCCTCCTCGCCGGACAGGCCGTCGTCGGTCTCCTCGACCCGGTAGCGCAGCACCAGGCCTTCCTGGGTGAGTTCGTCGGCGATCGCCAGCACGGTGTTGCGTATCCGCGGGTCGTCCGGCGGCAGGAACCGCGTCAGCACCACCAACAGCAGCGAGGCGTCCAGGGCATCGCTGCCGTAGCGCTGGGTGAATACCCCGCGCGAATCCACGCCGTGCGCCAGGATGTCGGCCTTGATCTCCTCAGCGATGGCCCGCCACTGCTGGGCGTAGCTCTTCTCGCCCTGGCGCTCGGCCAGCTTCGCCCCGCGGTCGAGCGCCACCCAGCACATCACCTTCGACGACGTGAAGTGCTGCGGTTCCCCGCGCACCTCCCAGATCCCGCGGTCGGGCTCGCGCCAGTGCTTGATCGCCTCTTCCACTTGCTTTTTCAGCACCGGCCACAACGTCTCCGGGACCTGCTCGCGCGACTTGGCGTGCAGGTAGAAGGAATCGAGGATGGAGCCCCAGATGTCGTGCTGGACCTGGTCGAAGGCCCCGTTACCGATGCGCACCGGCCGGGCCTGGTCGTAGCCGGACAGGTGATGCAGCTCTTCTTCGACCAGGCTGCGCTCGCCGCCCACGCCGTACATGACCTGCAGCGGGTGCCGCTCGTTGTGGTTGGCCCCCGAGACATCGGCGATGAAGGCGAAGAAATCGTCGGCCTCGCGGTCGAGCCCGAGGGTGTAGAGGCCCCACAGCGCGAACGTGGAGTCACGCACCCAGGCGTAGCGGTAGTCCCAGTTGCGTTCGCCCTGCGGTGTTTCCGGCAGCGACGTGGTGCTGGCCGCCAGCAGCGCGCCCGTGGGCGAGTACGTCAGCCCCTTCAGCGTGAGCGCGCTACGTTGCAGGTATGCCCGCCAGGGGTGGTCGGGGAAGTTACCGATGTTGATCCACTGCCGCCAGCACTCGGTCGTCTGCCACATCTTGTCGGCGGCTTCTTCGTAGGTCTGCGGCGCAGGGTGTTTGGTCCAGCTCAGCGCGACGAACACGTCGTCGCCCTCTTTCATCCGGGTGCGTGCGCGCGCTTCCCGGCCTTCCAGGCCGATCCGCAAGTTGGTGGTGAGCCGCAGCGTCGGGTGGGCATCGGGTTGCTTGGCGGCGCGCGCGATCGCCTCGCCGTACGCGTTGGCGGAGTATTCCCAGGTGGCCCCCACCCGGTGGTAGTCGAACGCCGGCTCGCAGCTCATCATCAGCTCGACGGTGCCGCTGACGCAGCGCACCGTGCGCAGCAGGATGTGCTCGGCGTCCCAGTCCATCGGGGTGCGACGGTGCGTCCGCGATCGCCGGTCGAGGTCGTGCCAGGGGCCCATCACCAGCGCGTCGCGCACGATCAGCCACCCGGTGTGCGTCTGCCAGGTGGTCTCCATGATGAGGCTGCCCGGAAGATACCGGCGGGCCGACGGCACCGAGACGCCGTAAGGGCCCAACCGGAAATGGCCGGCGCTGCGGTCCAGGATCGCCCCGAACACGCTCGGCGAGTCCGGCCGCGGCACACACAGCCACTCCACCGACCCGGCCGGGGAGATCAGGCAGGTGTTTTCCCAGTCCGACAGGAACGCGTAATCGGCGATCGGCGGAAACGGGTTACGCAGCGCTGCACTGGGGGCAAGGGGTCCGGGTGTGCGCAGGTCGATGGAGGAAGACATCGACGTTGCGGATGCCGTTTGAAACGCTGCGTCGGGCATGGTGTCGGCCGGTTGGTCATCGGGCTGAACATGCAGAACCATCTGGATATCATCGACCGCGCGGCGGCCCTGCGTCCAACGTTTCGCCGCGGCGGCGTGGCGCGCAGCTACTCAGGCGCTGATCTCCGCGCATTGGTTTTGTGCCGCACCCCCGAATAGGGTGAGCTCCGTGAACGCGTTCCTCAATTGGTGGGACGGCAACGAGCTGTGGCTTTCGGGGCTCCCGTTCGTACTGCAGGCCGCGGTGGTGATGCCGGTCGTGCTGGCGGTGGCCTACGTGACGGCAGCCCTGCTTGACGGCCTGCTCGGCAAGGGCATCGAGTTGATGGGCCGCGCCCGCGATGCCGGCGAGACACCCGGGTAAACGCGCATGCCTCGGTCGCACGTGACGCTCGTTCTCCTCATCTTGATGGCGCTGGTGATCGGCACGTGGCTGGTAACCCATTTGATGCACCGGTAAGGCCCCTGGACGCCTTTGCTAGGCGCCGGCCTGCGGTGGCGGCACCGTCAATTCCTGTTAGGCTTCCCGCCATGCGCGTGACGTTGGGCATTCCCGGGTGCTATGCCCTCGTGCACTGTTGTCGCTGACTCCCAAACCCGTGTGCGGTCTGGTTCTGGAGTTCTCGGATTCTCCTGAAGTTCTAGTTGCCTTTCCGCTGAGACGGGACCGAAATCCGATCAGCTCCGCACCGGAAGGCCTTCGATGGATATCAGGACCGCATTGCGTTGGCGGCCTGTCTTCGCCCTGGTTTCGATAGCGGGCCTCGTCGCCGGGTGTCATGGCGGTCCCAGCGATGCCGTCGGCGGCGGCGGACTGGCCGGGGCGCGCACCAGCATCACGCTGGTTGCCTACTCGGTCCCAGAACCCGGATGGAGCAAGGTGATTCCGGCGTTCAATGCCTCCGACGAAGGCAAGGGCGTGCAGGTGGTGACCTCCTATGGGGCCTCCGGCGACCAATCCCGCGGTGTCGCCGACGGCAAGCCGGCCGACGTCGTGAACTTCTCCGTCGAACCCGACATCGCCCGATTGGTCAAGGCCGGCAAGGTTTCCAAGGACTGGAACACCGACGCCACCAAGGGAACCCCGTTTGGCTCGGTGGTCACGCTGGTGGTGCGCAAGGGCAATCCGAAAAACATCAAGGACTGGGATGACCTATTGCGGCCCGGCATTGAGGTCATCACACCCAGCCCGCTCAGTTCGGGGTCGGCCAAGTGGAATCTGCTCGCGCCGTACGCCGTCAAGAGCGAAGGGGGCGCTAACAGCGCGGCCGGTGTGGATTTCATCAAGAAGCTGGTGACCGAGCACGTCAAACTCCGTCCCGGATCGGGGCGCGAGGCCACCGACGTCTTCGTCCAGGGCAGCGGTGACGTGCTCATCAGCTACGAGAACGAGGCCATCGCCACCGAGCGGGCCGGCAAAGCGGTCGACCACGTCAACGTGCCGCAGACCTTCAAAATCGACAACCCGGTCGCCGTCGTCAACACCAGCCCTCATCTGGAGGCCGCGGTCGCCTTCAAGAACTTCCAGTACACGGCCGCGGCCCAAAAGGTATGGGCGCAGGCCGGTTTCCGGCCGGTCGACCCCTCAGTCGCCGCCGACTTCCGCACCCAATATCCGGTGCCGACCAAACTGTGGACCATCGCCGACCTCGGCGGCTGGAGCACCGCGGATCCGCAGCTGTTCGACAAGAACACCGGCAGTATCACCAAGATCTACACGCAGGCCACCGGATGACGGCCATCACGCCGGACCCGCTGGCAATCCGGCCCGAACTCAGCGGTGATGCCGGGCACGGGCCGCTGCCCGGGCGGGACCGTGGCACCACCGGCCTGCGGGTCGGGGTGGCCACGGTGTGGCTGTCGGTGATCGTGCTGCTGCCGCTGGCGGCGATCGCCTGGCAGTCCGCAGGCGGCGGCTGGCACGCGTTCTGGCTCGCGGTCACCTCGAACGCCGCGCTGGAGTCGTTCCGGGTGACCCTGACGATCTCGGCCGGGGTGACTGTGCTCAACCTGATTTTTGGCCTGGTGATCGCCTGGGTGCTGGTACGCGACGACTTCGTCGGGAAGCGACTCGTCGACGCGATCATCGACCTACCGTTCGCGCTGCCCACCATCGTCGCCAGCCTGGTCATGCTGGCTCTGTACGGCAACAACAGCCCGGTGGGGCTGCACCTGCAGCACACCGCGTGGGGTGTGGCGGTGGCGTTGGCTTTCGTCACGCTGCCGTTCGTGGTCCGCGCGGTCCAGCCCGTGCTGTTGGAGTTGGACCGCGACGTCGAGGAGGCGGCGGCCTCGCTGGGCGCCAGCGGCCCGAAGGTCTTCACCTCCGTGGTGCTGCCGGCCCTCCTGCCGGCGTTGTTGTCCGGTGCGGGCCTGGCGTTTTCACGCGCGATCGGCGAGTTCGGGTCGGTGGTACTGATCGGCGGCGCGGTGCCGGGCAAGACCGAAGTGTCATCGCAGTGGATACGGACCTTGATCGAGAACGACGACCGCACCGGTGCCGCCGCGATATCCATTGTGTTGTTGGCGATTTCGTTCGTCGTCCTGCTCGTCTTGCGGGTCGTGGGTGGGCGCGCGGCCAAACGCGAGGAGCTGGCCGGGTGACGTCGTCGGCGGGAGTCCGTTATTCGCTGCGCTTCGTGGCGCTCGGCTACATCTTCGTGTTGCTGGTCGTGCCGGTGACGTTGATCCTGTGGCGGACATTTCGCCCCGGGTTCGGTCAGTTCTACGCCTGGGTGAGCACCCCCGCGGCGATCTCGGCACTGAACTTGACGCTGTTGGTGGTGGCGATCGTGGTGCCGCTCAACGTGGTTTTCGGAATCCCGACGGCATTGGTGCTCGCGCGCAACAGGTTTCGCGGTAAGGGCGTGCTCCAGGCGATCATCGATCTGCCGTTCGCGGTTTCGCCTGTCATCGTGGGCGTGGCGTTGATCGTGTTGTGGGGTTCGGGCGGTGCGCTGGGGTTCGTCGAAAAAGACCTCGGGTTCAAGATCATCTTCGGCCTGCCGGGCATCGTGCTCGCCAGCATCTTCGTCACCCTGCCGTTCGTGGTGCGTGAAGTGGAGCCGGTGCTGCATGAGCTGGGAACCGACCAGGAGGAGGCGGCGGCGACGCTGGGTTCGGGCTGGTGGCAGACGTTTTGGCAGATCACGCTGCCGTCCATCCGGTGGGGCCTGACCTACGGCATCGTGTTGACAATCGCACGTACCCTGGGGGAATACGGTGCGGTGCTCATCGTGTCGTCGAACCTGCCGGGGAAGTCGCAAACACTGACATTGCTTGTTTCGGACCGATACAACCGCGGTGTCGAGTACGGCGCCTACGCGCTGTCGACCCTGTTGATGGGGGTTGCGGTGCTGGTGCTGATTTTCCAGGTGGTGCTCGACGCCCGCCGCGCACGAGCGGCGAGACAGGCCTGACGAGGAGGATGACGTGACAGACGCCGGTACCGGCCGGGGCGACCTCGCCATCATCGTGCGCGACGCCTACAAGCACTACGGCGATTTCGTCGCACTGGACCACGTGGACTTCGTCGTGCCGACCGGGTCGCTGACAGCGTTGTTGGGTCCCAGCGGTTCGGGCAAATCGACCCTGCTGCGTACCATCGCCGGCCTCGACCAACCCGACTCGGGAACCGTCACGATCTACGGCCGCGACGTGACCCGGGTGCCCCCGCAGCGCCGCGGCATCGGGTTCGTCTTCCAGCATTACGCGGCCTTCAAGCACCTGACGGTCCGCGACAACGTGGCGTTCGGGCTCAAGGTCCGCAAGCGGCCCAAGGCGGAGATCAAGGATAAGGTCGACAACCTGCTGGAAGTGGTGGGGCTGAGCGGGTTTCAGGGTCGCTATCCCAATCAGCTCTCCGGTGGTCAGCGGCAGCGGATGGCGCTGGCGCGAGCCCTGGCGGTCGACCCGCAGGTGCTGCTGCTCGATGAGCCGTTCGGTGCGCTGGATGCCAAGGTGCGTGAGGATCTGCGGGCCTGGCTGCGCCGCCTGCACGACGAGGTGCACGTGACCACGGTGCTGGTCACCCACGATCAGGCCGAGGCGTTGGACGTCGCCGACCGGATCGCGGTGCTCAATCACGGTCGTATCGAGCAGATCGGATCCCCGACCGACGTCTATGACGCCCCGGCGAACGCGTTCGTGATGTCGTTCCTGGGCGCGGTCTCCACACTGAACGGCGCCCTGGTGCGACCGCACGACATCCGGGTGGGTCGCAACCCCGAGATGGCGATCGCCGGCGGGGACGGCACCGCCGAGTCCATCGGGGTGGTGCGGGCCACCGTCGACCGGGTGGTGGCGCTGGGTTTCGAGGTGCGGGTCGAGTTGACCAGCGCGGCCACCGGCGGATTCTTCACCGCGCAGATCACGCGCGGCGACGCCGAGGCCCTGGCCTTGCGCGACGGCGACACCGTCTACGTGCGTGCCACCAGGGTTCCACCGATCGCCCCCACGGCGACGGACGGCGCGGACGAGGCCGACGAGGACGAGAACACGCTGACGTCGGCGTGATTTCTCACGAGGCGTGCAGGCCGCATTCCGTTTTGGACATTCCCTGCCAGCGCCCACTGCGTGGGTCGGCGCCCGCCAGCGGCTTGGCCGTGCACGGAGCGCAACCGATCGACGAATAGCCTTCGTACATAAGCGGATTGACCAGCACACTGTGCTCGTCGATGTAATTCTGCACGTCGTCGTCGGTCCAGGCCGCCATCGGGTTGACCTTCACCAGCTTGAAGCCTTCGTCGAAGCCGACCACCGGGGCGTTGGCGCGCGCGGCGGTTTCGCCCCGGCGCAGCCCGGTCACCCACGCCGAGTATCCGCGCAGCGTCTTGCCCAGCGGGGCGACCTTGCGCAGCCGGCAGCATTCGCCGGGATCACGCGCGAACAGGTCCTTGCCCAGCAGTTTGTCCTGCTCGGCGACCGTGTGCTCGGGTGTGACGTTGAGCACCCGGATGTCGTAAACGGACTCGATCGCGTCCCGCGTACCGATGGTCTCCACGAAGTGGTAGCCAGTGTCCAAGAACACCACCGGCACACCCGGGCGCACCTTGGCGGCCAGATCGATCAACACGGCCTCCTGCATGCTGGAGGCCACCACGTAGTTGCAGGTGGCCCACCCGCGTGGCCCGTTGATGCCACCGAATGTCTCGTCGGTCCAACGCAATACGTCGCTGGCGCTGGCGCCCTCGAGCTCGGCAGCGCCGCGCGCGGCGAGCCCGCGCAGTTCGGCCTCGGAATGCCTGGTTGTTCGTTCGCTCATCGCAAATCGTCCTCGTCTGCCCTCATTGCCCACTGTGCGAAACGTTCACCCTCGCCGCGATATTTCAGGAAGTTGCGTGCCAGCCGCTCGATGTAGTCGACGAGCTCATCGCTGGTGACCTTGTGCTGACGCAGCTTTCGGCCGAAGCCGCTGTCCTGGCCCAGGCTGCCGCCCAGATGCACCTGGAATCCCTCGACCGAGCCGCCGTCCCCGTCGTCGACCATCTGGCCTTTCAGGCCGATGTCGGCGACCTGAATGCGCGCACACGAATTCGGGCAGCCGTTGATGTTGACGGTGATCGGAACATCGAGCTGCAGGTTGATGTCCGCGAGGCGGCTCTCCAGCTCGGGTACCAAACTCTGCGCTTTGACCCGCGTTTCGGCGAAGGACAACTTGCAGAACTCAATCCCCGTGCACGCCATCACATTCCGGCGCCAGTGTGACGGCTGGGATTGCAGGCCGAGCGCCTCCAGGCCGACGATCAGCTCGTCGAGCTTGTCGTCGGGTACGTCGAGGACCACCAGCTTTTGGTAGGGGGTCAACCGGATCCGGTTCGAGCCGGCCCGCTCGGCCAGGTCGGCCACCGCGGTGAGGATGGTGCCCGATACCCGGCCCGCGATCGAAGCGACGCCCACCGCGTTGAGCCCGTTCTTGAGCCGTTGCACTCCGACGTGGTCGATCGGATGCGGGACCGGCTCGGGCGCCGGGCCGTCGATCAGCGGACGCTTGAGGTACTCGGTTTCGAGAACTTCACGGAACTTCTCTACGCCCCAGTCCTTGATCAGGAACTTCAGCCGCGCCTTGGAGCGCAGCCGCCGGTAGCCGTAGTCGCGGAAGATCGAGGTCACCGCGTGCCACACCTCGGGCACTTCCTCGAGGGGCACCCAGGCGCCGACCCGTTGGGCCAGCATCGGGTTGGTCGACAGTCCGCCACCCACCCACAGGTCCAGCCCGGGGCCGTGCTCGGGGTGGTTGACGCCGATGAACGCGATGTCATTGACCTCGTGCACCACGTCTTGCAGGCCCGAGATGGCGGTCTTGTACTTGCGCGGCAGGTCGGCGAAGTCGGGCTGGCCGATGTAGCGGCGGGCGATCTCGTCGATCGCCCAGCTCGGGTCGAGCACCTCGTCGAGCGACTCGCCGGCCAGCGGTGAGCCCAGGATCACGCGGGGGCAGTCGCCGCACGCCTCGGCGGTCTGCAGTCCGACCTCGGCCAGCCGCCGCCAGATTTCGGGGACGTTCTCCACCTCGATCCAGTGGTACTGGATGTTTTCCCGGTCGGTGATGTCGGCGGTGTCGCGGCCGAATTCGGTGGAAATCTGGCCCACCGTGCGTAACGCGGCCGCCGACAGCGCGCCGCCGTCGCAGCGCACCCGCATCATGAAGTACCTGGCTTCGAGCAACTCGGCATTGTCGTCGCCGGTGAACGAGCCGTCGTAGCCCTGCTCACGTTGCGTGTACAGGCCCCACCAGCGGAAGCGCCCACGCAGGTCGCTCTTGTCGATGCTGTCGAAACCGTTCTTGGCGTAGATGGTCTCGATGCGCTCGCGCACGTCGAGCGGGGCGCCGGCCTGCTTCATCTCTTCGTTCGGGTTCAGCGGCTCACGATTCCCCAGTGCCCATTGGCCCTCGTTACGGGCCTTCGCGGGTCGGGCGGTGGTCATCGGAAGTTCTCCTTCAAAAGGATCGCCAGCGCGGCCAGCACCGTTCACCGGCACTGATGGGCGGCACGAAACCGTCAGCCAGCTGGAGACACAGGGGGGCTGGGTCTACCACGTCAAGGTAGACAGATACAGCTGCAAACGCGCTTGAGATCGATGTGCCGTCGCGCCACAAGCACAATGTGCGGGCTGGGCTGGGCGACAGTCACGTCGACCATTGTGCCACGGATGCTGAGGGGCCGCGCGAGCAGGTCAAATCTTGGCTCACGATGATTAAAAGTCCCGGGTAAGTCGGTGGCCGGTCCACAGAGCATGGCAACACCGAACGTGCACTCACTGCGAGAAGACGGCCCGAATCTCGCACTGAGTGCACGCTCGGCGAACAGGGACTTAGCGGTGTCGGCTCGTTCCGGGCGGGATCGACGGCCACGGGCCCCCTGTCGGCCGTGGGATCATTTGGCATGGCCATTCGCGAGGCGCCGGTCGACCTGCCCGACGTGCGGGTGACCGCCGGGCAGCCGTTTGGCATCTATGTGCATGTGCCGTTTTGCGTAACACGTTGCGGCTATTGCGATTTCAACACCTACACCCCGGCGGAGCTGGGGGGCGTCAATCCCGACGCCTGGCTGAGCGCGCTGGGGACGGAGCTGAAACTGGCGTCCACGCGGCTGCAAGCGCCGCCGGTGAACACCGTGTTCGTCGGCGGTGGGACGCCCTCGCTGCTCGGCGGCGCCCGCCTGGTGACGCTGCTGGACATGGTGCGCGAGCACTTTCCGCTGGCAGCAGATGCCGAGATCACCACCGAGGCCAACCCCGAGTCGGCCTGGCCGGACCTCTTCGACGCCATCCGGGCGGCCGGCTACACCCGCGTGTCACTGGGGATGCAATCGGTGGCACCACGGGTGTTGGGAATCCTCGACCGCATTCACACACCGAACCGATCGGCTGCCGCCGCCCGCGAGGCGCTGGCCGCGGGATTCGAGCACGTCAGCCTTGATCTGATTTATGGAACTCCGGGGGAGTCCGACGACGACCTGCTGCGGTCGGTCGACACGGCCATCGCCACCGGCGTCGATCACGTCTCCGCGTATGCGCTGGTGGTCGAGGAAGGAACCGCCCTGGCCCGGCGAGTGCGGCGCGGTGAACTGGCCGCTCCCGACGACGACGTGCTGGCGCACCGCTACGAATTGGTCGACGCGCGACTCTCCGAGGCGGGCATGTCCTGGTACGAAGTTTCAAACTGGTCGCGACCGGGTGGTGAATGCCGGCACAACCTGGGCTACTGGGATGGCGGGCAGTGGTGGGGCGCTGGGCCGGGCGCGCACGGATACGCCGGCAGCACGCGCTGGTGGAATGTCAAGCATCCCAACGCATATGGCGAGCGGCTGTCCGCCGGTGCGCTGCCGGTGGCGGGATTCGAGCAGCTCGACGCCGCCACGTTGCACACCGAAGACGTGCTATTGAAAGTCCGTCTGCGCAAAGGGCTTCCGGTTGACGTGTTGAGTGCCGAAGAGCGGGTACGCGCCACGGGTGTCGTCGCCGACGGGTTGCTGGTGTCGGCCGGCGACCGGCTCGTGCTCACGCCGCGCGGACGGCTGTTGGCCGACGCGGTCGTGCGGACGCTACTGGGTTAGGTCACTGGGAACCATTGCCCGACCATGCGGACGATCTCGATATAGAGCGGGATTCCGATGGTGACGTTGTAGGAGAACGTCAGACCCAGTGAGGCGGCCAGCGGCAGGGTCGGGCTGGCTTCCGGGATTGCCAGACGCTGGACCGCCGGGACCGCGATGTAGGACGACGCACCGCACAGCACCGCGAACAGCACGTACGTTCCTGTCTGGAAGTGGGTGTGGGTGAGGGAGGCGTAGATGTGCGCGACAATAATCCCCAGCGTCGCGAAGATGTTCGGCGCCAGCAGACCGAAGACGATGAAGCCGGGACCCGCGGTGCGCAAGTCCCTCAGCTTGCGGGCCGCCGTCATGCCCATCTCGAGCAGGAACAGACAGAGCACACCCTGGAATGCCACCACGAAGAACTTGTCGTCGGCGGCGACGACCTTGTTGCCCTGCAGCCCACTGACGAGGCCGATGATGATTCCGCCGAAAAGGAGGACCAGCCCGGGGTTGAGGAAAACCTCTTGGAAGAGCTCACGGGAGAAAAAGGGCCGCTTGTTGTCCCCCTGGGATCCGTCGGACTCCCAGTCCGGATGGTCCAGCCTTTCCAACGAGAGTTCCAACTCCGGTTCGAGGCCCCGCTCGTACTCCGTATCGAGGCCCTGGCCCTGTGGGGGCTTTGCCGCGGCGCCCGGTCCGACCCCGACCCTGGCCGATGGCGTGTAGCCGGCCTCTTGGGGCATGTACCCCGCCGGGTCCATGCCCCGATGCCGCAGTCGCGCCACCAGGTACAGCGCCACCAGGCAGCCGGGAACCTCCATGACGGCCAGCATGACCGGCATGTAGGCGTCGAACGTGATGTTGACGGTGGCCAGGACGGCCACACAGGTGGCGAAGGTTCCGGCCGAATCCGAGCCGTAATACCCGGCGACCGTCGCTCGATCGACACCTCGAAGCGAGGTCAGCAAAGTCAGCAGCAGGTAGGCGATGCAGCCGATGACGAAGTTCAGCACGAAGCCCAGCACGATGAATCCGACGATGGCACCCACGCTGGAGGCGCTGACGTTGGCGAGTTCCTCGCCACCGTGCCAGCCGATGGCCAGCAGCAGGTACAGCGTCAAGCCCTGGTAGATCACGTAAGGAAATTCGAAGCGGACCTTCAGGATCGGGATTAGGAACCCGAAGTAGAAAAAGAGTAGAAGCGGCTTGAACAGGTTGTGCGTGAAGTTGTGCCAGAACTCTTGCAGCATCGGGTGCCTCTCGCTTGAAGCGTGTGATCAGGGGAAGCACCGCCCACAACCTGGGCAACCACAACCATCCCGAGACCGTGCAAAAACGTAACTCCGCCGCTGGGGGTCCGCCACTCGGACACGCCGCCGAAAAGCCCCCGCTCAGCCCCGGCGCATCGGACTGTCCGATTTTGCTGAAGCTAGTGGTCACAGCTTCGCTGGTCGAACAACCCCGTGCGCCTTAAGCGTGAATTCGCTGTGACTTTTCTGGAGATTCACTGGGTGGACAACGGAGATCGACGCGCAGAAGAATCGCGGATGACTAGGTGCCAAATTCTTGGTAACAGCGTCATCGAGGCCGAAGGCGAGTGATGCGTGGCGATTTCGCGCCGAGCCGTTTGGGCGGGAGCCTGGCGGCGGCCCGGTCTCGGTGACGCCGGCGTGTCGCCCCCCGCGGTGTGTACTGCTCGAAAGCTGGCAAGCCGAGGTGACGGACCGGGTCGATATTGTTATCTGCCGATCACGGGCCGGCGTCGATCGAGGTTAGCTGGTGGGAGCAAAAGTGGCGTCCTTATGGTCTTGGTCTTGTTAAGGCCGCCCGGTCGGCGCGTCGTGCGGCGGCCACGCACCTCCGGATAGTTCGCTGAAAGCCCCCGAGGGCGGCCATGCGAGGAGTGTGCGCCGATCGACGGGCAATTCGATGGGAGCGGTTGCGCACAGCTACATAGGTTAGGCTACATTTACTAACCGTGACCGAGGTCAGCGTCGAGACAAGTCCCGCCGGCTCTGCGGCGCCGTCGATCCCGCTTCCCGTGCATATCGATCCGGCGGACCTCGCGGCCGAGCTGGCCGTGGTGCTGTCCGAGCGCGTCGGGGAAGAGTATCTGCTCTACGAGCACGACGGTGAATGGGTGCTGGCCACCGGTGTGCGCGCCATGATCGAGCTGGACAGCGACGAGCTGCGGGTGATCCGCGATGGTGCGACTCAGCGACAACGGTGGTCGGGGAGACCTGGACCGGCGCTGGCCGAAGCCATTGACCGGATGTTGTTGGAAACAGAACAACTCTTCGGCTGGATCGCCTTCGAATTCGGGGTCTATCGCTACGGGCTGCAGCAGCGCCTGGCGCAGGGGACCCCGTTGGCCCGGGTGTTTTGGCCGCACGGTCGTATCGTGGTGTCCCGGGAAGCTATCCGTCTGTTCGACGCGTCGGCCGACCACCGTGACGTGGTGCTGGGCGTGCTCGGCGACGGCGTGCCCGGCCTGCGCGACGCCTCGGCGGTCGACGTCGTCGCCGACCCCTCCGGCTACCGCGATCGGGTGGCGTCGGCTGTGGGAGAGATCGCGGCGGGCCGCTACCACAAGGTGATCCTTTCACGTTCTCTCGAAGTGCCTTTCGCGCTCGATTTCCCGTCCACCTACCGGCTGGCCCGCCGCCACAACACCCCGGTGCGGTCGTTCCTGCTGCGGCTGGGCGGAATTCGCGCCGTGGGCTACAGCCCCGAACTGGTCGCGGCCGTGCGTCGCGACGGCGTCGTGGTGACCGAACCGCTGGCGGGCACGCGCGCGCTCGGTCGTGGCGAGGTGCGTGACCGCCAGGCCCGCGACGATCTGGAATCGAATTCCAAAGAGATTGTCGAGCACGCGATTTCGGTGCGAAGCTCGTTGCAGGAGATGACCGAGATCGCCGAGCCCGGCACCGCGGTCGTCACCGATTTCATGACGGTGCGGGAACGGGGAAGTGTGCAGCACCTCGGATCCACGGTCAGCGGCCGCTTGGGCACGTCGAACGACCGGATGGATGCGCTCGAGGCGCTGTTCCCGGCGGTCACGGCATCGGGCATCCCGAAGGCGGGCGGTGTCGAAGCGATCATGCGCCTCGACGAAGGACCGCGCGGGCTGTATTCGGGTGCGGTCGTGATGATTTCGGCCGACGGCGGCCTGGATGCAGCGCTGACGCTGCGCGCGGCCTACGAGCGCGACGGTCGGACGTGGTTGCGGGCCGGCGCCGGCATCATCGAAGAGTCCACTCCCGAGCGCGAATTCGAAGAGACATGCGAGAAGCTGTCCACGCTCGCGCCGTATCTCATCGCGCGTCAATAGCCGGCTGATCGCTGGCCGGCGCCCATAGCCGGCCGCGTTTTGTTCGTCACATCACGATTCGGCCGTAGGGACTTTCGGCCCTATTTGCCCACGTCTGCTGAGTGTCATCTTTATGTAACCGCATGACACAGATACATTGCGCGGTACTGACCGCAACAGATAACTGGGAGGGTTTCGTGTCCAACGACCTGACTAACCTGCAGCTACTCCACGAACTCGAGCCGGTGGTCGAGCGCCTGCTCAACCGGCACCTCTCGATGTTCAAGGAATGGCATCCGCACGACTACGTTCCCTGGTCGGACGGCAAGAATTTCTACGCATTGGACGGTCAGGATTGGGAGCCGGGCCAGACCCAGCTGCCCGATGTGGCGCAGGTGGCAATGGTCCAAAATCTGTTGACCGAGGACAATTTGCCGTCCTATCACCGCGAGATCGCGATGAATTTCAGCATGGATGGCCCATGGGGCCAGTGGGTGAATCGGTGGACAGCCGAGGAGGCCAGACACAGCATCGCGCTGCGCGATTACCTGGTCGTCACCCGCACCGTCGACCCGGTGGAGTTGGAGAAGTTGCGGCTCGAGCAAATGACCAGAGGCTTCAGCCCGGGCCAGAATAACCAGGGCGATATGTTCGCTGAGGGCCTGTTCGACTCGGTCATGTACGTCTCGTTCCAGGAATTGGCCACCCGCGTCTCGCATCGCAACACCGGCAGAGTCAGTAACGACGCCATCGCCGAGCAGTTGATGGCCAGGGTGTCTCATGACGAGAACCTGCACATGATCTTTTACCGGGATGTCAGTGCCGCGGGCCTGGACATTGCACCCAATCAGGCCATGAAGTCGGTGCACCGGATCCTGCGCAATTTCAGGATGCCCGGATTCACGGTGCCCGAGTTTCGGCGTAAGGCGGTCGTCATCGCCGTTGGCGGTGTTTATGACCCGCGCATTCATCTCGACGAAGTCGTCATGCCCGTGCTGAGGAAGTGGCGCATCTTTGAACGCGGAGACATCACCGGCGAGGCCGCCCGGATGCGCGACGACCTCGCCCTCCTGGTCAAGGAGCTGCAGGATGCCTCCGAAAAGTTCGACGAGTCCAAGCAGCGCTACCTCGAGCGCGAGGCGCGCAGGACCGAGAAGATCACCGCCAGCAAAGTGCTACAAACAAAAGGGACGCTGACACTGAGCGGCCACTGAGAATAGTTATGCACAGCTCAGGGCGGTGACGAGCGCATATGGCGAGCAAATTCTCAATGGCCAGTAAAGGGTTGACAGCGAATATCCATCATTCTCATGTTTTTTCGCGGTGCGGCGCTTACATTTGTCCCAACTTCAACGGGATGGAGTATTCATGTCTGCTCTCAAGCCGAAAGTCATTCTTGCCGTGGTCCTAACCTTCGCCGCTTTCACTATGTCGGGATGCTTGGCGACGGTTGAATGCACGACTCCGATCACCTGCGTGCCGTCGTAGCATTCCCCTGCTCTAGCTTGCGCACTGACGGCACGGGGCGGCCGAGGACAATCCCGAAAGCCACAGCCGCTCAGGCCGATGAGCTCGATTCGACGAGATAGTCCGCCAAAATACGGCCCACCAGCGACTCGATATTGGATTCGATCGATGACGCGAGCGTGGCGGTGACCGTCGCCACCGCTTGAGTGCGGAAGCGCACCAGCATGGTGATCAGCTCGGCGATTTCGGCGTCGGCCGGAAGCGGTGCACCGGGCTTGATGCGGTCGAGTACGTGTTCGGCTCCCGCGCGCACCAGCATGTCGCTGATCTTGTCGATCTCGGGGACGATCTGCTCGTGCAGGTCGATGAGCTTGTCCAATTCGACGCCGTAGCCGCGGATCTCGTTGAACGCTTCGATCAGCTTCGGGCGGGTGATGGTGGCGCCGGGCCCGTCAATCCGGATCACCGCAAGCGCCACCAGGCGCTCGAACGCTTGCGGGTCGCCGACGAGTCGCTGGGCGTCGGCCAGCGGCATGGTTTCCGGCTTTTCGGTGGTCCACGGGCCAGCGATGGCGGTTTCGAGGCCCAGGACGTCGCCGAGGTTTTTGCCCTCCTCCCACGCGCTGAGCATTTCTCGTACGTGCGCAATCGTGTAGCCGCGGTCGAGCATCGAGGTGATCAGCCGCAATCGGGTCAGGTGGGTGTCGTTGAACAGCGCGATCCGCCCGACGCGCAGGGGCGGAGGCAGCAGCCCGCGGTCGCGGTAGACGCGGATGTTGCGGGTGGTGGTGCCCGCCAGCCGGGCCAGGTCGTCAATCCGGTACTCACCGGAGTTCGTGGCGCCGTGCGGGTGACGGACCGCCGCGTCGAAAAGCTGTGACACCGCGCCCTCGATGAGTTGGCGATATTCCCGCGATTGGCGCCGGACGCGTTTGGGTGCGCGCCGCACGTTGTACAGCACGCTGGCGATCGTGCCGGGTTCGGGCCGCGACGCACGCTCGGTTGCCATGTCAGTGCGCCATCTCAGGCGGATCGGGTGGCATGCGCCCGGGCGCGCGCCACCGCCTGATAGTCCTCATACCGGAAATCCCTCATCTGGCGAAGATACTGCGTGGCGAAGCCGGGATACATCGACCCGTTGAATCCGTCCTTGGTGAGGTACCAACTGCGGCACCCCGACATCCAGGTCGTCTTGGTCAGCCGGCGCTGCAGGGCCTCGTTGTGGCGACGTTGGACCTGTTCGCGCACATCGAGATAGCGCAGGTCTTGGTCGAGGATGGTTTTGATGCCGCGTACCACGTAGTCCAACTGGCCCTCGATGTAGACCAGTAGCGAGTTATGCCCCGGCCCGGAGTTCGGTCCGGTCATGACGAACAAGTTTGGATAGCCGTGCACGTTGATGCTCTTGTAAGCCTGTGCGCCATCGGCCCATTCGGCGGCCAGCGAGCGCCCACCGAGCCCGGTGACTCCGAAGGGCGGACCGGTCAGATGCACGTCGTAACCGGTCGCGAACACGATGCAATCGACATGGTGCTCGATGCCGTCGCTGGTGCGGATACCCACCGGGCTCAACGTGGCGATCGGCCAGTCGATGAGCTTGCAGTTGTCGCGTTGCAGCGCGGGGTAATATTCGCTGGAGACCAGCATGCGCTTGCACCCCGGCCTGAAGTCGGGCGTCAACTGGCGCCGCAGCCACGCATCCTTCACCTGAGCGCGCAGGTGCGCCCGCCCGAGCCGGGCGACCAACGATGTCAACGGCGTATCCCACACCAGCGCCATGGCGCTGGCCTCGTGGCCCCAGTAGAGGGCCTGACGCGCAAGCTGTTGGGTGGCAGGGATTTTCGCGAACAAGCCCTGCACGGCCGGTGGGGTGGCGGCATCCAAGCGCGGCAGCACCCAGCACGGCGTGCGCTGGAAAACCTTGACGAACTCGGCCCGCTTGACCAACTCGGGGATGATCTGGATGGCGCTGGCCCCGGTACCGATGACCGCGACGCGCTTGCCCGCGAAGTCGTAGTCGTGATCCCAGCGGGCGCTGTGGATCTTGTGCCCGCGGTAGCTGTCCAGGCCTCGGATATCGGGGAAGCTGACGTCGGAGAGCGGACCGGATGCCAGCACCACGCTGCGGGCGCGGAATTTCTTGCGGTTCTTGGTGGTCGCGGTCCAGACACCGGCGTCCTCGTCGAAGGCCAAGTCCTTGACCTCGTGGCCGAACTTGATGCGGCCGCGGATGCCGAACCGGTCGGCCATGTCCTCGAGGTGGCGATAGATCTCCGGGGCGGGGGAGTAGGTTCGCGACCAGGTCGGGTTCTTCACGAACGAGTACGAGTACAGCAGCGACGGGACGTCACAGCTGGCACCGGGATACGTTGTGTCGCGCCAGGTTCCGCCGACCCGGTCGGCGCGCTCCAGCATCACGATGTCGTCGACTCCGGCTTCGGCCAATCGGGTCGCCGCACCCAATCCGGTGAAGCCGGCTCCGACGATGAGCGCCGCGTGGACGCGGTTGTTGTTCGCCATTTTCACGCCGCAGGCTCGTGGGTGAGTTCCCCAACCCATGTCGGTACCGACGGAAGCAGGGGCCGCGGATATCGGTCGGAAAGCCACACCATCGAATTCGCCAGCAGGTGGTACGGATGGCGTGGATTCGTGACCACTCCGGCGTAGCGCCTCAGGAAACGATACGTCGGTACCCGCCTGGTACGTTCGCCGCGATCACCAAGCTCTTTGAATCGTTTCACCGCCCGGTAAAGCCGCTCGGGCTCCATGCCCATGGCGGTGATCTCGTTGCGGATCCTGTTGATCAGCGGTGCACCCATGATCGCACCGATGATGAGACCCGGAGTGGCATTGTGGCCGACGAAGTCGATTAGCAACCGGCGGATCTTCGCATGTCCGATCATGTCGAGAACTTCGAAATCGACGACCAGATGGCGTGATTCGTCATTGTTGATCTTCTCGAAAACCTGGTGGCAAACGGGGTCGTGCACCTCGTCGAGGAGAAATTTCAACAGCGCACCGTCCAGCGCGACTTCGAGCATCGGAATGACGGTGCCGAGCAGAGACAGCGGCATGTCGTCGGCCCAGCGGTCCAGCCAGTCGATCGCCAATCGGATGTTCACGTTCGGCTCGGGAATCTCACCGTCTTCGAGCATGCCCCAGCGCTTCATCAGCGCCAGTTCGGCATTGGCGTGGCGCTGCTCCTCGGCGTGGAAGTAGCGGTAGATCTCGGCGATGGTCGGTGTGGGTGCCTTCTTCGCCAGCGCCGCGAAGCCCCTGGCACCGATGTTCTCGATCCAGCACAGGTCGGCCATGAACGCCTTGAGCTGTGGCCGCTGTTCATCACTGATTGTTTCGGCACCGGGTGCGTCCCAGTCGATATCGGCGAGTGCCCACTGCCGGTCTTTGATCTTGGCGAGCATGGCTTCCATGTCGATGGCCACCGGGAGCTCCTTTGCGTTGGGTTTGTTCAGGGCAGGTTGATGCGGGAGATCAGGCCGGCCGCGCGCGTATAGGTTTGCGGGGCCAGGCGTTTGACGTTCCAGCCGATCTTGGCGTCGAACTGCGGCATGCAGTACAGTTCGCCGCGGTCGTGTGTGTCCAAACAGATTCGCGCGACTTTGTCGGGCGAGAGTCCGGTCCAGCGCATCAATTTGGCGGCAAGCTCGTTGGATTGCTCGCTGATGCGGCCGGACTCGAGAATGTTGGTCTTGACGAAGGTCGGACACAGCACGGTGACCCGCACCGCCGTGCCGGCGAGTTCGGCGGCCAGGGTCTCCGACAGCGACAGCACACCGGCCTTGCTGACGTTGTAGGCGGCCATTCCCGGAGCGGCACCGAATGCCGCCGCGGAGGCCACGTTGATGATGCCCCGGGGCGTGCGGGGCGGCTCGGCGTCGCGCAGGATCGGGGTGAACACGTGGCAGCCGTGGATGGGACCCCACAGGTTGATGCCCAGGGTCCAGGACCAATCGTCCAGGGGCGCATCGCCGATGGCGGCACCGCCGGCACCGACGCCGGCGTTGTTGATCACCAAGGTGGGTGCCGTGGCGAACCAGGACTGTGACTGTTCGGCCAGTGCCTGCACCTCGTCGAATCGTGATACGTCGCAACGCATTGCCACCGCCTTGGCGCCGTGCTCCGCGATCGTGTCGGCCGTCCGCTGCGCTGCCGCCTCGTCGATGTCGCTGCACACCACCGCGCCGCCGCGACGGCCGAGTTCGACGGCAAAGGCGGCGCCGATACCGCTTCCGGCGCCGGTGACCACCGCCGAGGCGCCCCGGCTGATTTTGGGCTTGTTGAGTCCGAACATTGTCAGCGGGCCTCCTCGGCCGGGATGCGGGCGTCCTGCAGGGCGTGGGCGATGAAGCGCGCGACGTAGGCCATGGCCTTGGCGGCCTCGGGTGTCATGCGTGGCAACGCCTGGAAGACGTGCACCTGGTGGGGCCAGATTTGGAGTTCGCATCGGCCCCCGGCGGTTTGGATGTCGTCGGCGAGTTGGCGCGCGTCCCCTTGCAGCATCTCGGCGCCGCCGGCCTGGATCAGGGTGGGCGGAAGCGCGGGGCCACCGGCGACGTCGAGCGTCAGCCGCTGGTGGGTGAGGTCGACGCCGCTGTGGTAGAGGCCGACCAACCGGACCGCGTTGGCCGTCCGGGTGGCCGGGTCGGGGCGTATCCGTTCACGCGCGAGCGACAGCGCGAAGGTGAGGTCGTACAGGGGAGAGAACAACACTTGTGCGGCAGGGTGATTGGCGGCGATTTCGGGTTGCAGCAGCAGGTCGACGGACAAATGACCGCCCGCCGAATCGCCGGCGATCACGATCTGGTTCGGCGGTACGCCGCAGGTGTTCACCAGCCAGTCCCAACCCGCGCGAACATCGTCGGCCGCGGTGGGGAAGCGGTGACGCGGGGCCAGTCGGTAGTCCACGGAGAACACCGGCAGGCCGGTCAAGGACGACAGCCAGGATGTCAACCGCCGGTGCGTCTTTGGCGAACACACGGCGTAGCCGCTGCCGTGCACGTAATAGATGGCTCCCACGGTGGTCGACGAGCGCTCGGCTTCGCTGGTGGGCGTTCGCGGCCCGTAGACCCATTCGCCCTTGACTCGGCGGCCGTCGGGCAACTTGGCGTCCACCGGATCGACGCGGGCGCCCGCGAGCGAGGGGCCGAACGTCCCCATGATCCTGGCGATGATCTGGCGCGACAGCCACAGCCCCCAGGCCCGTTCTGGCGGAATCACGCTGGTGATCGGCCGCAGGGTGTACGCACTTACCGCCGCCGCGCCGCGGGATCGCAATGACCCGCGAGCCGGAACGCCGTCCGTCATGCAATGCAGTCAATCGCAAATGGTGACATTAGTCAATGGCAGCTTTGGGGCGGGTGTTGGGGGCTCACGGCCACTAGCAGCTCTGCGCCTGTCATCTCGCCGGTAAGTTCACTCCGCTTTCGAAGGGGCGATCGGCGCGACAATGCATGGCAGTGAACCAGAACAGATTCCGGCGCGCGCAACTCAGGCGTTGGGTCGGTGTGCCGAGGCCTCCGAGGGGACGGAGGTGGCCCGGTACGCTCGCGGCGGGGTGCCGGTCCAGCGCCGGAAGGCGCGTCGGAACGCGCTCGTTTCTGAGAAGCCAAGGCGGGCGGCAAGGTCGGTAATCGTCTCTTCGCCGTGCACCAAGGCTTCGATCGCCCGGTCCCGGAGCACCTCGTCGCGGATCCGCCGCTGCGAGGTGTTGTCCGCGCGGAGGAGCCCGCGCAGGTGGGGGTGCACTCATCGACAACCGGTCGGCCAGCTCGTCGGCGGTCATCCACGGCCCGTTCGGGCTCCTCTCCATGATGATCCGGACCTGTCCGGCGGTCGTGGTGGTGTGCTCATGCGAATAGAACAGGATCCCGGGTGCCTCGCGGAGGAAGTCTTTGAGATCGGCTTCGGCCCGGACCACGGGTCTCGTGAGCGCCTCAGCGTCAAACGACATGCGTATTTCGTGCCGCCCACGCCGTCGCCGAATGAATGTACACAGTCGGGTACGGGTCGACTCTGCGGACTGTGCAGGTGAGCCGGTTGCGCACGATTTGTATCCCGGCAGCGGCAGCTACGTGCTCACTTCTGTGAGTACGGCCCGTATTTTGCAACGCCGCCCCTGGACCAGCGACCGCCGGTTGCCTAACTTGGCCAGACTTGATGCGTGGGTCCAGCCTTGATCGGCAGGCAACGACAGCTCACGGCACAGCTGAAGTTTTGCCATCGACAGATCGCGGTGAGGACGCCGCCTGCGGACTGGAATTTAATATATTCGGACATGTGTCGATAGACGATGTGACGCAGCCGGATTGGGACATTCCCCGACCGGTGGCAACCTGCCGGCATCTGCTGGAGGCTGCGCGGTTGCATCGGATTGATGCGTCGCAGTGCCTTGCCGGTACCGGTGTCACGCCGGCCGATATCGAAGACACAACGACCGAGGTCCAAGCAGGCCAGGAACTGGCGATTCTGCGTAACATCCTGGCCCGCGTGACAGATCCCCACGAGTTCGCGCGCGACGTCGGTTTGCAATACAACTTCGCCAACACCGGTGTGTTCGGCTATGCGCTGCTGGCGAGTCCGACCCTGGGCGACGCGGTCAACATCGCCTGCCGGTACGCAACACTGTCGTCGACGTTTCTGCGGCTGACCCGCCACGACGCTCTCGACGGCGTCGTACTTGAGTTCGATGACAGTGCCGTGCCGGCCGACGTTCGGAGCTTCATGTTGGAGCGGGACCTGTTCGCGATCACCAGCATGGTGCCGCTGCTGATCGGCCAGCTTCACTCCGATGCGCCGATCAAGGTCGAGCTGCCCGGTCTCGAATTCCCTATCGAACGGCTCGAGTTCCCCGGGGTGACAATCGAACTCGACCCATTCGCGGCACGCAGCGCTGTCACCATCCCGTTCGTGTTGCTCGCACTTCCCATGCCGGCGGCCGATCCCGTCGCGGCCCAGGCATGTGCCCAACAGTGCGAAGAGCTCTTGCAGACGCGTCGTCGGCGTCGCGGAATCGCCGCGCAGGTGCGATCTCGGCTGATCCGTGATCCTGGCGTGCTGCCGTCGATGGCGGTGACCGCCGAGGAACTGTGCATCACCGAGCGCACGCTGCGCCGCCGTCTCGCGACCGAACACACCAGCTACCGTGCATTGGTCGACGAGGTGCGGGTGACCCTTGCCTTGGCCATGCTCGAATCAGGCCTCACCGTGGAGGAGACAGCACGCCAACTCGGCTATTCGGAGACGGCCGCATTCAGTCGCGCGTTCACCCGGTGGGTGGGTACGCCGCCCAGCAAACACCGGGTCCGCGGACCCTGACAGGGTGTCCGAAAATATCAAATCCTTGTCCGATCCGCACATTCCGCTCGCCCGGGCGGCGGACCTAGCATCGTCGACATGACGAACGTGACGACATTCCCGGCCGTCCGACGACTAAACTTCGGGTTCGATGCGCAGGACGCGCAGACCAGAACCGACAAGTACTTCGCCGACGGCAACATGGTGTTCAGCCACCTGGTCGCGATACTGTCGGCGATCTTCCCGCCCGGGGAGGACATCTTCGTCCGGTCCGTGCGCCGCTACAAGGATCAGCTCGCTGACCCAGACCTGCGCAATCGTGTGGCCGGCTTCATCGGGCAGGAGAAGACTCACGGCCTGCACCACCGCGAGCTCAATGAGCAACTCACGGCGATGGGGTACCCGACCGCATGGTTCGAGTACCTGCTGCAGAGCACCGAGCGGATGGAGAAGTTCCTGGACAAGCAGTACCCCAGCCCGGACCGGCTGCCCCGACTTCGCCACTTCTTCCTCGGATTCACCGTGGCCGCAGAACATTTCACGGCGGTTTGGGCGGAGAACATACTCAAACGCCCGGAGGTGCAGGTGATGATGCATAGCTCAGAGATCCGCAATCTACTGAACTGGCACGCGCTGGAAGAGCTTGAGCACAAGTCGGTCGCCTTCGACGTCTACCGGGCCGTGGGTGTTCCGGAATCGACGCGCATCCGTTGGATGCGCTTCGCGCAGAACTGGGGAATCGTGCTCCTGGTGCTGGCCTCCTGGATCTCGATCGCCACCACCGACGTGGAGGGCCGCCGTCAGCCGTTGCGGATCCTCAAGGAGACGGTGCAGATGCTCCGTAACCCGATGTGGCGGGGGTTCTACTCCGCAATGCGACCGTTCAAGAAGCGGGATTTTCACCCCGCTCAGATCGACACGACCGAACTCGTCGCATACTGGCAGCGAGAACTCTTCGGATCCGAAGGTCAGCTCGCCGGCCACCTGAGGTGAGGAAGCTGCCCAGGCCGCCCAGATAGACCGGGCGGCAGGGCTTCCCGGATCGATAGTCGGCCCCTCGCCATCGGTAGGTCGACGCCGCTGTCCAGCCATGACACGGGGTGAGCCGATTATTCATGATCATCATGGATGAAGGCGATTATCCATTGGCTAGGGCGCCAAATCGTTTCTCGAGCAGGGTGATTCAGTTACCTTGCCTGAAGAAATGACTCGAAGTTGAGACAAGAAGCGGATGACATGACGTGAGACAAATTCGCATCGGCGCAAGTCAAGTGGGTGTCATAGGACATCAGAAATGAGAACCTACAACTACTACTAGCAGTCCTAGTAGCTGGAGCGCGGTCCACGTTGGGAGACGACGATCACCGAGACGCTTTGCGGCTCACCGAGATGTCTTCTCGGTGCGACCGATTTCGCCGCTGACCGTCAAGTCGTCTTGTCGAGTCCCAGGGATGGCTGGATGGCGGTAGGCGCATTGCGCTGGACGGTGAGTTGCCGCCGAACACGCATGGCGGCCCAGTTGTCGGAGGGACGCCTGCACGGATTCGGGTTCCTCTACGAGGCGGTGCTCCAATTGCGCCATCAGGCGATAGCCGTCAGGGCAACGGTGCGCGGAGCGCCGTCGTCAGTACGGGTGGAGGGGTCCCGCCCGGGGTCATGCTGTTGGACGTGCGACGTAGCGTCGCGGCGCTATTCGAAGGCGATGACGCCGCGGATGTTCTTGCCGGCGCGAAGGTCTTTCATGGCCTCGTTGATGTCATCGAGCTTGTATTTCTGCGTGACCAGCTCGTCGAGCTTGATCTGGCCCGCCTCGTACATCGCCAGGAGTTTCGGCATTGCCTCGCGCGGGTTCATCTCTCCGTAGAGCACACCCTTGAACGTCTTGCACGAGCTGACCATGTCAGTGAGGACGATCGGCACCATCAGGTCGGTGATCTTCGGCATCCCGGTCAGCACACAGGTTCCGCCCTTGCGCAACAACATCATCGCCATCATTATCATGTCCGCGGGCACGATCCCCGGTGTGAGCACGACCCGGTCGGCCATCACGCCCCAGGTGATCTCCCTGACCAGTTCCAGCGCCGCACCGACGTCGGTCGCAGTATGGGTGGCGCCGAACGTCGGTGCGATCTCACGTTTGAACTCGTTGGGGTCGACGGCGATGATCTGCTTGGCGCCAGCGACTTTCGCGCCCTGCACGGCATTCATGCCGATTCCCCCGACGCCGACCACGACGACGGTATCGCCCGCTTGGGTACCTGCAGCCACCGATCCTGACCCGAACCCCGTCGTCACGCCGCAAGACACCAGTGAGGCGGCCTCTAGGGAGATCCAGTCGTGGACTTTGATGAGCGAGCGCTCAGAGGCCACCACGTACTCGGAGAAGGTGCCGACCTGCATCATGGCCATGAGGTCTTCGTCGCCGAGGTGGCGACGGCGTGTGCCGTCGGTAGTCATGGCTTTGCTGTAGATGTCGGCGCCCACGTCGCACAGGTAGGTATAACCGCTGGCACACCATCGGCAGTTGCCGCAGGCGGGTAGGAACGAGACGGCCACGTGGTCACCGGGCTTGAGTGTCTTCACTTCGGGGCCAACCGCTTCGACGACCCCGGAGCCCTCGTGCCCGCCGAGCATCGGAAACCATTCAGGCACCGCAAGGCCGGATGCCCGCATCATCTCTTCCATCTCCGCGGTCGGCACACTGTCGCCGGTATAGAAGTGCTCGTCGGAGTGACAGATCCCCGCATAGGCCATCTTGACCAGCACTTCGCCCGCGTGCGGCGGATCGAGCTCAACTTCGGCGACTTCCCAGTCTTCACCGACACCGCGCAGGACTGCTGCCTTGGATTTCATCGCGCATCTTTCGCTAGAGGGCCGGTCAGGAAGCCGGCCAGCCGACAGTTTTTGTCTCGGTGAAGATCTCGAGTCCCTCGATGCCGCATTGCCGGCCGACGCCCGACTTCTTGTAGCCCAGGCCGAACGCGTCCTTGTCGGGAAGCGTTCGCTTCCAACCGAATTCGCCGATCATATCGGCGGGCCAGGTCAATGCCTCGTTGAGGGGCACGTCGAGCTGCGGCCCGTAGGTGGACAACACGGGACAGCCCACTTCGGCGACGAGTTCGCTGCGCAGCTCCTCACGTTCCTCCTCGAGCGCCGCATGGAGTTGCCGCAGTGCGGCGGCGCGCGCATCGCCGCTGTGTGACCACTCGGTGGTGTCGAACGCATGCCGCGCCGCGGCGATGGCGCGTTCCATGTCGGCGCGGGTTCCGTCGCTGGTGGCGCCGAGGATCTCTTCCGTCGCCGGGTTGATGTTGTCGAACTGCCGTCCGGTTTCGGGCTCGACGAGCTTGCCGTCGATGAGCATTCGGGATTCGTGGTTCACCATTGCCGAAGTTCCTTCACTGCGTCGGAGGCGCGCGGGGCCAGTGTGAGAGAGGGAATGAAACTGCTGCTGCCGCAACGGATGACGGAATGGACGACTTCGGTCAGATGCTCGACGTCGACGAGACCGCCCAGCATGTACTTGTTCTCCATCCAGTACTTGATGGCCGATTCCAGTGCGTCGGGGTCCCAGCTCTTGTTGAACTCGGTCTGCGCGTCGCCGGTGCCGCCGAGGCTGTCGCCCACGGCGAGACGGGTGAAGCCGATCTCCGGGTGTTCGATGCGCCACGCCTCGACGAGCTTGTCCAGCGCGCCCTTGGTGACCGCGTAGGCCCCGAGCAACGGCCACGGGGTGGTGTAGGAGGCACTGAGCGACGACAGGTACACGGCCGATCCCGCGGCCGCGGCCAGATATGGCGCCGCCGCCGCGGTGACCAGCGAGGCGCCGGTGACATTGGTCGCGAACAGCTGCGCCCATTGTTCCGCGGTCACCTCACGCAGTGGAGCCAGCACGCCCATGCCGGTCGTGTACACCAGGGCGTCGAGGCCGCCGAGCGCGCCGGCCACCTCGGACATGGCCTTGTGGCAATCGTCGGTCACGGTGACGTCACAAGCAACGGCCACCGCGCCGTTGCCGGCGTCCTTGGCGGCGTCGACCAGCCTGTCGTATCGGCGCGCCAGCAGCGCAACGCGCGCGCCCCGGTGAGCCAGTCCGGTGCCGATGCATCGCCCAAGGCCGGCGGAGGCGCCGACAACGGCGACCCGTAACGGTGGCTGTCCCTGCTCAGACATTGTCAGACATCGAGTTTGGCGCTGACGGAGCTGAGGGTCGCGCCCGCGGTGTGTTCGAACGGTGCGAACGAATACCATCCGCAGGCATCCTCATAGCTGATCTTGTTGACCTCGTCGTCGTACTTGCCGGCAATCCTGCCCTCGAACTGGTCCGGGCGTTCCACCCGATGATCGTCGGCGCTGACCAGGATCATGTCTTCGGGCTGCATGGGTCTCCTTGTGCAGAGGTTGAGAGCGAGGTTATCAGTTATGCGGAAGAACTATAGTTAGAATGTGGAAATACACATTTCCACAACCGCAGCGCTGGTTCATGTGCATTGACTAGAATGATCACCGCCGCAATGTTTTTCGGGGTTCGACGGCAAACGAGAGCAATAGTCGGTCGAGGATCTTGGCGGCCCGCCGGCGCGCCTTGGTGGGGTTTGGCGCATGCGCAACCAACAGTGCGGCTTCCTCGAGCGCTGCGACCAACATGTGGGTCAGCTCCCCGACGGGTTGGTCGTCGATGATGCCCGCCGCGATCGCCTCGCGGACAACGTCGTTGATGAGGGCGATGCTGTTGCCCTCCTGGATCTCGCGCAGAGTCTGCCAGCCCAACACCACCGGGCCGTCGATCAGCATGACCCGCTGCACTGCGGGTTCGGTCGCCGCCTCGAGAAATCCGTGCAGACCGCTCGTGAGCCGCTCCCATGGGTCCGCGCCGGGCGGGGGAGCGGCGATGGACCGCAGTGTGAGGTCGTTCTCGACATCTTCGAAGACGGCGCGAAACAGCTCAGCCTTGTCCTTGAAGTGGTGATAGAAGGCGCCGCGCGTGCCGACGCCCGACTTCGTCACCAGGTCGCCGATGCTCGTATTGAAGAAGCCGTGTTCCACGAACAGTTCCCGGCCCGCCTCGATCAGGTCGCGACGCGTCTGCTCGCCACGCGCACGCCGATCGTCGTCCGCCCCACCGCGCTGCGCCATGCCGATGATCGTAGCAACATTCAAGCTGTATGTTGAGTGCCGGGCCGGGACCGCTTCAACGCACGATCCCACGGACGGTCATGAGTCCGAGGTCGGCGTGGGACTTGAAACCCGGCGGCGCGTCGCAGATCGCTGGAATGGAGTTCACGGGTTCCATCGCGGTCCAGGCGTAGCCGATGTGGCCGGGCTTCGCGTGATCTCGTGCAGCCTCGCTACCTCGCAGGATCAGCTCGGTCCCCGGCTCGCCGTCGATCACCACCCGGTAGTGGTAATACGGCTCCCATTCAGGCTTCGGGTCGATGGCGTCGTGTTCGATGAAGGAGTAGAGCTCGTGCAAGGTGATGAATGGCCTACCGTCCACCCACGCCGTCCAGAGGTGATGCTGCGATGCGACGGTGCCCTGCTTGATCACACCTTTCAGGCCCGGCATGTCCATATCCGGAGTTCCTTCATAGGGAATGTCGCGGGTAGCCGTGCCCAACTCCACGTCCGTCGTGAACTTCTCCACCGTTTTGCCCAGCCCTTCGACAACCATCGTCAGCGACTGCGCGAACAACGACCACGCATCTTGGAAGAGATTGCCCTTCGCGAACTCAGTTGGGGTTTTTCCGAATCCCATCTCGTCCAAATACTTCAACGTGTCCTTGTTGAAGTTCACCGCCTCGTAGATGTGGATGTGGTCGGTCTTGCCGACGATCCGGGCCAGCGTCAGAACGAGCAGATCCGCCGCATAGCCCGGGTGGATGCCGCCTCCGTGGAACGAAGTGCCGCCGGCTTGGCACGCCGCTTCGATCTTGTCGATGTCCGCGCTGTTGGTTTCGGTCCGATGCCACCACGCGCCACCCGAGGCGACGACGCTCTTCCCCCCGCGGAGCAGGCGGCAGATCTCGTCGATGTCCGACCATAGCGGCGCGTAGAACACGCAATCGGCGTCGAGCGCCTCCAGGGCGGACTTATCGGTGGTTGCCAGCACGCCGATCGGCGCCAGCCCGACGAGTTCGCCTGCGTCTTTGCCTACCTTCTCCGGGCGATTGCACAGCACCCCGACCACGTCGTAGAGGGGGTTGTGCGCAAAGTGGCGTAGCGCCAGCGTGCCGACATTGCCCATGCCCCACTGAATCACGCGATATCTTTTGTCGACAGGCGGCACGCGCGATTCCAGCGGCGATGCGAGCGTCATTGCGTCTCCTTAGCACGGCGACCCCCTGCTCAGAAAAGCTAACACGGCCGAAACTACGATATTCGATTTTCGTAAACGCATGTTTCCGACACGTAGGAGCGCGGCATGCCCGTCGATCTTGACAACCTTCATCCGGTATGTTCCCGCTATGGCAGACGATGAGGTTCGCGCGTACGGGTCGGTCGCTCCTCTGAAAGTCGGCTTGCTCAACGACTATCCGACCACAGGCGACACCGACAACGACAGCCTCGACGCGCTGCGGCTGGTGATGGACGAAGCCCTTTCCTCCGGGCTGCTCGACCGGCCGATCGAACTCGTCACCCGCAACGCGGTGGGCTTGCCCAACGGTACCTATCTTGCGGTCGAACGGGCCTTTGACGAGCTCGTGGCGGAGGGGTGTCTGGCCATTTTCGGCCCCTGGGTGTCGGACAACGTGGTGCCGCTTCGATCCCACGTCGAGGCCACCGCACGGGTTCCGATCGTCACCCTGTCGGGTTCGGAGGGGGCTCTCGGCGACTGGTGTTTCGCACTGAACAACGGCTCGATGCCCGAGGAGCCGGTGATGTTGGCCGCTGTGATGATCGGCGATGCTCGGTCGCGCGTCGCCATTGCCTACGAGTCGTCGCTCATCGGCAAGGAGTATCTCGCCTTCGCCCAAAAAGCTTATGATGCAGCGGGGTTGAAGGTGGTTGCGACCGTGGCGATTCCCCAGGTCGAGGCTGACAAGTCTGAAACGGTGACGGCGTTGCGCGAGTCGAAACCCGACGCCCTGGTGCACGTCGGATTCGGGCATGGCCTGTGGGGTTTCACAGATGCGCTGCTGGCCGCGGGCTGGGATCCGCCGCGATACACGACAACGGCGTTCGAAATGGCGCATATCAACGCCGAGTGGATGCGGCACCTGGCCGGCTGGATCGGCCTGGACAGCTACGACGAGCGCAATACTGTCGGACAGGCCTTCCTCGACCGCTTCGAGGCGCGGTACGGTCGCCGGCCGGGGCACTCGATGCCTTGCCTGTCGCACGACGCGGCCACCGTGATCGTGCGTGGGCTCGCCGCGGCGCGCCCGCTGACCGGCGAAGGTGTGAAAAACGGAATGGAGCAGGTGAAGCTCGTCCCGTCGGCCAGCGGCGCACCGGGAACGTTTTTGCGGTTTGGCCGGTACATCCGACAGGGCTGGATGGGGTCGGACTATCTCGTGGCCCGGCGGGTGTTGCCCGACGGCAGCGCGCACGCTTTCCACGCGGCGCCCAGCGACCACATCGCACGCGCGGTCGCCTGCGGTTCAGCCTAGTTGGATCGCGCCGAACACCGGTGCTGTCACGATGCCGGGTGGTTGGGCCAGTACGTAGGGAATGGCGCGGACCGCGCCCATGGCGATCATCAGGTGACCGGGCATGGCGTGCTGGCCCGATGGTGCCGCGCCGTCGAACGCCACGTCGAGTTGGAGTTCAAAGCTCGGCACACCTTTGATGACCGCGCGGATCAGCGGCGCCTTTTCGCCGGGTGTCAGTGGCGTCATGCCCCACTGGGGAAGGTCGCGGGTAAGAACCCACTCCTCGTGAATGGCCAGCAACGGACGTCCCGACCAGTGACCGACCCACGAGAAACGCTGCCCGACAACCGTTCCCGCCTCGATCGTGCCGGCCAGGACGTCGATGTCGTGGGGCAGTGTTGTGGCGTCGACCTCCACATCGATGTGGGACAGGGTGATCCCGAGGACGTCAGCCGTGGCATTGAGGGCCTGGCGGTAGGCCATGTCGAGCTTCTTGATGATCGGGGAGTCAATGCTGACATCTTCTGGTGGCCTGCCCATGCCCATGAGGTCCACGAGCATCGGCCGACTGTCCACGGCTGATACGTCGGTGGCCTCGTAGAGGTCGATGCGGTCGATGGTCTTACTCAACCCCGTCACGGTTGCGACGAGCCGCTCAAACATAAAGCCGGGGTTCTCGCCCGCCGCGTGGAAGCGTGAGCCGCCCTGTCGGCACGCCCTCGCGAACGCCGATTCGGTCTCCGCGCCGTAGGTGGGTAGGTGGTTGTACGACGTCGTGGTGATGACGGTGCTGCCCGCCGCGAGGAGGCGGCAGATGTCCTCGGCGTTCGTCTCGATGGCGTGGGCCTTGCTGGCCGCGTGCATAACGACATCGGCGCCCAGGGCGATGATCTCGTCCTTGTCCGCGGTCGCGATCACACCCGTCGTCGGCGGCAGCCCGCAGAGCGCGCCCGCGTCGAGACCGGCCTTCGCCGGGTCGTACACCAGCACGCCCGTCAACTGATAATGCGGATTCTCAATGATCTCCTGCAGTGCGGCCCGACCGACGGCGCCGGTCGCCCATTGCACGACTCGAATGACCAATCGAATGCTCCGTGTTGCGCTTTCGGATTTCCCCGAGGTTCTGGTTCGTTCAACCTACATCATGTAGGTTTGCAACCGACAAGATGTATGTTGAACCGCCGTACGGGAGGTGGCACGTGGCGGAGCCTACGGTGACCGACGACATCGAGCAACGCATCCGCGAGGCGCAGGAGAAGTTCAACGCCGGAATGGGCGCCGACGGCGACGCGACGACCCCATACCCGCTGCTGCGCGAACTGCGCCAGAAGGCGGCCGTTCACCCGGGCTGGCCGGAGATGGGCGTTCCCGCCGACGGATCCGACGGCACGAAGACATTCACGGCGTACTCGTTCGACGCGGTCAAAGCCGTCTTCACCGACAACATCACGTTCAGCACCCGAATCTACGAGGACATGGTGCGACCGCTGCAAGGCCCAACAATCCTGGAAATGCAGGAACCCGAGCACGCGACGTACCGCAGGCTGCACGAATTCGCTTTCGCCAGGTCCTCGATGAAACGCTGGGATACCGAACTCGTTGGGCCCCTCGTGGATCGCACGATCGCGAAGTTCCGTGACGACAAGCGCGCCGACTTGGTCAGTGCGGTGTTCATGCCGATCCCGGTCCGGATCATCGCCGCCCTTCTCGGGTTGCCCGAATCCGAGATCGGTGAGTTCCACCGGCTGGCCATCGACCTGCTGGGCTTTCGTGCCGACATGGAAACGGCGATGAAAGCTTCGGCGGAGATGAAGGAGTACTTCACCGGGGTTCTTGCCGACCGCCGCAAGTCGCCCAAGGACGACATGGTGACGATTCTGTCGCAGGCCGAGATCGACGGCATCAAAATGTCGGATGAGCAAATCTATGGATTCATGCGCAATCTTCTGCCCGCAGGGGCAGAGACCACGTCGCGATCGACGGCTAGCCTTGCGTTGGGTCTGTTGACCCACACCGACCAGCTCGATGCGGTGCGCGCCGACCGCAGCCTATTGCCGCAGGCGATCGAGGAGGGCATCCGGTGGGAGACACCGCTGCTCAACTTCATCCGGGAGGTCACGGTCGACACCGAGTTCTTCGGGCTGCGTATCCCCAAGGGCTCGACGATGATGGTCAACCTCGGCAGCGCCAACCACGACGAGACGCGCTGGGAGGACGCCGAGTCCTTCGACATCTTCCGCGAGCGCAAGCCGCACATCGGTTTTGGCCACGGTGCGCACGTGTGCCTGGGAATGCACCTGGCGCGGTTGGAGAGCACCAAGATCTTCAACGCCCTGCTCGACGAACTCCCAGGGGTGCGACTCGACCCCGACGCCCCGGCGCCCTACGTGACCGGCACGATGTTTCGTTCCCCACCGCGCCTCGACGTCGTGTGGGATTAGAGGAGATCGCCTGACATGACTCGCGTAATCCAATGGGCTACCGGGGTGACCGGAACGATGTCGTTGCGGCACGTCTTGAGCCGGCCGGACCTGGAACTCGTCGGCGTGCGGGTCTACGACGCGGGAAAAACCGGGATCGATGCGGGCACCCTGTGCGGGGTGCCCAAAGCAGGAGTGCTGACCTGTGCCGATCGCGATACCATCATCGGTACCGATGCGGACGTGGTGCTCTACATGGGCAAAGTGGAGATCGACACGCCGGGCTGCTTCGCCGATGTCTGTGATTTGTTGGCCTCGGGTAAGAACGTGGTGGCCACCGGCAGTCGGTTTATTCATCCCCGCTCACTGCACGAGTCGCTGGCAGACGCAATCGAAAAAGCTTGCCGCGCCGGCAGTTCGTCGTTTCTCGGGCTAGGCCTATACCCGGGCTTCGTCGGTGAGTCGCTCGCGCCGATCCTGTCCCGACTGACGGAGCGTACCAACCGGATCAGTGTGCGGGAGGTGCTGAACTATTCGACCTATGCAAGCCACGACCTGATCTTCAATGCGATGGGCTTCGGTCATGCGCCCGATGATCCCACCCCGTTGCTGGCCAACACCGACTACGCCGCGAGCGCATGGATCGGCAGCGCCACAGTCCTTGCGCAGGAGCTCGGACTCAGTATCCAGTCCGTCGAGGGGTTCCGCGAGGTCGTGACGACACCGAAGGCGCTGACGGTGGCCGCCGGGGAGATTCCGGCAGGAACCGTGGGCGCCATGCGCTTCGGCGTCGTGGCCGACTGCGGCGAAACCACGCTCGCCGTCGAACACCTCACCAGGATGGCCGACGATCTGGCTCCCGACTGGCCGGCGGAGGTCGGTTATGCGGTGACCTTCGAGGGCAAGCCCAACATGACCTTTCAGCTCGTGATCGGGTCCCACGACCAGGATCACGCCGAGCAGGGCTGTCTGGCCACCGCCATGCACGCCATCAACGCCATTCCCGCCGTGATTGCGGCCGAACCGGGACTTTACGACCTGTCGACGATTGCCCCGTTCGTCGCGCACTGGACTGAGCGCGGCGTCGTGCCCACGACGTAGGCGCCTATCGCTACATCCACCGCGCCGCTGCGAGGAGAGTTGAGTGCTCAAATCAGTTGATTTCCAAGTCCTTCGCGACATGCCGACCCGGGCCCATTACCGGCGCGGATGGGTCCCGAGTCCCGGGATGGGATTGTCGGGCATCTGGTTCGGCGCAGTCGTCGCCGACGCATCCGGTCAGAACTATTGGGGGGTGCGGGGATGTGACGACTTTCTCACCGGAATGACCCATGTGGTGTCTCCGGTGTGCGGATTTCGGTCACTGCCAAAAGACCTCGGCGCCGACGCGCCACACCTTTATCTCGAGTACTCGACGATCGACTGGTTTGAACCGCTGCAATACGTTGATGATGGCGATACGGTGCAGCTGTCGTTTCCGAGTGGGCGAATCGAACGCGATGCCAACGGGTTCCACTGGTATGACGCCAGCAACCGATGGGAGATACACGGACGGACGGTCAGCGACATCGTCCTCACGCACGTACCCGCGCAGGACGGCATCGACGACGACGTTTACTACCGCCATGAGCTGATGTACGCCACCGGCAGGGTTGACGGTATCGAGGTATCGGGCTACGCGCACCAGGATTTCGCGTACGGACCACCGACAAAGGTGTACACCGAACTTCCCATTGCCCGGCACCTGCAAGGTATGTGGGTGTCCTGGCTGCATGAGTTCGACGATGGGCAGTTGGGCGGCGGCAGCTTCTGGCAGGGCCGCGAAGGTGTGGATTTCGGTCCGGGCTATCAGCTCAAAGACGGTGTCACCACGGTGCACGACGATGTCACCGCGGAGCCGACGTTCAACAAAGCCGGACGGATGACGGCGCTGGACGCGACCATCGGCACCGATTCGTACAGCTTCGCGTTCGAATCCAGCGGCAGCCCGCTGCACGTCTTCGGTTCCGTGACAAGCACATCGTCGGGCGTGCGGCCGGCGCGAAGCTGGTGCTGGGTCGAGTACACCGGAAATATGCTGACACCGGAGCTGCTCGATGCGGCTACCGCGGTGTTCGCGCTGGCGCGTGGGCTCGACCGATGACGTTGGCCGGCAACGCGACCTCTGGTGCGCTGACGAGTTCGCCCGCATTCGAGACGGGCTGATCCGACGGTCAGACGAAGTCGGAGCCACCGTCGACGTTGACCGTGGCGCCTGTCACGTAGCCGTTTTGCCGTGACGCCAGATAGGCGGTGGCGGATGCGATCTCTTCGGGCAACCCGGCGCGGCCGACATCGCAGGGATGGCCGTAGGTCGTCTCGACCCAGGTCATCACGTGCTTCGGATCCGATGAGTCGAGCCCATCGGCGGCAAGCACATCCCGCAAGATTTCGGTGAAGCTCGCCGTCACGATGGTACCGGGACAGACGCAATTGACCAGGATACCCTCGGCGCCAAGGCTTTTAGACAGATTCTTGGTGAAGCTCGACAGAGCCGATTTAGCGGCCGTGTAGGCGACCAGGCGTGAGCTCTGGCGCTGGATCGAGTGCGCCGAGAGTGTGACGATGCGAGCCCAATGCGCCGATCGCAACAGTGGCAGCGCGGCCCGCACCGAGCGCACAGCGGAGAGCGTGCCGAGATCGAATGCGGCGTACCAGTCGTCGTCGTCGAGGTCTTCAAACGCACCTGCGTTCGGACCGACGGTGTGCACCAGGACATTCAGGCTATTCCAGGCATGACCAACGGACGCGAACGCCGATGTGATGGACTCGGGATCGGACATATCCACGCTGATCGTCAGCACTTCGGGAGCACCGGCGCTGCGGATCTTTCTAGCAGCCGAGTCCAATGCAGTCTGGCCGCGTGCCATGATTGCCACCGAAGCGCCCTCGGCGCCAAGACTCTCAGCTATCGCCAGCCCCATCCCCTTGCTGCCTCCGGTGACGACCGCCGTTGCGCCGTCGAAACCCATGTCAATCGGATAGTCCTTCCCTTACCGGCCGCCGCTGAATGTGGGCTGGCCCTTGATGATCCGGGGAGCCAGGTGAACGATCTCGCTGACCACGGTGGGGTTGGCGTGCGACATGGCGATGAGGGAAAGCATTGCGTTGGCCACGTCCTCGACGGTGGACATATCGTCCGGAATCTGACCACCGCGCGCCCAGGCACGGTATAGATCGGCCAACAAGTCGCGATCGGCCCCACGCAGAATTTCGGTGTCACAAGTGGGGCCGACGCTGACGCGGATCACGGCGAGCTCGGGATGTTCGGCCCGCCAGGAGCGCAGGATCTCGTCGAGCGCGGCCTTGCTCGCATGGTAGGCGGCCACACCCGCGCGGGGGTGGCCTACATCGTGGCTCGACGCAATGACGACCGTTGCGTTGTCGGCCAGGTAGGGGAGGGCCGTTCGCAATACGTGGGAGGCGCCCACGGCGTTGACGGCGTACGCGTGCAGCCAGGTCTCCACGTCGGTCTCTTCGATCAGCGCGAACGGCACCACGGCACTGGTGAATACGACGGCGTCGAGCTTCCCGAAATTGGCAACAACGCCACTGATGACCGATTCGATGGCGCGCGGATCGGACACGTCGAGCTCGTGTGCCGATCCTCCGAGCCGATCGGCCAGTTCTGACAGGCGGTCTATCCGTCGTGCGGCGAGTGCCACCGCAGCGCCCCTGGAGTGAGCGGCGAGGGCCAACGCCTGTCCAATGCCGGAAGATGCCCCGACGATCAACATCCGCGTCCCCGCGATGCTGGAGTGCCGGTCGCTCATAATGTGCTTCCTTCGGGTGATTTCATGGTGGATGACTGCGCCGACGTTACCCCGATTCTCGCATGAGAGAATAAGCATTCTCATCCGGGGTATTGGCTGAAGCTCGACTCAGGGACGACAGTCGATTTAACGGCAAGGTGCCGCCGGTCGCCAATTGGCTCTCCAGGCAAGGGCCATGCGACAGTCAGCGCCAACATGACGCCCTCAACGGCATCGCCGACATGCCCGCGAAACACCGGACCAAATTCGGCTGAGCTCAGCAGAAAGCTTGTTTGCGATCATTGGAAACACATATTCTCAACGGGTTGAGGCTCTGAGAGGCTGACTATTGACAACGCGAAGCGCTCGCACTACGAGTGTTCGAGGCTGGACGCTGCCGGCGAGGCCGTCATGACGAACACCGTTGACGCGGGCAGTGAATCAGGTGCCGTCAAACCCATGGATGCAGGCATCAGCGGCTTGTCATGGCCGTCTAGGGCCGGGTGGGGGTTGTTCGTTGTCGCCTACCTGGCCTTTGCGGTCGTAACCGTCGCGACTGTGCAATCGGGCACTCACGGGGATGCCCGCACGACCAACCCCACTCCTGGCCCGGCGCCCAATCCGCCGTTCCTCGGCTTCGATAACTGGCCGCTGGTAGTCGCGCTGAGTTCCATCCCGCTGGCGATCGGTCTGATCGGAACGTTGGTGTGGCTCTCGGTACGACAACGCAAGGTGCATTGGGCAGTGGTGATCGCGTTCGCCGGCCTGATCACCGGCGCGCTGGATCCATTGGCCAACTGGGCCACATTCGCCATCTTCGACCCGCGCATGCTGCACTTCCCGTCGTCATGGCCGTATATGAACATTGCGCCGAATCTCGAGCCCGCGTTGTCGTTCCTCGGGGGCTATGCGGCCTATTACCTGCTCAATGGGCTGGGAATCCTCTACCTGCACGATCACTTCTTGGATCCGATGGTTCGCCGCATCGGTTGGCTTGCGCGCCACCGGCTTGCCGCGGTCTTCCTCGGTACATTCCTCATCGCGATACCGGTAAACACGCTCGTTCAGTTGACGTGGTTGAGGTTCGGCATCTTTTACTACTCCGAGGCGGTCGGCCCCACCCTGCACATCCGCCACATCCATTTCCCGCTCATCATGGCGGTGTATGACTCGTTCATCTTTGCGATGGTCGCCGTCATGTGCGTCCGCGACGATGGCGGCGAACTGGTGCTGATCAACCGGATCGTGCGCCGGCTTCCGGCGCGACCGGGCCGCAAAAAGGCCACACTGACGCGCCAGCTCCTCGTTTCGGTTTCGGTAGGTCTCGTATCGTTCGCGATACCACTGGCGATACTGTCCGCGCTACGTGCCGTGGGATTGTCGTCACCTGCGTATGAGCAGAACCCGTATCCGAATGTCAAGGAATACGACCCTTACGGGCATCTCGAGGAATCGGGCAAGCCGGGGCCATTCTACAAATGAGTCGGATCCGATGTGGCCTCCACCGGTTTGTTCGAACCATTCTGGGACAGCACATATTCGGCGTGTTGACGCCCGCCCGACCGAGAATTGCGGATTTGCCGACCGAAGGGAATGGTGATGACTGACGAGGACCTCGCCCGCTATCGTGTCGTCCACATCGGGACGGGGCTCACCGGAAGAGAAGCGTTGCGGGCAACGATTCTCGACCCGGCACTGGATCTCGTCGGCGTAAAGGTTTCGACACCGAGCAAGGTCGGAACTGATGCGGGCCTGCTGTGTGGCGTCGAGGGCGTCGGAGTGACGGCAACAGCAGACATGGCGGAAATCATTGCGCTAAAGCCTGATTGCGTGTCCTACTGCGCAACCGCCGTGCGCCGGGAGGAAGACGCGATTGCTGATATTGCCGCGCTGCTGGAGTCGGGGATCAATGTCGTTACGATCTCCACGATCCCGATGGTGTACCCAGACGCCGCGCCGCATCACTGGCGTGCAGTGCTCGATTCGGCCACCAAAAAGGGCCATTCGACGTTCTACGCGACCGGTAGCGAGCCCGGCTTCATCAGCCTCAATCTTCCGACCGCCCTTCTCTCCGGCGCGGGTAGGGTCACCTCGTACCGGATGGATGAATACGCGGTCGACTTGGACATGGCTTATCCCATTTGGGATGTGCTGCATGAGTCGATGGGTTTCGGCAAGCCGGACGGCCACGTCCCGGTCCGCATAGCCTCGGGCAAGGTAAATCATGACTGGGAGACGGTCGTGCGCTATATCGCGGACCTGCTCGGCATCGAACTCGACAGCGTAGAACTCGACTGGGAGACACTGCTGTCCCCGGTCGATCTACCAACGGCCCTCGGCGTAGTGCCGGCGGGGACGATTTGTGGGCACCGCTGGCAGTTGGCCGGAGTGGTCGACGACCGAAAAGTGGTGGCCGTGCAATACTTCGCGACCGTGAGTTCCACCCCGTGGCCCGAACATTGGCCCAAGCCTTCGCGCGACGGACAGGGCGGCATGGTTTTTCGTGTTGAAGGCGATCCCAGTATGAGCCTGGAACTGTACTTGGAACAGTCGAGTGATCCCCGGATCAATCCGGGGATCACGGCCACCGCGATGGCCGCGGTGAACGCCATTCCTTGCGTGGTGGCCGCGCCGCCTGGCCTCATCGGATCACCGCTGGCCGGAGCTGGAATCGTTAGTCGACTTTCCCGCACCCGACGGTGACCGTATTCGCGCTGCTGCACGGCGGGCTGCATTACGGCTCCTGCTGGGATGCGGTGCGTACGGAGTTGTGGCGGCGAGACCATCGCGCGGTCGCACCGGATCTCCCGGTCGATGATGACTCGGCGGGAGCGCTGGAGTGGGCGCAGGTGGCGATCGATGCGATCGAGCGAGAAGCTGACGGCGCTTCCGAGGATGTCGTCGTCGTCGCACACTCGATCTCGGGGCTGTGCGCACCCGTCATTGCCACCTTGTACCCGGTGCGCCACATGGTGTTCGTCGGTGGGCTCCTGCCCGTCCCGGGCCAGTCGTTCGTCGAACACCTGGGCGCCAACCCCGACGCGATCACGTTTCCCGAGCCGCAAGAGCATGGTGACGGCCCGTTCGGCCTCGGCTGGGAGTCGGTGCGGGAAGGCTTCTACCACGACTGCCCGGAGGCGTTGGCGCGTCATGCATTCGACGAACTGAGGTACCAATCGTTCACCGTATTCACCCAGCGGTGTCCGATCAACCGCTGGCCCGATACGGCGTCGACTTACGTGCTGATGCGGGACGACCGCGCGGTGGGGGAGTCGTGGGCCCGGCGCAATGCGGTCGCCAGGATCGGGGCGCAGGTCGTCGAATTGGACGGCGGGCACTCACCCTTCTTTTCCCGCCCGGCCGAACTGAGTGGGGTGCTGCTAAGCCTGGGCGACTCCGACATCGACGGAAATTGCGGCCGCGGTGACGAATTTTGACTCATCCGAGGCCAGCCATGCGATGGCTTCGAAAGCCGGTCACCCGTCACAGGAGCGCGCCATGAGTCCGCTGAGCCGCTGCGCCAGTTCCGACTTCTTGACCTTTCCCGTCGCGGTGAACGGCAGGTCCTGTTTTGCGGTGACCCAGATGAACTTCGGCACCTTGTACGCCGACAGCCGCGCACGCAACTGCGCGCGTAAGGATTCGCCGTCGAGCGTCGATTCGCCGCGCGGCACCACCGCCGCGGCGACCACCGTTCCGCCATCGGTCTCGGCGCCGACCACGTACGCCTCGAGAACGCCGTCGCAATCGGCCAGCGCCGATTCCACTTCGCTGGGTGTGACGTTGGTGCCGCCTCCCGTCTTGATCAGGTCGCCCAACCGCCCGGTGAATTTGATCCAACCGTCGTCGTACTCGACGCCGCAGTCGCCCGTGCGGAAGTAGCCGTCAGCCGTGAACACCTCCTCACGCTCACGCTTGTGCAGGCGTTGCATCAACGAATACCCGCGAACCCAGATTTCGCCGGGCGTGCCCACGGGTACCGGCTGTCCTGTACCGGGGTCGACCAGCAGGTGGTGTAGCCCTTCGATTGGCAGACCGCCGGTTTCGGACCGATCGGGCGGCTGCGGCAGATACGGGTCGACCCCGATGTGATTGCCACACAGCTCCGTCATTCCCAGTCCACTAGAGCCCTTGGGCTGACGCTGGGGTGGCACCATCGCGGGCATGCTGGTGCGTTGCACCGAGCTCAGGTCGCGTGCGGGAAAATCGGGATGCTCGGCCAGCGTCTTGCCCTGCTGCGGCCAGCCCAGCGTGATCGTCGCGCGGTGGCGCTCCATGAGTTCTAGTGCCTCGGCAGCGTCGAAAGCGGGCTGGGTGACCAGTGTCGCGCCGTGGTGGATCACCGCGAGTAGCCCTGTGATCAGTCCTCCCACCCAGAAGAAGGGCATGGCGGTGAACATCACGTCATCGTGGGTGACGCCGTACATGAACGTGAGATTGTAGGTGTGCCGTACGAGTGTGCCCTGGCTGTGCACGGGCCCCTTTGGGTCGCCGGTACTGCCCGAGGTGTAAATGATGGTCACGTCATCGGCTGGTGTCACACACAATTCCACGTCGACCAGGAATTCGGCGTCGGCGGCCGACATCTCGCGATCACCGTCGATCGCTGTCATCCACGGCTGATCGGATGCTCCCCACACCGCAACGGTCCGCAGGAACGGCGCTTTTCGTACCGCGATGCGGCCGGGCTCGCGCTGATCGGCCAGCCCTGGCAGCGCTTCCTGCAGTCGGTCCACAAATTCGTGGTTGCGAAACCGCGACAACGCCAGGATCGCGCGCAGGTCAGCATGGCGTGCGGTCCAGGCGAGTTCGGACGCCTTGTAGAACGTGTTGAGCGGCACCGCGACTGCGCCGATGCGTGTGGCGGCAAACCAGGTCAAGGCCCAGTCGACGCTATTGGGCATCAAGATTCCGACGTGGTCCCCCTTGCCTATCCCCTCGGACAACAGGGCGACCGCCAGCGCAGCTGAACGGCGGTCAAGGTCGCGATAGGTCAATTCCTGCCCGCCCACGATGAGGAACGGCTTGTCCCCGAAGCGTGCCGCGCAGGACCTCACCAGAGCAGGGATCGTGGGCAAGATGTTCGGGAAGGGCATGACCGCAGGATAGTAGGGTTTGCGCTAAACGAGAACATAGGTTCTCATTTGCTATCAGCTTACAATTCCGCCATGGCTACCGAATCGCAGCGTTGGGCCGGTCACGATCGGTTGGACCGGCTGGAGTCGAGCCTCGCAATCGGTCAGCTGCCCAGCCGGTACGCCATGGCCCTCGACGCGCGCGATCTCGGCGAACTGGTGGCGCTGTTCGTCGACGATGTCGATGCGGGCGCCGAGGGCCGCGGCAGGGATGCGTTAAGGCGTTGGTACGACCGGGTGCTGCGGCGCTTTTACCGCAGCATCCACCTGATCTGCGGCCATCAATTCGACTTCGTCGACGCTGACCACGCCATCGGCTCTGTGTATTGCCGAGCCGAACACGAGGACGGCGACGGGTGGTTCGTGATCACGATGCGCTATGACGACGTGTACGAGCGTCGCGACGGCCAGTGGTGTTTCGTCAGACGGCGGGAGCATCCTTGGTACTCAGTCGATGTGACCGAGCGCCCCGGTCCGGAGTTCATGCGTTGGCCGACCGACATCACGTTGCGTGCGGCCATGCCCCATCGCATGCCGACCTGGCGGTCCTTCTGGGCCGATGGAGACCCTGCGCTTCCGGGGCGTCTGTCAGCGCGCCCTTAGCATCGGGCAGGGGCTGCCGCGCACGTCGACGCGGTTTACAAATCTCGTCGAAACTGACATTCTCACTCGATGTAAGCAGGCGTTTCCGCCGTTGCTAGTTTGTCGGTGCGCTCGCACCCGTACCACTGCGATCAATGGAGGCCACCATTTCCGTCGACAAAGTGCTCAATGGTGTCCGCGTGCTGGAGGTCGCCGCATGGACCTTCGTACCGTCGGCCGGCGCCGTGCTGGCGGAGTGGGGTGCCGAGGTAATCAAGGTCGAGCCGCGCGAGGGCGGTGACCCTCAGCGCGGCCTCGTCACGATGGGCATCGTGGACGAGGGCGGTGGCACGGTCAACTACATGATCGAGATTCCGAATCGGGGGAAGAAGTCGATTGGCGTCGATCTGAGCACTCCAGACGGCCAGGATGTCATCCGTAAGCTCGCGGCTACGTGCGACGTCTTCCTCACCAGTTATTTGCCGAGTCGCCGCAAGAAGATGGGCATCGACGTCGACGACATCAGAGCCGCGAATCCCGGCATCGTGTACGTGCGCGGGTCAGGCCACGGCCCGAAGGGTCCCGACTCGGACAAACCGGGCTATGACGGCGTCTCCTATTGGGCACGCGGCGGCATCGCCACCATGCTCACCGAAGGCGCCGAGGAGTTGGTGCGGTCGCGGCCGGCATTCGGAGATCTGCTCGGGGGCATGGCAATCGCGGGCGGGATCGCGGCCGCGCTGTACAAGAAGGCGACCACCGGTCAAGGGTCGGTCGTCGATGTCTCCTTGCTCGGGCTCGCGGCGTGGAACCTCAGTCCCGATGTCGCAGTGAGCCAGATACACGGAGGTAGCTCGATCCCGAAATACAGCCACGCCGACTCGCCCAATCCATTGGTGGGGACCTACCGCACCAAGGACAACCGCTACGTCCAGCTGATGATGTTGCAACTCGACAAGTTCTACGCGGAAGCGATGCGCGCCATCGGCCTCCCCGAATTGATCGGTGACGAGCGATTCGCCGATCCGGCATCGCGATTCGCCAATCGGACGGAACTCATCGCACTCATGGACGAGGTCTTTGCGAGACGCACACTCGCCGAATGGCGCGAACAGCTTGCCGGCATTTCCGGCGCCTGGGGGGTGGTGCAGACACCGGACGAGCTCTGCCATGACCCAGCGGTAACCGCCAACGGCTATGTCGCGAGCACCACGACGATGAACGGTTCGCCGTACTCGCTGCCCACCAACCCCGTCCAGTTCGACGAACAGGCCGTTGTCCCGCCGGGCGCACCCGAACACGGCCAGCACACCGAAGAAGTTCTGATGGAAGCAGGCTTGGACTGGGACACCATCGCGAGTTACAAGGAATCCGGAGCGATCCTATGAGCGCAACGCCGGCACAGATTGCGTCGGATAGCCCTGTTGAATTTGACCCGTTTTCGGACGACTTCTTCAATGGAGCGTTCGACACCTACCGGCGCCTGCGCGACTCGGCCCCCGTCTATTACAACGCGGAGTGGGACTTCTGGGCCCTGACCCGCTATGACGACGTGGCGTCCGCCAGCAAGGATCACGAAACCTACTCGTCTGCCAAAGGTGCCACCCTGGACATGGTCAAGGCGCACGACGACGCGCTGCCGGTGCCCAAAGTGATCATCTCGATGGACCCCCCCGAACACCAGAAGATGCGCAGGCTGGTGAGCAACGTCTTCACCCCGCGTGCCATCGCAGCGCTGGAAGACATGGTGCGAGAGAAGGTTTACGAGCGGATCCATGTGCTCGACTCGACATCCTTCGACGTGGTGGCCGCCTTCTCGGCCTTGTTCCCGAACGAGGTCATCACCACCATGTTGGGAGTGCCGAAGCAGGACCGCGACCAGATTCGGCTCTGGCTTGATCTGCTACTCGAACGTCGTCCGGGTGAGATCGCTACCACCGCAGAAGGTTTCGAAGCATCGACGAAGACCGGCATCTATTACTACAACCTGGTGCAGCAGCGCCGAGCAGAACCCCGTGACGACATGATCAGCCGGCTCATCGAAACCGAGATCGAGCGAGACGGCCAGGTGGAGAAGCTCACCGATGTCGATATCACCGGATTTGCGACGATGCTCGGGGGAGCGGGCGCAGAGACCGTCACCAAGCTCATCGGCAATGCCATGGTCGCCTTCGCCGACTTCCCGGACCAGTGGCGAAAGTTGAGGGAGGATCGCCGCAAGATTCCCGCGGCGATCGAGGAATTGTTGCGCTATGAGGCACCGTCGCAGTACCAGGTCCGCACCGCTACCCGCGATGTGATGTTGCACGGCACAGTAATTCCCGAAGGAAGCGCAGTCTTGCTGGTCACTGGCTCGGCAACGCGTGATGAGCGGATGTTCCCCGATCCCGACCGGCTGGATATCGACAGGGACCGCAAGATGGGCTTCAATCTCGCGTTCGGGTACGGCGTGCACAGCTGCTTGGGGGCGGCGCTCGCAAGGATGGAGAGCCGTATCGCGCTGGAGGCGCTGCTCGATCTCCTCCCCGAATACGACGTCGATCGCAGCGGGTTGCGGCGGGTAGCGATGTCCAACGTGTGTGGATGGTCCAATGTGCCGGTGCGCAAAACGGGCTGAATTTTTGTTCGGCGCGGTGAAGCACCTCGCGCGGCAACCCTTCAGAAGGGAAAGAGAATGACGTCTGACCGAACGGCTCGGCACCGCAGAATCGCCCACGCAAAATGGGAGACCTATGCGAAGGCACCGGAGATCGGAAAGATCACCTACGGCGACGAGTGGATCTACTCACCAGACGCCGTGATGATGTGCCCCCTGTTCAACAACGGTGCCGCAATGCCCATGGCCGACCTCGCGTCCGAGAAAGTGCTGGCGGCCATCCGGAAATTTGCGCCAGACGGCGACATGCTCACGTGCGAATTTCGCATGTGGTGGAAGCACATGTCCGACTTTCGGATCGTCACGCCGTTCGACTGTACGGCGGCCGACTGGGGGTTCGCAGTCCGCGACACCTATGCGGGAACGCTGCCTGACGGGACGGTGCTCAGGCTCCACGAATGGGACTACGTGTGGACCAACGAAGAGGGCCATATAACGCGGTGGGACTGGTTCGTCGATTCGCGGGAGTGGTACCCATTCCTCGACCTGATAGGCCTCGAGCCCCACGGCCTGACGTACGAGGACTACACCGTCAACTTCCTGCGCGAAGGTAGCATCAGCCGGTTGACGCCCGCTGACACTAAGTCGAGTCTCCCGCGGCGGTCAGGTTGACCCGCACTGTGCTCCGGCGCCCGGCATTCAGGAAACCCCGCACTACGTAGGCCCGGACAAAGTCCGCGACCACGCTGTCGTCGCCCATGTCGAGGTAGGGCGACGGAGTGGTGAACAGCGAGAACAACATCCGCGCAAACCACTCCGTAGCAGAGCGGACATCGAGGTCACTGCGGACCTCGCCCGTCAGTCGTGCGGCCGACACATACGGTGCGAGGAACTCGCTGCATTCCCGTAGCAGGGTCGACGCATTCTTGGTCAACATCAGGCTGACTTCGTCTTGGTCGAAATATGACTCGGGCTCCACCACCCGGCGGGCTTGGGTGACGAAAACGCCTGCCCGGACCAGCTTCTCCTCCAAGGTGCTACCGCCGTGGCGGTCGATCGCCTTGGCCAGCCTGCGATAGAAGCCCTGGGACGCCGCCTCCGCACAGGCCTCGACGATCGTCTCTTTGTCCCGGAAGTACTCGTAGAAGGTGCTCCTGGACACATCTGCGACACGCGCGATGTCGACGATCGTCGTCTTGCGCAACCCTTGCGTTCGGAAGCAGGCGAATGCGGCCGAGATGAGCACCTCGCGTGTGTCGATCGCCGTCGCGTGTGTCATCTGGAATCCTGGCCTTCTGCGCTCAGTGGTCGGGCGCGAGGATCAGCCCGCTCGTTGGAACGCCGGTACCCGACGTGACAAGCACGTGTTCGACGTTGTCCACCTGATTATGGGACGTGCCCCGTACCTGGCGGACACCCTCGGTGATGCCGTTCATGCCGTGGATGTAGGCCTCGCCCAGCAGTCCGCCGTTGGTGTTGATCGGCATCCTGCCGCCCAGCGACAACTCCTCGACCGAGACGAAATCCTTGGCTTCCCCGCGACCACAGAATCCGAGCTCCTCGAGTTGAGTGAAGACGAAAGGCGTGAAATGGTCGTAGAGGAACGCCGTCGAAATGTCTTGCGGTTTAAGGCCAGAATCCCGCCACAGCTTGTCGCCGACGACACCCATTTCGGGCAGGCCCGTGATCTCCTCGCGGTAGTAGCTGGTCATCACCTCACCGTCGTGGGCGGCGCCTTGCGCGGCGGCCGCGATGACCGCGGGCGGCTTGGCCAGGTCGCGCGCTCGCTCGACGCTCGTCACCACCATGGCGACGCCCCCGTCGCTTTCTTGACAGCAGTCGAGCAATCTCAGCACGGGTTCGATGATCCACCGCGATTCTTGGTGCTGCTCAATCGTTATGGGCTTCTGGTAGAACCAGGCGTCGGGATTGTTCGCGGCATGCTTGCGGTCGATGACCGAGATCTTGCCGAAATCGGCGTTCGTGACACCGTATGTGGTCATGTAGCGCTGAGCGTGCAACGCGACCCAGGCGGCCGGCGTCATAAATCCGAACGGCGCATAGGGCGCCATCCATAGTGGCGTCACGCCCGCTTGACGGCCGGCGCCGCCGAAACGGAATCCGGATCGCTCGTTGAACGCGCGATAGCACACCACCGCTTCTGCCACGCCCGTCGCGACCGCCATCGCGGCCTGCATCACCGTTCCCGCGGCCGCGCCACCGCCGTGTGGGACCCGGGTGAAGAAGGTCAGATCCCGGATCCCGACATTGCGCGCGACCTCGATCTCCTCGTTGTCATCGACGCTGAAGGTGACCATGCCGTCGATGTCGGCCGGACGAAGGCCGGCGTCGTTGATGGCGGCTTTGACTGCCTCGCAGGCCAGTTGCATCTCACTGCGGCCCGATTCCTTGGAGAATTCGGTTTGGCCGATTCCGGCAACCGCGGCCCTGCCGCCAATACCGCGCGAGCCGTCGCTCATGCACCCACACCTTCGAGCAGGCTCAGCACCGCGGTCCCGGAGACGTGGTCGCCGAGGCTGTTGGTGCCCTTGAAGGTGACCTCGATGAAGCCTTCGCCGTCGGCCGACGACTTGTCCGTGACGGATCCCGTGAATCGCATCGGGTCGTTCGGGTATGCCGGCACACCGAGACGAATGGATAATTTCTTGATCATCGCCTCGGGGCCCGCCCAGTCATGGAGGAACTTCACGCAAAGTCCGTTGGTCGTCAGGATATTCAAGAAAATGTCCTTGGATCCTTGGGAATTCGCAAAATCGCGATCATGGTGTACGGGCATGTAGTCACGGGATGCGATGGCACCGGCGACGATCAGTGTGGTGGTCACTGGAACGTCCATCGGGGTGACTGCGTCGCCCACGTTGATGGATTTCCACCCGAGCGTGGTGGTGCGGTCGACGGTGGAGGTCATTTGTTTCCTTCCGAGTATGCTGCGCCGAGCCGGGCGAGTTGTTGGGGGGCCGATCCCAGTGACAGCTCGATCTGCTTGGCCCACAGGAAATAGCGGTGCACCGGGTAGGTGACGTCGATGCCCATACCGCCGTGGACCTGTTGGGCTGACGCGACGACCCGCGCTCCGGCTTCAGCGGCCCAGAATTTGGCGATGGCGGCCTCGCGGGCCGCGGGTCGGGCCTCCGCGATCAGCCACGCCGCGTGCCAGGTGGTCCACCGTATCGCCTCGACGTCGATGAACGCATCGGCCAGTCGCTGCTGCACGGCCTGAAATGAGCCGATCGGTCTGCCGAACTGCTCGCGCTGACTGGTGTAGGTGGCGGCGATCTTCAACGCCCGCTCGGTCACGCCGACCTGCATGGCGCACAGTCCGACAAGTGCCCGGGTGTACAGCGAGCTGACGGCATCCGGCCCGTCGGTTCCGGTGAGCCGGCGTCCGATAGCGCCGGCGAGTTCGACGTCGGCAAAGGGTTCGCCGTTGGTGGTGCTTGTCGGCGAGACGACGACGCCACTGTGGTCTCCACTTGCCGTCTCGACGACGTAGAGGCCTGGGCCGTCATCCGCCTGTGCCGACACCACGATGGCTTCGGCAAGCTGCGCCGCCGGCACGAGTTCCTTCGTGCCGGTCAACGTCCAGGCGTCGCCATCAGCGCGTGCGATGGTGCGCGGCGCGGTCGGATCGGAATTCCCCGGTTCGGCGAGTGCGGCGGTCAGGATCGCGTCGCCGGCCACCACCTTCGGAAGGTAGCGCTGCTGAATACTCGAGTCACCGTGGCGCGCAATCGTATCCGCACCAAGCACCAGGGTCGCGTAGGCCGGGACAGGCGCGACGCTCCAGCCGACTTCGGCGAGTAGCACGCCGAGGTCGAGGAAGCTACCACCGCTGCCGCCGACAGACTCGGGCAGCGCGATCCCCAGCAGGTCCGAGGACGCCAGCTCACGCCACAGCGCGTGGTCGTAGCGGACGCCACCTGTTTCAACGCCCGATTCCAGGTCGGTCAGGTGTTCGGCGGTGGCACGGTGATCGAAGAGTTGACGGGCCACCTTGCCGACGGTCTCTTGTTCTTCGGTGAAGGAAAAGTCCATGTTCGTCTGATGCCTCGCGTGTCAGCGCGTGGGCCGGAACTGGTGCAGCACCAGATCGTCCCCGCTCGGGATTGCTTCGAACTTCTCGTAGAAGACCTCGACGGGCAGACCGACCTCGATGGCCGCGGGCTCGATGTCGCACAGGTTCGACACGATGCGCACGCCTTCGTCAAGCTCGACCAGCGCCACCACATAGGGGTACTGGAGGAAAGGCAGCGGCGGGTACTGCGGCATCACGAAGCTGTAAACCGTTCCGCACCCGGTCGATTCGATGGAATCCCAGTTGAGGGATTGGCAATTCCCGCACATCGGGCGGGGTGGCACCCGCAACGTCTTGCAGTCGGTGCATCGTTGAATCAGCAGCTTGTGATCCTTGAGACCCGACCAGAAGAATTCGGTGTCCGGACTGATCGACGGGGCAAGTCTGGCGGCCATCAGCTTCCTGTCTTGAATCGCAGCGTGCGGAACCGCTGGCGGCCGATCACCTCACCGTGCTGGTCGCGGTAGGTCGTGATCCAGGTGACGAAGTAGCCATTGCCCATCGCGGTCTTCTTCTCGTCGGAGATCGTCTCGAACACCGTCTCCGCGGTGATCTCGTCGCCGACCCGCGGGTAGCGCTCGAGCTCGAACTCGGAGTTCGTGGCGATGATGCCCGTGTAGCCCGCGTCGGAGAGGAATTGCAGCGGGTTCGTCTTGATTTCGATCGGTACGCCGCCGCGTTCATGGATGCCGGCGAGCTTGGGCGGAGGCATCGTCCAGCTCTGGAGCATCACCGGCGGGGAAACCAGGGCACCGTAGCGGGAGTTCTCCGCGAACTCGGCATCGAGGTAGGCGGGATTCATGTCGTCCAGCGCGTACGCCCAGTGCCGGATCATCGCGGCATTCACCGGATCAGGGGCGCGGGAGGGCCTGCCGACTCCGTCGGTGGGCGTCCCGATGAGCGCATCGAGGCGCTCGCGCAGGTCGTCTTTCGTTGTCTCGGTCACGGCTTGGAGCTTCCTTTCTCCGATGCGGCCCGCATATCCCGGGGCGCGCGCGGCATCCCGAGACCGGCCATGGCAATGATGTCGCGTTGAAGCTCGTTGGCTCCGCCGCCGAACGTGTTGATGACCGCCAGGCGGTATGCGCTCTCCAGCTCGCCTTTGAGCGGGGCCGCCGAACCCTTGCGCACGCCGGCCTGTCCCACCACTTCGAGCAGTTCGCGGGCGACCTGTTGGGTGAGCTCGGTGCCGAATACCTTTGCCGCGGAGGCCTCGCCCATCCCGAGGACACCAGAGCTCATGGTCGCGTTGACGCGCAGGTTCAGCAGTCGGTAGGCCGCGACTTGCGCTTCGACTCGGGCCAGGGCCTGCTGCACCCAGGGCTGGTCGATGACTACGCCGTCGTCGAGCGGTGTCGTCGATGCCCATTTGAGCGTCTTGCTGAACAGTGGTTCCAGCGCACCGAGATTGCCGAGGGCGGCGCGTTCCAGGTTGAGCTGGTTCGTCACGAGCGTCCAGCCCTGGTTTTCGCCGAGCACGATGGCGCTCTCTGGTACGCGGACGTCATCGTAGAACGTGTAGTACGTGGAAACCCCCGGCATGGTGTGCAGCGGCTTCCAGGAGAATCCGGGTGAGTCGGTCGGGACGATGAACAGGGTGATGCCCTTGTGTTTCTTGACGGTTGGATCGGTGCGCGCCGCAAGCCAGATATAGTCGGCGAACTCCGCGCCGCTGGTGAACATCTTGGAACCGTTGATGACGAACTCGTCGCCGTCGCGTACCGCGGTGGTACGCAGCGATGCGAGGTCGCTGCCGGCACCCGGCTCCGAGTAGCCGATCGCGAAATCAACGGCGCCCTTGAGAATCGCTGGGAGGAACTTGGCCTTCTGTTCGTCGGTGCCGTATTGAATGAGGGTGGGTCCGACGGTGTTCAGGGTGACAAACGGCAGCGGTGCGTTGACCCTTCGCGCTTCCTCCGAGAAGATGTACTGCTCCAGCGCGGTCAGCCCGCCGCCACCGTATTCAACCGGCCAGGCAACCCCGAGCAGCCCGGCTTCGCCAAGAGCGCGCCTGCACTCGGTCATCGCGGCGCCGCCCTCGGTGAGGTTGGCAACGGCGGCGCGGCGCTCCGGGGTCATCACCGCCTCGAGGCGGGTCCGGTAGTCCTTTCGGAGCTGCTCCTGTTCAGGCGTGTAGTCGAAGTCCATCAGTTGTCCGCTCCCAGCCGGACCGGCATGCGTTTCACCCCGGGCACCATGGTGGCGCGAAGGCGTGACACGTCGCCGGTGAGCTCGATCGTGGGATAAGCGCCCAGCAGCACCTCGAACATCACCCTGGCTTCCAGGCGGGCGAGTTGCGCACCAAGGCAAGCGTGCTCACCGGCCCCGAATGCTATGTGAGGGTTGGGATTACGGGTGATGTCGAACTCTTCGCAGGTGGGCCCGAAGATCTCCTCGTCGCGATTGGCGGCGCCGTAGAGCATGACCACGGTGTCGCCGGCCTTGATCTGCTGGCCGCGGATCTCGATGTCCTCGGTGGCGCGGCGGGCCATGTGGGTGACCGGGCTGGTGTATCGCAACATTTCCTCAACCGCGCTCGGAAGCAGCAACGGGTTCGATTGCAGCAGTGCGAACTGGTCGGGGTGGTCGATCAGGGCTAACGTGCCCAATGCGATCAGGTTGCGGGTGGTTTCGTTGCCGGCGACCAACAGCAAGAACGAGAAGTTGAGCAGATCCGCATCGGACAGTCGCTCGCCATCGACCTCGGCTGCGGCCAGGATGCTCAGTAGATCATCCTGCCCGCTGACCTCGCCCGAGCGCCGGGCGGCAATGAGCTTGGTGAAGTATTCGTACAGCTCACCGAGCGCGACCATCGAATCGAGTTCGATGTCCGGGTCGGCGGTGCCGACCGCTGCGTCCGACCACGCGCGGAACTGCTCCCAGTCTTCGGGCGGGGCGCCCAGCATCTCTGCGATCATCCGGGTTGGTAGTGGTGCGGCGATTTCCTCGGCGAATTCGTACTCCCGCGATGGGTCGACACTGTCGACGATGTCCTTCACGATCTGGCGCACTTTGGGCTCGAGCAACTGCACCTGGCGCCGGCTGAAGCCGGAGTTGATGAGCTTGCGAAGCTGCCGGTGACGGGGGGGATCGGTGAAAATCAGGTTTCCCTCTTGAACGGGTTCAGGCTGGGTGGGATCCGGGATCGTGATGCCCTTCGTCGACGAGAAGATGTGTGGGTGGCCCGAGACGTAGCGGACGTCCTCGTACTTCAATAACGCCCAGAAGTTGGTGACGTCGTTCCACACAACCGGCGTCGTGTTGCGGAGTTCTCGGTAGATCGGGTATGGGTCGCCGGCGTAAAAGTCCGGTGAGTGCAAGGGGACAGTAGTAGTGGGCACAGCATGCCTTCCTGACACTGAGCTTGTCAGACACATTAATTAAGAATGTCCGTTCTCAACGGTGTCTACAGTAAAGCCGGATCATCTGTCAATCACGGTATATCTAGCCTAAATTAGCGTGCATTAGCCGTTGACGGCGTTGCGACCGGCGTGTACACACAGGTTGAGTATGTAAGTTCTCTTGGTGGCGTCGCTTACGCCGCTCCACGATCATGCGGTCAGGAAGGCAGACAGATGGCTGGGTCGCGTTCCCTTCTCGACAGCTACGCGCACTACATCGGGGGCCAATGGGTCGCCCCGGACAGTGGGCGCTACGACGTCGTCAACCCCGCCACTGAGGCCGTGATTGAAACGGCGCCCGATGCGAGTGTGGCTCAGGTCCAGCAAGCCATCGCAGCCGCCAGGTCCGCGTTCGACACGGGCCCGTGGCCCGCGGCCGAGCCTGCGGAACGGGGCCGATGCCTGCAACAGCTCAGCGATGCGTTGCTGGCCAGGGGCGAGGAGATCTACGCCCTGGCTCAGGCCGAATGGGGTTGTACAGCAAATGAGCGGCTGATTCACGTCGATGGTCCTGCCTTCATGGTTGGTCATGCCGCCGAGCTCGCCACGGAGCCGGCCGAGGCGCCGATGGATGCGTGGGGCGCGGCGGGCACGACGCTGTTGCGCTACGAACCACTCGGTGTGGTGGCGGCGATGACGCCGTGGAACTTTCCGCACACTCTCAACGTCATGAAGCTGGGCGCAGCGCTCGCGGCGGGAAATACGCTCGTACTCAAGCCTTCGCCGCTAACGCCGCTGGCGGGGCTCGCCCTCGCGCGGATCATCGACGAGGACACGGATATTCCGGCCGGCGTCGTCAACGTGGTCACACCGACCGGCGTCGAGGCCAGCAGAAGCCTGACCCTGGATCCCAGGGTCGACATGGTGAGTTTCACCGGCAGCTCTGCCGTCGGCCGCGATGTGATGGCGGGCGCGGCTACCACCATGAAGCGCGTTTTGCTGGAGTGCGGAGGCAAGTCGGCGACCATCCTGCTACCCGACGTCGACGTCAACGACGATCTGTTGGAGCGGCTGCTGTTCGAGGGATGCACGATGCATGCGGGTCAAGCCTGCATTCTCAACAGCAGGTTGCTGCTGCCCGATACGCTCCACGATGAGGTGGTAGGCCGGCTTGCCGAGCTGTCCCGCGCGGTCGTGATCGGGGATCCCGTCGATCCGGCGGTCACCATGGGACCGTTGATCAGCCGCGAGCACCTCGACCGTGTCGAGGGATTCGTCAAACGCGCTGAAGCCGACGGTGCACTCGTGGTGGCCGGAGGGGCCCGCCCAAAGGATTTGAGCAGCGGTTTCTACTTCGAGCCAACGATACTCACCGACTCATCGGCCGATTCGTACATCGCGCAGGAGGAGGTGTTCGGCCCCGTGCTGACCGTGTTGCGGTACCGCGACGACGACGATGCCGTGGCCATCGCCAACAATTCGTCCTACGGGCTCGGCGGTGCCGTGTGGGGAAGCGACGTCGATCGCGCGGTGGCGATCGCCCGCCGGATCAGGACCGGACAGGTTTTGATCAACGGCACGATCCCCGGAGATGCGCCATTCGGCGGTTTCAAGCAGAGCGGAATCGGCCGGGAGGGCGGTGTGATGGGGCTGCGGGCTTACATGGAGCCCAAGGCCATCGGGATACCCACGTGAACCGGCCGCTGACGGGCTTGCGAGTCGTCGAGCTGGCCTCGGAGATCGCGGGTCCGTATTGCACGAAGCTACTCGTCGACCTCGGCGCCGATGTGTGCAAAATCGAGCCCCCGTCAGGCGACCCGCTCCGTCGCTGGGGTCCGTTCCCCTCGGGGCAGCCTCATCCGGACCGAAGCGGTCTGTTTGAGTACCTGAACGCCGGAAAGCGTGGCACCACACTTGATTTCGCAGACCAAGGCGACATCGCAGTGTTGCGCGACACTATCTCCCAGGCCGATGTGCTCGTCGAGGACCTGCCCGCGGGCGCGCCTGAGCGCCTCCAGTGGGGGTTGGACGCGGGCACCCTTGACCACATCAACCCGAACCTTGTCGTGGTACGCGTCTCGAGCTTCGGTCAGGAGGGGCCGCTGCGCGACCGGGTGACGACTCCGCTGACCCTGCAGGCGGCGGCGGGGTGGATCAATGTGCGTGAGCCCGGCAGGGCGCCGGTCCAGGCCGGTGCGCGTATCCCGGAATACATCGCGGGCGGGTACGCCGCCCTCGGCGCACTCACCGCGCTCCGCATCGCGGCGGCCGAAACGAACCGGCCGGTCGAGGTGGACGTGTCGATGTTCGAGTCGCTGTTATCGACACTGCCTTACCCCATGCTGATTGCCGCGCGCCTGAAAAGCCTCGGCCTGCCAACTAATTCCAAAGCTGCGCCGATGCTGGGTATCGTGCACGCCGCCGACGGTTGGATCGGAATCAACTGCCTGACCGGCCAGCACTGGCTGGACGTGTGCGCAATGGTCGGACTGCCCGAGTTCGGCGACCATCAGCTCGCCATCATGCTCGGCGGCCCCGAGCGCGACGAGTTCTTCGCCAAGGCCCAGCCCTTCCTTGAATCGATGTCCGTTGCTGAACTGGTCGAATTGAGTCAGGCCATGCGGATACCCGCGGCGCCGATCACCGAGGGTGACACCATCCCGGACTGTCCGCAGTATGCCGAGCGCGGGTTTTTCATCGAGTCAGCCTCCGATGCATGGCGATTCACCCGGCCGGGCGCACCGTTCCGGCTTTCGAAGACTCCGGTCCCGCCGCCATTGCCCGCTCCCGCCGTCGGGACAGATGCGAAGCCCGCGTGGAGCGAGGGCGGCGAACGCCGCCGGCCGGCCGTCGGCTGCCTCGACGTCTCGCTGCCGTTCGCGGAATTGAAAGTGTTCGACCTGAGCACTTTCTGGGCGGGTGCGTATCTGACGTGCTACCTCGGCGCGTTCGGGGCCGACGTGATCAAGGTCGAGTCCATCCAGCGACCCGATGGACATCGCTACTCGGGCTCGCTGCTGCGTGAGGGCGACGACTGGTACGAGCGGGGCCCGCTGTGGCAGGGAACCAATCTCAACAAGCGCGACATCACGCTTGACCTCACCTCTGCCGCCGGTCGCGAGCTGGCGTTGCGGCTGGCCGCTGAAGCCGATGTGGTGGTGGAGAACTTCTCGCCGCGCGTGGTCGAACAATTCGGGCTGGACTACGACTCCATCGCGCGCCTCAATCCCGGCGTGATCATGGTGCGGATGCCCGGATTCGGGCTGCACGGCCCCTGGCGTGACTACGTGGGGTGGGCGCTGAATATCGAACAGGTATCCGGCATGTCGGCCGCGACCGGTTATGCGGAAGGCCCGCCGTGCAATCTGCAGGGACCCGCCGACCCGATCGCCGGCGTACACGCGTGCGTCGCGCTGCTGGCCGCGCTCGAGCACAGGCGATCCACCGGGGAGGGGCAGCTGATCGAGGCCGCGCAAATCGAGGTCGGCGCGGCGGTGACCGCCGAACCCGTCATCGAATATTCGTTGACGGGTTCGGTGCGGCCGCGCGAGGGAAATCGCCACCGTCGATACGCCCAGGGCGTCTACACGACGAGCAACGCCGACGAGTGGGTCGCGCTCTCGGTGCGTGATGACGCGGACTGGCTTGCGGTGCTGGACGCCATTGACCGCTCTGACTTGTGCGACGATCCGAGATTTGCCACCGCAGCAGCGCGGCGGGACAACCATGACGAATTCGACGAGGTACTGACGAATTGGACGTGCGGGCGAACCGCGGAGGAGATCGTGGCTACCTTCGGCCGGCATGGCGTGCCCGCCGAACGACTCCTGACGGCCGGTCAGATGTATGACGTCGAGCAGCTCGCCGCGCGGGGCTTCTATCAGGATCTGGACCACCCGATCACGGGCCGACATCGGTTTCCCGGCTGGCCGTTTCGCATCTCGCCGGGACCCGCGCACCATCACCGGACCGCGGCGCCGACCCTCGGGCAGCACAACTCCGAGGTGCTTGAAGCGCTTGGCCTTTCCGGGCGGGAAATTGATGCGCTGGCGGAACAACTCGTCATCGGACAGCGCGTGCTGAACGCCTAGTCGACGATCTCGGGGTTTCGTAGTGGCACCGCCCTCGCCATGAAATCAGGCGCCGACCATCGCGGCGATCGTGTCGACAACGCACGCCGGGCGATCGCTGCCCTCGACTTCGACGGTGACGCGAACCGTGGCGCGCCCGCCCTTGTCGTTGCGCTCCACCTTGAGCAGTTCGGCACCCGCCCTGATGCGGGTGTCGACCGGTACCGGCGCGGGGAAGCGCAACTTGTCGCTGCCGTAGTTGACCTGCATCGCCAATCCGGTGACTCGGTAGATCTGTTGCACGAGAATGGGTACCAGCGACAATGTCAAATAGCCGTGCGCGATGGTCTTGCCGTAGGGGCCGGCGGCCGCCCTCTCCGGATCGACATGAATCCATTGATGATCACCGGTCGCCTCGGCGAACAAGTCGATTTCCTTCTGAGTGACCTGCCGCCAGTCGCTGAAACCGAGGTGCTCGCCGACGTGAGCCTCGAAGTCGGCGATTCCGTCGTAGACGGTCGGGGACGGGGGCGCCTGGGTCACGCCGGTACCTTGAGCCCTAATTGCTCAATAGCGTTGCCGCCCATGATCTTCGCCTTTGCGGGCTCCGCGACGCCGTCAAGTCGGTCGACGAAGCTCAGCGGATCACCTATACCCTCGGGGTGCGGGAAATCGGAGCCGAACATCACGTGATCCTCGCCCATGATGTCGATAATCCCCGTGAGGTCGTCCTCGAGGAACGGGTGGATGTAGATGTTTCGCTTGAACACCTCGACGGGGTGCTCGTCGAACTCCTTGGGCATGATCTTGTAAGCGGTGTTCAGCTGTTCGAGCAGATTGCGCACCCATCCGCTGCCGTTCTCGACGCAGAAGATCTTCAGATCGGGGAAGCGGGACAGGGCGCCGTGGCAAATCATCGCGGCCAGGGTGTCCTCGATGGCGCGGTGGCCCATCACGACCTCGCGTAACGCGCTCGGCTTGAAGGACAGGTACTCGTCACCGCCTTCCCAGTCCATGAGGTGTTTCTGGTAGCCGCTGTCCGAAGCATGCATGGTGACAGGCATGCCGGCGTTCACGACTTCTTCCCAGAACGGATCGAACTCGGGGAGGCCCATGGACCGCGAACCGCCGAAGCGGCTGGGCACGGGTGCGGGCCGCACCAGAAATGTCTTCATGCCATGCTCGAGGCCCCAGTGGAATTCCTTGATGGCTTCGTCCACCAGGGGCAGGCAGATGACGGGGGTCGCGAAGATCCGGTCGTGGTAGTTGAATGTCCAGTGCTCGTGCATCCACTCGTTGAGCGCGTGGATGATCGCGTGGGTAAGGATGACGTCGTCGGTGGTGCGTTCCTCGATGAGGCTGGCCAGGGTCGGGTACATCACACATTGGTCGATGCCGAGCTCGTCCATCAGCTCGAGGCGGGGCCCGGGATCCTGATATGCGGGAATGACATCCATTGCCTCGCCGACGAATTCGCGGAAATTGAGGCCTTCGGGGTTGTTGCCGAGGAAGTAATCCTCGGCGCTACCCGGCTTAGCAACGCGCGCGAAAGTCGGGTTGGGAATCATATGGCTGATGTGGTCCTTGACGACGAGTTTGGGACGGCCATTGACCTCGACGTAACCGACCTTCCCGCGATGCTGCTTCGGCAGGTACTTCGTGAGCGCGTCCGTCGTCTCGTACATGTGGTTGTCGATGTCGAAAACCGGGTACGGCAAGGAACGGGAAGACATTGAACTTTCCTCCTGAGCAGCGAATATGACCATTTACGCTATATGAGAACGACGTTATCATCATCGCCCCGCGACATCCAGATCGGGTCAGGGTGTGCGGGATTCTTGCCATGCGTTGACCACGGCGTCGGTGGTGGTGACCGTGGTAAGCAGCGCCAACGTGTTGTCGATGATGGACTCGGCGTACTCGCGCGGATAGCCACTCACCGCGTCGCGAGGCAACACAAACTGGTAGCTGCGATTCACGGCGTCCATCACAAAGTTCTGAATAGCAATGTTCACCGAAACACCGACTCCCACAATTGTCTTGATGTTCATATTCCGCAGTACGGAGTCGAGATCCGTACCGGTCATGGGCCCGACGCCATGGGTTCGAGTGAGCACGAGGTCACTGGGTACCAAACCGAGCTCGGGCAGAACCGACGCACCGGGACCGCCGGGAGTCAAGTCGGCGGCGAACGACTTCCCGGACATGAACAGCCTGGCGTTGGTGTTCGACCCGCGGTTGTCAGGGCGCTTCTCGATGAGGCAGTGCACGACCGCGACCCCGGCCGCCCTAGCGGCGGAGAGCAGCTTGGCGATGTTGGGAACGGCCTCGCGGTGCGCCTCTTCTGCGAGCAACGGGAGTCCGGCCTGCGGGCCTATCACACCGCCCTGACACTCCTGGGTCACGAGTGCGGTGGTTGCGGGATCGAGCAGTTCTCGGAGGCTGGGTTGCGGCATGAGAATAGACGTTATCGTGTGCTGGAACGCAAATTCCACGAGGAGGGTCGATGGAGATGTGGGAGCTCGAGGTGAGGGAGTCGGTACGGCAGACGTTGGCCGACTACACTGCCGCCACCGATCGATTCGATCTCCGGGCCCTGGCGGCATGCTTCTGCGACCAAGGCGTGTTGGAATTCACCGGCGGCGCCGGGCCACTGACCGGGCCCGCACAAATCGAGGCGGGCCTCGGTGCGGCGATGACGCGGCCTGTGCAATCGGGGCCGCCGGCACGGCAGCCACCGACTCACGTCCGCCACCACGTGTCCAGCATCAAATTCGGATCGGTGGCCCACGACAGGGTCGAGGTCAGCAGTTACTTTGCCGTCCACACTGACATCGGGCTCGACCATTGGGGCCGCTACCGTGATGTCCTCATCCCCGCGAACGGCCGGTGGCTGTTCGCTCATCGCAGGATCGGTGTGGACGCGTTCGCGGCGAACAGCCTGATGGCCTGAGGAAGCGTCATCGCCTGATGAACTCTTTGGCGAAGGCGCGCGAACGGTCGATGAGTTCGGTCCGGTCGGGGCCCGATGGCGCGATGGTGAGCCAGGTGACCCCGGCCGTAGCAAGATTTTCGATGGTGGCGTGACGTTCGTCGGCTGATCTGCTGTCGTCCAACAGATTTCCCGCGGAAAAGCAGATGTCCAACGGTGCGGTACGGCCGATTTCGGCCGCGTATCGTTTGGCCCAGTGGATGGCCAGCTGCAACTCGTCGATCGTCGAAATCTCCGCGGTGCGCGACGCCGCAGCGTAGCCGAACGTGTTGAACGGTGCCCATCCCTGCGCCCGCGACACCGCCCGGCGAACGGCGCGCTTGCTGTTGCCCCCGACCCACACCGGCGGGGGGCTCGTCGGCAGCGGGCGCAGTCGAACACCACGCGCGGCGAAGGAGCTTCCTTCGTAGGCGATGTCCTCACCCGTGAGCACCTTGTCCAGCACGTCGAGCGCCTCGTCGAGCAGAGCGCCGCGGTTGTCGAAATCGATTCCGAGGGCTTTGAATTCGGGCTTGAGGTAACCCGCAGCGGTCCCCAGGATGAGCCGCCCCTTCGAGAGCGTCGCGAGGCTTTGAATCGACTTGGCGCCGAGAAACGGGTTGCGGTAGGCGGCGATGTAGACATTGGTCAGCAGCTTGACGTCGGTGGTTGCGGCGGCGGCGAACGCCAACGCGACGAACGGGTCGAGGGCGTGGTGGCCACCGTGGTCGAGCCACTTCGCGTCGGGTGCGGGGTGGTCGGTGACGTGGACAGCCGCGAATCCGCTTGCTTCGGCCACTCGTGCGACGTCGGCGATGGCTTCGGCAGTCACGAACTCGTCGACTGCCTCGACACGATGCGTAGGCAGTTCGAGGGAGAAGGAGACGGTCACAGGGGTCCTTTCGGTTCGGAGACGAGCGCGGCCAAACGCTGGGCGTGGTAGTCGGGTGCGCCGAAAATCAACTGGGTGGCCTTGGCGCGTCGGACGAACAAGTGAGCGTCGTGCTCCCAGGTGAAGCCGATGCCGCCGTGGATGCGCATGTTGTCGAGCGCAACCTGCAGGAAGGCCTCCGAACACACCATTTTCGCGACCGACGCGGCGGTTGGCAGGTCATCGGTTCCCGCCACGTCGGCCGCATGCGACGCGGCCGAACGCCCACCCTCCACCTGAACCAGCATGTCCGCGCACCGGTGTTTGACGGCTTGGAAGCTGCCGATGGGCCGACCGAACTGGATTCGATTCTTGGCGTAGTCGACGGCCATGTCGAGGCAGCGTTGCGCTGCGCCGACCTGTTCGGCGCTGAGCGCGATGAGGGCGAGGTCCGATGTCCGCGCAAGGAAACTCGCGGCGCCCCCGTCCGGTCCGATCAGCTGTGCCTGTGCACCGTCAAACTGCACGCGGGCCACCTTGCGGGTGCGGTCGAGCCCGGCCAACGGTGTGCGACGAAGACCCTCTGTTCCGGCGCGTACCGCGAACAATGAGATGCCTGCGGTCGTTCTCGCTGCTGCCAGGACGATGTCCGCGGTGTGGCCGTCAATCACGAGCGGTGCCGCACCGTGGATCCGATGACCGTTTGGGTCGCGGTCAGCCCTCAACGTCACGGCGCCGGGTTCCCATGCGCCGAGTTGGCCGTTGAGGATCAGCGTCGCGGTGCTGGAGCCGTCGATGAACCCAGGAATCAACTGCTCCGCCGCCGCGTCGTCGTCGCTGGCGAGAATGGCTTGTGTTGCCAGGCCGACCGTGGCGAAAAAGGGGGAACATGACAGCACGCGTCCCATTTCCTCGAAGACCACCGCAAGTTCGACCACACCGGCGCCGGCCCCACCCCAGCGCTCGGGCACGGCGATGCCGTGCAGGCCCAATTCGCCGGCCATCTGGCGCCACGAGACCTCGTCGTAGCCGGTATCCGTCTCCATCAGGCTGCGAACGGTCTCGCTGGGCGAGGTCGCGGCCAGGTAGTCGCGGATGACGCCGCGCAGGTCATCGACCTCACTGGTCGGCACGCACGTACTCCAACTTAGGCCCCAGTACGTTCATGACCGCTGGACAGCCGCCGATGACCCCGGATTTTCCGGTCGCAGATATTGGGCCCAAGCGCATGTCAGCTCGTGCGGGAATTGCTCTGTCCAGCTGGATAATTCGAAGCGCTGTGGATGCCCGGCCGATCGCGTTGTCCGTCAGCGGATTTGATGGGCTCATGTCTTCCTCGGTGCGGTGGCGGCCGGGTCGGCGCCGCTCATGCGGGCGCGCGGTTATCCCGACCGGGATAGCCATTGCCGGACCAGGATAGTATGTTTTGTGAAAATAGAGAATAAGCATTCTCGCCCGAAGGAGCGAAGCGGTGACGACGAAACTCGGCTACGGCATCTTTGACTGCGACACCCACTGCTACGAGACACGGGATGCGTTCACCCGTTATCTGCCGGAGGAGTTTCAGGACCGGGCGATCACCACCGTGCGCGGGGCGGACGGCGTCGAGGTGATCCTGGCGGGGCGGCGGGTCGCCACGTTCAACAGCGAAGGGGGACTGGGTCTCGATGTCGCTTATCGGCCCGGCTCGCTCAAGGAGATGCTCAGGCAAATGGGATCGGGCAACCCCGAGGAGTCCTACGAGCCGCAACCGATGCAACCGGAATTCATCGAGCGTACCGCGCGCCTTGCCGTCATGGCGGAGCAAAACATCGAACGTATGGTCATCTATCCCAGTGGTATGGCCCTGGCGGCCGAACACTACGTCGATGACACGGCGGCGCTGTATGCCAATCTGCGCTCGTTCAACCGATGGTTTGACGAAGAGTGGGGTTTCAACTACGAAGGCAAGATCTTCGCCACGGCGCTGATGTCGTTGCGCGACTTGGATTCTGCGATCGCTGAGACAGAGGCGATCATCGCCCAGGGTGCAAAGTTCGTGCTCCTGCCGACTGGGCCGGCTTACGGTCGATCTCCCGGCGACCCGTACTTCGACCCCATCTACGCGCGCTTGCAGGAGGCCGGCTGCATCCTGGTGTTCCATATCATGCCGTTCTGGTACTTCAATGCGATCTCGCCGGCCTGGGGACAGAACTCCGACCCTGCTTCCTGGCACATGTCGGCGTGGCAGTGGATGAACGTGTACGGTCAGCGGCCCATCGAGGAGACGTTGTCCGCACTTATTTTCGACAACCTCTTCGGTCGCTTCCCGGGTCTGAACGTTCTTGTGGCCGAGCATGGAGCGGAATGGGTGCCGTTCTTCGTCAAGCATATGGACAAGAGCCGCGGTATGGGCCGCAACGGTCCGTGGATCGGTGGGAAGCTGACGGAACGGCCATCGGCGATCTTCCGCCGTCATGTCCGTGTCGTGCCGTACCCCGAGGACGACATTCCGGCGATTGTCGCCGGCCTGGGATACGACGACTGCTTGGTAATGGGCTCGGATTATCCGCACGCCGAAGGCCTGGCTGTGCCGGCCGAGTTTGCCAAGCTGCTCGATCCGCTCGACGACGCCGTCAAGCGGCGGATCATGCGCGACAACGCCGACCAGTTGCTCTCCCGGAGTTAGCAGGGGCATGGCAGACCAGGATTCGGCCGACGTCGACCTCGACCTGCTGAGGGCATCGGCGCGGCAGTTCCTGGCCGAACGCGGCGAGCAGGAATCCGTCAAGGGCCTCGCGGCGATGGACTGGACCGGCCTGCTCGTCGACGAGAAAATGGGTGGTGTCGGCCCGCGTCCGGTCGAAACGTGCGTCGTCGCCGAGGAACTGGGGCGAGCAAACGACAGGTCCGCGTGGCTGGGAACCGCACTGTCGGCTGCGGCGCTCGCCTGCGCGCCCGAGAGCGTGCGGGACGAATTGCTGCCGGGTCTGCTCTCTGGCGCAACCGCCGCGGGCTGCGCCGTCGCCGACCACGGCGCGCGGATTGTTCGCGGCGATGCGATCGACCTCGCCGTTGTACTGGGACACAACGGAATTCACCTGCTGCGCGACGTGGATCCTGTGCGGCTGGCACTGGACGTTGATCTGCTGGACGTCACACGAACTGTATGGCGTATCGACCTCACGGACGCGCCCAGCACACTGATCGGACCGCCCGAACGCGCCAAGGAGCTGATGGCGGTGGCCCGGCTGCTCGTTTCGGCCGACTCCATCGGTGCCGTGTCGATGACTCTGGAGCGCCTGACGGCGTACCTGAGGGAACGGGTGGCGTTCGGGGTGCCGATCGCGAGCTTCCAAGCGATTCAGCACCGCCTCGTCGAGCTGTTGGTCTTCGAGGTCAAAGCACGCGCGGTCGTCATGAGGGCGGCGCGCGCCATTGCCTCTGCCGACGCACGGGCGCCTGTACTGACGGCCGCGGCGCACGCCTTCGTGACGGCGAAAGCCGCGGCCGCCGTGGACGAATGCATGCAGCTATCGGGCGGCATCGGATTCACCTGGGAGTACCCGCTACACCACGAACTGCGCCGTGTCTTCACCAACGGTCAGCTGATGGGCACGGCGCGCGCGAGCCGGCAGCTGCTGGCGGAGGTATCCGGCTGGTGAGCATGTTTCCGGACCGGCCCTCCGAGGCGGAGCTGACCGAATTCAGGGATCGGGTCAGGGCACACATCGCCGAACACGCACCGGCGATCGAAGCTCGCGAAGGCCATCGAGCCCCTGAGACCGCCGAACAGGAAGCGTTGCTGCGCGCCTGGTTCGCCGGCTTGTTCGAAGCGGGATTCGTCGGCGCGGACTGGCCGGTCGAACACGGCGGTCGCGGCGATTATCATCCGCTGCACGATCGCATCGTGAGTGAGGAGATTCTGCGCGCCCGCGCACCACGCCCGGTGGACCAGGTGAACCTGGCTGCCCATGTGCTCCTGCACTTCGGATCTGACGAACAGAAACGCGCACTGCTGCCACCGATTCGGCGCAGCGAACATGTCTGGTGCCAGCTACTCAGCGAGCCCGATGCCGGCAGTGACATCGCCGCAGTGCGCAGCCGCGGCGCGCGGCAAGACGATGGAAGCTGGGTGATCGACGGGCAAAAAACCTGGATCACCGACGGACACTGGGCCGACATGGGCCTCGCGCTGATTCGCACCGACCCGGCCTCGTCGCGCCACCACGGCCTGTCGGTGTTCACCGTCCCGCTCTCGGCAGACGGCGTCGAGGTTCGCCCGATTCGCACGATCGGTGACGCGATCGAGGTCAACGAGGTCTTCCTCACCGAAGTCAGACTTGATGCCGAGAGCCTGATCGGCGAGGTGGGCAACGGCTGGTCGATCATCATGGCGGGCCTGGATTTTGAACGATTCGGCATCGGCGGGAACGTCGTCCTGCTGGAATTGCTGATCGACGATCTCGTCGTGGTGGCCCGGCACGCACATGTCGACGGCGCGCCGGCGTTGGAGAGCGGCGACGTCCGCCAGGCGGTCGCCGAGTTGGCCGTGGAGGTCGAAGTGGCCAAGGCGTTCATCGACGATCACGTGGAGCGCCTGACATCGGGCGACGAACAACCGGGGGACGGCTCCATAGCCAAGTTGAGTTTCGCGGAGACATACCACCGCGTCGCGGCCTATGGCGCCGAGTTGGCAGCGTCTGCGACCGTCGCCGGTGGTGCGGACCAGGAATTGCAGAAGGCCCAACAGAGGTTGCGTGAATGCTGGTTGTGGTCGCGCGCCTACACGATATCGGGTGGCAGTTCGGAGATGATGCGCAATATTCTTGCCAAGCGCCGACTGCGGTTGCCGAGCCGGTGACCACACATCGCGCCGCGCGGACGTACTGGTCCCTGGTGGAGACCGCGGCGCGGGCGCACCCTGACTGGGTAGTCCTCGCGGATGACTATGGGCGTCGCCTATCCTGCGCCCAGCTGCGGGACTCCGCATTGACATGTGCGGCGGCGCTTGCGCAGCGGGGGATCGGCGCGGGCACGGTGGTGTCGTGGCAATTGCCGACCACGCTGGAAGCGATGGTCGTCATGACGGCGTTGACGCGCCTTGGCGCCGTCCAGAACCCGGTGCTGCCCATTTGGCGAGAGAGCGAACTCCGCTTTACGACAACAGAACTCGCGACCGAAGTCATGATCGTGCCGGGTTTGTGGCGCAACTTCGATCACACCGCGCTCGCGCATCAGCTCGCCCGTGAAAGCGTCGGTGCGCGGCCCATGTCCGTCGTCGTCATCGACCACGACGCGCCTGTCACCGACGAGCTCCGGCTGCCTGTCGGCGATCCGGGGACGTTACCTTCGCCGCCACGTGGCGACGAGGATCCGCGCTGGATCTACTACTCGTCGGGCACGACGGCGGCACCGAAAGGCGCGCGCCACTGCGACCGCTCGGTCATCGCCGGCTCGGCCGGGGTTATCGGGATCGTCGGAGCGTCCAGCAGCGACGTCAACCCGATCGCCTTCCCGGTGTCGCACATCGGCGGCGCCGCCATGCTCGCCGCCGGCCTGCTAACCGGCATGAGGTTGGTGCTGTTCGACGCCTTCGACCCGGTCGAGACCCCCTTTGCCATTGCGGCGCACCGCCCGACCCTGTTGGGCAGCGCGACCCCCTTCTTCGTCGCCTTCATGGCGGCACAGGCGAAACATGGTGACGAACCGCTCTACCCGGACCTGCGTGGCTGCGTCGGTGGCGGTGCGCCGATCACCCCTGAGCTTGGTCGCCAAGTGCGGCGGACACTTTCAGTGGACGGCGTGGCCAACGCGTGGGGCCTGACCGAATTCCCGGTCGCCACGTCTCAGGCGCCGAATGGGCCTGCGGAACTGCTGGATCACACCGTTGGAAAACCGGTGCCGGGCGTTGCGGTCCGGGTCGTCGACGGAACGGAACAGCAGGTCCCGCAAGGAGACGAGGGGGAGTTGCGGCTCAAGGGGCCGCAATGCTTCCTCGGCTACGTCGACGCATCTTTGGATGCCCACGCGTTCGATACCCAAGGATGGTTTCGCACAGGGGATCTGGGCCGCATCGACGACGACGGTAACGTCGTCGTCACCGGCCGAATCAAGGATGCGATCATCCGCAATGCGGAGAACATTTCGGCGCTCGAGGTCGAGGGCGTGCTGGCCAGCCACCCGGCAGTGGCCGACGTCGCGGTCATCGGCGTGCCCGATGAGCGGACCGGGGAGCGCGTCTGTGCCGTCGTCGTCCCGCGCCCAGGCGCGGCGGTGACGCTCTCGTCGATGTTCGAACACTGTCAAGCGCGAGGTCTGAGCAAGCACAAGACTCCCGAACGACTCGAAACCGTTGATGCGCTACCTCGTAACCTCACCGGCAAGGTGCTCAAAACCGAATTACGTTCCCGATTCGGGAGTCGGTCCCCCTGATCCATGATCAGTTCAGAAGGGATGTGAGATTTGTGGAACCCCGACGACACGGTGTCGGCCAACATCACGCCCGCCAAGACAGGCGACGAGCTGTCCCGCCCGATATCGCGTGGCGGCACCTGACGCGGTTTGTCGAACTCGGCTAGAGGCCGATGAGCTCCTTGAGGTTGCCGCCCATCACCCGCGCCCTGGTGTCGTCCGGAAGATGCTCGAGCTCCTTGACGAAATCCACGGGGTCGGCCAGCCCCTCGGGGTGCGGGTAGTCCGACCCGAACATCACGCGATCCGCACCCAGGATGTCGATGAGGTGCGACATGTCTTCCTCGTGAAAAGGATTGATCCACACGTGTCTACGGAAGACATCGCAGGGATGCTCGCTGAAGTCGTATGGCCTCTTGCGGTACACGCGGTCGAACACGTCCAACAGGCGGTGTGCCCACGAGCCGCCGTTCTCGACCACGCCGACGCGTACCCCGGGGAAGCGCTCGAAGACCCCGTGCGCGATGAACGCCCCAAGAGTGTCGAAGATGTTTCGGCTCTCCTCGTAGATGAAACCCCGCAGCTTGCTCAGCGCGAATCCGTTGAACTCCGTAGCCTCCTCCCAGTCGTCGACGTAGCGCTCATAGCCGGAGTCCGAGTTGTGCATTTGCACCGAGATACCCGAATTCTCGACCAGTCGCCAGAAGTCGTCGAACTCCGGCAGCGCCGGCGACCGCGACGTGCCGTCTTCGCGCGGAACGGGTGCCGGCCGGATCAGTACCGTCCGGGCGCCATTGTCCAGGCACCATTCGAGTTCCTGAACGCCCAGCGCGGGATCGTTCAGCGAGATCGCGGGAACAGGGAAGATTCGGTCCTTGTAATTGAACGTCCAGTCGTCGAGTAGCCACCGATTGAATGCATGCGTGACCGCGTGGGTGAGCTCGGTGTCGGATTTCGTCCTTTCCTCGAGCATGCCCGCCGTCGTCGGGAACATAACGGCACCGTCGACGCCCTGCCTTTCCATCAACGCCAGGCGTAGGTCGGGCCGCCGGAACTCATCGGGGCAGCGGATCGGTTCGGCGAGTTCCCGCAGTGTCTTGCCCTCTGGATTTATGCCCCGGAAGTAGTCGGACCAAGCGCCCGGTGTGGGGATTACCTCGTATGTCGGGTTGGGGATGCACTCGGTGACGACGCCGAGGATCTGCAGCTTTTTGCGGCCATTGACGTCGATGAACTTCAGCGCTTCGGAGTACTTCTCCGGGAGATACCGCGTGTAGGCGTCGATGGTCTCGTACATGTGGTTGTCGGCGTCCCACACTTCCAAGGGTTTGTCGTCGTCCACCTGCGCCTCCAACACGTGAGAGAATGATGATTCTCAAGATAGCAAACGTTTGTATCTGTCGGTGACCGGGCTTAGAGGTTCATGAAATGGCCACCGTCGACGGCAAGGGTCTGTCCGGTGACGTACCGGGCCGCCGGGCCGACCAGGAACGCCACGGCGGACCCGATATCGCGCTCGGGGTCGCCGATTCGTCCCAGTGGCACCCGCCGTGACAGGCGTTCCTCCATTGCCGGTTCGGCCTCGATCGCCGCGGTCATCGCGGGCGAATAGGCCAGCGGCGAAACCACATTGACGGTGATGCCGTGGGGCGCCCAGTCGCGGGCCAGGCTCTTGGCGAATCCACGAAGAGCGCCTTTCATCGTTGCGTAGAGGGGGAGTGTCGCGCTGCCCTCGATACCCGCAGGCGACGTCATGACCAGGAAGGTGCCGCCGTGCCGTTTCAGTGCGGCGAATGCCGCGGCGGCGCAGTGCCGAGCACCGCGCACCGACACGGAGACGTGCTCCTCCCACAGTGCGCGGTCGACCTCCTCGAGCCGATGCGGCTGACTGGATCTGTTGCTCGTGGCGTTGTGCACGATGGCGTCGAGTCGTCCCGTTGCGGCGACGGCGACAGCGACAGCGTCGACGACCTCGTCCGGCGCCGTGACATCGCAGCGCGCCCAGAGCGCAGCCTGACCTCGCGCGGAGATTTCGTCGGCGACACCGGTGTCGGAGCGGGATGCGACGACGACATGCGCACCGTCTGCGGCCAATGCCATCGCGATGCCGCGGCCCACGCCGGCTCCCGCGCCGGTCACCAGGACCGTATGCCCGTCGAGACTCATGGCAACATTACCGATCCACCGTCGACGACGATTGTTTCGCCGGTCACGTGCTCGATGTCGGGACGAAGCAGAAACATTGCGGTCTCGACGATCGACTGAATCAACCTTTCGTCGCCCTGCACCGCGGCGACGGTCAGATGCGACGCGTCGACCTGGGTCGCGAACAGACGTGCGGGCGCCGCGATGATGTTGACTCCGATCGCTGCTGAGCCCCATTGCCGCGCAGCGGATTTGGCCATCGCTCGGATACCTTCGATAGCGGTCGTGTAGGGCACCGCGCCAGCCGCGCCCGCCATGCCGACCGTGGACAGGACCAGCACGATCCGTCCGCCCCGCAGCCGCATCGACCGCCATGCGGTCTGCAGCGCAACCAGTGCCCGCCACATCGTCTCGTCGGCCTCGACCGCCGTTATGACGACGGCGTCCCCGATCTCATCCAGCGCCATCGAGAGCGCCGGCGCCGGGTCGAGGACGATGATGGTCATGCGCCCGCCAGCGCAGCCAGCTCGCGCTTCACCACCTTGCCGACGTCGTTACGCGGCAGCTGTTCGATGAACACGATGCGCACCGGAACGCGGTAGGGCGTCAGGCGCTCTCGGCACCACGACACGAGACCGTCCTCGGAGACCGAGTCATCGCCTTTGACCACGAACGCCCACGGCACCTCGCCAAGCCGCTCGTCGGGAACACCCACCACAGCGGCTTCGCGCACCCCCTCGGCCGCGACCAGCACATCCTCCACAGTGCCGGGAAACACCTTGAGACCACCCCGATTGATCATGTCCGATACTCGGCCGTCGAGCCAGAGGAAGCCGTCGTCGTCGAGCCAGCCCAGATCGCCCGTGTGGAACCAGCCGTCGTCGGTGAGCCGGTCCAAAAAGGCTGGATCGATTTTGCGCGCGGAAGTCGTCGGCGTGCGGACCATCACCTCGTCGTCGGCAATCGTGACGTCGATGCCGGGCAGCGGCCTGCCGACTGAACCCAGTTTGGTCTCACCCCATTCGCGGGCGTCGGCCGCCGACCAGCCCACCACCTCGCCCCCGAGTTCGGTCTGGCCATAGGAGTTCAGCACGATCACTCCGAACTTCTCCCGGAACCGGCCCGCCTGAACGGGTGAGAGGGGAGCGGTGATCGACCGTACGATCTTCAACGGCGAGAGGTCCGTAACCGAATCGTCGTGCAGGACCATGGTGAGCGCGGCGGGTGGCAGCACAGTGGAGCGAAGCTGGTGGCGCTTGACCAGCGCGGCGAAATCCGACGGCGAGAACCGGTCCATCAGTACGACGCCAGAGCCGGCCCGGAACGCGAACAGCACCTGGTAGATACCGGCCCACAGTGACAACGACAACGGCACAAGGTTGGGCATCGGCGGGCGCTTCGGCTTATCTGTGGCAGCTTTCGTGCCGCGGAGTTTGACCAGCAGCCGGTCGATCAGGTCGAGCACCGTGGTGTGACGAAGCGGCACCGGCTTTGGCGCACCCGTAGTGCCCGACGTGAACTGCAGTAGGGCCACGTCGGCGTCGTACTGGCGCGGGTCGGCGGGTTTGCGCGTGCCGGCGGTTATCGCCCACGTCAGGTCCTTGCCCCGAAGCACGGGCAACCCGAATATCGTGAAGCGTTCGGCCAGTTCGGGAGTCGTGATGATGGCGACGGGACGCAGGGTCTCGAGCTGGCTGACGATTTCGGCATCGGCCGCCCTGGGGTTCAGCGGTGTGTACACGCCACCGGCGCGCCACGTGCCGAACAGTGCGGCGACGGTGGTCGCGTCGTTGGGCAGCATCGCCGCGACCACCTGACCGGTCGCCAGCCCGTTATCGGCGAGCAGCGTGCCGAGTAGCTCGGCACTGGCCGCCAGGTCGTGGCGCGACACTTGGCTGTCCGAGGCTCCGACCACGTTCACCGCGACCTCGGGCAGGCCGTCCAGCAGCTCCACGAGACTCACGAATCAGCCTCGAGCGGTGCCCAATTGGGAGTTCGCTTGTCCGCGAAGGCAAGGGGGCCCTCGTTTTGGTCCGGGTGTCCCCACATCGACGTCAGCTGCTTCGCACCCTCGCGGCACGCATCGGTAAGGCCGTATTCGAGTGCGCCCCATAGCGCCCGCTTGGTGGCGCGCATCGCCGCGGGCGAGTTCTTCGCGATCTTCTCGGCGAGCTCCTGGGCGACCTCACGCAGCCTGTCCGGTGGGTCGACGACCTGACTGATCATGCCGAGCTCGTAGGCACGCTGGGCGCTGATACGTTCGTGGCTGCCCACCAACGCCATCCGCAGCACAGCCTCGGCGGGCATCTTGCGCATCAGCGCGATGGTCTCCAAAGCACTGACCTGGCCGATGGATACGTGGGGATCGACGAAACTTGCATCCGATGACGCGATGACGATATCGGCGTCGGCCACCCAGTGCAATCCGCCGCCGGCACAAATACCATTGACGGCAGTGATGACCGGCTTCTCGACGTTGCAGTGCCAGGCGCTCAACTTCAGATCCAATGTGCGCATGGTCTCCTGGAATTGCAGCACCGCCTCGCCGTCGAGCTCCTCGACATCGGCTCCGACCTGAAACGCCCGACCGTTGCCGGTGTGCACGATGACGCGGACGTCGGGATCGGCGTTCAATTCCGCCCAGGCCCTGGGGAATTCCCCACGCATCACGACGTCGTAGGCGTTGAGACGGTCCGGCCGGTCGTTGATGATCCAACCGACGGGACCGCGCCGTTCGACGATGAGTCTCTGGTATGTCATGACACCTCCGCTGCGCCCGCCAGCGGTTGCCACCGCGGGACGCGCTTCTCGCGCCACGCTCGGGCCCCTTCTGCGTGGTCGGGGTGGTTGCGCAGCCGCCAGATCTCGCCGGCGGCGTCATTGCGCGCCTGCGTCATGCCAACCTCTAACGAATGCCACAACGCCTTCTTGGTGGCTCGCATCGCGGTTGGCGAATTCGTGGTGATCGCGGTTGCGAGCCGCCCCGCAGCTGCGCGCAGCTGGTCGGCGGGTACCACCTCGGACAGAATCCCCAACTCGTAGGCACGCTGCGCCGACAGGCGTTCACCCTTGCCGCTCAGCGTCATTCGAAGGACCGCCTCCATCGGCGACTTGCGCAGCAGCGTGATGGCCTCGTAGGCGACTGCCTGACCGATCGACACGTGGGGATCAACGAACGACGCGCCGTCGGCCGCGATCACGATGTCGGCGTCGGCCACCAGATGCAGACCGCCACCCGCGCACACCCCGTTGACCGCGGCGATCACCGGCTTCCAGACGTCGCAGTGCCAGGACGAGATCTTCAGTTCAGCGTCTCTGGTTCGGCGGGAGTGTCGTCGCATGGCCTCCTTGTCCCGCGCGACTTGGACTACATCCATTCCGGTGCAGAATGCCTTGCCGTTGGCGGCGTTGACGATCACCCGGACGTCGGGATCGGCATCGAGTTCGGCCCATGCGGATTCGAGTTCGTCGAGCATCTTGGCGTCGAAGGCGTTGCCCGCGTCGGGCCTGTTGAGGATCAGCCAGCCGATCCCGCCGGACCTGGACACGTTCAAGCGCTCGTAGACCCTCATGAGCGGGGAATATCCTTCCAGGGCTTGCCTTTCCAGGGGTCAGGCTCCTTGGGCAGACCGAGGACACGCTCGCCGAGGATGTTCTTGTTGATGTCGGTGGTGCCACCCTCGGTCCCGTTGGCGAGGCTGCGCATCATCCCCTGGACATCCCGGGGCAGCACGTCCGGATCGTCGGTGACGGGCCACGCGATCGCTTCCGTTCCCAGTAGATCGACCATGAGGTCCTGGATCTGCTGGTTTAGCGTGGCCTGGTGCACCTTTCCGATCGAGGAGGCCGCTCCCGGCGACTGACCGGCGGACAAAGCCGCGCGTACCCGGGCGTTCGTCCATCCCCGGATCTGCTCCTGTGCCCAAAGATGCATAACCTTGTTCCGGATGACGGGATCGGCCCACCGCCCGGTTTCCTTCGCCAGAGTGATCAGGCGTTCGGAACTGGAGCCTCCCAGGCGACCCATGCCTCCCGAGCCGGATCCCGAAACCATCTGCCGCTCACTGGACAACGTCGATGCGCTGACGCGCCACCCGTCATTGACCTCGCCGACGCGATGGGCGTCGGGCACCCGCGCTCCGTCGAGGAAGACCTCATTGAATTCGGCCTCACCGGTGATCTGGCGCAGCGGGCGCACCTCGACGCCCGGCTGGTGCATGTCAAGGAGGAAGTACGTGATGCCTTTGTGTTTGGGCTGTTGGGGATCCGTTCGCGCCAGCAGGATCGCGAAATCGGCCTCATCGGCCCACGTGGTCCAGACTTTCTGGCCGGAGATCACCCAGTCTGCGTCTTCTCCTGAGCCTTCTCGTACGGCCCTGGTGGCGAGTGATGCGAGATCCGAGCCCGCGCCCGGCTCGCTGAACAACTGGCACCACTTCTCCTCGTTTCGCACGATCGGCGGGAGAAAACGTCGACGTTGCTCCTCTGTCCCGTGACTGAACAGCGCGGCGGCGGCGTTGTTGAGCCCCAATGGGTTGAGCCGCGAAAGGCGCAGCGGCGACAGTACGCCCTCGATGGCGCGCGCAACGTCGTTGCGGACGCCGAGGCCACCGTGGTCGGGGAGCCAGGTAGGCGCCACCAGACCCGTCCGAGCGAACTTCGGGTACCACCGTCGGTAGTCGGCCGGGGTGCGCACCGCCCGTAGCGCCGCGGGCCCCTCGGCCGCGGCGGAGCGCCATGCGGCAGGAACCTCGGCGTCAATCCATTGCCGCACTATCGCGATTGCATCGTCGACCGGCGTGTCCTGGGTGATCGGTAGTTGTGTCATGATCTTGTTCAACGTCTTCAGAAATTTCTCAACGGCCCGTGAATTCTGCGTGGCGTTTGTCGCGGAAGGCCGCCAGGCCCTCCTTGAAATCCTCACTCCGGCTGGATAGTTCGAGCGCCAGCGCCTCGTTCTGAAGATGGCGGTCAAGGTCGAGTCCGTTGCCGCTGTGCAACAGCCACTTGGCGAGACCGAGTGAAACCGTGGGCGCTTCGCCGAGCTGTATGACGAGTTGCTCTGCGACCGAGGTCAATTCATCGGTAACGCAGGCGCCATGGATGATGCCCCAGTCAGCCGCGGTGGCTCCGGTGATCTCGTGACCCAGCATCAGCAGCTGTCTGGTGCGTACCAATCCGATGAGCCTTGGCAGTAACCAGGCCGCGCCGCTGTCGGGGGTGAAGCCGCGCGCCATGAAGGGTTCCCAGAACCGGGCGTCGTCGGCGGCGACGCAGAAGTCTGATGCCAGCGCAATGTGGAAGCCCAGTCCGATCGCCCAACCACGGACCACGGCGACGATGGGCACCTGCGTCTCCAACATCAACGGGATCAGCCGATTGGCCTTGTTCGGCAGGCGTCGCTGTGTGCTGCCCACGCGCGGTTTTCGTTCGGATTTTGCGTTATTAGCGATCAGGTCCGCGCCCGCGCAGAAGTTCGGACCGTTGGCGTCGATCCGGATGACCCGTACCGATTCGTCGATACCGGCGTCGGCCAGATGGCCGATCATCGCGTCGAGCATGACGTCATTGACGGCATTACGGTGGTCGGCGCGGTCGAGAGTCAGCCGCAGGATCGGGCCCTGCTGTTCGGCCAGAAGGCCAGGAACGCTGCGGTAACTCATGTGCTCAGCGCTCGGCGAACTGTTCCGTGACGGCGGTCAGCAGATCGCTCAGGTTGGCCGCACCGCCCGGCGGATCGGGCAGGCGCACGGGTCCTCGGTCGCGGCTGGGCAACAAGATGGTGGCGTGTCCCGGCGCGGTGACCTGGCCGCGGTGGTTGGTCGCCGCGAGCTCGAGATCGACAGCGGGCCGTGCGCCGTCAGCGAGGTACTTGCGGACCACGGTGCCGGTGACGGTATGGACGTCGCCGACGTAGTTGAACAGACGAAACTCGCAATCGAGCTTCCACAGCCAGGCGTCGTCACCCATCCAGTCCGTGCACAAGTGGATCAGCCACGTCTCGCGCATGCGGCCATAGTCGAACGTCGTGGGATTTCCCGCGTTGCGCGCGGCGTCGGGCTCCCAGTGCACCCGCTGCTGGGCATCGGGGACTCCGTATTCGTTTGGTGTATAGAAACGGGGAATGCGCTGCCGGTTGCGCCACGCCAATCTCAGCGGCCGCACGCCGTACATGCCGGTGCCCATGCCGACGTGCCAGCACACCATGTCGGTAACCGTCAGCGGACCCTTCGTCAGCGACCCGATCTGGTCGCCCTCGCTGACGTCCTCCCACCACCGCGGGTCGGCGCCGCGCGGACTTTCGCGCGCATAGCGTTCGTCGAGCGCGGCGATCTCGTCGGCGGTCCAGGTCTTGAGCTCAACTGTGTCGTATTTCTTTCGCCCGCGCGCCTTGCTGCGCTCGGTGCGAATCATGTTGCGGTACTGGCCGCCCAGCATCGTGCCCTCGTCGTCGCGAAATACTTGGGCGGACCACTCGTGGATGGCGCGGTCGGCAAACTCGCTGCTCTTGTCGAGCGCGGCCACCAGGGCGTTGCGTCTGAACACGCGGTGGTTTGCGCGCAGCGGAGCCCACCATTCCCGAGCCGATGAGGCGTAGAAGGCGTGTACCCCGCGCAGGGGGTCGCCCTTGGTCAGCGCGCGGTCCTCGTCCGAGAGGGTTGTGACCTCGTCCTCTCCGATCAGCGTGTCGCCGCCGACGAGGGCGGGTGGGGCTACAGACTCTCCCCATACAGACTTCGCGGCGTATTCCGGGTCCACCCATAACGGGTTGGCGTCACCGTAGCTTTCGGCGACGTGACGAAACGTGTCTTCGTTGGGACGGTAGTAGTGCGGCGGTTGGGCGTGCGGGACGGCGATGCCGATGGTAGCCCGCAACCTGGCCAATCCCTCATCGGTGATCAGGCCGGTCTGCCCCATCGGATTGCCTCCTCGTTGTGGCCCGCGTCGTAGCCCGGACAAGGTGGAAATTAAGATACCCGAAAAACGGAAACGCCGTTAACGCAGGGGTGAACGAGATGTCAGACGAAGCATCCGGAATCGTGTATGCGATCGGCGCTGACGGCGTCGCGCGGGTGACAATAGATCGCCAGGAAGCGGGAAACTCGTTGTCGCCGTTAGCGCGTGACGCGCTCACCGAGGCCTTCGCGCAAGCCAATGACGACGCCGCCGTCCGCTCGGTGCTCTTGAGCGCCAGCGGAAATCGGCACTTCTGCGCCGGGGCCGGACTGGCACCGCAGCCGGCGGACACGAGGGGCGTGGTCGGGCCCGTGCAGAAGCGCCCAGGCGACATCGCGCGGATGCTTCAGCAGGGCTGGCAGCGGCTGGTCGCATCCATTCTCGACTGTGACAAGCCGGTGGTCGCGGCGGTCAAGGGCACCGCCGCCGGGGCCGGCGCGAGTCTGGTTCTGGCGTGCGATCTGGTCGTCATGTCAACGGAGGCAAGGCTTATCGAGGCGTTTGTGCAACGCGGGATCCTGCCGGATTCCGGTGCGATCCACCTTTTGACGAGGATCGTGGGCCTGCGCAAGGCGACCGAACTGTTGATGCTCGGTGAGCCGGTCGATGCGGCCGCGTGTGAAAGGCTCGGCCTGGTCAACCGCGTGACCGCTCCGGACGACACCGACGCGGTCGCCGAGGAACTCGCGGGACGCTTGGCGGCGGGGCCGACGGTGATGCTGACGCTGACCAAGCGGCTGCTCTCGGTGTCGTCGGAATCGGATCGGCACCGCGCGTTCGAGCAGGAGGCCTGGGCGCAGGAGGTGGTGTCGCGCACGGCGGACCTGCAAGAAGGCCTTGCGTCCTTCGCGGAACGGCGAAAGCCCAAGTTTCTTGGTCGTTGACCTCGCGCGTCAGCCTGCGGTCGGTCCGCCGCGAATGGTGAACGTGGCGCTGTCATCGATCTCGTCGATCGACGATGCCACCGACTCCGCGGTCAGCGCCGTGTCCTCGACTCCCTTGGTGACACCGATGAACACCCGTGACACTTTCCCCGCGCCGACAGAGTAGATGTGTGCGGTGCGGTCGCAGGACCGATGAGACAAATAGATCACCACGGGGGTGACGAGTTCGGGATGCATGGCCTTACCGGCATCGCCCATGATGTTCTCAGTCATTCGGGTCCGCGCGATGGGGGCGATGGCATTGACGGCGATGCCGTTGCGGGCGCCTTCGATAGCGAGAACATGCATCATGCCGACCAGGCCCATCTTCGCGGCGCCGTAGTTGGCCTGACCAAAATTTCCGAAAAGTCCCGTGCCCGACGTTGTTTGAACGATTCTGCCGTAATTTCGTTCCCGCATGATCGGCCACACCGCCCGAGTGACGTTGAACGCGCCGGACAGGTGCACGGCAATGACGGCGTCGACCTGCTCGGCGGTCATGTTCTTGAACGCGGCGTCGCGCAGAATCCCCGCGTTGTTCACCAGCACATCGACCTGGCCGAAGGCGTCCATCGCGGCCGCCACGATCGCCGCGCCGCCCTCCTCGGTGGCCACCGAGTCGCCGTTGGCGATCGCGGTGCCTCCGGCCGCGGTGATCTCGTCGACCACGGCTTGGGCCGCCGACGTCGACGCACCGCTGCCGTCCACCGAACTGCCCAGGTCGTTGACCACGACCCGGGCGCCGCGCCGGGCGAGCTCGAGCGCATGGCAGCGACCGAGTCCGCCGCCGGCCCCCGTGACGATGGCTACCTGGTTGTCGAAAGTCATTGCATGCATGGGGAGAGGTTACATTTACCTAATCGAGAACAGTCATTTGCATCGAAGGAGACCCATGACTGGCCCGACCGAGTTGTTACGGCGTGCGCGCCGGCGAGCCGAAAAAATGCGGCCCCGCTACCGCGCGGCCGGTTTCTGGACGGCGGAGCCGATCGACGTCGTGCGATCCACCGCGGAGCGGCATGCGACTCGGCTCGCCGTAGCGGATCGAGGCACCAAACTGACCTACGGAGAACTGGACCGGCGCATCGATTCGGCCGCTCAGGCGATGGTCGACGCCGGTGTTGCTCCGGGCGCGGCGGTCGTCCTGGTAGTCGGTAACGACGCGGACTCGGTGGTGGCGGTCCACGCGGCGCTACGAGTCGATGCGGTGGTGCTGCTCGTGCCCCGCAGTGCCGGGGTCACGCAGCTCGCCGACATCCTCACCCGCACGGGTGCACGATTCGGTGCAGCGCCGAAGTGGGCGAAGGTCACCGAGCCGGAACTGTCCGGGCGTTGCCGTTGGATCGAACTCGGTGAGGACGACCGAGGGGGCGCCGCCATGCCCGCGCGGTCGGTGCGGTCAGCCGATGAGCCGTGCTTTGTGCTCTACACCTCGGGGACGACCTCTCGGCCCAAGGGCGTGATCCACTCGCTGAGCACGTTGACGAAGGCGTCGGCGAATTACATCGCGGCCGCGGGCCTCGATTCGGGCGACCGGATCTTGTTGATCAGTCCGCTCGCGTCGGTCACCGGGGTCCTGCAAGCCCTGTTCATAGGCCCGATGCTGGCAATACCGGTGATTCTCGAAGATCGCTGGGACCCTGGGGCAACGTGCGACCTCCTGGTCACGTCGGGCGCAACCTGGTACGGCGGCCCGGACCGGCTGTTGGACCGGATGCTCGACGAGGCCGTGGCGCGCGACGCCGTGGTCCCGCTACGCGCGGTGTATCTGGGCGGCACGATGCTGGATCGGCGGATCGTCGAACGCATCGAAGACGATTTCGGCATCGTCGTCATGCGCGCCTACGGGTCCTCCGAGATCCCGGTCAGCACGTCCGGGTTGCGGACCGAATCCCGAGACATACGCCATGCCGACGACGGGGTGGCGCTCGGCGAGGTGGACGTGCGGGTCGGGTCCGCGACCGAACCCACCGAATGCTGCATCAAGGGCCCACACGCTTTTCTCGGTTACACCGATGCCGAGGATGACGACCTCGCGTTCGAGGGCGAGTGGTTCCGCACCGGCGATGTGGCAGACGTCGTCGACGGCCGGGTACGGATCATCGGGCGGATCAAGGACATCGTGATTCGCAACGGGCTGAAGATCCCGGCCGCCGAAGTGGAGGACGCCGTCGCGAGGATGGGTGGGATCCGCGAGTGTGCCGCCTACTCCGTCCCCGACGCCACCACCGGTGAGCGACTGGCCATGGCAGTCGTGCTCGAACCCGGCATCCAGATCTCGCTCGCGGACGTCGCCCGGGCTCTGGTCTCGGAAGGACTGCCGAAATACAAGCTGCCCGAAGAGCTTGTGTTCTGGGACGAGCCGCTTCCCGTCAACGCCAACGGCAAGGTCGACCGCACCAAACTCGATGCGCGCTCGGTTGGGCGCCAGCGGATGCTCGCCGACCGTCTCGCCACTACCGGCTAAGAGGTTCTTCCGCCCGGAGCCTAGCCGCTAGCAGGCTGGGAAACCGGCACGACGAATCCGTCCTCGTCGTCGCGAAAGGCGATCACCAACTCCATGTCGGCGCACAAATCTTCGACGCGGCAATTCTCCACGACCGTCATCAGCCGCGGTCCCTCCTCGAGGTCCACCATCGCCAGCACGTACGGCGTGCGCGCGTCAAAAGGGGCGGTATTCTGGTGGACGACGCTCCACGTGTAGAGCCGCGCGCGACCCGCGGCCTGTGTCAGAACGACGTCCTCACCCCAACAATGCGGACAGAACGGCCGGGGGTACAACGACATCTGTCCGCAGGATCGGCAGGCGTTCACCATCAGCCGGCGGTCCTGCGTGGCCGACCACCACGCTTGGCCGTCGGCGTCGATCGTGGGCCGATCAGGAGCCGTCATTACTGCCTCCCGAGAATCATTGTGGCGCTGTGGGTGAAGAAACCACCCATCGCGTGGACGCATGCCAGCCCAGCCTCCCTGACCTGGCGCTGTCCGCATTCGCCGCGCAGCTGCCTCACCGCCTCCACCATGAGGAACATTCCTCGCATACCGGGGTGACACGAGGCCAGGCCGCCCCCATCGGTGTTGGTCGGAAGCGCCCCGCCTGGGCGAAGCGCTCCGGACTCTATGAAGGGCCCCCCTTCGCCCTTGGCGCAGAAACCGAGGTCCTCCACGGTCAGCAGGACGGTGGACGTAAAGGAGTCGTAGAGCTGGCACACGTCGATGTCGGCCGGGCTGACGCCCGCCCGCGCGAACGCCGGTGGCCCCGAGCGTGCCGCCGCCGATGTCGTGAAATCGGGCCATTGGCTCATGCTTACGTGCGATGTTGCGTCCGACGTGCCGAGAATCCAAACCGGTTCCTTCGCGCAACCCCTGGCCACGCGCTCGCTGGCAAGCACGACGGCACCGCCACCATCGGTGCGCAGGCATACGTGCTTGGAGGTGAACGGGTCGGCCAACATCGGCGCGGCCGCGACGTCCGCCACGCTGATGCGTTCTCGCTCAAAGGCGTTGTCGTTCATGGCCGCCCATTCGTGGGCCGCGACGGCGACTTCGGCCAGTTGATCGACGGTGGTGCCGAATTCGATCATGTGGCGCCTCGCCGCCATGGCGTACTTGGCAATCAACGTGGCGCCGTAGGGCGCCTCGTACTGGAGTGCGCCGCCGGTCCCCATCGCGGCAGCTGACGCGCGCGCCCGTCGCTTGACATCGGAGCGTGCGGTCGATGCGTAGGTCAACAGAGCGACCTCGATTTCCCCGGCCGCGATTGCGGCGGCGGCATGCCCGGCCATTACTTCCCACGAGGATCCGCCGACATTGGTTGCATCCACCCAGGTAGGTCGTAGACCGAGGTACTCGCTGACTTCGACGGGGGGAAGCAACGTTCCGTGCCCGCCGAAACCGTCGATGTCCTCCTTCGTGAGCCCGGCATCCGCGACCGCCCGCCGCGACGACTGGGCCATCAACGCCATGGCGGTCTTGTCGGGGACCCGGCCGCAGTCGGACAGGGCTACCCCCACGATGGCGACGCGGTTCGATGGCATAGCTAATGGTTATCACATCGACGTCGCGGCTGATAATGGCCGTTGACGATATTATGGAAACGTGATTCTCGGTCCGCTACCGTGAGCGTATGACGACAGCGCTGCGGGACGCGTTGCGGGGAGAGGCGCTGGTGCTGTGTCTGGCGCTGCTCAACTCCCGCACCCCTGACATTCCCGCGGTTGCGGCCGCATGCGGGTACGACGCCGTGTACGTCGATCTCGAGCACACATCTACGTCTTTGGATACTGCGCAGATGCTTTGCATGAGCGCGCTCGGCGCGGGAATTTCCGGCCTGGTGCGGGTGCCGTCTCACGATCCCAGTGTCATCGCAAGGGTGTTGGATGGTGGTGCAGTGGGAATCATTGTGCCGCACATTAATTCGAAGGAAGAGGCCGAACGGATCGTTCAGGCTGCCCGGTTTCCGCCGATCGGCAATCGGTCCATCTCGGGTCCCAATGCGGTCAGTGGATACGCGCCCCGAGGGGCGGCGGAATTGGTGGGGCTGCTCGAACGCCGCACGGTCGTGGCCGTGATGATCGAGACTCCGGAGGCGGTCGAAGTATCCGACTCCATCGCCTCGGTCGACGGCATCGACATGATCCTCATCGGACCGAGCGATCTGACCGCCGAAATGGGCATCCACGGACAGTATGAGAATGAGCATTTCCACCGTGCAGTAGAATCAGTCGCGGCGGCTTGTCGTAGTCACGGTGTGGCGCTCGGCATCGCCGGAATAAAGTCAGTTGACCTGCTGAATCGATTCGTGGAACTGGGATTGCGATTCATCTCGGCGGGCACTGACATCGGGATGATGACCGAGGCGGCCACAATGCGTGCACAGGCGCTTCGCGGACTGCAGGCCCGCCGCGATGACCAGTGAAGAACACACCGAGTAGCCGAAGCGACGCCAACACAACAGGAGGACCGGATGCCGACAGCCATCTACACCGAACGTGTCACCGACCCAATGGCGTGGACCGGCGCGGACTTCGCGAGTAAGGAAGACTTCGCCTTCGATCTGTCCGCTCGCAATGTGGCTGCGCTGGAATCGATCCTGACCAAGACCGCGAATAAAGGCCGGGACGACATCACGCCAGAGGACGCTCGGCACCCAGACCTCGATGGCGATCTGGCACGGCTCTATCAGGATCTGATGTTCGGTAAGGGACTCGCTTGCGTGCGCGGCTTTCCGGTCGAGCAGCATTCGATTGAGGACCTCGAACGCATCTACTGGGCGTTCTGCACGCATCTCGGCTATCTGGTGTCGAACAACTCCTTTGGCCACCGCATGGTGCGCGTTCAGGAAGAGATCCTGCCCGGCGGAGTGCAACCCGCCCGCGGCACGAAGTCTCGCGCCGAACTGGCGATGCACAATGACGCCGCCGACATTCTGTCCCTGCTGTGCGTCTATCCGGCGGCCCAGGGCGGCGAAAGCCAGTTCGCCAGCGGCCCCGCCGCGCACAACCGAATCCTGGCCGAACGCCCCGACCTACTCGACGTGCTCTATCAAGGCTTTCCGCACCACCGACGCAGCGAACAGCCTGATGACCAGCCCGACGTCACCCCCTACGACGTCCCGGTCTTTTCCCAGATCAACGGGCGAATCTGCATCAATTTCACCTATAGCAGCATCTTGCCGGCCATGAAGACCCTCGGCCGCGAATTCACCCCGAAGCAAGAAGAGGCCATCGAGTTGCTCCGCAACATCCTCGTCGAGCAGCAGGTCGAATTCCGTTTGGAATCCGGGGAAGCGGCCGTGGCCAACAACTTCGCGATGTGCCACTCCCGGTCGGACTTCGTCAGCAGCAATGACCCCAAGAAGGCCCGCTGCTTCCTACGCGCATGGATGGAGGTCCCGCGCCAAGATCGTCGGCTGCCGATCGGTCGTGAGTACTTCCACATGGAAAACAAGGATCTGCGGCTCGGATACGACGTGGTACCCGGCCGCGACGGTACGATCGCGCGCAACGACTACCGCAACGTCGACACCGCGCTGGCCGACATGTTCAAGGCGGCACAGGCCAAACCCAAGGCTCGGCCGTGACGACGGGTGTGAAAGGCGCACAAGGGAGATGACCGATGCGCCACGACCACGGTTGGTCGTCGAGCGGTGGACCGACCCCGCGGCGGGCGCCGTCCTGGAACTGTCCGACATCGACATCGTCAAACTCGATCTGACTGCACCTGCCGAATCAGGTTGGACGGCGCTCGAGTCCGCGCATGGGTATCAGGTCGCCACGCGAACCGATGTTGCTTCCGTCCCCGACGGTGCACAGTGGCTGGCCGGGGAGGCATTGATCGCGCGCTGCCCGTCGCTGCTCGCCGTCTGTTCGGCCGGAGCCGGATATGACGTCATCGATGTCGAAGCGTGCACCCGCGCAGGGGTGGCGGTCTGCAACAACTCCGGGCCAGGAGCCGAGGCGGTGGCCGAGCACGCCCTGGGATTCATGCTCGACCTCGCCAAGAAGATCACCGTCTCCGACCGGGTATTGCGGAGCGGCCCACTCGGCGATCGGCTCGCCTTGCGGGGAAGTCAGCTGCTTGGCAAGACGCTCGGCGTCGTTGGGCTCGGTGCCATCGGAGGTCGCCTCGTTGAGTTGTGCGCGCCGTTCGGCATGGAGGTGCTGGTCTTCGATCCGTATCTCGACGAGGCGACCGCGCAGTCCCGCGGGGTGCGGCTGGTCACGCTCGGCGAGCTGGCTGAGCGTTCAGATTTCGTGCAAGTGACCTGCCCTCTCACCAGGGAGACGCAGGGGCTCATCGGCAGAGCCCAGTTCGCCGCGATGAAACCGACCGCCTTCTTCATCACCACCGCGCGGGGGCCCGTCCATGACGAGGAGGCACTGCTCGACGCGCTGGTCAGCGGTGGAATCGCTGGTGCGGGCCTCGATGTGTTCCACGAGGAGCCGCCCCGGCGGGACAACCCGCTGTTAGAGCTCGACAACGTCGTTGCAACGCCGCACACCGCCGGCATCACGGTGGAGGCCGCGCGGGACATCGCGGTCGCGACCGCCACTCAGTGGCGGACGATCTTCGAAGGCCACATGCCGCCTCGTTTGCTGAACCCGGATGTCTGGCCTCGCTACTGCGACAGATTCCACGACATCCTTGGCATTCACCCGACCGCCGGCGCCACCGCAGCAGCCCAGTGAAAACGACTACTCCACAACGAGTTTAAGAGAAGGGCCCACAATAGGTGACTCAATACCACACCATCGATGTCGAGGTCAGGGGTCATACCGCCTGTGTGACCCTCAACCGTCCCGAGGTGCTCAACGCGATCAACGACGAGATGATCGCCGAGCTGGCCGTCGCCTATGCGGAAATCGAACGCTCACAAGATATCTGGACAGTGATCATCACGGGTGCCGGCCGTGCGCTGTGCGTCGGAGCGGATGTCAACAAGGCTGCCGACCACGACATGGAGAACGCGGCGGGGATCGACAACCAGGGCGAGCCCATCCTCAGCTCGATGCGGCAATGGGATGCACCGCAGGAGGCGACGCCGCCGTGGCTTCAGATGACTAAGCCGATTATCTGCGCGGTGAACGGCATCGCCTGCGGGGCGGGAATGGACCTCGTGACCACCGCGGACATCACCATCGCATCCGAGCGCGCGACGTTGATGGACCCGCACGTCAGCATCGGCGTGACGTCCGGGCGTGAAGGGGTCAGGCTCGCCCGCATACTTCCGCTGCCCGTGGCGATGCGGCTGATCTTGATGGGTAAACACGAAAAGCTTGACGCGCAGCGCGCTTATGACTTGGGCGTCTTCACCGAGGTGGTCGCGCACGATGCGCTCATGGCACGCGCCTGGGAGATCGCCGACGTGGTGAATTCGAATGCGCCGCTGGCGGTACGCGGTTCACGAATGGCCGTGCGCAAGGGGCTGACGATGCCCATCTACGAGGCAGAGTTGCTCGCCGAGAATTACCGGATGAAGGTGGCCCTGACGAAGGACGCCATCGAGGGGCCGCGCGCCTTCCTCGAGAAGCGCAAACCGGACTGGAAAGCCCGGTAGGCACTGTAGCCCTTGGGCCGGCGCGCTACCCCATCCCGAAGAAGTTCTTCGCGTTGGTGGACAGCACCTTTCGCTTGGTTTCCTCGTCCAGACCCTCCGTCGCCTTGTTGGCGACCTCGAGACTCCGCGGCCAGTTTGTGTCGTTGTGTGGGTAGTCGGTCTCGAACATGAGCTGATCCGGCCCGACCAGATCCAGGATGCGGAACGCGACCGGATCGCCGAAGGTGGAGAACCAGACCCGGCCGGGAACCTGGCTGCTCGGCGGCTCGGTCAGCAGCGGGTGAATGCCGCCCCACGCGCGCCGGTCTTCCCAGACCTCGTCGACGCGCTGCAGGTAGTAGGGGATCCAACCCGCTTGCGCCTCGGCGAACGCGAGCTTGAGGTCGGGGAACTGCATGAGCTTGCCGGAGAACAGCCAGTCGACCAGGGCGATAGTGCAATTGACCGCCATCAGCGCGCTCGTCACGACATGCGGAGAGTCGGGCGAGGACTTGGTGAGCGAAGAACTCGACCCGATGTGCAGCATGATCCCCACCTGGTTTCGCTCGCATGCGGCGAAGAACGGGTCCCAATAGCCGCTGTGAATGGACGGCAGATCCAGACGAGCCGGCAGCTCGGAGAAGCACACGGCGTGCATGCCACGGGCGGCCACCCGTTCGACCTCCTTGACGGCGAGTTCGACGTCCCAGAGCGGAATGATGCCCAGCGGGATCAGCCGACCGTTCGAGCTCCCACCCCACTCGTCGATCTGGAAGTCGTTATAGGCCTCGACGCAGAGCTGCGCGAGCTCTTTGTCCTTGCCGTAGAGGAAGCGTTGACCGCAGAAACGGACGAGGGTATTGGGGAAACACGCCGAGGCCTCGATGCCGGCAACGTCCATGTCCGCGAGCCGATCCGCCGGACGGAAGCAGCCGGGGCGCATCTCGTCGTAGGTGATTGGGTCGGTGGTGAGTTCGTCGATTTCGTAGCCGGCGGCCGCGCTGATGAGGGGGATCGGGATGACGGCGTCCTCGTAGTGCCAGATGTCCGCGTCACGGCCGTCGTCGTCCTCGACAAACGCGACGTCGGAGGTGACGGACGGATCCATGCGCCCGCGAGTGCGAACGATCCGCGGTCCGATGTCTCGATAGCGCTCGGGCAGCCGGCTGGTCCACAGATCGGCCGGCTCCACCAGATGGTCGTCCGGCGAGACGATAAGGATATCTGCGCTCAACGCTGCACTCCTTCGGGAACGGCCCGTGGCTTCAATCCGCGGCACACTGATACGGAAATGAGAACGACCGTTTCCACGGTACCGCATGACATCCTATCGACGCGCCACGGGCAAGCGTTAACAAGCGACGACAAGGCGAGGGAATCAGTCCTTACGCGTAGTGATAATCAACATACACGTGTAGGTAGATCGCACATTTTCCGCGCCGAACGCGTATTCTTGCCGCATTATGCCTACGAAGAAGCCCGCCGGTCCCGACTTCGAACCCGGCTTGGAATTGGTCGATACGGACGTCGAACTGCCCGGCACGTGGCAGCAACGCACGATCGAGCGGCGGCTGAGCACCGCCAGAGCGCGTGCCCTCGCGCGTAGTTCGCGGTTTCTGGCCACCGCGCTCGAATTGGTAGAAGAGTCAGGTAAAGCCGACTTCACGATCCAGACGCTCATCGACAGATCGAATCTGAGCCTCCGGGCGTTCTACCAACACTTTGCCGGCAAAGAAGAATTGATGTTGGCGCTCTATGAGAACGTCACGAGTCAGTTCACCGAGAACATCCGTCAGGAGGTCGCTGCGGCCGACGGTCCGATGGAGCAACTCGAGGCCTTCTGCCGGGGCGTGCTGTCGCGCGCGGAGTCGTCGGAAGCCGTCGGCGGCCGGGTCATGACGATCTACAACCTGAGCTTGGAGATCGAGCGACCGGACGACTTCGCCAAGGTGTGGGAGCCTCACTTGAAGCTCTTGACGAAGATCATCACCTCGTGTGCTCGGGCCGGCCTGGTGCGCACCGACCTGACCCCCGCGCAGCTGACCACGTTGCTGAACACGACGCTCACCGCGCTCGCCCAGATCGGTGTTTTTCATCTGGGCGGCAAAAGTTCCAAGCTGACCGAGGACCAACTGTGGGCGTGGTGTAAGCAAGCGGTCACGCCGCTTGCCCCGGATGCCAAGGCCAAGCGTGCGCGCAAGGCGTCTCCGCCTGCGGCATCCGCCAGCCGGGCCGGACGGCCAAAGAAACTAACGGGGTAGGCCGAGCCCGCGCTGGGCAATGATGGTGCGCTGAACCTCGCTGGTACCCGCATAGATCGTGGTGCCCAACGAGAACCGTAGTGAGTGGTCGAACCGACCGCGCTCGGGAGCGGTCGGTTCGAGGTAGCTGCGTAAGCCGTCGGCGCCGACGAGTTCGACCACGTCCTGGCTGGCACGTTCGAGTGCCTCGGTGCTGAATACCTTGGACATCGGTCCCTCGGCCACCGGTATGTCGCCCTGTTCGAGCATCCACACACATCGTCGCTGCAACAGCATCGACACCTCGATCTCCATTGCGACGCGGGCCAACCGGCGCCGGACATCGGTTTTCGCGATGGGTGGCGAGCCGTCGTCGGCTTGACCGGTGGTGGCCCAGTGCTCCGCATGGTCCAGCAACCGGATCAGGTGCGGGCCCCAACCGGATGCGTGCTCGTCCTGCAACGACAGGCCGAGCACCTGCCATCCGCCATCGACTTCGCCAATTCGCCATTCGTCGCCGATGCGGACATCGCTGTAGAAGGTGATGTTGGTGCGTTCTCCCGAAAGGGTCCACACGGCTTGTGCCGCAAAGCCATCGGAGTCACACGGCACCAGAAACATGGTCAGTCCCTGGTGTTTGGGTTTGTCCGGATTGGTGCGCGCGAGTAGGAACACAAAGTCGGCGATGTGACCGTTGGTGGTGAACATCTTGGAGCCGTTGATCACCCAGTCGTCACCGTCGCGCACGGCTTTGGTGGCGGCAGCCGCGACGTCCGACCCACACTCGGGTTCGGTGAAGCCGAGGGCGATGGTGATCTCGCCGTTGATCGCACCGGCCAGGATGCGCTCCTTCAACGCCGGGGTGCCGATTTCGCGGATGATCGACGCCACCATCCTGGTCGTTTCGGAGAGGTACACCGGCGCGTCAAAACGCATCAGTTCCTCTTTGACGACCTGGTCCTCCCATGCGTTGCGGTTTTGTCCGCCTAACTCGACGGGCCAGGCCGGGGCAAAATAGCCCTTGTCAACTAGGCTTTTGGCGAATTCGTCGTCGTGTGCGACGCCGCTACGGTAAATGCGTTCCTCGAATTCGGGAGTCAACACGTCCTGAAGGTGGGCGCGGATCGCGTCCCGGTAGGTCGCCGTATCCGCATCGAGCTGAAAATGCATGTATGCACGCCAATCTGTTCGTCGCACACGGCCCCGGGCGGTGGGGCCGGTAATGCTAATCTCGTTTTTGAGAGTAACCATATCCGCACGTGATAGGGACGATATTTGTGGACCTGAGCCTAACGGGCGAACAGAGACAGTTGGTGGATTCGTTCGCCGCGCTGTTTGCGCGTGAGTCGACCTCCGAGCGAGTCCGGGCAGCTGAGCCTTCGGGCTTCGATCCCAAGCTATGGAACGCACTGCAGGAGACCGGGGCAGTGCAGATGGCGGTCGGTGAGGCGGCCGGCGGATGGGGCGCCGCCGAACTGGAACTCGCGCTGATTGCCGAACAGTTCGGCCGCGCAGTTGCGTCCGCGCCGATCATCGAAGCACAGGTGGCCGCGCGATTGCTGGCCGAGTCCGGCGAGGCGGGCGCCGGGCTGCTAAGCGCGGTCCTCGCGGGTGACCAACTGGTCACCTTCGCGCCGCGCGCCGCACGCGGTAGCCAGCTGGAGTTGGTGCCCGGCGGGGCCGTGGCAGACCATGTTATTGCCCTGGCTGAGGGACGACTGGTGGTGGTGCCGATCGGGAAGAACCGCACGGCGGTGGGAAATCTTGCGTCAATGCCGCTGGCGGACATCACAATTGAAAATGAGCACATTGTGCTCGCCGACGGTGAACAGGCACGCGACCGGTTCAACGGCGCTCTCGATTTATGGCTCGCGCTGACGGCAGTCGCGTTGGCGGGTGCGGCCAAGAAGGCCGTGGAAATCGGCGTCGACTACGCCAAGCAACGTCACGCCTTCGGAAGCGCGATCGGTACCTTCCAAGCGGTCTCTCACCCGCTGGCCGACAGTGCCACCGCCGCCGATGGGGCGCGGCTGCTCGGGCTGGAGGCGGCGTGCGCATTTACCGACGAGCCCGATCGTGTTCGAGAATTGGCTGCGATGGCTTTCGCATTCGCTTACGAGACGGCGCGCGACGCCACGCGGCGAAGCCTGCACATCCACGGCGGATACGGCTTCGGGATGGAAGGCGACATCCAGCTGTACTACCGCCGGGTGCGGGGCTGGGCAATGGTTTTCGGCGATCCCGCGGCCGCATTGGATCGCGTAGCGGATGCCCGCTACGGTGCCGCCGGCTGAGCGGGATCACGTGGCGCAAGGATCGCGAAGCTCAGTGTCGCTCGCGCCGCGAGACGGTCGCGACCGACATCGAACACGTCCACCGCGACAACGATCATCCGCTTTCCCGCGCGCACCAGTGTGGCCTTCGCGCGCGCGGGGCCCTCGACGATCGGTGCCAGGAAATGAATGGACATGTCCGCGGTGCCAGCGCCGGCGCCCTCACCCGCGTACTTGACCGCCAGCCGGCCCCCGGCCACATCGATGAGCGTGGCAACCAACCCACCCTGCAGCGCGCCGCGATTGTTGGTCAGGTCTTCTCTGTTCTGCAGATTCACGACCACGGTGTCATCGGTGTCGACCACGTCGTGAAACGGCAACTGGCCGAACAGGTGGCCGGGGATGGTGACCTGCATGGGTTTGGGAGTGCCAGGAGTGACTGTCACGCGTCGGCTCGCACCTGGTCTTTCACCGACGTGACGATCGGCGGAGCACTCCGCCAATTCGGAACTCCTTGCTCCTCACCGGCGGTCGCACGCTTGTCGTCACGCACCCCGACCCAATGCGAGTGGTTCAGCTGGTGCAACGTGAAGCAGGACTGCAGGGCGTTGTAGAAGCCCATGTTGTCGACGGACTGGTTGACCGATTCCTTGATGAGCAGGGCCGCCATCGTCGGTACGGTGGCGATGCGTCGGGCCAGTTCGAGCGTGCGCTCGGCGAGTTCGTCGCGCTTGAAGACCTTGCTGACCATCCCGATCCGGTAGGCCTCCTCGATCTCGATCGCGTCGCCGGTGAGCATGAGTTCCTTCGTGCGTCGCGGTCCGAACTCCCAGGGATGGCCGAAGTACTCCATGCCGCACATCCCGAGTCGGGTGCCGACCACGTCGGCGAAGCGCACCTCCTCACTGCCCACGATCAGGTCGCACGCCCAGATCAGCATCAGGCCCGCCGAGAACACGTCACCATGTACCTGAGCGATGGTGATCTTGCGAAGGTTGCGCCAGCGCAGGTTGTTCTGGAAGAAGTAGTGCCATTCCTGCAGCATGATCTTCTCGGCTCCCTCGCGGGTCCCGCCGTTGATCGCGGCGGTCGGGTGTTGGCCGGGTCCGGGCGTGAACTCGGCGCGAGCCTGCTTGGAGCCGATGTCATGGCCGGAGGAGAACATCGGGCCCTCGCCGGCGAGGATGACGACGCGGACGGTGTCATCGGCCTCGGCCCTGGCGAACGCATCATCGAGTTCGACCAGCATGCCGCGATTCTGTGCGTTGCGTTGTTCTGGACGGTTCAGGGAGATCCGCACGATCTGGCCGTCGTCAAACGACTCCCATTTCAGGAACTCGTAATCGCTCATCGCTTCCTCCACGGTTCTCTCGTTGCGGCAATGGTGTTATCAATTATCGAGAAGGTATGTTCTCACAATTGGACCGGACGATCTGGGAAAGGGCCACATGACAGTCTGCCAAGGCAAACCCCGTGTCATTCTCTGGGGCCCCGGTCAGGTCGGGGTCGGCGCGCTGCGAGCGCTGATCACGCACCCGGGCCTGGAGCTTGCCGGCGTGGTGGTGCACTCCGAAAGTAAGGACGGCAAGGACGCCGGCGAACTTTGTGGAATGCCGACGACCGGGGTCACCGCCACGCGCGATATCGGTGCCGCGCTGTCGGCGGACGCCGACGTGGTGGCCTATTTCGCGTCGGGTGACTATCGCTACCGCGAAGCTGCACAGGACATCGCGCGCTGCCTGCGCGCCGGCAAGGATGTGGTGTGTACCTCGCTGGTGCCCATGTGTTACCCGCCCGCGGCGGACAGGGAAACCGTCGAACTGCTCGAGGCGGCGTGCGCCGACGGCGGCACCAGCTTCTTCAACAGCGGCGTCGACCCCGGCTGGGCGAACGACGTGATCGCGCTGACGATGACCGGCTTCAGCAGTCGTGTCGACACCATCACCATGCTCGAAATACTCGACTACAGCCCGATCGATCAGCCCGACATCATGTTCGACTTCATGGGCTTTGGACACCCTCCCGACCATCCGATGCCGCTATTCGACCCCGAACGACTGGCCGCGCTGTGGGCACCCACCGTCCACCTGGTTGCCGACGGCGTCGGCCTTTCGCTCGACCGCGTCGAGGTATCCATCGAAAAATGGTTGGCCACCGAGCGATACGAGGTTGCGTCGGGCTGGATCGAGCCGGGGACCATGGGAGGTATGCGCTTCAAGCTAGCTGGCATCGTGGGCGGCGAGGAGCGCGTGGTGCTCGAACACGTCACTCGCATGGGCGCCGGTTCCGCACCGGATTGGCCGCGGCATCCATCACCGCACGGTGGCTACCGGGTCATCGTCGATGGCCTGCCCACCTATACCGTCGATATCGAGATGCATGGCCGCGGAAACAACATGCGCGGCCTGACCTACGCCACCGTCATGCGCGAACTCAACGCCATCCCCGCGGTGATGGCCGCGCGGACTGGCTTGCTCTCGACGCTCGACTTACCACTGGTCACCGGTCCGGTGCGTGGCGGATCCTGGCTAGGCATGCTGCCCGCGGCGGTGAAGGCGTGACCGACCGACCTGTCCCGCAGGCATCGGCGGACCTGTGGGAGGTCATGCGCACCGCGTCAACCGTGCGGCGCTATCGCGATGAACCCGTCTCCGAGGAGGCCATCGACACCTGTCTGCGCGCGGCGAGTTGGGCCCCGTCCGGCGGCAATCAGCAGCCGTGGAAGTTCGTCGTACTCAAATCGAGTAGTTTGCGCGACGTAGTCACCGCCGCGGCCCACCAGACATGGGACGTGATGACCGAGTTTTATCGGATTTCGATGCCCGAGAACGGGGCGGATGACCCCAAATCACGCGTTTTGCGAACGATGGCTGAGCACATGAGCGTTGGTGGCGCGGCGCCTGTGCTGGTGCTGTTCTGCGTGCAACCGCAGCGAGGAACAACCGAACTACAGCAGGGCGGCTCGATCTTTCCTGCGGTGCAGAACTTTCTGCTGGCTGCCCGCGCGCAAGGACTTGGCGCGGCGATCACGCTGTGGCACGGGTCCTGTGAGGACCAGCTGCGTTCCATGGTCGGAATTCCTGGCGACTGGAAGATCGCGACCTTGCTTACGGTGGGCTGGCCCAACGGCGGGCACCATCCGGTGCGGCGCAAACCGCTCAATGAGGTGGCGGCGATCGATAGTTGGGACCGCTCTTGGAATGCGACAGGGAAGTGACAGTGCGCAACCGGGTCAATCACCGGGGGTGCGTTGAAACTCGGGAACGCTTGGGTCCCATTCACGTTCTGCCAGAAGGTGTGCCGGCGATCAACCCGTCCGAATAAAGTCGGCGGTCTCTTCGCGCACGGCCAAAACGATGCGCCTCGGCAAGACAGAAGACCGGGCCGGGATCGCCGCGTTCCTGCTCTCCGACGAGGCCGAGTGGATCAACCAGCAGATGTGGTACATCGGCGGCGCCGCCCAGATGCGCCAGTGAATGACGTCACGTCTTCGCGCGGGGGCGTCCTTTTCGGGGGGATGCCGACCGCGGCTTAGTCGGCGGAATGGCGACCGCCTCGTAGCCCTGGGTGATCCAGAAGATGGCTCGCTCCAGGCTCGGCATCACGGCGGTGATCGGGATCTCGCCCGCGACGAATCGGCCGAGAAGTCCGTAAACGAGGCTGGAGATGATCGCGTCGAGGTCACCGACGAACGGCTCGTCGACGTCGGCGAGTGTCTCCATGGCCGCGGGGACCACGGCATCCAGACCCTGACGAAGCAGCTTCTGGCCGCCGGCCGACGACCGCGCCCTGAAGAAGGCTGCGAGCATCGCCGGATGTTTTTCCCACGGCTCGAACAGCACTCGGTACAGGCGCATCAGCGCGTCGTACAGGGACTCGCCGGGCTGGCGTGCTGGTCGCGTGACGCGTGAGTAGCGGTTCTCGTCCATCCACCGCTGCAAGGCCGCGAGGATCATGTCGTCTCTGTTGGGATAGTGCTTGTAGATCGTCGAGAGCGACATGCGGGCGCGCCGCGCGACCTCGCGCAGTTGCACCGCCTCATAGCCCTCTGCCTCGAGGATCTCGACGACGATGCTCAGGATTCTGTCCTCGCCCTGGCGGAACTCTGCCCGCGAGGCGTCGACGGCAGCCACGCAATCAACCCCCTTGCGATCGTAGGAGAAACCTGGTTACTGTACCGCGATAACCAGGTTACCGAGCCGCGGCCGCGGCCAGTCGAATCGAGGACTGATGAGTTCGTTGGAGGGGAAGGTCGCGTTCATCACTGGCGTGGCCCGTGGGCAGGGCCGAAGCCACGCGGTGCGCCTGGCCCGGGAAGGCGCCAGCATCATCGGTATCGACATCTGCGACGACATCCCTGCTAATCACTATCCAATGGCCTCGCGCGTGGAACTCGACGAGACCATCGCGATGGTCGAAAGCGCGGGCGGCAAGATGCTCGGTACCGTTGCCGACGTGCGTGACTTCTACCAGGTCAAGGGCGCCGTCGATGCGGGTGTGGAACAATTCGGGCGGCTTGACATCGTGTTGGCCAATGCCGGCATATCGCCAGTGGGGTTTCGGCAATTGAGCATCGAAGAAGAACTCGCGCAGTGGCGCGCGGTCACGGACGTCAATCTCGATGGCGCTTATCACGCTGCGTCGGCGGCGATCCCGCACATGATTGCCGGAAAACGAGGGGGAGCAATCGTTTTCACCAGTTCGACGGCGGGTTTGCGGGGCTTCGGTGGTTTGCAGGGCGGCGGTCTCGGTTACGCGGCGTCCAAGCACGCGATCGTCGGGCTCATGCGGACCCTCGCGAACGCGCTTGCGCCGATGAGCATCCGGGTCAACACAGTGCATCCCACCGCCGTCAACACGATGATGGCGGTCAATCCGGAGATGACCGCATTCCTCGAAAACTATCCGGGCGGCGGTCCGCACCTTCAGAATCCGATGCCGGTGGAGATGCTGGAGCCCGAAGACATCAGTAACGCCATCGCCTACCTGGTGTCCGACCAAGCCAAATACGTGACCGGGGTGACGTTCCCGGTCGACGCCGGATTCTGCAACAAGCTATGACGTCAACGACGCGACCCGGCCGCGCCGCCGGAAAACGAGTCCTGATCACCGGTGCCGGGCGCGGGATGGGCCGCAGCCATGCGATGCGCCTCGCGCAGGAGGGCGCCGACCTGGTCCTGGTCGACATCTGCGCGCCCATCGACGGGCTCGACTACGCCTTGTCAAGCGAAACCGACCTGAATGAGACGGCGCGTCTGGTCGGCGAGTACGGCGGCCGCGTCGTCACCAAGGTCGTCGACGTCCGCGACGAAGACACCATGAAATCGGCTGTGGACGAGGCGGTTCGGGAGCTGGGTGGATTAGACGCCGCGGTGGCCAACGCGGGAGTCTTGACGGTCGGGACGTGGGACACCACGACCGCCGACCAGTGGCGCCTGGTGCTCGACGTCAATCTGATCGGCGCATGGAATACCTGTCTCGCGGCGATCCCTCATTTGTTGGAACAAGGCGGGGGCAGCCTCGTCAACATCAGTTCGGCCGCGGGGATCAAGGGCACCCCGATGCACATCCCTTACACCGCCTCCAAGCACGGCATCGTGGGCATGACGTTGGCGCTCGCCAACGAGCTTGCCGCACAGAGCATCCGTGTGAACACGGTTCATCCGACCGGTGTCGCCACGGGGATGGCTCCGAGCAGCTTGCACGAGCACATCGCCAAGCGCGAAGACCTCATACCGCTCTTCCTCAATGCCCTGCCCGTTCCGCTCATCGAGGCGACCGATGTCAGCAACGCGGTCCTGTTCCTCGTCTCCGACGAATCCCGGTACGTCACCGGACTCGAGTTCAAAGTCGACGCCGGCGTAACGATCAGATAGCCGAATGCAGAAAGGTCTCGCATGACCGAATGGACCACTCGCGAAGAACGGCGGACGGTCGCACGAGCCGAATACGAGCACATCATGAGGACCGGAAGTCCTGACTCCGTCAGCGCCTACATCGAGTCCGGGGTCATCGGCTATGTGTTCGCCGAGATGTGGCGCCGCGGCGTTCTCACCCCCCGGGACCGCCGCTGGATCACCCTCACCTGTGTCGCCGAGGCAGGGGCGATCACCCCGATCGAAACCCATGTCTACGCCGCCCTACAGAGCGGGGACATCACCTACTCCGAGTACGACGAGTTCGTATTGCACTACGGCACGCAGGCGGGCTGGCCGAAGGCATCGGTCATGCAGATGTACGGCATGCTGGCGATGTTCAAAATCGCCGAGGGGCGCGGCGACGAACCGCAACCGCACGATTTTGAGCTGTGGACAGAGCCCACCGGAGGCGCAGCGCGTCGGGAACGTGGTCTCGCGGCATACGAAGAAGTGCACGGCACTCCAGCACCGGAACCCGTGACCCCGTTTCAGGGCCGGGCCCGCCTCGACTACCTTTACGGCGAAATCTGGAACAGGCAAAAATATCTCACTCGCCGTGACCGCCGCATCGTCAGCATCTGCAGCGCTGCGTCGTCGACGATCGACGAGGAAGTCACCGAGCACCTCCGCGCCGCACTCACCCTCGGGGACATGACCCGTGACGAACTCGAAGAACTGGTGGTTCACTTCGCCGTCTATCTCGGGTGGAACCTCGGGCGACGCCTAGATGACCTGCTTATCGACGTCGCCGCACATGCGGGCGCTTAGTCGCTCATAGTGATGACCGGAGCTGAGCGCCTGTCACGTCCTAATTGAGCTGTCATGCGGGTGTCAAATATGAGATGGTTTGAGGGCCAAATTGTCGCGCTCTTAGCCGCCCAACACCTGTGGCAAATAACCCGTTGCGTCGGACGGGCCAGCGGACCACCGTCGAAAGCTGTTGGAGGAGCACATTATCCATTTTCGGATCGACGCTGCGGCTGGTCGCCGAACTCAATACACGGCGTGGAGCCGCCGATCACTCACAGTGGGCCAGCGAGCCGGCTGGCGTTACATTTCAGTGTGATAGTGTAACCGCGTTGTCGCAACAGGCCGACGGGAAAATGATGACCGCTGAGGAAGTCGCGCGTGCCGAGATCGCCGCATGGAGCCGCAACGATGTCGAAGAAATCATGAGTCACTTCGCCCCAGACGCCACATTCGACATCGGCCCTTCCTGGCCACGACTATCCGGTCGCGACGCGATCCACGAGATGATGAAGGCGTTCTTCGCCGGTGGGACGTGCGTCGATCTCGAAATCCTGCATCTCGCCGTCGACGGCGACGTGGTGATGATGGAGCGCCGCGATCATTGGATCGTCGAGGGAAAGCAGATGAGCTGGCCGGTCATGGGCGCGTATCAGGTGCAAGACGAAAAGATCAAAGCCTGGCGCGAGTACTTCTACCCTCCGAACGAGTCCTAGATGCGTCACTCGCTCAAGGACACTTCCGTCCTGCCCGTTCAGCCCAACAATTCCGCAGCCCCGATGGAGTTCTGATGACCGCCCCGACCGCCCCCGCCGCATCTGATCTGTACTACGACCCGTACAACGTCGACCTCAATATGAATCCCTATCCGGTGTTCGCCCGGATTCGGGAAGAGGCGCCGCTGTACTACAACGAACAGCACGACTTCTACGCGCTGAGCCGCTACGACGACGTCAATAAGGGCGTCATCGACCACGAGACGTTCATCTCCGGGCGCGGAGCCCTGCTCGAGATCATCAAGTCCGGCATGGAAATACCGCCGGGCACACTGATTTTCGAGGATCCGCCGATCCACAACATTCACCGCAACCTGCTGTCGCGGGTGTTCACACCGCGCAAAGTGCTCGCCCTCGAGCCGCAGATTCGCGAATTCACCGCGCGGTGTCTGGATCCGCTGGTCGGGGCGGATCGGTTCGACTTCGTCAACGATCTCGGCGAGCAGATGCCGATGCGCGTCATCGGCATGCTGCTGGGTCTCCCCGAGGATCGGCAGCGGCAGATCACCGACCACGGCGAGGAGACCCTGCAAGGGAAAACGGTCGACGCAATGGCCACCGGTGAGGTGTTCGCGGAGTTCGTCGACTGGCGCGCCGAACACCCGTCCGACGACATCATGACCGACCTGCTCAACGCCGAGTTCGAGGACGAGAACGGCACCGTGCGCAAGCTGCGCCGCGACGAGCTATTGATGTATCTGACGGTCATCGCCACGGCCGGGTCGGAGACCACCACTCGCCTGATCGGCTGGGCCGGTAAGACACTGGCCGACTATCCGGATCAGCGCCGCGATCTGGTGGAGAACCCGGGATTGATTCCCCAGGCGATCGAGGAGATCCTGCGCTGGGAGCCGCCCGCGCTACAGATGGCCCGCTACGTCACCCGCGATGTCGAGTACTACGGCCAGACCGTGCCAGAGGGCTCGGCGATGTTGATGCTCGTCGGCGCCGCCAATCGCGACCACCGCCGGTTCGCGCCCGACGGCGACGTGTTCGACATCCACCGGGAACAACGCTCGCACATGACATTTGGCGCGGGTACGCATTTCTGCATGGGCAATGCGCTGGCCCGGTTGGAGGGCCGGATCGCGCTCGAGGAGATCCTCAAGCGCTTCCCGGCGTGGGAGGTCGACTGGGCCAACGCGGTGCCGTCGGAGACCGCCGCGGTCCGCGGCTGGGCAGCCATGCCCACGTTTGTTTCCCGTTCCTAGAGACGAGGCGACCACTGCACGACATCGGCGAGCGCGCGCCGCGGCGTCGCCGGCAACGGGGCCGCGCCCTCCGGTGCCCAACCCAGGCGCAGCAGCATCTGCGGATACCCCTGGGCGCGCCACACGTTATCGCGAAGGGCCGCACGCGTTTCCGGGATTTCCAAAGGTTCGGTGACCGGACAGGTGGCCAGTCCCATCGCCGTCGCCGTCAGCAGCAGTGCGCTGGTCGCCTCGCCGGCTCGCAGCTGAGCCAGGCGGTCGTCGGTTCGGCTGCCGAGCATCAGGATAACGGCATTGTCCTCGGTGGGTGAGGTGCCCGGCGGCTGCGCCAGGCCCGGCCCGGCGAAGATGCGGCCGGGTACTGGTGCGCCACAATCGTGTTCGGGGATGTTGCGGGCGGGCACGCCGGCCCGGGACCCGTACCGGCCGCTCCACCTTGCGAGTTCGACCAGGTAGTCGCGGTTGGTCGCGTGGGCCATTGCGGCTCGCTTGACGATCTCATGCAGCTTTTCCGTGGCGTCGACCTTGCGCAGCGCCACCCCCATGCGAGCGGCCGCAGCGGCCATCGAGGCGATGTCCCGCGCCGCGACCGGGCGTGCGCTGTAGTTCCGCCGATCGGTTCGCCGCTGCGGGATTGCCGTCGCCAGGAGGATGTCGGTGCGATCGGGGGTGTATGGGGACACCTCGATGGCGGCGAGGTGGCTGGGGTTGGCCGGATCGGGTAGGCGGCGCACGTGGGCGCGCCAGCCCATTGCCGCCAGAGCGACGACGCAATGATGAAGTGCTGCACCGCAACTCAGGAGCATGTCGCGGCCGTCCGGGTCGGTACTCGGTAACCGCATGCCCGGATCGGTGTAGAGGTGCAGGCTGGTGCGATCCACGCGCCACCGCCACGGCTGCGTGTTGTCGATTGAGGGTGCCCGGGTTGCCAACGTGAGGACGGCGTCGACGACCTGCGCATCGGGGAAGGGCCGGGCGTTCTCGGCAGTGGCCTTCGCTTTCACTGTGTCCAACACGACTGCCTCCGATCTCCGGTGACCGAGCCCCTACTTGCGCAAAAGTCTATATAAATGAATACTATCCTCTAAATAGGCACACCTGCAACCGCGAAAGGCGCTTGGGGCGGATGGCCACCAGGGCGGCAAGACTCGCTGAGACTCGCGGCACTGGGGGTTATCGGCGGCGCCGACACGCCTTTGGGTCGGCGATAGCGCCGCTGCCGTCGTCCATTTGGGTGCATGAGCGCCTGGGCTTGGGGACTTTTGGCCCTGCTGTCGACGGTTCCGCACGACGGATAATGGTGTTACGAACAGTTGCATATAAGTTGGGAGGTGGCGGCCATGGACCAATTGACCACCCTTGATGCCGGTTTTCTCAAGGCGGAAGACGCCGATCGGCACGTGAGTTTGGCGATCGGCGGTCTGGCCGTCATCGAGGGTCCGATCCCGGACCGGGACGAGTTGATGACGACCCTCGCGCTGCGGATCCGCGCATGCCCCCGATTCGGGCAGCGCCTGCGCACGCGCCCGTTCGACCTCGGTGCGCCCGAATGGGTGGACGATCCAAACTTTGATCTCGGTCGTCATGTACGGCACATCGCGCTGCCGCGGCCCGGGGACGACCGAGAGCTGTTCCAGCTTGCGGCCGACGTGATCTCCCGGCGCCTGGACCGGGATCGCCCGCTGTGGGAAATCTGGATCATCGAAGGGCTCAGCGACAACCGGTGGGCGATGCTCACCAAGATCCACCACTGCATGGCCGACGGAATTGCCGCCACCCACATGCTCGCCGGCCTGTGCGATGATGGCATCGGCGAGAGCTTCGCAAGTCATATCCGTGCCACCAAAGAACCTGAAGCGCAAGGAGTCTCACGCAGCCGACCGGGACTCAATCCATTGAACATGCTGGGCGGCCTGTGGACTGCGTCGACGGCCATCACGGCGACCGCTGCCCGCACAGCGCTGGGCGCCGCGGAAATCGCCGTCGGCTTGCTGCGGCCCACGACGACGTCGCTCAACGGGCCGATCACCACGTTGCGCCGGTACGGCGTCGCGCGCGTGCCACTCGCCGACATCGCGCAGGTATGCCAGACCTTCGATGTCACCATCAATGACGTTGCGCTGGCAGCGATCACGGAGAGCTACCGCAACATCCTCGTTCAGCGGGGGGAAGCACCGCTACCGGATGCGCTTCGCGCGCTGGTGCCGGTGTCGATGCGGTCCGTCGACGCGTTGGACAAAACCGACAACCGGGTGTCGGTGATGCTGCCGTACCTACCGGTCGACGAGGAGCACCCGATCGAGCGGCTGCGGACAGTCCACTCCCGCTTGGACCGCACGAAGTCTCACGGTCAGCGCCAGGCGGGCCACGCCTTCGTGTCGTTGGCCAATCGCATTCCATTTCCCCTGACCGCGTGGGCGGTCCGGTTGTTGACCCAGTTGCCGCAGCGCGGCGTCACCACGCTGGCAACGAATGTTCCGGGGCCTCGTCAGCCGTTGCAGCTCATGGGGCAGCGGGTGCTCAGCGTGTTCCCGGTCCCGCCGATTGCGATGCAATTGCGAACCGGAGTGGCCATGTTGAGCTATGCCGAGGACCTGTTCTTCGGCGTCCTCGCCGACTACGAGGCCGTGGCCGACATCGATGCACTGGGCCGCGGAATCGAGCTGGCGGTGGCCCACCTGGTGGCGATCAGCAAGCAGCGCAAACGAATACATGGTCGCCGAGGGCTGACGCTCGTTGCCAACAGTTAACAAGACGCGCGTTGACTGGTTGGTCGCCGCCGGTGCGCTGTGGCCGTGTGCCTATGCTGTGTGACGAGAAAGGAGCCTGACCGATGGACAAGATCTCGCTCACAGCTCTCGCGCGCGAGCAGCTGGCGGCCGCGCACCGGGCCGCCAGCGGCCGCAGCGCGCATACGGTGTACGGCGGTCATCAACACACTTTGCGGCAAACCATGGTCGCCCTGACCGCCGGATCGGCACTTTCCGACCACGACAGCCCCGGCGAAGCCACGTTGCAGGTATTGCACGGGCGCGTCCGCCTGACGTCACCCGAGACCAGCTGGGACGGGGCCCCGGGCGATCACCTGGTGATCCCACCGACCCGCCACGGGCTACAGGCCGTCGAAGACTCCGTCGTCCTGCTCACCGTCGCCAAACACGTTTAGAGGTCGCCGATTACCGCCCGGCGACCTCGATGATGCCGTGAGCGCCGCGTTCGGCGTCGACCATCGCGTGTGACACGAACGGGTATCGGCCCGGCTCGCCGAAGGTCAATTCGACGAATCCGCCTTGTGCCGCAAACAATCCGAGTGTCTGCGCGCCGCCGGTGCCCGGGCCTCGCCTTCCGCCCAGCCGGTAGTCGCCCTCGGACCACGCGGTGTCGAACTGCCCCCCGACGACGTGGAACGACGTGCCTCGGTTCGGTCCCGCGGCGAGCACCCAGATGCGAACACGCTCGCCCACCCGGGCGGTCAGTGGCGCATGGTCGTATTGGCGCGCGTAGCCGTTGAACACCACCAAATCCGGCTTGTCGGTGGCGACCTTGTCGGCGTCGGCCTCGCCGCCGGGTGCGCCGAGGTACATCTCCGACTGCACGATCACGTATTCACGGTCGACGCGCGGCAGGTCCGGCGGGTCGATGATCACCGCGCCGAACATGCCGTTGGCGATGTGCAGTGACATCGGCATTGTCGAGCAGTGGTACAGCCAGATTCCCGCCCGGGTCGCGGTGAACCGATACACCAGGCGCTGGCCGGGTTGGATGGTCCGCATCGGTTCGTCGGGCGCGAGCGCCCCGGCGTGAAAGTCGATCGAATGACCAGAGTTGCCGTCGTTGACGAGGGTGACCTCGAAGACGTCGCCGACCTTGCCGCGCAACGTGGGGCCGGGCGCGCTGCCACCGAATGTCCAGAGCCGCTGGGTGATTCCGGGCGAGACCTCCCGCTGGATCTCGGTCACGGGCAGCGTCACGCGATGCTGAGCCGTGGCCGGGAGCAGCGCGGCGTCGCGCGGGGCAAATCCCGGGCCCGGGTCGGCGCCTAGGCTGCGGGCGATGTCGCCGGGAGGGATCGCCGCGTCGGCCGCCGGCCCGTGGTGACCCGGATGCACCGAATGCGTTGTGGGCATTGGCGCGCCGGTCACCCGGACGGAAAAAGTCATGCCCATTTGCCGGTGTCCGGCAACGGCGCACCAGCCGTCGAGGCTGGAGCCGATCACCCCGGCATCGAGGACCGTCGATTCGCCCGGCGCGATCCGTCCGGTACGGGTGCCGTTGGACAGCACCAGATCGTGTTGGTCGGTACCGGTATTGGCAAGGGTGATCTGCAGCCGGTCCCCGGCGGGAACGTCGATCGTGTCCGGCAAGAAGCGCATGCCCTCGATGCGCACAGACGCCACGGTGGTGTGCCCGGTGGCGGCCACAGCCACCCGAGGCGAGGTGCCCATCCCGAGCGACGCGGGGTCGGCCGCCACGCCGGCCGCGGTCGCCAGCACGACGACCCCGAGCCCGGCGGCGGCGACGCCCAGGCGGTGTCGGGGCGGTGGCCCTTGCGGTTGGACTGGGGCCGTGGACTTTTCGCGATCCCGGTGTGCCCGCCACACCGCCCGAACCAGCAGCGGCAGGAAGGCGGCGTATGACACCAGCACCAGAATCGATGCCGCGACCCGCACCAGGCTCGGAGCCGGAAGAACGCAGAGCAACAACCCGGCGTTGGCGACGGTGAGCCGCCACGGAGCCCCCCGCTCCAGCTCGGCTCCGGCCGCCAGCGTCGCCGCCCGTCCGCCCATCACGACGGGTGCCAGGTAGGTCAGTGACCCGAGCAGCACCTGAACCAGGAAGCCGGCCAGCACCGGCGCGGTGAGTTCGCCGGCCGCCGCGACATCCGCGGGCCACGTCGGCGAGGCTGCCAGCGTGACGGCGGCGAAGGCCAGCGACCCGATCAGCCAGGCCACGCCCGCCAATACCGACAGGGTCGCAAAGTCGTTGGGCCGCTTGCGGCGGATCTCGTCGAGGTGCGGCCGCAGCACGATCCCGGCGGCACCGAGGTACCCGAGCGCGCCCAGCCCGGTGATCGGCGGTGACCCGACCACCGCACCGACGGCGATCACGGCCAGGGCGATTAACAGCGCCGGCAGGCCGCGGCGGGCGGCCACCTCGACCCCGTTGGCCATCCGGGTGCGCAGCATCGTCGGCCACAGCGTGACCAGCGTGCCTAGGACCGTGAGCCCGACCCAGCCGAAGAGATTCACCGCCGCGTGCGCGATGACGAACCGCTCGTGGAGGCGGCCCGGCAGAGCCGAATTCGCCATCGCCACACCAAGTCCCGCGCCAACCGCCAGGCACCCCGTCGCGGCTACGTAGTAGCGCACGGTGACGCCGAAGCGGGCGGGCAGTGCGGTACGCATCTGCTGCAGGAGCGTCGCCCCATGCGCCAGGGCGACGACGGCGACCACGACTCCGCCCGCCAGAACCACCGGCCACCAGCGTCCCAACATGCCGGCGACCACCGCGACGGCACCGGCGTTAAAGCCCGCGATGCGCAACACTTCTGCCGTCCGCGCGGGATCCGGCGGCCGGCGCAGCAACGCGTCGGCGAAATGCCGGCTCCAGATCAGGATCGCGTTGCCGGCCGCGCCGAGCGCCAGCAGATGGACCAACAGCCAATCGGACAGCGGAATGAACCGATGCGCGACCGCCACCACGACGAGCGCGGCCAGCCAGGCGAATACGACCGCCCCGACGCGCAGGTGCCATCCCGAGCGATTCATGCCGGCACCCGTCTGGCTGCGCGCAGGGCCGAACTGAGCGCGACGGCAATGAATCCGAGGACGGCCACGATGTTGAGGACGCCGCCCGCTTGCAACGCCCAGTGGAAACCGCGTGCGTCACCGACTCCCAGCCGCAGCAGCAGCGACACATGCAACACCGCGGCCGGGCCATACATCAGCGGGGTATAGGGCAGCGGGCGACGCAGCACGGCCGGCAGAATCACGGGCGCGTGCGCCATGATCATCGACAGCACAAAGCCCAGCATCACCGCGTGCACTACCGCGTCATAGCCTGCGCCGGAAGGGATCTGGCCGACCAGCAACCATGTCGAGGCCGGCACCAGCAGCCATCCGTAGCCGGCGAGCAGGCATACCGCCATGTATCTGGGCAGCCCCGTCGCCCGCACCGTGCTGCGGGCGACGTCGAACCGGCTCAGCCACGCCACCGCCGCCAGCAGCGCCGCGCCGAGCAGCGGATAGCCGAACGCCGGCCATAACAGCGCGGCGACGGTGGCCGCGACGATCGCCGCCGCGATCGCGGTGAGCAGCACCTCTGCCCGGGTGCCGAGCATCGGGTCGACGCGGGCGAGTTCGAGGCGTTCCCCGACGATCGTGAGGATCAAAAATCCCGACAGCCAGGGCAAAAGATCGGGAACCGGTACGCCGCCCAGCCACAACAGTGCCGCGCCGGTCGCCAGAACCGCGCCGCCGACCTGCACCAGAACCGACACGTCGGCGGCCCGCCGCCAAAGCGGCACGTACACCGCAATCAAGAGCGCCGATCCGGCGAGCAACAACACGCCGCCGAGGTTTCGGGGCGCCCGGGTGACCAGCAGCACCGCGCCGGCGCCGAGGAACATCGGGCTCAGGTAGGCCCACCAGTGCTGCGCTGCCACGGCCCGCTCCAGCGCGATCACCGTTCCGACGAACCCGAGCACCAGCAGGATGCCGTGCACCTCGGTCAGCCGGGTGGTTTCGATCGGTGCGGGCAGGCCGAGCAGCATCAGCGCCGCGTCAAGTCCGGCCAACAGCGCGAACCCGCCGGGCACCAACAGCAGCGCCCGGGGCGGGATGGCCCGGTCAGTCATCATGCCGCACAACGGGATCGGGCAGAAATAGCCGACAGGCGCCGGGTTCGGCGAACGGGATCAGACCGAGGCCCGGTACGCCGGCGGCACCGAGCCGCTCGAGCATTCCCTCGACGATGCCGAGGTGGACCTGACACACGATGGTCGGATAGCGACGGGCCGCATTCAGCAGGGGGCAGCGGCGCAGCGCGATGCCGCCGGTACCTCCGTGCGCGCCCGGCGCATTGGGGTCCTCATCCGGCGCAAAGCCGAGGCGGGCCAGCGCGTCGAGCACGGACTGTCGCGGATCATCGCCGGACTGGCTGCACTCGTCGATGAGTTCGCGTCCCCACTCGACGCCTGCGGCGCGCGCGTCGCGCTCCGGGTGGGCGCTGGTGCGAGCCAGCTGTCCGGCCAGCGCGGTCGCCAAACCCGCGTAGTCACGCATCGCTACCGCGGGGTCGGCGGCTGAGGCCCGATACGACGTGGCGGGACGCCCGCGTCCGGGTGTCCGGGCGAGGGAACGCTCGACGAGCCCAAGCTCGACGACCGCGTCGAGATGTTCGCGAACGGTGTTCGCGTGCAAGTCAAGAGCCGCGGCGGCGTCCGCGACCCGGACGGGGGAGTGCGCGCGCACGTACTCGAGCACCCGCAGTCGCTGCCCGGACAGCGCCACCGGCGCCTCCAGCACTGGCGTCGGTCGGGGGCCGAGAACTATTGACTCTTTTTTCACGGAATTTACTGTAGTAAATTATTGGGCGATGCACATAGGGCAGTGAGTCACATTCGCTCAGCGGAGCGATCGGGCTCAACGGAAAGGAACCAAACATGCCAGCCAACGATGTGATCGTGGCGTCCACAGCGGCCGATGCCGCGGCGGTCGAAGCCATCACCAGCCACAACGCGCAGCTCGCGGGGCAGCTCGCGGTGCTGACCGATGCGATGGTGTCGGCGCTCGAGCGCGGTGCGGACTTCGAGCCGGCGCGATCCACGGCCCTGGCATTCCTGGCCGGTCAGGTGCTGCCCATCGCCGCCGCCAAAGAGGAGCGACTGTACTCGGCCGCCACCCGCACCCAACGCGCGCGGCCCCTGATCGAATCGATGATCGCGGCGCACCGCATCATCGGCTCCCTCGTCGACGGCATCCGTACGGAACCGCCGGTGCGCGCGGCCGGTTCCGCCCACGCCCTGCGGGTGCTGTTCGACGGACACCTGGTCGACGAGAACGAGCGGATCCTGCCGATCGTCGCCGCCGACCCGGATGTCTCCCTGATGGAGGTGACCGAGGGCATCAACGAACTCCTCGGTCATGCCCCCTCCGCCAACGGCGACGAGCATTCACACAGCTGCGGTTGCGGCGAGACCGATGTCGACGATCCAGTGCTCGACGTCCGCGAGGTGCCGCACTCGATCCGGCACGCCACCGTGTTCGGTGCGTTCGATGCCGTTCCGCCCGGCGGCGCCCTGGTGCTGGTGGCGCCCCACGACCCGATCCCATTGCTGCACCAACTCAACGACCGCGCCTCGGGGCGGCTTGAGGTCTACTACGAGCAGCGCGGGCCGGAGGCGTGGCGGTTACGGCTGATCAAGGGGTGAGTGGCGACACGTTCGAAGGGCAGCCCGAATCCCTGTGGCTACCAAGGTAATTCGTAAGACTGCAGGCTTGACGAGTCAGGCCACGCCTCGTGGCTTCTAGTCTTCGCGCGATAGCGCTGCGCGAGGGCACGCGGCGATGGCCTGCTCGGCGAGTGCTTCCTGGTCGGCGGGGATAGGGTCGGTTTTGACCACGGCGTACTCGTCGTCGTCGAGCTCGAACACCTCGGGTGCGATGTTCACACAGAAGGCATTGCCCTCACAGCGATCACGGTCCACTACCACGCGCATTGAGAATCCTCCTTCGGTACTTCAGCGGGCTGAAAGCCTCACGCATTGGCCTGCTGGCACACCCATCCCTCGGGAGTGCGTCCGGTCTCGATGAACCGGTTCAGCTCCGCGCTCGTGTGCGGCGGCAGGTCGGTGTCGGCGTTCGGATAGATGACCGGCTCTTCTTTGGAGTTGTGCTGGTGAAGCTGGTCGAGCAGCTGCGTGCACGTATCCCTCAGCCGCTGACTGTCGTTCCCGTCAGCGAGCAGCTCGGCCAACTCGCCCATGGTGTGCCACAGCTGGCCGTGCTCACGCATCATCACGAAGATCGGCATCACGATCCCGGCCTCGCGCAGCGGCGGGAACAGGAAGACCTCTTCGAGGTAGATGTGCCGGCGCAGCGCCTCCAGCGTGTCGGTCATTAGTTCGCGCTGCACGCTGCCACAGTCGAGCTTTTCGATGAAAGCCTCTATCGCATCATCGATTTCGCGGTGTTCTCGCGTCAGCTCGGCAGATAATGTCAAGCTGGTCATTCGTGCCTCCTCTGCGTCAGCCCGCGGGACTGGCGGGTTAGGTCTCGTCGAGCTTGGCGTCGACACTGATCGTGGCGCCGGCGAACAATCGCGATACCGGGCACAGCGCGGCGGCCTGATCGACCACGGCGGCAAAGGATTCGGCGTCCAGCCCCGCAACGCTTGCCGTGACTTTCAACTGCGATGTGGTGATGGTCGGCACGCCATCGACCGCGTCCAGGGTCACGGCGGCCGTGACGTCGAGTCGCTGTGGCGGCGTGTTGTTCTCACCCAGCTTCAAGGCCAACGCCATCGAGAAGCACGACGAGTGCGCCGCCGCGGCCAGTTCTTCCGGGCTGGTCTTGCCGCCGGGCTGCTCGGTGCGCGAGACCCAGGTCAGCGGCAGGCCATCCAGGGCTCCACTGCTGCCCTGCGACAGCGTGCCTTCGCCGGATGCCAGCGGGCCTTCCCATGTGGTCCGCGCGGCCCGTTCTGCGATGCTCATATTGTCGACCTCTTTCTCCTGTTGCCTGGTATTTATACAAGTCCAACTTGTGTAAACTCTAGACCGTTCCCTCGTGTGTTGGCCAGAGCGTCGTCATGGCGTTGTGTGCCGACGGTAAGCGCTGATGACGTCGGGATCCGGGTCCATTCCCAGGCCCGGTCCCTGCGGAACCGAAATCCAGCCGACTTTCGGGCTCAGGGCATCGCCGTAGACGGACGCTTCCAGCTCGAACCAGCGGCACTCGATCATGGAGTCGACGTTGCCCAGCGCAGCGGTCGCATGCAGCGCCGCGAGCAACCCGGGACCGTCGTAGAAGGAGTGCGTCATCACCGGGATGTTGTGGACGGCCGCAAGGGGAAAGACTTTGCACAACTCGGTGATCCCGCCCATCTTGGCGGGGCTTGGCTGAACAAAGTCCACCGCGCCCGCGGCGAGCATTCGCTCGAATTCCAGCAGGGTGGAAGCGTTCTCGCCGGATGAGATCGGGATGCCGGTGGTCCGTCGCAGTTCGGCGAGTCCGTCGAAATTCTCCGGCGGCCACAGTGGCTCCTCGAGAAATTTGAGCCGAAGCGCCCCGAGTTCTTCAGCGACTGCGCCGGCTTCGGTCAAGGTCCAGGGACAGCCGGCGTCCACGATGAGCTCGACGTCGGGGCCGGCTTCCTCGCGGGCCGCGCGTATTGCCGACATGCCCGCCTCGTGCAGCTTGATCACGTGAAAGCCGGCGTCGATTGCGTTGCGAACCGCGATGCGGACCAGCGTGGGATCGGAATAGCAGGCCAGGCTCGCGTAGCACGGCATGGTGGCCACGCCGCCACCGAGGAGCTGACAGACGGGAGCGTCGGCGAGCTTGCCGGCGATGTCCCACAGGGCGATGTCGACCGCCGAGAGCCCGTAGGTCAACGGACCGCCGCGCCCGAATACGTGCAGCTTCTTTTGCACCTCCAGCATCAGGGGACCGATCCGGGTGGCGTCCTGGCCGATGCACAGCGGGGTGATCAGTTGGTCGACAGCGAGTTTGGCCGAATCGACGGCGCGAAAACCGAAGGCCTCCCCCCAGCCGTCCACTCCGTCGCGGGTCGTCACTTTGACGAGCAGCGAGTCTGCCGCGGTCAGCGGGTCGCCCCACAGGGAGGCCCCGGGCGTGCTGTCCCCCTTGAGCGGGATACGCAGTGGAATCGTCTCGACCTTGGCGACGACTGCGGGGCGGTCAGGCATATGGCTATTTGGCGAGTGCCTCGAGGGCCAGGGTGGAGTGGGCGTAGGCGCCGCCGGCGCGCATTTCGGCGGCCACCCAGATGGCCTCCATGATCTCCTCGTCACTGGCGCCTTTGCGGTGGGCGAGCTTGGTGTGGCCCTGAATGCAGTAGGGGCACTGGGTGGTGTGTGCCACCGCGACGGCAATGAGTTGCTTGGTCTTCTCCGGGAGCGCGCCCTCGGCGAACACCGCGCGGGAAAACGCCTCGAACGCCTCGTGGGTGTGCGGAGCGAGTTCTTTGCGACGGTTGTAGATGTCCTGGGTGGCCTGCGGGTACATGGCGTCTGCCATGAGCGTCTCCTTATCGAATTATGTTGTCCGGCACGCGGTTTGGGTTACGTTTTGCCGAGCAGGTTTCGCAGCACATACTGCATGATGCCGCCGTGCCGGTAGTAGTCGGCTTCGCCGGGGGTGTCGATGCGTACCTTGGCGTCGAACTCGATGTCGCCGGCCTTGACGTGAACGCTGTCGGGTAGTTCGTCGTTGAATGCGCTCACCCCGGTGATGTCGAAGGCTTCCTCACCGGTGAGGCCCAATGAGTCGGCATCTTGTCCGTCCGGGAACTGCAGCGGCAACACGCCCATACCGATCAGGTTGGAGCGGTGGATGCGCTCATAGGACACCGCCAGCACCGCGCGCACCCCCAGCAGCAGGGTGCCCTTGGCCGCCCAGTCCCGCGAGGAGCCCGAGCCGTATTCCTTGCCGGCCAGGATGACCAGGGGAGTGCCGGCGGCGATGTAGTTCACCGAGGCGTCGTAGATGGTGGCCACCGGGCCGTCGGATTGGGTGAAGTCGCGGGTGAAACCACCTTCGGTGCCCGGTGCGAGCTCGTTGCGCAACCTGATGTTGGCGAAAGTGCCCCGGATCATCACCTCGTGATTGCCGCGCCGTGATCCGTAGGAGTTGAAGTCCTTGCGCTCAATTCCGTGCTCGGACAGGTATTTTCCGGCCGGTGAGTCGAACCGGATCGATCCGGCTGGACTGATGTGGTCGGTCGTGACCGAGTCGCCCAGCTTGGCCAGTACCCGCGCTCCGGTGATGTCGCCGACCGGCTGGGGGTCCGGGGTCATACCGTCGAAATAGGGTGGCTGACGCACGTAGGTGGAGTCGGCGTCCCATTGGAAGGTGTCGCTGTCGGGGACCGGCAGGGATCGCCAGTTCTCGTCGCCGGTGAACACATCCGCGTAGCTCTCCGCGAACATCTCGGCCTGCACGTTGTCGTTGACGACGGCGTCGACCTCTTCGGCCGAGGGCCAGAGGTCACGCAGATACACCGGTTCGCCGTCGCTGCCGTTGCCGATCGGATCGAGCAGCAGGTTGGTGTGCAGGGTGCCGGCCAGTGCGTAGGCCACCACCAGGGGCGGGGACGCCAGGAAGTTCATCCGGGTCTCCGGGTGGATGCGGCCCTCGAAGTTGCGGTTGCCCGACAGCACCGAGCAGACCGTCAGGTCGTTGTCGACGACGGCCGTGCTCACTTCGGGGATCAGCGGCCCGGAGTTGCCGATGCAGGTGGTGCAGCCATAGCCGACCAGGTTGAAACCGAGCTTGTCCAGATACGGTGTCAGGCCGGCCCGGTCGTAGTAGTCGGTGACCACCCGCGAGCCCGGCGCCAGCGAGGTCTTCACCCACGGTTTGCGGGTGAGCCCCTTTTCCACCGCCTTCTTGGCCAGCAGCGCCGCGCCCACCATCACCGAGGGGTTGGAGGTGTTGGTGCACGACGTGATCGCCGCGATCACCACGTGCCCGTTGTCGACTTCGGTGCGGGTACCGTCCGCGAGCTCGACGTCCACATGTGTCGACGGCCATTCGCCAACGACGCAGTCGTCGTTCGGCGTGCGCGGTTTGCCTTCAGGGCTGCTGGTGCTGCCGAACGCGATCGGGTCACTGGCGGGGAACGAGTCCGCCGACGCCTCATCGAGAGCCGACAGCGCCTCTTCGGTCGTCTCCGCGCCCCCCAGCAGCGCACAGACGGCGTGGGGCGCCAGCCGCAGCGGGATGCGGTCCTGCGGGCGTTTCGGCCCGGCGATTGACGGCTCGACGCTGCCCAGGGCCAGCTCGAGGGTCTGGGAGTACGTCGGCTCGTGGTCGGGGTCGTGCCACATGCCCTGTTCTTTGGTGTAGGCCTCCACCAGCTTGATCTGATGTTCGGAGCGGCCGGTGAGCCGCAGGTAGTCCAGCGTGACGTCGTCGACGGGGAAGATCGCGCAGGTCGCGCCGTACTCCGGGCTCATGTTGCCGATCGTCGCCCGATTGGCCAGCGGCACGTTGGCCACCCCGGGACCGAAGAACTCGACGAACTTGCCCACCACACCGGTGCGGCGCAGCAGCTCGGCCACGGTCAACACCAGGTCGGTGGCCGTGGTACCGGCCGGCAGTTCGCCGCTGAGCTTGAGGCCGACGACCGGCGGAACCAGCATGCTCATCGGCTGGCCGAGCATGGCCGCCTCAGCCTCGATACCGCCCACGCCCCAGCCCAATACCCCCAGCCCATTGACCATCGGGGTGTGCGAGTCGGTGCCGACCAGCGTGTCGGGGTAGGCCAGCGGCCCGTCCGGACTGTCGCGGGTGAACACCACGCGGGCGAGATACTCCAGGTTGACCTGGTGACAGATGCCGGTATCCGGGGGCACCACGGAGAAATCATCGAACGCCTGCTGCGCCCAGCGCAGCAACTGGTAGCGCTCGGCGTTGCGCTCGAACTCCAGCTCCGCGTTGATCTTGAACGCGTCCGCGCGCCCGAAGACATCGGCGATCACCGAGTGGTCGATCACCAACTCGGTCGGGCACAGCGGGTTGATCCTCTTGGTGTCACCGCCCAACGCGGTGATGGCGTCGCGCATCGCGACCAGGTCGACCACACACGGCACCCCGGTGAAGTCCTGCATCAAGACACGGGCGGGGGTGTAGGCGATCTCCCGGCCGTGTTCGGCGGCCGGGTCCCAGTCCGCCATCGCCTGGACCTGCTCGGCGGTCACCAGGTGGCCGTCTTCGTTGCGCAGCAGATCTTCCAGCAGAACCTTTAGGCTGTACGGCAGCCGGGCCGAACCGTCGATTCGATCAAGGCGGTGGATGAGGTACGTCTGCTCGTCGACCGTGAGCCGGTCCAGGGTTCCAAAGCTGTTCGATGCCATCGCATTCACCTCACCGGTTGTAGGCGACCCTTCCACCACCGTAGTCATAGAAGCGGATCGAAGGGCAGTGGTCGCTGGGGCGAGACTCAGCCCGTCAGTCGCAGCACTTCGGCGAGCGCGCGCCGCGGCGTGGGCGGCGGCGCCGCGTCGAGCGCCGGCGCGACGCCCACCCGGATCAGGACCTGGGGCAGGTCGGTGTGATCCGTGAGCGCCGCGAGCAGTTCACGGCTGACCGACAGTTCGGTCAGTTGCGACACCGGGCAGGTGGCCAAGCCGGCCATCGTGCATTCCAGGAGGACGGCCGACAGCGCCTCGCCGCACGCGACCGCGTTGGCGTGGCTGTCATCTTCGGTGGACAGCATCAGGATCTTCGAGAAATCCCGGGTAATCCCGGCGCGCCTGTCCGGGTTGCGGGTGAAGGGGAAGTGGCGATTGACGCCCACCCGATCCGACTCGGCGGCCGACACCAGGGAGCTGTAAGGGATACCTTCTGACACTTCGAACGGCGCAGTCCACCAATCGAGTTCGACATGATACGAGGAGTCATACAGGCGCAGCGATTCGGTGAATTCGGCCGCTTGGGCCAGGCGCGGACGCATCTCCTCCGGTAAGACGTCCAATCGCACCGCGTCAGCATCGATCCTGCCGCGCAGCAAGGCTTCGAACGATTCCCAGTCGACCGGCGCGAGGAACGGGAGCCGATCGGTGCGGCGTTTCAGGATCGCGTCGGCGCGGCGACGCTGGTCGTCGGTCACGCCGTCCGCGGGGGCGAACGTCACCCTGGCCAGGTGCGCCGGATTGTCCGGATGGGGAAATCGTTCGACCTCGGCGATCCAGCCCGCGGCGGCCATCGCCACCCGAAGGTGTTCGAGCGCACCGCCGCAGCCGATGTGGGCCTCGCGCATCGATCGATCCGCGAGTACGACACGGGTCACATCCAAAAACAGGTCCAGCCCAGCGCCGTCCGCCACCCACCGCCACGGTTGGGTGTTGTACAGCGACGGGGCGCGGCAGGCCAACTTGACCGCATTCTTGATGACCTTGGCATCGACCTTGGTATCCACCATGGTGTCCAACATGGCGCGCCTCCGGTTCTCTGCTGCCCCAACGTCATTCGCTACCGGAGACATCTCGGGCTTGCAGTGCTATTATTAATGAATAATATCCTCTAAATAGCTAAAAGGCAACCGGACGAGAGGACGGATGGGGTGGGCGAGCAGGACAAGGACGAGGCCGGACGACCGCACCGCGCGGGGCACAACCGGCAGCGCCAACGGGTACTTGAGCTGGTGCGTGAGCACCACGAACCGGTCGACGCGGCCGAACTCGCCGCCCGGCTTGGGCTGCATACGACGACGGTGCGCTTTCATCTTGACGCGTTGTGCGCCGACGGACTGGTCGAGCGCACCCGGATCACGCGCGCCAGGGTGGGCCGTCCCCGCACCGGCTACCGTGCGGTGCGCGAGCGGCTGGACTATCGAATCCTGGCCGAGATTCTGGCGCTGGAACTCGGCGATACCGCCGAAAAGCGCCGCCGCCGCGCCGAAGCCGCCGGCCGGCGATGGGCTGAGCGGATCTCAGAGAACGCCCCGAATCAGGATGAGGCGCCGCAACCAGTTCCAGGTGCTGCAGCCGGCAAAACGGTTGACGAGCGATCAGCGATGATCACGACGGTGTTCGACCGCATGGGATTTGGCCCCGAGTTGGTTCCGGTGGAGAAGTCGAGGCCCGGCAACCGGCGGACCATTCGCCTACACAGCTGCCCGGTCCGTGATCTGGCCCGTGATCATCCCGAGGTGGCGTGCGCCTTGCACCGGGGGCTGCTGCAGGGACTGGCCGGCTCGACGGAGCCGGTTGGTGCGGCGCCGCGGATGCAGGCCGCGCTGGAACCGTTCGTCGAACCCGAATTGTGTCTTGCCAGGGTGATCGCGCATGACTGAGTCGTCGGCCCCGGTTGGGGCTGCAGATCTGGCCACCCGTTCCGACGTCGAGGCACTCCTGCGCCGGTTTTACGGACGTGTGATGGTTGACGACGTGCTCGCCGAGCCATTCGCGGAGGTGCGGAGCAAAGGCCTGGAGGCGCACATCCCGGTGATGGCCGACTTCTGGGAGACCGCGCTGTTCCGCGCCGGGCTCTACCGCGGCAGCGCCTTGCACGTCCACCGGCGCGTCCATCAACGAATCCCGTTGAACGGCAGTCACTTTGTCCGCTGGCTGACGATGTGGAACGACACCGTCGATGAGATGTTCCGGGGACCCATCGCCGAACGCGCGAAGATCCAGGGCACCAGGATCGCCTGGGCCATGCACCGACGGCTGACGGGTGCGGACACGCCGGAACTCGACACCCTGGTGGCGCGATGACCGCCGAGGGGCGCACTACCGGCGAAAGAGCTTGCGCCCCAGCCAGATCGCATGGTCGTATCTGCGGCCGGTGACGAGTGCCGAGCAGGATTAACATTTGCCCGCTTTGCAGTTCCAGCGCACCGCGAGATCGGGGACTTGCGTGGCTTGCAGCCGGTGGATGACGTCAAGCACGACCTCGCCCTCGTTGACCTCGACGGAGAACTCGCGGAGTTCGCCGCCCTGCTCGTCACCGCGCCACACGCGGATATCCCGTTGTAAGTCATCACATTCCTTCGTCAGAGCCTTTCACGTTCGGCGCCGGCATCGCCGCCCACATCGTGCCCGACGTGTCGCTCGCTGCGCATGCGTTCGATCATGTGCGGATAGTGCAGCTCGAAGGCGGGTCGCTCGGAGCGGATGCGGGGCAGCTCGATGAAGTTGTGCCGCGGCGGTGGGCAACTGGTGGCCCACTCCAGCGAATTACCATGTCCCCACGGGTCATCCACCGTGACCGGTTCCCCGTAGCGCCAACTCCTGAACACATTCCAGACGAAGGGCAGTATCGACGCGCCCAGGATCAACGCGCCGATGGTGGAGACGACGTTCAACGCGGTGAAGCCGTCGGTGGGCAAGTAGTCCGCATAGCGGCGGGGCATCCCCATGTTGCCCAGCCAGTGCTGCACCCTAAAGGTGGCGTGAAAGCCGATCAGGGTCAGCCAGAAGTGCAGCTTGCCCAGCCGTTCGTCGAGCAACCGACCGGTCATCTTGGGGAACCAGAAGTAGACGCCGGCGAAGGTGGTCCTCCACTATGGGGGCAGGCTCACCACTTTTGGTTCACGGTCAGGTAGCGAAGTCCGTCGGGGCCCGCGGTGAATTGCGGCCGCGACCGGCGTGGCAGCCATAACAACGCACCGGGGGCCAGCTTGATCGTGCCCTTTTCGGTAGTGAGCCGACCGCTCCCGGACAGCACGTGGATCAAGACGTCGACGTCGAGTTCGGCTGCGGTGGCGGTGTCGATTTCGCCGTTGGGCGGCATCGTGATGACATTCCAGTCGAGCTCGCGTTTGCCGACACCGGATCTCCTGTCCACCCCGGCGTTATCCGACGATTCCGCCACCCACGGGTTGGCGTAGGTGGCCAATCCTGTGGGTCGGTTGCCGGACCTGGGGAGCCGCCGGACGTCGAGTTCGTTGTCGGCCATAGGTCCGCCCTTTTCGTAATTATTACAAGTGCGATTGTATAAACACTACGACATGGGCGCGCATTACGGAAGAGTGATCAGATGGTTTGGTGACGCCCGAAGTACTCGTGGTCTTCGTTGTATCCGCCGTACCCGCCGCCCAGCTCGGAGTAGTGTGCGATGAACTCAATGCCCTTGAGCCACTTCACATGCCGGAAACCATGTTGGAGTTCATTGCGCAACCGCAGCGGCGCCCCGTGGCCGTAGCTCAGAGGCTCGCCGTTCATGTCGTAGGCCAGCATGGTCAGGTGGTGGCTCATCTGGTCGATCGGGTGTGCGACGTAGTAGACACCGCCGTCGGCGCCGGCCCCGAGCGAGTAGAACACCACCCATTTGGCTTCGGGCAAGGGTTTGACGATGTCCATGATCGTCTGCATCGACACGCCACCCCATTTGGCGACACCCGACCAGCCCTGGATGCAGAAGTGTTGGGTGATTTGCTCGTGGTATGGCAGGTGATGCAAATCGGCCAGCGCCAACTCGGCCGGATGCTCGACGAGGCCGTAGATGCGCAGCCGCCAATCCACGAAGTCGTTTCTCTCTAACTCTTTGTATTCCACGGTTTCCGGGTAGGTGCCGTTGTGCCACAGGTACGGTGAGATGTCCTTGTCGGTGAACGCGCCGGGCTTGGGGTTGCTGCGCTCGAACAGCCGCTGCAGCGGCCCGACAAGTGCGTAGCCCACCCGCTGCACTACGCGGGGGTGGCGATAGGTGAGCGGGGTGGCGGCCACCCAGCCGACAGCGACGACCGTCATGGCCACGGTAAACACCGCGAACCCGATCCAGCCGTCGTCGTCGCGGGCGGCGAACATGTGGTTGAGGTTGCGCAAAGCGTCGGTGGTGAAGACGAACGTGACGTGGACGACGATGAACGACACAAAGTACGCCAGCACCAGGAAATGTAGCGAGCGGGCGGCCTGGATGCTCAAACGCTTGCTGATCACGGTGAAACGCATCGAGAGGGCGGGCGACATCCCGAGACCGGTGATCACGGCCAGTGGTGCGGCGATGAAGACCGTGGTGAAGTACGCCAACAGCTGTAAAGCGTTGTAGGCCACCCAGGTGTTGTCGTGCGGCCAGCTCAGCGAAAGATATTGGATCGCAACCGATGCCGCGTCCGGGAACACGTCCCAGCTGGTCGGGACGATGTGTCGCCATTGGCCGGTGGCGAATAGCAGCACGTAGAAGACTGCACCGTTGAATAACCACAAGACGTCTATGCCAAGGTGCCACCATCGCGCCAGCCCGATCGAGTGACGAATACCCGGCAGCCCCAGCTGGCCTGGCAGCGCGACCGAATCGTCCTTGGCTGTCCACAGCGGGTCATCCGGTACCGGCTTCGCCACGCGCAGCCACTCGTCCTTGCCCGGGGTGGAGTTGCGCCTGAAGTAGAGCCGCGGATGGTCGCACAGGATTTGAATTCCGGACCGGATGATGAACGTCATCATGAACAGGTTGAAGAAGTGCGTCCAGCCCACCCAGGCGGGGATGCCCGGGCCGACCCCGGAAGACGCCCGGGTGCCCGGATGTCGCTGAATGAATGTCTGCACCGCCGGCATGTTGTACAGGCCTTTGCCCACCGCCACCGCCGCGAGCAGCAAGACAAACCCAATGGGAATGAGCCACAAAAGATTTAGCCACCTGTCGCGACCGATACGTAGCCGCGGCGCGATCGCGCGCTTGTCTTCCAGCCCGCCCGCCCAGGTATACGGGTCGACGATGTCCCCGGCCGGCAGCAACTCCGTGCGGTAGCCCACGCCCGGACCCTGCTCGTCGACGTCGTCGTAGGGGGCGAGCCGGTGACCGTTGCGCTGGGTAGTCGCGGCGGCGCTCCCCGACGACTCGAGCCTTCCATCGGCGTCGTGAGCACCCTGCGAGCGCCGAGAAGAAGTTACTTTGTCGAACATGGGAGACCACTCCATCTAGTTTATACAACCCACCTTGTGTAAACTCTACGGCATGGCATATGTGATCGGAAAGCCATGCGTGGACGTGATGGACCGGGCGTGCGTCGAGGAGTGTCCGGTCGACTGCATCTACGAGGGTGGCCGGGCGCTCTACATTCATCCCGACGAGTGCGTGGATTGCGGGGCATGCGAGCCTGTTTGCCCCGTCGAGGCGATCTACTACGAGGACGATCTCCCCGAGGAGTTGCAGCCCTATCAAGCGGACAACGCCGCATTCTTCACCGAAACGCTCGAAGGCCGTGACGAGCCGTTGGGGTCACCGGGTGGCGCCGCCAAACTCGGCCCGTTGGGCGTCGACACACCGCTGGTGGCCAACTTGCCCAAGCAAGAACCTGAGTGAGCGTGATCGCCAGGTCGCCAGAGGAGCCCTTCGGCCGCCGTCGTGATGCGCTGCGGATCCCCACGGATAAGCGGCAACGGACCTAAGCTGCAAGGACTCTCGATGATGAACGCCCAACGGCGTCGAGGTCATCTTCGCCATCGTGCTGGCGGCGGTGATGCTGGCGAAGCCTCCCGCGGCAGGGGTCGTTACGGCATTGCTGGCCGCCTTTGCGATGCTCGCAGGGCAGTTGATGGTGGTGCGCCCGTTTTTGAACCGGCGCTCCGCCAAGGTTCTTGCCGGCCTGAATGCGGCGCGCTCGCGCGGTCACTACGCCTACGTGGGTCTAGAGGCCATCAAGGTGATCGCGCTGATGGTCACGGGTGTGCTGGTGCTCGTCTCCGTGTGACGTGAAACCTAGTCTCTGCGAGCGGTTTTGAAGCCCGTAGCGCCCGAGCGAGCCCTGGGCCCCATGGGACATCACCTTCGCCCATACGCGACGGCCATCAGCAGGAAAATCGCCGCGATCAAAAGAAACATCGCCGAAAACGGGTCGATCAGATCGAACATCATGGGATCGCCATCAGCTGAGGCCGGCCAGGTGAACGCCGTAGGGAACGGCCTTCAGGAGTGTGACGGTGAGCGCGACACCGCTGGGCAGGGTGTAGGTGCGCTGCTCACCGGGACGTGCACCCGCGATGGCGGCGCCCAGCGGCGATCGGATCGAATAGACCTCCATGCCACCGTATTCGGCACCGCGCACGCTGAACAGGAATGTTTCGACTTCACCGGTGTCGTCGTAGCGGATGGTCAAAACCATGCCCGGTTCGGCGATCCCGTCATCAGGCGGGTCCTCACCGACGACCGCATCGACCAGCAACTCATGAATCCGTCGAATGCGGATCTGCCACGCACGCTGGACAGCGATCGAGTTTTCGTCGGTGGCGACACCAACAGCGTTGGTGTCACACAGTTCCCGCAGAGTGGCGAGTTCCCGCTGGAGCCGCCCGTAGGCTTGCGGCGAAATCCATGCGGGTTGTGTGCTAGTCATATCGGTTCCCTTTCTTCTGACAGCGTTCGGGTGCACTCGAGAACTGCGGTGTCGCAGAGCCATTACGGGGAGGCTGTTCCCGACGACGCGAAGCCCTCGGGGGACTTCACCGTTTCGGGGTTATCGGATGGCGTTGTCGAGGGTCCGGTGCCGCGGATCGAACTCGGTCAGAGCCTGGGGCTGCGTGCCGACGGTGATCTGTTCGGCCAACAGCCGGCCGGTGACCGGGCCGTGCACCAAGCCCCACATGCCGTGCCCGCCGGCCACGTAGACGCCCTGCGTCAGCTCACCGATCAAGGGGCGGCCATCGGGGGTGACCGCACAGCCACCCATCCAGAGGTTGCTGCGCGCGGCCCAATCCACCCCGTCCAGCAGGGGACCGGCCGCAGCGGCGATGGCCTCCACGCGTTTGCGCGGGTGTGGTTCGTCGCAGCGGCGGGCCGCAAGGGCGCCCGAAATACGCAGCGCGCCCTTGTACGGCGTGCACGCCACCCGAATGTCCGGCAGGTAGATCGGCCCCAACATCGGGCGTTGCACCGGCACCGTGAACGAGTAGCCGTGTTGGGCCTGGACCGGGACGCGCAGCCAGCGGCCGGCCAAGCGGGACAACCGGTCGCCGGTGGCGATCACCGCGGCGTCGGCGGTCAGCGGGTTGCCGCGGCGCGGGTGCACCTCGACGCCGCCGCCCGAGCCGCGAACATCGTCGATTTCCAGCCTGAGCATTGCCGCCCCGCGGGCCGTCACCGAGCGGCCCAGGGCTTCGACGAATCGGCCAGGGTCGATGAAGCGCTGGCCGTTGATGTTCAGCCCGGCGGTGACGTCCGGCGCGGCCAGGGGCACCTGCTCGCGCAACGCCTCGCCGGATAATGCCGTGACATACATTGGCTGGCCGGCGTTTTCGAGCTCCCGCAGCATTTCCAGCATGCGCTCCGCTTCGCTGGTGCCACGGAACAACGCGGTGATCGGCGCGTCGGTTACGGGTGCATCGACCCCGTGGGCGAGGAGCACATCGAAGGCTTCGATGCAGTCCTCGTTGAGCGCCACGGCGGCCCTCAGGGACGACGGCATGTACGCCGGCGCGGCCGGATCGTTAAATGCCTGCAGGTCGTCGCGCAGCACACCGGAAGAGTGGAACGGAAGGGTCAGTCCCGGAGCGATCCATCCTGCGTTGCCCCATGACGCACCCGCCGCAACGCCCGTGCGGTCGACCACCGTGACGTCGACTCCGCGTTCCTGTAGGAACCATGCCGTGGACAATCCGACGATGCCGGCGCCCACCACAATCACCGATCTGGGCCCGCCGTCAATAGGTTCGACGCCACCCATCGCGCACCTCCGCAGTTGATCTTTCTGATTGGTGATCTCCATGGTGGTGTGTCCGGGTGCCGCCGTGTTTGCCGGAAACCGACAACGCGGGTGTGGGCCGTTGTTCCGAACCGACAATGCCTTTGCTGCGGCGGTCTGACCGAAGGCCGCTTCGGGACCGGTGAGAGCGTCCGCGCCGGAAAAGGCAGACCCCCGCAGGACTCGCCTACGGGGGTCTGTGAAACAAGTTGGGGCTGTAGCCGTTATCTCACCGATGCCCGACGAGGTTGTCGAAGTCCCGTTGCCATCTGGCGTAGCGGGACCGGTCGAGGGCGACACGGGCGGCGCCGAATAAGCCTGCGGCCAACAAACTCATGACCGACCAGGTCGCCACCGCGAACGCCACGCCCGCGTCGACGGCGGTCCGCACCGGCGGGCGCACCGGTGCACCCTTGTCGTCGACCCAAATTTCAATGTCGTCACCGGTCTTCACGTTCAGCGGGGCGACGACGTCGCCGGTGTGATGGGTCCCGTCGACCGACCATCGGGCAGGCACGGTCACCGTTGGGCTTTCGAGATCCCTGCGCGGGTGGCTGTCCCCGATGGAGGTTGCGGTCACCTGCCGGCGAGCCTGCGCCTGCTCGGCGTGAACGCGACTGCTGGATTCGTGGACGGCGGTGCCCACGGCAGCCCCGATAGGAACCGCCACCAGCGCGACCGCGACGGCCAACACCAACAGCAGCGCCTCCACCCGGTCGCTGGTGCGTATCAGCGGGTTGCGGCCGAACAGCCGCGAGGACAGCTTCCGCGGCAGTGGCAGGGTGAAGCTTTCCATGGCGGCGTCGTCGTCCGGGTCGCCTGCGGGTCGCAGATGCTCGGGACGTTGGGTGCTCATCGGATGCTTCCTATCGACGGGTTGGCCCCGATTCGAGGCACACGGCGGCCCGAAACACGCCGCCATTCGAACCTGGCCATAGCTGGACAACCTCATGATGGCGCTGTTGGTCGCCGCGAGGTTTGCCGCAGCAAGACAACGACGGCACGGCGCTTTGTTGGATTCCGACAGCGCCGGCGGTCAGTCGGTGTCGGTGGCCGCGAGTTCGATCATCATCGCCAACCGCTTTCTGGCGTCGTCCAGCGACAGGGTGGTGATCTCGGCCATTTTGCGCAGCCGGTAACGCACGGTGTTCTCGTGCACGCCCAGACGTTCGCCGGCCTCGGTCGGGTCGCCCTGAGCCTCCAGCCACGCCCGCAGCGTCAGCACGTAGTCGGTGCCGTGGGCGCAGTCATGACGGCGCAGTTCGGCCACCGGCCCGCGGGTCGGTGTGCGCCCTGAGCGTGCCGCGGCACGCAGCCGCTGCAGCAGGATGTCGTCCCATGACTCGTCGTAGGCCGGCGGCGCGGCGGTGGGCGCCATCTCGTGCAGCGCCAGGCATTCGTCGGCCTCCTGGCGTGCGGCGGCGAGATCTGCCACCTCGGCCACGCCACTGACTCCGGCGATCACCGTCACCTGCTCGGGCAGGGCCGCTTGCAAAGCGGCCACCCAGCGCCGCGCCGTCGGCGCGTCCTCGCCGGGAAGCACGGTGTAAACGATATTGCCCGCCAATGCGCTGCGCCCGGGCCGTGACCAGCCGAACCCGGTGGTCGCGCGCTCGAATGCCAAGAGCAACGCGGCATCGCGGTCGGCTCCGACGAACGCCTGCACCGCGATCACGCGCAAACCGTTGTGCGCCAGGCCCAGCCTGCTCGCCACCGTCGAAGCATCGGCGGCGCTTTCCAGCAACCGGATCACCAGCTCGGATTCGACCTGGCGCTCCAGGTCCGCGCTGGCGCGTGACCGCAGCAGGTGCAGGGCCACCGTGTGCGCGCCGTCGGCCAGGGCACTGCGCGACGCGTCGTCCAGCGGTGCCGGGCACGCCACCCACACCGACCCGACCAGTTCTGCGCCGGATCGCACCGCGACCACCATGCGGCCGGTGAAGCCCTGTTCAGGGGCCTTTGCGACAAACAGCGGCTCGTCGGAGACGGCCAGGTGTGCGAGTACTCCCCGCGCCTCGAACAGCGCGCGCAGCGGTTCCGGCGTCTGCCGCCCGAGGATGGTCTCGACCCGGGCCGGATCGGCATGCTGCTGCAGCCTCGAGTACGCGAGCACCCGCAGAAGCCGATCGTGGATGACGACTGCGCTGCCGATCCCGTCTGCCAAACTGTCGGCCAGCGCGAACAGATCGGTTGGGCCGCGCCCAGATTCAGTTTCGCGGCCCTCCAGGACCAGGCCGTAGACCACCGCTGCGACCGCGCTCCAGGACATCGTCTCATCGATGACCATCACCGCGCCGACGCCGGTGTTGCTGTCGAACGTCACCGGTGTCTCACCGTCGCGCAGCACCACCACGACCGCGCGCGCCGACGCGGCCCAGCGCACCGCTTCGTCGAGCGAGCCGGCGCCTATGGCCAGCAATACGTCACCCACCACCGCGCGTTCGGTGGGCGGCTCGTGGACGACCACGCTGCGCAGCTCCGTCGACCGTGGCACCGACGACCAACGCAGTCGGACGCCGTAGCCACCCAGGACGTTCACCAGGCGGTCCAATGTGATCATGCGCCGGCTCCAACGATGGTCAGAAACGAGAGGTAGATGTTCTTCCTATCCTGCCCCCGGGCCACGAGCAACTACCTGAGCGCGGCCGCAGAGCGGAAATGCCGCCCGCGGCGGTCGTCGGCCACGGGCGCAAGCCATTACGTCGCGTCTGGTGTGGCTGTCGACCCGTTCTGGTCAACGCGCGCGACGACGTCTAGACTTTTCACAATATCGATTGTAGAAACGTAGGGCGGGCATGGACCGCGCGGGCCGCTCTCAGCCACCGGCCGGCGATGGACCTCCGCGAAGAAAGGGCAGCAACGCAATGAGTTTTCGCGACGACGGCAAGGTGTACCTCGAAGTCGGGGTCAACGAAGACGCCAGTAAGGACGAAAACCCGAATGTGCCCTACGGCGCCGAAGAGACCGCCCGCAACGTGGTCGAGTGCATTGCGCAGGGGGCCACAGCCGTCCAATTTCATGCCCGCGATGACGACGGTCGGCAGACCTTTGCCGACGACGAGGTCTGCCGCACCGTCTTGGCTACCGCGGCGCGCGACGTCGACCCACTGGCCTACCCGGGCTACGCCGGTAGCCTCGACCACATCTGGGCGCTGGCCGAGCGCCCTCCGGCCGGTGCCGGGTTGCTGCTCGCGCCGTTCACCCCTTCTCAACACATCAAGAGCGTCCTGTGGCTGGAGGACGAGAACCAATTCAAGGCAACCGATTCCGACGAACCGAACGGCTCACATCCGTCATACCCACCCGAACTCGATCGGTTCACCAAGCTGGGCCTGGTGCCCAGCATCGCGGTGTTCAACGCCGTCGACTTACGCTGGGTGATACTGGCCGCCCGCATCGGGATCTTGCGGCAGCCGCTGAAGATCAACTTGTTCTTTTCCGACCGTTGGGTGTCGCATAACGATCCCGACCCCGACGTCCTCGACTTCCTGGTCTCGCGCATCCCGAAGTGGATCGATCACGAGGTCGTCGTCGTGCCGTACGCGATGAGCTCCGCCGAACGGCGCCAAGAGCTTTGGGAGCATGCACTCAATCGTGGGCTCGGTGTCCGGGTGGGCATCGGGGATTGCCCATCGATATCGCGGACCGCCACCAATGCCCAGCTGGTGGACCGCGCGGTCAACCTCATTACCAAGCAGGGACTCACCCCGGCCACACAGGATGACGTGCGCGTCCGCTTCGCCGCGCCCGAGGTGGACGAAAGCGAGTTGGTAAGGGTGGTCGTCAACCGGAATCGCTGTATGGGATGGGGTGTCTGCTACTCGCATGCGCCGGAGATCTACCAGCCCGATGCCGATGGCTACTGTGTCGTCGTCAAGCCCCACGTCGACGCCAGCCTGCTGGAGAAGGCCATCGAGGGCGCGGCGAGCTGTCCGGAACGGGCGATCCGCGTCGAGATATGACAACCGCTGGGCGATGCCCGGTGTGGTTTATGACGGTGGTTCGGGCACAGGCGGATTGGGTTCCGGTGACCGGGGCATGAGCGAGCCCTGCAGGAATGGTGTGAGGATGTCGACGGGCAGGGGGAACACCACGGTCGAGTTTTGGTCGGCGCCCAACTCCAAAAGGGTTTGCAGATACCGCAGTTGAAGCGATGCGGGGTTCTTCGACAGGGTCTCGGCGGCCTGGCGCAGCTCGTCGGATGCCTGTAATTCCCCGCGGGCGTTGATGACTTTGGCGCGGCGTTCGCGTTCGGCTTCGGCCTCGCGTGCCATCGCCCGCTGCATGGATTCGGGGATCTCGACATCCTTGATTTCCACCACCCGGACCTCGATACCCCAGGTCCGGGTCTGCGCCTCGATGATGGTCCGAAGATCGCTGTTGAGATCCTCACGATGGGCCAGCAAGGTATCCAGGTCGGCGCGGCCCAGCAGCGAACGCAATGTGGTCTGGGCGATCTGAGAAGTGGCCACGGCGTAGTTCTCCACGGCGAGGATCGCTTTGAGCGGATCGACCACCTGGAACATCACCACCGCGTTGACCCGGGCCGGCACGTTGTCGCGGGTGATCACTTCCTGGGGTGGGATGGTCAACGTCACCACCCGCTGGTCGACCCGAATCATCTTGTCTATCAGCGGAATCAAGCACCGCAGCCCCGGCTGGTACAGCGGGCGGGCATGGCCCATCCGGAACACCACACCGCGCTCGTACTCGCGCACCACAGCCAGCGAGGCGAGTGCCAGCACAACCAGCAGCACCGCTACCGTCCCCCCGACGACAAGCAGCAGCGTGATCACGGTGCGGTGTCCTTCTCCGATCGGTTTGCGCCCCATCGGGTCGAGTAGCGGTCGACCGCGATTGCCACCTGGTCTTCCATGCCGGTGCGGTGCGGCAGGTGTTCGGGAGGGTTGGACGGGGTTCGCCGCAAATGACCGGCCAGCGGCAGCCCCGCGGCCAGCACGACGGCTATGACGCCGATCAGTACCAGCAGGTCGGCGGGCGAGTGCAGCCGGGCGAGCATGACGAGCGGCATCACCACCCCCAAAGTGGCCACGCAGCAGGCGATACCGCGGTGGAAACGCCCGGCTTCGGAATGCGGCCAGGGGTCGATCTCGCGGCTGATCTCGCGACCGTGCTCTGAGGTCGTACAGGTCGATTTGACCGGGCAGCTGTTGCACACGCTCGGCTTTGCCCGATAACGCATCACCCGGTGCTTCGGATCGAAAGAACTCGGCCACAGCCAGTGATCCTCGGGGCACACCCACGCGTCATGGTCGGCGTGGTAACGGAATTGGCCGCTACGCCACTGCGCAGCGCGCCGCGACACGCCCCGCGCCATCATGTCGACACCCCAGGCGGCGGCCACCAGTGCCAGTGCATACCCGGCAACCAGCCATGCCGCGGCGGTAGGGGATGCCATTGTCAACCTTTCTGCGACGCAGCGGGAACCGGGTGGAGTTCGGTGTAGAGCGGGTGTTCGAGCAGTTCGTCGCTGGCCGGCGCGCGCCGGACGTTGCGTATCGCTGTCCACGCGATCCAGACGAACGGGACGACACCGCCGAGGATGAAGACGAAATCACCGGGCAGCCGCAGCCATTCGATCAGCGAGTTGCCGGGTCGGGTGAGGTAGCCCAGCGAACGCGCCTCGAAGTATCCCGTGCTCACGGAGTGGTACAGCTGCAACACCCCCAGCGGCAGCAGGGTGGCGAACACCATCCATGCCAGCCCGATGTTCATGCACCAGAAGGACAATCGTGCCCACTTTTCCGGCCACTTGGCGGAGGGGATCGCGTACCGGAAGGCGAACATCGCCAGCCCGACGGCGAGCATGCCGTAAACGCCCATCATCGCTCCGTGGGCATGATTGGCGGTCAGCGCGGTGCCGATCTGGTAGTAGGACACGATGGGCAGGTTGATCAGGAACCCGAAGATGCCTGCTCCCAAGAAGTTCCAGAACCCGACCGCCACCAGGAACATGACCGCCCAGCGGTGCGGGAACGGTGTTTCGTGGCTTTGTTGGCGAGACCCGAGCTGAAGGAAAGCCCACGCCTCGACGGTCAGGAAGGTCAGCGGGATCACTTCGGCGGCCGAGAAGAACGCGCCCAGCGCCATGTGTTCGACGGGGGTGCCGGAGAAATACAAGTGGTGCATCGTGCCGATGACGCCGCCGGCGGAGTACAGGATGATGTCGAGGAAGATCACTCCTAGTGCGATGCGCTCGCGTACCACTCCGAGCAGGACGAAGATGTAGGCGACCATCACGGTGGTGAACAACTCGAGGAAGTCCTCCACCCACAGGTGGACCACCCAGAACCGCCAGAAGTCGGCGACTGAGTAGTGGGTGTCGTGGCCGGCCAACAGGCCCACGGCGTAGAAGGCGGGGATCGCCAGCCCGGTGAAGAAAAACATCCATGGCAGGTTCATCTTCGACGTGCCTTTGAGCTTGCCGCGGATGCCGCGCCAGATGATCGCAATCCACAGGAACAGGCCGGCGGTCAGCAGGATCTGCCACAGCCGCGGCAGGTCGAGAAATTCCCATTGCTGGGAGAACAGACCACCCGCGGGGATCACCCCATAGATCGAGAGGGCCTCGCAAATCAGGGAGCCGCCCACCACCACGACCAGCGCGCCGAGCAGGGCGTACACCAGCCAACTCTGCCGCCGCGGTTCCCGTCGGCTGATGAAGGGCACCAGGAAGATCCCGCCTGCCAAAAACGCGGCCGCGGTCCAAAACAAGGACAACTGCACATGCCAGGTGCGGGCGAGGTTGAAGGGCAACAGCTTGGCCAGGTCCAGCCCGTAAAACGCCGACAGGTCGGCGCGGTAGTGCTCGACGGCGCCACCCATCAGGGTTTGCGCCAAAAACAGCACCGAGACCACCGCGAAGATCCAGATCGCGGCGCGCTGCGAGGCGGTCAGTCCCACCTCGCCGGGTTGACGGAACGACAATGTGGGCGCCTCGGCGCTGTGCCACCCGATCTTTTGGCTCCACCGGCCGTACACGGCGAACATGATTCCGGTCCCGCCCAGCAGGGTGACCAAAGACAGCACCGACCACACCACGATCGATGCGGTGGGCCCATTGTCGACCCGCGGTTCAGCCGGCCAGTTGTTGGTGTAACTGTAGCTGTGGCCGGGCCGCTCGGCTGCGGACGCCCACGCTGTCCACGCGAAAAACGCTGTGAGATCACGGATGTCGGCCTTGCTGGTGATCATCCGCGGCAGTAATCCGTACTTGGTGGAGTTCTCGCCAAAATATTCCGCGTAATGCTGCTGGATGTGATCGAACGCGACCGCCTGCTTATCGGTGAACACCAACGTCTTGCTGTCGGCCTTGTAACGGTTGGTGCGAAACTCGGCCACCACCCGCTCCTTTGCGTCGGCCGCTCCCTGCGCCCGCCATTGCGCGGCCACATCGTTGGTGGACATGCGCAGATATTCCGCGGTGTAATCGGGTCCGAGGTAGGCGCCGTGCCCGAGCACCGAGCCGTACTGCATCAGGCCGCGCGCCTGATAAAGCTCTTGGCCGCGGGTGATCTGAGCGCCGGTGAACAGAACCTCGCCCGACTCACTAACCACGTTGGCCGGCAACGGCATTGAGGCGGTGTAGGTCCGGTACACGAGGATTCCCATCACCAAGAACCCGAAGATCATCACGAGGGCCACACCCTGAGCCCAGCCCTTGCCGATCAACGACGTAGCGGGTGCTCGCGTTGCGGTTTGTGACGGTGCTGATCGGATTGCCATGTGCCGGTGCGCTCCTCGGGCTGGATGAAGGCGGGATACGTGTCCGGGTAATTACACAATGGCGATTGTAGAAATTCACTATGAGCTCCATCACGCCATTGGCCCGGGGACCGGATGACCCGTTGTGGTCAGTCCCGATCGGCGGGATGGAAGGTCCGAGATGATCAGGGCGTGCCGAAGGGGGCGGGCAACCTCAGATAGCTGATCACCGCGCGCGTTTGGTGCCGGCCTGCTGGCAAACCCACCCATCGGGTATGCGGCCCGTCACGACGAACCGGGTCAGCTGGGCACTCGTTGGCGCCGGCAAATCGTAATCGGCGTGCAGATAAACGACCGGCTCCTCACTGAAGTCGTGCTCGTGAAGCTGGCTGAGCAGGTGGTTGCATGTGTTCTCGAGGCGCGGACCGCCCGTTCGGTCGGCAAGCAGCCGCGTCAACGTCTCCATCGTCCGCCACAGCTGACCGTGTTCCCGCATCTTCACGAAGACAGGCATCATGATCCCGGCCTTCCGAATCGGCGGGAACAAGAAAATCTCCTCCAGGTAGATGTGCCGACGCAGCGCATCCATTGTCGCCCTCAGCAGCTCGGGTTGCCGGTCGCCGCCATCGAGCTTTTCGATGAAACATCCGATCGCAGCGCCTATTTCGCGGTGCTGCCGCATGAGTTCGGCGGATAACACCCGGTCGGACATCACATGCTCCTCTACGTCGGTTTGCAGATCGGGGAGGTCGGCCTGATAGGAGGCAGTGGTCAAGTCGGTGGCTTTGCCGGCGACGAAGCGAGGTTTGGCTCCCGTTGCCCGACGGCAAGGCCCCGCTGTATTCCTCCGATGAGCTGCCTCCTCTGGCCAGGGCTGCCGGCCGGAGCGGTCTGCGCGCAGGTGCAGCTGAGGCTGCCGAAGGGACCGGGGTTGCCGTCGCCCGGATTCGGATCGGCGCCGGCCGGCGCCGGCGTGGATGCCAACAAGGCCACGATGGCGGTAGCGCATGTCAAAGCTTTTGTCATGAACGCCAGCGACTTTCGGCTCGGCAGCCTGTGCGTAGACCGGTGCGGTTCGGGTGTGGCCATTGCGGTTTTATTCGGAGTCGAGGGGCTTGCGCCTCCTCCCATACGGCCTGCGGTCGGAGTCGGCGCATCACCCGGCCACCGGCGAATGCGGAATGAGCGAGACGCGCAGGCCGACGCGCTGAACCGCGCCCTCGGATTCGCGCCCGACCATGCCGCCCAAGGGCAGCTTGGACACGGTCGGGCCGGGGGTCGGCGCCGCGGCCCATCCGCCCGGCATGGTGCTGGAATGCAGGGCCTGCAGCGGCGTGACCGACGAAACGGTGGCGGCCCAACTCGGCGGCACGGACAAGGTGCTGAGTGAGCTGGCTTGGCCGACGCCCGCCGCAATTCCATGGCCCAGTCCTGCGACCGGCGGTAGGTTTCCCAAACCCGCTGCGGCACCCAAGCCGCTGATGCCCCCCACGCCGCCGGCGCCCTCGGCCCCCAAAATGGAGTCGGCGCCCGCGTAGTCCAGCGCCAATCCCTGGTAGTCCAGGCCGAGCCCCTGGTAATCAAGATCGAGGCCGTAGAGGTCGATGCCGATGCCGCCGGTGTCGGCGATCAGGCCGGCGCCGTCGGCGCCGAACCCGGCCGCCTCTCCGGCCAGCGCGCCCGTCCCACCGTCCAGTGCAGGTGCGGCGGCGAGCGTCGAGGCCAGTCCCGTCGCGGCGCCCGCACCCGTGCTCGCGCTCTTTGTCGCACCCTTGCCGGACGCATTGGTCAGACCCGACAGCGCGCTGAGCGGGGCGGTGGCCCCCGAAGACCCCAGCGAGGCCCCTGTGCCCATTGCCGCCTGTGACAGCCCGGGGCTCGAGGGCGAACCGGGTGTCGAAAGGCCTTGCAGGGTCTGCGGCACCGAGGAGGCCCACTGCGTCGCCGTTGCGTGTGCGGTGCTGCCGGACTGGAGCGCCGCGTGGGTGACGGCGCCGAGGTGGCCGGCGACGGCGGTCGGGGTGGCTGTTTGCGGCGGCGGCGCCGCCACGGGCGAAAGCGCCGAGGCCGACGCCGAACTGGCGGCGTAGCCGTACATCGCGGTTGCGTCTTGCGCCCACATCTCGCTGTACTCGGCCTCGGTGGCCATGATCGCCGGCGTGTTCTGCCCGAAGATGTTGGTCTGGATCAACGCCAGGAGCCGAACGCGGTTGGCCGCGACCAGCGGAGGGGGAACCGTCATCGCGAACGCGGTCTCGAAGGCTGCCGCGGCGGCCGTGGCCTGCGTGGCAGCCTGCTGGCATTGCTCGGCGGTCGCCGTCATCCACGCGATGTAGGGCATGATCGCGGCCGCCATCGACATCGACGCCGGCCCCGACCAGGACTCGTCGGTGAGGCTGGCGATCACGCTTTGGTAGCTGCCGGCGGCGTCAGTCAGCTCGGCGGCCAGCGTCTCCCATCCCGCCGCGGCGCCCAGCAAGGTCGCGGGGCCGGGCCCCAAGTACATCCGACCAGAGTTGATCTCTGGTGGTAACGCGCCAAAATCCATGCCTATCCCTGTCCCTTGTTGAGTTCTGGCGGACCATGCCGCGGCGGGTCGCACCCGACATCTGGTCTGCGGTCGAATGGTGATGAAAAGCTCAGGTCCCCAACGGATCACGCGAAGCGGCTCGGTGAACCTGCACGCCCGGCGGACCTAGGTTTGACCTCGTAATTTCCGTGGAATTGGCACACCGGTTTCCCGGCAGCGCCGGGTGCGATAGCCAAAATGCATCGCTGAAACAGCCGAGACAAGCCGATCAGCGGATGCTGAGGGCGCCGGAGCTAATAGCGGCTAGCGTCTGCCCGGGCGCGCAATGGTGTAGTACGCCGATGAGCTGACGTGCCCGATCAGCAACGAGCGACGCAGAATTGAATCAAGAGATTTTGCCCCATAGGGCTGGACGCCAGCGCGCGCACCGGCGTATCGACGCGCTGCTGCGACCAGATTATCCCGAGGGTGGGCGGTGTCGACGAGCCGGACTGCCGCGGCGTGGAAAGGGCGAAAGTGCTTCCACGATTCCGCTTTAACGCGGCGCTCTTGAACGCGTTGTCATCGTTGACGGTGGAGCCGACGCCGAGGCGACGTACCGGAACCGATTCGTGGTCCGGGTGCATCGGGTTGGAAAGCGGGTTGGCTGAGGCGGCCGCCACCTCCGGTGGCGAGGCGTTGGCGGCCGTTTCGGCTCGCAAAGCCCCGCAGCCAAGTACAGCTGCGACAAGGGCCAGCGCAGCAACGATGGCCAACAGAGATTGTGGTCGCGACCACCGTGAAAACATTCCAACTCCGAAATTCACAGTGCCACGCACTTTACCAGCCGCGATACGTCACCAGCCAACGCGTCGGGTCAGCAAAGCCAAGGTCGGAATGGTTGATGCGAGGCCGTCTGCCACCTCGAAAACAGGCGAATGTCGTTCAGATCATCCGCGGTCCGCCGAAACCCGGAACGGCGCCGACCGGGATCAGCGCGAGCGCGATGACGAGAAGAATGAACAACCGCACCGTTTTTCGTGAGGGCTGCTGGTCGATCTCTGGCCGGTGCGCCGCGAAAAGGAGGAAAACGATGGCAACGTCGAACGCCACGATCGTCAGCCAGCGGGTCCAGTCGAAGCCGGTCAGAAAGACCGGGATCACCAGCAGCAGGCCGGTGGTTACCCAGGCCAGTCGGCCGCGCAGCGCGTCGACGAACGCGCGTAGCGGCACACCCGAAAGTGCGCTGAGGCCCCACACCGTCACCGCGGCGGCGCCGGCACCGAAGATCAACGAAACGGTGAGGCCGAGCGCGCCGATGTGGCCGACGGTTCGGATGGCGTCCGCGATTCCGTTGTCGTAGTTCGGCATCACGTTGCGGCACACCCAGTCGTGGTAATCGGTTTGACTTGGCTGTCCCTCGATCACGTAATGCATCAGCGTCCCCGGCGACGTGATCGTGGCAAACGGGTTGGGCACCAAGCGATGCGGTACCGCCGCGCACAATTGAGACGCGATATCGTGGCGACCGAACGCCGCCACGGCGGCCGTGGTGAGGACACCCGGCAACACGGCCAGGAGCATGCCACGGCGCTGGGCGGTTTCCAGCGCACCGCCGAGGACGACGATTGCCAGCACGGCCCCCACCGCGAACTGCAGCCCGATCGCCTCGTGCACCAGCGTCAACGCCGCGATGAGGGCGCCGTAGGTGGCGCACCATCGGATCGCGACGGTACGGGAACGTGTGAGCACCAACGCCGAGCTGAACACCGCCAGGGCCGCACCGCCGAACAGGTCCGGCCGAGCCGAGAACGCCGCAAACGGGATGCCGAACGGCAACAACGGGATCACCATCGCGGCCATCAGCCTGCGTTCAGACGGACGGCGAGTGAAGACCACCACGCCGGCCACGGTGGCCAGACCGCACAAATAGACCGCCGTGGACAGCCACCGCAGGCTGAGCGTGGCCGGGAAGTAGTGGCGTGGGGCCAACCGAACCAGCTCACCGGCGAGCCCGCGGCGGACGAAGCCGTGCGTGTAGTCGGCGGTGTAATACGACATCCAGTACACGTCGAGGGGAACGACCTTGATCGCGAACCACAGCACGGCCGTCGCCCAGGCCGCGATTGCGACCGCGATACCGGCGTAGAGGTGCCGTGCGCGTTGATCGGCCTCGAGGCCCAGGTCCACCATCAAATGCGGCCCGAATAGACGGTGGTGGCGGACAGATTCAGGTCGGCCAGCGCGCCGCACACGAGCTCACGTGTGGCCGGCGTGGCGTCGCCGATGCCGCTCTGGTAGGCGACGACGGTGAGAAATCGGCTGCCGTTGACCGTTCCTGTGCCGCAGAACAATTGGCCGTGAGCTTGTTCGATGCGCGCCTGGGTGATCCCCTGCTCGGCCAGCCGCATCGAAAACTCGGCCGCCTGGGCACCATCGATGCGGCCGACGGCGGCATCGAGGCCGCCAAGGTTGGAGCAACCCACCGGCAGTTGACCGGATGACATCGCGATGCCTTCGGCGCGCCGGACCAGCCACCGCGGCGTGAACGGAATGAGAGGCAATCCGGCGAGCATCTCGTTGGGTTGTTGTGCCAGGGACGTCAGCAATCTCTTGACATCTGCACGCACGCCGCCGAGGTCGTCAGCCACCGCGCGGCCATCGACGGTGAGCGTGATCGAGGTCAGCGCGTTGGCGCGGTCGTCATCGATGCTGCGATCGCTGACCGGAAGCACCACCGTCACGGCGTTTCCGTCGTCGAGCACCCTGCCCATCCGGTGCGCCAGGCGAGCGGCGAACGCGACGAATAGCGCGTTGCTGCTTCCGCTGAGGCTGCGCGCACGCGCATCCCACGCCGCAGCGTCGGTTTGTATCGTCACAGATCGGGATGCGTTCTGGCCCTGGCCCGTTGGGGCGTGCACCCGAGGTGGCCGCGCCGGCGGCCGAACGTGTCGATCCGACGACACCTTGACCAATATCGCCAGAGTCGCGATCAGCGCGCGGATCGCCGCCGGCAGGGCGAGAACGGCGCCGGCCAGGTCTTCACGTATCGCGCGCCACCGGCCACGTGAATGTGACTGTGGGTAGCCACGATTGTGTCGTTCTCCCTTGACGGCTTCGGTGATGGCCGTCGCCATGGCGAGTCCGTCGACAACGCAGTGTGACGCCACCACGGTGACCGCCGCCCCACCGTCGTCCAACGGCAGCACGCCGAGGTGAAACGTCGGGCCGTGCTCGGGGTCGACGCGCACCCGCGCGCGTCTTTCGATCCAGGGGCCGATCTCCCGCCGCGGCTGCCGCGGTTCGCACACGATCTCCGGTGAGCGGGCATCGACTACCCAGCGATGACGCCCGAACCGCAGCGGCGAGCGCTCGATCCTTCGTCCCAGCAGGCCGGCACCGAGATTGTCTCTGAAGGACCGCAATTCGTCGATGTTCACGTCGCGGTCATAGATCCACGTGCACTGCACCGTGCTGCCTTGACCGGTGGCGCGCAGCCGCAGGAAAGCGGCCTGGTCCAACAGCGCCAGCCTCGTCACTAGCATCCCGCCTCGGCTGCGGCGCGATATCCCCGCATCGCCGCCGGCGCGAACACCGCGACCAGGACGGCGGCCCACAGGCCCGCCTGCGACAGCGGCGACAGAACCGGCCCGCCCTCCGCGAGCGCGCGCATCGCCTCGATCGTCGGTGATATGGGGGAAAATCGCACCACCGGCTGCAGCCACCCCGGAAACACCTCGGCCGGCGCGACACCGGTGTTGAGGAACAACAGCAGCACACAGCCCGCACCCAGCCATGTCACCATCGCTTTGCCATCCGCGCGGGCGGCGATCGCGATGACCAACGTCGCCATCCCGGCCGAAATCGCCACGGGCACCAGCACAAAGGCCGGCGCCGCGATCCAGCCGTAGTTGAATCGCAGGCCCAGAGCGATCCCGAAGATGGTGAGCACAATGGCCGACGTGGTGGTTCGGGCGGCCTCGGCGATCAACCGGCCCGCCACAGTGCTGGCCCGATGAACCGGCTGCACCCACAACCTCGTCAGCACTCCCGACTCCCGCTCGGCCGGCAAAGCCAAACCGGCGCCGAGGGTTCCGAACACGGCGCCGACCACCGCGCACATGGGGACCAGTCCGTACAGGCTGTCGTGACCCGTGACGGCCAGAACGGCTTTGCCGATCAGCAACTTGTAGACAATGAGCAGAAAGGTCGGGAACAACAGCGCTTGCACCGCGACGATCGGGTCGCGCCGCCAGCGGCGCAGGAGGCGGCCCGCCTCCGACGCGCTATGGCTGAGGAAGGACGTCAGCGACGGCGCGCACGGAATCCCTTGCATTGCAATGGCAGTCACCGCCTGGAGGGGCGGTTCGGCAGACGTAACGCGGGTCTGCCCGGCGTCCTGAGCCGGAATGCGGACGATTCGCGGTGTGCGGAAACCTCCTCTGCCGACGCGTCGCTGCATCCGCACCGCCAGAACGCCGAACAGCGCCAGCAGCCCGAGGCACCACGCCGACGCCACCGCCAACTCCCTGCCCGTTGCGTGGCCGGAGGCGAGTCCGCGCAACGTGTCGGTGACCCGTGAGACCGGTTGGTGGCGGACGAACGGGCCGAGCCACGTCGGAAACGATTCCACGGGAGCGATGCCGGTGGACAACAGGACCAGGACCAGTTGGGGGAGGAGCAGCAATTGGCTCGACGATTCGACGGAGCCGACCCGCGAGCCGAGGGCGTCGGCGCCAAGGCACACCGCCATCGCGAACGTCACGACGATGATCACGAACAGACCCGTGTCGGCCAGGCCGCCGGCCATCCGGAAGCCGAACGACCGCCCGACGGCGATGGCGGCGGCCAGCGCGATGACCGAGCGGATCAAGCAATAAAGCATCCGCGCGGCCAGCGGAACCGCCGCAGGAACCGGCAGGGTCCGAAGCCGAGATCCGAAGCCGGACAACCGGTCTCGTGCGGCACGGTCGGCGGTGGTCATCGCCCCGAACAGCATCGCCTGCACGATCACCACCGGAAGGACATATTGCGGGTAGGTCATCGGACCGGTATGGATCAGGCTGCCCAACACCAGGGTGAACCCCAAAAAGCAGCCCACCGGTGCCAGCGCCGCGAACAGCAGGTCGGCATCGCGCCGGGAGCCGGCCATGGTGCGCCAGGTGAGTGCGACCAGGGCACTCATGCCGAGACCTCTGCCGGCGGGACGGAAGCCGCATCACGCATCGCTGTTCAGCCCGGCGTCGGACACCCGGGTGAACTCGGCACGCATCGTCTCGACGTAGCGCGAGACGGACCTGCGGGCGATGTCGGTGCCCGGGTACGCGACCACCAGCTGCGTCTTGTCGTGCATGCGATTGACCCACATGCACACCGTCTCCGAGAGCCGGTTATCACCCCACACGCCGGCACGCAGGCCGTCGAAGTAGTCGCCGAACGGCAACTTGCGAATGTCGATGTAGGACAGCATCGGGACCGGACGGTCCGGAACCTCGATGGGGCCTGACGATCCGTCCGCCGACTCGAGCAGGTGGTAGTAGGGCACGGCGCCGAGGGCCGTGTTCGCGTCAAACGAGGACTGGGCGGCAGCGACGACCGCGTCGAACGAGGTGTCGGCGGTCGGAATTGCCAACGGGACGAAACTGGCCAACCATCCGACCGCGGTGGCGTGGGCGGGATCGCGACGGTTGTCGAAGGGCGTGAGCCCGAAATACGTTGCGGTGCCGGTCAACCGATGCTCAGTCAGGGCGGCGCAGGCGAACACGCCGCCGCTGAAGCGCGCCCCCGCGGCGCGGCACGCCGCTTCGAACCGTCGGCCCTGGTCATCATCGATCAGGTCGAATACGTCGATGGCCCCCGGCGTATCCGCGGCCGCCTCGCCCAGTTCCAATGGAAATCGCGGCAATGCCCCGTTGTTCGCCGTGAGAAAGGCTCGCCACGACCGGATCTCGTGCGACTCTTCGCTCAGGCTCCGGGTATAGGCATGTTGTTTGGCGCTGTATTCACGATGGCTGGCGACGGGTGCCAGCGGACTCTGCGCCTGCTGCAGCGCGCTGAAGTACATCGTCTGGATGTCGAGGAAGATCACCCCGGCCGACATACCGTCGGCGCGCAGGTGGTCTACGGCGATATAGACCGTGAACCGGTCATCGCCCTGGATGACGCCGAAGGTGAAGCAGTCCCATTGCAGCGGATCGGGCGTATCGAGAAGCAGTTTGCGGATCTGCGGCGGACCCATCCTTCCGAGATCCGTTGGTGCCAAGGTGATGACCTCCGGGTCGGCAATGACGTAGCGCAGGACCTCGTCGTCGTCGCCGAAGGCGAACCGGTCGTGGTAGGTGTCGTGTCGGCGCAGATGTGAATTCACGGCGTGCGTCATCGCATCTATATCGCAGACACCGCTGATTTCCCAGGCCCCGATACACAACCGTGGGATATCGCGACCACGGCTGACCTGGCGACGGTAATACCGAAGATGCTGCGATTGCTGATAACTCACCGGCGCAGGATGGTATTGCGCTTCGGCGGCGCGCCGATACGTGGTCGCGGTGGGGTACCAGGATACGACGGTGCCCTCGGCCGTCCAGTCCTCAACCGTGCCCAAGAACATGCGCTACCTTTCGTCCGTCAGCCGGCGACGTCAGTTCGGATGACCTTAACGGCACCGCGCACGAGTTGCTGAACGAGTTGAGGGCCCAAGGAGCCCCGCTACGCGGGCCCGGCAAGCGTCGCACCAGCTGGTGCGTCGACCAATGCGCGCGAGAAAATAAGTGCACCGTGATGTGAGTTGGCGACCCGCATGTTGTCAAGCGGCGCAAAGTGATGACTCGCCGGCGCGCCCGCGGCGCAATCATAGAATTCCCCTCTCGGGCCTGAGCAATCTCCCAGGAACTTCTGACAACCCATCGTGCGCCTGTGCGAGGTAGCCGTCGACAGCGAGTGATTTAAATCGCGCGCGATTAACACGGAACTGCGGCACGAACAAGCATTTATCTCGACGCGATGACCCAATCTGTCGATTCCCACCCACAGAGCGGCGCTATTCTGGCGAGGCCACCCGAGACGATGCTGGGCCTGCCGAAACGGCGCCTCGGTTACCATATCGTGATGTATGGCCGTATTGGAATAGTGTCAGCCGAACCTTTCTTGCGCCGATGATTCGGGCAAACAATCAAACTGTCCCCAAATCCGCCGCAGCACTGCATCACACGCTCCTGCCGATACGAAGCCGCGCGTGGGATTCGGCCAGATCGCCGGCACTGGCAGCAAACTGCGGCAACTCTGTATGCAGCCAATAAGGGGCGCCGAGGGTGCATCACGTGCGAGAGCGCACCGTTGCCCTTTGGCCCTCAATAGATTCGATGTACCAGGCCCGACGAACGTGTCGCCCCGGCGCTGGGCGTGAAACCCAAGGGGGACGCGAAAGTCGTTTTTGGCAGCCCACTGACAGTTTGACAGCGGTGACACCGGGTTACGCACAGACAAACTGCCCCAGACCATCGATGATGATCTGGACACCCGGTCGCTTCCCCTCGCCGCGCGATTGGTACCGAAGGGACGTTGACGATGCCTGATGAGCTCCACGGGCCGGCCCGGCTGTTCGATGCCTTGACCACCAAGGGCACCGCCTTCACCGAGGACGAGCGCCGGCGATTGGGCCTGATGGGTCTGTTGCCGACGACGGTGAAGACCCTCGAACAACAAGCCGAGCATTGCTGGCACGAATTCTCCACCCGCCGCGACGATCTCGACAAGCACATCTATCTGCGGGCGTTGCAGGACCGCAACGAGACGTTGTTCTACCGGGTGTTGCTCGACCACATCCCCGAGGCTCTGCCGATCGTCTACACGCCCACCGTGGGGGAGGCCTGCCAGCGTTTCAGCGAGATATACCGGCGGCCGCGGGGGCTCTTCGTCTCCTACGCCGAGCGCGACTGCCTCGACGAGGTGCTGAACAACCGGCCGCAGCGCGAGGTCGACGTGATCGTGGTGACCGACGGGCAACGCATCCTCGGCCTGGGTGATCAGGGCATCGGCGGCATGGGCATCCCGATCGGAAAGCTGTCGCTTTACACCCTCATTGGTGGGATAGACCCCGCCCGCACTCTTCCGATCGTGCTCGATGTGGGAACCGACAACAGCGAACTGCTCGACGACCCTCGGTATCTGGGCTGGCGGCACCGGCGTATCGACGACGACGATTACCATGCGTTCATCGACAAGTTCGTCGCCGCGGTACGCAAGCACCTACCCAATGTGCTGCTGCAGTGGGAGGACTTCGCCACCACACACGCGCTGCCGATCCTCGCCCGCTACCGCGACAAACTCCTTACCTTCAACGACGACATCCAGGGGACCGCCGCCGTCACCGTCGGGGCGTTGCACGGCGCCGCCAAGGTCGCGGGCCGCCCGCTGTCCCAGCAACAGGTCGTCATGCTCGGCGCCGGCTCGGCCGGCATCGGAGTGCTCGACATGATCCGCCGCCAAATGGTGAACGAGGGATTGTCCGAACAGGCTGCCTCCGAGCGCATCTGGGTTGTCGACCTGCAAGGGCTGCTCACCGATGACCGCACCGACCTATCCGACGCGCAGCGCGGATTCGCCCAGCCCGCCGGCCGGGTTGCCGGCTGGGGCCTGTCCGGCCGCGCCCGGCTCGCCGACGTGGTCCACCATGTCGACGTCGGCGTGCTGCTCGGCCTGTCCACCGCCGCGGGTGCCTTCACCGAGCCCATCGTGCGTGAACTCGCCGCCAAGACCGACCGGCCGATCATCTTCCCGCTGTCCAACCCGACGAGCCGCGCCGAGGCTCACCCCGCGGAGCTGGATCAGTGGACCCACGGGCGCGCCCTGATCGCCACCGGTTCGCCGTTCGCCCCGCTGCACCGAAATGGCGTGGAACACGCCGTCGCCCAATGCAATAACGTCTACATCTTTCCCGCGATGGGGTTGGCCGTGACCGCGGCCCAGTCGACCCGGATCACCGACGAGATGATGCGCGTCGCCGCAGAGACCTTGGGCGAGGCGTCGCCCGCCCTCACCGACCCCGACCGGCCGTTGCTGCCCGCGTGGTCGGATGTGCCCGATGTCGCGGTTCGGATCGCGCATGCCGTCGCGGTGCAGGCCGTCGCGGACGGCGTCGCCCCGGCGCGCAGCGACGCTGAACTCACCGAACGCATCGCGCAGGTGCGTTGGATGCCCGAATATCCTGTGGACACCACCGCTTAGTGGACGTCGCGCACGTAGCGGTGATCTTGATGAGCTCGTTGGACATACGAGTGAGCGGCATGCCGCCGCGGGCCACCAGCGCACTGGTCCACGAAATCAGCGCACGGATCCTGCCGTTGGGGCTGCGCGATGCGTTGTGCGCCAACACTTCCGGCTAGTCCGTCGCAACGTGCGGAGGGTCGTAGACGACCAGGAAGACAAGGTCTTCAGCACCAGTGTTTGTGAGACCCAGATCGGTCTCGTGCCAGACGATCTCCTCCGGTGCGATGACATTCGCCTAACACGGCGTGACTCATGTGACTTCTCCTTCCCGGTTAGAGCCTCGGTGCGGGGACTTGTCATGCGGCGATGCTGCCGCCGCCGTCGGCCCGAATGATCTGACCGGTGATGTAGCCGGCATCCTCGTCCAGCAGGGTGCAGATGGCGTGTGCGATCTCGCGCGGTGTGCCAAGCCGGCGCAGCGGAATGGTTTGCAGCAGACGCGCTTCTCGCTCGGATCCGGAGGGACTGAGCTCGCGGTACATCTCGGTTTCGATGGGCCCGGGCGCTACCGCGTTGACCGTGATGCCGGACTGCGCGAGCTCGCCCGCCCAGATCCGCGTGCACGCTTCCAGCGCCGCCTTGGTCGCGGCGTACGGCGTGCGCTCCGCGGTGCCCAGCGTCGTCATGCTGGTGACGTTGACGATGCGGCCCCACCCGGCGGCCACCATCCCGGGCAGCGCCGCTTGGACCACCTGCACGGCGGTGCGCACGTTCAGGTCGTACGTGGCGAATAGATCGTCCAAATCGATCGACCCGATCCGGCCGAACCGCGCGATGGCGACGTTGTTGACGACTGCATCGATGCGCCCGTTCGCAAGGACGCGCTTGAGCACGGCGTCGGTGTCGGCCCGGTCGGACAGGTCCGCCTCGTAGAACTCGCCCGGGAAGTCGTCGGGGCGACTGCGTGCGATGCCGATTGGAATGTCGCCGGACGCGGCAACCCGGTCGGCGACTGCTCGGCCGATTCCCTTCGATGCCCCGGTGATGAGTACTCGGCGTGCGGTCATGGTGTCCTCCTTTGCAGGCCTTCGTATGATTACTTAAACGTTTTGGAAAGCCAATGCATCATAACGTTGTTGATATGGACGATCACACTGAACTCATGGAGGATCGATGACGACGTTGTCGCAGCTCAAAACGTTTATTGCGGTGGTCGATCAGGGCGGCTTCACGGCAGCGGGCAGACGACTCGGGTTATCCCAGCCGGCCGTGAGCCGCACAGTCGCCACGCTGGAAAAAGAGCTGGGCCTGCCGCTGTTCTCCCGGCGGCGTGACGGGCTGGCTCTGACCGAGGCGGGTGTCACCGCGCTGACGCACGCGCGAGAAGCGGTGCGCCAGCTGACGTTGATGCGGACTGAGGTCGCCGGTTTGGCCGGCGACGTCACCGGGACACTGAGCCTGGCGAGCGTGCCGTCGGCCACCGCAACGCTCGTCGCTCCGCAACTACGGGCGTTCGCCCAGCGGCATCCGGCCGTCACCATCCGGCTGCTGGAGGGAAGCGAGAACGAGATCGTGGATTGGCTCGACCGAGGGGCCGCCGAGGCCGGTGTGGTCAGCCTGCCGGTCAAGGGACTCGACGTGGCGGTCCTCGGCGAACAGGAAATGGTTGCCGTGGTGCCTGCCGACAGCTGGTTGGCATCCAAGGACACCATCACCTACGCCGACTTGGCCAAGGAGCCCTTCGTCCGTGGCACCGGTGGCTGCGCGGACGTGTTCATGCCGATCGCGCGGCGCGCCGGGATCGAATTCGACCTGGCCTTCGAAGCGCGCGAGATTGCGGCGACTCTCGAGATCGTGCGCGCCGGGCTCGGTGTAAGCATCCTGCCCAGCGCCGGGCTGCCCGAATTGCCAGGCGTCGCAGTGCGTCCACTGGTGCCGCAGACCGTGCGGCGCCTCGGCATCGCGATATCCGCGAGCGCATCGGCACCCGCGCGCGCGTTCCTCGATCAGGTCGCCGCGCTCGATCCGCACTGATTCGGTTCGGCGACCACGGTTTTGAATCCCTGATCAGCTTCGCGCCCGGCCGTGATCCATCGCGTGCCAGGACGCGTTTCAGCGGTTCCGCCCCGGCGTGGTATCTTCGCCGACGTGAACATCGGCGTGCGCGCGTATTGGCGCTTTATCGTGGCTCCGGGTGGAGCCAGCGATGCAGCGTCTGGTTGACGCAACCGCACGACTGATACCCGGGGCCCAGCAGTGACCAGAAGGTCGCTGCTTTTCGTTTTTCAGGGCAACGGGAACCAGCGGGCGTGCCCTGAGAGCCAGTAGAGAAAGGCACACACCCCCATGTCGATAATCAATTGCGAGACGGCGACGATCGGTACGTCCGATCATCGGATCGTTTCGTTCCGCGAGCTGTCGGCTCCCGCCGTCATCCGCACCGAACTGCCGTTGACGGCTCGGCGTGCCCAGGCCGTCCAGCGCGATCGCGACGAGATCTCGGCGATCCTGGCCGGTGGCGACGACCGGCTGCTATTGGTGGTCGGCCCCTGCTCGGTGCACGATCCCGTGGCCGCGCTCGACTACGCACGCCGGCTCGCGCCGATCGCCGCCGAGTACGCGGATCGCCTGAAGATCGTGATGCGGGTCTACTTCGAAAAGCCGCGCACCACCGTCGGCTGGAAGGGACTCATCAACGATCCCAACATGGATGGCAGCTTCGACGTCGAACGCGGGATCCGCATTGCGCGTAGTTTGTTGCTCGACATCATCGACGTCGGCCTCCCGGTGGGATGTGAGTTCTTGGAGCCCACCAGTCCGCAGTACATCGCCGACGCCGTCGCCTGGGGCGCGATCGGCGCCCGGACCACCGAGTCGCAGGTGCACCGCCAGTTGGCGTCCGGGTTGTCGATGCCGGTCGGATTCAAGAACGGCACCGACGGCAACATCCAGGTCGCCATCGACGGCGTCAAAGCCGCTGCGGCACCGCACCATTTCTTCGGTACCGACAACGTCGGTCGCGCGGCCGTCGTCGAGACCAAGGGCAATCCCGACTGTCACATGATCCTTCGGGGTGGCACCACCGGACCCAATTACGACACCGCCTCGGTGACCACTGCCATCGAACGGCTGGGCAAGGCGGGGCTTTCCGGGCAGGTCATGATCGACTGCTCGCACGCCAACTCCGCCAAAGACCATGTGCGGCAAGCCGAAGTCACGGCCGAGGTGGCCGCGCGCATCGCCGGCGGCGAGCGTGGCATCGCCGGTCTGATGCTGGAGAGCTTCCTGGTGGCCGGCGCCCAATCGCTCGGCGGCGAGCTGACCTACGGCCAATCCGTGACCGATCAGTGCATGGACTTCCGGACCACGGCGCGCCTGCTGGCCGACCTTCACGCGGCGATGGGCTGATCGCGGGCGGCACGCGCGCCTGGTGTCGCGCCTATCGTGCCGAAACCTGGCCCGCGATCGCCTTTTTGTCGATCTTGCCGATCGGTGTGGTCGGCAGTGATGTCATCGGCACTAAGACGTCGGGCCGGGCGTGCGCGGCCACACCGCGTTCGTCGAGATAGCCGTTCAACTCCGCAAGCGACAGTCCCTGGCCCTTGAAAACGACTGCCGCACAGATTTTCTCACCCAGGTAGGGGTCGGGCAGTGCTACCGCGGCGGCCGAGAAGATCGCCGGGTGGCTGTGCATCTGCTCCTCGAGGTCTGCCGCGGAGATGGTTTCGCCGCCACGGCAGATGACGTCCTTGACGCGGCCGGTGACCACCACGTAGCCGTCGTCCCCGATCCGAACCAGGTCACCGCTACGGAAGAAGCCGTCGGTGTCAAAGCAGCGTTCATTGTCGCGCTCGGCGCGGAAGTAGCCGTTGAACGTGTACGGTCCGCGCACCAGCAATTCACCCTCCTCACCGGGGGGCGCCGGCTCACCGGCCGCATCGACGACCCGCAACTCGTCGGCGGGGGACAACGGACGCCCCTGCGTGTGCTCGGTGAGTTCGGGTGGATCGCCGAGGCGGGTGTAGTTCAGCAGCCCCTCGGCCATCCCGAACACCTGCTGCAGGCCCGGGGTCAGGGCGGTGCGCACCAAGCGGGCGTCCTCGGGCTCGAGCTTGGCGCCGCCGACTTGCAAGAGCCGCAAGGTCTTTGGGGTCACCGGCTCCCACTCGCAGGCCTGCGCCCACAGTTTGGCCAGGGCCGGCACCAGGGCGGTGACCGTGACGCCGTGCCGGTCGACGGCGGCGAAGGCCGCCTCGGGGCTGGGGTCGGTGCCGAACACGGTGGTGGCGCCCACCGTCATCGCGCCGAGCAGGCCGGGACAGGCGAGCGGGAAATTGTGGCCGGCCGACAGCACCGCCAGATAGACGTCGTCGGAGCTGAGCCCGCAGAGTTCGGCGCTGGCGGTCGCGTTGAACACGTAATCGTCGTGGGTGCGGGGGATGAGCTTGGGTGTGCCGGTGGTTCCCCCCGAAACCAGAAGCAGTGCAGGCGATCCCGGGTCACCCGGCGACGGCGGCGGGCCGGCGGGCGCGTGCTCGCACAGGCGCGCCCATGAGGTGAACGGCCCCGGGTCGCCGTCGACGATGACGTGGTGGAGCGTTTCGTGTTCCTCGGCGAGTCCTCGCGCCATCGTTCGATAGTCGAAACCCGCTGCCGTATCGGCGATCACCAGCCCGGTGGCCCCGCTGACCGAGGCGAAATGCCCGAGTTCGGCGGCCCGATGGCCCGGCAGGCACATGACCGGGATCGCCCCCGCCCGTAGCAGGCCGAAGAGCGCCACCGCGAACTGGCAGCGGTTCGGCAACTGCAGCAGCACCCGGTCGCCCGGCGCGATACCCAGTGCCCGCAACCCACCGGCGGCGCGGTTAGCCTGGTCGTCGAGGTCCGCATAACTGAAGCCGGTACCGCCCACGGCGTCGAGGACGGCCATTCGGTCGGGCCACTGCCGGGCCGCGTTGGTCAGGATCGTGTCCAGGGTCCGTCCCGTCCAGTAGCCGGCTGCCCGGTAGGCGGCGGCGCGATCAGCGGGGAATGGCACAAACCCGTCGAGGACTCCGGCCGGTGACTGTGGTGTGTGCGGGCTCATGGCTCCTACTGGCGGGGGCTTCGAACGGGGCTAGTAGCGGGGATGCAGGCAGTAAGGATAGGGTAACCAAAAAATTAGGGCAGCCTGTGCTAATTCAGGGAGGGTCTGTGGTGCACGCCCCGGCACGCTCGGAGGACATCCGCGCGGAGGTGGCTGAACTGCTCGGCGTCGACGTCGATGCAGTTCAGCCGGGTAGTAACCTCATCGGCCAGGGCCTGGACTCGATCCGGATCATGACCCTGGCCGGCCGCTGGCGCCGCCAGGGCATTGCCGTCGACTTCGCCACGCTGGCCGAAGCGCCCACGATCGAGGCCTGGGCACAGCTGGTCACTACCGGTGGGCATAGCGCTGATCAGCCGCCCCTGCCGGCCGATGCACCCGGCCACGCCGAGCGATCCGGGGAGGACGAGCCCTTTTCCCTGGCCCCGATGCAGCACGCGATGTGGGTCGGCCGCCAAGACAACCAGCAACTGGGCGGCGTCGCCGGGCATCTCTACGTCGAATTCGACGGCGGCCCGATCGATCCCGAACGCCTGCGCACGGCGGCCACCGCGCTGGCACGGCGCCATCCGATGCTCCGGGTGCGGTTCCTGCCCGACGGCACCCAGCGCATCACGCCGTCCGACGAATCCGGCGCCTTCCCGGTCGACGTCGAGGACCTGCGCGAGCTGGGCACCGACGAGGTCGATCAGCGACTCGCCGCCATCCGCGACGCCAAATCACACCAGCAGCTCGACGGCGCGGTGTTCGAGTTGGCGGTGACCCTGCTGCCGGACCAACGGTCCCGGCTCCACGTCGACCTGGACATGCAGGCCGCCGACGCGATGAGCTATCGCACCCTGATGGCCGACCTGGCGGCGCTCTACCTCGGCCGCGCCCTGCCCGAACTGAGCTACACCTACCGGCAATACCGCCAAGCCATCGAAGCCGAAGACGCCCAGCCGCAACCGGCCCGCGACGCGGACCGCGCCTGGTGGGCGCAGCGCCTCCCGGAGCTGCCGGACCCACCGGCGCTGCCGACCACCGGCGGCCGCGCCGGCAACCAGAGCACCCGGCGCTGGCACTGGCTGGACCCGCAGACCCGCGATGCGCTGTTCGCCCGCGCCCAGGCGCGCGGTTTCACCCCGGCGATGGCGCTGGCCGCGGGGTTCGCCAACACCCTGGCGCGCTGGTCGACCACCTCGCGGTTTCTGCTGAACGTTCCGCTGTTCGGGCGCCAGGCCCTGCACCCGGACGTCGACTCGCTGGTCGGTGACTTCACCTCCTCGCTGCTGCTCGACGTCGATCTCGTCGGCGCGAGCACCGCGGCGGTACGGGCGCAGGTGGTGCAGGACGCGATGCGCACGGCGGCCGCCCACTCCGCCTATCCCGGGCTGTCGGTGCTGCGCGACCTCAGCCGTCATCGCGGCACCCAGGTGCTCGCGCCCGTCGTCTTCACCAGCGCGCTCGGACTCGGCGAGCTGTTCGGCTCCGAAGTGACCGGCCAGTTCGGCACACCGGGATGGATCATCTCCCAGGGACCTCAAGTGCTGCTCGACGCACAGGTCACCGAATTCGACGGGGGCGTCCTGGTGAATTGGGATGTGCGCGAAGGCATCTTCCCGCCGGGGGTCATCGACGCGATGTTCGCCTACCACATCGACGAGCTGCTGCGCCTGGCTGCCGCCGACGACGCCTGGGACGCGCCGGGCCCCTCGGCGCTGCCCGAGGCTCAGCGGGCGGTGCGCGCGGCGGCCAACGGTCGCACCGCCGAACCCAGCGGAGAAGCCTTGCACGACGGGTTCTTCCGGCAAGCCGAGCAGCAGCCCGATGCGCCCGCGGTCTTCGCGAGTTCCGGTGACCTGAGCTACGCGCGGCTGCGCGACCAGGCGCTGGCGGTGGCGGCCGCGCTGCGTGCGGCCGGCGTCGCCGCCGGCGACACCATCGCGGTGATGGGCCCCAAGACCGCCGAGCAGATTCCGGGGTTGCTGGGCATCCTGTCGGTCGGTGCCGTCTACCTGCCGATCGGCGCCGACCAGCCGCGCGACCGCGCCGAACGCATCCTCGAGACCGGCGGGGTGAGCCTGGCGCTGGTGTGCGGCGGCCAACGGCTGTCCGTGCCGGTGCCCGAGGTGGTGCTTGCCGACGTCCTTCGCGACGCACCCGCGATCGGCGAGATACGCTCCGCGAGAATCGATCCCGGCGAGCTCGCCTATGTGTTGTTCACCTCCGGCTCCACCGGAGAGCCCAAGGGCGTCGAGGTCACCCACGACGCGGCGATGAACACCGTGGAATTCATCGCCCGCCACTTCGAGATCGGTCCCGCGGATCGATGCCTGGCGCTGTCGACCCTGGAGGGCGACATCTCGGTGATGGACGTGTTCGTCACCCTGCGCACCGGCGGGGCGATCGTGGTGGTCGACGAGGCGCAGCGCCGTGATCCCGACGCCTGGGCCCGGCTGATCGACACCCACCAGGTCACGGTCCTGCATTTCATGCCCGGCTGGCTGGAGATGCTGATCGAGGTCGGCCGCGGGCGACTGTCCTCGGTGCGGGTGGTACCCACCGGCGGCGACTGGGTGCGGCCCGAGGTGGCGCGCCGGTTGCGGGCCGAAGCGCCCAACCTGCGCTTCGCCGGCCTCGGGGGGGCGACCGAAACCCCGGTGCACAACACCATTTTCGAGGTGACCGAGGCGATATCGGAAGACTGGACCGCCCTGCCCTTCGGCGTCCCACTGCCCAACAACGCCTGCCGCGTCGTCGACGACACCGGCGCTGACTGCCCCGACTGGGTTCCCGGCGAGTATTGGGTGTCCGGGCGCGGCATCGCGCGCGGCTACCGCGGACGACCCGATCTCACCGCAGAACGCTTCGTCGAGTACGACGGCCGAATCTGGTACCGCACCGGCGATTTGGTCCGCTACTGGCCCGACGGCACCGTCGAATTCGTCGGCCGCGCCGACCACCGCGTCAAGATCAGCGGGTACCGCGTCGAGCTGGGTGAGATCGAGACCGCGTTGCGGCGCGTGCCCGGCGTGCGGACGGCGGTGGCCGCGTTGATCGCGGTGTCGGGGGAATCCGACGTGCTGGCCGCGCAGGTGTGCACCGACGACTCCGCCGTGACCGCCGAGGGGATCCGGCGGTCCCTCGCCGACCTCGTTCCCGCGCACATGATTCCGCGCCACATCACGGTGGTGGAACGGATCGGCTTCACCGATGCCGGAAAACTCGACCGCCGGGCCGCGGCGCGCGAATTGGAAATCGCCGTTTCGCAATCGCAGCGGCCGGGCCACCGCGCGCCGTCGACACCGCTCGAATCCGCGCTGGCGATGATCGTGGGCGACCTGCTCGGCCGGCAGAACGTCGGCGTCGACGACGACTTCTTCGCACTCGGTGGTGATTCGGTGCTGGCCACGCAGGCGGTGGCGCGAATTCGGGCCTGGCTGGACGCACCGGACATCATGGTCGCCGACATCTTCGCCAACCGAACCGTGTCGGCGCTGGCCGCGGTGCTCCGGGCCGGCGAGCACGACCCCGGCCGGCTCGACCAGGTTGCCGAGCTCTACCTGGAGGTGATCGGCATGGACGCCGAATCGGTTCTGGCGGCCTCTCAACAGCCCGCGAAATCGTAAACAACACAATGACATTGAACAACGTGATCACCGTGTCTTCCACGTTCCCATCCTGGGTCAAGCTGACCCGGGGACGCAACGGCGGATCAGCGGACCGCTCGGCAGGCGCCACCGTGGTATTCCCGCACGCCGGTGCGGCCGCCGCGGGCTATCGGGTGCTGGCGGCGGCGCTGGCCGCCGGCGGCGATACCTACGTGGTGCAGTACCCACAGCGGGCCGACCGGCTCAGCGAGCCCGCCCACGAAAGCGTGCACGACCTCGCCGTCAGCCTGTTCCAGGCCGCACCATGGCCCAGCGTCGCACCGCTGACGTTGTTCGGCCACAGCATGGGCGCCGTCGTCGCCTTCGAATTCGCCCGTGTCGCCGAGACGTACGGCGCGCCCGTGCGCAAGCTCTGGGTGTCGGCGGGCCCGCCGCCATGCGTGGTGGGCGACATGCCCGAATTGCCGACAAGTGACGACGGGCTGCTGGCGGACATCGCCGATTTGGGCGGCACCGACCCGGAACTGCTTGCCGACGAAGAGTTCTCGGAGCTGCTGACCACCGCGGTGCGCGCCGATTACCAGGCCTTCAACCGCTATGACCCCAGCCCCGACGTCCGCATCGCCGCGGACATCCACGTGCTGGGCGGTCATGACGATCACCGCATCGGAACCGGTGTGCTCCGCCAGTGGGAACAGCACACCGCCGGATCCTTTGCCCTGTCGCTGTATGACGGCGGGCACTTCTACCTCTACGACCACGTCGACGCGGTCGCCGCGCAGGTGCATGCCGGGTGAGGCCGATGTTTGAGAACGGGTTCGACGCCGAGCGCGCCGACCCTGTCGTGATCGTGGGGATGGGTGTCGAGGCCCCCGGCGGCATCGAAAACGCCGAAGGCTACTGGGATCTGCTGGCGCACGGCCGTGATGCGCTGGGACCGTTTCCCACCGACCGCGGTTGGGCAGTGCCCGAACTGCTCGCCGGCTCGCGCCGCGGCGGTTTCAAAGAAATTCATGATCGCGGTGGATTCCTCAGCGGGGCAACCACCTTCGATCCGGAGTTCTTCGGCATCTCACCCCGCGAAGCCGTGGTGATGGACCCGCAGCAGCGGGTGGCGCTTCGGGTGGCCTGGCGTGCGTGCGAGAACAGCGGCATCAATCCCGACGACCTGGCCGGGCACGACGTGGGCTGCTTCGTGGGCGCCTCCGCCACCGGCTACGGGCCCGAGATGGCCAGGTTTTCCGAGCACAGCGGCCATCTGCTCGCCGGGACCGCGCTCAGCGTGATCTCGGGCCGCATCGCCTACACGCTGGGATTGGCCGGTCCGGCACTGACCCTGGATTCCTCGTGCGCGTCCGCGCTGGTGGCCTTCCACGTCGCGGTGCGTTCCCTGCAGAACGACGACTGCGACATGGCCATCGCGGGCGGGGTCAACGTGCTGGGCTCACCTGGCTTCTTCGTCGAGTTTTCCAAACAACACGCGCTCTCCGATGACGGATACTGCCGCCCCTACAGCGCGCAGGCCAGCGGAACCGTGTGGGCCGAGGGAGCGGCGATGTTTGTGCTGCAACGTAAGTCGGCCGCGCTGCGCGCGGGCCGGCAGATCATGGCCGAGGTGCGCGCCACCGCCATCAACCAGGACGGGCGCAGCGCCGGGCTCAGCGCGCCCAGCGGCGACGCACAGGTCCGCCTGTTTCAACGGGCCATCACCCAGGCCGGGATCAAGCCCGCCGAGGTGGGGATGATCGAGGGTCATGGCACCGGCACCCGGCTCGGCGACCGCACCGAATTGCGCTCGCTGGCACAGACCTACGGCGACACCGAAGCCGGCGCCGGGGCCCTGCTGGGCTCGGTGAAGTCCAACGTGGGGCACTCGTTGGCCGCCGCCGGAGCGCTGGGTCTGGCCAAGGTGCTGGTCTCGGCCGAACACGGCGCCGTGCCGCGGACCCTGCACGCCGGCAACGCCAGCCCCGAAATCGACTGGGATAAACAGGGTTTACGATTGGCTCAGACCCTGACGCCGTGGCCGGCCATCGACGGGCAGCGCATTGCCGCGGCGTCCGCGTTCGGGATCGCCGGCACCAACGCGCATCTGATCGTCTCCGTCCCCGAGGTCGCGTGATGCTCACCCATCGTCTACCGGACGGGCGCATCCCGGTGCTGCTGAGCTCCCACGACCCGGAGCTGATCCGCCGGGATGCGGCGGCGATCCTCGATTATCTGGGCCGCATCGATTCGTCGAACGTGACCGCCGCCGTTGCATCCACCCTGCTGCGGCTGCGGCGCGCGCGGCGTCACCGCGCGGTGTTGCGTGCAGCCGACAGCGCCGAGCTCGTCGCCGGGCTGTCGGCGATCGCTCGCGGCGACGAGCACGAGCTGGTCACGCAATCCGCGAAGACGACGCCGCCACGCATTGCGTTCGTGTTCCCGGGCCAGGGCAACCAATGGCAGGCGATGGGCGCCGACGCCTACCGGCAACTGCCCGCCTACCGCGAGGCGGCCGACCGGTGCGCGGAAGCGTTCACCGTTGCCGGATTCGCTTCTCCGCTCCCGTATCTGGTGGGCGAGGAGGAGCGCAACTGGTCACGCCCCGAGATCCAGGGGGCGCAGTTCACCCACGCGGTCAGCCTGGCCGAGGCATGGCGATCCTGCGGGGTGCTGCCCGATATCACCATCGGCCACAGCCTCGGCGAGGTGGCGGCCGCATACGTGGCGGAGGCGCTCTCGCTGCCCGACGCCGTCGCACTGGTGGTTGCGCGCGCCACCGTGGTCAGCCAGCTGACGGGCCGCTACGCGATGGCGGTGCTCGGCACCGGCCTCGACATCGCCGAGGCCCTGCTGGCCGAGGCGCCCGGCTGGCTGGAGGTTTCGGCGGTCAACGGGCCGTCGTCGACCGTGGTCGCCGGCGATCACGACGCGGTGGCCGCCACGGTGCGGCTGGCGCAGCAGCGCGACATTTTCACCCATCAGCTGTCCGTCGACTATCCCGGCCACACCAGTGCGCTGCGCCCGTTGCGTGCCGCCCTGGCCGAGCTGACGCCGCGGTCCGCGTTCCGGGACGGGCCGGTGAGGTTCGTGGGCTCCACCCTCGGCACCGAGCTGCGCGCCGCGACCGAGTTCTCCGGATACTGGTATGAAAACCTTTGCGGCACAGTGCGATTCGATCTCGCCGTGCAGTACGCCCGCGGCTGCGGAGCCGATACGTTCGTAGAGCTTTCGGCGCACCCGTCATTGCTCTATCCGCTGGGTGACATCGTCGACGACGAGTCGGTCGTCGTCGGCTCGGGGCACCGCGACCGGCCGATCACCGAAACGCTCTCGGCGAGCATCGCCGCCGTCGCGACCACCGACCCCGGCCGCCGGTGGGCCGACGCCGTCCCGGTGGGTGACCCGGTTCCGCTGCGCGGGTTCCCGAACACGCCGATGCGCGCAGTGCACCTGTGGGCGGCGCCGGAACGAGCGACCGAACCTTCGCCGGTCCGGGCGCTTACCGTGGCCGTCGAGGACTGGCAACACACGACCTCGCCGATCACACCGATCGCGACACAGCCCGACATCGGGTTCTTCGGTGCGGACGCACTGACACGACGGCTGGCCGAAGCCGTTGCGGCCCACGGCGGCTGCCGGGTGGTGCCGCCGAACGACGCGGAAATCCTGGTGGTGGCCGCGCCCGCGCTCGACCAGCTCGACGCCGCGGCCGCGATCGAGCAGATCGCCGCCCGACCCGATGCCGGCCTACCCGATTACCCCGCGCTCATCGGCCCACGATGCCGGGCTGTCTGGCTGCTCACCGCAGGCGCCGAACACATCGACCGGGACGACACCCACGTCTCGCCCGCGCAGGCGGCCCTGGCGGCGATGCATCGCAGCGTCGGATTCGAATTCCCGGACCAGGCTTTCGGCCACCTCGACCTCGAACACCGCGATGTGGACGCGGCGACTGCACGGGCCGTCGTCGACGTGCTGTCGGGCGAGCCGGCCGAGGTCGCGTTGCGGGGCGGCGCATCACCGCCGAGGCATGTTCGACGCCATGTCCGAACATTCCGCGCGTGCCGCGAATCGGCAACCGGCCGGCCACTCGATGCCCCCGCCCTGGACGACGTGGTGATCACCGGCGGCAGCGGGGCCATCGGCCTGCAGTATGCGCGGTATTGCCTCGAACGCGGGGCGCGGACCGTCACCCTGTTGAGTCGCAACGGTGTGGACCCCGCCGCGCTGCGCGAGCTCGCCGACGGGCATGACGCCGAAGTGCGTGCCCCGCAATGCGATATCACCGACCGCACCGCACTGGCCTCCGTGGCCGCCACGTACGCGGGTTCGGGGGCGTCGTTGCTGATCCACACCGCGGGCATCGCGCAGGCGCGCTCCCGCGCCGACCTCACCGGTGCCGATGTGGCGGCCGTCTGCGCCGCCAAGGTCCGCGGGTTGGTGTTGATGGCCGACCTCTGGCCGCTGCGACCGGACTGCCGAATCCTCGCCTGCTCGTCGGTGTTCGGGACCTGGGGCGGCTACAGTCACGCCGCCTACGCGGCGTCCAACCGGATGCTCGATGTGTTGGCCGCCCAGTTGCGGGCCGAAGGCCGCGACTGCACGGCCCTCCGGTGGGGACTGTGGCAGGGCGCCGGGGTGGTGGTCGGCAACGAGATCGCCCGCACCGAACGCTCGGGTCTGGTGGCGATGGAGCCGCAGGCGGCGATCGAGGCCAGTCTCTACCGCTACGAAGGTGATCCGCTGATTTTCGATGCGGACTTTGACCGGCTGCAGGTGTTCTTCGAAAGCCAGGGAATGCCAATGCCGTTCACCGCATCGCACGCCGTCGATGACGGCGCAGCGGCGAACATCTCCGTGGCGAAGCCACTCGCCGACGTGGTGCGGGCCGAATTGGCCGCGACGCTGCACCTAGGTGATTCGCTGTCGATCGACCCGGGCACGTCGCTCATCGACCTCGGGATGGACTCGTTGCTCGCCCTCGATTTGCGTAAGCGGCTGCGCCGGACGGTGGGGAACTCCGTTCCGGTGGCCCGCATGCTCGGCGGCATCACGGTCAACGAGCTGATCGACGCGCTACGCGCGGACTCACCCGGCGGCCCCACGGCCCCGCCGGCATTCGACCGCACCGGCACCGCCAGCGGTGCGCACCACTCAACGCTCGCGATGCTCGAAAGGTTGGACTCCTAGCGTGACAGACACCACCGGCGTCGGCACCCATCTCGACGATGAGCGCTTGGAACTATTGCGCCGCAAGCTCGCTGAACGCGGCCTGGCCAGGTCGACGGGCGCCGCCCCCGTGGCCACCTGCGACGAGCCGCGCATGACCGTCGGCCAGCACCGGATGTGGTTCGTGCAGTCGGTCGATCGCGACAGCGCGTTGCTCAACATCTGCGTTTCCTATCGGCTCACCGGCGCTGTCGACATCGCGCAGTTACATCGCGCCGTCGATGCCGTCGCCGCGCGACACCCCGTACTCCATACGACGTATGACACCAACAGCGAGGGCGACCCACGTCCGGTCATCCGCGACGAGCTGCGCCCGGAGTGGACCGAACACGACCTGTCCGGACTGACCGATCAGGCGCGCCGGCTGCGGCTGGATGTGCTGGCACAGCGGGACTTTCGCCGGCCCTTCGACCTCAGCCAGGATTCCCCCCTGCGGGTCACGGTGGCGCACTTGGCCGCCGATGACCTGATACTGCTGATCACCGCGCATCACATCGCCTGGGACGACGGCTCGTGGGCACCGTTTTTCGCCGACCTGACCCGCGCGTACACCGACCCGCACGATTTCGCCGCCGCGCCGGGGCTGCCGGATCTTTCCGACGACCCCACCGCAATCCGTCAGGCGGATCTGGACTACTGGCGGCCGCTGATGGCCGATCTCCCGGAGCCACTGGAACTTCCCGGGCCCAACGGCTCGGTGGTGCCCAGTACCTGGCGCGCGCAGCGCGCGACCGCACCGTTGTCGGCGGACACCGTCGACCGCGCGGCCGCGCTGGCCCGCGAGACGGGCGCCACCCCGTACATGGTGCTGATGGCCGCGTTCGGCGCGCTGGTGCATCGCTACACCCAGTCGACCGACTTTCTGTTCGCGGCCCCGGTGCTGAACCGCGGCGTGGGAACCGAGGATGCCATCGGGTACTACGGCAACACCGTGGTGATTCGGCTGCGCCCCCGGCCGCACCAGACCTTCCGCGAACTGCTGGTCCAAACCCGTGACGGCGCGGTGGGTGCCTTCGCTCATTCGCGCGCCGACCTGGATTGGCTGGTGCGGGAATCGAATCCCGACCGCCGGCACGGGGCCGACCGGATGACCCGGGTCAGCTTCGGACAGCGGGAGGCCGACGGTGCCGGCTTCTGCCCGCCCGGCGTGCACTGCGAGCGCGCCGAGTTGCGCGGTCATTTCAACCAGCTGCCGCTGAGCCTGATGGTCGAGCTGAACCGTACGCCGGGTGGCCTGGACGGCGGTGTGATCGAGGCCGAGTACCTGGTCGAGGTGCTGGATCAGCAGTTGGTGAAGCAATTGCTGCGACACTATGCCGCCCTGCTGGACAACGTGCTGTCCGACCCGGACGCGACGTTGTCGGCGTGCGCGCTGATGAACGACGAAGACGCCGAGTGGCTGCGGGCCGTGTCGACCGGTGAAGAATTCGTCACCCCGGCCAGCACCCTGTCGGCGCTGGTCAGCCGGCGGGCGGCGCGGACGCCCGACGCCGTCGCGGTCGTCTACGAAGGGCGGGCCTACACCTACCGCGAAATCGATGAAGAGTCGAACCGGGTGGCGCACTGGCTCATCGAGCAGGGAATCGGCACGGAGGATCGCGTCGCGGTGCTGCTGGACAAATCACCCGAACTGGTCATCACCGCGTTGGGCGTGCTCAAAGCGGGCGGGGTCTACCTGCCGGTGGATCCCACCTACCCCGAGGACCGGCTGAGTTTCATCCTGGGGGACGCGGACGCCAAACTCGTGCTGCGCGAACCAGTTTCCGGTGTGGGGGATTATCCGGCCGGCGCGCCCGCCGCGTTGCTCCGGCCGCTGAGTCCGCAGAACACCGCGTACCTGATCTACACCTCGGGTTCGACGGGGCTGCCCAAGGGCGTTCCCGTGCCCCATGCGCCCATCGCCGAGTACTTCGTCTGGTTCGGCGACGAGTACCGGATCGACGAAACCGACCGGCTGCTGCAGGTTGCGTCGCCCAGTTTCGACGTGTCGATGGGCGAGATCTTCGGCACCCTGATCATGGGTGCCCGGCTGGTGATTCCGCGCCCCGACGGGCTGCGCGACATCGGCTACCTGACCGATCTGCTTGCCCGTGAGGGCATTACCTCGATGCACTTCGTACCGTCGTTACTGGGACTTTTTCTGTCGCTGCCCGGCGTCAGCCAGTGGCGCACACTGCGGCGCGTGCCCATCGGCGGGGAGGCCCTGCCCGGCGAGATCGCCGACAAGTTCCACGCCACCTTCGATGCGTCGCTGCACAACTTCTACGGACCGACCGAGACGGTGGTGAACTGCACCAGCTACCCGGTGGAAGGCACCCAGGGCACGCGGGTGGTGCCCATCGGGCGGCCCAAGATCAACACGCAGGTGTACCTGCTCGACAACGCCCTGCAGCCGGTTCCCGTCGGGGTGATCGGTGAAATCTACATCGCCGGAACTCATGTCGCGCACGGATACCACCGCAGGCCGCAGCTGACGGCCGAGCGCTTTGTCGCCGACCCGTTCACCCCCGGCGGCCGGATGTACCGCTCCGGCGACCTCGCCCGGCGCAACGCCAACGGGGACATCGAGTTCGTCGGCCGCGCCGACGAGCAGGTGAAGATCCGCGGTTTCCGCATCGAGCTGGGCGAAATCGCCGCCGCCATCTCGGTCGACCCCAGCGTCGGACAAGCCGTCGTGCTGGCCATGGACCTGCCCCAGTTGGGTAAGAGCCTGGTGGGATACGTGACGCCGGCCGAGGGCGCCGGCCCGGAAACGGTTGACGTCGAACGCATCCGGTCCCGGGTGGCCGCCGCACTGCCGGACTACATGACTCCGGCCGCCTATGTGGTGCTCGACGAGATCCCGATCACCGCCCATCAAAAGATCGACCGCGCCGCGCTGCCGCAACCGCAGCTCGCGGCCGGTACCGAGTACCGCGACCCGACGAGCCCCACCGAAATCCGGATCGCCCAACTGTTTTCCGGGTTGCTGGGCCACGAGCGGGTGGGTCTCGACGACTCGTTCTTCGACCTGGGCGGCCATTCGCTGGTCGCCACCAAGCTGGTCACCGCGATCCGCACGGAGTGCGGCGTGGAACTCGGCATCCGCGACGTGTTCGAGCTCGCCACGGTGGGCCTGTTGGCGGAGCGGGTCGACCAGCTGAGTTCGGGCCAACTGACGCAGTCGCGCCCCAGGCTGATCGCGACCGCGCACGACGAGCCCCTGCCGCTGTCGGCGTCGCAGCTGCGCAGCTGGTTCGCCTATCGGCTGGACGGGCCCAGCCGGGTCAACAACATTCCCTTTGCGGCCAAGCTGACCGGACCGTGGGACATCGATGCGCTGATCGCCGCCGTCGGCGATGTCGTTGCCCGCCACGAGATCCTGCGCACCAGCTACGTCGAGCTGGACGGCGTGCCCTATCAGGTCGTGGGCCCGGCCAGCGTCGAGGTCCCGGTGCGCCGCGCGCAGGGCGCCGGTGACGCCTGGCTACAGCAACAGCTCGACGTCGAGCGGCACCACTGCTTCGAGCTGGACTCGGAATTACCGATCCGGGTCGCGGTGCTGCGCACCGAGAACGCAGCCGAACACGTGCTGTCGCTGGTTGTGCACCACATCGCCGCTGACCATTGGTCGGCGGGCGTGCTGTTCGCCGACGTGATGACCGCCTACCGCGCCCGGCGCGGCGGGGAAGCGCCGTCCTGGGCCCCGCTGCGGGTGCAGTACGCCGACTACGCGGCGTGGCAGCGCACGTTTTTGGGTGACGCCGGTGGCCAGGAGTCCGCCATTGCCTCCGAGCAACGGGAGTACTGGACCCGGAAGCTGGCGGGGCTGTCGGAGGACACCGGGCTGCGGCCGGACTTCCCGCGCCAGCCGGTGCCCAGCGGGGAGGGCGAATCCGTCGACTTCCACATCGACTCGGCCACCCGCGCCAAGCTGGCCGAGCTGTGCCGCGAGCTGGGCATCACCGAATTCATGCTGCTGCAAACCGCTGTCGCCGTGGTGCTACACAAGGCGGGTGGCGGCGTGGACATTCCGTTGGGCACCCCGGTCGCCGGGCGCACCGAAGCCGAATTGGACCAGCTGATCGGCTTTTTCGTCAACATCCTGGTGCTGCGCAACGACCTGGACGGCAATCCGACGCTGCGGGAACTGCTGAAGCGGGCGCGGGAGACGGCGCTGGCCGCCTACGCCCACCAGGACCTGCCGTTCGACCGGGTGGTCGACAGCGTCAGCCCGGTGCGTTCGCTGTCGCGCAACCCGCTGTTCCAGGTCGTCGTGCACGTGCGTGATCACCTGTCCGCCACGCGAGTCATCGAGCCCGCGCCCGCGGGCGGCGACGGGCGCGACACCGTGTGCACCTCACTGGATCCCATCTTCGACATGGCGCACGCCGACCTGAGCGTCAACTTCTTCGGCACGGACGGTACCGACGGCATCGGCTACAACGGCAACGTCATCTTCCGCACCGAGCTCTACGCCAGAAGCACCATCGAGCGGCTGGCCGATTGGCTGGCCCGGGCGGTCACCGCGTTCGCCGAGGACCTCGATCAGAGTCTGCGAGACGTTCAGCTGATCGACGCAGGAGAACAGCGCCGCATTCTGCAGGACTGGAGCCGCGGCGCCCACCCGCCGCACGACCGGCCGCGCACCATACCGGAGCTGCTGGAACCGAGTCGGACGTGGGGAGCGGATCGGATCGCGGTGCGCTGCGGCGATCAACAGATCGATTACCCTGCGCTGCATCGCTGTTCGGACAACCTGGCCGCGCTGCTCGCCAGGAATGGGATAGGCCCGGGCGCGTTGGTCGGGCTGTCGACCCGACGCAGCATCGAACTGGTGGTGGCGCTGGTGGCCATCATGAAGGCCGGCGCCGGTTACTTCCCCATCGATCCCGGCTATCCGTCGGCGCGAAAGCAATTCATGCTCGACGACGTCCAGCCGCCGGTGGTGGTCGCAACGGCCGAGGCGGTGGACACCATGCCGCACGTGCCGGGAGTCGAGTTGATTTCCCTGGACGATCCACGCGTGGGCGCCCTGGTGGACAGCGATGACGTGGATCCGCAATCGAGGGACTTGCGGTTGCCGCACCCCGATGACCCGATGTACCTGGTGTTCACCTCAGGATCGACCGGTAAGCCGAAAGGCGCGGTGGGAACCCATCGTTCGATGGCGGCCCGGCTGGATTGGCAGCTGCGAAACTATCCGCCGAGGACCGAGGACGTGCGGTTGGCGCAGGCCTCGATCACCTTCCTCGAAGGCGGGATGGAGATGCTGGCCGGCCTGGCCGCCGGCGCGACCATGATCCTCGCCGACGACACCGAGCACCGCGACCCCGAGGCCCTCGGGGAGTTGATGGACCGGTATTCGGTCGCCCAGGTGACCGCGGTGCCCAGCCTGGTCTCGGCGTTGGTGGACAGCCGGCCCGGTGCCGTGTGCGCGCTGTCGCGGCTGGTGTGCGGCGGCGAGCCGGTGAGTGCGTCGTTGCTGCAACGGCTGGTGTCGGTGTGCGCCGACGACGGCACCGAGCTGTTGAACAACATCGGTTCCACCGAGACCTCGGGCGCGGTGTCCCGCGGACGCCTAGGGTTGCCGAATCCGCTTGTCGGAAAGCCGGTCCCGGGTGCGGAGGCCTACCTTCTCGACGACGGGCTGCGCCCCGTTCCGGCCGGGGTGGTGGGCGAGCTGTACTACGCGGGTGACCAACTGGCCCGTGGGTATTGGAAGCGCCCCGGCCTGACCGCGACACGGTTTGTCGCCAATCCTTATGGTGTCGAGCCCGGTTCGCGCTTGTACCGCAGCGGCGACCTGGCCCGGTGGACCGACGACGGACAACTGGAATTCGTCGGACGTGCCGACCACCAGGTGCAGGTCCGCGGTTTCCGGGTCGAGTTGGCCGAGGTCGAGGCGGCCCTGGCGGCAGCCGACGGCGTCGCCGCCTCAGCGGCCCGCACCTGGGATGTGCACGGCGGCACGTCGCTGGCCGGATATGTTGTGCCGCAACGGCAGATCGTCGATGACGCCGCGAAGGCGGAGTTCGCGGGCCAGGTGCGCGCCGCGATCGCCACGACGCTGCCGGGCTACATGATGCCGTCGTCGCTGACCGTCCTCGACGTCCTCCCCAAGACCGAATCGGGCAAGCTGAACCGGCCCGGGCTGCCGCGTCCGGCGGTCAGCACCCGCGGCCTGACCGAACCGACCCGCACCGACACCGAACGGGCGCTGGCCAAGGTGTTCGCCGAACTGCTGTCGACCCCCGACGTCGGCCGCTTCGACGACTTCTTCGCCCTCGGCGGCGACAGCATCCTGTCGGTGCAGCTGGCCTCTCGCGCGCGGGCAGCCGGCCTGGCCGTGAGTCCGCGCATGATCTTCGAGAATCCGACGGTGCAGCAGCTGGCCGCCGCCCTGGATGCGCTGGGAGACGCGGAGATCGATGCCGCGCAGGACGATCAGGCGGCCGACGTCCGTTTCGAGCCGATGAGCACCTCCGGTCTGTCATCCTCGGATCTGGCTGCGGTCACACAACTTTGGTCGTCCTCGCGTGAAGGCACGACATGACGGCCGCCGGAACCGACGTCGCGCCCGACATCGAGGACGTGATGGCGCTGAGCCCGCTGCAGGAGGGCTTGTACTCGCTGACCACGCTCGCCGAATTCTCCGACGGCGAAGCCGCGGACGACCCGTACGTGATCGGCATGGCCGCCGACATCTCCGGCGCACTCGACGTCGCGCTGCTGCGCGAGTGCGCGGAGAAGATGTTGGTTCGCCACCCGAACCTGCGGGCCAGCTTCTTCAGCCGGGGCATCCCGCGGCCGGTGCAGATCGTGCCGTCCCGCGTCGAGTTGCCGTGGCGATTCGTCATGGCCGCACCCGAGGACGTGCCGGCGCTGCAAACGGGTGAGCGCCGGCGACCATTCGATCTGGAACACGGCCCGGCCATCCGCTTCCTGCTGATCGAATTGCCCGGCGCGCAATGGCGTCTGGTGCTCACCGCCCATCACATCGTGATCGACGGCTGGTCGATGCCGGTGTTCATCAACGAGATGATGATCCTGTACCAGGCCGGCGGTGATCTGTCGGCGCTGCCCGTCGCGCCGCGGCCATACCGCGATTACATTGGCTGGTTGGCCGCCCGCGACCCGGAGACCAGCCGGCAGGTCTGGCGCCGTCACCTCGCCGGCCTGCCGGGGCCCACCCTGCTGGCCGCCGCCCTGGGCTCGATCGACACCACCGACCGACAGCAGACGGCATTGCCGCGCACCACCGAACTGCGGCTGCCGGCCCAGGCCACCGCGCGGTTGGTCGAGGAGGCCCGTTCGCGCGGCATCACCGTCAACACCCTGATGCAAATGGCGTGGGCGCTGGTGTTGTCCCGGCTGACCGACACCCTCGATGTGGTTTTCGGGGTCACGGTGTCGGGCAGGCCGCCCGAACTGACCGGCGTCGAGACCATGGTCGGTTTGTTCATCAACACCGTGCCGCTGCGGGTGCGGCTGGACCCGGCCGCGGGTGCCGGCGAACAATGCCGCGCCGTGCAGCGCGATGCCGCGCTGCTGCGTGAGCACAGCTATCTCGGGCACGCCCAGTTGCGGGCCCTCGGCGGGGTCGGGGAGATGTTCGACACCCTGTTGGTCTACGAGAACTTCCCGATGAACGGCCTGTCCTCCGGTGGCGAATTGACCTCCGGCGGTGCGACATTCCGGCCGTCCGCCCTGCAAACCTTGTCGCATTTCCCGATCGCCGTCGCCGCCCACATGGACGCCGGTGAACTGGTGGTGCTGATCGAAGTGATCGACGGCGCGCTGGGCGCCATTCCCGCCGAAACCTTCGGACAGCGGGTGCTGACCACCGCCGAGCGGCTGCTGCAGGAGTGGGAGCGTCCGCTGCGCGACGTCAGCGTCCTCTTCGAGGACGAGACGGCCCCGTTGCGGGCCGCCGGCGCGCCCGCCCCGAAAACGCCCCGGTGCATTCACACGCGGTTCGCCGACGTCGTGGCCAGGACACCGGACAGTCCGGCGGTCAGCTGGGCGGGTGGGACACTGAGCTACCGCGAGCTGGACGACCGGACCACCCGGCTGGCCGCCGAGCTCGCTCGCAGGGGGGTCACGCTCGAAACTCCGGTCGGGACAAGGCTTTCCCGGGGCCCGCAGTACGTCGTCGCGATGCTCGCGGTGCTCAAGGCCGGCGGCATGTGCGTGCCCATGGAGCCGGGGATGCCCCCGGAACGGGTGACCTCGATTCTGCGCCAATCCGGCGCCACGATCGTCTTGGACGAAGAGTTGACCAAGGAGCTGCTCGAAGCACGCCGGCCGCAGGGCGACTTCACCCCGGTTGACGTCCCGCTCGAGCAGGCCGCGTATGTCGTGTTCACCTCGGGTACGACGGGAGAACCCAAGGGCGTCATCGGAACTCACGGCGCGGTGGGCGCGTACGCCGACGACCATCTGGATGGTGTGCTGCGGCCCGCGGCCGCCACGCTGGGCCGGCCGCTTCGCATCGCCCACGCGTGGTCGTTCGCCTTTGACGCCGCCTGGCAGCCGTTGGTCGCCTTGCTCGACGGCCACGGCGTGCACGTGGTCGACGAGCAAACCCAGACCGATGCCGAGGCGCTGGTCGCGCTGATCGCCGAGCACGGCATCGACATGATCGACACCACCCCATCGATGTTCGCCCAGCTGCAGGCATTCGGCCTGCTGACCGACGCGCCGTTGACGGTGCTGGCGCTGGGGGGCGAGGCGGTCGGCAGCGCGGCCTGGGCTCGAATCCGCAAGGTGTGCAGCACCGCATCGATGGCGGCGTTCAACTGCTATGGGCCGACCGAGACGACGGTCGAGGCAGTGGTGGCCGCCATCGCCGAGCACGAGGAGCCCTGCATCGGACGGCCGACCCGGCACACCCGCGGATACGTGCTGGATTCCGGGCTGCGGCCGGTCCCCTGCGGCGCGACGGGCGAACTCTACCTGGGCGGGGCCCAGCTGGCCCGTGGCTATGTGGGCCGCGCGGGCGAGACCGCGGCGCGCTTTGTCGCCGACCCGTTTGCACCCGCTGAGCGGATGTATCGAACCGGCGACCTGGTGCGCCGGATGCGCGACGGCACACTGCAATACGTCGGTCGCGCGGACGCCCAGGTGAAGATCCGTGGCCACCGCGTCGAGCCCGGAGAAATCGCCGCCGCCCTCGAATCGCATCCCGCCGTCCGGCACGCAGGCGTGCTGGTGCATCAGCGCAATGGCGCACCGCGGCTCACCGCGTACGTGGCGACCACCGACGCCGCGGGCACCAAGCCGACGGTCACCGACCTGCGTGCCATGCTCAGCACCAAACTGCCGCGCTACATGGTGCCGCAGCGCATCGTCATGGTCGACGAAATCCCGTTGACTCCCAACGGCAAGCTGGACGAATCCGCGCTGGCCGCCGTCGACGCCGCCGAATCCGTCGGAGGCGCGGCGACACCCGAGACCGCCACCGAATCCACCCTGGCCGAACTGCTCGCCGAACTGCTCGGGCACCCGCGAATCGACGTCACCGCGGACTTCCTGCAGCTGGGACTGGACAGCATCATGGCGCTGTCGGTGGTACAGGCCGCCCGGGCGCGCGGAATCGCGCTGCGCGCCAGACTCATCCTCGACTGCACCAACGTCCGCGAACTGGGCGAAGCGATTGACTCGGAAACCGCGGCCACCGCCCAGCAGGTGGACGACGGGACCGGACCGATGCCGTTGCTGCCCAACGGCCGATGGCTCTACGAACACGGCGACCCGCGCCGGCTCGCCCAGACCGAAGCCATCCGGTTGCCCGAGACGCTGCGCCGCGAACAACTCGATGCCGCGCTCGCCAGCATCATCAACGGCCACGAAGTGCTGCGCACCCGGGTGGACCGCCCCACCATGACGCTGGTTCCGGTACCGGCCCGGGACGCCCTGGGCGAACTCAAAGAGGTTGAGGTGGCCGGCGATCTGGGCGCAGCGGTGCCGGATCACGTCGCCCAGGCCGTTGACCGGTTGGACCCCAAACGCGGAACGCTGCTGGCCGCGGTGTGGCTCCGACCCCCGGCCGGCGAGAGCGTTCTATTGCTGGCCGCGCACGTGGTGGCGCTGGACCCGGCGTCGTGGCGGGTGATCCTCGGTGAACTCGGTGCCGCCCTGACGGCCTCGGCCACCGGCCACTCACCGGCACCCATTCGGGAACACACCAGCTATCGGCGCTGGGCCGACGCGCTCACCACGCGTGCGCACGGGTTGGGCACGGTGCGGTACTGGGCGTCGGAGTTGGACGGCGACGATCCCGACCTCGGGGCCCGGCGGCTCGATCCGGGCCGCGATCGCGCCCGCGATCTGATCGTCCGCAACGTGGCCACCGACGCCGATCTCACACGGCGGCTGCTGAATTCGGATCTGCCGTTGCCCACGCTGTTGGTTGCCGCCACCGCGGCGACCGTGACGAGCTGGCGGCGGCTGCGCGGCCAGCCCACGCCGCCGCCGCTGTTGGCGCTCGAAACCCACGGCCGCGCGGACGGTTTGGTCGACGGGCCGGGTGCACACACCATCGACACCGGCGACACGGTGGGCCTGCTCAGCTCCATCTACCCGGTGCGGCTGGACTCGACCGACCCGCACAGCGTGGCGGAGAAGCTGGCCGCGATCCCGGGCGACGGACTCGACTTCGGGTTGCTGCGCTACCTACGCGACGACACCGCCGAGCGGCTCGCGGGCCTGCCGCCCCCGCAGCTCCTGCTGAATTACCTCGGCGCCGCCCACACCGGCGGCGGCACCGGGCTGACGCTCGAGCGCGAGCTGCTCGCCGGGGTGTCGCCGGTGCCGGAGCCCGAGCTGGCGGTGCGCCACGAGCTCACCATCGCGGCGATGGTGCTCACGTACGGCGGAGAGCGGGTGTTGGCGGCGCAGTGGCGCGCCCTACCCGACATTCTCACTGACGCGGACATGACCGCGCTGCAAGGACTTTGGATCGATTCGCTGCGGGAGATGGTGAAATGAGCACACTTGCGATCGTGGGCGCCGGGGCCAAGGCGGTGGCTGTGGCCGCCAAGGCTTCGGTTCTGCGCGACATGGGCGTCGAGGTTCCGGACGTGGTCGCCGTGGAACGGATCGGCGTCGCGGCGAACTGGCAGGCCAGCGGCGGCTGGACGGACGGTGCGCACCGGCTGGGTACCAGCCCCGAAAAGGATGTCGGGTTTCCCTACCGCTCGGCGCTGGTGCCGCGCCGCAATGCCGAGTTGGACGAGCGGATGACCCGCTACAGCTGGCAGTCCTATCTGATCGCCACCGCGTCGTTCGCCGAGTGGATCGACCGTGGCAGGCCGGCACCGGCGCATCGCCGATGGAGCCAGTATCTGAGTTGGGTCGCCGACCACGTGGGCATGAATGTGGTGCACGGCGAGGTCGAACGACTGGCCGTCACCGGGGATCGTTGGGCGCTGCACACCCACGAGACCACGGTGCACGCCGACGCGTTGATGATCACCGGCCCCGGCCAGGCCGAAAAGTCTTTGCTTCCCGGCAATCCGCGCGTGCTGTCGATTGCCCAGTTCTGGGACCGCGCCGCCAATCACGACCGGATCAGCGCGGAGCGGGTCGCGGTGATCGGTGGCGGAGAGACAGCCGCGGCGATGCTCAATGAGCTGTTCCGGCACCGGGTCTCGAGTATCACCGTCATCTCCCCGCAGGCGACGCTGTTCACCCGCGGCGAGGGATTTTTCGAGAACTCGCTGTTCTCCGATCCCACCAACTGGCCGGCCCTCACCTTGGCCGAACGCCGTGATGCGTTGGCGCGCACCGACCGCGGCGTGTTTTCGTCGAACGTTCAGGAGGCGTTGCTGGCCGATGACCGCATCCACCACCTGCGGGGCCGCGTCGCCCACGCGGTCGGCAGGCAGGGTCAGATCCGGCTGACGTTGTCCACCAACCGCGGCAGCGAGAACCTCGAGACGGTCCACGGGTTCGATCTCGTCATCGACGGCTCCGGTGCCGACTCGCTTTGGTTCGCACCGTTGTTCAGCCAGGACGCGCTTGATCTGCTCGAACTCGGCCTGGGCGGCCCCCTGACGTCGGAGCGGCTGCAGGAGGCGATAGGTTATGACTTGGCCGTCACAGACGTCACACCCAAGTTGTTCCTGCCGAACCTGTCAGGACTTACCCAAGGGCCCGGGTTCCCCAACCTGAGCTGCCTTGGACTGCTATCCGATCGGGTGTTGGGTTCCACCGTCAGCCCGTCCAAGTATCCCCTGCAAAGGAGACATGATGAGCGCCAACCCCTTTGATGACGAGAACGCGACCTTCGTGGTGCTGGCCAACGACGAGGATCAGCACAGCCTCTGGCCGACCTTCGCTGACACGCCCGCGGGGTGGCGCGTGGTCTTCGGTGAAGCAAGCCGCGCGGACTGCCTGCAGTACGTCGAACAGAACTGGTCAGATATCCGGCCCAAGAGCCTGATTGAGACGCTCGCGGGGGAGTAAGGGCCAAGCGCGAGTCGCTACACACCTGCGGCACAGGATATTCAGAGTGTTGTCCCGCGCCGGCGCCGTAGCGTCGTCGTAACGTGACCAACTTGAGACACAAATGCCGGTGTCACCATGCACACTTACACCATCTTCAAACATGAAGACGTGTGACCGCGTGCGGCGCATCCGCGAAATCCCGCAACGGTTCATGTGCATCGAAGGGGGATCTGTGAAAACCGTGAAGTCCATTGCCACGGGCGTGGTGGCGCTGGCCGCCATTGGCGGCCCTGCCGCCGGTGTGGCTTCTCTTGCAGCGCCGATTGGTCTGCATGATGTGCAGCTGGCGGCATTCGGAGCGCCACTGCCGCAAGACCCGCCGCCGCCTCCGCCCCCGCCGCCCGCGGCGCCGGGGCAATTGCCGACGGCGGATCAATTGGCCAACCTGTGTAACCAAGTAACCGATCCCGGCGTCAACTACAGGGAGAAGGCCAACTTCATTGAAAACGGCGTCAGTCAGAACGAGGGCATGGTGGCCGACCACGACCTGCGAAAGGCCTACCGCAACGGGAACTTTCCCGAGCAGTTCAACGTGACGAACATCGCGCCGGCCGGTCCGAACATGGCCCAGGCCGACGTCGCCATCTCGAGCCCGAAGTTCGCCGGCCCGGTCACCAAACACCTCGCGTTCGTCGACCAGGGCGGGAACTGGGTCTTGCAGCATGACGCGGCGATCGCTCTGATACAGGCCGCGACCGCCACCAACTGATCACCCCGCGGCGTCGACCGCGTAAACCCGATGCCAGTCTGGCGGATTCGCCAGATGTTCCGACACTCAAGGACACCCCATGCGTCGCCTTCCGGAGGCGCATGGGGTTTGGCAGCTACGGCCACCGCCGGACCGCGCCCGCACAGCCGGCGCACAGGTTGCTCATGTTGTTTCCACAACGGCTGGCCGTAACGTATCGGTGCCGAGACACGAAATAAGAGACGCAACGGGCACGCTGACACCACCCGCGCGTCGATATTCGTGCCCACCAATAGGGGGAACCATGAAAACCGTTAAAACGCTTGCCACCAGCGTGGCAGCTCTGGCCATCGTCGGGGGCGCGGCCGCCGGCCTCACCTCGATGTCGGCGCCCAGCACCCAGGTCGGGGTGCAGCTCGCCACGATCGGTGCGCCGCTTCCGCAGGATCCGCCGCCGGCGCAGCCGGTCGCGGGCGCCAACGTCCCGACTCCCGATCAGCTGACCGGCGTGCTCAACAGCCTGGCCGACCCGAGCGTGCCGTTCAGCAACAAGAGCTACCTGGTGCAGGGCGGCATCAGCGGCATCGAAGCCCACGTCGCCGACAAGAAGCTGCAGAAGGCCGCGAAAAACGGCGACCTGCCGCTGTCGTTCGACGTGACGAACATCCAACCGACCGCGGCCGGTTCGGCGACCGCCGACGTGTCGGTCTCCGGTCCCAAGCTGACGTCACCGGTCACCCAGAACGTCACGTTCGTCAATCAGGGCGGCTGGGTGCTGTCGCGGGCATCGGCGATGGAGTTGCTGCAGGCCGCCGGTCAGTGATCGGCGCCGGGAGCGCGCAGGTCTAATCTCGCGATGCGTGCCGGATCCGCCAGCACATCGATCGCCCGGATCCGGCCGTCGCGTACCACGAATCCCATGACGGACGCCGCGCGTCCGGCGACGAAGATGACGGCGCCGGCGGCGCCGTTGACGGTCGCGGTGCGCACCTCGCGGTCGGGCCCGGCGTAGCTTCGGGCCAGCTTGGCCACCGTGGCCGCGCCGTCGGCCCGGAGCCCCGTCCCGGCCGGGCCGAAGTCACCGCGCAACACCACCTCGGGGTGCAGCACCGACACCAGGCGCTCGAAGTCACCGCTGCGCCCCGCCGCGAAGAAGGCGTCGACGACCTCACGCTGGGCGGCGAGGTTGCCGTCGGGAACCGGGTCGGCCCGCTCGATCCGTCGGCGCGCCCGGCTGGCCAGCTTGCGGGCCGACTCCGGCGTCCGGTCGACGATGCCGGCGATCTGACCGAACGGGACGCTGAAGACGTCGTGCAGCACGAAGGCCAGCCGCTCGGCCGGCGGCAGCGTGTCCAGCACCACGAACAAGGCCAGCCCCACGGCGTCGGCCAGCATCGCGCGGTGTTCGGGGTCGAATTCACCCTCGGTTTCCACGATCGGATCGGGCAGGTGAACGGTCAGCTCGTCGCCGCCGTGGGTTCGGCGGTCGCGCAACATGTTCAGGCAGATGCGGGCCACCACCGTTGTCAGCCAGGCGTCGGGGTTCGCGATCGCTTCCCCGGAGCTGCGGCTCAACCGCAGCCAGGCCTCCTGCACGGCGTCCTGGGCGTCGTCGATCGAGCCCAGCATGCGGTAGGCGAGGGCACCCAACCGTGGCCGGGCCGCCTCGAAGCGGGCCGTCAGTGCCGCCAGTGACGCATCGGGCCGTGTCACGGCCGATCGGTCTCCGCCACGGCACACACCCGGTTGCCGGAAAAGCCCGACGACCCGATGTCGAGCGCGATGTTGAAGCGCGCACGAAGGTTGCCCAGCGTGATGACGTGGGTCAGGCCGACGAGTTGAGCGGTGTCGAAGTGCGCACGCAGCGCGTCGAAAAGTCGATCGCTCACCTCGACCGGGGTGCGGCTGATCGCGGTCGCGTACTCGAGGATCAGCTTGTCGACATCTGAAAAGCACGGCGCATCACGGTAATTGGCCATCCCCAGCAGTTCTTCGTCGGTGATGCCCCATTGCCGGGCGATCTGTGAGCCGAGGTCGATGCAGTACTCGCAGCGCACCGTCGTCGCCGACTTCAGCTCCGCGAGTGCGCGGTGGCGCGGGCTGAGAACGTCCAGCTTCGACTCCGCCTGCTCCAATTTGCCGTAGGCGTTGAGCAATCTCGGGATGTGGGCGTACATCCGCAGCGGCTCCAGCATGCCCGCGGTCTCGAGGCCGGTCATCTGCGCGAGCTTGCGGCGGGTGAAGAAGAAGGCGATCTTGGCGCCCAGTCCGGCGTCGCGGTCGGAGACTCCCTGGAGCCGTGGCATGGCGTCCTCCTGGCAAGTTGTGGTCGTGAACCAACGTCCTCACTAGGTCGACACGCGGGAAAGCCCGAACGTGACCGCTCGAGTCATCCCGGCTGGCCCAGCGGCATATCCATGTCGAACACGCGGGCGTGCAGCACGGTGCGGTTGCGCAGCGCGGCGCGCACCGCGCGGTGCAGACCGTCTTCGAGATAGATGACGCCCTTCCACCGCACCGCATGCGGAAAGAGATCGCCGTAGAAGGTGGAGTCCTCCGAGAGCAGGCGGTCCAACGCGAGCACCGTTGTGGTAGTGACCAATTCGTCGAGCCGGATCTGCTGCGGCGGTATCTGGGACCAATCCCGATAGGACAGGTTGTGCTCGGGATACGGTTTGCCGTCGCGCACGCCCTTGAAAATCATCGGCCGATCTTTCCCGACGCGTTGCCCTGCCCCGATCGGTTCATCCTGGAAAGGCTAGTCGGACACCGGACGTCCCGGCGAGCAGGCGCACAAGCAACCCAACAGGCCGATGAAGAGGGAGCCCTTGCGCCGGCTCGCGCTCCACTGGTGACGTCGGATGAGCGCGAGACCGTAAAATGAACTCGGTCAATACGGTCTCGAAGGAGGTGACGACCAGTGGGAAGTGCCGATGACCGTCGGTTCGAGGTGCTGCGGGCGATTGTCGCCGATTTCGTCGCCACCAAAGAGCCGATCGGTTCCAAGACGTTGGTGGAGCGCCATAACCTCGGCGTCTCGTCGGCGACCGTCCGCAACGACATGGCGGTGCTCGAGGCCGAGGGCTACATCGCCCAGCCGCATACCAGCTCCGGGCGAGTGCCCACCGAGAAGGGCTACCGCGAATTCGTCGACCGGCTCGACGACGTCAAGCCGATGTCCTCGGCCGAACGGCGCGCGATCCAAGGCTTCCTCGAGTCCGGTGTCGACCTCGACGACGTCTTGCGTCGCGCGGTGCGTCTGCTGGCGCAACTGACCCGGCAGGTGGCCGTCGTGCAGTACCCGACGCTGTCGTCGTCGACGGTGCGCCACCTCGAAGTGATCGCCCTGACACCGGCGCGGCTGCTGATGGTCGTCATCACCGACTCCGGCCGCGTGGACCAGCGCGTCGTCGAACTCGGCAACGTCATCGACGACCACGAGCTTTCGCAGCTGCGGGAGCTGCTCGGCCAGGCGCTGGTGGGCAAGAAACTGCCGGCCGCCTCGGTCGCGGTGGCCGACCTCGCCGGACAGCTGAGCAGCCCGGACGGACTGGGTGACGCCGTGGGCCGATCGGCGACGGTGTTGCTGGAGTCACTGGTCGAGCACACCGAGGAACGCTTGCTGATGGGCGGTACCGCCAACCTGACCCGCAACGCCGCCGATTTCGGTGGCTCGCTGCGCTCCATCCTGGAAGCGCTCGAGGAGCAGGTCGTGGTGCTGCGGTTGCTGGCGGCCCAGCAGGAAGCCGGTAAGGTGACGGTGCGCATCGGCCATGAGACGGCCGCCGAGCAGATATTGGGTACCTCCGTGGTGACCACCGCCTACGGCACCTCCGACACCGTTTACGGGGGAATGGGTGTGCTGGGGCCCACCCGGATGGACTATCCGGGAACTATCGCCAGCGTTGCTGCGGTTGCCCTATATATCGGCGAAGTCCTGGGTGCTCGATGAACGCGCACCCGCAGTGTGGGTAGGCGCGGAGAAAGACCAGGTATAGGAGAGTCAGGCGTGGCACGCGATTATTACGGGCTGCTCGGCGTGAGCAGAAACGCCGACGACGGGGAGATCAAGCGCGCGTACCGCAAGTTGGCGCGCGAACTGCATCCCGACGTCAACCCCGATGAGGCCGCGCAGGCGAAGTTCAAGGAAATCAGCGTCGCGTACGAGGTGCTGAGCGATCCCGAGAAGCGGCGGGTCGTCGACCTGGGCGGAGATCCGATGGAGAGCGCGGCCGCGGCGGGCGGCGGCTTCGGCGGCGGCTTCGGTGGCCTGGGCGATGTGTTCGAGGCCTTTTTCGGTGGCGGCTTCAGCGGCGGCGCGACCTCCCGCGGCCCCATCGGGCGGGTGCGGCCGGGCTCGGATTCGCTGCTGCGGATGCGGCTCGATCTCGAAGAGTGCGCGACCGGCGTGACCAAGCAGGTCACCGTCGACACCGCGGTGTTGTGCGACCGCTGCCAGGGCAAGGGCACCAACGGCGATTCGGCGCCGGTGCCGTGCGACACCTGCGGTGGTCGCGGCGAGGTCCAGACCGTGCAGCGTTCCCTGCTGGGGCAGGTGATGACGTCGCGGCCGTGCCCGACCTGCCGCGGCGTCGGCGTCGTCATCCCCGACCCGTGCCACCAGTGCATGGGCGACGGCCGGGTGCGCGCCCGCCGGGAGATCAGCGTCAAGATCCCCGCCGGCGTCGGCGACGGCATGCGCGTGCGCCTGGCCTCCCAGGGCGAGGTGGGCCCCGGCGGGGGCCCGGCCGGTGATCTGTACGTCGAGGTTCACGAACAGAGCCATGACGTCTTCGTCCGCGAGGGCGACGACCTGCACTGCACCGTTTCGGTGCCGATGGTCGACGCGGCGCTGGGCGCCACGGTCACCGTCGACGCCATCCTGGACGGCGTCAGCGAAATCACCATTCCGCCTGGCACGCAACCGGCTTCGGTCATCACGCTGCGCGGCCACGGGATGCCGCACCTGCGGACCGGTACCCGCGGCGATCTGCATGTCCATGTCGAGGTGGTGGTTCCCGCCCGTCTGGACAGCCGCGACAGCGAACTGCTGCGCGAACTGAAGGCTCGCCGCAGCCGCGACGTCCCCGAGGTGCGCTCGACCCACGCCGGCGGCGGATTGTTCAGCCGGCTCCGCGAAACCTTCACCGGCCGCTAACCGGAGCGCGAACGCGCGCCCATGGTCGCGACCCTGTTTTACACCGACGATCTGCCCGAGACCGGCGCGCTGGCCGTCCTGGGCGGCGACGAGGGGTTTCATGCCGCCACCGTGCGGCGGATTCGGCCCGGTGAGCAGCTGGTGCTCGGCGACGGCGCCGGAGCCCTGGCGCACTGCGAGGTGGAGCACGCCGGGCGTGACGGGTTGCGCGCGCGGGTGCTGAAGCGCTGGACCGTCGCGCCTGGGTGTCCACCCGTGACGGTGGTGCAGGCGCTGCCGAAGTCGGAGCGAGCGGAGTTGGCCATCGAGTTGGCCACCGAAGCCGGCGCCGACGGGTTCCTGGCCTGGCAGGCGGCGCGTTGCGTGGCCAACTGGCACGGCGCCCGGGTCGACAAAGGTTTGCGCCGCTGGCGTGCCGTCGCCCGTTCGGCGGCCCGGCAGTCCCGCCGGGCGCACATCCCGTCGGTCGACGGTGTGCTGTCTACCGCGGAACTGACGTCGCGGATCCGCGACGAGGTGGCCGGCGGCGCGACGGTGCTGGCCTTACACGAGTCGACCACCGCCCGGCTCGCCGACTTCGACCTCACGGGAGCGACATCGGTGTTCCTGGTGGTCGGCCCCGAGGGCGGCATCGCCGACGACGAGATTGCGGAGTTGTCCGGCGCGGGCGCCGCGCCGGTGCGGCTGGGTCCGCAGGTGCTGCGGACGTCGACCGCCGCGGCCGTGGCGCTGGGTGCGCTCGGGGTGCTGACGCCGCGATGGGATCACCCGTCAGGGCTGTGAATGCGAGTGGCTTTTCCCTGTACGGCCGCCCGCCACCGGTGTGACGCAGGCCCACAAGGTGCAGGACAAGGACCCGCCGGCGAACACCCTGTTGCGGCGCTGAGCATTCACGGCGTGCTGCGCATTGGGGTCAGCGTCACCCGGCGGTAGGATAAAAGCGCTAGAAAACGCCGGGATCGGCGAGTACTTCACACAAGGCAGGCATCGAAAACCACGTGACGCCCCGCGAGACCAGCGCTGCTGACGCAGCCGGAGCCCTCCAGGCCGACGCTCAAGTTCGCAGCAGCATCAACGTTCCGCCCGATACCGTCATGGGCCTGCTGGGTTCGGCAGACGAGAACCTGCGCTCCCTGGAACGCACTCTGGACGCCGATCTGCACGTGCGCGGCAATAACCTCACCATCTCCGGTGAGCCCGCCGACGTCGCGCTCGCCGAGCGGGTGATATCCGAGCTGATCGCGATCGTCGCCAGTGGGCAGCCGTTGACCCCGGAGGTGGTCCGGCACAGCGTCGCCATGCTGGCCGGTACCGACAATGAGTCACCGGCCGAAGTGCTGACGCTGGACATCTTGTCGCGGCGCGGCAAGACGATCCGGCCCAAGACGCTCAACCAGAAGCGCTACGTCGACGCCATCGACGCCAACACCATCGTCTTCGGAGTCGGCCCGGCCGGTACCGGCAAGACGTATCTGGCGATGGCCAAGGCGGTCAACGCATTACAGACCAAACAGGTCAGCCGCATCATCTTGACCCGGCCCGCCGTGGAAGCCGGTGAGCGCCTTGGCTTTTTGCCGGGCACGCTCAGCGAGAAGATCGACCCGTATCTGCGGCCGCTGTACGACGCGCTCTACGACATGATGGACGCCGAGCTGATCCCCAAGCTGATGTCGGCGGGCGTCATCGAGGTGGCGCCGCTGGCGTACATGCGGGGCAGGAGCCTTAATTCCGCGTTCATCGTTCTCGACGAGGCGCAGAACACCACCGGCGAGCAGATGAAGATGTTCCTCACCCGCTTGGGTTTCGGATCCAAGATCGTCGTCACCGGCGACATCACCCAGGTCGACCTTCCGGGCGGTGCCAAGTCGGGCCTGCGCTCGGCGATGGAGATCCTCGACAGCGTCGAGGACATCCACGTGGCCGAGCTGACCAGCGTGGATGTGGTGCGCCACCGGCTGGTTTCGGAAATCGTCGACGCCTATGCCAAGTTCGAAGAGCCCGACCTGACGATGAACCGGGCGACGCGGCGGGCGTCGGGCTCGCGCGGTCGCCGATGATGGTGCGGCGAGCGGGTTCTATGAGCATTGAGGTATCCAACGAGTCGGGCATCGATGTCTCCGAAGCCGAGTTGATCAGCGTCGCGCGGCATGTCATCGCCAAGATGGACGTCAATCCGGCGGCCGAGCTGTCGATGGTGCTGCTGGACACCGCCGCGATGGCCGACCTGCACATGCGCTGGATGGACCTGCCCGGCCCCACCGACGTGATGAGCTTCCCGATGGACGAGCTCGAGCCGGGCGGGCGCCCGGACGCCCCCGAGCCCGGCCCCTCGATGCTGGGCGACATCGTGCTGTGCCCGGAATTCGCCGCCGGTCAGGCTGCCACTGCGGGGCACAGCCTGGGCCACGAGCTGGCGTTGCTGACCATCCACGGTGTGCTGCACCTGATCGGTTACGACCACGGCGAGCCCGATGAGGAAAAGGAGATGTTCGCCCTGCAGGACCGGTTGCTCGAAGAGTGGGTCGCCGACCAGGTCGAGGCCTACCGCCAGGACCGCCAGGAGGAGCGCGACCGCCGGTTGCTGGACAAGTCAAGGTATTTCGACAATTGAGCCGACTCTGGATTCTGGTGGCGGCAGCCATCGCGTTCGCGCCGATCTCGATGATCGTCGCCATCCCCGGCACGGTGGCGCAGGCGGCCCCTTGCGCCGGCGCGGGATCGAATCCCGTCTCCTGCCAGCGCTGCATGTTCTACGTGAACGCGTACCACACGGCCAACGTGTGCAACGAGGACAAGCGCGGTGTCCAGGGGCCCCCGAGCAACGCGCCGACACCGGTTCCAGAAGTGCCCATCCCGGTGTACGAGCCACCCCCGCCTCCACCGCCGGTGCAGAACCCGCTGGTCCTTCCGCCGCCGAATTCGGGTCAGAACAGCGTCCCGGTGCTGGAGATCAATCCGCCGGGCCCCGATGCGCCGCGCAACGCCCCGGTGGTCGCGCCGCCGAGAGGGCTGGATGCGCCGTCGCTGGCGATCGCGGCGGCCAAGGCGGCACCGGTGAGCCGCGCCGACCCCGCCAACCCGCCGAAGCCGCCGACCGAGGTGGACTTCAACCAGCAGGTGCAAAACGTCGTGAATTCCCACCGGCAAAACGTCGACATCTTGAAGATCGACGATCACCGGTTCGTCCGGCCGCGCCACTGGGACTACGTCGACTACGACGACGCCTATCGCCGCCCGACCCTCTACAACCCGCTCAATCAGGCGATGACGTTCCGCTACTTCTACAACGGCGCCTACCAGCAGCTGTACCTGCCGCACGGCGCCCGGATGGTGCTCGACGCGGCGACCGTCGGCCTGGTCCCCTTCACCGCGGTCGGCGACAGCTACGTGGCGTCGGGCAGCTTCTACGGCGGGGGCTCGATACCGCTGAACGGCTACAACGGGCCGCCGCCGCCGGACTACCGGCCGCCGGCGCCCCCGAAGCTGTACGAGAACGTCGTCGTGTCCGTTCCCGCCAAAGGCGAGACCGTGGAAGTGGGCCACGTCGCGGTGGTGGGTCACGACGGTAGCCAGCCCCAGGGCAGCCAGGACACGTTCCTGCTCGACGACTCCACCTTGGCCTGGGGACAGATCGACAACTCCAGCAGCGCCCCCGCCCAGATCCGGGTGCTCAAGACCCAGCCGACGCCGGGTGTCGGCCTCACCGACGACGGCGGCTTTTTGGTGCTGCTCGCCGTTCACCACCAGGAGCCCGGCCAGCCCCACCAGTCCGCGTGGACCATGGCGCTGCGCTTCGGTGGGTTTGCGGTGGTGGTGGGCCTGATCGCCTGGCTGCTCAATCGCCGGAATCGCAGCGAGGACGACGCCGCTGAGTCCTAGCGAAGCCGTAGGGGAGTCAGTGACAACGTCGAGGTGCGAGCATTGACCGGCTGGTCTGAGCTGCTCGGCGCGGTCGCGTTGATCGCGCTGGGCGGACTTTTCGCCGCGATCGATGCGGCCATCAGCACGGTGTCGCTGGCCCGGGTTCAGGAGATGGTGCGCGACGAGCGGCCCGGGGCGGTGGCGCTGTCCAAGGTGATGTCGGAGCGGCCCCGCTATATCAACCTCGTTGTGCTGCTGCGGATCACCTGCGAGATCACCGCGACCGTGCTGCTGGTGGTGTTCCTCTACGACAACTTCGGACTGAGGTGGGGGCTGTTCGGCGCCGCGGCGATCATGGTGGTGACCAGCTTCGTCGTCATGGGGGTGGGCCCACGCACCCTCGGCCGCCAACACGCCTATTCCATCGCATTGACGACAGTGCTTCCGCTGCAAGCGATTTCGTGGTTGTTGATGCCGATCACCCGGCTGCTGGTGGTGCTGGGTAACGCGGTCACCCCGGGGCGGGGGCTCAGAAACGGGCCGTTCGCTTCCGAGATCGAGTTGCGCGAGGTCGTCGACCTGGCCCAGCAGCGCGGTGTGGTCGCGGCCGAGGAGCGCCGGATGATCCAGTCGGTGTTCGAACTCGGCGACACCCCGGCCCGCGAGGTCATGGTGCCGCGCACCGAGATGATCTGGATCGAAAGCGACAAATTCGCCAGCCAGGCGATCAACCTGGCGGTGCGCAGCGGGCATTCACGCATCCCGGTGATCGGCGAGAATGTCGACGACATCGTCGGCGTCGTGTACTTGAAAGACCTTGTCCAGCAGACTTTTTTGTCGGGTGGTGGCGGCCGGACCACGCCGGTGACGCGGGTGATGCGGCCGGCGGTCTTCGTGCCGGACTCCAAGCCCCTGGATGCGCTGCTGCGTGAAATGCAGCGCGACCGTAACCACATGGCGCTGCTCGTCGACGAATACGGCGCGATCGCCGGCCTGGTCAGCATCGAAGACGTGCTGGAAGAAATCGTCGGCGAGATCGCCGACGAGTACGACCAGGCGGAGACGGCGCCGATAGAAGACTTGGGCGACAAACGTTTCCGGGTGTCGGCGCGCCTACCGATCGAAGACCTCGGCGAGCTCTACGGCGTGGAGTTCGACGACGACCTCGACGTCGACACCGTGGGCGGCCTGCTCGCCCTGGAATTGGGCCGGGTGCCGCTGCCGGGCGCCGAGGTGATCTCACACGGTTTGCGGCTGCATGCCGAAGGCGGCACCGATCACCGCGGGCGAGTGCGCATCGGCACCGTCCTGCTCAGCCCCGTCGAATCCGACGGCTCACCCGACGGCGAGGAATCCACGCAGCATGACTGAATTCCGTTCCGGCTTTGTATGTTTGGTCGGCCGACCCAACACCGGGAAGTCCACGCTGACGAACGCGCTCGTCGGGACCAAGGTCGCCATCACCTCGAAGCGGCCGCAGACCACCCGGCACACCATCCGCGGGATCGTGCACCGCGACGACTTCCAGATCATTCTCGTCGACACGCCGGGTCTGCACCGTCCGCGCACCCTGCTGGGCAAGCGCCTCAACGACTTGGTGCGCGACACCTACGCCGAGGTCGACGTGATCGGGCTGTGCATCCCGGCCGACGAGGCGATCGGACCGGGAGACCGGTGGATCGTGGAGCAGATCCGGGCGACCGCGCCCGGGGCGACACTGGCCGCCATCGTCACCAAGATCGACAAGGTGCCCAAAGATCGGGTCGCCGCGCAGTTGGTCGCGGTCAGCGAGCTGGTCGGTAACTCGGCCGAGATCATCCCGGTGTCGGCGGTGGCCGGGACGCAGGTGGACGTCTTGATCGAGGTGCTGGCCGCGGCGCTGCCGCCCGGGCCCGCCTACTACCCCGATGGGGAGCTGACCGACGAACCCGAAGAGGTCTTGATGGCCGAGCTCATCCGGGAGGCGGCCCTGGACGGGATTCGCGACGAGCTTCCGCATTCGTTGGCGGTGGTCATCGACGAAGTCAGCCCACGGGAGGATCGCGACGACCTGATCGACGTGCACGCGCTGCTCTACGTCGAACGCGACAGCCAGAAGGGCATCATCATCGGCAAAGGTGGCGCCCGGCTGCGGGATGTCGGCACCGCCGCGCGCGCCCAGATCGAGAAGCTGCTGGGCACCAAGGTGTACCTCGACCTGCGCGTCAAGGTCGCCAAAAACTGGCAGAGCGACCCCAAACAGCTTGGCCGGCTGGGTTTTTAGCTGCTACGACGCGCGGCCGCCGCGTCAGCCGCTGGATGGGGGCGCCGGGGGAGCGTCCGCGCTCTGATTCCACCACGGCTGGGGTTGCTCGCTCGCCCATCCGCACACGGCTTCCAACTCGGCGGCCAGCGAAATCAACATGCCCTCGCTGTTCGCCGGGCCCATCAGCTGCACCCCGATCGGCAAGCCATCGGAGGTGAAACCCGCCGGAACGTTGATGGACGGCCATCCCAAAACGTTCCACGGGAAAGTCAGCGGGCACGCCGCGATCATGGCGCGGTCGGTGCCGAAGCCGCTCAACCGGTCGAAGGCCCGCGCCAACGGCGGGGGCTGGGCGGTGGTCGGCGCCAGAACCACGTCGACGATGTCGAAGATCGAGCCCACTCGGCGCTGGTCGGCCGCCTCGTGGCGGCGCGCGCTGCGCAGGATCGCCTGCCCCAGCGCGGCGCCCATCCGCAGGTTGGACAGGGTGCGGGGGTCCAGGACGACGCCGTCGCCCAGCCGCTCCTCCCAATCCCGCAGACCCGCGGTGGACCGGGCGAGAAAGTCCCAGGACAACCGCATGCCGTAGTCCGGATTGCCGGGCACCACGGTGTGGCCCAGCAGTTCGAGTTGGCCACCCACGGCGCGCGTCGCCGCCAGGATCTCCGGGTGCAGCTTGGGCCGGAAACCGGTGTAGGGGAACCGGGTTGACAGCGCGATGTTCAGCGGGCCGGGCGCCTTCCCCACATAGTCGGAGGCGGTGATCGCGGGCGGTTTGTGTCGATCGCCCTCGACGTTGCCCGAAGCGGCGTCGAGCACCAGCGCCGCATCGGCCACCGTGCGGGCCAGCACGCCGTTGACCGTGATGCCGTTGAACGCCTCCGGCAGCGGCCAGGTCGAGATGCGTCCGCGCTGTGGCTTGATGCCCACCAGGTGCGTCCACGCCGCGGGAATGCGGATGCTGCCGGCGCCGTCGGACCCGATGGCGGCCGTCACCAGGCCCGCCGCCACCGCCGCGGCGCTGCCGCCCGACGATCCGCCGGGGGTGTGCCGTCGCGACCACGGATTGCGGGTATGCCCGAAACCGGGCCCGCTGGTGAACGGCCATTGGCCGAGCTCGCAGGTGTTCGTCTTGCCCACGATCACCGCGCCGGCCGCCTTGAGGCGGCGCACCACCTCGGCGTCGTGCGTCGCCGGTGCGACCGACCCCTCGGTACCGAACGCGGTGGGCACGCCAGCAACGTCGACGTCGTCCTTGACGGCGATCGGAATCCCCAGCAGCGGGGCGGTGTCCCCGGCCGCGCGGCGCCGGTCGGCCTCGGCCGCGTCGGCCAGCGCCGACTCGGTGAGCACCACCCGGAAGGCGTTCAGCGTGGGTTGGCTGGCGTGGATGGCGTGCAGCGAACGACCCACCAGTGTGGTGGAGGTCACCGAGCGGCTGGCCAGCTGATAGAGCAGGTCAGTGAGGGTGGGCAGGCGCCGGCGGCCGGATCCGGGACCCGAGCCGGAGAGGGCCCCGAAACCCGACCCAGAAGCGCCAATCACGGGGTACGAGACTAACGGCGCGGATACCCGCAATGTCGCGGCGGGGTGCAAAACTATGGGGATGCGGCTATACCGAGACCGAGCTGTTGTGTTGCGCCAGCACAAGCTCGGCGAAGCCGACCGGATCGTCACCCTGCTGACCCGTGATCACGGGCTGGTCCGCGCGGTGGCCAAGGGCGTGCGTCGCACCCGCAGCAAATTCGGTGCGCGGCTGGAGCCGTTCGCGCACATCGACGCGCAATTGCATCCCGGCCGCAACCTCGACATCGTCACCCAGGTCGTCTCGATCGACGCGTTCGCCACCGATATCGTCAGCGACTACGGCCGCTACACCTGCGGGTGCGCCATGCTGGAAACCGCCGAACGCCTCGCCGGTGAGGAGCGGGCGCCCGCCCCGGCCCTGCACGGGCTCACGGTGAGCGCCCTGCGGGCGGTGGCCGACGGCCGCCGGTCCCGGGACCTTCTGCTGGACGCCTACCTGCTGCGGGCGATGGGCATCGCCGGATGGGCGCCGGCGCTGAACGAGTGTGCCCGTTGCGCCACGCCCGGTCCCCATCGTGCGTTCCATGTCGGCGCCGGCGGCAGCGTCTGCACGCACTGCCGCCCGGCCGGTTCGACGACGCCGCCTCCCGGAGTGCTGGATCTAATGTCGGCACTGCACGACGGCGATTGGGACTTCGCCGAAAAGACCCAGCAATCGCACCGTAATTACGTCAGCGGTCTGGTGGCGGCGCACCTGCAATGGCATTTGGAGCGGCAGCTCAAGACGTTGCCGCTCGTAGAACGGACGTATCACGTCGACCGCACCGTCGCCGACCAGCGCGCCACGCTGATCGGGCAGGATATGGACTGTGGCTAACGGGACGGCTGACGCGCGGTGATCACATCCGTCACACCCGCATCTGCGCCAGTCGGCATGTGTTGTGCCCACCTTCGAGCGACAAACGCAGGACAGCCAAACTTGTCGCTCGGAGGCGGGCAAAAGACACATACCCTCCAACCGAGGCCGGCGGGGCGCAAGTGACAAACCGCGGTTTCCCGCAGCTGCCCCCCGCGCCGCAGGACTATCCGGTCTTTCCCGACAAGTCGACCTGGCCTGTCGCCTTTCCGGAGCTGCCGCCGTCCGCCGACGGTGGCCCGTGCCGGCCGCCGCAGCACATCTCCAAGGCGGCCGCGCCCCGGATCGAGTCCGACCGGGTGCCCAATCATGTGGCCATCGTCATGGACGGCAACGGCCGCTGGGCCACCCAACAGGGGCTGACCCGCACCGACGGCCATCGTGCCGGTGAGGCCGTCGTCATCGACATCGTCTGTGGCGCAATCGAAATCGGGATCAAATGGCTGAGCCTCTACGCCTTCTCGACCGAGAACTGGAAGCGTTCGCCCGAAGAGGTCCGCTTTCTGATGGGCTTCAACCGTGACGTGGTGCGCATGCGCCGGGTGAACCTGAACACGATAGGGGTCAAGATCCGGTGGGTCGGGTCGCGGCCCCGCCTGTGGCGCAGCGTGATCAATGAGCTGGCGATCGCGGAAGACATGACCAAGGACAACGACGTCATCACCGTCAACTACTGCGTGAACTACGGCGGTCGCGCCGAAATCGCCGAGGCCACAAAGGAAATCGCACGTTTGGCCGCGGCCGGCCGGCTGAACCCGGAGCGCATCACCGAGTCGACGGTGGCGCATCACCTGCAGCGGCCCGACATTCCCGACGTGGACCTGTTCCTGCGGACCTCGGGGGAGCATCGGTCCAGCAATTTCATGCTGTGGCAGGCCGCGTACGCCGAGTACGTCTTTCAGGACAAGCTGTGGCCCGACTATGACCGTCGCGACTTGTGGGCCGCCTGCGAGGAATACGCCTCGCGCAATCGCAGATTCGGGAGCGCATAGTGCCATCACTGCAGGAACGTCTGGCATCGATCCTCGGCGATGTCCTTGCGCTGCAGGAGGAGACCGACGGCGCGCTGACCGTCCACCATGAAGGCACCATCGCATCGCTGCGGGTGGTGAACATCGCCGAGGACCTCGACCTGGTGTCGCTCACCCAGATAGTGGCGTGGGATCTGCCGCTGACCAAGAAGATCAGCGACCTCGCCGCCAAGCAGGCGCGCGACAGCAACTTCGGCAGCGTGAGCCTGATCGAAAAGGTCAACGACAAAGCCGTGCAGCGTAATTCGGGAAAGGCCGCGTCAAAAAGCGCGGACGTGATGCTGCGCTACAACTTTCCCGGCGCCGGCCTGACCGACGATGCGCTACGGACCTTCGTCCTGTTGGTGTTGGACACCGGCGCCGAGATACGCCGCACACTGACACGGTGAACCGGCCCGCATCGCCCAGTGTGCGGCGAGCCGCACCGTGGGCGCCGAGTATGCGGCCGGCCGCACATTCGCTGGGGGCATCGCGGGTCAGCCCCGGCACTCCGAACAGGTGCCGAAGATTTCGATGGTGTGGCTGACGTCGGAGAAGCCGTGCTTGGCGGCCACGGCCGTCGCCCACTCCTCCACCTCGTGATCGCCCACCTCGATCGTGGAACCGCAACTGCGGCAAACCAAGTGGTGGTGATGATGCTCCGAACACCTGCGGTAGACCGATTCGCCGGTGTCGGTGCGCAGCGTGTCGATCATTCCCGTCGCGGCCATCGACTGCAGCGTCCGATAGACGGTGGTCAGACCGATGTTCTCGCCGCGGCGGCGCAACTCGTCGTGCAGATCCTGCGCCGAGCGGAATTCGTCGAGCGTCTCCAACAACGTCGAGATCGCCGCGCGCTGACGGGTGGAGCGGACGCTCGCTCCTGTCATGTGCGCCACTCCTCCTCAGCGCCTCGCGCTGCATCGTCGCCGGCGCACGTCACGGTGTGTCCTCGCTCGCGTGCGCGACCGCGTCCACCACGATGTGCGCGAGGTGATGATCAGCGAGCCGGTACAGCACTTCGCGCCCCGATCGCTCGCCGGCAACCACGCCGGCCGCCTTCAGGATCTTGAGATGCTGGCTGACCAACGGCTGCGGCACGCCGAGCGCGTCCACCAACTCGTGCACGCAGCGATGGGACGCCCGCAATTGCAGCACGATGGCGATGCGCACCGGCGCGGCCAGCGCGCGCAACAACTCGCCCGCGGCATCGAGGATCTCCCGCGGCGGCGGGACGGGGTAATCGACCAGACCGGCGTGCCCACCGGCGCCGAGTTCGCCGTGGTCGTGAGCGACCGCGTCCAGGTCCGTTCCGGTGTCGCCACCGGCGGCGGCCGGCATCGAGGGAGACGGTGAGGGGGACATCATGGAGCGGCATCACCTCGAGAAGTGCCAGGTAGTGGGAGAGTATCCGCCGTATCGGCTGCCTTCCACTGTCACATGCATGATGACGCATGTCAAAGACCGCGGCGCCGATCGCTACCATGACTGATGCTCTGCGCACGGCGGTCAACCGCCACGCGCGTCCACCCAACCCCGGAAAGGGAGTGCACCAGCCCGTGGCGTCCGTCATCGACACCGTAGTGAACCTGGCCAAGCGGCGCGGCTTCGTCTTTCCCTCGGGGGAGATCTACGGCGGAACCCGGTCGGCGTGGGACTACGGCCCGTTGGGTGTGGAGTTCAAAGAGAACATCAAACGGCAGTGGTGGCGCGCGGTGGTCAGCGGACGCGACGACGTCGTCGGCCTGGATTCGTCGATCATCTTGCCGCGGCAGGTGTGGGTGGCCTCCGGCCACGTCGAGGTCTTCCACGACCCGCTGGTCGAGTCGTTGATCACCCATAAGCGCTACCGCGCCGACCATCTCATCGAGGCCTACGAGGCCAAGCACGGCCACCCGCCGCCCAACGGGCTGGCCGACATCCGCGACCCGGACACCGGCGAGCCCGGGCAGTGGACCGAGCCCCGCGAATTCAACATGATGCTCAAGACCCACCTGGGACCCATCGAGACCGAGGAAGGCCTGCACTATCTGCGGCCGGAGACCGCGCAGGGCATCTTCGTCAACTTCGCCAACGTGGTGACGACCGCCCGCAGGAAGCCGCCCTTCGGAATCGGCCAGATCGGCAAGAGTTTTCGCAACGAGATCACCCCGGGCAACTTCATTTTTCGGACGCGCGAGTTCGAGCAAATGGAAATGGAATTCTTCGTCGAGCCCTCGACCGCGAAGGAATGGCATCAGTATTGGATCGACACCCGGCTGCAATGGTATGTCGGGCTGGGTATCGATCCGGAGAATCTGCGGTTGTTCGAACACCCCGCCGACAAACTGTCCCACTACTCCGATCGCACCGTCGACATCGAGTACAAGTTCGGCTTCGCCGGCAACCCGTGGGGTGAGCTGGAGGGCGTCGCCAACCGCACCGATTTCGACTTGTCGACGCATTCCAAGCATTCCGGCGTCGACCTGTCGTTCTACGACCAGGCCACCGACACGCGGTACATCCCGTATGTCATCGAACCGGCGGCCGGTTTGACGCGGTCGTTCATGGCCTTCTTGATCGACGCCTACGTCGAGGACGAAGCCCCGAACGCCAAGGGCGCGATGGAAAAGCGCACCGTTTTGCGACTGGACCCGCGGCTGGCTCCGGTCAAGGCGGCCGTGCTCCCGCTGTCCCGGCACGCCGACCTGAGTCCCAAGGCCCGTGACCTGGCCGCCGAGCTGCGCAAGTTTTGGAATATCGATTTCGACGACGCCGGCGCGATCGGGCGGCGTTATCGGCGTCAGGACGAGATCGGCACGCCGTTCTGCGTGACGGTGGATTTCGACTCACTCGAGGACGACGCGGTGACCGTGCGCCGGCGCGACGACATGTCCCAGGAGCGCGTCGCGATGAACACGGTGGCCGATTATCTGGCGGCACGGCTCAAAGGCTGCTGACCGCCGGGGCCGTATTGCGGTGGCCCATCTTGGGTCCCGTTGCGTCGGTGCGCCTCTGGCCGACTCGCGCGCGGGTGAATCGTGTGCCGTCCCCGGGCCGGATTTGCGAATTAAGGTTTGCTTAAAAGTCCGGCCTTTGCGGTGGGGGTGCCTTAGGATCTGCCCTGGGGCATAAGTAGATAGTTGCGCCGCGGGCGGATGTCGGGCCGTCTGGAGCAGAGCCGTTGACTCGGTCGGTTGGGGTGTGAATGATTCCCGCGTTTTTGTTCTTCCCTCCGGAGATCAACTCGGCATTGATATTCGGCGGCCCCGGATCCGGACCTTTATTCGAGGCGGCGTCAGCCTGGGACGGGCTGTCGGTGGAGCTGTCGTCCTCGGCGTCGTCCTTCAACACCGTGGTGACGGACCTGGCAGCGGGCGCCTGGACGGGACCGGCGTCGGTATCGATGACCGCGGCCGCGGCGCCCTACGTGCAATGGCTGCTCATCGCCGCGGCCGAGGCGGAGGTGGCCGCGATACGGGCCCGGCTGGCGGCGCTGGCGTACGAGGGGGCGCTGGTGGCGACGGTGCCGCTGCCGGCGGTGCTGGCGAATCGGGCCCGATTGCTCGTCCTGATTGCCACGAACTTCTTGGGCCTGAACACGGCGGCGATCGCGGAGACCGAGCTCGAATACATCGAGATGTGGGAACAGGATGTGGCCGCGATGGTGGGCTACCACGCGGGGGCTCAGTCGCTGGTGGAGACGTTGCCCGCGTTCAGCCCGCCGCCCGCGGGCCTCGGCGGCGGCGCGGCGTCCGCAGGTCTGGCGGGCCTCGCCGACCTGGTGACGGCGCCCCTGACTTTTGCGTCGCAGTTCTTGCAGGGCTTGTCCTCATTGGGGACTGCCTTCGCTTCGCAGCTGCAGTCGGTGTTCATGGCGCTCTCCCCGGCGGTTTCGTCGCTGACGTCGTTGATGACCTCGACGCCGGTCGCGACATTGACGACGGTGGCGCAGGCCGGGATGTACCCCGCCAGCGCGCTGATGCCCCCCATGGTCGCGCTGGCCCAAACCACCGGTCCGGCGGCGGTCGCGCCGGCGGCGGCGGCGCCGGCACCGGTATTGCTCACTGCCACCAACGTGGCCGCCGAGGCTCCGCACAGCGCCACCGGCGTGCTATCCGACCTGCAACCGTTGACCGGTGGAGGGCTGGGTGCCCTGGGCGTCGCGTCGGCGGGCCTGGGTACTGCGCGGTTCGTCGGCGCGATGTCGGTCCCCGCGACATGGCAGGGGTCGATGCCGGCATACGTACCCACACCGGCGATGTCGGGTGTGGCCAACGCAGCGCCGACCGCGGCCGCGACGGTGGGCGCGTCCGGGCCGGGCAGCGGCGTGCCGATGGCGGCCATGCCGGTGGGCGAGAAAGGCCCCGAGGGTGAGGACCGCGGCACCAAGGCGGAGGTGGTCCGGTCCCGGCCAAAGGTGGTGCCGCGGACCCGATGATCGGCGTGCCGCTGTTGCGGATGTGCAGGGAGTGCACGGCGGTGCGAAAACGGAATTCCCCGTTATGTGGGCCCATGCGGCAACCGCACCGTGCATCGCGATGGCTGAATTCATCTGATGCGGCCCGTAAGAACCCGACCGGCCCACCTGCGCGCGGGTGCTGCCCGGGTGTAAGCGATGGCGTAGCAGCGGGTTGGGCCGCAAGCACCCAGGGCCGAGCGATCGACCCGGCCATCGCGGCCTGTCGTAAAGTGCTGCACGGCAAGGCGTTTGTGGTTGCTAGTCAGTTGCAGGTGGTCCCCGGCGGGACATGAGATACCGGCTTTTGTCGGCGCGACTCGCCCGCGCGGCGGCCATCCTCCCGCTACGGTGAGGGGCCCGCATCGTTCGACACACACTCAAATTAAGGAAAATTGGCAATTCCCGCATATTTTCTTCAGTTTGTCTTACGATGTGAATCGGTTGGTGTAAATAAGTTCGCCACAGCGCCCGAACGCTCAGATCGGCTGTGGAAGGGGGCAGGGGTGCTTTTGCCTCTCGGTTCGCCGCTACCGGATGACACGGTGTCGGCAGTACGCGGTGAGTCCGGCGTGCTCGGCAGTTTGTCGGTGCCACTCAAGTGGGGTTTGGTCGTTCCACCGGACGACTACGACCACTGGGCGCCGAAGACGGACGCGAGCGTCGAATCCACCGAAGAGACGTTCGACACGCCCCGCCCGACAGCGGTGGCCGACGGCGTCTGGAGCGGGTGGGAAGGCGAAGCCGCGGCACGGCCCGTGGGCGTGATACCGCATTCCCCGGCGGCCGGCTAAGCCCGCTAAGACACCGAAACTCGCTGCGGTAGCCCGCCATGCGGCGGCTCAGAATCGGCCGCCGCCTCCCATGAAACCGCCATCGGATGAGCCCGGGGCGCCACCGAACGACGTCGGGCTCCAGCCGCCGAACCCACCCCGCATGCCCCCGCTGAGTAGGTCGCCGATGATGATGCCGCCGAGCATCGCGCCCATGTCACTGCCGCCGCGACGGGTGTAGGCGCGCTGCATCGTTTGCACATCGGCGTTGGCCAGCGACTGGGCATGAGCGGCCAGCGTCGACGCCGCATTGGCGTGGGCGATCGCTTCGGTCGGGTTCGTCGCAGCCGTGTCCTGCGCGGCCTGCAGGTAGCGTTTGGCTTCGCCCAGCCGGGTGCGGGCTTCCGGGCCGATGCTGCCCCGGCGCGTGTCGATGTAGTCGGATACGGCGCGCACCCGCGATTGCGCGGTGAACATCGCCTGCTCCAGCGATCGTTGGAGTTGCTCGGCGCCGGCCTGCTCTTCAGCCATGGTGGCCAGCAGCGCGTTGAGGGCGGCGTCGGCCTTGGTCAGCTGTCCGAAGGCGCCCAGCGGATCGTCGGAACCGCCGGCGCGGGCGCTCTCGACCGCCCTGGTGGCCGCGTCGCGGGCCGCCGCCAGCTCGGTGCTGTGCGCGGATTTCTTCTGCAGCAGCTCGTCGGCGCGTCTGATGTCATTGCGGATGTTGGCCATGGCCGACGGCAGCCCATCGATGGCGTGCTGAATGTCGCCCGCCGCGTTGTCGACCGCGTCGAGCAACGCTCGCGACTGCCCGAGGGCTGACTCGGCGGCTCGAACGGCGTCGACCAGACCGGCCTGCCGACCGGTCACGGCGTGGGCGGCCAGCTCACGGGCGCGGCCGATGTTGCGGTCGGCGAACGCCAGCCGCTCCTTGGCCGTCGCGACATTGCCCGACACCGAAGTCAGTGCGGCAGCGCTGAAGTCGTTGTGCAGCGCCGCCAGCCGTTGCTCCGCCGGGGTGAGGCGGGTGGTGAGTTCCACGTACTGCTGCGTCAGCGCATCCAGCCGCGACGCAGCGTTGATCACCAGATCGCGCAACTTCTCGAACGCCTCGGTTTGTGACTCCAGCTCGCGGTCGGCCCGCGCCGCCGAGACGATCACCTCCGTGAGCAGCTCCCGTCGCTGCGCGGCTGTTTCCGGGATGCTGTCGTCCAGTTGCTGACGGATCGTGAACGCTTGGGACAGAGCCTCTTTGGCGTTCGTCACCGCCTGGGTGAATGGTCGGGTTCGCTCGTCACTGAATTCTCCGACCGCCAGGTCCAGTTCGTTGGCGCTGGTGCGTAGCGCGTTGTCGACTTCCACGACCAGTGCGCGGGACAGGTCATCGAGCGCCTGCAACGGCAGCGCGGCCAGCGCGTCGACGTCGGTGGGGTCGATCCGGCGTGCGGCGGCCAATGCCTCGGCCCGCCGGCGCCGGCCGCGGTAACGCATCACCAGCAGCAGGCCCGCCAGCGCGATGAGAATGCCGGCCAGTGTGGCCAGCAGGATCACCCGACCGGACGAACCGGGCGACGCGTCGAGTCCGTTGGCGGCCGCCACCGCGGCACCGCTCCAGTCACCGCTGTGCAGGGCGGGTTCGATCTTGTTGCGCCGCAAGTCGTCGACCTGACTGGCGTTGACACTTTTGATGGTGGACGGCACCAAGAAGGCGTACGCGCGGCTGGTGGTCGCGACGGCCAGCAGCGCGTCGTAGCCGCCCAAGTCGCTGGCGCGCAGGGTGCGCTGTGCCCACCCGGTCGGGGTCTGCTCGGAGAAGTCGTCGACGTAGACCACCCAGAGCCGGATGTGGCGGTCGGTGTAGAGCTTGTTAACGGCGGCAGTGACGGTGGTGCGACCGGAATCCGACAGGGCGCCCGCGTTGTCGGTGATGTAGTCGGCCAACCGGAAGGGCGGTTGCGCGCCGGCGGACGGCGCCAACAGCAGCCCCCCGCTGAGGCCGACCGTGAGCAGCGTCGCGAGCACGGCGAGCAGGCGAGCGGTGCGCATAGGGCCAATCTAGCCTCGTGACGACACAGGCCAGTAGGCACGAGTCGAGCCGGACTCGGGCGGGCATTCCCTGGCAGACTGTGCGTCGGTGACCAGGAATGAGCACGACCCCTACGACGACTTCGACCGTCAGCGACGGGTGGCCGAAGCGGCGAAGACTGCGGGTCTGCCGGGCACCGAAGGCCAGCACCGCACCGACTTCGCCCGCGATCGGGCTCGGGTCCTGCACAGCGCCGCGCTGCGCCGGCTGGCCGACAAGACCCAGGTTGTCGGGCCGCGGGAGGGTGACACGCCGCGCACCCGGCTGACGCACTCCCTCGAGGTGGCCCAGATCGGGCGGGGAATGGCCGTCGGGCTGGGCTGCGACCTCGACCTGGTCGAGCTGGCGGGCCTGGCCCACGACATCGGTCACCCGCCCTACGGCCACAACGGCGAACACGCGCTCGACGAAGTCGCGGCGAGCTACGGCGGCTTCGAGGGCAACGCCCAGAATTTCCGAATCCTGACCAGCCTCGAGCCCAAAGTGCTTGACGCACAGGGGAATAGCGCGGGGTTGAACTTGACTCGCGCGTCGCTGGACGCGGTGACCAAGTATCCGTGGCCGCGCGGCGAGAACGGGGCGCGCAAGTTCGGGTTCTACGACGTCGACCGTGAGCCGGCGGCATGGGTGCGGGCGGGTGCACCGCAGGGCCGGATGTGCCTGGAGGCTCAGGTGATGGACTGGGCCGACGACGTGGCCTACTCGGTGCACGACGTGGAGGACGGCGTCGTTTCCCAGCGCATCGATCTGCGGGTGCTCGCCGACGACGACGAGGCCGCGGCGCTGGCCAAACTGGGCGAGACCGAGTTCTCCCGCGTGCGCGCCGACGATTTCATGGCGGCCGCGCGGCGGCTGTCGGCGCTGCCCGTGGTCGCCGCCGTGGGCAAGTACGATGCCACGCTCGCGGCGTCGGTCGCGCTCAAGCGGCTGACCAGTGAGCTGGTCGGCAGGTTTGCCTCGGCCGCGGTCGCCACCACCCGCGCGACGGCCGGACCCGGCCCATTGGTGCGTTACCGGGCCGAACTGCAGGTTCCCGATCTGGTGCGCGCCGAGGTTGCCTTGCTGAAAATCCTGGCGCTGCAATTCATCATGTCCGATCCGCGGCATCAGGAAACCCAGGCCCGACAGCGTGAGCGCATCCATCGGGTGGCGCACTGGTTGTATGCGGGAGCGCCCCGAACCCTCGATCCGATCTTTGCTGCGGCCTTCAACGTCGCGGCCGACGACGGCGCCCGGTGGCGGATCGTCGTCGATCAGATCGCCTCTTTCACCGAGGGTCGGCTGGAACGGATCGACGCCCGCCAGCCCGCTCCGTAGTGAGCCGGTGGCCGCACATCGTCCGGTCCGCGAAGCGGTGTGGTCGCCGCGAGTTAGGCTGCCCGACATGAAGAAATTCAGCGGCTCGCCTTTGATGGCCTCTCTCGTGATGGGGCTTCCCGTCGTCGCCATGACTGCCTGCAGTTCACCGCAGCACGCGAGCAGCCAGCAAGGCACCACCCCGCCGGTGAAGAGCGCCCCACCCGCGTCCTCCGGTGAGACGACGACCCCGGCGCCCGCCGGCGGCTCGCTCAGCGCCGAGTTGAAGGCGCCCGACGGTCGGACGGCGGCCACCGCGACCTTCGACTTCACCGGCAACTATGTGACCGTCACCGTCAAGACGGTGGCGACCGGCATCCTGACCGCCGGCCTGCACGGCCTGCACGTCCACGAGATCGGCAAGTGCGAGCCGAACTCGGTGGCCCCCACCGGCGGTGCGCCCGGCAACTTCTTGTCCGCCGGCGGCCACTACCAGGCCCCCGGACACACCGGCAAGCCCGAGAGCGGCGATTTGTCGACGCTCGAGGTGCGGCAGGACGGCGCGGCCTACCTGGTCACCACCACCGACTCGTTCACCCGGGATGACCTGCTGGCCGGTAACAAGACCGCGCTGATGCTGCACGGCGCCCAGGACACCGAGAACGCGATGGATCGCGTCGCGTGCGGTGTCATCGGAACGGGCTAGCCTTGCCCGCCGCCGCCTTAGACTGAGCCGATGTCCAGCCCGGCAGGTTCATGGAGCGAGCGCGATGGGCGTGCCCGGGGCCGCGGTCGGATCCCCGATCGCGACATCGCCGCCATCCGCGAACGGGTGCGCATCGACGAAGTGGTCGGCGATTACGTGCAGTTGCGGCGCGCCGGGGCGGATTCGCTCAAGGGGCTGTGTCCGTTTCATGACGAGAAGTCGCCGTCGTTTCATGTCCGCCCCAACCATGGCCACTTTCACTGCTTCGGCTGCGGCGAGGGTGGCGACGTGTACGCGTTCATCCAGAAGATCGAACACGTCAGCTTTGTCGAGGCGGTCGAGCTGCTCGCCGACCGGATCGGTCACACCATCACCTACTCCGGCCCGGCGACTAGTGTGCAGCGCGACCGCGGTAGTCGCAGCCGGCTGGTCGCGGCCAACGCGGCCGCGGCGGAGTTTTACGCGGCGGCGCTGGAATCTGACGAGGCGGCACCGGCCCGCCAATATCTGACCGAGCGGAACTTCGACGCCGAGGCCGCCCGTCGCTTCGGGTGCGGCTTCGCACCGTCCGGCTGGGACTCACTGACAAAGAACTTGGTGCGCAAGGGTTTTGAGTTCAAGGAGCTGGAAGCTGCCGGCCTGTCGCGGCAGGGCCGCCGCGGACCGATGGACCGCTTCCATCGCCGGCTGTTGTGGCCCATCCGTACCGCGGCCGGCGAGGTGATCGGTTTCGGGGCCCGCCGGTTGTTCGACGACGACCCGATGGAAGCCAAGTACATCAATACGCCCGAGACGCTGCTGTACAAGAAGTCGAACGTGATGTTCGGCATCGACTTGGCCAAACGCGACATCGCCAAGGGGCACCAGGCCGTCGTCGTCGAGGGCTACACCGACGTGATGGCGATGCACCTGGCCGGGGTCACCACCGCCGTGGCGTCGTGCGGCACCGCTTTCGGTGACGAGCATCTGGCGATGCTGCGCCGACTGATGATGGACGACAGCTTCTTTCGCGGAGAGCTGATCTACGTTTTCGACGGCGACGCGGCCGGGCGTGCCGCCGCCCTCAAGGCGTTCGGCGGCGAGCAGAATCTGGCGGGGCAGTCGTTCGTGGCCGTCGCGCCGGACGGCATGGACCCCTGCGATTTGCGGTTGAAGTCCGGCGACGGGGCCCTGCGCGATCTGGTGGCCCGGCGAACACCCTTGTTCGAGTTCGCGATACGGTCCGCGCTCGCCGAGATGGACCTCGACAGCGCCGAGGGCCGGGTGGCCGCGCTACGCCGCTGCGTACCCATGGTGGGCGAGATCAAGGACCCGACGCTGCGCGACGAGTACGCCCGCCAGCTCGCCGGGTGGGTCGGCTGGGACGACGTGGCGCAGCTCATCGACCGGGTGCGCAGCCAGTCCAAAAAGTCCAAGACCCCGCCCCGCGGCGGGCCCGGACCCAAGGTGTTCCGCCGCCCGCGCAGCTTTTCGCCGTGTTCGACGACCAGGTCGAGGAAGGCGTCGCCCGGATGCAGCCCGCCGCGCACCA
>NZ_LZHT01000006.1 GCF_001667315.1 Mycobacterium sp. 852002-10029_SCH5224772
TGATCACCGCGATCAACGCCGATCTCGACGCCGGGCTGACGGTTCGAGCGGTGTTCGAGGCGCCCACGGTCGCGGGGCTGGCGCCCCGGGTCGTGGCCGGCGTCGGTCGCGCCGGACGGTTGGTGGCCGGCGAGCGCCCGGCGGTGGTGCCGTTGTCGTTTGCGCAGTCCCGCCTCTGGTTCATCGATCAGCTGCAGGGGCCGTCGCCGGTGTACAACATGGCGGTCGCCCTGCGGTTGTCGGGGCGCCTGGATACCGACGCGATGGGGGCCGCCCTGGACGACGTGGTGGCCCGCCACGAAAGCCTGCGGACGCTCTTCGTCGCGCCCGAGGGCGCGCCCCAACAGGTGGTGCTACCCGCCGAGCGGGCCGACGTCAACTGGCAGGTCGTTGACGCGACGCGGTGGCCGGCGTCCTGGTTGGCGGAGGCCACCCAGGATGCGGTGCGCTACACCTTCGACCTGGCCGCCGAAATCCCCTTGCGGGCATGGCTTTTCCGCACGGGTGAGGACGAGCACGTGCTGGTGGCCGTGGTGCACCACATCGCCGCCGACGGATGGTCGGTAACCCCCCTGGTGCACGATTTGGGGGTGGCCTATGCCAGCCGTCGTTTGGGGCGGGCCCCGGGTTGGGCGCCGCTGCCGGTGCACTACGTCGACTACACGCTGTGGCAACGTGCCCAATTCGGTGACCTCGAGGACCCGAACAGCCCGATCGCGGCGGAACTGGACTATTGGGAGCAGGCCCTGGCCGGGCTACCGGAACACGTTCTGCTGCCGACGGATCGGCCCTACCCGCTGGTGGCCGACTATCGCGGGTCCAGCGTGGACGTGCAGTGGCCGGCCGCACTGCAGCACCGGGTCGCGCAGCTGGCGCGGGCCCACAACGCGACGAGTTTCATGGTCGTCCAGGCGGCCCTGGCGGTGCTGCTGTCCAGCTTGAGCGCGAGTTCGGATGTGGCCGTGGGGTTCCCGATCGCCGGGCGGCGCGACCCCGCGCTCGACGAGGTCGTCGGGTTTTTCGTCAACACCCTGGTGTTGCGGGTCGACCTCAGCGGTGACCCCAGCGTCGCGGAGCTGTTGGACCGGGTGCGCCAGCGCAGCCTGGCGGCCTACGAACACCAGGACGTTCCCTTCGAGCTGCTGGTGGAACGGCTCAACCCCACCCGCAACATGGCCCACCACCCGCTGGTGCAGGTCATGCTCGCCTGGCAGAACAACGCCCCCGTCGACATGAGCCTCGGCGACGTGCGGGTGACGCCGCTGCCGCTGGAAACCCGGGTCGCCCGCATGGATCTGGTGTGGTCGCTGGCCGAGCGCTGGGACGAAGGTGGCGCGCCCGCCGGCATCGGCGGAACGGTGGAGTTCCGCACCGACGTCTTCGATGCGGCCACCATCGAGACACTCGTGACGCGGTTGCACCAGGTGTTGGTCGCCATGACCGCCGACCCCGCCCGCCCGCTGTCGGCGATCGACGTCCTCGACGACTCGGAGCGCGCCCGCCTCGACGCGATGGGCAACCGCGCCGTGTTGAGCCGGCCTGCGACCGGGCGGGCGGCGATTCCGGCGCTGTTCGCCGCGCAGGTCGCTCGGGACCCCGTGGCGGTGGCGATCACCTGCGGCGAGCGGTCGTGGACCTACCGCGAACTCTACGAAGCGACAAATCGGTTGGCGCACCTGCTGGTTGGACGCGGAGCGGGCCCGGGCCAGCGGGTCGCGGTGATGTTGCCGCGCTCCGCCGAGGCGATCGTCGCGATCCTGGCGGTGCTCAAGACCGGGGCGGCGTACGTCCCGATCGATGCGGCGCTGCCGGCCGCCCGCATCGAGTTCATGCTCACCGATGCCGCACCGGTCGCGACGCTGAGCACGGCCGAACTCCGCCCCCACCTGAGCAATCCCGATCTCGTCGTCGATGTCAACGACCCCGCCGTGCACACCCAGCCCACCACCGGGTTGCCGGACCCGGCGCCTGACGACATCGCGTACGTCATCTACACCTCCGGAACCACCGGCGTCCCAAAGGGTGTCGCGGTGACCCACCACAATGTCACCCAGCTCCTGCAGTCGGCGGACGTTCCACTGGGCACGGGACAAGTCTGGAGCCAGTGTCATTCCCTGTCGTTCGACTTGTCGGTCTGGGAGATCTTCGGCGCGCTCCTGCGGGGCGGACGGCTCGTTGTGGTACCCGACCAGGTCGTCCGCTCGCCGGAAGACTTGCACGCCTTGCTGATGGCCGAAGGCGTCACCGTGTTGAGCCAGACCCCGTCGGCGGTGGGCATGCTCGCGCCGCACGGGCTGGAGTCGGTGGCGCTGGTCGTCGGCGG
>NZ_LZHT01000007.1 GCF_001667315.1 Mycobacterium sp. 852002-10029_SCH5224772
CTACCGGCGAGCGCGCCCACTGGTGGTGGTATGACCCCTTCCAACCCCAACCACCACCGACCAACAACTAGCCCCGCACCGCATCGACACCCAAACACGTTGGGACATCAAGGAATTCGATCATGTTGCCCGGCGGCCTAGCGCGTCGTGGACCGGCTGTCATGACACACTGAGCTCAATGGTGGCCGTCGACTATCCGTACGTTTGCTGGCGTCGGTTTGCGTTGGCGCGATTGCAGACTCCCAATATCCGGCATCCGGGCATACCCGGAGTTTCGCGAGCAGGGCAGCGCCCCTTGCCAATCGATCCAGTCGCCCTCGGCTAATTGATTTAGGGCGAATAGCTTCACTTAACACCTCGCTTGTGTGCGATTCTTTGACCAGTACGCGTGGCAGTTGTGCGGAACGGCGGAGGAAAAGGCTCGGATTGGTCAACGAATTCCTGGGGGTGTCGGCGAGCGGAGAGGGAGGATTTGTGGTGCGGAGAGACGACGATAGCTGGGATCTGACCAGCCATGTCGGCGCGACCGCAACGCTGGTGGCCGCGGGCCGCGCCAGGGCTACCAATTCGGCCGAACCGTTGATCGAGGACCCGTTCGCAGAGCCGTTGGTCCGCGCGGTGGGCATCGAATTCCTCATCAGATGGGCCACCGGAGAGCTCCGCGCTTCCGACGTCGACGATCCCGAAGCGGCGTGGGGTCTACAGCGAATGACCACCGAGTTGGTGGCCCGCACTCGCTACTTCGATCGGTTCCTCGCGGACGCCACAGCCACCGGGATCCGCCAGGCGGTGATCCTGGCGGCCGGGCTTGACGCGCGCGGCTATCGACTGTCGTGGCCCCCCGGGATGACGGTGTATGAGATCGATCAACCGGACGTGCTGCAATTCAAGGCCGAAACCTTGGCGCGGCTGGGTGCCGAACCGACGGCACGTCTGCGGATGGTGCAGGCCGACCTGCGTCACGACTGGCCGGCCGCGCTGCTGCGTAGCGGATTCGAGCCGGCGCAACCGACCGCCTGGATGGCCGAAGGACTGTTCGGTTATCTGCCCCCGGAAGCCCAGGATCGGTTGCTGGACAACGTCACCAATCTCAGCGCGCCGGGAAGCCAGATGGCCATGGAGACGTTCGTGGGGTCGTCGGATCTGGACTCCGAGCGGGTCGAAGAGATCATCCGCAGTGCGACTCGCACCTGGCGCGACCATGGATTCCATCTAGACATCTGGTCGCTGAACTATTCCGGGGCCCGCAGCGACGTTTCCGACTACCTCGACAACCACGGGTGGCGATCGGTGGGGACCACGGCCGCGCAGCTGCTGGCCGATCACGACCTGCCCGCGATGCCTGGCAATCACGCCGCGCCTTCCGACAAGCCCAGCTACTACATTTCGGTTCTCGCGTGATACACGCGACTTAGAGGACAGCAGGATGCGAATTCTGGCGGTAACGCGCGCGCACAATGCCGGGGATACCTTGGCCGATACCTTGGACTCGCTGGCCACCTTCAGCGACGAGATCTACGCGATCGACGACCGCAGCATCGACGACACCGCCGCGATTCTCGCGAACCACCCCGCGGTCACCAATGTTGTTCGCGCCCGGGTGGATCTACCGTCCACACCCTGGTTGATCCCCGAGTCCACCGGCCTGGAGCTCCTGTACCGGATGGCCGATTTCTGTCGCCCGGACTGGCTGGTGATGGTCGACGCCGACTGGGTTTTCCAGATCGACGTCGACATCCGTGAGGTGCTTGCGCGCACGCCGGACGACGTGGCGGCTTTGATGTGCCCGATGGTTTCCCGCTGGGATGATCCCGAATATCCGGACATGGTGCCGGTGATGGGCACCGCCGAGGCGCTGCGCGGGCCGTTTTGGCGTTGGTACCCGGGTCTGTATGCGGGCTCCAAGTTGATGCACAATTCGCACTGGCCGGCCAACATCACCGACCACGGTCGGATAGGGCAGCTGGACGGAATCCGCTTGACGCACAACGGCTGGTCGACGCTGGAGGAACGGATCGCGCGAGTCAAGCACTACATGCGGCTGGATCCGGATTTTCGGCACAACTTCGGTGTGGCCTATGACCGATCCCTGCTGTTCGGTTACGCACTCGACGAGGTCGACCTCCTCAAAGCGGACTACCAGCGGCGGATGCGCGGCGACTTCGACCGGACCGAACCGGGGGCACGTCTGCCGATCGAGGCGGAGCCACGCGCGATCGGCCGCGGATACGGGCCCCGCGCGGACGGTTTCCATCCCGGAGTCGACTTCGCCGCTGACCCCGGAAGCCCGATCTACGCCGTCATATCCGGAACTGCGTGCTGCGCAGGCGAAGTCGATCACCTTTGCTCGGTGACCATCTCGAACGGCGATACCAAAATCCGTTACGTGTTTCGGCCCGGTGACGCCACGCAAATCGCAGTCGGTGATCGAATAAGTGCGGGAACCCGGATCGGCAGCATCGGTGCGGAAGACCAATCAACAGACGGTTACCTGCATTTCGAGACGCGAGTTCGGCACGCACACGTCAATCCGCTGCGCTTTCTGGGCAACATGGGCCTGCGGCCCTGGCCGCCACCGGGACGGATGCGCGCGGTATCGGGCAACTACCCGCCCGCCACACCGTGCACAATCACCGCCGACGGGTAATCTCGGGCGACCTCAACACAGCGCGTTGGGCCGCCTCGACGCGTTCCAGCAGACTGCGGCCGGCCCGGATCGTCGAACGGACCTCCTGCAGCAGTTTGGCGGGATGCTGCAGGTCCATGTCGTGCAGTCCTTCGTAGCGGTCGATGCCGAAGCCCACCGTCTCGATACCAATTCCGAACGGCAGGGTCAGAGTTCGCAGCGCGTCAAAGTTCTGATAGGGGACGAAGGGCTGACCGGTCACCAGTAGGCAACTCGATTGCTGCATATCCAGTGTCCGCGCGGTGAAGGTGAAGGTATCCGCGGAGGTGGCGCGGCGGTTGTTCGGGTCCGGCGACGGTGCCTCGATCAATGTGATGGGCAGCCCGAGGTCATTGCTGTGTTCGCCGAAGCGCCAGACCATCCGGCCCCGATGCGGGTCGCCGTCCCGCTGCCGCCCATGCCGTACCACTTCGCGAGTATCCATCCCGAAGGCGTCGGCCGCAGCGGCCGCCAGCAGATCGAATTCGGTACGCGCGCCTGGCGCGCAGGACGCGACCGCGTCGTCTTCGGACGGCAACAGCCGCCGAGAAGCGGCGGCCAGCACGATATGACCGACGCGATTCTCGGCCGCCAGGTCCCGCGCCCACCGAGCCCGAAGCATGTTCGAGTAACGTCCGGTGCCGATCACCAGCATGTAGTCGAACGTTGTGTCAGTGGGCCACGATTCATCTGTAAGGCCCAGCTGTTGCGCCAACGTCGTGATCGTGTCCAGTTGCCCGTCCGGCAGGTCCAGACGGGGAATCATCCACCGTGCCCCGCCGTCGGCGTCTTGGCACCGCACCTGCTCCCCGCTCCGACGTGCCCTCGCCCGGCCCCGGTAATCCCATACTCCGCTGAAATCGTCCAGGGAGGCTAACCGGGCTGCCAGATGGGCGTGCCGCGGGAAGACTCCGCCGAACATCGCAACCAACTGCGCCAGCGAGTCATGCGCACTCCACGCGTCGACCTCCCGGCGCAGCGACGCCAAAAACTCACTCCCGAATTCGCCGCCACGCATCGACACCTCAGCCGGACTGTTCACTTGAGTTCCCTGCTCCGCAAACACGCCATCACACCCAGCCATTTGTGAAATGCAAACTTTCACCAGCCTAATGCGGCGAGCTGGGCAAGACGCGCCTTTTCCGGAGATCCGTAATCGCGGGGCTCATAGGGGAGACAAGACGCCGCTGATCCCGTCTTGTTCGTAGGTGTATTGCGGCTGGTCCTTCGCCCATTGGATATAGCGGTCGATGCCTTCCCAGATACCGACTTCGGGCTTGAATCCGATGCTTTTAGCGAGTTCGATGTTGGCCGGGAAGCGAGCAACTTCGCCGGCGCGTGCTTCGCGACGTTCGATCGTGGCGTCGAACTTCCCGGCGATGTACTCGACGATGTCCTTCACCCGGGTGTTTTTGCCGCTTGCGAAATTGATCGCCTGTCCACGAAGCGCGGTGTTTTGCAATACAAGGTTGTATGCACGGACGATATCGCTGACGTACAGATAGTCGCGTGTTGCCGAACCGTCGCCGAAGATCGTGAGGTTTTCGCCGTTGATGGCCTGACGGACGAGTCGTGGAATCAGCGCACCGAATCGTCCGGTTTTCTGGCGCACCCCGAAGATGTTGAATGGCCGAACGATCGTGACGTCAAGGCCATAGGAGCGGAAGTAGGAGTAGCACAACCGATCGGCCGCAGCCTTGGAGGCGCCGTAGGGGCTGTTCGGTTTGAGCTCCGCCCTCTCGTCAAGAAGCTCGCCCTCCTGCAGATGGTGTCCGTCGCCGTACACTTCGCAGGTTGACACGTAGATCAACCGGTTCTTGTAGCGCCTTACCGCCTCGAGCACACGGTAGGTACCCATGACGTTTGTTTCGAGAAAGCTCTCTGGATCACCGAGAGACTGGTCGACGTTGATATTGGCGGCCAGATGAAAAACGACGTGGTGCTCGCGCACCGCGCGATGGACCGTTTCTCCATCGGTCACCGAACCCGAGATAAAGGCCGCTCGCTCGTGCGAATGAAAGTCATTCGTGTTTCGGGTCGCGCTCTTCGATGACGTATTCAGGACAGTGACCCAATGCCCATCGGCCAGTAACGACTCGCACAGATGGCTTCCCTGAAAGCCTGCGCCCCCCGTGACAAGTATTTCCATCTGGTTCGCCCCTCGCGTGCTATCCGTAATGCGTGAGCCTAATCGATGCTCGCGGGCCAAGTGGGCGATCCGACTTGATAGCAGATGCTCTTATGTTCAGGCAAGAAGTTCGTTGGTTGTTCTGCCGGGTTCGCGGACGGCGTGGTAAACTCCGCCGGCGATGTAGCGCTTGACGCAGCGCATTATTTCGCTTTTGATTTTGCCTTCGCCCAGGCGGCGGACGACTCCCGCCACTACGGCATTCGGGTGCGATGCCTCTTGTCGTGTGACGGCACGCCGTTGACCCCGCCGATGGATTCGGCGTAGCTGCCGACCGCGAACCCGACGCCAGAACCCATGATCGCCAACGCGTCGGGGTTGACGTTGTCGACGGTGTCCCGCGGGCCCTGGAAGTTCGGGTCGAACGGCGCACCGGCCTGGCCGCCCCACAATCGGGCCTGCACGGTGGTTTTCGTCTGCGAGGCACCGGTCGTCAGGCCCCCGATCGGCACGCCCGCGACCAGGAAGGGGTGATAGTCAGCCCGGGTGTCCAGCGGCATGTCCGCGGCGCGCTTGCCGGCGAGGTTCAGATAGCCGGCCAGGGTGCGTTCGATGCCGGCCGAGCCTTCGGGGACGTCCGCGGCGGAGACGCCGTGTCCGGGCGGGCCGGACTGATCGCCGTCGTCGGTGAAGAAGCCGGGGTTGGGCGAGCCCAGCATGGTGAAGTTCAGATACAGCGCGATGTCGTTGAGCTGGTCACGATCCATGCCGAACACGTAATCCATGACCCCGCCCCGGCCGTCCTCCCCGGCGCCCCAGAACACGAACCGAACGGCGTTGTTCACCGGGGCCAGTGGGCCCAGCTGCAGCGCCGTTTCCAGCACCGCGGCCACCCCGGATCCGTTGTCGTTGATGCCGGGCCCGGCACGGGGGCCGTCGAGCTGCGCACCCACCACGACGACCTCATGGGGTGACCCGGTCTTGGTCTGCGCCAAGACATTCCGGGACGTGATCTTGGTGTTCACCGCATCGAGCACCAGGCGTATCGGTGCGGTCGCACCGGCCAGGGCCGCGGCGCCGTAGGGGTTGACGACGGCGACCGGCACGGTCAGCTGCTTGAAGTAACCGGGGCTGAACAGCGTGGCCGGGGCGCCCCGACCGTTGGGGGCGCTCAGCACGATCAGCGCGCTCGCCCCCTTGGCCAGCGCGCTGTTCTGTTTGTCGACCACCGAGCAGCGGGTGTCGTCGACGACGGCGATCGCGCCCTTGGGCATCACGGCCGGGTAGTCGTGGGCTGCGCAACCCGACGGCTGCGTCGGCCGGATCGCTTGCGCCGTCAGGCCGCCGGGCGGTGTCTGCACCAGCAGCGAGGCCTGGTCGACGGGATAGGTGCGGCCCCCGACCGTCAGCGACGGCTTACCCATGGACACGGTGTAGAGCCGGTCGAACTGCGGTGTCTGCACGTCGAAACCCTTGTCCCGCAATGCCTTGGCCACGTAGCCCACGCTGGCGTTGAAGCCTGGCGTGCCGTCCGCGCGGTTGCCACCGTTGGCGTGGGCAATGTCCTGCAGGGCGCGCAGGTGGGTGACTATGCCCTCGCCGGTGATCTTTTTGGCGAGGCCGTGTCCGAGATCGGGTGTCGCGGTGGGCAGGCCGGGCCGCGTCGACGAACAACCCGCCACGAGCACGATGCTCAGCAACAGCGCTGCGCGCAGGCGGGAAATCATGACTTGGCGAGAACGTGCCGGGTGCGGTCTTCCATGGCGGGGACGCCGTTGTGTCCGCTGAGGTCTTGAGCGTAAAGCCCAAGCGCGTAGGCCACCCCGCCGCCGTTGATTCCCAGCGCGGCGCGGTCGATGTGATCGAGGGTGTCGCCCTTTTGGTGGTAGTTGGGGTCGAACGGTTGGTCGGCCGTCCCGCCCCACAGCTTGGCCTGATCCGCGGACATCTTCCCCTCGGCGCCCGAGAACAGGCCGCCGGCGGGGATCCCCGCCAGGGTGAATCCGTCGTAGTCGGACCGGCCGTCGAACGAGGTGTCCTGTGCGGTCTTGCCGGCCGACTTCAGGTAGGCAACCAGCGTGCGCTCGATGCCGGCCGATCCCTCGGGAACCACCGGTTTGCCGCGCGCGTCCATGGACAGCGATTGGTCCCCGTCGTAGGTGAAATAGCCGGGGTTCGGCGATGCCAGCATGTCGAAGTTGAGGTACAGCGCAATGTTTTTGAGCGCGGCCAAGTCCAGCGACTCGACGTAGTTCCGCGACCCGATGAGCCCGAGCTCCTCCGCACCCCAGAAGCCGAATCGCAGCCTGTTGTGTACCGCCGGCGAACTTCCCAGCCGCACAGCGGTTTCCAGTACCGCGGCCACTCCCGATCCGTTGTCGTTGATCCCCGGGCCCTCGGGCACGCTGTCCAGGTGCGCCCCCGCCATCACCACGTTGGCGTCCGATCCGGTTTTGGTCTGCGCGATCACGTTGCGGGCCTTGAAGCTTTGCGCGCTGGCATCGAGCTTGATCGTGGTGGGTCCCGGCTGACCGCGCAACTGCACCCCGGTGGATTTCGTCACGCTGATCACCGGGATCTTCACCTCGGTAGTCGGCCCGAGCGTGCCGCCCATCTGTTCTTCGTCGACGTTGTCGGCGATGATCATCGCCGCGGCTCCCCGCTGCGCCGCGACGTCTTCCTTCTGAGCGAACGGGCAGGTGCCGCGATCGACGAGCACCACCGCGCCCCGTACGGGGAGATCGCCGTAGTCGGGGCCGGCGCACCCCAAGCCGTTCGCCGGTGGGGCGAGAAGGGGCCCGCTCACCCCGCCCGGCGGGGTTCCGAGGCTGAAGTCCAGCGCACGCGCCTCCACCGGCCTGCCGCCGACGGTCACCTCCGGCTTCTCGGCGTGAAACACTCGAGCCGAGAACTCCGGCGTTTGAACGTCAAATCCGCTGTTGCGCAAGGTATTCACCACGTAGTCGACGCTGGCCTCGTAACCGGGGGTGCCCACCGCCCGAGTGCCATTGTTGGCGTTGGCAATGTCTTGCAGCCTGGACAGGTGGGCCATCATCGCGTCGGTCGTCACCTTGGCGCGCAACGCGGACGCGAACTCGGCCGCGCCCGTCTGCTGCTGGCCGGACCGGTGGGAGCAACCGGTCAAGAATGCGGTCAGGGCGATCACGGCGAGCGCCGCCGGCAACGTCGTGAGTTTGTTCACCATCGCGCCCCAGGTTAGACCGCGGCCCAAGCGGCCGGGATCAGGACACGTCGGGATCAGACATACAGCGCAGTGAAGGGCGCAAAGGGGATGTTGCGCACCACGAACCACGCCAGCACCAATGAGAGCGTCACGACGGCGGCCCAGCGACGATGTTGCCAACTGCGGACCCGCCGCCCCACCAGGTGCCCGTAGGTCCAGGCCAGGTACGCCCACACCAACAGCACCGCCGCCGCCAGGCCGAGCGCGTTGAACCTGGCGGCCGCCAACAGATTGCCGTGCATGAGGCAATACAGCATGCGCAGGCTGCCGCAGCCGGGACAATCGATCCCCAACAACGCCTTGGTGGGGCATACCGGCAGCGGGCCGTTCGGGGTGGTCGGGTCAGCCGCCCAGATAGCGGCGCACATCAACGTCGTGGATGCGGCCACCACCAGTGGTGCACCCAGGCCCGCGTGCGCCGCCCCCCGGCGGGTCACCATCATCGAGACCCGGGCTTAGAACATCGCGGTGAGCGCCGCGTTGGTGTCCGTGTTCAGCGCGCCGACCGACATCAAGATGACGTAGATGATGCCGACGACGATGCCGATGGCCGCCGACCAGATCACCCATTTCTTGGCGCTCTCAGCCGACGCCTGCGCCTCGGCGTAGCGACCCTGCGCCCACAACCCGTTGACCTGGCTGGATTTGACGATCGCCACGATCCCGAACGGAAGACAGCAGAACAGGGTCACCAGAATCGACCACACCAGATAGTTATTCGGCGCTTGGGCGGCCGGCTGCTGCGGCGGGTAACCGGGAGGCGGCGGCGGGTAACCGGGAGGCGGGGGCGGCGGTTGTGTCATGGATTCTCCAGTCAAAAGAAGTTAGCTGGCGTAAAGCGGTGCTAACCATACCCGCTCAGCGTCCCGTCGGCACTAGCAATGAAAAAATCTGCTCCGCACAACGGCGTCCGCGACCCCTCGGCGGCACCAGCGTATCGGCGCGGACACCCGATTATGGGCCCGTCTCAACATCATTCGGGATCCACCACGGTCAAACGCGCGCGGCCGCCATTGCCCTGGGCCTTTGCAGCTGGGGCCCGAAAACGATTCCCACACAGATAATTGCCGCCGGAACGTGTTGCATTACCACGACATATCCCTACTATCCGTGTTAGCAGCGGCCGTTAAGGAGCCATTCATGTCTGATTTCAGCAACGCGCTGAAGGCGGCGATGGCAACGGCGCTCACGGGCGGGTTCGCGTTAGCGGGCAGCGTCACCGCTGCCGCGGACCCCGCCGGCACCGGCAGCTCGTCGGACGTCAACGCGCTCGCGGCCTCGCTGTCAAAGGGCTACGGCCTGAACAACTGCGCCGCCCAGAACATCGACCGCGGCAGGCAACTGGCCGTACTCACGTGCGGACAAAGCCCCGACCCGAAAGGACCGGCGCAGGCCAAGTACGTCCTGTTCACCAATGCCGACAACTTGGCCACCGCGTTCAGGGCCACCATCAAGGAGAACGTCCTGACGCCGTGCGGGGACGCCAACCAGTCGCCGTCCAGCTGGCACAAGGACGGGTCGAGCGGCAGCGCCGGACAGGCGGCGTGCGGCACATACCAAAACGCCGCCGAGATCATCTGGACGACCGACGCCAAAAGCACGCTGAGCTACCTGCGGGCGTCCAACACCGACGTCAATGCGCTCTACCGGTGGTGGCGCGCCAACGGCTGACGTCGCCGCCGCGGACCACCCTCACCGGGCAACGAAATACGTTCACCCCTCTTCATTTCCATCAACCGCAGGGAGTCAAAATGTCACATCTGATCACCGCGCTGCGCGTCGTGTCGGCCGCAGCCTTCACAGGCGGATTGGTTTTCGCGGGCGGCGCCACCGCACTCGCAGAACCCAACACCGGCAGCGCGACAGACATGAACGCGCTGGCCGCTTCGCTGTCGAAGGGCTACGGCCTGAACAACTGCAAGCCACAAGAGCTGACCGAAACCGGTGAACTGGCCGAACTTCTTTGCGGGCAAAGCCCCGACTCGAACGGACCCGGTTCCGCCGTCTACGCGCTCTTCTCCAACAGCACGAACCTGGGCTCGGCCTTCAGTTCCACCATCAAGGATGTGTCCCTGGCCGCGTGCGGGGACGCCGGGCAGTCACCGGGGACGTGGAAGCAGGACGGCCAGACCGGCGGGCAGATCGCGTGCGGCACGTACAAGAACTACGCGACGTTGACCTGGACGACCGACGCCAAAAACGTGTTGGGTCACCTGACCTCGTCCAACTCCGACGTCAACGCGCTCTACCAGTGGTGGCGCACGAACGGCTGACGTTTACAGTTGAGCCGCAAGCAGATCCGCCACCGCGCACATCCCGGCGGGATTCGGGTGCAACGGTGCGGGGCGACCCGGTAGCGGAACACCGTAGCGCGCCGGCAGCGTCGTCCAGGGCTCGGCCGACCAGGCGTGGTGTTCGCGGCTGGCCGCCGCGGCGCGGATGATTCCGCAGCCGGTTGCCGTCGCCGCGTCGGCCGTCATCCTCGCCAGGGTCGCGGCCACGTGCCGGCCCAGGTCGGCGTCCGCGGGCGACAGCGGTGCGGCAGGCACGCCCGCAGGCGGCAACATCGTCAGGTAGTCGACGAAGAAGATCCGCGCCCCGGCGGATCGCTGACGCACCGCACGGCCGACCGCACACAGCTTTTCGAACACCGCGTCAAGGGCCTGATTTCGCGCGTCACCATCGAGCAGTTCGGAGATACGGTCGCCCAGTAGCGGCAGTCGCCGCAGCGGGCGCGGCAGCGAGGCCGCCATCAACAGCGGAACGTAGCCGACGTCGTTGCCGCCGATGGTGATCGTGACCAGACTCTCTGAGCCGTCCAGCGCGTCGATTTGCGGTGGCGCGCCGCGTTGACGCTCGGCGAGCACGTTCGCGGTGGTCGCCCCGGAGAAGGTGACGTCGACCAAGTCGTAGTCGTATCGCCCGGCGATCAGGTGCGCATAGTTGCGCGCCGACCGGCCCGACCACCGCGGGGCCCCTCGGGCACGTGGCCGGATGCCGGGACCGGCAGCCATCGAACTGCCCAGCGCGACATAACGTTTCATCTGTCGGGGCTCGAGGCCTGCGCCCAGAACCGTCTCGGGATCCGCCCGGCCCGACGGGCCAGATAGCCGGCGGTGACGGCGGCCGACATCGCAGCGGCCATCGCCGCGGGATCGGCGGCCCGGGTCACCGCGGACGCCAACAGCACGGCATCGCAACCCAATTCCATCGCCAGCGCGGCGTCGCTGGCGGTGCCGATGCCGGCGTCGAGCACCACCGGAACGTGGGCCCCTCCGACGATCATCTCGATGTTGTGTGGATTGATGATGCCCAGCCCGGTCCCGATCGGTGAGCCCAGCGGCATGACCGCCGCGCACCCGGCGTCCTCGAGGCGACGCGCCAAGACCGGGTCATCGTTGGTGTAGGGCAGGACGACGAACCCGTCATCAACCAATTGTTCTGCGGCCCGCACCAATTCGACCGCATCGGGCAGCAGCGTGCGTTCGTCGGCGATCACCTCGAGTTTGACCCAGTTGGTGTTCAATGCCTCGCGCGCCAACTGCGCGGTGAGCACCGCCTCGGCCGCGCCGCGGCATCCGGCGGTGTTGGGCAGCGGCGTGATGCCCAGCCGGTTGAGCAGATCGAGCAACCCGGTGCCGCCCTCGGCGTCGACCCTGCGGATCGCGACGGTGGTCAGTTCGGTGCCTGACGCGACCAGCGCCTCTTCCAGCACCGCCAGATTGCTCGCTCCCCCGGTCCCCATGATGAGCCGCGAGGCGAAGCTGCGGTCCGCGATCGTCAACTTTGAGTCAGCCACCTTGCACCGCCGTCACTACCTCGAGCCGAGCTCCGTCGAAAAGCTCTGTCGCCCATCGCGATCGCGGCAGTACCGCGTCGTCCATCGCCACGGCGACGCCGCGTCCGCCGAAGCCCAGGGAGTCCAGCAGCGCGGACACCGTGGTGTGCGCCTCGACGTCGACCTTTTTCTCGTTGACCACGACAATCATTGGCGCCACTCCTCCTCATCGCTTCGCCCTGCATCGTCGCAGCGCGGATCATTGGCGCCACTCCTCATCGCTGTGCTCCCACCGGTGCCAGTTCGGAAACGATCTGTTCGGCCGTCCAGGGCGCCAGTAGGAAACCCGACCGGCCGTGGCCGGCGGCTACCAGTGTGCGCGCGTCCAGGCGATGCACCAACGGCAGATTGTCGGGCGTCATCGGGCGCAGCCCGGCGCCGCACTCGGCCAGCTCGTATTCCCCCAGCGCCGGCAGCACCGCGCACGCGTCGTCGAGAAGGTCCCGCACCCCGGAGACGACCGGGGCGGTGTCGCGCCCGTGTTCGTACTGGGTGGCGCCGACCACCACCCCGTCGGCGCGCGGAACCAGGTAGACCTGCCGGCCGTGCACGCGGGCGCGAATAACCCGCTGCGGCAACGGCATACAGCCCTTCCTCCACCGCAGTCGCAGCACTTCGCCCTTCACCGGGCGCACCGGCAGGCCGGGCCACAATGCCGGTGCGTCGATGCCGTTGGCGATCACCACCGCGTCGGCCTCGACGTCCGACAGGTCGTGCACCGGCGGCTCCCACCGCACCCCGAGACGCTCGCACTCCGCCTCCAGCGCGTCGAGCACCGCGCGGTTGTCCACGGCCAGCTCGGTGGGTGCCCGAAAGCCGTGCCGGATGCCCTGCGCCAGTAGGGGTTCGACGTCACGGGCGGCCGATTCCCAGACCACCGGGTGTCCCTGCGCGGACAACCAGTCCGCGACGGTGCGCAGATCGGCGGCGTCGGCGCGGTCGACGGCCACCACCAGCGATTCGCGGGCGGTCACCACCTGCGCCGGCAGGCCGTCTAGGAAACCTCCCTCGCGCCACAACCGCAGCGACACCAGGCCCAGCCGCAACAGCCGCTCTTCGCCGGGCCAGCCCTCGCTGTGCGGCGCCAGCATGCCGCCGGCGACCCAGGATGCGCCCCGCTCCCCGCTGCGGTGCACCCGCACCGACCAGCCGGCTTGGGCGGCGCGGCGCGCCACCGCCAGCCCGATGACGCCGCCGCCGATGACGGCCAGCGACCCCAGCGGTGGGCCCGAGGGCATCCCGGTCATTGTCGAGCCTCCCTTCGCCGGCATGATCCGGATCAGGTGTGACGGTAAGGGCAGGTCCTTGCGGCTGCGCCCACTCTCAGCCCCGCTCCTGGGACTCCCGTGTCTGGTAGTTCTCTGCGCTCCACGCTAGCGCGCTAGCGTCTCGGTGTGCAGCGTCCCTTTGATCGACGACTCTCCGCTCTGGCCACCGCGCGGCTGTACCTGTGCACCGACGCGCGTCGCGAGCGCGGCGATCTGGCCGAATTCGCCGACGCCGCCCTGGCCGGCGGCGTGGACATCATCCAGCTGCGCGACAAGGGGTCGGCCGGTGAGCACCGGTTCGGGCCGCTGGAGGCGCGCGAGGAGCTGGCCGCGTGCGAGATCCTGGCCGACGCCGCCCGCCGGCACGGCGCCCTGTTCGCGGTCAACGACCGCGCCGACATCGCCCGCGCGGCCGGCGCCGACGTGCTGCACCTCGGGCAGGGCGACCTGCCGTTGGACGTCGCGCGCGACGTCGTCGGGCCCGAGGTGCTGCTCGGCGCGTCCACCCACAGCGCCGACCAGGCCGCCGCGGCGGCGCGCGGTCCGGCGGACTACTTCTGCGTCGGCCCCTGCTGGCCCACGCCCACCAAGCCGAACCGCGAGGCCCCGGGGCTGCGACTGGTCCGCGCCGCGGCCGGGCTCGGGGCCGACAAGCCGTGGTTCGCGATCGGTGGCATCGACGCGCAGCGGCTGCCCGAGGTGCTCGACTCCGGCGCCCGCCGCGTCGTAGTGGTGCGGGCGATCACCGCCGCGCCCGACCCGCGGGCCGCGGCCCAGCGGCTCAGTTCGGCGCTTGCAGCAGCGAGCTGATCCGCCGGCTCAGCTGCGACGGCACCTGATCGGCGTCACCGGGCATGCACCACACGAATACACCGGCCTCGACCTCGATCGTGCGGGGCAGATACTGCCGGCGTTCGTCGCCGTGGCCCAGCGGCAACAGCGCCGGCGCGGTGCGCAGCCGTTGCCAGCTGGCCGCGAAGCCGGGGTGGAGCGGCAGGTCGGCCACCTCGTCCTCGGCGACCCAGCGCATTTCGGCGCTTTCCCGGTTGGGCACGGTGTGCAGCAATTCGTCGGCGTCGGCGACGACGGTCGTGTAGCTCCACTGGGTGCCGCCGATCCCGGCGACCTCCGCGGTCACCAGCGTCGCGCGCACGGCGAGCCGGTCGACGAGCAGGCCAGCCTCCTCGTTCGCTTCGCGGACCGCGGTCTGCTCGGGCGTTTCGTGGCTGTCCCGGGCCCCGCCCGGCAGCCCCCAGGTCCCGCCCTGATGGCTCCACACCGCGCGATGCTGCAGCAGCACGGCGGGCGTGCCGTCGGGCCGCGGGGCGCGCAGCAGTAAACCGGCGGCGCCGTAGCGGCCCCAATAATGGGCGCCGCGCTCGGAGATCACCCAACCGTCACCGTCGCCCTGCACGGATCAAGGATAGGCAGACTTGGTTCTTGGCGGTCTTCGGCGCGTCGGCAATTGCGTCCGCCTCCACCCATCCACCCGAACATGCTCTTAGACTTCGCTTATAGAGGTCCGTACAGCGAAATCCAGTGGCCAAGAGATGAGGGCTGATCAAACGTGACGGTTGAGCTGGCGCACCCGTCGACCGAGCCGCAGGGATCGCGGTCACCGGCCGAACCAGCCCATCCGCGCTGGTGGTTCGTCTCGACGACGCCGGGCCGGATCCTCACCATCGGCATCGTCTTGGCCGCGCTCGGCGGCGTGAGCGCCTTCGCCACCTCGACCACCATCAACCACCGGCAACAAGTGCTCACCACGGTGCTCAACCACACCGAGCCGCTGTCGTTCGCCGCCGGGCGGCTCTACACCACGCTGTCGGTGGCAGACGCCGCGGCGGCCACCGCGTTCATCGCCGAGGCCGAACCGCCGCCCGTGCGGCAGCGCTACGAGCAGGCCATCACCGACGCGGCCGTGGCCGTCACCAGGGCCTCCAGCGGTCTCACCGCCGAACCACAGGTGCAGCTGCTGGGCCGGATCAACGCCCAGCTGGCCGTCTACACCGGCCTGATCGAAATCGCGCGAACCAACAACCGGGCCGGGAACCCGGTCGGGTCGTCGTACCTGTCGGAGGCATCGGGGCTGATGCAGTCGACGATCCTGCCCGACGCGGCACGGCTTTACCGGGCCACCTCGCAGCGGGTGGACGTGGAAACCACCGCGTCGACCCAGATCCCGGCGCCCGTCATCATGATCGTCGCCACCACCGTGGTCTTCGGCGCGTTCTCCCACCGCTGGCTGGCCCGGCGCACCCGGCGCCGCATCAACCCGGGCCTGGTCGTGGGTGCGCTCGCTATTCTCGTCATGGTGGTATGGGTCGGAACTGCGCTAACCATCTCTACGACGGCCAGTCGTAGCGCGAAGGACACCGCCGCCGAATCCCTCAAGACCGTCACCGACGTCGCGATCACCGCCCAGCAAGCGCGCGCCGACGAGACGCTGTCGCTGATCCGGCGCGGGGACGAAGAGAAGCGCAAGCAGTCGTTTTATCAGCGCATCGATTCGATGCACCGCCAGCTCGACCAGTACATGTCCCGCAGCGACGCGGTGGACAAAACGGACCTGGAAGGCGCCGATCAGCTCCTACTGCGCTGGCGGCAGGCCAACGACCGGATCAGCTCGTACATCTCGGTCGGTAACTACCGCGCCGCCACCCAGGTCGCGCTGGGCAGCAGCGAGGAGGATTCCACCCCGGCGTTCGACAAGCTGGAAGACGAGTTGGTCAAGGCGATGGACCAGGGCCGCATCCACCTGCGCAACGACGTCATCAACGCGCGCAGCGGGCTGTCCGGCGCCCAGGTGGGCGGCGTGGTGCTCAGCCTCGGCGCCGCGATCGCGGTGGCGCTGGGCCTGTGGCCGCGGCTGAAAGAGTATCGATAATGATCCGCCTGCCCATGCTCCGCCGGGCGTGCACCGTGGCCGCCACGGTGGTCATGCTGGCGGGCTGCGGGCACACGGAATCGTTGCACGTGGCCAGCGTCCCGACGTTGCCGCCGCCCACCCCGGTCGGCATGGAGCAGCTGCCGCCGCAGCCGCCGCTGCCGTCCGACGGTCCCGATCAGAACTGCGACCTGACGGCCAGCCTGCGGCCCTTCCCCACCAAGGCGGAGGCCGACGCCGCGGTCGCCGACATCCGCGCGCGGGGCAGGCTGATCGTCGGGCTCGACATCGGCAGCAACCTGTTCAGCTTCCGCGACCCGATCACCGGCGAGATCACCGGCTTCGACGTCGACATGGCCGGCGAGATCGCCCGCGACATCTTCGGCGCGCCGTCCCACGTCGAGTACCGCATCCTGTCGTCGGACGAGCGGGTCACCGCGCTGCAGCGTGGCGAGGTCGACATCGTGGTCAAGACGATGACCATCACCTGCGACCGGCGCAAGCTGGTGAACTTCTCCACCGTCTACCTCGACGCCAATCAGCGCATCCTCGCCCCGCGTGACTCGTCGATCGTCAAGGTGAGCGACCTGTCCGGCAAGCGCGTCTGCGTGGCCAAGGGCACCACCTCGCTGCACCGCATCCGCCAGATCGACCCGCCGCCGGTGGTGGTGTCGGTGGTCAACTGGGCCGACTGCCTGGTGGCGATGCAGCAGCGCGAGATCGACGCCGTCAGCACCGACGACTCGATCTTGGCCGGGCTGGTCGAAGAGGACCCCTACCTGCACATCGTCGGCCCCAACATGGCCACCCAGCCCTACGGCATCGGCGTCAACCTGAACAACACCGGCCTCGTGCGGTTCGTCAACGGCACCCTAGAGCGGATCCGCCGCGACGGCACATGGAACACGTTGTACCGCAAGTGGTTGACCGTGCTGGGCCCCGCGCCGGCCCCGCCCACCCCGAGGTATCTGGACTGATGGCCGAGCCGGACGAGCAATCCGAGCAGCCGGAATCCGGCGCAGAAGACGTGAACCCCGGCACCCAGCCGGCGGAGATCCAGACCGGCGCGTCGACGGGGCGGCTGCAGGCCACCCAGGCGCTGTTTCGGCCCGACTTCGACGATGACGACGACGACTTTCCGCACCTCTCGCTGGGCGCCCTGGACAGCGACGCCCCCGACCGGATGACGGTGGCGACGCGGGCACTGCCCGCGGTCCGACAGCTCGGCGGTGGACTCGTCGAGATTCCGCGGGGACGCGACATCGACCCGCGCGAAGCGCTGATGACCAACCCGGTGGTCCCCGAGTCCAAGCGCTTCTGCTGGAACTGCGGGAAGCCGGTGGGGCGGTCCAGCAAGAAGAGCAAGGGCACCTCGGAGGGTTGGTGCCCCGCCTGTGGCAGCCCGTATTCGTTTCTGCCGCAACTCAATCCCGGGGACATCGTCGCCCACCAGTACGAGGTCAAGGGCTGCATCGCGCACGGCGGCCTGGGCTGGGTGTATCTGGCCGTCGACCACAACGTCAACGACCGGCCCGTCGTGCTCAAAGGCCTGGTTCACTCCGGCGACGCGGAGGCGCAGGCGATCGCGATGGCCGAGCGGCAGTTTTTGGCCGAGGTGGTCCACCCGCAGATCGTGCAGATCTTCAACTTCGTCGAACACAAGGACCAGCAAGGCAATCCGGTCGGCTACATCGTCATGGAGTACGTCGGCGGGCAGTCACTCAAGCATGGCAAAGGCGAGAAACTCCCCGTCGCGGAGGCCATCGCCTACCTGCTGGAAATCATGCCCGCCCTGGGCTATCTGCATTCGATCGGCCTGGTCTACAACGACCTGAAGCCAGAGAACATCATGCTCACCGAAGAACAGCTCAAACTGATCGACCTGGGCGCCGTCTCACGGATCAACTCGTTCGGATACCTTTACGGCACACCGGGTTTCCAGGCGCCGGAGATCGTGCGGACCGGCCCGACGGTCGCCACCGACATCTACACGGTGGGCCGCACGCTGGCGGCGCTGACGCTCAACCTGCGCACCCGCAACGGCCGCTACGTCGACGGGCTGCCCGATCACGACCCGGTGCTGATCACCTACGACTCCTTCCGCCGGTTGCTGCGTCGCGCCACCGATCCCGACCCGCGTCGCCGGTTCGCCAGCACCGAGGAGATGTCGGCGCAGCTGATCGGCGTGCTGCGCGAGGTGGTCGCCCACGACAGCGGAGTGCCGCGGCCCGGCTTGTCGGCCATCTTTTCCCCCAGCCGCTCGACGTTCGGGGTGGACCTGCTGGTCGCGCACACCGACGTGTACCTGGATGGCCAGGTCCATTCGGAGAAGCTGACCGCCCGCGAAATCGTGACCGCGCTGCAGGTCCCGCTGGTCGATCCGGCCGACGTCGCCGCTTCCGTTTTGCAGGCGACGGTGTTATCGCAGCCGGTGCAGACCCTGGACTCGTTGCGCGCGGCCCGGCACGGGACGCTGGACGCCGAAGGCGCCGAGTTATCCGAGTCGGTCGAGCTGCCGATGATGGAGGTCCGCGCGCTGCTGGACCTCGGCGACGTGGTCAAGGCCACCCGCAAGCTCGACGACCTGGCCGAGCGGGTCGGCTGGCAATGGCGGCTGGTGTGGTACAAGGCCGTGGCCGAGTTGCTCACGGGCGACTACGATTCGGCGACAACGCATTTCACCGAGGTGCTGGATACGTTCCCCGGTGAGCTGGCGCCCAAGCTGGCGTTGGCGGCCACCGCCGAGCTGGCCGGCGACGTCGACGAGCACAAGTACTACGAGACGGTGTGGAAGACCAACGACGGCGTGATCTCGGCGGCCTTCGGGCTGGCCAGAACGCTGTCCGCCCAAGGTGATCGGTCCGCCGCGGTGCGCACGCTCGACGAGGTGCCCGCCACCTCCCGCCACTTCACCACCGCGCGCCTGACCAGCGCGGTGACGCTGTTGTCCGGCCGGACCAAAAGCGAGATCAGCGAAGAGGACATCCGGGACGCGGCGCGACGGGTGGAGGCGCTGCCGCCCACCGAGCCGCGCGTGCTGCAGATCCGCGCGCTGGTGTTGGGCTGCGCGATGGACTGGCTGGAGGGCAACGATGCCAGCACCAACCACATCCTCGGTTTTCCGTTCACCGAGCACGGGCTGCGACTGGGCGTCGAGGCGGCGCTGCGCAATCTTGCCCGCGTCGCCCCCACGCAGCGGCACCGCTACGAGCTGGTGGACATGGCCAACCGGGTACGGCCCACCAGCACGTTCTGAGGTTTTGAGTTAGCGCGTGGCCCCGTCCGTTCCCGGGTTCGCGTGTCCCGGGTTCGCCCGTCGAGTGTGGAACCTGGGCTTTGACTGTGAACACTGGGCGGCGACACGCCGACGATCCCCGCCGTGGGCTCACACTCAAAGCCGACGATTCACACTGAAAGCCCAGGATTCACAGTCGATTTCGCCAGCGCCTCGCGCACCCGGCGGACGATGCCGGCCGGACGGTCCTCCGCGACCACCCGGATGATGACCCACCCCATCTCTTCGAGCATCTCGATGCGCCGTAGGTCTTTGACGAATTGCCGCCGGTCGGTGCGGTGTTGATCGCCGTCGTACTCGACGGCCACCAGCGACTCCATCCAGCCCAGGTCGAGGTAGGCGAACGGTATGCCGTCGGCGCCCAACACCGGGATCTGCGTCTGCGGCCGGGGCAGGCCCGCATCGATGAGAAGCAGCCGCAAATAGCTCTCCCTGGGTGACTGCGCGCCCGGGTCGACCAGGTCGAGCGCGGCCTCCAATCGCGGCAGCCCGGGCGAGCGAGGGTGCGCCGCCGCGACACGCAGCACGTCACCGGACTTGAAACCCGTCGCCCGCGCGAGCGCGTCCAGCCGCACCACCGCCGAGCGAATCGCGCCCCGCCGGCCGATGTCGAAGGCGGTCCGCTCCGGCGCGGTGACCGCGAGCCCATCGCGAACCTGAGTCTCACCGGCGCACAGCGTATCCCGGCGCGTCAGCACACCATCGGGGGGACGGGTGTTGGCGTGCATGAGCTCGATCGGGACATCGTCGGGAATCCAGTGGGCGCCGTGCAACGCAGCCGCGGCGGCTCCCCCGATGACGGCCGTCCGCCCCGACCACAGCCAGGCCGCGCGGATGCGCAGCTCGAGTGAGAGCTCCGCATGCTTCGGCACGTAGACGTTCGGAAACACGGGCCGGTAGGCCGCCCGCAGCTGGTGGCGACTCAGCCGTCCCGACGCCAATTCCTCGCTGCCGATGAACGGCACTTGCCTCATGCCGCGAACCATCGCACGTCGACCGCGGTCCGCGAGCACTTCGGTGCACAGGGCGGCCGCTAGTACCCCGCCAGTACGTTCACGCAGTCACGGGCGATGGCGAGTTCTTCGTTGGTCGGGACCACCAGCACGGCGATCGGTGAATCGTCGGCGGAGATCTGGCGCGCGCCCTTGCCCCCGGCGAGGTTGCGGCGCTCGTCGAGCACGATGCCCAGTTCCTCCATGCCGGCGACCGCGTCGCGGCGCACCGCGGCGTCGTTCTCGCCGATTCCGGCGGTGAAGCTGATGACATCGGTGTGTCCCAGCACCGCCAGGTAGGCGCCGATGTACTTGCGCAACCGATGCGTAAAGACGCTGTAGGCCAATTGCGCTGGCTCGTCACCGGATTCGATCATCGTGCGCAGCCGCCGAAAGTCACGCTCGCCGGACAGTCCCCACACCCCGGACCGCTGGTTGAGCATGGTCTCGACGTCATCGACGCCCATCTTGGCCGTGTGGCACAGGTAGCTGACGACGCTGGGATCGATGTCCCCGCTGCGGGTTCCCATCACCAACCCCTCCAGCGGAGTCAGGCCCATCGAGGTGTCGATCGGCCGGTTGCCGGCGATCGCCGAGGCCGAGCACCCGTTACCCAGATGCAGCACAATCTGTTTCAGGTCGCCGGTCGACCTGTCCAGGAAGGCGGCGGCCTGCTCGCTGACGTAGCGGTGCGAGGTGCCGTGGAACCCATACCGGCGGATCTGATACCGCTGCGCCAGTTCCCGGTCGATGGCATAGGTCGCGGCCGCGGGCGGCAGGTCGTGGAAGAACCCGGTGTCGAAGACCGCGATGTGCGGGATGTCGGGCAACAGCCTTCGCGCGACCTCGATCCCCTTGAGTGCGGGCGGATTATGCAGTGGCGCCAAGTTCGACAGTTCGTCGAGCCGGGTGATCACCGCATCGTTCAGCAGGGTGGGTTCATAGAAGGTGTTGCCGCCGTGCACTACTCGGTGGCCCACCGCGACGACGCCGCAAGTGTTCAGGTCGATGCCGTCGCCGGCCAGCGCGTCGAACGCGTGACGCAGCGCCGCGTCATGGTCGGGAACCGGCGACCCCGCTTCTGAAATCCGCTCCACGAGGCCGGTCGAGAGTGCCGTGCCCGAATCGGGATCGACCAGTTGAAACTTCAGAGACGACGAGCCGGAGTTGATGACGAGCACCAGGCGCGCGCTGTCACTTCCCATGGGGACCGCCCTGCGCCTGAATCGCGGTGATCGCAACGGTGTTCACGATGTCTTCCACCAGCGCTCCCCGCGACAGGTCGTTCACCGGCTTGCGCAAGCCCTGCAGCACGGGTCCGATGGCCAGCGCACCCGCGCTGCGCTGCACCGCCTTGTAGGTGTTGTTACCGGTGTTGAGGTCGGGAAAGATCAGGACCGTGGCGCGTCCGGCCACCGGGGAGTCGTGCAGTTTGGTGGCCGCGACCGACGGCTCGATCGCGGCGTCGTACTGGATGGGGCCCTCGACCGGCAGATCCGGGTTCCGCTCCCGCACCAATTGCGTTGCCGTCCTGACCTTGTCGACGTCGGCACCGCTACCGGAGTCGCCGGTCGAGTAGGACAGCATCGCGACCCGCGGTTCGATTCCGAACTGGGCTGCCGTGCGCGCCGACGAGATCGCGATGTCGGCCAGCTGCTCCGGTGTCGGATTCGGGATGATCGCGCAGTCGCCGTAGGCCAGCACGCGATCCGGCAGGCACATCAAGAAGATACTGGAGACGGTGGAGACGGCCGGCGCCGTCTTGATGATCTCGAACGCGGGCCGAACGGTGTGCGCCGTGGTGTGCGCGGCGCCGGACACCATGCCGTCGACCATCCCGTTGTGCACCATCATGGTGCCGAAATACGTTGTATCGCGCATGGTCTCGCGGGCCTGCTCGACGGTGACGCCCTTCGCCTTGCGCAACTCCGCATACTGGTTGGCGAACTCGTCGCGCAGTTGGCTGGTGCGCGGATCGATCACGGTCACGTCGGTCAGATCCACCCCGAGTTCGCCCGAGCGCTGGCGGATTTGGGCTTCGTCGCCCAGGATGGTCAGGTCGGCGACGCGGCGCTGCAGCACCCGCCCGGCGGACCGCAGGATACGGTCGTCGTCGCCTTCGGGCAGCACGATGTGCTTGCGATCCGAACGCGCCTGCAGCGTCAGCTGATAAATGAACATCTGCGGAGTGGTCACGGTGGGAATCGGGATGGCAAGCTGCGCCAGCAGATCGGTGATGTCGACGTGGCCGTCCATCAGTTCCAACGCCGTGTCGATCTTGCGCTGCGATGTCGCCGTCACCCTGCCGCGGGCCGAGGCCGCCGCGCTGGCGGTGTCGTAGGTGCCCAGCGCGGTGGCGACGATGGGCAGCCGCAGCCGCAGCCCGGCGACCAGGGCCGCGATGGACGGATGCAGCTCGAAGCCGCCGTTGAGGACGATGCACGACAGTGACGGAAAGCCTTCCGCGGCATGGGCGCTGGCGACGGCGAGCACCACGTCGGATCGGTCGCCGGGCGTGATGACCGCCAAGCCGTCGCGCAGCCGTTCCAGCACGTGGTCGGCGGTCATCCCGGCGACCATGACACCGGTGACCTCGCGCTCCCGCAGTGACTCTTCGCCGCTGACCGGCGTGCCCCTCACCGCGTTCTGTAGTTCGGCCACCGTCGGCGCCGACAGCAGCGGCTCGTCGGGCAGCACGTAACTGCGCAACGAAGACGGAGACAGCGCCTCGCCCAACTTCTCTCGGATGGCGTCCAGCTCGGCCGGTTCGCAGCGGTTGACCACCACCGCCGCGGTGTGGGCGTGCTCGGCGTCCAGCTCGGCCAGGCATACTTTGACGACGTCGGCCACCTCACCGGCGTTGCGCCCTTTGCCGCTGACCGTCAGCAGCAGCGGCGCTCCGAGGTTGACCGCGATGCGCGCGTTGGTGGAAAGTTCCGCGGGCCGCGTCGCCTGTCCCAGTTCGGAGTAGTCGCTGCCGACGATCACCACCACGTCGCACTGCTCGGCGACGGCGTGGTAGGCGTCGACGATGGCGGCGATCGACGCGTCACCGTCCGCGTGCAGCTGCTGGTAGGTGACGCCGACGCACTGCTCGTACGACAGGTTCGCCGTGGTGCGCGAGAGCAGCAGTTCCAGGATGTAGTCGCGGCCGCGATCGCCGCCGTCCGAGCGTGTAATAGGCTGGAACACACCAACTTTCGCGACCGTCGCGGTCAGCCGGTGCAGCAGCCCCAAGGCGATCGTCGACTTTCCGGTCTCCGGCTCGGGTGCGGCGATATAGATTGCCGTTGCGGAGCCCGAGACCACTCGTCGACCCCTCAGGCCAGCCGCCGCAGCCGCGGCGCCAGGTCCTTCTCGAACAGGTTCAAGAATCGGCGTTGGTCATGGCCGGGCGCGTGGAACACCAGGTGGTTGAAGCCCCACGTCACGTACTGGCCGACCTTCTCCGCCGCTTCGTCGGGATTCGATGCCACGATCCAGCGCTTGGCGACCTGCTCGATCGGCAGCGCGTCGGCGGCCTTCTCCATTTCGATCGGGTCGTCGATGCTGTGCTTCTGTTCGGCGGTCAGCGACAGCGGCGCCCAGAATCGGGTGTTCTCCAGCGCCAGCTCGGGATCGGGGTCATATGAGATCTTGATCTCGATCATCCTGTCGATGTCGTCGACGTTGCGGTCGTTGATCGCCGCGCCCTCCTTGACCGCCGGGATCAGCTTGTCCGTGTACAGGTCCTCGCCCTTGCCGGACGTGCAGATGAAGCCGTCCCCGGCCCGCCCGGCGTATTTGGCCACCGCCGGGCCGCCGGCCGCGATGTAGATCGGGACGCCGCCCTCGGGTACGTCGTAGATCGAGGCGCCCTTGAGCCGGTAGTACTCGCCGTCGAAGTCGACGCGGTCGCCGCGCCACAGTTCGCGCATCAATCGCACCGATTCGCGCAGCCGGGCGAAGCGTTCCTTGAACTCCGGCCACTCGCCCTCGTATCCGGTGGCGATTTCGTTCAGCGCCTCGCCGGTGCCGACCCCGAGGAAGATGCGGTCCGGGTACAGGCAGGCCATGGTGGCGAACGCCTGCGCGATGACGGCCGGGTTGTAGCGGAAGGTCGGGGTGAGCACCGAGGTGCCCAGCGTGATCCGCGTCGTGCGCTCTCCGACAGCGGTCATCCACGCCAGCGAGAACGGCGCGTGCCCGCCCTCGTGGCGCCACGGCTGGAAATGGTCACTGACCGTTGCGCTGTCCATGCCGTGACCTTCGGCCGCGACGGCAAGCTCGACGAGCTCGCGCGGTGCAAATTGTTCGGCGGACGCTTTGTATCCGAGTTTCAGTTCAGCCACGCTGTCGTTTCTACTCTCTTGCCTTCGGGCGACCCACCGCGCCCGGTGCCTAGACTCGCGGGCATGGGACCGGCGCCGGCTCTTGTTCAAGTCACCGACACGGTGCATCTCGCCCGGGGCGACGCCGTCAACTGGACGGTGGTCGCCGACGACACCGGCGTGATGTTGATCGACGCCGGCTACCCCGGGGACCGGCAGGACGTGCTGGCGTCGCTGCAGGAACTAGACCACGACGCCGGCGACGTGCGCGCCATCCTGTTGACACACGCCCACATCGACCACCTGGGCTCGGCGATCTGGTTCGCCAACGAGTACGGCACCGACGTGTATTGCCATGCCGAGGAGGTGGGTCACGCCAAGCGCGAATACCTGGAGCAAGCCTCGGTTTTCGATGTGGCCCTGCGCATTTGGCGGCCGCGTTGGGCGGCGTGGGGGCTGCACGTGGTGCGCAGCGGCGGCCTGATCCGCGAGGGCATCCCGTCGACCCGGCCGCTGACCGCCGACGTGGCCGCCGGGCTGCCCGGCCACCCGATGGCCGTTTTCACCCCGGGACACACCAGCGGGCACTGCTCCTACATGGTGGACGGGGTCCTGGTCAGCGGCGACGCCCTGATCACCGGGCACCCGCTGCTCAAGCACGACGGCCCGCAGCTGCTGCCGGAGGTGTTCAGCCACAGCCAGCAGAATTCGCTGCGCAGCCTGGACGCGCTGGCCCTGCTCGACACCGAGGTCTTGTTGCCGGGGCACGGCGACGTGTGGCGCGGTCCCATCCGCGAGGCGACGGCTCGGGCCATCTCGCTGGCCAACGGATGACGTCACGCCACAGCATCGCCACACCAACCGCTCCGGACCGCCAAAAACCGGGAATCCCTCGAAAAGCGCTGTGACGCCGGCTATGCCAGCCACTTCTCGAAGGCGATCGGGATGAACGGCCCCCAGGACGGCAGCGGGTCGGGGGCCACCCGGGTATAGCCCGTCGCGTCGTAAAGCGCCTCGGCCTCGGGCTGGCGGTTGCCGGTGATCAAGTAGAGCCGCCGATACCCGCGCGCCAGCGTCTCCGCCTCCAGCGCGGCCAGCAACGCCCGCGCATACCCCCGGCGCCGGTGGGCGCCGTCGGTCCAGATCCGCTTCAGTTCGGCGGTGTGGGCGTCGTAGCGGCGAAACGCGCCGCCGGTCACGGGGACGCCGCCCACCACGCCGATCAGCAATCCGCCGTCCGGTGGCGACAACTCGGCCTCGGGCACGGGCAGCCAGCTCAGATGCGTGCTCGGGGTGCCGCCGTACCGCTCCGCGTACTCGACGGCCAACTCGGCCAGCAGCGGTTGCGCCAGCGGGTCATCGTGGGTCGCCGGGACGAAGCGCAGCTGGCCGTCCGGCGGAATGGATTCCGGCATCATCGACAACTCAAACGCGTGTCGCGGTGACGTATTCCGGGATGAATTCCGCGTCGCGCGGCCCGGCGCGCCGCCGCTTGTCCAGCCCCATGGCGCCGAGCAAGTCGGCGATGTTGCGCCCGAGCGTATCCCAGCCGTGGGCCGCCAAATACTCAGGGACATAGTGGTATTCGCCGGGGTAGGTCAGGCTGGCCAGATCGACGTCGAGGCCGCGTTGCCGCCAGCCGTCCACAAAGGCACGCTCGGCCCCCAGCTGCAACGGATTCCAGGTGGGCATGTGATCGGCGGCCAGCCGGCTGCCCGGGGCGCTCGCCGCGGTGACCTCGTGCAGCAACTGGCTCTGCTCCTGGGGCGGCAGATACCCGACGAGCAACTGCTCGGCAATCCACACCGTGGGCTGGGCGGTGTCAAAACCCACCCGCCGCAGCGCCGCCGGCCAATCCTGGCGCAGGTCGATGCCGACCGCGCACCGGTTGGTGGCCAGGGCCGCGTCCAGTCCGCGAAGCACGCCGGACTTGAAATCGAGCACCTGCGGCCGATCGATCTCGTAGACCGTCGTTCCCCGCGGCCACCACAGCCGGTATGGCCGAGTGTCCAGACCCGACGCCAGGATCACCACCTGGCGAATCCCCGCCCTGCCCGCGTCGGCAAGGAATTCGTCCACGAAACGGGTGTGTGCCGCCAGCGCATCCATCAGGGCCGTCATCGCCGGGTCGTCGCCGTCGTCGGCCGCGAACGCGTGGTCTTTGATCGCCCGGGTGAGGTACTCGATCCCGACGGCGCACAGCAACGGCTCGGCGAACGGGTCGTTCAACAGCCCCTTGTCGGTGGCCACGGCGCGCGCGGCGGCGCCGAACGTCGCGGTCACCTCCACATCGGCCGTCGGTGCCATGGCGCGCTCAGACGTCGGAGCGGCGCCGCAGGGTCAGCCCCGCGGCCACTCGCCAGCCCAGCAACAACAACGCGGTGACCGTCGTCGCCACCATGACGAAACTGGCGGCCACGCCCGCAGAGGTCGCCTTGCGCAGCACCATGCCGATGACCACGGTGGACAACCAGACGACGACCCCGGTGGGGGCCACGGCGGTGGGCCGTCGCCAGCCGCGTGCGGCCAGCCACCCGAGGGCGGTGCCGGTGAGAAACGGCCATGCCGTCGCGGCGATGCCGGTGACGTTGAGACCCTCGTCGTGGCTGCGGCGCCCCGCGGCGCAGAAAACCAGCACACCGACGACGTCCACAGCGAGCCAGCCCAGCCACCGGAGCCTCAGCATGCAGCGAGACTACCGGGCAGGGCCGTCGATCCTTGACCCGGCGGCCACGGTGAATCTAGATTCGTCAGCGATGAATACCCATTCACCAAGTGGCCTCGCGGTGGTGACCGGCGCCGGCTCCGGCATCGGCAAGGCGATCGCGCTCGGCCTCGCCGCCCGCGGCGACCGCGTCGTCGCCGCGGACCTCGACGAGGCGGCGGCCTCGGCCACCGCCGACGCACACCCGGACCTGATCACCGCGCTGCCGGTGGACGTGGCCGACCCGGCGCAAGTCGGCGCGCTGCGGGATCGAATCCACACCGATCTCGGGGTGCCCAACGTCGTCGTCAACGCCGCCGGATGGGACCGCACTGACCAATTCCTCAACGCCACAGCGGAATTCGCACAGAAGGTGGTTGCCATCAACTACCTGGGGCCGGTGCACGTCTGCTCGGCGTTCCTGCCGGGGATGATCGAAACGCACGGCGGCGGGCGCGTGGTCAACCTGGCCAGTGACGCCGGGCGAGTCGGCAGCGCGGGCGAGAGCATCTACGCCGGCGCCAAGGGCGGGGTGATCGCCCTGACCAAGTCGCTGGCCCGCGAGATGGCGCGGCACCAGATCACGGTGAACTGCGTGTGCCCGGGACCGACCGACACGCCGCTGTTTCACGCGCAGCCCGAGAAACTGAAGGAAGCCCTGGTCAAGGCGATCCCGTTTCGCCGGCTGGCCCGGCCCGACGAGGTCGCCGCACCGGTGCTGTTCTTCGCGTCGGATGCCGCGTCGTTCATCACCGGACAGGTGATCAGCGTCAGCGGCGGGCTGACGATGGCCGGCTAGCGGCCGGCTAGTGGCAGGCTGACGTCTATGAGCACCAAGACACCACCCGCCTTCGACCGCTACGACCCCCTGGGGTTGGACGCCTCCTTGTCCGACGACGAGCGCGCGGTGCGCGACACCGTCCGGGAATTCTGCGCCGAACACGTCCTTCCCCACGTCGCGGAATGGTTCGAGATCGGCGATCTTCCGGTCCGCCAGCTCGCCAAGGGTTTCGGCCAGCTCGGACTGCTGGGCATGCACCTGGACGGGTACGGCTGCGGCGGAGCCTCCGCCGTGCACTACGGGCTGGCCTGCGTCGAGCTCGAGGCCGCCGACTCCGGCCTACGGTCGATGGTCTCGGTGCAGGGCTCGCTGGCGATGTTCGCGATCTGGAATTTCGGATCGGAGGAGCAAAAGCGGGAATGGCTGCCGGGCATGGCCACCGGCGAACTGCTCGGCTGCTTCGGGTTGACCGAGCCCGACGTCGGATCCGACCCAGCCGCCATGAAAACCCGTGCGCGACGGGATGGTTCGGATTGGGTGTTGGACGGCCGCAAGTTGTGGATCACCAACGGCTCGGTCGCCGACGTCGCGGTCGTGTGGGCCAACACCGACGACGGGATTCGCGGCTTCATAGTGCCGACCAAGACGCCTGGCTTCGCCGCCAACACCATTCACCACAAGCTGTCGCTGCGGGCCTCGATCACCAGCGAGCTGGTGCTCGACGACGTGCGGCTGCCCGCCGACGCGATGCTGCCCGAGGCCAAGGGGCTGCGCGGGCCGCTGTCCTGTCTGTCCGAGGCCCGCTACGGCATCATCTGGGGTGCCATGGGTGCGGCGCGCTCGGCCTGGCAGGCGGCCCTCGACTACGCCACACAACGCACCCAGTTCGGCCGCCCGATCGCCGGATTCCAGTTGACTCAAGCCAAACTCGTCGACATGGCGGTCGAGCTGCACAAGGGCCAGCTGCTATCGCTGCACCTGGGCCGCCTCAAGGACAGCGTCGGGCTGCGCCCCGAGCAGGTCAGCTTCGGCAAGCTCAACAACACCCGCGAGGCGATCGAGATCTGCCGGACCGCCCGAACGATCCTGGGCGGCAACGGAATATCGCTGGAATACCCGGTGATCCGGCACATGGTCAACCTGGAATCGGTGCTGACCTATGAGGGCACACCGGAGATGCATCAGCTCGTTCTCGGCCAGGCGTTCACCGGCTGCGACGCCTTCCGCTGATGAGCGACCTGACCTACACGCCAGAGCATCACCAGTTCCGGGAACTGGTACGGGATTTCGTGCGGCAGACGGTCGTACCGAACCACGAGGACTGGGAACGCGACGGCCAGTGGGACCGCTCGCTGTTCATCGAGGCGGGCAAGCTCGGGCTGCTGGGCTTTTCGGTGCCCGAGCGCCTCGGCGGTCCGGGCGTGGACGACTTCCGCTACAACGCGATCGTGATCGACGAGTTGCAGCGGGCCGGGGCGGCCGCCGAGGCCATCGCCTTCACGCTGCAAAACGACGTCGTACTGCCCTATCTCACCGATTTGACGACTCCCGAACAACAACAGCGCTGGCTGCCCGGCGTGGTCACCGGCGAGACGGTGCTCGGCATCGGGATGACCGAACCCGGCACCGGCAGCGATCTGGCCGGGATCCGCACGACCGCCGTGCGTGACGGCGACGACTACGTCGTCAACGGCGCCAAGACGTTCATCTCCAACGGTCAGGTCGGGGATTTGTTCGTCATCGCCGCGCGCACCTCGCCCGATCGTCATCAGGGGCTGTCACTTCTGGTGGTCGACGCCCACACCCCGGGCTTTTCCCGCGGCCGCAACCTGGAGAAGATCGGCCTGCACGCCCAGGACACCAGCGAGCTCACCTTCACCGATATGCGGGTGCCGAAAGACAATCTGCTCGAATCCGAGGGCAGGGGCTTCTATCAGTTGATGAAAAACCTGCCGCAGGAGCGGCTCGCGCTGGGCGTGGGGGCGGTGGCCGCCGCGGAAGCGATCCTGGCCACCACCATTGACTACGTCCGCGATCGCAAGGCCTTCGGAGCACCGATCGCCAGCTTCCAGCACAGCCAATTCGTGCTCGCCGAACTGGCGACCGAAATCGACATCGCCCGAACGTATCTCGACGACTGCCTTGCCGAACACCTCCAGGGTGACCTGACGGCCGCCCGGGCCGCCCGGCTGAAATGGTGGACCACCGATCTGCAGGTGCGCACCGCCGACCGCTGCCTGCAGTTGCACGGCGGCTACGGCTACATGCGCGAGTACGCCGTGGCACGCGCGTTCGTCGACGCCCGCATCCAAACCATCTACGGCGGCACCAACGAGATCATGAAGACGATCATCGCCAAGGACTTGGGTCTGTAGAGGCAGCCGATGGCCACCGACGTTGCCGACTACAGCGATCTTCCCGCCGAGGAGGCGGTGCGCGCGGCCCGCGTCAGCTCGCGACGCCGCCAGGTGCTCGACGCCGCGGTCAAAGTCATGGGCAGGACGGGGTTTCACCAGATGTCGATGCAGGACTTGGCCGCCGAGGCCGAGGTCAGTGTCGGCTTGCTCTACAAATACTTCGGCGGCAAGGAGGACCTGCTGCTCGCCACGATCGTGCGGATCCTCGATGTGTTCCGCGACCAGCTGGCGCCGGTCATCGACGCCGCCGGCGATGACGTCGTGGACCAGTTGATCGCGGGGGTCCGTCGTTATATCCAGATCGTCGACGAGAACCTCGACGGCGTGGTGCTGACCTACCGGGAGAGCCGGACGCTCGGCGCGCCCGGCCGCACCCAGATCAAGGACCTCGAAATCGCCACCGCCGCACCGCTGCGCGCCGTGATCGAAGCCGGCGTCGCCCAGGGTGTCTTCCGGGGGGTCGACGTCGACCTCACCGTATTCGACATCATGCTGCTCGCCCACGGCTGGGCGCTGAAGCATTGGCACTTCGGGCCGATCTACACCGTCGACGAATACATCGCGTTGCAGATCCGCCACGTGCTGGGCGGATTGATCGCCGACGATCGTCGCGTCGACTACGCACACGTGCTGAAATGAGGGGCATGGGAAGCACCGCACGCCGGGCCCGCGGCATGATCGCGCTGCTGGCCCTGGGAGCCGTCGCCGGTCTGGCGCCGGCGGGCGCCGACGTGGCCGCGGGGCTGCCCCCGATGGTGTCCAGCGGCAGTGGGCCGATCATCGGCGGGGGATCGGTGGCTGCCCAGGGAATCACCCAGCAGCTCTTTAGCTTTGGCAACCCTAACGTGGTGCAGGAGGTCGACGGCTCGGACGCGGCGCAATTCATCACGTCCGCCGCGGGGGCCGCCAACCAGCAACTCGCGGCGCCCTTCTCGCTGCTACGCCGCGCGTTGGCATGCCAGACCGACAACGCGGAATTCGGTGCGCGCGCCTATCGGCGCACCGACGGACAGTGGGGAGGAGCGATGCTGGTCGCGGCCAAGAGCGCGACGCCGAACCTCGACAACCTGGTCGGCTGCGTCAAAACCCATTGGCGAAGGACGGCGGCCGGCGGCGAGACCGCGATGTGCAACAACGGCTGGACCTCGCCGACGTCGTACGAAAGCCGCCGCGGCGAGACGTATTACATCTTGCTCGCCGGTACCGCCGCCGACTTCTGCAGCGATCTCAACGCCACGTACAAGAGCGACGCCAGCGGGTGGCCGTTCTAACCGGGCCACGATGCCTCTCGCCCGTCGTTGAATCCAATTGCGATCTCGATCGTTTCGCCGCGCGACCGGAGAGCCGAGTTCGAGAGCTATTTGAATTCATATCCAATTTACGCAGCGGCGCCGGTGAGCAGCGGGTAAATAGCGTTCCAATATAGCCGCGGCACGGCGCCCGCGCAGGATAATTCAAATTCATCCCGTCATCGGATTTTGCTGAATTCCACCGGCGGTTTAGGCGGCAGTGCCACTGCCGGGTCGGCCGATCATCCGTTTGACGAATCGGTCAGTAATATTCGCGAAATCGCTTATCTGCGAGTCATTGACGCCGTAGACTCGCCGACATCGGGCCTTAGAATATCGTCTCCCAGACGTAGGGGGTTCTAATGTCACGTCGTACTAGCAAAATCGTCGTCGCCGTGGTGCTCGCTTTTGCAGCTCCAATGACCTCGGCGTGCACGATTCCGCTCGTTATCGACTGTGGACCCGGTTTGACCTGCACCGGATAGCAGTAATCAAAGGAGCCTCGAGCTCAATTCGGGGCTTTTCATTCACATCACGCTTCGCGTAGCGAAGAGCACAAGGTGACCGGCCGGAGCCGTGGCGGGGTCCAGACCCTGCCTTGGTTCCGGTCGGGATCCTTTACCACACACGTCATTTCGGGCTGGTGGGTACCGCGGCGCCGAGAACGGCTTGGTCACAAGCAGTTTCGGATCCTGAGGCTCCCGCTGCCTGGTGCCCCCTCCCCCGCGTGCATCAGTCTGCTCGTCGGCCTCGCGTTTGGTGGGTGCAGCGTCGTACGGTGGAGACATGTCGCGCCATCGTGTGGTCATCATCGGAAGCGGATTCGGCGGACTGAACGCGGCCAGGGCACTCAGAAGGACCGACGTCGACGTCACCCTGATCTCGAAGACGACGACCCATCTGTTCCAGCCGTTGCTGTACCAAGTGGCCACCGGCATCCTGTCGGAGGGCGACATCGCGCCGACCACCAGACTCGTTCTGCGCCGGCAGAAGAACGTCCGGGTGCTGTGGGGAGAAGTGTCCGCCATCGACCTCACCGCCAAGACGGTCACGTCCCACCTGATGGGCATGGAAACGGTGACGCCCTACGACAGCCTGATCGTGGCCGCCGGCGCGCAGCAGTCCTACTTCGGCCACGATGAGTACGCCGCCTTCGCGCCCGGCATGAAAAGCGTCGACGACGCCCTCGAGCTGCGGGCCCGCATCCTCGGCGCCTTTGAGGCCGCCGAGGTCGCCACCGACCCGGCCGAGCGGCAACGCCGCCTGACCTTCGTGGTCGTTGGCGCCGGGCCGACCGGGGTCGAGCTGGCCGGCGAGATCGTCCAGCTCGCCGAGCGGACCCTGGCCGGGGCATTCCGGACGATCACCCCCAGCGAATGTCGCGTCATCCTGCTTGACGCGGCACCCGCGGTGCTACCCCCGATGGGCCCCAAGCTCGGCCTCAAGGCGCAACGCCGGCTGGAGAAGATGGACGTCGAGGTCCAGCTCAACGCGATGGTGACCGCGGTCGACTACATGGGCATCACGGTCAAGGAGAAGGACGGCGCCCAGCGCCGCATCGAATGCGCGTGCAAGGTGTGGGCGGCGGGGGTGCAGGCCAGCTCCCTGGGCGCGATGCTGGCCGAGCAGTCCGACGGCACCGAGACCGACCGCGCCGGAAGGGTGATCGTCGAATCCGACCTCACCGTCAAGGGACATCCCTACGTCTTCGTCGTCGGCGACCTGATGTCGGTGCCCGACGTTCCCGGGATGGCGCAGGGCGCGATCCAGGGGGCGCACTACGTCACCAAGCTCATCAAGCAGGCGGTGAAGGGCCACGACGATCCCGCCAACCGCAAGCCGTTCAAGTACTTCGACAAGGGCAGCATGGCGCTGATCTCGCGGTACAGCGCCGTCGCAAAGGTCGGCAAGCTGGAGTTCGGCGGCTTCATCGCCTGGCTGGCGTGGCTGCTGCTGCACCTGTACTACCTGATCGGCCACCGCAACCGCATCGCCGCCATGTTCGCCTGGGGGATCTCCTTCCTGGGCCGCACCCGCGGCCAGATGGCCATCACCAGCCAGATGATGTACGCCCGGCCGGTCGTGGACTGGGTGGAGCAGCAAGCGCAAGAGGGAAGCCTGGCGGCGGCCGAACGCATCGACGCGGCCGAGAAACAGGCGGGTTAGCTCAGCGCCCGATCGATGTCGGCGATCAGGTCTTCGGTGCCTTCCAGCCCGACGGAGATGCGAACCACGCCGTCGCCGAGCCCGATCGCCGCGCGGCCCTCCGGGCCCATCGCCCGGTGAGTGGTGGTGGCGGGATGTGTGACAAGGGATTTGGCGTCGCCGAGGTTGTTGGAGATGTCGATCAGCGTCAACTTGTCCAGCACATCGAAGGCCCGCTGCTTCGCTGAGCTTTCCGGCACTGCGAGCGCGAAGGTGATCACCGTCCCGCCGCCCGACATCTGGCGCTTGGCCAGGTCGTATTGCGGGTGTGAGGACAGATAGGGGTAGCGGACCCAACTCACCGCCGGATGGGTTTCGAGGAATTCGGCGATCCGGTAGGCGGAGGAATTGCTGTGATCGACCCGGATGGCCATCGTCTCAAGGCCTTTCAGTAACACCCAGGCGTTGAACGCGCTCATCGCCGGGCCGGTGTGCCGCATCAGCTTCTGCACCGGGCCGTCGATGTACTCCTTGTCGCCCAGAATGGCCCCACCCAGTACCCGGCCCTGGCCGTCGATGTGCTTGGTACCCGAGTACACCACCACGTCGACACCGAGCGGAACGCCCTGCTGCAGCAGCGGTGTGGCGAAAACGTTGTCCAACACCACTTTTGCGCCCGCACCGTGAGCGAGCTCGGTCACCGCGGCGATGTCCACCAGCGACTGCATCGGATTCGACGGCGTCTCGAAGAACACTGCGGTGGTGGGCACCGACAACGCCTCCTCCCACTGAGCCAGGTCTTCGCCGTCGACGAAGACGGTTTCGACCCCCCAGCGCGGCAGGATCTCGTTGCACACCACGAAACACGACCCGAACAGGCTGCGCGACGCGACCAACCGGTCCCCCGCGCCCAGCAGCGCGCCCAGCGAGGTGAACACCGCCGCCATGCCGCTGGCGGTGGCGAACGCCGCCGGCGCGCCCTCGAGCAGGCGCAACCGTTCCTCGAACATCGTCACGGTCGGGTTGCCGTACCGCGAGTAGACGAAGTGGTCGACGTCGCCGGTGAACGACTTCTCGGCAACCGACGCGGACTCGTAGACATAGCCCGAAGTCAGGTACAGCGCCTCGGCGGTCTCGTCGAACCCCGACCGCAGCAGCCCCCCGCGCACGCCGATGGTCGCTTGGCTGACACCGTCGGGCAGCGGCGCGGGCGTGCGGACCGAGTAGTGGTCGGCGGGGGTCATGCCTGGATCAACCTTGCTTCCAAGGCAATCCGATCGCCCGCCACCCCGACTCGCCGCGGTGACCGTTGGCGTCAAGCTGGCCTTCGAAGCCGTCCATGATGTTGTACGCCGGGGTGATGCCCAGCTCGGTTGCCACCTCTGCGGCGCCGATGGAGCGGTTTCCGGAGCGACACAGGAACAGCACCGGGCGGTCCGCATCGGTTTGGGCCGGCGCCACCTGCTCGCGCAGCTGATCGGCGAAATTCGCGTTGGGCCGCCCGTCGGACGAGTTCCATTCGAGGAACACCACCTCGCGGCCGAGGCTGGACAGGTCAGGCACCCCGACGAATCGCCATTCGGCGTCGGTACGCACGTCGACCAGCACGGCGTCCGGATTGTCGCTGAGCAGTTTCCATGCCTCCAGCGGCGAGATGTCGCCCGCATAGGAGTGTCCGCGCTCTGTGCTCATGCTCGTATTCCCTCGTCCTTCGTACGCATCGTCAGCCACCCCGGCGAGATTGCCCCCCGCCCGCGGCGATACCTGACCTGCGATCGTATCGAGGCCGTCGCCGCGCGCATCTCGGGGCTCAGCCGCGTGAGTGCGGGGCAGCCAGTCTTTCGGCGGCCTGACCGGCGCGCTCGCGTGCGGCGGTCACATCCGGTGCGGTCGCCAACGCCCGGAACCCGCGCGCGGAAACGCGCAGGTCGCTTTCCGGCACGCTCAGCGCGCCGATCAACGCGGCGGGGTCGTGGGAATCGGCGGCGCCCGTCACGCGGGCGGCGGCCGGCGACACCATCATGGTGTCCACCGGCAGGCCCAGGATGGTGCGGGCCTGCAGCTCGAACGCCGAAAGTCGCTGGCTGCGCAGGGTCACCCAGGCGCTGTCGGACGGCCGCGACGTGATGTCGGCGAAATACACCTCGTCGCCGTTGATCATCAATTCGACCCCGAAGACGCCGCGCCCGCCCAGCGCCTTGACGATCCGCGCCGCGATCGACCTCGCGGCGTCCATCGCGGCCGCGCTCATCTTCTGGGGTTGCCAGGATTCCAGCACCTGTCCGTTGGATCCGCGATGCCCGATGGGTGAGCAGAACTCGATCGCCGGACCCGACGGGCCTTCGCTGCGCACCGCCAGCAGGGTCACGCAGAACTCGACCTCAACCACGGTTTCGGCCAGCACCCGGGCCCCGGGCCGCTCGCCCACCGCGCGATGCCAGGCGGACTCGAGGTCCTCACGGCGCGCCACCACCGACTGCCGCTGCCCGGTCGGCCCGGCCGCCGGCTTGACCAGCAACGGATACCCGGCATGCGCGCCGACCGCCTCGAGCTCGCCCAGCGAGCCGGCGAACCAGAACGGCGCGGTGGGCAGGCCCAGCTCGTCGGCGGCCATCCGGCGCAGCCCTTCGCGGTCGGCGGCGAGCCGCACGGCGCGGGCGCTGGGCACCAGCTCGGTGCCGTCGAGCGCCTCGAGGGCCCGGGTGGCGACCGCGTCGGTCGCGGTGACGACGAGGTCGGGTTGCAGCCGCTGGATCGCCTTCGCCAGCTCGTCGGCGTCGGTCGTGTCGATCACCAGCGCCTGGTCGGCCACGCCGTGCGCGGGCGCGTGGGGGCGCTGGTCGGCGGCCATCACGCGGGCGCCGAGGCGGCCCAGCGCGATCGCCAGCTCCCGGCTGATCTCGTCGGAGCCCAGCAGCAGCACTGTCGGGTGGCCGTCGGCGGGAGCTTGCTGGGGTACGACGAGCGCCGTCGTCTCGTCGTCCCGTCCGTCGGTCTCGCCGTCAGTCACGGCTCAAGGATAGGTCGGTTCTCAGAGGGCTAGGGCTGACCCGGAAGCAGCCGCACCATCAGACCGTTGCCCTCGGCCAGCACGGACTGGTCACCGTCGACCAATTCGGCGGCGACGAACGCCTTGCGGCCCTCGGTGCCGGTGACCCGGCCGCGCACCAGCAAAGGGACGTCGATCGGGGTGACCTTGCGATAGTCGACGTGCAGGAAGGCCGTGCGGCTGATGGGCCGGTTGGCGGCGTGCGAGATCATGCCGAACATGTGGTCAAACAGCAGCGGCAGCACGCCGCCGTGCACCGCGTGGTTTCCGCCGACGTGAAACCGGCTGAAGTGACCTGTCATCTCGACACCGTCGGGCCCGTACCGCGTCAGAACCCACGGCGGTAGCAACAGGCTGCCCATGCCGGGCAGGTCAGGTGTGCGCCCCGCGGGCGCCTGTCCCTCGACCTCGGCCTCAAACGGCCCCAGCAGCTCGGTCAGCGCCGCGACCCGATCGGCGGCGTCCTCCCAGACATCCTCGCCCGGGTCGGCCGACACGGCGAGGTCCTGCAGCCGGCGCATGGAGGCGACGAAGCGGGCGAAGCCGGGACCCGGACTGGCCGGGCCGTACTCCGGGAAGCCGCCGTGGTGTTCGTATTCAGGATCGAGGTCTATCGGGTTCGGTTCAGAATCCGTCACGGACGGGCCGCCAGGACGTCGCGGCGCACGATGGTCTGTTCGCGGCCGGGTCCCACTCCGATGCACGAAACATGAGCTCCCGCAAGCTCTTCGAGCCGAAGCACATAGTCGCGTGCCTTGGCCGGCAGGTCGTCGAACTCCCGGGCGTGCGAGATGTCCTCCCACCAGCCGGGCAGCTCCTCGTAGATCGGCTCCGCGCGGCCGAGGTCGCTTTGGGTCATCGGCATCTCGTGGATGCGCGCCCCGTCGATCTGGTAGCCGACGCACACGGGCACCGTTTCCAGGCTGGACAGCACATCGAGCTTGGTCAAAAAGTAGTCGGTGATGCCGTTGACCCGGGTGGCGTAGCGGGCGATGACGGCGTCGAACCAGCCGCACCGCCGGCGCCGCCCGGTGGTGACGCCGAATTCGCCCCCGGTCTTGGACAGGTATTCGCCGTTCCCGTCGAACAGCTCGGTGGGGAACGGGCCGGAGCCCACGCGGGTGGTGTAGGCCTTGAGGATTCCCAGCACCGTGGTGATCCGGGTGGGCCCGATCCCCGAACCCACGGCAGCCCCGCCCGCCGTCGGATTCGACGACGTCACATAGGGATACGTGCCGTGGTCGACGTCGAGCAGCGTGCCCTGCGAGCCCTCCAGCAACACGGTTTCGCCGGACTCGAGCGCGGTGTTGAGCAGCAGCCGGGTATCGGCGATGCGGTGCCGGAAACCCTGGGCCTGCTCCAGCAGGGCCTCGACGACCTGGTGCGGGTCGAGCGCCTTGCGGTTGTAGATCTTGACCAAGATCTGGTTCTTCAGTTCCAGCGCGGCCTCGACCTTGTGCGTCAACACCTCCCGGTCGAGCACGTCGGCGACGCGGATTCCGATCCGGGCGATCTTGTCCTGATAGCAGGGCCCGATGCCGCGGCCGGTAGTGCCGATCTTCTTGTTGCCCATGTAGCGCTCGGTGACCTTGTCGATAGCCACGTGGTAGGGCAACAGCAGGTGCGCGTCGGCGGAGATCAGTAGCCCGGAGGTGTCGACACCGCGGTCTTCGAGGCCTTTGAGCTCGTCGAGCAGCACCCCGGGATCGATCACCACGCCGTTGCCGATGACGTTGGTGACACCGGGCGTGAGCACTCCCGACGGGATCAGGTGCAGGGCGAAGTTCTCGCCGGTCGGCAGGACGACGGTGTGTCCGGCGTTGTTGCCGCCCTGGTAACGCACCACCCATTGAACACGCCCACCGAGCAGGTCAGTGGCCTTACCTTTGCCCTCGTCGCCCCACTGGGCGCCGATGAGGACGATTGCCGGCATGAGTTTGCTCCCGCCTGCTTACTGTGGTTCTGCTGGCATAACGCCAGATCTTGCACCGCTGCAACGGTTTTCGGCGTCGCCCGATGTGTCGCCCTTCCGTCGGGTGGCAGCGCCTCGGTTAGCCGCGTCGGGACCGTGCGCGTTGCTCCACGCGTCTTTGCTTGCCGCGCTCACGTGGCGATCCTAAACGTCGGGTAACGACGGGCTTGCCACAAGGCCCGTTTGATCCCGGCCCGTGTCGCGCAAACACCCGGGCCCGCCTCGTCGCGTCGGCGGTCAGGGGCTTGCCGTCACCGGCGGTTTGGCCGCGCACACGCCGTCGCGCGTCGGCGCGTCCAACATCAGGCACAGGCCGTTCGCGTCACGGTTGGGCCGTTTGGCCGCCCAACCGGGCCACGCCGGTTTGCCGTTCCAGCTGACCAGCGTCCAGCCATCGTGGGGATTGCCCTGGATCTCGACGATGCCGGTGTTGGGCAGCGGGTCGAACAGCAGGAGCAACTGTTCGGGGTTTCTGACGGACGTCATCGTCCCGATACCGATGTCGAATTCGCTGGAGAACGCGACCTCTCTGATCCTGCCGTCGGACGCGCGGACCGGGTTGGCCAGCGCGCTGCCGTACATCGTTCCGAGCATGTCGCTGAAGCGGCCGGCGCTGGTCGCCGCGTTGCCATCCATCGTTTGCAGCGCGCCGTTGAAACGCTTGTGGAACTCGTACCCGTTCGGGTCGGCGGAGCCGGGAGCCAGCATCGGCACGATGCGCAGGCCGAGCAGCCATGCGATGGGCGCCAGCAGGTACGCCAGCCCGGCAAGGCTGAACTGCGGCATGCCGTTGAAAACACCGGCGTCGATCTCGTTGAGCCCGGGCAGCACCTGCACATTCATCCCCAACGCGGCGGCCAACGGCGCCGCGGTCTGCTGCGTCCTGACCAACTGCGACGCGAAGATCGCGGCGACCGGGCCCTGCGTCACGAGCGCGTTGGCGACATTCTGCGCCTGTTGTTGGCCGAGCGCGGTGAGCGCCGCCCCGGGCACCGCCGTGTCGATCAGTCTCGCCGCGTTGGCCGCCGACTGCCCATGGCGCACCAGGTCGATCACGATCGATTCGTCGGCCGAGGCCCTCGCCGATCCGAGACACAGCAGGACAGCCGAAAGCAGCACCGCGCCAACGCGGCCGAGGTGCGTCGTCAGCACCGGAGGAGGACGTAGGCGGCGCCGTACCCGAGCGGTGCGGGCCGCACGGCGGAGAAAATGGCGGTGAGGCGGCGAATGGTCGTTCTCCGTTCTCTCAACCACTCGTTGGCGGGATTCCGCACAACGTCGGCCCTGTGGCAGGAGTAAAGTATCCGGTTGTTTCCCGGCGGCGCCGCAACAACTTTCGCAGTCCGACACCATGTTGTGACTGTGTCGTTATGGCCCATTGATCGGACCAGAGTCGTTGGAAGTCAAAACGATTGGGCCACCTTGATTGGATAGCTTGTGACACAGGAAGATCGAGCCGCCGCGGTTCTACTGTTCGGCGAACGGCCCACCTACGGCCCGTTACGGGGCATGCGCGCCCACGGGGTCGCCGGCGACCCCGATATCGACGCCGCGATAGGCCCCTACCGGCGCCTGGTCGTGGTGGGCGCCGACGCCGACCTGGCCGCCGTGCTGACCCGGCTGCTGCGCGCGGAGCGGCTCGACGTCGAGGTGGCCTACGTGCCGCGCCGCCGCACCCCGGCAACCCGGATCTACCGCCTTCCCACCGGACGGCGGGCGGCGCGGCGCGCCGGCCGCGGTTCCGCGCAACGGGTGACACTGATCCGCGACGAGACCGGCTCGGTGGTCGTCGGGCGCGCCGCCTGGGTGCCGCCCGATGACGCGCGGGCCATCCACGGCGAGGCGGTCGTCGACGACGCCACGTTGTTCGACGGCGACGCCGCCGCCGTGATCGTCGAGCCGACGCTGGCCATGCCCGGCCTGCGGGCCTTGCTCAAGGGAGGGGTCCGGGGCGGCTGGCGCCGGTGGGTCAGCGGCCGCGCGGCCCAGCTGGGCAGCACCGGCGTCGTCGTGCTGCGCGACGGCGTCCCCGCGTCGCGCGCCGCCCGCCGCTCGGCGTTCTACCGCAACATCGAGGGCTGGCTGCTGGTCCGATAGTTTCGTCCGGTGAGCTTCCCCACCCCTCAACGCGAATCGGTACGGCCCAGCCCGATCTTTTTGGCGCTGCTCGGGTTGACGGGAGTGGGCGGCGCGCTGGCCTGGCTGGCCGGGGCCAGCCCGCGGCCACTGGCCTATGTCGGGGTGTTCATTTTCGTGATCGCCGGCTGGCTGGTGTCGCTGTGCCTGCACGAATTCGGGCACGCGGTGACCGCCTGGCGCTTCGGCGATCACGATGCTGCCGTGCGCGGCTACCTGACCCTCGACCCGCGCCGCTACACCCATCCCGCGCTGTCGCTCGTGCTGCCGCTGGTGATCGTCGCGCTGGGCGGGATCGGCCTGCCCGGGGCGGCGGTCTACCTCCGGACATGGTTCATGACGCCCACCCGTCGCACCCTGGTCAGCCTGGCCGGCCCGTTAGCCAACCTCGTGTTGGCGGCGCTGCTGCTGGCGCTGACCCGGTTCTTCTTCGACCCCACGCACGTGGTGCTGTGGGCCGGGGTGGCGTTCCTGGGATTCCTTCAGCTCACCGCGGTGGTGCTGAACCTGCTGCCCATCCCGGGCCTGGACGGCTACGACGCCCTGGAACCGCATTTGAGCCCCCAGACGCAGCGCGCGTTGGCGCCGGCCAAGCAGTGGGGCTTCGTCATCCTGCTGTTTCTGCTCCTGGCGCCGGTGCTCAACCACTGGTTCTTCGGGGTGGTGTTGTCGTTGTTCGACCTGTCCGGTGTCCCGGAGGTGTTGGTGAGCTGGGGCAACGCGCTGACCCGCTTCTGGAGCCGCTGGTTCTGACCCTTGCCTTATATGCGCTTCTACGCATAGATTTCCGGGCATGGGCGCCGGCCACAACCACACCCCCGCCGAGACGGACTCTGCTCGGCTGATCCCGCGCATGATCATGGCCGCGGCGATTCTGGCGACCTTCTTCGTGGTGGAACTGGCGACCTCGTTGCTGATCAACTCGATCGCGCTGCTGGCCGACGCGGGCCACATGCTGACCGACGTCGTCGCGGTGTTCATGGGGCTGGGCGCCGTCACGCTGGCCCGCCGCGGCAGCTCGTCGCCGGCTCGCACGTACGGCTGGCATCGCGCCGAGGTGTTCACCGCCGTCGCCAATGCGGGGCTGCTGATCGGGGTTGCGGCGTTCATCCTCTACGAGGCCGTCCAGCGGCTGAGCGAGGCTCCCGCCGTCCCCGGCGTGCCGATGATCGTGGTCGCGCTGGCCGGGCTGGCCGCCAACTTCGCCGTCGCGCTGCTGCTGCGGTCCCACTCCTCGGGGAGCCTGGCGGTCAAGGGCGCCTACATGGAGGTCGTCGCCGACACCGTGGGCAGCCTGGGCGTGCTGATCGCCGGTGTGGTCACCGTGACGACGCATTGGCCCTACGCCGACGTGGTGGTGGCCGTGCTGGTCGCCCTCTGGGTGCTACCCCGGGCGATCTCGCTGGCCCGCGACGCGCTGCGGATCCTTTCCGAATCGTCGCCGACCCACATCGACGTCGAGGAGCTGCGCCACGCCCTGGGCGCCGTCGACGGCGTGACCGGCGTGCACGACCTGCACGTGTGGACGCTGTCCCCCGGCAAAGACATGTGCACCGCGCACCTGATCAGCACCGGAGACCCCACCCAGATCCTGCGTGACGCGCAGGCGGTGTTAGCGGCCCGCGGGCTGGAACACGCCACCGTCCAGGTCGACTGCCCCGACGACACCGATTGTTCGGAAAGCTTTTAAAGCGTTACAGCCCAAGCCCTTTGCGCGCCTCGGGGTCGCAATCGTCGAGCAGATCCAGACACCGGGCGTACTCGTCGGTTTCGCCGATCGTGTCGGCGGCGCGCGCCAGCGCCGCCACGCAACGCAGGAAGCCGCGATTGGGCTCGTGCGAATACGGGACCGGGCCGAAGCCCTTCCAGCCGTTCCGGCGCAGCTGGTCCAGGCCGCGGTGATAGCCGGTGCGGGCATACGCGTACGCGGTGATGGCCTGGTCGTCGGCCAGGGCCTGCTCGGCGAGTGCCGCCCAGGCCACCGATGCCGTCGGATGCGCGGCGGCGACGATGCCGGGCTTCTCACCGGCAAGCAGTTCCGCCTCGGTATCGGGGTCTTCGGGCAGCAGGATCGGGTCGGGCCCGAGAAGATCCTTCATCGGCGTCATGGCTCTATTCTGCAGCTCGCCCGTTTTGCCCGCGGGACGCACCTCGGCCATCGCCCCGGGCCGGGGTCTGGGTCGCTAAGCTCTGCAACTACCCCACTCGACAGCGGGAGGACAGTTTTACTCATGCCCAACCCATCCGAGCCCGACCGCGGCGGCACGCCGAACCGGCCCGGGTTCGACCCACGCGAGTCTCGCGGCGAACCGAGCGATGAGTGGGCGGGCGAATCCGGCCCAGAAACCAGGTTCGAAACCGGAGAGGACGCGACAGAGAGCGTCCCCCTGGTCCCCAACGACGCCGAGACCGAGACTGTGGTGATCAACAAACCCGATCCGCAGAGCGGTCCCCATGAAGTACCGGACCCACCGCAGCGGGAACGTCGCTTCACCGCCCCGGGCTTCGACGCCAAAGAAACCACGATCATCTCTACCACCCCCGAACCCGCCACCGAGGTCTTCGCGACGCCGGGGCCGGACGGCACCACACAGTTCGGGGTTCCACCTAAAGCCGCTGTGCCGCAATCGATCCCACCTCGTCTGGGCGGGAAGCTGCGTACCTCCCGGCAATTCAACTGGGGTTGGATACTGGCGATCGTCGTGATCGTGCTGGCGCTGGCGGCGATCGCGATCCTGGGCACGGTGCTGCTCACCCGGGCCAAACACACCGGCGTTTCGCAGGAGGACCAGGTCCGGCACACCATCGGCGACTTCGACGTCGCGATTCAGCGGGGTGATCTGACCACGCTGCGCACCATCACCTGCGGCACCACCCGCGACGGCTACGCGGATTACGACGCACGCGCCTGGGACGAAACGTACCGGCGGGTCTCGGCGGCCAAGCAGTATCCGGTGATCGCCAGCATCGACCAGGTCGTCGTCAACGGCCAGCACGCCGAGGCCAACGTCACCACGTTCATGGCGTACGACCCGCAGGTGCGCTCCACCCGCAGCCTGGACCTGCAGTACCGCGACGACCAGTGGAAGATCTGCCAGTCCCCCAGCGGCTAGCTTGTGGCCGAGTGGGCGGCCGGCCGCACGTTCGGTAGCGCGCGCGCGGCCGCCGCACGTTCGGGGATAGCGACGCGGACGGTTAGCCCGAGAGGGACTTTCCGGGCGCGGGGCGGGGGGGGGGCGCAGCG
>NZ_LZHT01000008.1 GCF_001667315.1 Mycobacterium sp. 852002-10029_SCH5224772
ACACCGTCGGGGCCCGGCGTCGGCAACGCCGTCTGGGGCAGGGTGTCGATGCGGGAATCGTCGACGTCGATGACCGTGACGTCGTGGCCGTCCAACCGCAGCGCCAGATCGGCGGTGGTGACCGCGGCGACCGGCTTGGCGTCGCCGAGCATGAATTCGATGCGCGCGTCCGGCGAGGAGGGGTCGATCGGCAGGTAGGCCGCGCCCGTTTTGAGCACGGCCAGGATCGACGCGATGGCCTCGGCTGACCGCGAAAACAGCAGCGCCACAGTGCGTCCCGGGCCGGCGCCCGCGGACACCAGGTGATGCGCCAACCGGTTGGACGCCTCGTCCAGCTCCCGGTAGGTCACCGACAGGCCCTCGCACACCAGCGCCACAGATTCGGGCGCCCGGGCCACCTGTGTGGCGAACAACTCCGGCACCGATACCGCCGCTTGTGTCGGCCGGGTCAAAACCGCGTTGTTGCCAAGCTCTTTCAAGCGAGCATGCTCGGCGTTATCGAGCAGATCCACCGACGACAACGGGTGGGTGGGGTCGGCGGTCATCGCCGCCAAAACCCGCCGCAAGCGGCCGATCAACGCCTCGACGGTCGCCGCGTCGAACACGTCGGTGCGGAATTCCACCCGCCCGCCGATGCCGGCGGCTTCCCCGTTCTCGGACCAGCGTTCGGCCAGGGAGAACACCAGGTCCATGCGGGCCGACTGGTCCTGCACGGGTACCGAGGCCACCTCGAGGTCGCCCAATGCCAGCCCCGCGGCCGGGTCGTCGTGACCGGCGAAGTTCTGCCAGGCCAGCATCACCTGGACCAGCGGGTGATGCGTCAGGCTCCGGGTCGGGTTGACCCGCTCGACCAGCACCTCGAACGGCACATCCTGATGCTCGAAGGCTGCCAAGCTCTGCGCCTGGACCCGTTCCAGCAGTTCGGTGAAGCTGGGGTCGCCGGCCAGGTCGACGCGCAGCACCAGGGTGTTGACGAAGAAGCCGACCAG
>NZ_LZHT01000009.1 GCF_001667315.1 Mycobacterium sp. 852002-10029_SCH5224772
ACTCACCACCACAGCGCCAACAGATCCGATCGAAGACATGACGCCATCATCGCAGCCACCACCGACAAAACCCGGCCGCCCGAACCCCCGCTTTCCGCATGTATCACCGAATCGGCGATTCGTACGGTGGGCGCGGCCCGGGGGAACCGCTTCAGCGAGCTTCTGACGACATCGCCACCGGATCGTCGTCGTCCCACAGCAGCAGCTGACGAACCGCCGGACGCGAACCGTAGGGTCGTAGCATCGTGCTGGCCGGACGGGGTCGCACCCGCTGCGGCCACCAGAACCAGCGCCCGAGAAGCGTTGCGACAGAAGGCGTCATGAACGACCGCACAATCAGCGTGTCGAACAGCAAGCCCAGGCCGATGGTGGTGCCGATCTGGCCGAGAACCTGAAAGCCGCTGAAGACGAACGCGCACATAGTGATGGCGAACACCAGTCCGGCGGAGGTGACCACCGAGCCGGAGCCGGCCATCGCGCGGATGACGCCGGTCTTCAGGCCCGCATGGATTTCTTCCTTGAATCGCGAGATCAGCAGCAGGTTGTAGTCCGATCCCACTGCGAGCAACAGGATTACCGCCAGCGCGAGCACCACCCAATACAACTGGATGCCGAACAGGTACTGCCAAACCAGAACCGAGATCCCGAACGAGGCGCCCAGCGAGAGCGCGACGGTGCCCACGATGACGAGCGCAGCGATCAGGCTGCGGGTGATGATCATCATGATCAGCAGGATCAGGCTCAGCGCGGCGAAGGCGACGATCATCAGGTCGTACTTGGCCCCGTCCTGAATGTCCTTGTATGTCGCCGCCGTCCCGCCGAGATAGATCTGCGCGCCGGCCATGGGCGTGCCCTTCAACGCCTCGTGCGCGGCCTTGGCGATCGGATCGATATGCGAAATGCCTTGGGGCGTTGCGGGATCGCCCTCATGCGTGACGATCATGCGGGCGGCCTTGCCGTCGGGCGAGAGGAACAACTTCAGCCCCCGCTTGAAGTCGGGGTTGTTGAAGACCTCGGGCGGCAGGTAGAAGGTGTCGTCGTTCTTGGCGGCGTCGAAGGCCTGCCCCAGCGCCGTGGCGTTCTCGATGGCGGCCGCGGTCTGCGCGTAGATGCCGGACAGCGTGGCGTAATTGGTCAGGGTGAGATCGCGATTGGTTTCCTGGCTTTGGATCTGGGGCGGTATCAACGCCACCAGCTTCGGTTGTAGCGCATCCAGTTTGTCCAGCGTCGCGACGAGATCTTGAAATTTTTCACTGAGCTGGTCGGTGGCGTCGAGGGCCTCGAACGTGGAGCGCATCGCGAAGCAGGCGGGGATGTCGTAGCAGTGCTTTTCCCAATAGAAGTAGCTGCGAATCGGGCGCAGGAAGTCGTCGAGGTTCGCGAGTTTGTCGCGCAGCTCATTGATCGTGACGATCGTGTCGTGAAAGCTTTGGGTCTCGCTGTGTGTGGCATCGGCGAGCTGCTGCTGCAGGACGTACTGCTGCTTCAGGATGTTGATCGTCTTCGACAGTTCGTTCGCCTGCTTGAGGGCGTCGTCGGCCCGATCTCGTTGGTAGGTCAGGTTTTGCTGCTGGGCGGCGCTCTGATTGCTCACCACAAACGCCAGCGAGCTGTGGACCAGCGGGGTCCCCAAGGGTCGGGTGATGGTCTGCACCTGGGCGACGCCGGGCACGTGGAACACCGCCTTGGCCACCTTGTCCAGGATCAGCATGCTCGCGGGGTTGCGCATGTCGTGATCCGTTTCGACCATGAGTAATTCGGGCTCCAGCCGGGCGCGCGAGAAGTGCCGCTCGGCGGCCGTGTACCCGATGTTGGCCGGCGCGCTGGCCGGCATGTACGGGCGGGTGTCGTAACTGGTCTTGTATCCGGGCAGCGCGAGCAAACCCACCAGGGCCAGCACACACGCCGCCGCGAGGACGGCGCCGGGCCAGCGGACGATGGCCGTGCCGATCCGCCGCCACCCGCGCGTTCGCATCGCGCGCTTGGGGTCGAAGATGCCCACCTTGGCGCCCAGGGTGAGGATGGCCGGACCCAGGGTGAGCGCGGCGAACAGCGCGACGAGGATGCCCAACGCGGCCGGGATGCCCAAACTTTGGAAGTAGGGCAGCCGGGTGAACCCTAGGCAGGCCACCGCGCCGGCGACGGTGAGCCCCGAACCCAACACGATGTGGGTCGTGCCGTGATACATGGTGTAGAACGCCTTTTCGCGATCCTCACCGGTTGTGCGGGCTTCCTGGTAGCGACCCACGAAAAATATCGCGTAGTCGGTGCCCGCGGCGATCACCAGCAGCGTCAACAGATTCGTCGCGTAGGTCGACAGCCCGATGACCCCGGCATTGCCCAGGAACGCGACAAGCCCTCGCGCAGCCGACATTTCGATCAGCACCGTCGCGAGCACCAGCAGGGTGGTGAGGACCGATCGGTAGACGAAGAACAGCATCACCGCGATGACCCCGACGGTTATCCCGGTGACCTTTGCGGTCCCCTTGCTGCCGACGTCGAACTGATCGGAGATCAGCGGGGCCGCGCCGGTGACGTATGCCTTGACCCCCGGCGGCGCTTGCGTGTGCTCGACGATGTCGCGCACGGCGCCGACGGCCTCGTTGGCCAGCGCCGAGCCTTGATTGCCCGCGAGAAACAGCTGCACGTAGGCGGCCTTGCCGTCGCTACTCTGCGATCCCGCGGCGGTCAGCGTGTCGCCCCAGAAGTCCTGAACGTGCTCGACGTGCTTGCGGTCCCGCTCGAGCTTGCGGATCATCTCGTCGTAAAAGCGGTGCGCATCGGCGCCGAGCGGCCTGTCGCCTTCCAGCACGACCATCGCTGAGCTGTCGGTGTCGAACTCGTGGAACTTTTCCCCGATGCGCTTGATCGCCTTGAGCGCCGGCGCATCTGGCGAATTCAGCGCCACGTTGTGCACTTTTCCGACGTCTTCCAGTTGCGGCACCGCGATGTTCGTGAGGGCGGCCAGACCCACCCAGAACAGCAGAATCGGCAGCGCGAGCCGGCGGATGGTGCGCGCCGCGAAGGACTGCGGCCGTTGATCGTTGCTCATCCAGATTTATCCAGACAGAAGGTGTAGGCGTCGACTTTGTTAACCGTGCGTTGGTCTTTCACTTCACCGTTGACGGTGATGCGGCAGCCCAGGGTGTCCCCGTTGCCCTGCGCCACGACGTTGCCGATGACCGCGGGCTCGGTGGTGGTGATGGTGAACGACCACGGCAACGGGGCGTCTTTGACCTGCTGCGGCTGGGCGTTGACATCCAGGTAGTTGATGGTCGCCACCGCACCCGGCGCGCCGAAGACCTCGAGGACCACCTGCTTGGGGTTGAACGGGACGATCTCGCCTGCCAATCCGCTGCTGGCCGATGTGTTGGTGTGCGATCCGAAAATTCCGTGCAGCCGGTAGATGCCGAAACCCGCCAGCGCGACGACGAGCACGGTGACGATCACCATCCAACCGCGCTTGACCAGCGTTGCGATCGAAAAGCCTTTCACCCGTTAGCCTTTCGAATATCGGGCGACAGGTTCGCGCCCAAACCGAGCGCGGCTGCCAGCGTTATAAGCGTGATCGACAGCTATGACAGTACGGTACGGGACCGTACTGTACAAGAGACGCGAGCGTACATATTTCCCGACGGCGGGATATCTCGAAATGCCGGCGTCGTTATCCGCCGCTCCTGGTCAGGCCGGGGATGAGGAACCCGTCGACGAACTCCTGCACGGTGCGCCGGTTGGGCGGCCGACTCGGGACGATCGACCGGAAGATGAGGTAGCCGGGCAACAGGTCCCAGAGTTCGTCGCTGATGACGTCTTCGGCGATCTCGCCCCGATCGACGGCCTGGCGCAGCACGTGCTGGATCATTGCTTTGCGCTGGTCGAGGAATTGATGCTGCAGGGCTTCGTTGAGCGCGGGGTGGCGCGACACCTCGACCATGACCGCCCGGATGGTGCTGGCGTGCTGCCCGCACTCCAGGCTGATGGTCTCCCCCAGGCTCAGCAGGTCGCCGCGCAACGTCCCCGTGTTCGGCGGGACGGCGACCTGGCGGACACCCTCGATGAAGGCGGCCAACACCAGTTCGGCTTTGGACGGCCACCGCCGGTACACCGTGGCCTTGCTGGCGCGGGCGGCGTTGGCCACCGCGTCCACCGTCAGCTGGTCATAGCCGTGTTCCTGCAGCAACCGCAGGGTCACCGCCAGGATTTCGGCCTCGCGCGGCGACCACGGCGATGCCTGTTCGCACTCCTCGGCCGTCTGGGTCATAGAGCCCACGATAGAGCCGCCCGGGGCGTGCGGCGTGGGTATGTCCTTATCGGCAGGTCATGAGCGCACGTTCGATGTCGGCGACAAGGTCGTCGGTGTCCTCGATGCCCAGCGAGACGCGCGCGACTCCGTCGGCCACCGGATCGCCCCAGCGGGCCCGCCGGTCCACCGACGTGTGCAGGCCGCCGAAGCTGGTGGTGGCGACGAGCAGCTCGCTGGCGTCGACGAGTGCGAGCACCGCGGCGGCGTCGGCCAGTTCGACCGAGAGCAGGCCCCCGAATCGGCGCATCTGCGCCATGGCCACGGGATGCGCCGGGTCCTGCGGCAACCCGGGGTAGCGCACCGCGCGTACCGCCGGGTGGCGGGTCAGCATCGTCGCCACCGCCCGGGCGTTCTGGCATTGGCGCTCGAATCGCAGTCCGGCAGTTTGCAGGCTGCGCAACAGAAGCCATGCCTCGAACCCGCCCAGGATCGCGCCGGCGAGCAGTCGCTGGCGCTCCGCGGCGGCGAGCAACTCCGGCTGGTTGGTTGCGACGTAGCCGGCCAGCAGGTCGCTGTGGCCGGACAGGGACTTGGTGGCGCTGGCCACCACCGCGTCGGCGCCCAACGACAGCGGCTGCTGACCCAACGGCGTGGCGGCGGTGTTGTCGACGACCAGGCGTGCGCCGCGACCGTGACAGAGGGTGGCCAGCCGGTGCAGATCGACCACATCCAGCGCGGGATTGGTGGGGGTCTCGGCCAGCACCACGTCGGCCCCCGACGCGGCGTCGTAGATCTGCGAACTCGACGCCTCGATGACCCTCACCCCCGCGGTCGCCAGGTCTTCGGTGGCGTGGCGGCGCACTTGGTAATAGCCGTCGGACGGCACCACCAACGTCGACCCGGGCGGCGCCAGCACCCGCAGCACCGCGCTGATGGCCGCCATCCCCGAGCCGAACACCAAAGCGCCTGCCGCCGCCTCCAGCTCGGCGAGCGCCGACTCCAGTTGGCGCCAGGTCGGATTGGAGCTGCGGCCGTAGCTGTCCAAGGTTTCGTCGGCCGACAGATGATACGTGGCGGCGAGCACCGCCTGCGGCGCGACCGGTTGGCCCGAAACCGGTTGAGAATTCACGGCTTTGAGGCTGCGGGTGGAATCACCGTACCGACCGGTCATCGGCTCATCCCGGCGGCGTTTCCGGCGGGCCGTCGGCCAGCAGCTGCCGGAATCCGTCCTCGTCGAGCACCGGCACCCCCAGCTCGACGGCCTTGTCGTACTTCGAGCCCGGCGAATCCCCGGCCACCACGTAGTCGGTCTTCTTCGACACCGACCCGGCGGCCTTGCCCCCGCGCGCCAGGATCGCCTCCTTGGCGTCGTCGCGCGAAAAGCCGGCGAGCGAACCGGTGACCACGACCGTCAGCCCCTCCAGCGTGCGCGGCACGCTGGAGTCGCGCTCGTCGGCCATCCGCACCCCGGCGTCGCGCCACTTGTCGACAATCGCGCGGTGCCAGTCGACGGTGAACCATTCGGTGAGCGCCGCGGCGATCGTCGGGCCCACCCCCTCGACCGCGGCCAGCCGTTCGGTCGAGGCCGACATGATCGCGTCCAGATCACCGAACTCGGTCGCCAGGGCGCGCGCCGCCGTCGGCCCGACGTGCCGGATCGACAACGCCACCAAAACCCGCCACAGCGCCACCTTTTTGGCCTTGTCCAGGTTGTCGAGCAGGCGTTTGCCGTTGGCGGACAAGGCGCCCGCCTTCGTCCGGAAAAGCTCGGTGCGCAACAGGTCGTCCTCGGTGAGGGTGAACAGGTCACCCTCGTCGGCGATCACGTGCGCCTTGAGCAGCGCGATGGCGGCCTCATAGCCGAGCCCCTCGATGTCGAACGCCCCGCGACCCGCGACGTGGAACACGCGCTCCCGCAGCTGCGCAGGGCAGGCCCGGGCGTTGGGGCAGCGGATGTCGGCGTCACCCTCCTTGGCGGGCGCCAGCGTGGTGCCACATTCGGGACACGTTGTGGGCATGACGAATTCGCGTTCGGAGCCGTCGCGTAGGTCGACGACCGGGCCCAGCACCTCCGGGATCACGTCGCCGGCTTTGCGGATCATCACGGTGTCGCCGATCAGCACGCCCTTGCGCTTGACCTCGGCGGCGTTGTGCAAAGTGGCCAGCCCGACCGTCGACCCGGCCACCTTCACCGGTGTCATGAACGCAAACGGCGTGACGCGCCCGGTGCGCCCGACGTTGACGCGGATGTCGAGCAGCTTGGTCTGCGCCTCCTGGGGCGGGTACTTGTAGGCGACGGCCCAGCGCGGCGCGCGCGACGTCGTCCCGAGCCGGCGTTGCAACGCGACGTCGTCGACTTTGACCACCACACCGTCGATCTCGTGCTCGAGGTCGTAACGGTGCTCACCCCAGTAGCCGATCCGCTCCTCGACCGCCGCGAGGCCACGCACGCGCGCCGTTTGTTCCGCCACCGGCAACCCCCAGGCCTTCAGCGCGGCGTAGGCCTCGTGCTGGGTCTTCGGCGCGAAACCCTCGGTGCGGCCGATGCCGTGACAGATCATCCGCAGCTTGCGCCGGGCGGTCACGGCCGGGTTTTTCTGGCGCAGCGACCCGGCCGCGCTGTTGCGCGGATTGGCGAACGGCGCCTTGCCGTCCTCGACCAGGCTGGCGTTGAGCGCCTCGAAATCGGCGAGCAGGAAGAACACCTCGCCGCGCACCTCCAGCAGGGCCGGCGTCGGGAAGTCCTTGTCGGCCGACAGGCGTTCGGGAATGTCGTCGATGGTGCGCGCATTGAGCGTCACGTCCTCGCCGACCCGGCCGTCCCCGCGGGTCGCGGCGCGCTCCAACCGGCCTTCGCGATACACCAGCGACAGCGCCACCCCGTCGATCTTGAGTTCGCACAGGTAATGCGGTTCCTTGCCGACCTCGTTCTCGACGCGATTGCTCCAGGCGGCCAGCTCGTCAGTGTCGAAGACGTCGTCGAGGCTCAGCATCCGTTCCAGGTGCTGCGCCTCGCCGAACTCGGTGGCAAAACCCGCCCCACCGACCAGCTGCGTCGGCGAATCGGCGACCCTGAGCTCCGGGTGACGCTCCTCCAGCGCGAGGAGCTCGTTGAACATCGTGTCGAATTCCGCGTCCGAGATGATCGGCGCGTCCTTGATGTAGTAGCGGAACTGGTGCTCACGGACCGTTTCGGCCAGGTTCTGCCACTGCCGCCGAACCTCGGGCGCCACCGAATCAGCTTCTGCAGAGCTCACCTTGGCAGGCTATCCGAGGACACCGACGCAAGACCCGATCGGTTGCCTATTCGATGGCGTCGGGATCCTCGGCGAACATCTGGGCCGCCGTGCGGGCGAGCTCGATCGCGCTGCGGGCCCACTCGGGCGTGGCGCCGGCCAGACCGCAGGCCGGGGTGACGCCGATGCGTTCGCGCAGCGCCGAGCGGGTGAAGCCGAGGCGATCGGTCACCGCGACCACCGCGGCGGCGACCTCCTCCGCCGACGGCGGCCGTGGCGGGCTCGTGGCGGGGACGACGCCCACCATGACGGTGCGGTCCGACTCGACGAACGCGGCGATACCGTCGAGATCCGCCGCGCTCAACGTGCCGGCATCCACCGATATCGCGTTGAACATGCTGCGCTGCAACAGTTCCCACGGCACACCGGGCGCGCAGCAGTGCAGCAGCACTTCGCCGCCCACCGTTTGGGCGCAGGTGTCGAGCAGGCTGGCAGCCACCGCCTCGTCGAGCGGCGCGACCGGGTTGAGCGCGGTCACCCCTGGCAGCCCTCCCCCCAACGCTTTTGGCAGCGACGGCTCATCGAACTGGACCACCACCGGCGTCTCGAGGCGCCGGCACAGCTGCGCACGATGTGCGGCCACGCCTTCGGCCAGCGACGCCGTCAGATCGCGCAGCGCCCCGGGGTCGGTGATCGCCCGGTGCCCGTTGGCCAGCTCGATCTCGGCGGCCAGCGTGATGGGCCCCGGCGCCTGCACCTTGACCGCGCGGCCGTCATTGCGCAGGCCGGCGGCCTCCCAGGCCTCTTCCAGCGCGTCCATGTCCTCGTCGAGGAGGCTGATGGCGCGGCGGGTGACCGCGCCCGGCCGGGCGGCAAGGCGGTAGCCGCGCGGCACCGTGTCGATGGCGACGTCGACCAGCAGCGCGCCGGCCCGCCCGAGCATGTCGGCGCCCACTCCGCGGGCGGGCAGCTCGACGATGTGGGCCAGCGCGCCCGCCAATTCACCGACGACTACCGCGGCGGCCTCGCGCGCGGCGGTGCCGGGCCACGATCCGACACCGCTGGCCCCCGCGAAAACACTCACCGGCCAACCGTATTCGACCTCACCTGGACCGTTGTTGGGCGGGGGTCTGTGTGCCGGGGGGCGGCGCAGGTAGGTTCGACTCAAAGGGGTGCGAAACGGTGTCGCAGAAGGCGAAATGTGCGTGGCTACCGCTGTGGTGCGCGGCCGCGCTGTTGGCGGTCTCGTGCACTCGGGTGGTGGACGGCGCGGCGTTGGCGGGACCGGACGCGAACCGCAGGGTGGTGCAGGGCGTCAACGTCGACACGATCCTGCTGGACCAGTCGCGGATGCGCGCGATCACCGGCGCCGGCGAACACCTGACCATCATCCCGTCGATGGACGGCACCAGCCCCGTGAACATCGAGGCGCTGGCCGAGACCGCGCCGCCGGAGTGCCGGTTCATCTATGACGAGACGGCGACCTTCGGGCGCGACCTCGAGGCGTTTCACAAGACGACCTTTCAGGACCCACCCGACGGCGCGTTGATTTCGGAGGGCGCCGCGGCCTATCGCGATGCCGACACCGCACGGACCGCGTTCACCACCCTGGTGGGCACCGTCGGGGACTGCGCGGACGGCTCGGGTGGGCAGCTCTACGTCGGCGAGTGGAATGCCGACGACACGTCCCTGCACCTGCGGCCCGGTGGCTGCGGCCGCGACTACCGGATCCTGTCGGTGGCCATGCTGGAGGTCACCTTCTGCGGCTTCGCGCAATCGGTGTCCGACATCGTGATGACGAACATCGCGGCGAACGTTCCGCGTTAGCCGCCGATCAGCACGACGTTGCGGCGATGGTGGCGCTGCCGAGCACCTCGTCCCCCTCGGGGTCGGGTCGGTACAGCACCAGCGTCTGGCCCGGCGCGACACCGCGCAGCGGAACGCGCAACCGCACGATGAGTTCGTCGTCGACGAGTTCGGCTACGGCGTCGGCCGTTTCGCCGTGCGCGCGCACCTGAACCGCACACTCAACCGGGCCCGACGGGGCCACGCCCGAAGTGAATATCGCTGCCCGCCCGACCAGTTCGCGCACGTCGAGATCGGCCGCCTCCCCCACGCGCACGGTCGCGGTCTCGGCGTCGATCGCGGTGACGTAGCGGGGGCCACCGTCGGGGCCCGGTCCGGCGATGCCGAGCCCTTTGCGCTGGCCGACGGTGAAACCGTGCACCCCGTCGTGCTCGGCGAGCACCGTCCCGTCCGCGTTGACCACGGCGCCCCGGCGGACCCCGATGCGGGCGCCCAGAAAGGCGCGGGTGTCGCCCGACGGGATGAAGCAAATGTCGTGACTGTCCGGCTTTTCGGCGACGGCCAGCCCGCGCCGGGCGGCTTCGGCGCGGATCTGCGACTTGGGGGTGTCACCGATCGGGAACGCCGCGTGGCGCAACTGCGCGGCGCTCAGCACCGCCAGCACGTAGGACTGGTCCTTGTCCTGGTCGACGGCGCGGCGCAGCCGCCCGCCGGAAAGCCGGGCGTAGTGGCCGGTGACCACCGTGTCGAAGCCGAGCGCAACGGCTTTCACCGACAGCGCCGAGAACTTGATCTTCTGGTTGCACACCACGCACGGATTGGGTGTTTCGCCGCGGGCATAGGACGAGACGAATTCGTCGATGACGTCCGCCTGGAACTTTTCCGCGAAATCCCAGACGTAGAACGGGATTCCGAGCACATCAGCGACCCGGCGGGCGTCCGAGGCGTCTTCCTTCGAGCAGCATCCCCGCGAACCGGTGCGCAGCGTGCCGGGCGACCTCGACAGCGCCAGGTGCACCCCTACCACGTCGTGTCCGGCGTCGACCATCCGGGCCGCGGCGACCGACGAGTCGACGCCACCGCTCATGGCAGCAAGGACTTTCATTTAGGACGCCCCCGCGGCGGCCAGCGCCGCCCGCCGCGCGCGGTCCACCGCCGCGGTCAGCACCCGCAGCACCGCGTCGATGTCGGCGTCAACACTGGTGTGCCCCAAGGAGAGCCGCAGCGATCCGCGGGCGCTGGTCGGGTCGGCACCCATGGCGATCAGCACGTGCGAGGGCTGCGCCACACCGGCGGTGCACGCCGAACCGGTCGAACACTCGATTCCGTTGGCGTCCAGGAGCATCAACAGCGCATCGCCTTCGCAACCGCGGAACGTGAAGTGCGCGTTGCCGGGGAGGCGTAGCGGGTCGCGGGCGCCGTTGAGGCTGACGTCCTCGATGCCGCCCAGCACCCCGTCAATCAGCCGATCCCGCAACGCCCGCAGCCGGGCGCTGTTGACCTCGAGCCCGTCGACCGAGATCCGGGCCGCCGCGGCCATTCCGACCGCACCGGCCACATCGGCGGTGCCCGAACGAATGTCACGTTCCTGCCCACCGCCGTGCGCCAGCGGCACGCACGCGACGTCGCGGCGCAGCAGCAGCGCGCCCACGGCCGCGGGACCGCCGAACTTGTGGGCGGTCACGCTCATCGCCGACAACCCGCTGGCGGCGAAGTCGACGGGCAGCTGCCCGACCGCCTGAATGGCGTCGCTGTGCATCGGCACGTCGAATTCTGCTGCAACGGCAGCGAGTTCGGCGGTCGGCATGACGGTGCCGACCTCGTTGTTGGCCCACATGACCGACACCAGCGCGACGTCGTCGTGGCGGGTGAGGACCTCGCGCAGCGCCGCCGCCGACACCGAGCCGTCGGCGGCGGTCGGCAGCCAGGTCACCTCGGCGCCTTCGTGCTCGACGAGCCAATTTACCGAGTCCAGCACGGCGTGGTGTTCGACCTCGCTGGTGACGATGCGGCGGTGACGCGGCTCGGCGTCACGGCGGGCCCAGTAGATGCCCTTGACCGCCAGGTTGTCGCTCTCGGTGCCGCCCGCGGTGAAGATGACCTCCGAGGGACGCGCCCCCAGCTTGTCGGCGATCAGCTCACGGGACTCCTCGATGCGGCGCCTCGCCGCCCGGCCGCTGGTGTGCAGCGAGGAGGCGTTGCCGACCGTGCCCAGCACAGCCGTCATCGCCTCGACGGCGACGGGGTGCATCGGGGTGGTGGCGGCGTGATCCAGGTAGACCATGACGCGACCCACGATACCGGCCCACCGGTGGGCTCAGGCCACCAGCACGTGCCCGTGACCAGCGCACCGGCCCTCCCCGACACCCACCGCGGACTGGCAGCGGCCGGCCAGCGCGCGCCGATCGGTCCCCGGGAGCTGCAGAGACTCGACGTACACCCGCGCCAGCGTGCGCCGCACGGCGAGCAGCCGGCGGATGGAGCCCAGCAGAGACTCGTCGCCGACGAAGGCCGGCACGGTCGAGGGGCTGCCGTCGACGTGGTGGTAGGTCAGCCGCAGGGGCTGCACCGGCCGGCCGGCGTCGATCGCGGCCTGGAACATCGCCGGATAGAACGCCCCGCGACCCCGGTGCGAGTGGCCGGATCCTCCTCCGGCCGCCGCCTCCCGGGCGGCCCCGTCGCCTGACTGCCCACACCACGTGGTGCCCTCGGGGAACACCACCACCGTCTGGCCCGCGCGCAACCGGCGGGCGACGGCGTCCACCACTTCGGGCAGCCGCCGCAAACTGGACCGCTCGATCGGGATGACCTTCAAGGTGCGGGCAACGATCCCGGTCGCCGGCCCGGTGAACATGTCGGCGCGGGCGACAAAGGATCCGGGCAACACCGAGCCGATGGCGAAGACGTCGAGCCACGACATGTGCGGGCTGACCACCAGCACGCCGTGCAGGTTGCGAATCGGGTTGCCCGACACCGTAATCCGGATGCCGAAGCAGCGCAGCACCAGCCTGCAATAGACGCGCTGCACGCGGGTACGTCCCGGCAGTGGGACCGCCAACAGGGGCAGCCCCGGCGCCAGCAGCAGCGCCAGCAGGAGGCGAAGCGCCACCCGCAGCGCCACCAACAGCGCCCGGGAGGCAACCACGTCGCCGACCCCGACGCAGCCGGCATCGCACGATGCGCGCGGTAGCCAGGGATGCCCGGCGCCGACCGGGACGTTCATCGCCGGACGCCCGCCGTCGCGGTGGTCATTGCCGCCGCGGCCGACACGGATCGGAGTCGCTTCAGGTATCGGGTGTCGGCGTGCTGTTTGCCCAGCAGGATGCAGAAGTCACCGACACCGAAATCCGGGTCGTGGGCCGGTTCCCCGCACACCTGAGCGCCCAGCCGCAGGTAGCCGCGCATCAGTGCGGGAACCGACGGCCGGGCGGGCGCTGGGATGTCGTCCAGGGCCGTCCCGTCGACCACGACCGGCCGGTGTGGCCGCACCCGGTACCGAGGCGGCGCGGCATGACGGCTCAGGATGACGTTGCGGACGCCGCGCAGCTGGCTGCCCCGGGGCTGATCGTCGGGCTCACCGCCGATGGGCACCGACACGCATCCGGTCACGTGGTCGTATCCGTACCGGTCCAGATACGCGAGGATGCCGGCCCACATCAGCAGCACGACGCCGCCGTTGCGGTGCCCGTCGCGCACCACAGCGCGCCCCATCTCCACCAGCGACGGCCGCAGCGGATCGAACGCGCGGATGTCGAACTCCGTGGCGGTGTACAGGCCGCCGGCCGCGATGGCGCCCGCCGGCGCCAGCATGCGGTAGCAGCCCACCAGCTCGCCGGTGTGGTCGTCGCGCACGAGCAGGTGGTCGCAGAACTCGTCGAACCGGTCCTCGTCGAGCCGGTCCCGTCCGTGCCCGCCGGTCGACGGCAGGGCGAAGCCCGGCGTGCTGGCGAACACGTCGTAGCGGAGTCGCTGCGCCGCCTCGATCATGCCGGGATCGGTGGACAGCAACAGGGAGTAGCGCGGCGCCGCCGGCGGGCCGATCACCGCACCGCGGGGTTTGTCGCTGGGGATGAGGACACAACCAATGCTCATGGGACCCAACGTGGCGTAGCCGATGAGCTGGTCGGCATCGACGCTGTGACGTGTCGGTGCACGTCAGATGACGAAATGAGACCGACCCACCTGGGCGAGGGCTAGCCCACGACATCCCATCCGTCACTCGAGTCACTGGAAGCTGGGAGAGGAATTTGTGGGAGCTTTGTGACGCATGGGATTGCGGGAGACAGAAGAAAGCCCCCGGCACACCGCGGCGCCGGGGGCTCTCGAGGCCGAGAAACTCAGCCCTTGCGTGCCTTGATCGCGTCGGTCAACTGCGGAGCGACCTTGAACAGGTCGCCCACCACGCCGTAGTCGGCGATCTCGAAGATGGGTGCCTCTTCGTCCTTGTTGACCGCGACGATGGTCTTGGAGGTCTGCATCCCCGCGCGGTGCTGGATGGCACCGGAGATGCCCAGCGCGATGTAGAGCTGCGGCGAGACCGTCTTACCCGTCTGGCCCACCTGGAACTGGCCCGGGTAGTAGCCGGAGTCCACGGCGGCGCGCGACGCGCCGACGGCCGCACCCAGCGAGTCGGCCAGCGCCTCGACCACGGAGAAGTTCTCCGCGCTGCCCACGCCGCGACCACCGGACACCACGATGGTGGCCTCGGACAACTCCGGGCGGTCACCGGCGACCGCGGGCTCGCGGGCGGTGATCTTGGTGGCGTTCTCGCCGGGGGCCGGGACCTCGACGGTGACCTGCTCGCCCGCACCGGCCGACGGCTCGGCGTCGACGGCGCCGGCCCGCAGGGTGATCACCGCGGTGTCGCCGTTCGCTTGGGCCTCGACGGTGAACGCGCCACCGAAGATGGAGTGGATCGCCTTGGGGCCCTCCTTGACCTCGACGACGTCGACCAGCAGACCCGATCCGATCCGGGCCGCCAGGCGACCGGCGATTTCCTTGCCGTCGGCGTTGGCCGACAGCAGCACCGCGGCCGGGGCGTTCGACTCGGCCAGCGCGGCCAGCACGTCGACCACGGGGGTGACCAGAAACTTGTCCACGTCGTCAGACTCGGCGACGTAGATCTTGGCGGCGCCGGCCTCCTTCAGACCGTCCGCCAGCGGGGCGGCCGTGCCCGGCGCCCCGACCACGACGGCGGAGGGCTCGCCCAGCGCGCGGGCGGCGGTGATCAATTCGGAGGTGACCTTCTTCAGCGCACCTTCGGCGTGCTCCACGAGCACCAGTACTTCAGCCATGGGTTATATCGCTCTTCTCGTCTCTCGAATGGTCAGGTTGGGGTGCTCGACTAGATGATCTTCTGGCCGACCAGGTACTGGGCGACCTGGTTGCCGCCCTCGCCCTCGTCGGTGACCTTCTCACCCGCGGTCTTCGGCGGCTTCGGCGTCGACGACAGCACGGTGGATCCGGCGTTGGCCAGCCCGACCTCGTCGCTCTCGACCCCGATCTCGGCCAAGGTCAGCACCGTGACCTCTTTCTTCTTGGCGGCCATGATGCCCTTGAACGACGGGAAGCGCGGCTCGTTGATCTTCTCCGTGACGCTGACGACGGCAGGCAGCGTGGCCTCCAGGCTGAAGACGCCGTCGTCGGTCTCGCGCTCGCCGGTGACCTTGCCGACCTCGAGGGACAGCTTGCGCAGGTGGGTGAGCTGCGGCAGGCCCAAGTACTCGGCGATGATGGCCGGCACCGCCCCGCCGGTCCCGTCGGTGGCCTCGTTACCGGCGATCACCAGCTCGGTGCCCTCGATGGTGCCCAGCGCGCGGGCCAGCGCCCACCCGGTCTGCACCACGTCGGAACCGTGCAGGCCGTCGTCCTTGAGGTGGACGGCCTTGTCGGCGCCCATCGACAGGGCCTTGCGGATCGCTTCGGTGGCACGCTCGGGACCCGCGGTCAGCACGGTGACCGATCCCTCGACGCCGTCGGCGGCTTCCTTCTCCCGGATCTGCAGGGCCTCTTCCACCGCGCGCTCGTTGATCTCATCCAGCACCGCGTCGGCAGCCTCGCGGTCCAGCGTGTAATCGCCGTCTGTCAGCTTGCGCTCCGACCAGGTGTCTGGGACCTGCTTAATCAGGACCACGATGTTCGTCATGAGTGTGGTTCGTCCTCCTCGAAGGGGTCCGCAGCGATCGACTGCGAGACCTCGGTACGCGTTTTTTCGCAACGCACGGCCGTGTTACTGCTCGGTAACTTTGTGCGGTATGCCTTCACACCATAGCGGGTGGTACTGCGCGTTCTCGCGGCGCGCCTCCCCCTGCGCGCGGGGGGCTACCCACTTTCGTGGTTCGCGAATCCGACACTTCGCGTTAGCCTGCCTATGCAATGAGCGCACCGGTCCCCGACGTTCCCCCGCACACCCCCGGCGATACCGCGCCGGCGGGTGACACGGTGTTGATGCTGACGGGCGAGCGCACCATCCCGGACCTGGACATCGAAAACTACTGGTTTCGCCGCCACGAGGTCGTCTACCAGCGGCTCGCCGAGCACTGCGTGGGCGCCGACGTGCTCGAGGCGGGCTGCGGCGAGGGATACGGCGCCGATCTGATCGCCGGCGTCGCGCGCCGCGTCATCGCGGTGGACTACGACGAGTCCGCCGTGGCCCACGTCCGCGGCCGCTACCCCCGGGTGGACGTCATGCAGGCGAACCTCGCGCACCTGCCGCTGCCCGATTCGTCGGTCGATATTGTGGTCAACTTCCAGGTGATCGAGCATCTGTGGGACCAAACACAATTCGTCGTCGAGTGCGCGCGGGTGCTGCGGCCGGCGGGGCTGCTGATGATGTCCACGCCCAACCGGATCACGTTCTCACCCGGCCGCGACACCCCGATCAACCCGTTCCACACCCGCGAACTCAACGCCGCCGAGCTGGCCGAGCTGCTCGTCGGCGGGGGTTTTTCCAACGTGTCGATCAGCGGCTTGTTCCACGGTCCGCGGCTGCGCGAGATGGACGCCCGCCACGGCGGCTCGATCATCGACGCGCAGATCGCGCGCGCGGTCGCTGATGCGCCGTGGCCGCCCGACCTGGCGGCCGACGTCGCCGCGGTCACCACCGACGACTTCGACCTGATAGAGAGCGGAGCCGGCGCGGCGACGGGCCAGCACATCGACGACAGCCTCGATCTGATCGCGATCGCGGTAGCGCCGTGAACTCGACGCAAGACCGGGTCCCCGGCCTCTTCACCCTGGTTTTGCACACCCACCTCCCGTGGCTGGCCCACCACGGCCGCTGGCCGGTCGGCGAGGAATGGCTGTATCAATCCTGGGCGGCGGCCTACCTGCCGCTGATGCGAGTGCTGAACACGTTGGCCGGCGAAAACCGCCGGGGGCTGCTCACGCTCGGCGTCACGCCGGTGGTGAACGCGCAACTCGACGACCCGTATTGCCTTGGCGGCATGCATCATTGGCTGGCGAACTGGCGGCTGCGCGCCGCCGAGGCGGCCAGTGTGCGATCGGCCCCGCGATCGAAATCGGCCGGCTATCAGTCATGCACACCGGAAGCGTTGCGCGCCTTGGGGGTTCGCGAGTCGGCTGAGGCGCAGCGGGCACTCGACGACTTCGCCACCCTGTGGCGGCACGGCGGCAGCCCGATGCTGCGTAGCCTGCTCGACGCCGGCACGGTGGAGCTGCTCGGCGGACCGCTGGCCCATCCGTTCCAACCGTTGCTCGCCCCCCGGTTGCGCGAGTTCGCCCTGCGCGAGGGTCTGGCCGACGCGCATCAGCGGCTGGCGCACCACCCGACCGGCATCTGGGCGCCGGAGTGCGCCTATGCGCCCGGGCTGGAACACGACTACTCCGCCGCCGGAGTCACGCATTTCATGGTCGACGGCCCGTCGCTGCACGGCGACACCGCGCTGGGCAGGCCCGTCGGCGACAGCGACGTGGTGGCGTTCGGGCGCGACCTGCAGGTCAGTTACCGGGTGTGGTCACCGAAGTCCGGCTACCCCGGGCATGCCGCGTATCGCGATTTCCACACCTACGACCACCTCACCGGCCTCAAACCGGCCAGGGTCACCGGCCGCAACGTGTCCTCGGACGGCAAGGCGCCGTATGACCCCGAGCGGGCCGATCACATGGTCGACATCCACGTCGCCGACTTCGTCGACACGGTCCGCCACCGCCTGACGAGCGAGTCCGCGCGCATCGGGCGGCCCGCTCACGTGGTCGCCGCCTTCGACACCGAGCTGTTCGGCCACTGGTGGTACGAGGGCCCGACGTGGCTGGAGCGGGTGCTGCGCGCCTTGCCCGACGCCGGCGTGCGGGTGGGCACCCTGAACGACGCGATCGCCGACGGCTTCGTCGGTAGCCCGGTGGCCCTGCCGCCCAGCTCGTGGGGCTCGGGCAAGGACTGGCAGGTGTGGGCCGGCGACCAGGTCGCCGATCTGGTGCAGCTCAACAACGAAGTGGTCGACACCGCGCTGAGCACCGTCGACAAGGCATTGTCCCAAACCGCGACGCTGGACGGGCCGATCCCCCGCGACCACGTCGCCGATCAGATCCTGCGCGAAACGTTGCTCACCGTCTCCAGCGACTGGCCGTTCATGGTGAGCAAGGATTCCGCCGCCGACTACGCCCGCTACCGCGCCCACCTGCACGCGCACGCCACCCGGGAAATCGCGGGGGCGTTGGCCTCCGGGCGCCGCGACACCGCGCAGCGGCTGGCCCGGGGTTGGAACCGCGCCGACGGACTCTTCGGCGCCCTCGATGCGCGCAGGCTGCCCCGATGAGGTGGACCGCGAAGTGAAAATCCTGATGGTGTCGTGGGAATACCCGCCGGTGGTCATCGGCGGGCTCGGCCGGCACGTCCATCACCTGTCCACCGCGCTGGCCGCCGCCGGCCACGACGTCGTGGTGCTGTCGCGCCGACCCACCGGAACCGATCCCCGCAGCCACCCGTCCTCCGACCAGATCAGCGAGGGCGTTCGCGTGATCGCGGCCGCCCAGGATCCGCACGAATTCACCTTCGGCACCGACATGATGGCCTGGACGCTCGCCATGGGGCATTCGATGATCCGCGCCGGGCTGCCTCCAATGCTGCAGGAGCAGAAACCGGGCAGCACGCACGTGTGGCGTCCCGACGTCGTGCACGCCCACGACTGGCTGGTGGCCCACCCGGCGATAGCGTTGGCCCAATTCTATGACGTGCCAATGGTTTCCACGATCCACGCGACCGAAGCCGGCCGGCATTCCGGCTGGGTCAGCGGTGCGCTCAGCCGTCAGGTGCACGCGGTGGAGTCATGGCTGGTGCGCGAATCCGATTCGTTGATCACCTGTTCGGGGTCGATGGCCGACGAGATCACCGAACTGTTCGGACCCGGGCTGGCCGAGATCACCGTGATCCGCAACGGCATCGAGACGGCGCGATGGCCGTTCGCCGAGCGCCGGCCGCGCTCGGGCCCGACCGAACTGCTCTACCTGGGGCGGCTCGAGTACGAGAAGGGCGTTCACGACGCCATCGCCGCCCTGCCGCGAATCAGGCGCACCCACCCGGGCACCACATTGACCATCGCCGGCGAGGGCACCCAGCAGGACTGGCTCACCGGGCAAGCCCGCAAACACCGGGTGCTCAAGGCAATTCGGTTCGTCGGGCACCTCGAACACGCCGAGCTGTTGGCCGTGCTGCATCGCGCCGACGCCGCGGTGTTGCCCAGTCACTACGAGCCGTTCGGCATCGTTGCCCTGGAGGCGGCCGCGGCCGGCACCCCGTTGGTGACGTCGAACATCGGCGGTCTGGGCGAGGCGGTGATCGACGGACAGACCGGCGTCTCGTGTCCGCCCCGCGACGTGGCCCGGCTGGCCGCGGCGATCCGCACCGTGCTTGACGATCCCCACGCCGCCCAACAACGCGCGCACGCCGCCCGCGAACGGCTCACGTCGGACTTCGATTGGCATACGGTGGCCGACAAGACCGCGCAGGTGTATCTGTCTGCCAAGCGCGGCGAGCGGCAGCCGCAGGCGCGGCTGCCCATCGTCGAACACGCCTTGCCGGACCGGTAGCGAGCTTTCTAACGTTTCAGGCATGGCCCTGGACTATTCGAGCGTGGTGCACGCGCCGATCACCGACGTCTTCGATTGGCATGCCAGGCCGGGAGCTTTCCACCGGCTCTCGCCGCCGTGGCAGCCGATGCGGCTCGTCGCCGAGGCGTCCTCCCTCGAGGACGGCCGCGCCACGCTGGCGCTGCCCGGCGGCCTGCGCTGGGTCGCGGTGCATCAGCCGGACGGCTACGACCCGCCGCGCCGGTTCGTCGACACCATCGGTGGTGACGGCCTGGCCACGCTTCCGGTACGAATGGCGGTGCGCTGGCGCCACACCCACGAATTCGAAGATATCGGTGATGGCCGCACCCGGGTGATCGACCGCGTCGACACAAGAGTGCCCGCATCGCTGTTGCGGCCCATGTTCGACTACCGGCATCACCAGCTGGCCGACGATTTGGCCGCCCACCGGCTGGCCGCCGAGAACGGTCTGAAGCCGTCGACGATCGCCATCACCGGATCGTCGGGGCTGGTCGGTTCGGCGCTGACGGCGTTTCTGCGCACCGGCGGCCATCGGGTAATCCAGCTGGTCCGGCGCAGCGCACGCGGCACAGACGAACGGCGGTGGGATCCGGACGATCCCGACCCGCAGCTGCTCGCGGGAGTCGACGCGGTCATCCATTTGGCGGGCGCTTCGATCGCCGGACGGTTCACCGAAAGGCACCGGACCGCCATCCGGGACAGCAGGATTGAACCCACCCGGCGGCTTGCCGAACTGCTGGGCCGTAGCGACCCGCGGCCGGCCGTGCTGATCTCGGCGTCGGCGATCGGCTATTACGGCTACGACCGTGGCGATGAGACGCTCGCCGAGGACGGCGAACGCGGTGACGGATTCCTGGCCGACGTGGTGGCAGGCTGGGAAGAGGCGACCACGCCCGCCCGGCAGGCCGGCCTGCGTGTGGTGCGGGTGCGCACCGGCATCGTCCAATCGCCGCGCGGCGGCACGCTGAAGCTGATGCGTCCCCTGTTCACCGCCGGGCTCGGGGGCCGGCTCGGCGACGGGCGACAATGGCTGTCCTGGATCGGCATCGACGATCTCGTCGACGTGTATCACCGTGCGCTGTGGGACACGACGCTGTCGGGGCCGGTGAACGCCGTTGCGCCGCAGCCGGTCCGCAACACCGGATACACGTCTACCCTGGCGAAGGTATTACACCGTCCAGCGGTGTTGCCGGTGCCGTCGCTGGCGCCGCGGCTCTTGCTCGGCGGGCAGGGCGCCCGCGAACTGGCCTGCGCGAGTCAGCGGGTGGCTCCTCGCAAGCTCGTCGCGGCCGGTCACCGGTTTCGCCAACCCGATCTGGACCAGGTGCTGCGTCACCTGTTGGGGCGCACCGGTTGACGATGCGGTGGGTTATTCATCGGCATCCCTACCCTCACGGCTCTGCCGATATGCGCGGGCGCGCAGATCGGTGAGCCAGCGCGGGCGCAGGCTCACCCCGGGCGCGGTGTTGACCACCGGATCAAACGACACGTCTTGATGTCGTTCCGGATCGACGGCGGTCGTCAGCGTCAAGTGCGCTAATGGCGTGAAATCACCTCTGCCGCAAGCCTGGTCGACTGCGATCTCGATCTTCCCGCGCTCGAGGCGCTCGCGGACGCTGTCCAGCGACAGGCCGGTGCCGCCGATGTCGTTCGGAGTCCGGGCTCGCAGCCACCAATTGTTGCCCTGAAAGTGCGACGGCATCAGCGTGGTCAGGGTCTGACCGCTCCACGACGCGGTCGGCCGCAGCGCCACCGCACGGGACAGCACCCCGGATCCCGACGAGACCAGCAATATGTCCCAGGGCGTGGCCGCGGGATCCGCAGGGGGTAGCCGGAAGGCCAGGCCGATGAAGTCGGGCAGCGGCCCGGGCGTGCCGCTGGCCTTGGACACTCGGGCAACGACCTCCGACGAAGGCATCGGCAAGCCCTGGCCCACGGGGGCAACGCGTTCGACGAAGCCTTCCGCCAGCACGCCGCTGGGATGAAACAACCGCTTGCCCCGGATCGCGGAGCCCCACTGGAACGGCACCGTCACAAGATCTAAAACACCCACCGGCGGCGAGTTCCCGTTCTGCGCCGCCGGAAACACGCCCTGCGCCCCCCTGTGCTTGGGACCGCGGGACAGTTACGGCGCGGCAAAAGCGTGAGCGCCGGTGTGCCAGTTGATCATGCGCAGAGCGGGCAACTGTTGCTGCGCGCCCGCGGAGTGGCTGTCGATGTAGACCTGCGCCATGACCGCCTGCCACGACTCGAACTGGGGCGAGGACCTGAACATTCCCTCGTAGAGCCCCACGATGACGGCATTGTTGTCGTCGGTCAGGGCGTAGACCGGGCCCCCGAAGTCACGACCGTCCACCACCATGTCGGCGATGGCGAAACGGCCGTTGGCGACCGTGCTGACGGAGCCGCAGCGTTGCCCGGTCGAGCGGCGCAGCTGACACACGGGCAGACCCGGCTGCGCGCGCAGCCCGGGCGTGGATCGCAGCTGGCGGCCCGTGGGCAACACATCCGAGGCCGTGACATTATTTGCAAGAGCGATGACTTCGTATTCCACCGGCAGCATCGAGGCGTCAGCAGCCGAGTCCGTGTCGACTTGCCGTCGGCCGAGGACCACGTCGCCGATCGGCTTGCGGTCGCGGTCAGTCACCATCGACTGCCCACCGTCGCATTGGCCGCTGGTCAGGGCAACACGGAGCCGCGGCTCGACCATTCCGAGCATGCACACCGCGTTGCCCTGGCGAATCTCCATTCCCGGAAACACCGTGATTCCTGGGTCGGCGCCGGCCCATCCCGGCGTGCCGATGAGCATCATCGTGGCAGCGGGCACAACCGCTAACCGCCACCAGCGGCGGCCGAGCTTTTCCATTGGGCCGCACCACCCCTCGCGTCCGTCAAGGGATTCGTCGCGTTTGTGACGTGGCCCGCGTATACCCTTCGGCCGCGCGGCCAAACGCGCTTTCATCACCGGATTCACCAGCGGCCGGGCCGCCGCGCCCACCGGCCAAAAAACGAAACGCTGCTACTGAGCGATGGCGTCGCCGCTAGGCTGCTGTCAGGTTGAGTTCACAGCTGCGTCTCTAGCGGGAGCGGTGTGCAAACACTGGTCACTCCCCTTTCACCACCACCGATAGGCGCTGCAATGGCTGCTCCTCACTCCGCGAATTCGGCGGACCACCATGATCCCGCACGCTGTCGCCACATGGCCCAATTCGCCAGGGCACACGTATTCGTCTATGCGCGCTGCCTCGCCACGGTGGTGCGCATCGACGGCGAGATCGATGCCTCGAATGCAAAAGACCTCGCCGAAGCTATTCGCAGCTTCGCCCGGCTCAAGACCCCCGTGGTCGTCGATTTGAGCCGGCTGCGCTTCATCAGCGTCGACGGCTTTCAGGCGCTGCTGTTCGTCAACGACGAGCTCCGCAAAGCGCGCGTGCACTGCAGCGTGGTCACCGGCACGGCGCTGCGGCCGCTGCTGCGCATTGTGCACGACAACGGGTTGGCGACCACCGACTCGGTACCGGAAGCCTTTCAAGCCATCGAAGACATGCTTGCGGCGCGGCGAAGGTTGCTGGCCGACCTGCCTCGGCTTCGACGGCCGCGGATTCAGGTCGGCCGCAGCGCCGCTTCGTGATGCCACCCGCGTTAAAGCACTGCACGAGTTAGTGTTTCGGCCCATCACGAGGTTCCACCCTGCGGATGGCGCGGCAAGGCCGGCGGTCGCCGCTTCGGCCGGCGCGGGACGGCCGAGCTTCACAAAATGAATGTTTAAGTTATTGAACAATGCGGTATGTCCTACCGGGCGGAGCTGGGCGGAGCCTGGTGGCTCACGCCGTGGTTTGCCCGCCTCGTCGGTGGGTATGACCGCGTGTACCGGACCGCAGGCCCGGTCATTCCAGGCCGTCCGGGAGGGAGCGCTTGGGCACCATGGGAGCTTTGTCAATTTCGCCCGCCGCCGCGTCACCGCCGGCGGTGACGGGCTGCTCAGGCACTGACAACTTCGGCGAGTGGCGGTCGAACCTGCGGCGGATGGTGTTGGTCGAGGTCGCCGAGTTTGTCGCCGAGCGGCGCGTCGCCGAACTGGGCGGGGCGGGTATCGAAGCGGTCGGCGACATCCTGACCGACTTCGTCTCCGGCGGCAAATGCCTGCGGTCGACGTTCATGTACTTGGGGTGGCTGTGCGGTGCGCCGCCAAACCCGGCAGCGTTGCGGGCCGCGGCGAGTTTTGAGTTGGTGCACGCCTTCGCGCTGCTGCAAGACGACGTCATGGACGGCGCCGACGTGCGGCGCGGCCGCCCGTCGGCGCATCGGCAATTCGGGCAGTGGCACCGGGAGCGCGGATTGCCCGGCCCCTCACGGCGATTCGGCGAGTCGGCCGCGATCCTGCTCGGCGACCTGTGCCTGATCTGGGCCGAGCAGATGCTGCGCGACAGTGGACTCGACCCCCGACGGCTGCAACGGGCGTGGCCGCGCTATGACGCGATGCGCACCGAGCTCGCCGTGGGACAGTTCGCCGACCTGACCAACGACGCGCGGCAGGCGCCCGGGCTGGAATTCGTGCTCGACGTGGCACGGCGTAAATCGGGCAACTACACGGTGCGCCGGCCCCTGGAGATCGGGGCGGCCATGGCCGGCTGCGACGCTCACACGCTGTCCCAACTGGGCCGCTACGGCCGCGCCGTCGGCGAGGCGTTCCAGCTCCGCGACGACGTGCTCGGCGTCTTCGGGTCCCCCGCGGTGACGGGTAAGCCCGGCGCGGGAGATCTGCTCGAGCGCAAGGCAACCAGCGTCGTGGTGACCGCCTACCAACTGGCCGACCCGTCGACCCGTCGTGAACTCACCGAGCTGGCGAATCGTGAAGCCCTCGGGGACGACGCGATCGACAGGTGGAAAGCGCTGATCATCGAGACCGGGGCCGTGGGGCTGATCGAACAGATGATCAGCGACCGCGTCGCTTCCGCGCGCGCCCACCTCGGCGACTCGCCGATCGGGGAACCCGTTCGCATCGCGCTGGCCGACATGGCCGCGGCCTGTACGGATCGCGCCGTATGAGTAACAGCGACTCGGGAGTCCGCTGACCATGCGGACTATCGAAGGACGCGCCGACCACGTCGTGGTGATCGGCGCCGGCCTGGCCGGCCTGTCCGCGGCGCTGCACCTGGCCGGTCGGGGGCGCGCGGTCACCGTGGTGGAACGTGAGCCATGGCCGGGCGGGCGGGCCGGCCGGCTCGACATCGACGGGTACCGGATCGACACCGGGCCAACGGTGCTCACCATGCCGGACATCATCGACGAGACGTTCGCGGCCGTCGGCGAGACCCGGTCCGACCGGCTGGAGCTGTTGACGGTCGATCCCGCCTACCGCGCTGTGTTCGCCGACGGCTGCGCGCTTGATGTGCACAGTGACGCAGAGCGGATGGCCGACGCGATCGCTGAGTTCGCCGGCGCCGGGCAGGCGGCGGGCTACCGGCGGCTACGGGAGTGGCTGACGAGGTTGTACCGCACCGAATTCGACGGGTTCATCGGTGCCAATTTCGATTCCCCGCTCTCGCTGCTCACCCCACAGCTGGCGCAGCTGACCGCGATCGGCGGCTTCCGCAAATGGGACCGCATGATCAAGCGGCACATCAGCGATCCGCGGCTGCAGCGGATCTTCACCTTTCAGTCGCTGTATGCCGGGGTGGCGCCGCGTGACGCCCTGGCGGTCTACGCGGTCATCGCCTACATGGACACCATCTCGGGCGTGGTGTTTCCGCGAGGCGGCGTGCGCGCGCTGCCGGACGCGCTGGCCGCCGGCGCCGCCGATGCCGGCGTCCGATTCTGTTACGGCGCAACGGTTACCGCGCTCGAACAATCCGGCGGTCGGGTCAGGGCCGTACTCACCGAACAGGCCGGGCGCATCTCGTGCGACGCGGTCGTGCTGACCACCGAACTGCCCCAGACCTACGCGCTGCTGGGCCGCACACCGCGTCGCGCCGTGCGGCTGCGAGCCTCACCGTCGGCGGTGGTGGTTCATCTGGGTTGTCCCACGGTTGCTCTCGACACGGCCCACCACACGATCCTGTTCGGCGAGGCATGGGATCAGACCTTCACCGACATCATCCGCGACGGCCGAGTCATGGCCGATCCGTCGTTACTGGTGACCCGCCCGACGGCCGGCGACCCAGCGCTGGCTCCCGCGGGACGCGATCTGCTCTATGTCCTGGCCCCGGCGCCGAACCTGGAGCGGGGCTCCATCGATTGGTCACGAGCCGGCGCCGCCTACACCGACAACCTCATCGCACACGTCGCGGACCGGCTGCTACCCGGATTGGGGCAGGACGCAACGATTCTCGACGTCGTCACCCCCGCCGATTGGGCTCGCCAGGGCATGGCCGCCGGCAGCCCGTTCGCGCTGGCCCACACCTTCGGCCAGACCGGCCCGTTCCGTCCGGCCAACATGGTCGGTGGCATCGACAACGCGGTGCTCGCCGGGTCCTCGACGGTGCCCGGCGTCGGCGTGCCGACCACCCTGATATCCGGGCGCCTCGCCGCGGACCGCATCACCGGCGTTGCCAAGCGCTCAAGGGCCAACCTCGACATGAAAGCCGGTTCGCCATGATGCGCAGCGAATTGGCCGCGGCCGGAATCGACGATCCGCGGCTGCGCGAGGGATATCGCCGGTGCCGGGAACTCAATGCCGCCCATGGCCGCACCTTCTTCCTGGCCACCCGGCTGCTTGCGCCCGACCAACGTCCACCCGTGCACGCGCTGTACGGCTTCGCCCGCTACGCCGACGACATCCTCGACGACCTCGATCCGCAGACAGACATTTCCAGTCGTGGCAGGCGGCTGCAGCAACTGTCCGAGCGCTTCTTCTCCGACGGCTCTCACCTCGACGATCCGCTGGTGGCGGCGGTGACCCACACCGTGCGGCGCTACCAGATCAGCGCCGGGCTCTTCGAGGACTTCCTGACGTCGATGCGAATGGACCTCACGGTCACCGACTATCCCGACCGCGGAGCGCTCAACCTCTACATGCGGGGCTCCGCGGAAGCGATTGGGCTGCAAGTACTCCCGATCCTGGGGACGGTGACGCCGGCCGAGGAGGCCGCGCCCTATGCCGCGGCGCTGGGCCGGGCCTTCCAGCTCACCAACTTCCTGCGCGATGTCGACGAGGATTTGGTGCGCGGCCGGGTTTACCTGCCGGCCGACGAACTCGCCGCCGACGGGGTCGATCGGGAGCTGTTGGAGTGGTGTCACACGCACCGCCGTACCGACGCCCGGGTGCGCCGCGCCCTGGCCGCGCAGCACGAAATTGCCCGTCAGACTTATCGATTCGCTACGGCGGGAATCGCCACCCTCGCGCGTCGCTCACGGCCGTGCGTGGCAACGGCGGCCGCGTTGTACGCAGAAATCCTGGACTGCATCGAAAGAAGCGAGTTCGCGGTGTTCGACCGCCGGGCCACCGTGAGCAAGGCTCGACGGCTTCGGGTCGCCGGTGCGGGACTGATACGGTCGTGGCGGGCGCGAAATGGCGAGCGGGACGATGTCAACTCGGGGGCCGCATGAGCGATCGGTGGCAATACCTCGCGGTGCTGGCCGCATGCCTGCTGATCACCGCGCCACTGGAGACGTTGGGACCCGGCGTCTACCGGCAATGGCGACGCTTCCTCAAGGCGGTACTTCCGGTCGCCGCGGTGTTCCTGGTCTGGGACGAGATCGCGGTCGCCGCACACGTGTGGACCTACGATGGCGCGTACCTCAGCGGCTTGAGCATCCCGTTTCGGGTGCCGATCGAGGAGGTGCTGTTCTTTCTCGTCATTCCCGCATGCGCGCTGCTGACCTACAACGCCGTGAGCGCCATCCTGGCAAAGGTGCACCGGCGATGACCGGCCTTGGCTACGCCCTGCCCGCCGCGCTGGCGGTATTCGCTGTCTGCGCACTGGAATTCGCGGTGCTGCGCACCGGGCTCTTCCGCCGGCCGGCGTACTGGCTGTCGATGCTGATCGTCCTCGGCTTCCAGATCCCGGTCGACGGATGGCTGACGAAGCTCAGCTCGCCCATCGTCATCTACGACGATCGGCAGCTGAGCGGGCTGCGCTTTCCGTTCGACATTCCGGTCGAAGACTTTCTGTTCGGCTTCGCGTTGGTCACCGCGGTGCTGTTGCTGTGGGAACGGCAACGTGCGCGTCGGTGATGCGGGGCCCGCCCCCGCCGACCTGGCAGCCGCGTTCGACGCGGGCGCCGCGGCCTACGATCGGCTGGTCGGCGCCAGCCCGGGCTACCACGAGCAGCTGCTGTTGTCCGCGCGCCGGATGCGGATTCCGGCCCGCGGCAAGGGCTTACGGTTGCTCGACGCCGGGTGCGGGACGGGGGCGTCGACGGCGGCTCTGCTCGCCGTCGCGCCCGGAGCCGACATCGTCGCCGTGGACTCGTCGCGCGGAATGCTCGATGCGGCGCGCGCGAAGGACTGGCCCGCGACGGTGCGCTTCGTCCACACTCCCGTCGAACAGTTGGCGAAGCATGGGATCACCGGGCCATTCGACGGCATCCTGGCCGCCTACCTGATCCGCAACGTCGCCGACCGCGACGACCAACTGCGCAAGTTCCGCATGCTGTTGCACCCGGGTGGCACCCTGGCGGTGCACGAGTATTCGGTGCGCGACTCCCGCGCCGCCACCCGCATCTGGCACGCGGTCTGTTGGGGCATCATCATCCCGTCCGGGTGGTGGCGCACCCGCGACACCGCGCTGTATCGCTACCTATGGCGCAGCGTGCTGGCGTTCGACGGCGCCGCGCGGTTCCGGTCCCGCCTCGCCGACGCCGGCTTCACCGCCGTGCACAGCGAGACCATGCCCGGCTGGGAAGCCAACATCGTGCACACCTTTCTGGCGGATGCGCCGTCATGACCGCGCCCACCGATCGTCGCCGCCGAACACTGCCCGCACCAACGGGATTGCCTGACGCCGGTGCGCTGCCGTCGCGCCCCCGGGTCGCCGTCATCGGCGGCGGGATCGCGGGCCTGACAGCCGCCACCGGACTCGCTGAGCGCGGCGTCGCCGTCGACGTCATCGAACGCGAGCATTACCTCGGCGGTCGGGTCGGCGGTTGGACAGAGCGCGACGGCGGTGTCGACCTCGCGATGAACCGCGGCTTCCACGCGTTCTTCCGGCAGTATTACAACTTGCGCGCCCTGCTGAGACGGATTGATCCCCGATTGCGGATGCTCAGCGCCGTCGAGGATTACCCGCTCATCGACGGGGCGGGACGGCGCGACAGCTTCCGCGGACTACCGCGCACCCCGCCGTGGAACGCCATCGTCTTCGCGGCGCGGAGTCCGACGTTTCGGCTTCGCGACTTCACCCGCATCGACGCCCGCGCCGCCGCGCCGCTGGCCGCGGTGTCGGTGCCCGGCACCTACGAGCGCCTCGACCACACCGACGCCGCGGCATTCCTCGAGGACATCCGATTCCCCGAGGCCGCACGGCATCTGGCGTTCGAGGTGTTCTCCCGCAGCTTCTTCGCCGACCCCGCCAGGCTGTCCGCGGCCGAGTTGGCGACGATGTTCCACATCTACTTCCTGGGATCGGCCGAGGGCCTGATCTTCGACGTCCCGCGCGCGAACTACGACAGCGCGTTGTGGCAGCCCTTGTGCGGTTACCTCGAAGGGCACGCGGTGCGGTTTCGGCTCGGCACCAGCGCCCTGAGCATCGACGCGGACCCGGCGGGCGGCTTTCGCGTGCACACCAATTCCGACGAGCAGCTCGACGTCGATGCCGTGGTGCTGGCCACCGACGTCGCGGGCTTGCAGCGGATCGTGGCCGCCTCGAGCGGCCTGGGCACCGATGACTGGCGGGCCCAGATCTCGCGGCTGCACACCGCGCCGCCGTTCGCCGTGCACCGGTTCTGGCTCGACCGTCCCGTCTCGGCGCGACGGCCGGCGTTTCTGGGCACGGCCGGGCACAAGCCGTTGGACAACATCAGCGTGTTGGAACGCTACGAACGCGAGGCCAGCACGTGGGCGCGCGCGCAGCACGGTTCCGTGGTCGAATTGCATTCCTACGCGCTGGATTCGGCGCCGTCACGCGCCGCGGCGCTACGCCAGCTGCACTCGGTGTACCCGGAAACAGCGGCGGCGCAGATCGTTCACGAGCGGCTGCTGCACCGCAGCGACTGCCCGCTTTTCGCGCCGGGCACCTTTTCGGACCGCCCAGCGGTGATCACCCCGGCGCCGGGCCTGATGTTGGCCGGCGACGCCATCCGGATCGACTTGCCGGTGGCGCTGATGGAGCGCGCCGCCACCACCGGCTGGTGCGCCGCGAACCAACTGCTGCAACGCTGGGGACTGGCCGGACACCCGTTGTCCACGGTGCCCACCCACGGCCGCTCACCACTGCTGCGATGGCTCGCCACCCGCGAGAGAGCCACCCGGCGATGAATATCCGCGACCAGCTGCAAAGCCTGCGGGCACGGTCCAAAGACTGGCCCCTGCAGGTGATCCCGCGCGTGTCGTGGGCCGATCAGCACCCGACCTATCGCGACGCACAACCCGCCATCATCGAGGCGGCGCTGCGACGTTCCCAGCACCGACCTACCGGCAACTGGTATGCGTTCGCCGCCAGCCGCCAGGTGGTCGGCGGGCGGCCGTTCGGCGCGCGTGTCGCCGGGGTCGAGGTTGTCGCCTGGCGCGACGAGCAGCACCGGTTGTGCGTGGGACCGCGCACCTGCCCGCATCTGGGGGCCGACCTCGCCACCGGCAAGGTGCACCGGGGCGCGCTGGTGTGCCGGTGGCACGGGCTGACCCTGGACGGGCGCGCCCGTGAATTCGGTTGGAGCCCACTACCCGGTCACGACGACGGCACCCTGGTCTGGGTGCGCCTCGATGCGGTCGGACGGGAGGCGCCACTGGAGCTTCCGGTCATTGCGGACCGGCCGACCGGCGACACCCTGGCCGCCGTCGCCAGCATGGATGGCGTCTGCGAGCCGATCGACATCATTGCCAACCGGCTCGATCCGTGGCACGGCGCTTGGTTTCACCCGTACTCGTTCACCCGCCTCGAGGTGCTCACCACGCCGACAGAACAGGCCGACCGCTTCATGGTGGCGGTGACCTTCCGGATGGGACGGCTGGGGGTGCCCGTCGTCGCGGAGTTCAGTTGCCCGGAGGCCCGCACGATCGTCATGCGCATCGTGGATGGCGAGGGGTCGGGCAGCGTCGTCGAAACCCATGCCACCCCAATCGGTTTAGGCCCCGACGGCCGTCCCCGCACCGCCGTTCTGGAGGCCACCATCGCACATTCGGGGCGGCCCGGGTTCAAGCGGGCCGCTCGGTTGGCGCCGCTGATCACACCGCTCATGCGCGTCGCGTCCAGCAGGCTCTGGCGCGACGACCTCGCCTACGCCGAGCGCCGCTATCAGGTACGCACCGCACGCGGATGACCCACAGCGGTGCGGCGCCCGTGCAAGAATTGTCGGATCAGTTCCGCACCCGGGTCCGCCTCGGCTGCCACGAGGCGCTATGCTGCCGCGGTCGCAGTGACCGTCGGCGCGCACCTTGCGTACCTGCTGTATGTGCCTGGCGGCGGCTTTCTGGCATTGCGCTGGCCGCGCACCATGGTGCTGCACGTGCCGGCCGTCGGTTGGGGCATCGCGGTTGTCGCGCTCAGGCTTCCGTGCCCATTGACGACGCTGGAATCGTGGGCGCGCCGTCGCGCGAAGATGGATCCGCTGCCGGCGTCGGGCTTCGTCGACCAGTATGTCGCAGGTCATTTCGTGCCGACCGGGCGCATCGGTGCCGCGCAGGCCTTGGCGTTCAGCGCGGCGGGCGTGTCATGGTGCGTCCTCGCGCGGCGGAGTCTGCGGCCCCGGACGCGGGCCGTCGGCACGGGCGGCTGACCGCCGCCACAGTAGCCACCCGGCGACCAGCACAAGTGCCGCCAACACGATCGCGGCGGGCCACATGGCCAGTTGGGCAAGCCACAAACGCCGTTGCAGGCGGAGCGCTTTGCGCTGGGTGCGCCGCAGGCGTTGCGACGTCTCGATCACGGTCATCGCCCATCACATACCCGAGGCGCACGCGTTCAAACCACAGGCCGCCGCGGTCGGTAGGCCCAACGACTTGACTATTAACTATGTGAATCGTATCGGCGATTCGTGCCCAGCTCAGCGGGAATCACCGACGCGTTCGAAACTCACCGGCCACGCCGACCTCCAACTCGACGCGGCGGTGTCGCCTCCAACCACCGGCTAAGCCACGGTGATCCGACAGGGGTGCCGTAGGCTGAGGGCCACCGACCGGACCAGGCCGCGCAGAGCGGTCCCGAAACGCAGGCCGGCGTATCTTGCAAGAAGGATGCGGGTAAGTGACCAAGCGCGGCGCCGCTGACGGGCGAATAGAACGAGCCGAACTCGAGAAGTTGATGTCGGCCGACATGCGCGCGATCACAGCACAGTCCGACCGCATCGGCCGGCACTTCGCGCGGCAAAACGAGGTCAGCGGCACCGACTTCCGCGCGCTGCTGCACATCATGGTCGCCGAAACCGCCGGAACGCCTTTGACGGCGGCGCAATTGCGCAGGCGCATGGATGTATCGCCCGCGGCGATCACCTATCTCGTGGACCGCATGATCGACGCCGGGCACGTCCGGCGCGAACCGGACCCGCAGGACCGCCGCAAGACGCTGCTGCGCTACGAGAAAGCGGGAATGGCGCTGGCGCGCTCATTCTTCACGCCCCTCGGCGCCGAGTTGCATACCGCCCTCGCCGACCTGCCCGACCGCGACTTGGCCGCCGCCCACCGGGTTTTCACGGCGATGGCCGAGGCGATGTCCACCTTCGAATCCACGCTCACCGCACCGCATCCCAAACGGACCGCCGCCCCGGAGGGGAGGCGCGCCCCGGCGAAACGCCGCGGCAGCGCGGTGCGCTGAGACGCACCGGCGGCCCGGCTAGTGCACCGGGCGCTCGACGGTGCGGCCCAACAGCCGCTGCTCGATCAGATCCGCTCCGCGGGCCACACCTCCGGTGGCGGCGAACCCGGCGGCGACCCGGCGCGCCCCGTCCGCCATCGTCATTGCCTGACGCACCTTCGCTTTCAGCCGCGCCGGTGTGAGGTCTTTCGCCCTCAGGCGGGTGCCGCACCGGGCGACCTCCACCCGCCGGGCGACTTCGGCCTGATCGCGGGCGAAGGGAACGACACAGACCGGTACGCCCCGGTCGAGAGCCTTCAGCGTGGTCCCCATTCCGCCATGCGTGATCGCGCAGGCGGCCTTCTTCAAAATGGCGGCATGCGGCGCGAACCGGCATACCGTCGCGTTGACGGGCCGAGGCAGATCGGCGGGTATGCCCGCCGGAAACGTCGCCACGACGTGAACGTCCTCGTCGGCCAGCGCGCGCAAGGCGATTCGCCCCAGCGGTTCGTCGGCCTGCCGCAGCGACGACGTGTTCACCAGCACGACCGGCCGGTCGAGGTCATCGATCCAACTCGGTGTCACGGTTTCGGTGGGCTCGAATACGCACGCGCCGATGTGGTGCACCACATCGCGCCAGCCGGGATGCCGATACTCGAAAGGCTCCCCTCCGACGGCCAGCATCAGCGGCGCGCGCCGCATGAAGCCGTCCACAGATTCCACCGGCGGCAGCCCCAGCTGCGCGCGAATTGCGTTGATGCGCGGCAGCATTGGCCGGTCGAACAGGTACCTCACGATCGGGCGCACCGTGGCGTCCCGGACCTCGCCGACGACGCCGGCCAGGGGCCGCAGCCCCGGCCCGAACGGTGGCACTCCCCGGGAGCGCAGGTACGGGGTAAACGGCGAAAACAGCAACCACGGAATTTCCCCGGCGTCGGCGGCCGACAAGGCACCCCAGCAGTTCGCGTCCACGATGACCGCATCCGGCCGAACCTCGGCCACCGCACGTCGCACGTCGTCGACCTCGAACACCGCGCGCCGGCACAGCACGTCGACGGATGAGGTCAAGACTTCCAACGCGTTTCGCGCCTGCCAGTCCCTTCCGACGATCGCCTCGATTCGCGGATCGACGGGCGCGGCGTGCACACCAACGGAGCGCATCGTCGAGACGCCGCTTGCCATGGTGCGCACATGAACGTCGTGACCCCGCCGGACGAGTTCGGTCAGCAGGGCGCCGACCGGCAGCAGATGCCCGAGTGCCGGCGAGCCGTACGCCAGGATGACAGCCACGTCGCGTGGATCTACGTCACGCGGACGAGGTCGACGTCGCGCAGCGCCGCAAGGTCGGCCGCACCGCAGCCGTGCAGGCACACCCGAAGCTCGTCGATGAACGGCTGCAGCCAATCCACGACGGCGGCGGTGGATTCGATCGCTGCCGCCAGCAGCGGCCGGGCCACCGCCACGACGTCGGCACCCAGCGCGATCGCCTTGGCCGCGTCCATCCCGGTTCGGATGCCGCCGGAAGCCACCAACGGGATCTCGGGCAGCGCCTCGCGCACCTCCAGGACCGCACGCGCGGTGGGGATGCCCCAGTCGGCCAACTCCGGGTGGCGCAGTTCGCCGTAACGCACGAACTGTTCGACCCGCGACCACGACGTGCCGCCGGCGCCCGCCACGTCAATTCCGGCAATCGGAAGCTTGCCTTCGGCCCCAAGGAGTTCCGCCACCGCGGCGCCGCCGATCCCGTGGCCGACCTCCTTGAGCAACACCGGGTAGCCGAGGACGTCGGCCGCTTCTCGCAGCCGGTCCACCGACCCGGAAAAGTCGGTGTCGCCGTTGTCTTGCATCGCTTCCTGCAACGGGTTGGTGTGGACGGCGAGGGCGTCGGCGCCGACCCGATCGAGGGCCTTCGCCAGATCGGGCACGGCCGCCTTCGCCAGTTGAGATAGTCCGATGTTGCCGAATAGCAAGGCATCTGGGGCGACATCGCGAACCGTGAAGCTGTCCGCGGCGCGCTCCCCCAGCGCGCTGTCGAGCATGATGCGCTGCGAGCCGAGCATCATACCGACGCCCAGCTGTTGCGCGGCCGCCGCCAGATTGCGGTTGATCGTCCCGGACAGCTCGGCGCCCCCGGTCATCGCGCCGATGAGGATCGGAGACAGCAGGTTGACGCCGAAAAACGAGGTGGACAGGTCGATGTCGCCCAAGCTGGTCTGCGTGAGGGCGTTATACGGCAATTGATACCGGTCCAGGCCGGTGGTGACCCCTTCATAACCGACCGGCTCGCCAAGGCACACATCGATGTGCCGCCGCTTGCGATTCCTCATCGCCCCACGGTCAGTGGTCATCGCCGGCAACCATCGCGTCCATCAATGTCTTTCCATCGCGTCCATAATGTCCATAGTGCCCCCTTTGCGCACCGCCATCACGACGCGATGGCGGTGCATCATTTCAGTTGATTAATGTTTAACAAACTGAAAGGGTTGTGTTCGTGGTGTGGGAACCCTTGGCCACCGCTGTCGCCGGCCGACGTTCGTGGCTGCTCGCGCTCGTCGCGGCCCTGCTGGGCATCGGCTTTTTGGTGTTCATCGGCGGGAACGCGGCTGCCGGCCAGTCGCCCCGGTCGCTACCCGACGACTCCCCATCGGCCGAAGTGGACGCGCTGTCCCGGCAGTTCCCCGGCGGCGACCGCGCCCCGCTGATCGTGGTGGTCAGCCGCGCCGACGGTGCGGTGCTGAGCCCTTCCGACGTCGGCGCCGCCCAGGCGGCCCGCGATCGCGCGCTGGCCGCAGCGCAACCCGGCGGCGCCGCGGCGCCCGCGCTGCCGTCGAAGGACGGAAAGGCCGTCCTGGGCATCGTGCCGATCAGCGCCAACCTGTCCGGGCTTGCCCTCGATCACACCGTCACCGCGCTGCGCACGGCCGCGGCGACGGGCCTGCCCGCTGACCTGCAGGTTCACGTCACCGGCGGCCCGGCGTTCGGCGCCGACATCGCCAGCGCCTTCACCAACGCCAACATCACCCTGCTCGCGGTGACGACGTCGGTGGTGGCGCTGCTGCTGATCGCCACCTACCGGTCCCCGGTGCTGTGGCTGGTCCCCTTGCTCGTCGTCGGATTCGCCGATCGGGTCGCCGCCGCGGCCGGCACGGCGGTGGCGTCGTGGACCGGGTTGAGCTTTGACGGCGCCACGTCCGGGATCACCAGCGTGCTGGTGTTCGGGGCAGGCACCAATTACGCGCTGTTGTTGATTTCTCGGTATCGCCAAGAGCTTCGGCGCCATTGCGGTCACCGTGACGCGTTGCGTCACGCCGTGCGCCGAGCGGGCCCGACCATCGTTGCCAGCAATGCCACCGTGGTGCTGGCGCTGCTCACGCTGCTGTTCGCCGCGACGCCGAGCACGCGCAGTCTGGGAGCGCTGGCGGCATGCGGACTCGTGGTCGCCGCGGTGTCGGTCCTGCTGATCCTGCCGCCATTGCTCGCCGTGTGCGGCCGGCGACTGTTTTGGCCGTTCATCCCGCACGCCGGGGAGGACGCGGCCGTAGATTCCGGTGCCTGGCGTCGCGTGGCGGAATGGGTGGCCCGTCGTCCCGGGTTGGTTGCGGTGGTCGCGATCGCGGTCCTGGCCGCCCTGGGCACGGGCTTGTGGGGGACCCGGATCGGGTTGTCGCAGACCGAGCAATTCCGCGTACGCGCGGATTCGGTGTCCGGCTATGCCGTTGTGGCCGAACACTTCCCGGCGGGCCTGGCCAACCCGACGCTGGTCGTCGCCCCCACAGCCAACGCGTCGTCCGTGCAGCAGGCGATCGCGGCCACTCCCGGGGTCGTCTCGGTGACCGAGTCCGGCCGCTCGGCGTCGGGGTTGACGAAGTGGTCGGTGGTGATCGACGCACCGCCGTCATCCAAACGGGCATTCGGTGTCGTTGCCGCACTGCGGGATTCGACCCGCGCCGCCGAAGCCGGTGCGCTGGTGGGCGGGGCCGACGCGCAGGCCCTCGACGTCCGGGACGCGGCCGCGCATGACCGCGTGCTGCTGATCCCGGCGATCCTGGCCGTCATCCTGGTCGTCCTCTACGTGTTGCTGCGCTCGGTCCTCGCGCCACCGACCCTGCTGGCCGCGACGATTCTGGGTGCGCTGGCCGCGCTGGGCATGGGCGGCTGGGCGAGTATCCACGTCTTCGGGTTTCCGGCACTGGACAACACCACGCCGTTGTTCGCGTTTTTGTTCTTGGCCGCCCTCGGCGTGGACTACACCATCTTTCTGGTCACCCGCGCCCGCGAGGAGTCCGCGCAGCACGGCTCCCGCGATGGGATGGTGCGCGCCGTCTCGGCCACCGGCGGCGTGATCACCAGCGCGGGCATCGTTTTGGCCGCGGTGTTCTGCGTGCTCGGGGTGTTGCCGTTGATCGTCCTGACCCAGTTGGGGATCATCGTCGGCCTGGGCATCCTGCTCGACACCTTCGTGGTGCGCACCCTGGTCATCCCGGCGTTGTTCGCCCTCATCGGCGACCGGATCTGGTGGCCCAACAGCCCTTCCTACACCGAACCCGTTGAGCAGCAAGCGGATCAGGCCCAATGCGAACGGAGTACACCGTGAACAAATCGATCTTGGGTGCGACAGCCCTGGGCGTCGCGGTAGCCGCCGGCGCCGGCAGCGTCGCCAGCGCCGACGCCGCCTCGTGGTGGTATTCGCGGCTTCGCAAGCCCGCATACCAGCCGCCCCCCGCCGCCTTCCCCACCGTGTGGACCACTCTTTACGCGGACATCGCGGCCACGTCGGCGGTGGCCCTCGACCGGTTTCGCGCAACCGGGCAGCATGACAAGGCGCGTAACTACGCCGCGGCGCTCGTGGTGAATCTGCTCCTCAACGCCGGGTGGAGTTGGCTTTTCTTTCGGTACCACAAGCTCGGCGCGGCTGCGGTGGGTGCCGCGGCGCTGACGGCCAGCAGTGCCGACCTGGTCAGGCGCACGGCCGACGCCAGTCCGCGGGGCGGGCTGGCGCTACTGCCCTATCCGGTGTGGTGCGGCTTCGCGACAGTCCTGTCCACCCACATCTGGCGGCTCAACCGTTAGGGGGTCGAATATTGCCCGCGCTGTTATGGTTTCGCCGCGATCTGCGGCTCGGTGATCACCCGGCGCTGCTCGCCGCGGCCGAGTGCGATGAGGTGCTCGCCTGCTTTGTGCTCGATCCGCGTTTGGAAAGCTCGTCGGGACGGCGCCGGTTGCAGTTCCTGGGTGACTCACTGCGGCGGCTGCACGACGACCTGGACGGCCGGCTGCTCGTCACCCGAGGGCAGCCCGACACCCTAATCCCCCGCATCGCCATGGAGATCGGCGCGTCGTCGGTGCACATCTCGCAAGACTTCGCACCGTTCGGCAAGCGCCGGGACGAACGGGTGCGGGCCGCGTTGGGCGCGGTGCCGCTGGTGGTGACGGGGTCGCCGTATCTCGTCGCGCCCGGACGTGTCACCAAGCCGGATGGCTCGCCCTACCAGGTGTTCACTCCGTTTTTGCGGCAGTGGCGCACAACCGGCTGGCGAGAGCCGGCGAAATCGAGCGCGGCGTCCACGCGCTGGCTGGATCCGGCGCGCCTGCGGATCGAGCACTGCGAAATCCCCGATCCCGGCGTCCCGCTCGATGTCGCCGCCGGCGAGGTGGTGGCACGCACACAGTGGAAGTCCTTCGTCGACAACGGATTGCGAAGCTACGCCGACGACCGCAACAGACCCGATCTCGAAGGCACCAGCCGGATGTCGGCGCACCTGAAGTTCGGCACCATCCACCCCCGCACCCTGGCCGCCGACCTGGACCTGCGCAGCGGTGGGGCGCAAGCGTACCTGCGGGAGTTGGCTTTCCGTGACTTCTATGCCGATGTGCTGCACCACTGGCCGGCGAGCGCGTGGCGCAACTGGAACGGCGATTTCGACGGCATCCGGACCGACTCCGGCGCCGAGGCCAAGCGCCGCTTCGAGGCGTGGAAGGCCGGCGAAACCGGTTTTCCTTTCGTCGACGCCGGGATGCGTCAGCTGCGGGAGACCGGATTCATGCATAACCGGGTGCGGATGGCCACCGCGTCGTTTCTGGTCAAGGATCTTCACCTGCCATGGCAGTGGGGCGCCGAATGGTTTCTAGACCAGCTCGTGGACGGGGACATGGCGAACAACCAGCATGGCTGGCAGTGGTGCGCCGGCTGCGGCACCGATGCCGCGCCCTACTTCCGGGTGTTCAACCCAATGACACAGGGCGAAAAATTCGACCCCACAGGCGATTACATCCGCCGTTGGGTGCCCGAGCTACGCTCCGCCGATGACGCGCATCTGCGCAAGGGTGAGCGGCCGGACGGTTACCCGCAGCCCATCGTCGAGCACGCCGCCGAGCGGGCCGAGGCGCTGCGGCGTTATCAGAGCATCTGAGCGAGCCGCGGCGTCGATGGCAGATCCCGAGAAAACAATGACATCCTGCATCATCCGGACGCTGCTGGTTTCGGCCGCCGCTGCCGGGCTTACAGCACTCGTCGCAGGCTGTTCATGCTCGATCGGATCGTCGCACACGGTGAGCAAGAGCGATGTCGCCGGCCAGATCACCGCCAAGATGGCCGACGCCGCGGGCAACAAGCCCGAGTCGGTGAACTGCCCGAACGACCTGCCCGCGAAAGTCGGCGCCCAGGTGAACTGTGAAATGAAGGTCAAAAACCGGCCGTTCAGCGTCACCGTCACGGTCACCAGCGTCGACGGCAGCGACGTCAAGTTCAGCATGGTGGAGATGGTCGACAAGGACCAGGTCGCCAACGCGATCAGCACCCAACTCGGCGAGCGGGTGGGCAGAAAGCCGGACTCGGTGACCTGCCCCGACAATTTGAAAGGCGTTGCGGGAGCGATGCTTCGGTGTCAGCTCATCGACCATGGCGAAAAGTACGGCGTGCTGGTGACCGTCACGAACGTCGATGCCGGCGACGTCAACTTCCATTTCCAGGTCGACGACCGGCCGCAACCAAATCGCTAGCGGGCGGCCTTTTTACGTTCGATGTCGGCCAGAGCCGCGGCCAGTTCGGCGCGCTGTGCGGCCGAGGTCTCCCAGGCGAGCTGGCGATTTTTGACCACCTTGGCGGGCGCGCCGACCGCGATCGAGAAGTCCGGAATCACACCGCGGACCACCGCGTGCGATCCCAGCACGCACCCGCGTCCAACGGCGGTGCCCCGCAGCACCGACACCTTGACACCCACCCAGGTGTCGGGGCCGATCCGCACCGGGGACTTGACGATGCCCTGGTCCTTGATCGGCAGGTCGATGTTGTCCATGCGGTGGTCGAAATCGCAGACGTAGCACCAGTCGGCCATCAAGACCGAATCGCCGAGCTCGATGTCGAGGTAGGCGTTGATGACGTTGTCGCGGCCCAGCACCACCTTGTCGCCGAACCGCAGTGAGCCCTCGTGCGCGCGGATCGTGTTCTTGTCACCGATGTGGACCCAGCGGCCGATCTCGAGCTGTGCGAGCTCGGGCGTGGCATGGATCTCCACGCCCTTGCCCAGAAACACCATGCCGCGAGTGATGATGTGCGGGTTGGCCAGCTTGAACTTCAGCAGCCGCCAATAGCGCACCAGGTACCACGGGGTGTACGCGCGGTTGCGCAGCACCCATTTCAGCGAGGCCAGCGTGAGGAACTTGGCCTGGCGCGGGTCGCGCAGGTTCGATCCACGCCAGCGGCGATGAACCGGGGCGCCCCACATGCTCGTCACAGCCGGAAAGCCTAACGCGGTCAATGACGAGCCCGCGAACCGCCACGGGTTACCCTCACCTGTACTCAATCGCCGCTCATGCCGCACGGCCGGGTCGCCCCCGGGCGGACCGCGTTGGAAGAAGGATTTGGGAAACCAGGTGCTGGCCGGACATCTCCCGCATCGGCTTCGGCGTTGCTCATCTGTGCTGCTGGCGGCGGTGCTCATGGCGGGGGTCAACGGCTGCGGCAACACCGATTCGTGGGTGGACGCGACGGCCGCACAAGGTTGGCCGGCGCAATACGCTGACGCCGCCAACAGCAGCTACACCACGACCGGCGGGGCCACCAAGCTGTCGTTGCAGTGGACCCGGTCGGTCAAGGGCAGCCTGGCCGCAGGCCCGGCGCTGAGCCCGCGCGGCTATCTGGCACTCAACGCCCAGACCTCGGCGGGTTGTTCGCTGATGGAGTGGGAGAACAACGACAACGGGCGGCAGCGCTGGTGCGTGCGGTTGTTCCAGGGCGGCGGTTTCGCCGGCCCGCTGCTCGACGGCTTCGACAACCTGTACGTCGGCCAGCCCGGAGCGTTCCTGTCGTTCCCGGTGACCCAGTGGACGCGGTGGCGCCAGCCGGTGATCGGCATGCCCACGACGCCGCGCTTCCTGGGGAACGGTGAGCTGCTGGTCGCCACGCACCTGGGGCAGGTGTTGGTCTTCGACTCCCATCGCGGCCAGGTGGTGAGCAGTCCGCTCGATCTGGTGGACGGTGTCGATCCCACCGACGCGACGCGCGGGCTGGCCGATTGCGCACCGGCCCGCCAGGGCTGCCCGGTGGCGGCGGCCCCCGCCTTCTCGGCGGCCAACGGGATGGCGGTGCTCGGCGTCTGGCAGCCGGGGGCCCCGGCCGCGGTTCTGGTCGGCCTGAAGTACCACCCCGGTCAGACACCGCTGCTGACCAAGGAGTGGATCAGTGACGCCGTGGGCGCCGGTGTGATCGCCAGCCCGGTGCTGTCGGCCGACGGGTCGACCGTCTACGTCAACGGCCGCGACCAACGCCTGTGGGCGCTGCGCACCGCGGACGCGAAGGTGAAGTGGTCTGCGCCGCTGGGCTTCCTGGCGCAGACTCCCCCAGCGATCACCCCGCAGGGGCTGATCGTGTCCGGTGGCGGGCCGGACACGCGGCTGGTCGCGTTCAAGGACGCCGGCGATCACGCCGATCAGGTGTGGCGCCGCGACGACACCGTCCCCCTGTCGTCGTCGAGCCTGGCCGGCGCCGGCGTCGGCTACACGGTGGTCAGCGGGCCGCCGGCCAACGGTGCGCCCGGGATGTCGGTGCTGGTCTTCGATCCGGGCGACGGCCACACGCTCAACAGCTATCCGCTGCCGGCGGCCACCGGCTACCCGCTGGGGGTTGCGGTCGGCACCGACCGCCGGGTGGTGGCCACCACCAGCGACGGTCAGGTCTACGGTTTCGCGCCGGCCTGACCGGGACATACTCCCGTAGTGCCGATCGACGACCCCACCGCGCAGGACGCGACAACCACCAACGCAGCCGACGGCCGGCGCGCCAGCACGGCAGACATCGTGGCGACCCTGGTCTTGCTGGTCATCCATGGAGGCCTCTACGGGGCGACCTTTGTGGTGCTGGGCCTGCTGGTGATGAGCACCGACCCGTGCAGCTATCAGAAGTGCGGCGATCCCGCCTGGATCGACCGGGCGATGAACCTGGGCACCTGGGGCGGCGGTGCGCTCTTGGTCGTCGACGTCGTGGTCGCCGTGTATCTGCTGGTGCGCAAGCGAAGGGCCTTTTTCGTCCCGATCATCGGTTGCCTCGCGCAGGTGGCGCTGGCGGCGGTGGCCGTCGCGATGGAATTGCGGGCCGGGCCGGTCTGAGCCGTAGCCCAATAATTGCGATCGCGACTTAGATGGCCAGCGGCGGGATGGCGTTGCGGGGCACCTGCGCCTGGGCCGGCCCGCCGAACGCCGGCAGCATCTCACCCGGGGCGAAGTAGAAGATCAGCTGGTCGTCGGTGATCGCGAAGTTCTGATAGTGCGACGGGTCATGCCCGGTCGACGGCAAAATCGCGGCGCCCAAAGGGGTTTGGCGTTCCAGATCGCGCTGGACGATCGGGAAGATGGCGTCCAGCGGCGTCGCGCCCGGGGGGAACAGGGTGTCGAAGGTGATGGGCTGCTTCGTCCCGAGGTGGTAGTTGAACGCCTTGTACCAGGTCGACGAACGCGTTCCCCCGACGTCCTGGAAGAACTTGAGCACCACGCTGCGGGTGTTGTGCGGCGGCTGGCCGGCGCTGCGCTGGTCGGTGGTGGCCTCCAGCTGGTAGGGCTGGTCGCGCCCCCCGGAACTCTGCGCGACGTTGACGAAGCCGTCCCGGTTTTGGGTGACGTAGTCGGTCAGCGCCTGCTGGTCCGGGTAGTCGGTGGGAAACGTCATGGTGAGCATGTAGTTGGCACCGGTGGCGTGCAGACGGCACATCTGGCCGGCCTCGACGCTGCCGCCCAGGCTCGCGCACGACGGCGGCTCGGCGGCGGCCGGCCAGCCCAACAACACCGCCGGTGCCAACAGCGCAGCGGCTATCAGATAACGCATCGTGGAATTGTCCTCGCAAACTAGCCAGGGCGGGATGTGACCGGAAACTAACCGCCGCCAGCGTACCCGGCGCTACCGGGACGCCCGGCAAACGAACGCCATCGCACGACCGGACGCCCGCGCACCGATCCGGGTGATGACCACCGACAGCGGCCGGCTACCGCGCAGCCGCATCCGCTTGCGCAGCGCGTCGGGGTCGACCCGCACCCCGCGGGCCAACACCTCCAGCGACCCGCAGTCCAGCGCCGACAACGCCTGCCGAAGCCGTCGTTCATCGAAGACCAGCGGCTCGATCACCTCGAAACCCCGCACCGCGGCCGGCAGCCGATCACCCGAGAGGTAGGCGATGTCGGGGTCGAGCTGCCACAGCCCGTGCCGCGCGCCGTAGTGACGCACCAGCCCGGCCCGGACCACCGCGCCGTCCGGGTCGACGATCCACCGCCCGACCGGGCGCACCGGGCAGTCATCGGGCTCGGCGTCGGTGAGCTGTTCGCCGCGGTCGAGGACGTTCGCCCGCCGGGTGACACCGGGCCGCGCCAATCCCGCCGACCACAGGCATGCTTCCCGGACCGAACCCCGATAGGACGTCACCTCGATCTCCCCGTCGAAGCCGAGGCGGCGCACCTCGTCGAAATCGATTCCCGGAGCACACTTTACGACGAAATCCCGGCCGCGGTATGCATCGAGCAACGCGCCGAGGCCGGGCCGGTAGTCATCGATGCGCACGCGCCGCCGCCCCTCGGCACGGCGCGCCGGGTCGACGACGAGCACCGCGTCGCGGGTGATCGGGCGCAGCGCGTCGGCGCGACAGAGCCCGGCCACCGCGCCCACGTTGTGGCGCGCCATGGCCAGGCGCACCGGATCGATGTCGCTGCCCACCGCCGTCAGCCCGCAAGCACGTAGCGCGGCGAGCTCGGTGCCGATCGAACAGGTCGCGTCGTGCACAACGACGTCCGGGCCGCCCTCGGCCAGCCGCCCGGCCCGGTGCAACGCCACCGGCGCCGCGGTGGCTTGCTGCAGCGCCTCGTCGGTGAACAGCCAATCGGACACCGCGAACCCTGGCCCACTCAGCTTGTCTAGTTTTTCCAAGGCGCGGCGCCGCAACAGGACCGTCTCCACCAGCACCGCCGCCCGGTCGCCGAAGTGGGCGCGCGCGGCGGCGACGTCGGCGACCCGGGTGGCGTCGGTCAGCTCGAGTTCGGCAACCGACGCCAGCGCCGCGGCGCCCGCTTGCGACCGCAGATAACCGACGTCGTGTGCGCTGAAACGCAGCCCAGGACTCAGGAGGGTTTGACCCCGGTCACCATCACGTTGTAGAACCAGCCCTTCGGGACGACGCGCCGCCACACATTGGCATCCACCCAGCTCAGCGTCTTCCAGCCGTTGAAGGCGAATTTTGCCCAGCCCCAGCCCAGCCGCCCGGGCGGCACCGTCGACTCGAAGGTGCGAACGGGCCAGCCGAACATCGCGGCGCTGAACTCTTCGCTGGCGGTCCGGACCTGCACCGCGCCGGCGTTGGTGGCCATCCGCTCCAGGTCTTTCGGATCGAAGGTGTGCAGGTCGACCACCCACTCCAGCGCCGCGGCGCGGGAGTTCTCGTCGATCTCGGCCTGCGGGCGGCGCCAGCCACCGAGACCGGGCAGCTTCACCGCACGGATGGTGAGGTTCCATGTCAGGTCCGCCAGCGCACGGGCGTAGCCGTTGCCGACGGTGGTGGGTTCCCCGGCGAACACGAACCGCCCACCGGGCTTGAGCACCCGCATCACTTCGCGCAGCGACAACTCGACGTCGGGAATGTGGTGCAACACCGCATGCCCGACCACCAGGTCGAAGGTGTTGTCCTCATAGGGAATGCCCTCGGCGTCGGCGACCCGGCCGTCGATGTCCAGGCCCAGCGACTGCCCGTTGCGGGTGGCGACTTTGACCATGCCGGGCGACAGGTCGGTGACCGACCCCCGCCGGGCGACGCCCGCCTGAACCAGATTGAGCAGGAAAAACCCTGTCCCGCAGCCTAATTCGAGGGCGCGGTCGTAGGGCAGCTCGGCGATGACCCCCTCGGGCACGATGGCGTCGAACCGGCCCCGGGCGTAGTCGACACAGCGCTGGTCATAGGAGATAGACCACTTCTCGTCGTAGTTCTCGGCTTCCCAGTCGTGGTAGAGCACCTGGGCGAGCTTGCTGTCGTGCCGGGCGGCCTCCACCTGCTCGGCGGTGGCGTGGGGCGTCGGAACGGCGTCGGTCGAACTCGTCATGCAGGGCAGCCTAACGGCCGCCGGGATCCGCCCTATCGCCACCGCCCTGACCAGCGGAGAACACCTCCGCGTAGCGACGGCGTTCGGCGGCGAGCCGCGCGGCGGGCTCCAGGTCGAACACGTCGTTGATGCCGGCCTTGGCGGCGGCCAGCGCCTGGCGGGGGCCGTCGAGGAAACGGCGTGCCCATTCCGCGGCGGCGTCGTACACGTCGTCGGGGGCCACCATTTCGTCGATGAGGTCCAGCGCCAGGGCTTCTTCGGCGTCGAAGAACCGCCCGCTGAACACCAGCTCCTTGGCCCTGCTCGCCCCGGCCGCCCGGGTCAGGCGTGCCATCGCGTCGCCGCCGGGCACCAGCCCGGCCAGTATTTCGGTCGCGCCGAACTTCACGTTGTCACCGCTGATCCGCCAATCGGCGGCCAGGGCCAGCGTGAGCCCGGCGCCCAGGGCGTATCCGGTGATCGCGGCCACGGTCGGCTTGGGGATGGCCGCCACCGCGTCGATGGCCTGCTGGCGGACCCGGGCCGCGGTCTCGGCTTCGGCGCCCCGCAGGGTCCGCAGCTCGGGCATGTCGTCGCCGGCGGAGAAGATCTCGTGGCCACCGAACAGGATGACCACGGCAACGTCGTCACGCCGCCCCAATTCCTCGGCCGCCGCGATGACCTCGCGGTAGACCTGGCGGGTCATCGCGTTCGTCGGGGGGCGCGACAACAGCAGCATGGCCAGGCCGGCGTCCTGCGAGCCGTCGCTGACCACCACGCTGACGAACTCGCTCACAGCGGCCACTTCATGGAACCGCCCGATTCGCGCGCCCGGTGATAGCGGTCGGAGTCGAAGAACTCGAAAACCCAGTTGTCACCACGCTTTTCGAGGAGAGGTTGCACTGTCACGATCTGGCGCTCGACGGCCAGCACATCGGCGACGCTACGGCCGGCCAGCGAGTCCAGCTGGGTCCAGGTCGGCGGCAGCAGGATGTTGCGGCCGGCCTCGAAGTCGTCGATGGCGTCCTGCGGCAGCGCCCAGCCGGACAGGTCGGATTCGGTGTTCTCGCCATCGGCGCGCTGCCCCTGCGGCAGGGCCGCCACGAAGAAGTAGGTGTCGTAGCGGCGGGTCCGCTCGGCCTCGGGAGTGACCCAGTTGGCCCACGGCCGCAGCAGGTCAGAGCGCAGCACCAGATTTTCGGTGCGCAGGAAGTCGGCGAATGACAGCGTCCGGTCGTCCAGGGCGCGCCGGGCATCGGCGTAGACCGAGGCGTCGCCGACGATGCCGTCCGGTGCCGTACCGCCCGGGCCCGCCGGGCCCGCGAACAGCACTCCCGATTCCTCGAACGTCTCGCGGGCGGCGGCGCACACCAGCGCCGCGGCCAAATCGGGTTCGATGCCGAACCGCTGCGCCCACCACTGCGGCGGCGGGCCGGCCCACGCGATGTCGGCGTTGCGGTCGCGGTCGTCGACACCGCCGCCGGGAAACACGATGACGCCTGGGGCGAACTCCATCTTCGAATGGCGGCGCATCAGGAAGATCTTCAAGCCGCCGGGCACGTCGCGGATCAGCATCACGGTGGCCGCCGGTCGGGTCGGCAGCGGCTCGGGGGTGGTGGTCATTCCTGCCTCCTCCGGTGGGCTGCGCGAGTGCGGACTCGCCGCGCGAAGTAACGCCCGTCGGCGACGTCGAGGGCGATCGATTGGCCGAACGCGGTGGACAGATTCTCGGCGGTCAGCACGTCGGTGAGCAATCCCGCGGCCACCACCTGGCCTTCCGCGAGCAGCATGCAGTGGCTGAAACCGGGCGGGATCTCCTCGACGTGGTGGGTGACCAGCACCAGGGCGGGCGCGTCGGGGTCCGCGGCCAGGTCGGCCAGCCGCGCCACCAGCTCCTCGCGGCCGCCCAGGTCCAGACCGGCGGCCGGTTCGTCGAGCAGCAGCAGTTCGGGGTCGGTCATCAGGGCGCGGGCGATCAGCACCCGCTTACGCTCACCTTCCGACAGCGTGCCGTAGGTGCGGTCCGCCAGATGCTCGGCGCCGAGGCTCTCCAACATGTCGATCGCCCGGCGGTAGTCGACATCTTCGTAGCGCTCGCGCCACCTGCCCAGCACCGCGTAGCCCGCCGAGACGACGAGATCGCGCACCACCTCGTCGCCGGGCACGCGCTGCGCCAACGCTGAGGAACTTAGCCCGATGCGGGAACGCAACTCCGACACGTCGACGCGGCCCAGCCGCTCACCGAGCACGAAAGCCACACCGGACGAGGGATGTTCGGCCGCGGCGGCGATCCGCAGCAGCGACGTCTTGCCGGCCCCGTTGGGCCCGACGATGACCCAGCGCTCGTCGAGTTCGACCGCCCAATCCAGCGGCCCGACCAGGACGTTGCCGCCGCGCCGCAGCGCCACCTCACGTAACTCGATCAGTAGATCGGGGTCGGCTGCCTCGCTTCCGTTTTCGGGCATCCGCCCATCGTGCCGTATGGCCCGCGAGCGTCACTTAGTCGGGCGGGATTTCCACCCGGCGCACCTCGCCGTCAACGGCGTCGGCGGCCTCGATCTCGCCGCGGGTGATGCCCAGCAGAAACAGCACCGTGTCCAGATACGGGTGGCTCAGCGACGCGTCGGCCACTTCCCGTAGCGCCGGCTTGGCGTTGAACGCGATCCCCAGCCCGGCCGCGGCCAGCATGTCGATGTCGTTGGCGCCGTCGCCCACGGCGACGGTCTGCGCCATGGGAACCCCGGCGTGTTCCGCGAATTCCCTTAGGGCCGTGGCCTTTCCGGCACGGTCGACGATGGGCCCGATCACGCGTCCGGTCAGGGTGCCGTCGACGATTTCCAGCTCGTTGGCCGCGACGTAGTCCAGCATCAGCTCTTCGGCGAGCGGTTCGATGATCCGGCGGAAGCCCCCGGACACCACGCCGCACGCGTAACCCAGCCGCCGCAGGGTCCGCAGCGTGGTCCGCGCGCCCGGCATCAGCTCCAGCTGATCGGCGACCTCGTCGACCACCGTGGCCGGCAAGCCCGCCAACGTCGCCACGCGCTGCTCGAGCGACTGGGCGAAGTCCAGCTCGCCGCGCATCGCGGCGTCGGTAATCGCGGCGACCTTGCCCTCGGCACCCGCCTTCGCCGCCAGCATCTCGATGACCTCGCCCTGCACCAGCGTGGAGTCGACGTCGAACACGATGAGCCGCTTGGCCCGCCGCTCCAGGCTGTAGTCCTCGACGGCGACGTCGACGTGCTCCTCGCTGGACACCCGGTTCAGGGCGGTCCGCAGCCGGCCGTCGACGCCGGGCGGCACCGAGACGCGCAACTCCAGCCCGGTCACCGGATAGTCGGAGACGCCGCGGATCAGGTCGATGTTGACCCCCAGCGCAGCCACCTCGCGGGCCACCGCGCCGAACGCGCCGGCGGTGATGGGCCGGCCCAGCACGAAAATGGTGTGCGTCGAGGGTTCCTGGATGATCGGCACGTCGTCGCTGCGCTCGATGCTGACGTCCAGGCCCACCTTGCGGATGGCCGACTCGACGTCGTCACGCAGCTCGGAACCGTCGGCGACGGCCGACGGGCAGCACACCAGCACGCCGAGTGTCAGGCGGTGCCGGATCACCACCTGTTCGACATTGAGCAGCTCGACCCCGTGGCGCGACAACGCCTCGAACAGGGTCGCGGTCACGCCCGGTTGGTCCACGCCGGTGACGGTGATCAGCACCGACACCTTGGGTGGTGAGTTCACTCCCGACAGCCGCCCGTCAGGCCATCAGCTGCGAACCTGGACGTCGTCGAGCCTGGTGACGTCCTTGTCCGCGGGCCCGTGCGCCCGGCCCACATGCGCCTCGGCGCGCAGCCGCTCGACCATGTGCGGGTAGTGCAACTCGAAAGCCGGCCGCTCCGAACGGATTCGGGGCAGCTCGGTGAAGTTGTGCCGCGGCGGCGGGCAGCTGGTCGCCCACTCCAGCGAGTTGCCGTAGCCCCACGGGTCGTCGACCGTGACGACCTCGCCGTAGCGCCAGCTCTTGAAGACGTTCCACACGAACGGGAACATCGAGGCGCCCAGGATGAAGGCGCCCACCGTCGAGGCGACGTTGTAGGGCTGGAACCCGTCGCTGGGCAGGTAGTCGGCGTAGCGGCGCGGCATGCCCAAGTCGCCGAGCCAGTGCTGCACCAGGAAGGTGGTGTGGAAACCGATGAACGTCAACCAGAAGTGCAGCTTGCCCAGCCGCTCGTCGAGCAACCGGCCGGTCATCTTCGGGAACCAGAAGTACACCCCCGCGAAGGTGGCGAAAACGATGGTGCCGAACAGCACGTAGTGGAAGTGCGCGACGACGAAGTAGCTGTCGGTGACGTGGAAGTCGATCGGCGGGCTGGCCAGCATCACGCCGGTCAAGCCGCCGAGCAGGAAGGTGAGCAGGAAGCCGACCGAAAACAGCATCGGCGTCTCAAAGGTGATCTGCCCCTTCCACATGGTGCCGATCCAGTTGAAGAACTTGATCCCGGTGGGCACCGCGATCAGGTAGGTCATGAACGAAAAGAACGGCAGCAGAACGGCTCCGGTGGCAAACATGTGGTGTGCCCACACCGCGACCGACAGAGCGGCGATCGACAGGGTGGCGTACACCAGCGTGGTGTAGCCGAAGACCGGCTTGCGCGAGAACACCGGGATGATCTCGGTGACGATGCCGAAGAATGGCAGGGCGATGATGTAGACCTCGGGATGGCCGAAGAACCAGAACAGGTGTTGCCACAACAGGACTCCGCCGTTGGACGCGTCGTAGACGTGGGCGCCCAGATGGCGGTCGGCGGCCAGCCCGAACAGCGCCGCGGTCAGGATCGGGAACGCGATCAGGATCAGGATCGAGGTCACCAGGATGTTCCAGGTGAAGATCGGCATCCGGAACATCGTCATGCCGGGCGCGCGCATGCACACCACGGTGGTGATCATGTTGACCGCGCCCAGGATGGTGCCCAGACCGGCGAGGATCAGTCCGGTGATCCACAGGTCTCCGCCGGCGCCGGGCGAGTGGACGGCGTCAGACAGCGGCGTGTAGGCGGTCCAGCCGAAGTCGGCGGCCCCGCCTGGGACGATGAAGCCGGCCGCCGCGATCAGCCCACCGAACAGGAACAGCCAGTACGAAAAGGCATTCAGCCGCGGGAACGCCACGTCGGGCGCGCCGATCTGCAGCGGCAGCACCAGGTTGGCGAAACCGAACACCACCGGTGTGGCGTAGAGCAGCAGCATGATCGTGCCGTGCATGGTGAACAGCTGGTTGAACTGCTCGTTGGACAGGAATTGCAGCCCGGGGGCGGCCAGCTCGGTGCGCATCAGCAACGCCATCAGCCCGCCTATGAAGAAGAAGACGAAGCAGGTGACGGTGTACATCACGCCGATCAGCTTGTGATCGGTGGTGGTGATCAGTTTGTAGACGAGGTTCCCTTTGGGGCCCATCCGGTCCGGGTACGGACGAACGGCCTCGAGTTCTCCCAAGGGGGGCGCTTCGGCTGTCAACAGCTTCTCCAAACATCCGGATCGGATGGGCCCCAAAGGGAACCTCGTCTACAAACTGATCACCACCACCGATCACAAGCTGATCGGCGTGATGTACACCGTCACCTGCTTCGTCTTCTTCTTCATAGGCGGGCTGATGGCGTTGCTGATGCGCACCGAGCTGGCCGGATGTTAGCGTCTGACGCGTGTTGTTCGGCGTGATCAGACCCGCTCGGCTGGCCGCGGCCACCGCGGTGACGGCGGCGGTCGCCGTGGCATGCGGCGGCTGCGGATCCGACAAGCCCGCCGCCACGCCGCCGGCCCGTTCGCTGGTCACCCCCACCACGCAGATCGCGGGGGCCGGCGTGCTGGGAAACGACCGCCGGCCTGACGATTCGTGCGCCCGGGAGGCCGCCGAGGCCGATTCGGGGGCCGCGAAGCGGCGCGTGCACAACGCGGCGGGCGTCGAGCCGGACGTGGTGCAGGTGCCCGCCGACCCGCAGCGCATCGTGGTGCTCTCCGGCGACCAGCTCGACGCGTTGTGCGCGCTGGGCCTGCAATCGCGGGTGGTCGCCGCCGCGTTGCCGGACGGCTCGTCGAGTCAGCCCACCTATTTGGGCGGGACGGTGCACGGTGTGCCCGGGGCCGGTACACGCTCCCACCCGGACGTGACGGCGGTCGCGGCCGCCCACCCCGATCTGATCCTGGGTTCCCAGGGGTTGACGCCCGCGTTGTATCCGCAGCTGGCGGCGATCGCCCCGACGGTGTTCACCGGCGCACCGGGCGCGGCCTGGGAGGACAACCTGCGCACTATCGGCACCGCCACCGCGCGGGGCAGCGCGATGGACGCGTTGCTCAGCGGGTTTGCGCGACGAGCGACCGACGTGGGCGCGCGGCATGACGCCTCCCACTTTCAGGCGTCGATCGTGCGGCTGACCACCGAGACGATCCGGGTGTACGGGGCCAACAACTTCCCGGCCAGCGTGCTCGGGGCGGTCGGGGTGGACCGGCCGGCCGCGCAGCGGTTCACCGACAAGCCCTACGTCGAGATCGGCGCCACCGACGCGGACCTCGCGAAGAACCCGGACCTGTCCATCGCCGACGCCGACGTGGTGTACCTGTCCTGCGCCGGCCCGGCCGCCGCCGACCGGGCCGCCGCGGTGCTCGACAGCGGTCCGTGGCGCAAGTTGTCCGCCAACCGCGACAATCGGGTCTATGTCGTCAACGACGAGATCTGGCAAACCGGCAAGGGGCTGATCGCGGCCCGCGGCATCGTCGACGACCTGCGCCTGGTGAACGCCCCGATCAACTGACGCCACGCCCCCGGTACGCCGCCGCCGGAACGTGATGTTCGCCCCGATAGTTGGCGGAAGAACGTTACCCTAGCTAAAATTTTATTCGAACCCATCACATCGAAGAGGGATATTCATGCGCACTGTTTCGGCATACGCCGCCACGTCGGCGACCGAACCGCTGACCAAGACCACCATCGAGCGGCGCGACCCGGGCACGCGCGACGTGGCGATCGACATCAAGTTCGCCGGCATCTGCCACTCCGACATCCACACGGCCAAAGGCGAATGGGGCACACCGGATTACCCCCTGGTCGTGGGCCACGAGATTGCCGGCGTCGTCACCGAGGTCGGCGCCGAGGTCACCAAGTTCAAGGTGGGCGACCACGTCGGCGTGGGTTGCATGGTGAATTCGTGCGGCCGGTGCAGCAGCTGCGACGCCGGGCTCGAGCAGTACTGCAAGAACGGCGCGACGTTCACCTACAACGCCAAGGACAAAGATGGCACGACGACGCAGGGCGGCTACAGCCAGGCGGTCGTCGTCGACGAAAACTTCGTCTTGCGCATCCCCGGCTCGCTGCCGCTGGACAAGGCGGCGCCGCTGCTGTGCGCGGGCATCACGCTGTTCTCCCCGCTGCGGCACTGGAAGGCCGGGCCGGACACGCGGCTGGCGGTCATCGGCCTGGGCGGCCTGGGGCACATGGGTGTCAAGCTGGCCGCCGCGATGGGCGCCGAGGTCACGGTGCTTTCGCAGTCGCTGAAGAAGATGGAAGACGGGCTGCGGCTGGGCGCCAAGCATTACTACGCCACCGCCGACCGCGGCACCTTCAAGAAGTTGCGCAACAGCTTCGACCTGATGCTCAACACCGTCTCGGCGAACCTGAATCTCAACGACTACCTGAGCCTGCTCGACGTCGACGGCACCCTGGTCGAACTGGGCATCCCCGAGCACCCCATGGAGTTGGGCGCGTTTTCGCTGGCGCTGGCACGCCGCAGCCTGTCCGGGTCGAACATCGGCGGGATCGCCGAGACCCAGGAGATGCTGGATTTTTGCGCCCAACACGATGTGACGCCCGAGATCGAGGTCATCGACCCCGACTACATCAACGAGGCCTACGAGCGGGTGCTGGCCAGCGACGTCCGCTACCGCTTCGTCATCGACATCTCGAAGCTGTAGCGGCTCAGGAAACCGAGTTGGGGGCCGGTTCGGGCTTGCCGTTGGCCGCCCCGTGTTCTGCCGCCGATTCGGTGGACAGCGTGATGCCGGCGAGCGGCCACCCCGCGGCCGCCAGCCGGGCGGCCACCCGCGCGACGTTCTCCGGACCGGCGTCGTAGTGGGTCATATCGGAGATGAAATCGGCGATCACGTCGCGGTTGATCTCGTCGCCCGGCTTGGTTTCCTCGTCAATCGCGTCGACGACTTCCTTGATCTGGTCCTCGGTCAGCGGCGTGCTGCGCAGCAGCTCCAGCAGCGGGACCCGGTCGGGTCCGGGAACGCCGTCGGGATAGCCGCACTGCAGCCACTGGATCACCGAACGGAAAAAAGCGGCCGTAGAAGATGGGGTTATCGCCACACCCCCAGTCTCCCGGCTACCCGGTCGGCGGCGCCACCGGGCCGCCGCGCCCTAGCGACAATTCACGCGGCGTTCACAAACCGCTTTAGAACTCCCAGTTCTCGTCCTCGGTGACGACGGCCTTGCCGATGACGTACGACGAGCCCGAGCCGGAGCAGAAGTCGTGGTTTGGATCAGCTACCTGGTCAGAGCGCTGTAAATGGGCTTGAGCTGCGAATATTTGTCGCTGTGTTTGCTCGAGTTATCTGTCAATTGCCGCAAGGTGTGGGCAAAATGTGGGCACGGAACCTGGTCCGATATGGTTCGGACCGCTATGCGGTCCCGGGAGTATCGGAACCGTCCGGAGCGCCGTTGTCGATCCACTGTTCGATCGAACGGATCTCATCGTCGGCCACCGGGTCGAATCCGACTGGCATACGGGGAAACTTCGCATCGGGGCCAGTGCCGAACGGTGGCTCACCTTTCAAGGACAGGATTACATTCGAATGCGCTCCATCGCCGAGCGTCAGGATGGGTTGGCCGAACAACTTCGTGGCGACGAACTCGTCCCGATTGACATTGCGCCAGAACGCGTGGTGCGGTGGGCCAACCTCGGCGTCTGGGCCTCCGACAGCGGCATCGAGGATATCGACAACCCCACGAAAGGTATTGACAGCCATCTGCACTCTCCTTTTGTTGCGATTGACACCGATAGGTAGCGGGGGACTTGAAGCCCGGGCTGCCACGGGTCAACGCTGTCCGAAGTCAGGTTGAATTGTCATCACCCGTGTTGCCGACTCACCCGGGTGATTGTGTCGTACCCGGGTGGACCTGGGCCCTGACTGGGCGGCGTTCTCACGGACCGCTGTACCGGCGGTTGGAACTGCCTCGCGGTCCAGCGGTCACCATGGAAAGCGACGTCGACGATACGGCCTCGACGTTGTCGTCGGCGGCGAGAAGCTCAATTCGTGAAGCTGCAGACCTCTCCTAGCCGCCCGCGCCATCGCGGCGATGCAACGCGGTCGGACGTGTCTGCTTTAGCGCGCCGAACGGGACGACCAGGCCGGCGAGCAAGCCAGCCAACAAAAAGCGTGGGCGGATCTCACGAAAGCTCAAGCAACGCCTCGGAGGCCATCAGTGGCCACGATCAATAAATACCAATCTTCAAGCGGTGCAACACTTTACCGTGTTCGCTACCGCACACCCGAGAACCGCCAGACCGACAAGCGCGGTTTCAGGACCTTGACCACCTACTTAGAAGTCCCAGTCCTCATCCTCGGTGACGACGGCCTTGCCGATCACGTACGACGAGCCCGAGCCGGAGAAGAAGTCGTGGTTCTCATCGGCGTTGGGTGAGAGCGCCGACAGGATCGCCGGGTTCACGTCCGTCTCGTCGCGCGGGAACAGCGCCTCGTAGCCGAGGTTCATCAGCGCCTTGTTGGCGTTGTAGCGCAGGAACTTCTTGACGTCTTCGGTCAGCCCAACCTCGTCGTAGAGGTCCTGGGTGTACTCCACCTCGTTGTCGTAGAGCTCGAAGAGCAGTTCGTAGGTGTAGTCCTTGAGCTCTTGCCTGCGTGCGTCGTCGACCAGCGCCAGGCCGCGCTGGAATTTGTAGCCGATGTAGTAACCGTGCACCGCCTCGTCGCGGATGATCAGCCGGATCACGTCGGCGGTGTTGGTCAGCTTGGCCCGGCTCGACCAGTACATCGGCAGGTAGAACCCGGAGTAGAACAGGAAGCTCTCCAGCAACGTGGAGGCGACCTTGCGCTTGAGCGGCTCGTCGCCGCGGTAGTACTGCATGACGATCTCGGCCTTGCGCTGCAGGTTGGGGTTCTCCTCCGACCAGCGGAACGCGTCGTCGATCTCGACCGTCGAGCACAGCGTGGAGAAGATCTGGCTGTAGCTCTTGGCATGCACCGACTCCATGAAGGCGATGTTGGTGTAGACGGCCTCCTCGTGCGGGGTCAGCGCGTCGGGGATCAGGCTGACCGCGCCGACCGTGCCTTGAATGGTGTCCAGCAGCGTCAGGCCGGTGAACACCCGCATGGTCAGCTGCTTTTCGTGCGCGGTCAGCGTGCCCCAGGACGGGATGTCGTTGGATACCGGCACCTTCTCGGGCAGCCAGAAGTTGCCGGTCAGCCGGTCCCAGACCTCGGCGTCCTTCTCGTCTTGCACCCGGTTCCAGTTGATCGCCGAAACGCGGTCAATCAGTTTCATGTTTTCGGTCACCAGAACCCCACTTCACACGCCGTTTTGCCGGAGGGACGTCAGGCTCCAGACACTACCCCTGGGGTACGACTACCGAGCGCAACACAAGAGGTTGTGTTTTCCGTGTCGCGGACGCCCGCGGGCCGCCGGATTTACTTACCTTTCCAGTATGGCGCGTTCGCCGCCGTGGCGTAGGCGAAATCGGCGGCTGGATGTACCATTTGGTACATGATTACCGAAGACAGCGTCGAGATCGACGCGCCGGCCCCATTGGTATGGAAGGTGTTCACCGACGTCGAGCGCTGGCCGGAGTGGACGGCGTCGGTGACGTCGCTGGCCGCGGTCGATGGGCCCGGGCTCGCGGTCGGCAAGCGCTTCGCGATCAAGCAGCCACGCCTGTCGACGCTGGTGTGGAGGATCACCGAAGTCGAGCCGGGAACGTCCTGGACGTGGGAACAACGCGCTCCCGGCGCCAGGGCCAGCGCCCGCCACGATGTGATCGCCCAACCGGGCGGGGGAACCCTGGTGCGCCAGCGCATCGACCAGAACGGCGTGCTGGGCGCTCTTGTCGGGCGGCTCATGCGATCGATGACCCAGCGATACCTCGAACTCGAGGCCCAAGGCCTCAAGGCCCGCTCCGAACAGCTCAGCCGCGCCGATGGCGCGCACCCCTGACACCGAGCGGCGCCGGCAGCTCCTCGATGCCCTCGTCACGGAATTCGCCGCCGGCGGCATCGGCGACCGGTCGCTGCGCGCGGTGGCAGACGCGGTCGGTACGAGCCACCGAATGCTGTTGCACCACTTCGGTTCTCGCGAAGACATGCTCGTGGCGATCGTCGAGGAGATCGAGCGTCGCCAGATGGGACTGCTGACCGAACTGCCCACCGACCCGGCCGAGAGCTTCGCCGCCATGTGGGCCGATCTCCGTCGGCCCGAACTGCGCCAAGCCGAACGGCTATTCTTCGAGTGTTACGCCCGCGGCGCGCAGGGCGAAAAACCTTTCGCCCGAATGGTTCCCGGTGCCGTCGAGGGCTGGCTGCGCGAGGCCAAGGAAGCCTACGACAGCCCCGTCGACCCCGCCCTGGCCAGACTCGGGCTGGCCGTAATCCGTGGCCTGCTACTGGATCTCGTGGCCACCGACGACGACGTCGGCGTCGACGCGGCCGCGCGCGCCTTCTCCGAGCTGCTCAGCTAACCTTCGGACCGAGTCGCACCGATGCTTCAGCTCGCGGTGTGGACGATCAGGACATCGATCTTGACCTTGCGGGAGACCTCGGACGGGACTGATCCCAGCAGCCGCCCGGCGACGCTGTCGAGCCCGACGTTGCCGACGACCATCAGGTCGGCTTGGACCTCCTCGGCGAGCTGCACCAGCACGTTGATGGGGGCACCGACGATCGACCGCTCCTCCACGTTCTTGGCCCCTGTTTGGTGCGCCCGTTCCTTGGCGTTCTGCAGGATCGCGTAGAAGGGGGCTTCCCCAACCGTCCGATAGTCCTGGCCGTGGTCGCTCCCCGGCGGGATGGCGTAGCGGCCGCGTTCCTGGGCGACGGGGAGATGCGCCGTCACAACGATCAGTTTCGCGCCGTGATCCGCGGCGATCGCGGCTGCGCGATCCACCGCGCGCAGCGACGAGTCCGAGCCATCGGTGCCGACCACAACGGTCTGATAGACGCTCATTTCCCTGCAACTGTAACGCCGGGCGGCGGCCAAATCCCCCAAATGAATTGGTTCAACTTTGCACGGCGGCCGCGTGCCTGCCCGTACTGACGCCGTAAAACTGGTATTCCGCGGGCTTGACCGAGCGGGTCGCCCGCCAGTACTCCCAGGTGTAGCCGCCCCACAGCACGGTGTTCTTGCCGTGCTCGTCCAGATACCAGCTGCTGCAGCCGCCGCTGTTCCACACCGACGGGCCCAGCCTGCGCTGCAGCTCGTCGTTGAATGCGTCCTGGGCGGCGCGAGTCGGAGCCAGCGCCTGCGCGCCCAGCTTGTCGCAGGTGGCGATCGCGTCGGCGACGTATCGGATCTGGGATTCGATCATGAACACCACCGAGTTGTGTCCCAGCCCGGTGTTGGGGCCCAGCAGGAAGAACAGGTTGGGCACGTCGGCGACGGTGATCCCGCGGTGGGCGCCGATGCCCTCGCGGTTCCAGCGGTCCACCAGATCCTCGCCGTGCAGCCCCTTGATCTGGACGTAGGTGTAGGAGTCGGTGACGTGAAAGCCGGTGGCGTACACGATCACATCGGCCTGCCGGTGCGTGCCGTCGACGGTGTCGATGCCGTCGGCCGTGATCCGGGCGATGTGGTCGGTGACCAGCTCGGTCTTCGGGTCGGCCACCGCGCCGTAATAGGTGGAGGAGTTCAGGATTCGCTTGCACCCGACGCGGTAGTTCGGGATCAGCTTGCGGCGCAGCTCCCGATCCTTCACCGATCGGCGAATGTTGTATTTGCAGTAGGCCTCGATGAACTTCAGCAGGTTGGGGCGCTTGGTCATGCCGAAGGCCAGCGCCTCCTGGCCCCAGTAGATGACCAGGCGCACCAGCGCGCGCAGGCCGGGCACGGTTTGCATGGCCCGGCGCACCGCCGGCGGGATGTCGGGGTTGGAGCGCGGCACCACCCACGGCGGGGTGCGTTGGTAGAGCTGGAGTTCGGCAACCTGCTCGACGATCTCCGGCACGATCTGGATCGCGCTGGCACCCGTCCCGATCACGGCCACCCGCTTGCCGGTCAAGTCGACACTGTGGTCCCACTGCGCGGAATGGAAAGCGGCACCGGCGAATTCGTCGCGTCCCTCGATGTCGGGCATGGACGGGATATGCAGCGCGCCGGCTCCCGAGATCAGGAACTGCGCGACGTATTCGCGCCCGTCGGCGGTGAACACGTGCCAGCGGTGCTCGTCATCGTCCCAGTGGGCCCGATCCACCAACGAGTTGAACTCCATGTAACGACGCAGCCCGTATTTCTCGGTGACGCCCTTGAGGTAGTCCCAGATCTCGGGCTGATAGGAGAAGGGGTTCTTCCAGTCCGGCTTGGGCTCGAACGAAAACGAATACAGGTGCGACGGGATGTCGCAGGCGCACCCGGGGTAGCTGTTGTCCCGCCAGGTGCCGCCGATGTCGTCGGCCTTTTCCAGGATGACGAACCCGACGCCCTGCTTCTGCAGCGCGATGGCCATCCCCAGGCCGGAGAACCCGGTCCCGATGATGACGGCCCGGGTGTGGACGGGCTTGGCGGCCTTGGCCGCCGGGAGTGTCTCGGTGTGTGTCACGACGTCGGTCACGGTCGATCGGTCTTTCTCGTCGGGCCAGTCTCAGGTCGCGCTCGCCGGCATCTTCGGCCGTTGCCACCCCACTGGCGCAAATACCCAGTACCCAGGGTATCGGTTCGGACGAGTGTTGACGATCACCGCAACGATGTCAACGTGCCAAAGGTCCTCAGCCCGCGGCGCGGTTGGCCGGGACCACGCTGTGGATCGGCTGGTCGGGGTCCATGCGGATGCCGAGCGCTTCGGCGGTGCCGACGATGACCCCCATCATGATGGTCGTGAGGTGGGCGACGAATTGCTCTCGCGGCATGCGAAGGGGGCTGTCGGGGTCGGGACCCAACCACCACTCGGTGGCCGAGGCGGCACAGCCGAACGCCGCGTTCCCGGCCAACTCGACAGCCGCGTGGTTCAACTCCATCTCGCGCAGCTCGTTGTCGAACATGTCGGCCACGGCCAAGGTGATGCCTCGGCCCTCGTTGAGGATCTGTGGGCTCGCCGCGGTGCGGCCCTGAATGAAGACCCGCAGCACGTTAGGGTGCTTGTCGACCAGGTTGACGTACTCCTCGACGGCGCGCCGGATCACCTCGCGGGCCGAGTCGGTCTTCAGGTCGATGGACGGGAAGATCGCCGTCCACAACATGTCGCGCAGCCGCTCCCCGATCGCCTGGAACAGGTCGGACTTGTCGTGAAAATGCCGGTAGATCTTCGGTTTGGCGGTGCCGGCCTCTTCGGCGATTTCGCGCACCGACAGCTCGGGTCCCAGACGGTCGATGGCGCGGAACGCCGCGTCGACGATGTCGCTGCGCACTTTCTTGCGGTGCTCGCGCCAGCGTTCGCTGCGGGCGTCGACCTTTGGCCCCGGCTTGGCAGCCGGGTGGGGTCTCGCAGGTCGAGGCATTCTCACCACGTCACGCACTTTACCCCGTCGCCGCTTCTGACCTGGGCAGACTGCGCGTTCCCGTGGCGCGGCGTTGCGATGCCCTTGTCGGCCGCGTCGCTACGGCCCGCGCAGCACTTCCCTCGGCAAGCGGCCGAATTCCCGCCGGTAGTCGGCCGCGAACCAGCCGAGATTGCCAAATCCCTAGCGGTATGCGCCAGCCGCCACGGTTGTCCCATCCTCTACAGATGACTGCCGTAGGTCCGGCGTCGGCTTATCGCACCGGTGAACTTGGCAACCGTCGCTTCGAATTCGGTACGCGGAATGCACACATGGAAAATGTTGCAGTTTGCTCCCACCGCAGCCCAAATGCCGTGTGGGCTTCCAGCACGACGAAACCACCGGGCAACACGACCCGCTCCCCGTTTGTCCGCCCTGGCCACGAATCGTCCGCTGACCTGCTGGGACACCACGACGAAGTCGTCGAATGTCGACGACTCGAGCACCGTGGTCGCCGAACCGTACGACAGGGAGTAAACGCCGAGCCCGCTGCCCCCGCCCTCGGCATGCCGCGCGCGAAACGCCGACACGCGGCCCCGGACGGTGAGGCGGTGGGGACAGTAGACAGACCCGATCTAGGTGCGCACGTCTTCCGGATCCGTGGTGTCGGTCCGGATGCGCAATCCGTCGATCATGAGGCCGTGGCCCGTTCGCGGATCTGCTCCGCCGTCTCCAGCATTTGCGCAGTGCTGGTGAACCCGTCCTGCAGATTGAGATCCAGGATGAGTTCGTCGGCGCCCGCCTCCGCGGCGGTCCGGACATCGTCGAGAACCTGGTCCACCGTGCCGACGAACGCGGATCGGTCCGGTCCGGCCGGCCGGTGGGTGAAGGTGACGTTGCCGACCACGATCATCTCCATCCGGCTCGTGTCACGCCCGTATTCGCCAGCCATGCCCCGGATGCGGTCCCAGTCGGCCCGCAATTGCGCCGCTCCCGCCGGGCCCGGCGTGGCAAGCAGCGGCAGCCAGCCGTCGGCGCGTTTGGCGATCCGCTGCAACGCTTTCGAACTGGTGCCACGGCCCAGGTTGTGGCCGCCGCCACCCAGCATGACGGGGATTTTCGCCACCGGCTTGGGCAGGACTGCGGCGTTGTCGACGACCACCCGCGGTCCCCGGAAGCTCACCGGGTCGGGGCCCCACACCGCATCGAAGACATCGAGCGTCTCGTCGAGGAAGCGGCCGCGATCGGCTCGGGTGGCGCCGGTGGCCTGCAGTTCGTCGGTGGCCCAACCGGTGCCCAGGCCCGCGATCACGCGGCCGCCGCTGATCTGATCGATCGTGGCGAGCGCCTTGGCGAGCTGGACCGGCGTGTGCAGTGCCGCGACGAGGACGGAGGTACCGAGGCGGACGCTTTCGGTCGCGACCGCCGCGGCGGTGAGGACGGCCAACGGGTCGGCGGCCTGTCGCGAGTGTTCCGGCCATGGCACGTTGGATCCGGCATAGGGCTCCACGGGCGTCTGCGGGAAGAGCAGTCGCTCGTACGTCCACACACTGGAATATCCGGCCGCTTCGGCTGCCCGTGCCGCTTCGACCAGATCGTGTTGCAGGTCGACTCCCAATCTCTGGGGCATGCGAAGTCCAAGTCTCATTCGGTACCTTCCATCGAGTCGTCACGCTCGCGGAAAAGAACAACCATTCCGCGCCGCCAATGCCGTTGATGGCCAGAGGCGTCCTTTTCTGTGGAGCGGATGGCGCGTTGTGAGTGGTGTGCGGCTGCTACCAGAATGGTTCGCAGTCAACGGATTCGGGGCATGGCAGTTTCTGTGGGTAACATGACGCGTTTGTCAACCGGGAACGGGCCCGGGGCGGCGTTGCAATCAGCGTGCCAACCGTGATTTCTCCCGACGGGACCTGCATCGGCTATGAATCCGTTGCTGTCGGTCCGCCGTTGCTGCTGGTGCATGGCAGCACCGGCACGCGTGCTCGCTGGTCCTCGGTGACGCCGGTGCTGGCACAGCGCTACACCGTCCACGCGATGGACCGCCGCGGTCGGGGTCTGAGCACCATCGAGGCCGAGCCCTATAGCCTGAGCCGGGAAGCCGAGGATGTGGCGGCCGTTGCTCAGGCCGTCGGCGGAAGCGTTTATGCCGTCGGGCATTCCTACGGGGCGCTGGCGGTCCTCGAAGCAGCCCTGATCACACCCGCGTTCCTCCGGATCATGCTGTACGAGCCGCCAATACCGTCGCCAGGCCTTGACGTCGGGTCACCGGAGGGCCTCGCACGCATCACCACGATGTCGGACCCGCGCGAAATACTCAAAACGTTCTACTGCGAAACCCTGCACCTCCCCCGGCCGGCCATCAAAGACCTTGTCGATCGCGAGTTTCCGTATCTGGTCGACTCGATCGGGCACACCGCCGGCCGCGAACTCGCGGCGGCCCGCGCCTACCGCGCCACCCAGCGGCTAGCCGAGATCACCGTCCCGGTACGTATGTTGTTCGGCACCCAGAGCCGGGCGAATTTCCGGGCGGCCGCCGCGGCCGTAGCCGACTTGGTACCGGGCGCGACGGTTGCCGCGTTGCGCGGTCAAGGGCACCAGGCGGTCGACTACGACCCACAACAATTCGTGCGGGCGGTACTGGATTTCGACTCGCGTTCGGCTAGCCCGCGTCGGCGACCGTGATGATGGTCTTGCCGCCGCCACAACGCGCCGGGTCGAATGCCGACACGCAGCTTTGGCGATCGTGCTCCGTCTGCTGCAAAGTTAGGGATACCGCTACCGCCGGTCTACCTAGATAGCGCGGCGCTTGTCCGCAGAGCGCGGACAACCAAGGCCCACGCCGCTTCTGGTACGACGACGAAACCATCGGGACGACGAGAAACATCGAGCCGCACCGGCCGTATGACTCGGGCAGCAGGTACCCGCGGGGAGGCGTTATCCCGTGATCAGCCTCGGCGATGCGAAGCCCGCGTGTCCTACAGCATGCAGGACACGCAGCCCTCGACCTCTGTTCCCTCCAACGCCATCTGACGCAGCCGGATGTAGTACAGCGTCTTGATTCCCTTGCGCCAGGCGTAGATCTGCGCCTTGTTCACCTCGCGGGTGGTCGCGGTGTCCTTGAAGAACAGCGTCAGCGACAGCCCCTGGTCGACGTGCTGGGTGGCCGCGGCGTAGGTGTCGATGATCTTCTCGTAGCCGATTTCGTAGGCGTCCTGGTAGTACTCCAGGTTGTCGTTGGTCATGTAGGGCGCCGGGTAGTAGACCCGGCCGATCTTGCCTTCTTTGCGGATCTCGACCTTGGACACGATCGGGTGGATCGATGACGTCGAGTGGTTGATGTAGGAGATCGACCCCGTCGGCGGCACCGCCTGCAGGTTCTGGTTGTAGATGCCGTGCGCCTGCACCGATTCCTTCAGCCGTTTCCAGTCGTCTTGCGTCGGGATGCGGATCTCCGCGTCCGCGAACAGCTGACGCACCTTGTCGGTCGCCGGCTCCCACGCCTGATCGGTGTACTTGTCGAAGAACTCACCTGAGGCGTACTTGGACTTCTCGAAACCCTTGAAGTGCGTGCCCCGTTCGATCGCGATGCGGTTGGAGGCCCGCAGCGCGTGATAGAGCACCGTGTAGAAGTAGATGTTGGTGAAGTCGACGCCCTCTTCGGAGCCGTAGAAGATGCTCTCGCGCGCCAGGTATCCGTGCAGGTTCATCTGCCCGAGGCCGATCGCGTGGGAATCGTTGTTGCCCTGCTCGATTGACGGCACCGAGGTGATGTGCGTCTGGTCGCTCACCGCGGTCAGCGCGCGGATCGCCACCTCGATCGTCTGGGCGAAGTCGGGTGAGTCCATCGCCTTGGCGATGTTCAGCGATCCCAGATTGCACGAAATGTCTTTGCCCACTTTGGCATAGGACAAGTCATCGTTGAACAGCGAGGGCGTCGACACCTGCAGGATCTCCGAGCACAGGTTCGAGTGGGTGATCTTGCCCTCGATCGGGTTGGCCCGGTTCACCGTGTCCTCGTACATGATGTACGGGTAGCCCGACTCGAATTGCAGCTCGGCCAGTGTCTGGAAGAACTCGCGCGCCTTGATCTTGGTCTTGCGGATGCGCGCGTCGTCGACCATCTCGTAGTACTTCTCGGTCACCGAGATGTCGGCGAACGGCACACCGTAGACGCGTTCCACGTCATACGGCGAGAACAGGTACATGTCCTCGTTCTTCTTGGCCAGCTCGAAGGTGATGTCCGGGATCACCACGCCCAGGCTCAGCGTCTTAATCCGGATCTTCTCGTCGGCGTTCTCCCGCTTGGTGTCCAGGAAGCGGTAGATGTCGGGGTGATGCGCGTGCAGATACACCGCACCGGCGCCCTGGCGCGCACCGAGCTGATTGGCGTAGGAGAAGGAGTCCTCGAGCAGCTTCATGATCGGGATGACACCCGAGGACTGGTTCTCGATGTTTTTGATCGGGGCACCGTGCTCACGAATGTTGGTCAGCAGCAATGCAACTCCCCCGCCGCGCTTGGACAGCTGCAGCGCGGAGTTGATCGAGCGCCCGATGGACTCCATGTTGTCCTCGATGCGCAGCAAAAAGCAGCTGACCGGCTCGCCGCGCTGCGCCTTGCCCGAGTTCAAAAAGGTGGGGGTGGCCGGCTGAAATCGGCCGTCGATGATCTCGTCGACCAGCTTTTCCGCCAGTCCGACGTCACCGGCGGCCAGGGTCAGCGCCACCATGACCACGCGGTCCTCGAAGCGCTCCAGGTAGCGCTTCCCGTCGAAGGTCTTCAGCGTGTAGGAGGTGTAGTACTTGAACGCGCCCAAAAACGTCGGGAAACGGAATTTCTTGGCGTAGGCGCGGTCCAGCAGGTCCTTGACGAAGTTGCGCGAGTACTGGTCGAGAACCTCACGCTCGTAATAGTTCTCGCGGATCAGGTAGTCGAGTTTCTCGTCCTGATTGTGGAAGAAGACGGTGTTCTGGTTGACGTGCTGCAGGAAGTACTGACGCGCGGCGAGCACATCCCGGTCGAACTGAATCTTGCCGTCCGCGTCGTACAGATTCAGCATCGCGTTCAGCGCGTGGTAATCCGTCTCATCGGGCAGCCCGTGGGCGCCGGTGATTACAGGCTCTGCAGCGACGGTTGTTGACACGTCTGTTCCTTCCAGAAATTGGCTAAGCCCGCACGGACGGCATCCACGTCGTCCTGGGTTCCCATGAGTTCGAAGCGGTAGAGGTACGGGACGGCGCACTTGCGCGAGATCACGTCGCCCGCGTAGGCGAATTCGGCGCCGAAGTTGTTGTTGCCCGCGGCGATGACGCCGCGGATCAACGAACGGTTGTGCTCATTGTTCAAAAAGGCGATGACCTGTTTGGGGACATAGCCCCCGGCGTCGAGGTCAGGAGTGGCCCGGCCGCCGCCGTAGGTCGGCAGCACCAGCACGTACGGCTGGGCCACCTCGATACGGCCGTGCAGCGGTATCCGCGTGGCGGGAATCCCCAGCTTCTCCACGAAGCGGTGGGTGTTCTCCGACACGGAGGAGAAATAGACCAGGTTGCGCCCCGTGGTGTCCATGGCGTCGCAACCTCCTTACCTAACGTCTTGCTTTACGCGCTGAGTTCCACCGCGGCGAGCGCCTTGATGCGATCGGGGCGAAAACCCGACCAGTGCTCGTTGCCCGCCACCACGACGGGAGCCTGCAGATAGCCCAGCGCCATCACGTAGTCACGCGCCTCGGAATCCAGCGTGATGTCGACCTTGTCGTAGACGATGCCCTGCTTGTCCAGCGCCTTGTAGGTGGCGCTGCACTGCACGCATGCCGGCTTGGTGTACACGGTGATGCTCATAGAATGCCGCTCCTTTGCGGAAGAGGGGGACCCAATGGACTGGCAACTACTTTTGGACTGCGTCTTTGCTAGGTTCAGCGATCCGGTAAGTCCCCGGATTCCCGTTGCGAGGCGATCAGCGTCGAAGACCTGTCTTCGACCACATCGCGCCGATTTCGGGGGGTTCACCGAGCCTGGCTGGCTTGGCGATCCTGGGATCCGCCGGTGCATCGAAACACTACACCTAGTGGCTGACGAGATGTCGAGATACAAGATGTTCTGAATAACATTTCTGAAATTCCCTGGTCGTAAGGCCTGTGTCCAACAAATTCAGCAACCCGCCCCGGCGTGTCGCAGATCACACGCCGAGGCGAAGGCGCCGCTATGTATCGGTATAGCAGCGGCCACCGACAAGGCCGGTTTTGCGCCGCTGACCGCGGCGGCCCGCCCGCAGCTAGCAAAGCCGCCAGACGACGCTGGCGGCTTCTGCTATTCGTTGGTGACAACCCCGCTGGTCGCCTCCCGCGCGGCTTGTCGACTTCCGCCAATCAGCCGGCTTCGGCGGCGAGCTTGCCCACCACATCGCGCACGTTCGCCGACAGCTCGGCATGCTCGGCGGGCGGCCTGCCTTCCAGCGTTGTGAACGGCACGGACAGCTTGATCGACTCGACCACCCGCGCACCGGCAATGCCGAAGGACTTGCGCGTGTCGTCGTGCGCCCACACCCCGCCGTACCGGCCGAACGATCCCCCGATGACGGCCAATGGCTTGCCCATCAGTGCGCCGTCACCGAACGGGCGCGACAGCCAGTCGATCGCGTTCTTGACGACCGCGGGGTAGCTGCCGTTGTACTCGGGAGTGACCACCAAGGCGGCATCGGCGTCGGTCGCCGCGGCGCGCAGCGCGGCCACCGCAGCCAGCGGCGGCGCGTCGGCGTTCATCGCGTAGTCGATCTCCTCGTTATAGAACGGCAGCTCGCCGAGCCCCTCGAAGACCGTGACGGTCACGCCGTCGGGGGCGACCGCCCTCGCCAACTCGGCGATCTGACGGTTGATCGACGCCGCCCGCAGGCTTCCCACTAACGCCAAGATGTTGATTGTCACTCGCGCGGTTTCCCTTCGGTCGTTGCTACACATCCTCCCATGTGCTAATCGGACTGTGGTCCGATTTATTCCGGCAGCGTTAAAGTGCAGGGATGAGCGACGTCGAGCGGTTGGATGATCTGCCCATGTGCGTCCCGCGACTGCCCGCACAGGAGCGCGGCGACGCCGTTCGTAACCGGGCGCTGCTGCTGGATGCGGCGCACCGCCTGGTCGCCGAGCGCGGGGCCGATGCCGTCACCATGGACGACGTCGCCGCGGCGGCCGGCGTCGGCAAGGGCACCGTGTTCCGCCGCTTCGGCAGCCGGGCCCGCCTGATGATGGTGCTGCTGGACGAGGACGAACGGGCCAGTCAGGAGGCGTTCCTGTTCGGGCCGCCGCCGCTGGGGCCCGATGCCCCGCCGCTGGATCGGCTGGTGGCCTTCGGGCGGGAACGGATGCGCTTCGCCCACACCCACCACGCGCTGCTCTCGGCGGCCAACCGCGACCCGCGGAGTCGTTACGGCCCGGCGGCCGCCGTCCTGTACCGGCACGTGCGCGTGCTGCTGGCCTCGGCGAACACCACCGGTGACCTCGATGCGCAGGCCGACGCCCTGCTGGCCTTGCTCGACACCGACTACGTCGAGCATCAACTGCACGACCGCGGTCACACCTTGCAGACATTGGGCGATGCGTGGGAAAGCCTGGCGCGCAAGCTCTGTGGGCGATGAACCCCGGTATGCCCGCGGCGGCGCCGGACTGGGTCCTGCACGTGGACCTCGACCAGTTCCTGGCCTCGGTCGAGTTGCGCCGCCGACCCGAACTGGCCGGGCTGCCCGTGATCGTCGGCGGCAGCGGCGATCCGAGCGAACCGCGCAAGGTCGTCACCTGCGCCTCCTATGAGGCCCGGGAGTTCGGTGTGCGGGCGGGCATGCCGCTACGCGCCGCCGCCCGCCGCTGCCCCGAGGCGACCTTCCTCCCCTCCGACCCTGCCGCCTACGACGCGGCGTCCGAGCAGGTGATGGGGGCGCTGCGGGACCTGGGCCACCCGGTGGAGGTGTGGGGCTGGGACGAGGCCTACGTCGCCGTCGCCGCGGTGGACCCCACCGAGGCGGCGCAGCAGATCCGCAGCGTCATCTCCTCGGAAACCGGGTTGTCCTGCTCGGTCGGGATCAGCGACAACAAGCAGCGCGCCAAGGTCGCCACCGGTTTCGCCAAGCCAGGCGGCATTTTCGTGCTCACCGATGCGAACTGGATGCCATTGATGGCCGACCGTCCCGTCGACGCGCTGTGGGGCGTGGGGCCCAAGACCGCGAAAAAGCTTGCGGATCTTGAGATTACGACGGTGCGACAGCTGGCCCACAGCGACGCGGAGTTGTTGACGGCCGCGTTCGGCGCGCGCACCGGGCTGTGGCTACTGCTGCTGGCCAAGGGCGGCGGCGACAGCCACGTCAGCGCCGAGCCATGGGTGCCACGCTCGCGCAGCCACGTCGTCACCTTTCCCCGCGACCTCACCAATCGCGCCGAGATGAACACGGCCGTAACGGATTTGGCCGAACAAGCGCTGAACGACGTGCTGGCCGAAGCGCGCGTGGTGACCCGGGTGGCGGTCACCGTACGAACCGCAACCTTTTACACCCGCACCAAGATTCGCAAACTCGATGCTCCCACCACCGATCGCGACGCGATCGTCGCCGCGGCCCTGCGCGTCCTGGATTTATTCGAGCTCGACCGGCCGGTCCGCCTGCTCGGGGTGCGGCTCGAGCTCGTCATGCCGGACTGACGGCGCCGGGGTCGGCGGCCCAGGCGGGCCGGGCCGCAGCGCGCGGGTGAAGATCACATTCACCTGGCGCATCGCGACGCTATAGGGCCACCACGCAAGCCTTTTGAAGGCGTACAGCGCCCGGATATCGGCCGACGTGTAGATCAGGTACCGGTTCTTTGCCACCCCGGCCAGGATCTTCTCGGCGGCCTTCTCCGGCGACACGGCGTGGCCGGCGAATCGCCGTATCCACCGGGCGACGCTGGGGTCCTCGCGGTCCACACCGGCGATCTCCACGGTGCCTACCAGCGGGGTGTTCACCGCGCCCGGCACCACGACCGACACCCCGATGCGGTGCCGGGCCAGGTCGAAGCGCAGCACCTCCGAGACGCCGCGCAACCCGTACTTGCTGGCGCTGTAGGCGGCATGCCAGGGCAGGGCGACCAGCCCGGCCGCCGAGGACACGTTGACCAGATGGCCGCCCCGCTTGGCGGCCACCATCGGCGGCACGAAGGTCTCGATGACGTGGATCGGACCCATCAAATTGATGGCGATCATCTTGCTCCACTGCTCGTGGCTCAGCCGGTCGACGGTGCCCCAGGCCGATACGCCGGCGATGTTGAGCACCAGATCCATGGCCGGATGCGCGGCGTGGATGTCGGCGGCGAACGCTGCCACCTGGTCGTAATCGGCGATATCCAGCGACCGATGCTCGGGGACCTGCGCGCCCAGGGCGCGTGCGTCGGCCACGGTCAGTTCCAGACCGTCGGAGTCGCGGTCGGTCAGATAGAGCTCGGCGCCGTGCGCGGCGAGCCGCAACGCCGTGGCGCGGCCGATGCCGCTGGCCGCGCCGGTGACAAAGCACCGCTTTCCCGCGTAATACCGCCCGGATGCCTTCTTCGCCATGGCGGTGACGATACCGCCGGTACCGCCAGCCCGGCCCTAGGGACGGCCGGCCCAGAGCGCGTGCAGCCACAACTGCTCGAGCACGCGCACCCGCCGGTCCCGATCGCTGTCGGATCCGGTCAGGACCGGGTCGCCGGTCAACACCAGCGCGGTGGTCCCGGTCAGGGTGCGGATCAGCGTCGGAAGGTCGTCGCTGATCGGACGGGCGGTACCCGCCTTCATCTCGGCCTCGACGATGGCGACGATCTGCGCCAGCACCACGTCGAACTGCTGGTCGAGCAGATCGCGGATCTCGACGTCGGTGTGGCGGGCCTCGTTGCAGGCGGTCACCACGGGATCGTTGTGCTCGTAGACGGCCGCCGCGCTGCCCACCATCCGCTTGGCGAACTGTTCGGGTGACTCGCCGGGCTGGCGTGGCGCGAAATACTGCGTGAGTTCTTCGAGCTCTTCGGTGGCCTCGGCCATCAGCTGTGCCAGCACCGCGTACTTGGAGTCGAAATAGAAGTAGAAGCCCGACCGGGCGACGCCGGCCCTCAGGCTGATGGTGCTGACCGACAATTCGGCGAACGGCTTTTCCTGCAGCAGTTCGCGCACCGCCTGCAAGATCGCCTGGCGTTGCTTGTCGCCACGCCGTCGTGCGCCCGGCTCCGGATTGGCGGGGTCGCTGGTCACTCCCTGACCTTGCACCACGCCACGCAAAAAGCAAACTTGACAGCCGTCAAGTTTTTCAGCGAAGGTTATAAATCAGTGACTGCTGTCACCTGAGAGGGCACGCAAAGGAGCGTCTATGACCGCCACCATCAGCACCCCGCAGTACCTGCTGGACCAGGCGCGGCGCCGGTTCACCCCGACGCTGAACACCATCCCGGGCATGGGGGCGGTCGAGAAGCGCCTGCTCGCCCACGAATGGGAGACGAAAGTCCTGGCAGAACCACCCGCCGGCAGCGAACTGAAGCCTGTGATGGGCGACGCCGGGCTCCCGATCCTCGGGCACATCATCGAACTGTTCCGCGGCGGCCCGGACTACGCGTTGTATCTCTACCGGAACAAGGGTCCGCTGATCTACCTGGATTCGCCGATCATGCCGGCCGTCACGGCGCTGGGGCCCGACGCCACCCAGGCCGTCTTCTCCAACCGCAACAAGGACTTCTCGCAGAAGGGCTGGCACCCGGTGATCGGGCCGTTCTTCAACCGCGGCCTGATGATGCTGGACTTCGACGAGCACATGTACCACCGGCGCATCATGCAGGAGGCGTTCACCCGTAGCCGCCTGACCGGCTACGTCGAGCACATCGATCGCGTGGCGACCGACATCGTCGCCAACTGGCCGACCAACGATGCGCGGTTCCTGTTCCACCCGGCGATGAAGGAACTCACCCTCGACGTCGCGTCCTTGGTGTTCATGGGGCACGAGCCGGGGTCCGACCACGACTTGGTCACCAAGGTCAACCAGGCGTTCACGACGACAACGCGCGCGGGCGGCGCGATCATCCGGCAGCCGATTCCGCCGTTCAAGTGGTGGCGCGGCCTGCGCGCCCGCCAGCTGCTCGAGGACTACTTCAATGAGCGGGTCAAGGAGCGCCGCACCGCGACCGGCACCGACATGCTCACGGTGCTGTGCCACACCGAGGACGACGACGGCAACAGCTTCACCGACGAGGACATCGTCAACCACATGATCTTTTTGATGATGGCCGCCCACGACACCTCCACCTCGACGACGACCACGATGGTCTACAACATGGCCGCCAACCCCGAGTGGCAGGAGCGGGCGCGCGAGGAGTCGGCCCGGCTCGGCGACGGGCCGCTGGACATCGAGTCGCTGGAGAAGCTGGAAACGCTCGAACTGATCATGAACGAATCGTTGCGCATGGTGACGCCGCTGCCGTTCAACATGCGGATGGCGGTGCGCGACACCGAGCTGCTGGGCCACTACATTCCGGCCGGAACCAACATCACCATCTGGCCCGGCATGAACCACCGGCTGCCCGAATTGTGGACGGAGCCAGATAAATTCGACCCGGAGCGGTTCGCCGAACCGCGCTCGGAGCACAAGAATCACCGGTACGCGTTCGCGCCGTTCGGCGGTGGTGCGCACAAGTGCATCGGCATGGTGTTCGGTCAGCTGGAAGTCAAGACCGTGGTGCACCGGCTGCTGCGCCGCTACCGCATCGAGCTGGCCCGGCCCGGCTACCAGCCGCGGTGGGACTACGGCGGCATGCCGATTCCGATGGACGGCATGCCGATCGTGCTGCGTCCGCTCTGAGCGTCCTCGACGGCGTGTCACCTTCGCCGCCGTCGCGGTAGAAGCCGAGTTTCGTTTGTGCTACCAGCGGCGCTAGCACAAACGAAACTCACCTCTGGGTTGGCGAGAGTGGTCCGGTGAAAGCTACGCCCGGCATCACTCGGCAACGATCAGCCGGTTGGCGCAGGTGACGACCGCGCGCAGCGCCGACTGCGTCGGATCGTCCGAGAGGCCCATCGCCCACTCGGCGCGGGACCCGTTGCTACCGCGAACGAAAGTGGCTGTGCCGGTTGGCGATCGCATCTGATGGAAGCCCACGATCTCGACGGTGATCCCGCGCTCGTGCAGCATCGCGGTCAGGGCCGCGATCGGCCCGCCCGCGGCCGCGGTCGCGGTGCCGATGCGGTCGCCCAGGGCGATCACCGCCTGGAAGTTGCGGGCCTGCGGGCCTAGTCGCACCGCGTCGGCGCACTCCCATTGCCCTAGCCGCAGCGGCCCGGTGCTGCGCCCGTAAGTCGCGACGAAGGTCTCCCAGGTCATGGCGTCGGCCTGCTCCCGCAGCCCGCGGGGCAACGAGACGCCGAAACGATCGCAAAACCACACGTTGGCCGGGTCGAGATGTTGGAGCTGATTTCGCTCGGGAAAAGTCATGGTGCCGGTCTTCTCTGGTCAGCTGGTGCGACCGACGGCAGTAGCTTCCGACCCACAGCGGGGGGTCGGTCAGGATCAGACCCCGCTGCGGGTGCTGGCTACTACAAAACGCGCGAGAAGACGCATGGGCCTTGACATTAGACCCCTGCGCGCCGCGCCTGCAACCCGCTGAGCCGCCCAAACGGACCGTACAAAAACATATAGAAAATAATACGAAAAGTTTGGTTTGGTGGCGGTTGACAGGGGGTACGAAGCCCGGTAACAGTCATTAGACGACTGTTGAACACTACCCCTCATCGAAAGGCACGATCATGAAGTCAACGGGGACTCGGAGCACCCTCAAAGCTGTTGCAGCGGCCATCGGGCTGGCCGCGGCTCTGCTCGGACTAACGGGATGCGCCCCGACCACCAGCACGACGGGCTGCGAGGGAGTCGTTGACTGCCTGCTCTGACGCATCACGAAAGGTAACCTGCGGGGACCGCCGCGTGAGGTGGTTCTCAGTAAGGCGCCTGAAATATCCGGTCGATCCGAATAACGGATCGAATCGAGACCGCGTTTCTCGCAGTCTAGTTTACGGTATTGCGTCGTATTAATGGTATTTAATAGGCGCGAGGCTTGAGCTTAGACGTTTAGGGTTTAGCGACGTCACAAGCGCGAAGTCTTCTTACAGTCTGCTCTCAATGATGTTGCTGCGGAAGTGAATTGACTGCCCGTGCTGGCTCAAGCGTATTCCAGAGAAATTTCCAAATAGGACTTTACATGTGTTGAATAGTCGTTATAACATCCGCATTACAGCGCGTTGCACACGCAGGGTATAAGTCCGGAATGAAAGGCGCGATTATGAATTCATTGAAGGCGAAGAAAACCCTTAAAACCGCCACCGCAGCCACGGGACTTGCCGCGGTATTGCTCCTGCCCACGGGATGCACGATGACCCCGGCCGACGCGCCCGCCAGCGGCGGCACTCTTGGTGGCACCGTCGGCGGCGTGGTGGGCGGCGTGATCGGCGACGTCGGCGGAATTATCGGCGGGGTGCTCCCGTAACCGAATACCACAAGCGACCCGCCGGATCCCCTCGCGGCGGGTCGCTTGTCACCCCGCCGGACTGACCGCCGGCTCGAACCGCAGATACGCCTGAATCGTCGTGCCGGTCCTGGTGGTGTGCGTGCGCACCAGGTCCGAAATGGCATTGACCAAATACAGGCCGCGGCTAGCGGGGCCGCACGGGCCCGGGTCAAGGCGGCCCACCAGCGGGTCGTCGAACTGTCCCGTATCCCGTGCCTCGCACACCAGATGCCCGTCGTCCTTCCAGAAGGCCAACCGGCAGGCGCCCCCGGTGTACATCAGGCTGTTGCTGGCCAACTCGGTGGCGACCAACTGCAGATCCTCAATGGTCTCCTCGGAGAGCCCCATCCAGCCCGCATAGTCGACGGCGAAAGAGCGCGCGGGCCGGAGGTCCGCCGACTTCCTGACCATGTACGTGACGGCACCGGGACCAGCGGCCAACGGTTGGTTGCACCGCTGCAGGACTTCATGCGGCGCGTAGTCCGGGCTGCGCTGCAGCGCACCGCGTTTCCACAGCAGCGGGTGTGTCGCGCGCACGTCCACCAGCACCTCGTCGTCGATCACGCTCGCGTCGTAGAGGCACAGGCTTGTCGCCGGGTACCCGTCCATCGCCGTGTTGACCAGCGCTTCGTGCTCGATGCAGGCGACGAACTCCTCGTCGGTGCGGCCGGGCCAGGCGAGTTGGCTGACGATGCGCACCCGCCGATCCGGGTGCTGGTCGATGAACGCGCCCTGCATCGCCATGAACCGGCTCGGGTTCCGGGCGACTTCGGTGATGTCCGTTATGTGCACATCGGCGGGCACCGCGCCGCCGGCGTACAGCTCGCCGTGCAACAGGGCCAGCGTCTCGGGCGGCACCGCGAGCAAGACCGCCTCGCCTGACGCCACACCATCGCCGACGAAGCGGCCCACCAAGTCCAAAAACTCCTGCTGAGAGTGATAAATCAGTGCGGAGTGGACGAAACCGTATTGTCTGGTTTCGGTATCCGCCGTCACTTCAGCGCTCTCGCTTTCGATCACTTACGCCAACCCCCTGCTGGATCGGCTGTCGCCTATCCCCCCTACCAGTACCCCGGACGGGCCTTCCTTATGCGGCGCAACAGATCACATTTGGGCACACGGGGCGGGCGGGACACTCCGATTCGCGCGGCTAGAGCCACCAGGAGGCGGCGGCATCAAGGTGACGGCGGAGGCGATAGCAGGCGACGCTCTCGTCGGCGGCCTCGACCGCCTCGACAATCCGCAGGTGAGCGTGGTGGACGGCCAGCACGTCCGACCAGGTCGGTAGCGCCTGACCCGTACTCGACCAGTGCCGGCGGAACAGCTCGACGATGATCCGCAGGAACAGATCCAGCAGCGCGTTGCCGGCCAGCTGCGCCAACCCGACGTGGAAATCGAACTCCTCGGCGATGGCCTGCCGCACGTCGTCGGGCGTGTGTTGCGCGTTTTCCGGCAATCCGGGCCGACGCGCGGCAAGGAATGCCGCCACGTCGGGCTCGCCGAGCCGCTTGACGACCTTGGTGACATTGTCGATCTCGATGGCGTCGCGGACGCACCGCAAGTCTTCGCGGCTCGGGTCGCGGTACTGGAGGTACAGGGCGATCGTGTCGATGCTGGCCTGGGCCGCGGGTTGGGCGATGACGAGTCCGCCGCCGGGTCCGCGGCGCATGTGGGCGATCGAGTGGTATTCGAGCAGGCGCACCGCCTCGCGCAACACCGCGCGGCTCACTCGGTAGCGCTCCAGCAGGGCCGTCTCGGTGCCGAAGACCGCCCCCACGTGCCAGCCACTGGCGGCGATGTCGTCGCCGATGGTGACGGCCAGCATCTCGGCCAGTTTGCCCCGCGGGGCATCGACATCGAGCCGGCGCCGCCGCGTGCGCCGGCTCTTGTCGCCGGGATGATGCTGCTGCAGCCAGCCCGTCACCGCCTCCACGTGTCGCTCGGACAGCGTCTTGGCGCGCGCCGAATCACCGGCCGTGACCGCCGCGACGATCTTGGAGTGGTGCGCGTGCAGGTGGTCGACCGCCTCGATGGCCTCGGTCGCCGAATCCGTTCGCGACGCCAAGGCGTAGCGCGTGGTGAGCCGCATCAGGACATCGATAAACAATTGCAGCACCGGGTTTTTCGATTGCTCAGCCAGCGCGATGTGGAATTCGTCGCGTGGGGCCGGCAAGCCCGGCTTCCACTGTTCCTCGGCGTGCAACACCGCCCGCAGCCGCGCGATGCCGGCTTCGTCGATGCGCTCGGCGGCCAGCGAGGCCGCCAACGGCTCGAGCACCAGGCGCGCGTTGAGCAGATCGCCCAGCGTCGTGCCCAGGTATTCGAGATAGATGACGACGGCGCGGGTGGCGGGCCCGGCGTCGGGCTCACAGATATACAGGCCACCGCCCCGGCCGCGGCGCATCCGGGCCACCTGGTGGTGCTCGACCAAGCGAACGGCCTCGCGCAGCACCGATCGGCTCACGCCGAAGCGCTGTTGCAGGGCGAGTTCGGATCCCAGCGATTCGCCGACGGCCCAGCCGCGGCGGACGATGTCCGCCTCGATGTCCCGGGCGAGTATCGACGCCAGTTTGTCCGGGTGGCCGGCTTTCGGCTCCTCACTCATTCGAGCTCAATCACCTGCTGGCTCAACAGGTGAGCAGCATGCACCCCGCGACGGGCCCACCGCCGACGGAAACCACGCCGACCTCCGGGCGGCGCGAAACCTGCCGCTCTCCCGCGTCGCCCCGCAACTGCAGGCACCCTTCGTGCAACGCCCAGTAGCCGTGCATGCGCCCCGCCGAGAGCTGCCCGCCGTAGGTGTTCAGCGGCAGCTTCCCGTCGCGCGCGATTCGCTCGCCGCCGTCGACGAAGGGCCCGGCCTCGCCGTCGCCGCACACCCCGAGGGCTTCCAGCCACGCCAGCGTGAGATACGTGAATCCGTCGTACAACTGGGCAACGTCGAGATCGGCCGGCCGCAACTGGGTCCGCGACCACATCTGCGCCGCGGCATCCGACATCGCCATCTTCGGGTAGTCGTCGCGGTGAAACCAGCCGCCGGCGCCGTCGGACCCGCCGATCGCCTCCACCTTCACCGCCCGGTGCGGACAGTCGGCGGCGTACTGCGCATGGGACACCACCACCGCGATCGAGCCGTCGATCGGGACGTCGCAGTCCAGCAGCCCCAGCGGCGTGGATACCAGCCGCGCGCCCAGGTAGTCGGCCATCGTCATCGGGTCGCGGTACACCGCACGGGAATTCAACGCGGCGTTGCGCCTGCCGTTCAGCGCCACCCACCCCAGCTGCTCTTTGGTGGTCCCGTACAACTCCATGTGGCGACGGCAGTTGAGCGCCAGCCAGTTCGCGGCGGAATACGCATGGGCCGCAACGAGATCGTTGACGTCGTCCATCGCGCCGACGGCGGGCCTCGGCTCGCCTTCGGGTGTCTCGAACATCCGCGCCAGCGGTGGCGCGGGAGCGTTGTCTTCCTGCTTGACGGGGACGGTGCCGCCGAGCATCTGAATCGTCCGGTACACCACCACATGCCGGGCTCGGCGTTCGGCGACCGCTCGACATGCCGACATCACCGGCGACAGCAGTCCGCCGGTGCCGAACCCGGACCCGCAATCCGCGGCGTCGATGCGCAGTTGGGCGTTGACGTCTGCGGCGGGTGTGTCACCCAGCGTGGCGATGCCGTCGATGTCGGCCGCGGTCAGTCCCGCGTCCTCGATGGCGCCGCGCACCGCCTCCATCGTCAGCTCCAGGCCCGGAATCCCGGTGCGACGGCCGATCCGTGAGATCCCGATGCCGGACAAGATCGCGTCTTTTTCGAAATGCGTCATGCACACCGCCCGTCAGACCACACCGTCGTCGCGCCGAATCCAATTGAGTGTACTGTATTCGTCGTGTCAGACGGGCCGCTGCTCATCGAGTACTGCGACAAGTGCGCGCGCTGGGTGCATCCGGCCAGCGGCGAATGCCGCGAGTGCGGGGGCTCGCTGGTCGCGCGAGAGGTTTCCGGGCGGGGCACGGTGTTCACCTACACCGTCAACCACCACCCGTACAACCCGGAGATCCCCACCCCCTACGTCATCGCCATCGTCGAACTCGCCGAACAGAGCGGCCTGCGGGTGGCGGCCAATATCGTTGACTGCGAACCTGATTCGGTGACGTGCGGGATGCCGGTCGCACTCCGCCCGCGGCGGGGCAGCGCCGGTGCCGCGCAGTTCGCGCCGGCCTGATCGGCGCGGGTCCCGAACTAGTTGATCAGCGGGTCACGCGGCATGCCGAGGATCCGCTCGGCGATCTGATTGCGCGTCACCTCCGAGGTGCCACCGGCGATCGCCATGCCGCGCGCCCCCATCATCAGCCGGCCCGCCAGGGCGCCGGGGCCGTCCAGCAGTGCGACCTCGGGGCCCAGCAGCGCCGTCATGATCGCGCCGCCTTCCACCATGTGCTCGGCCAGCCTCAGCTTGGTGACGTTGCCCTCGGGGCCGGGGCCCGCTCCCTCGACGCTGCGCGCGGCGCGCCGCAGGTTCAGCAGGCGCAGTGCGGTCTCACCGGCGAGATAGGTCCCGACCCGAACGTGCCCGCCCGCCAATCGATCCGGTCGTTGCAGGGTCAGCTGCACCAGTTGCGCGGCCAGGCCTTCGTAGAACGACCCGCTGCCGCCGATGCTGACCCGCTCGTTGCCCAGCGTTGCGCGGGCGACCGTCCAGCCGGAGTTGGGCGTTCCGACGACGTCTTCGTCGGGCACGAACAGGTCGTTGAAGAAGACCTCGTTGAAGTCCGAACCGCCGGTGATCTGCCGCAGCGGCCGCACCTCGACCTCGGGCGCCTTCATGTCGACGATCACCGTGGTGATGCCGGCGTGCTTGGGGGCGTCGGGGTCGGTGCGCACGGTGGCCAGGCCACGCGCGCAGTAGTGTGCACCGCTGGTCCACACCTTCTGGCCGTTGATCTTCCAGCCACCGTCCACCCGGGTGGCACGCGTCTTGATGGACGCCGCGTCCGAGCCGGCGTCGGGCTCGGAGAACAGCTGGCACCAGATCTCGTCCTTACGCAGTGCCTTCTCGACGAATCGTTCGATCTGCCAAGGCGTTCCGTGCTGGATGAGGGTCAGGATGACCCAGCCGGTGATTCCGTAGTCGGGCCGCTTGATACCGGCGGCCCGGAACTCCTCCTCGATCACCAGCTGTTCGACGGCGTCGGCCGCACGCCCCCAGGGCTTGGGCCAGTGCGGCATCACGTAGCCGGTCTCGATCAGCTTGTCGCGCTGGGCGTCCTTGTCCAGGGCGGCGATCTCGGTGGCGTCGGCGCGGACGCTGGTGCGCAGTTCCTCGGCTTCGGGCGGCAGGTCGAGGCTGTTTTCGCGGACGGCGCCGGCGGCGGTGCGCTCGAAGACATCGGCGGCCGGCGCGTCACCGCCGAACAGCGCCGTCGTCACCACCGCACGGCGCAGGTGCAGATGCGCGTCGTGTTCCCAGGTGAAGCCGATGCCGCCGTGCACCTGAATGTTGAGTTCGGCGTTGCGGACGTAGGCCGGAAACGCCAGCGCCGCGGCCACCGCGGCGATCAGCCGGAATTGCGCCTCGTCCTTTGAGGTGTCCTCGCCGGCCGCGCGTGCGGCGTCCCAGACGGCGGCGATCCCGGACTCCGCGCCGACGAGCATGTTCGCGCAGTGATGCTTGACCGCTTGGAATGTGGCGATGGTGCGCCCGAATTGCTGACGCACCTTGGCGTAGTCGACGGCCGCGTCGACGCAGTCCGACGCACCGCCCACCGCCTCGGCGGCCAGCAAGGTGCGGGCCCGGGCGAGTGCCGATTGCCGCGCCCCCGGCAAGACGTCGTCGTCGGACACCGACACGTTCTGCAGCCGAACACGTCCGGATCGCCGTGTCGGGTCGAAGTTTTCCGGCACCTCGACCGAGACGCCCTCGCGGTCGCGCTCGAGCACCAGCACGTCGTCGCCCGCGGCGATCAGCAGCAGCTCGGCAAGCCCGGCACCCAACACGATTCCGGCCTCGCCGTCGGCGACACCGTTGTCGATCCGCACCTGGCTGTCCAGGCCGATGCCCGCGGTGACGGTTCCGTCGACCAGCCCGGGTAGCAGCCGCGACTTCTGTTCGGCCGCACCGTCTTTGGCGATCACCGCGGAAGCGATCACGGTCGGCACGAACGGTCCCGGCGCCACTGCGCGACCGAGTTCTTCGATCACCACCACGAGTTCGGGCAGCCCGAAGCCCGAGCCGCCGTACTCTTCGTCGACGTGCAGGCCGAGCCAGCCCAACTCGACCATGTTCTGCCAGAATCCGGGCCGGGGCTCGTCGGTGGCATCGAGCAGCGATCGCGCCGCCCAGCGCGCCTTCTGCGCGGTCAAGAACCCGCGAGCCACCTCGGCGAGTTCACGATGGTCGTCGGTTATTGCGATACCCATGAGGGCCCTCCTCGCGCCGCATGCCAGCCAGGTGTGATCGCCCCAGAAGCTGGGTGCCTGCCCCGCTTCGAGGGGAAGCGGGGCGGCTGCCTAAAGAGTGTACTTAATGCGGGGAGGGCGCTGGCGGGGGGCGTCTACTTGGGCGCGAACCGCTGCCCGGCGTCCAGTCGCAGGCATTGGCCGTTGAGCATCGGGTTGTCCACGATGGCGGCGACCAGCTTGGCGTACTCCTCGGGGCGGCCCAGCCGCTTCGGGAAGGCCGCGTCCTTGGTCAGCGCCGCTGCGAATTCGTCGGGGATGCCCTGGGTCAGACCCGTCGCGAAGAGGCTGGGCGCGATCCCCAGCACCCTGATACCCACCGAGCCCAGGTCGCGGGCCATGGTCAGGCACATGCCGGCGATCCCCGCCTTGGCGGCGGTGTAGGCGACCTGCCCGATTTGGCCCTCGAAGGCCGCGATCGACGCGGTGTTGATGATGACGCCGCGCTCCCCGGTGTCGGGGTCTTCGGGCTCGTTCTTCGCCATGTGCGCGGCGGCCAGCCGGCTGATGTTGAAGGTGGCGATCAGGTTGAGGTCGATCACGGACTGGAAGGATTCGAGGTCGTGCGGCCCGGACTTGGTCAGCGTCCGCTTGGCGATACCGCCACCGGCGGTGGTGATCACGACATGCAGCCCGCCGAGTTTGTCGACCGCGGCCTGCAGGGTCTCCTCGGTACCGGTGAAGTCGGTGACGTCGACGGGGTAGAAGGTCCCGCCGATGCCCTCGGCAACCGTCTTACCGTCGGAGCCTTCGCGGTCGAGCACCGCGACATCCGCGCCGCGTTCGTGCAGCAGCTCGGCGCTGGCACGACCCATTCCCGACGCGCCGCCGATAACGACGACCTTCTTGCCGTTGATCTCCATCCGGACCTCCCATTTGTAGCTTGTCAGAATCCATGCAATCTGTAACGTTACGTAGGCACGCTAGCGTGTCGGCTCCGGACGCCTGTCACCGAGCCATGCCAAGCTGGCAACCGTGCTCCTCCTCGACGTGGCAACGGCGTCAGCCGACGTCGGAAGCACGTCCTCGCGGCTGCGGAAAGTCGCCCACATCGCCGACCTGCTGGCGCGGGCCGCACCCGATGCCGCCCTGGTCACGATCATCGTGTCCTGGCTTTCCGGCGAGCTGCGGCAACGTCAAATCGGTGTCGGGTGGGCGGCGTTGCGCTCCCGCCCGCCGCCGGCCTCGGACGCCACGCTGACCGTCGCCGGCGTCGACGCCACCTTCTCCGAGATCCGCGCCGTGTCCGGCAAAGGCGCTCAGGCTCGCCGCGCCGCGCTGCTGGCCACGTTGTTCGCCGCCGCCACCGAAACCGAGCAGACCTTTCTGCTGCGGTTGCTCGGCGGCGAACTGCGCCAGGGCGCGCTGGCCGGGATCATGTCCGACGCCGTGGCCAAGGCCGCCGGGATCCCCGCCGCCGCGGTGCAGCGCGCCGCGATGCTGGGCGGGGACCTGCCCGCGGTGGCGGCGGCCGCCTTGTCCGGCCCCTTGTCGGGTTCCGTGGCCGCTCTGGACGCCTTCACCCTGCGGGTCGGCCGGCCGGTCGGCCCGATGCTGGCGCAGAGCGCGACGAGTGTGGCCGACGCGATCGAACGCCACGGCGGCCCAACACTTTTCGAAGCCAAGCTGGACGGGGCGCGCGTGCAGATTCACCGCGCCGGCGACGAGGTCACCGTCTACACCCGAAGCCTCGACGATGTCACCGCCCGGCTGCCCGAAGTCGTGGAGGCGACGCTGGCACTGCCCGTGGACGGCCTCATCGCCGACGGCGAGGCGATCGCGCTGCGGCCGGATCACCGGCCCCACCGCTTCCAGGTCACCGCCTCCCGGTTCGGCCGCTCGGTTGACGTCGCCGCAGCCGTTGCCGCGCAGCGGCTTTCGGTGTTCTTCTTCGACATCCTGCACCGCGACGGCGTCGACCTGCTGGACGCGCCGACCACCGACCGGCTGGCCGCCCTGGACGCGCTGGTGCCGCCCGCGCAGCGGGTCGACCGGCTGCTCACCGCCGACCCCGGACAAGCGGGCGCCTTCCTGGACGCGACGCTGGCCGCCGGCCACGAGGGCGTGATGGCGAAGGCGCCGGACGCGCCGTATCAGGCGGGTCGCCGCGGGGCGGGCTGGCTGAAGGTCAAGCCCGTGCACACGCTGGACCTGGTGGTGCTCGCCGTGGAGTGGGGATCGGGACGGCGCCGCGGCAAACTCTCCAATATCCATCTGGGCGCGCGCGAGGAGGCCTCCGGCGAATTCATCATGGTGGGAAAGACTTTCAAGGGCATGACCGACGCCATGCTGGACTGGCAGACTGCCCGGTTCAGCGAACTGGCGATAGGCGGGACGGACGGTCACGTCGTGCGCGTGCGCCCCGAACAGGTGGTCGAGGTGGCCCTGGACGGCGTGCAGAGGTCATCGCGCTACCCCGGCGGCGTCGCGCTGCGGTTCGCCCGCGTCGTGCGGTACCGCGACGACAAGAGGCCCGCCGAGGCCGACACGATCGAGGCCGTGCGCGCGCTGTACTGAACGAAGCTTTCCGAACAGGCGCTGGACGCGCCGGGCGAAAAGGTCGTGCCCAAGCCCGCGACGCGGCCCTAAGCTTGCGCGATGAGAGTCGGCATCGACTTTGGCACCACCCACACCGTCGTTGCGGCCGTCGACCGGGGCAACTATCCCGTCGTCTCCTTCGACGGCGTGGACGCGTGGCCGTCGATCATCGCGGCCAATGCCGCCGGGGAGTTGCGCTTCGGCGCCGACGCCGCCGCCGTCCGGCACGACTCCGGGTGGTCGGTGCTGCGCTCGTTCAAACGTCTGCTCAACGACGCCGGGCCGCAGACCCAGGTCAACCTGGCCGGCCGTGACTACCGCCTCGCCGATCTCCTCACCGGCTTCTTGGCCCAGCTGAGAACCGACCTGCAGCGCCACTCCAACGCCACCCTGGCCTCCGGCGAACCGATCGAGGCCGCGATCAGCGTGCCGGCCAACGCCTCGAGCGCCCAGCGCCTGCTCACCCTGGACGCCTACGTGGCCGCGGGCTTCCGCGTCGTCGCCCTGCTCAACGAGCCGTCCGCGGCCAGCCTGGAATACGCCCACCGGTACCGCTCCACCATCACCGCCAAACGCGAGCACGTCCTCATCTACGACCTGGGCGGGGGCACCTTCGACGCCTCGCTGCTGAAGATGACCGGGCACGCCAACGAGGTCGTCGTCAGTGAGGGCATCCAGCGCCTCGGTGGCGACGACTTCGACGAGGCGATCGTCGACCTCGTGCTGGCCGGCGTGGGCGTGCCCGACATCGATTCCGCCACACGCGATTTGCTGGCCGAGGAATGCGCCGCCCGCAAGGAGGCCGTCGGGCCCCAGACGCGCCGCTTCCTGGTGGACCTCTCCCCCGTCGACCGGCCCCCGTACTCCTGCCCCATCGACGACGTCTACGCGGCGTGTGCGCCGCTGGTCGATCAGACGATGGAGTTGCTCGACCGGGTCCTGCGCGACCCGGCGCGCGGCCGCGAGGAGGTGGACCTCTCGGAGGTCGCGGGCATCTACGTCGTCGGCGGCGCCGGCGGTTTCCCACTGGTGACGCGGATGCTGCGCGGCGCCTTCGGCGACAAGCGCGTCAAACGCTCACCGCACCCGTTCGCCGCCACGGCCATCGGTCTCGCCGTCTTCCTGGACAAGGAATCGGGTTTCGCGCTGTCCGAACGCTTTTCGAGAAATTTCGGTGTCTTCCGGGAGGCCGAAGCGGGCGCCGGCGTCGTCTTCGACCCGATCGTGTGCAAGGACGTCTCCCTCCCGGACGACGGGCGATCCCCGCTGGTGGTGAAGCGGAGATATCGCGCCGCGCACAACATCGGGCACTTCCGGTTCGTGGAATGCAGCCGCCTGGTCGACGGGCACCCCGACGGCGACGTCACGCCGTATGACCCGGTGCTGTTTCCGTTCGACCCGGCCCTGTACGACCGGGAGGACCTCGGGCGTCAGCCCGTCGGCCGCTGGGAGGAGGGGCACGACGGACCCGATGTCGAGGAGCGCTATGTCATCGCCCCCGGCGGGGCGGTGGAAGTGACCCTGACGACGCAGCCGGCCGGGTTCGAACGCACCTTCCGCCTTCAGCGGTGCGCGTCGGCGAGTTGATGGGCCAGCCCGACATGCAACTCTACGACGTGATGCGAACGACTTTCGCCGCACGGGAATTCACCGACGACCCGCTGCCCGACGAGGTGCTCGGGCGCATCTTCGACAACGCCCGGTTCGCGCCCAGCGGAGGCAACAGGCAGGGTGCCCACGTCACCGTGGTGCGCGACGAGGCGGTCCGGCGCAGGCTGGCCGAACTCGGCGTGCCCGCGGCCCGTCGCTACTTCGCCCAGCTGCAGGCAGGTGAAAACCCCTGGAACTCAATCCATCCCAGTGAGGTGCCGCAAAAGGACATCGACGCGACGGAGATCCCCGAGACGTTCGTCGCACCGATCACGAAAGCGCCTGTGGTCCTCGTCGTGTCGGTCGATCTGACCGTCGTCGCCGCCATCGATCAGGATCTGGACCGTGTCGGAATCGCCGGCGGGGCTTCGGTATATCCCCTGATTTGGAACGTCTTGCTCGCCGCGCGGCGCGAGGGCTACGGCGGCACCATCACGACGATGGCCATCGCGGCCGAAGATCAGGTCCGCCGCCTGCTGGGAATCCCCGAGTCGCACGCGGTCGCTGCCGTCGTTCCCCTCGGTAAACCGGTGCGGCAGCTGACGAAACTGCGCCGCCGGCCGGTCGCGGAGTTCATCACCCGTGACCGATTCGACGGCCCGGGTTTCGGGGAGTGAGGCGGAATTCTCATGTCCACATGGCTCATCACGGGATGCTCGACCGGACTCGGTCGCTCGCTCGCCGAGGCCGTCATCGGGGCCGGCCACAACGCCGTCGTCACCGCGCGTGATGCCGCCACGGTCGCCGACCTGGCGGAGTCGGCGCCCGAGCGGGTGCTCGCCGCCACCCTCGATGTCACCGAGCCCCCGCAGGTCGCGGCGGCCGTGCAACAGGCTCGGGAACGGTTCAGCCACATCGACGTGCTGGTCAACAACGCCGGCTACGGTTATCGCGCCGCGGTCGAGGAAGGCGACGACGCCGACGTGCGCGCCTTGTTCGAGACGCACTTTTTCGGCACCGTCGCCATGATCAAGGCCGTGCTGCCCGACATGCGGGCCCGCCGCCGCGGTGCGATCGTGAACATCTCCTCGATCGGCGCCCAGCTGACCCCGGTGGGATCGGGCTACTACTCGGCGGCCAAGGCCGCGATCGAAGGCATGAGCGGATCCCTTCGGGGGGAGCTTGCGCCGCTGGGTATTTCGGTGACCGTCGTCGAGCCCGGCGCCTTCCGCACCGACTTCGCCGGGCGGTCGCTGGTCCAGTCGGCCACCGTCATCGACGACTACGCGGCGACCGCCGGGCAGCGTCGCAAGGAGAACGACACCATGGACGGCACCCAGCCCGGAGACCCCGCGAAGGCCGGCGACGCGATCATCGCGGCCGTCGAATCGCCTGAGCCGCCAGGGTTTCTGCTGCTCGGTCCCGACGCGCTGGCTCTCTATCGCTACGCCGCGGACGCGCGCGCCGGCGAGATCGGGAAATGGGAAGAGCTCACCAGCAGCACCGACTTCGACTGAGCCTAGCCGCGCAGCTCGGGCAGCACGCCCTGCTCCCAGGTTGCGAAAAACCCGTCCATGTCGGGGCCGATCACTCCCACACGAACGGGCTCTGGCCCTGCTCGTCGTTCCAGGGGCGGAAGTGGTCGGAGATCCACAACGCATCGAAACCGGCGTTCTCGGCGCGCTTGGCCTGGTCGATCAGTCCCTTCGGGCCGAATTGCTCGCAGGACAGGAAATATCCGATCTTGGTCATTGCGCCCGGCTACCCGCTGACCGCCCGGTTATGCACGCCGACGTGGGGTGGCGCGAATGAGCCTGCGGGTAGCGGCTTTTCCGCTCCCGGCAGCACGAGGCGCAACACCGGCCCCAGCGATCGCGTCCCGGAGGGACCGTGGCGAATGCCCGCAAACATCAGGCGCCGCCGGCGCTGGGGCTGGCGTGGCGCATGTGGCCAGCCGGACGGCCGTGCACACCGACACCTCGCGAGAACAGATTCGCCAATTTGGAGAAGGTGGTTCTCCACACCCGAGAGACGATTTACGATCGCTGGTGACCTGGAACCGCCCACGACGATCGGAGTCCGCCATCGACGCCTGGATTCTCGACGCGGTACGCACGCCCCGTGGGCGAGGCCGCCCCGACGGCGGACTGCACGCCGTTCACCCACAGGCCCTGCTCGCCCGCTGTCTCACCGCGCTGGCCGAGCGGACCGGCTTCGATCCGGTCGACGTTGACGACGTGATCGCCGGCAACGGCATCCTCAGCGGGGACCACGGCGACGACATCGCCCGCCTGTCGGTTCTGCTGGCCGGCTGGCCCGAGACCGTTCCCGGGATGACGTTGAGCCGGTTCTGCGGCTCGGGCCAGCAGGCCGTCACCGTTGCGGCGTCGGGGATCGCCGCCGGCAGTGAGGACCTGGTGATCGCCGGCGGCGTCGAATCGATGTCGCGGTGGGGGGTGACGGCCGGAGTGCCGACGATCGACGGCAACAACCCCGATCTGCGCGCGGCGTACCCTACCGTCCCACAAGGCATTTCGGCCGATCTGATCGCCACCCGGGAGGGGTTCACCCGCGAGGTGGTCGACGCCTACGCCGCCCAGAGTCAGAGCCGCGCCGCGGCGGCCCTCGAGGAGCGGCGCTTCGATCGTTCCGTGGTCGACGTGGCGACGCCGGAGGGCAAGATCGACCGCGACGAGCACCCCCGCCCGGGCACCACCGCCGAGACGCTATCGCGGCTCAAGCCGGCCTTCGAGGCGATGGGAGCCGCGCGCGCCGACGGCGAGCAGCGCACGTTCGACGAGATATGCCTGGCGCGCTATCCCGGCATCGACCGCGTCGATCACGTACACCACGCGGGCAATTCGTCCGGCGTGGTCGACGGCGCCGCCGCCGTGCTGCTCGCCTCCTCCAACTGGATGCACACCCATCAGGTGACCCCGCGGGCGCAGATCCGGGCCACCGCGGCCATCGGCAGCGAACCGATCATCATGCTCACCGCACCCGGCCCCGCCGCTCAGCGATGCCTGCAACGCGCGGGCATGACGGTCGCCGACATCGACCTCTGGGAGATCAACGAGGCTTTCGCCGCAGTCCCGCTCAAGACGATGCGCGACCTCGACATCGATCCCGAAGTGGTCAATGTCAACGGCGGCGCGATCGCCCTCGGGCACCCCATCGGCGCCACCGGCGCCATGCTGATCGGCACCGTTCTCGACGAGCTCGAACGTCGCGATCTGACAACGGGACTGGTGACCATGTGCACGGGCGGCGGGATGGGCACGGCAACGATCATCGAGCGGGTGTGACCATGCCGAGCACGCTGGAGCTCGACCGGCCCTGCGACGGGGTCGCCGTGCTACGCCTGAATCGCCCGCAGCGGCTCAACGCCATCAACGAGGCGATGCAGACCGAACTGCGCCAACTGCTGGGTGATTTGGCCAGCGATACCGCGGTGCGCGCCGTCGTGCTGACCGGTGCCGGGCGCGGGTTCTGTGCGGGCATCGACGTGCGCGACTTCGGGCCGTCGATGCTGGAGGCCAGCGCGCCGGCGCTGGACCGGATGCGCTTCCAGGAAAGGATGGCGGCCCTCGCCGAGGCGGTGCGCGCCTTGCCGCAGCCGGTCATCGCCGCCGTCAACGGGCCCTGCGTCGGCGCGGGGCTCGCGCTGTGCCTGGCCGCGGATATCCGAATCTGCTCGGCCGCCGCATCTTTCGGCAACGCCGCCATCCTGCTTGGGCTCTCGGGCGCCGAGATGGGCATGAGCTATCACCTGCCGCGCATCGTCGGCACCAGCGTGGCCGCCGACTGGATGCTCACCGGCCGCACCGTGTCGGCCGCCGAAGCCGACCGGCGCGGGCTGGTCAGCGAGGTCGTCGAACCGGATCGGCTGGCCGACCGCGCGGTGGAATTGGCCTCGCTGATCGCAAGCCACGCCCCGCTCGGCGCGCAGTTGACCAAGCGCGCCCTGCAGATCAACACCGACGCCGCGAGCCTCGAATCGGCGCTGGAACTGGAAAACCGCAATCAGGTGATTTCGCACGCAACCGACGAGGCGGCCGAACGGCGCGAGAAGTGGTCCCGGTGAGCGGCCCGCTGAGCGGTGTCCGCATCGTCATGATGGGCGGGCTAGGGCCGGCACCGTTTTGCGGAATGCTGCTGGGCGACTTGGGCGCCGACGTCATCCGCATCGACACCCCGGCCGGCGTCGACGGCCCGCTGCCGATCGACTACACGGTCCGGCGCAGCCAGCGGTCACTCGCCGCCGACCTGAAGGATCCCCGCGGCCGCGATCTGGTGCACCGTCTGGCCGCCGACGCCGACGCGTTCGTCGAGGTGTACCGACCCGGGGTGGCCGAACGCCTGGGTATCGGGCCGGACGCGCTGCGCGACCGCAATCCTCGCCTGGTCTATGCCCGCATGACCGGGTACGGGCAGGACGGCCCGCTGGCCGGTCACGCCGGCCACGACATCAACTACCTGGCGCTCACGGGCGCCCTGCACGCCATCGGCACCGCCGAATCACCGGTTCCACCGCTGAATCTGATCGGCGACTATGGCGGCGGCGGAATGCTTTTGGCGGTCGGTCTGCTCAGCGCGATCCTCGAGGCCCGCGAGTCCGGTGTGGGCCAGGTGCTCGACGTCGCGATGGTCGACGGCGTGGCGGCGCTGCTGGCGCCCTACTTCGGCATGGTGCCCGCCGGCACCTGGCGGGATGAACGCGAAAACAATCTGCTCGACGGCGGCGCGCACTTCTACGGCGTATACGCCACGGCGGACGGCGGCCACATCGCCGTCGGCGCCATGGAACCGAAGTTCTACGCCGAACTCTGCGATCACCTCGGCGTCACCGTGCCCCACGACGATGACGCGCCGGCCGCCTGGGCCGCGCACCGAGCCACACTGGCCGCCCGTTTCGCCGAGAAACCCCGCGACGAGTGGGAACAGATGCTGGGCACACCGGAAAGCTGTGCGACACCGGTGCTTTCGCTCACCGAGGCGCCGCGTCATCCGCACCATGTCGCGCGGCAGACCTTTGTCGAACTCGACGGCATCACCCAGGCCGCACCGGTGCCGCGCTTCTCCCGAACTCGTCCGGCCACGCCCGAATCGCCGTCGCTGCCGGGCGATCACACGCGGGCGTTGCTCGACGAACTTGGATTGGACGCCACAACGATCGCCGAACTCGCCGACGCCGGCGTGGTGGCGCAGAGCAAGAGGGGATAGCAGATGTCGTGGGACTTCTCCACCGACCCGGAATGGGCGCAACAACTGGACTGGGTCGAAGACTTCGTCCGCGAAGAGTGCGAGCCGATCGACCTGATCGTCAAGGAATCCCACGACCTCAATGACCCGGTGCGACAGGCGCTGATCCCGCCACTGCAACAGATCGTGAAAAAGCGCGGACTATGGGCCACTCACCTCGGCCCGCACCTGGGCGGCCCGGGTTACGGGCAGGTGAAACTCGCACTGCTCAACGAGATCCTGGGCCGCTCGGAGTGCGCGCCGATCGTCTTCGGCTCCCAGGCTCCCGACTCCGGCAACAGCGAAATCCTGGCGCACTACGGCACTCCCGAGCTCAAGGCACGCTACCTCGAGCCCCTGTTGGACAACCGCATCATTTCGTGTTTCTCGATGACCGAGCCGCAGGGCGGAGCCGACCCGAAGGTCTTTCGTACCGCCGCGGTGCAAGACGGTGATCACTGGGTGATCAACGGCGAGAAGTGGTTTTCGTCGTTTGCCTCCATGGCGTCGTTCATCATCGTGATGGCGATAACCGATCCCGACGCGCCGCCGTATGAGCGCTACTCGATGTTCGTCGTTCCCGGCGATACCCCCGGTATCAACGTGCTGCGCGACGTGGGGCTGGGCTATCAGCCGACCGGGGGCGGGCGCGAGGGCTATGTCCGCTACGAAAACGTCCGGGTGCCAGCCGATCACATGTTGGGCCCGCGCGGTGGCGCCTTCGTGGTCGCGCAGACCCGCCTGGGCGGCGGGCGCATCCACCATGCGATGCGCACCGTCGGCCTGGTCCGCCGGATCTTCGACATGATCTGCGAGCGGGCGGTGTCGCGCTACACCCAGGGCGAGGTGCTGGCCAACAAACAGCTCGTGCAGGAGATGGTCGCCGACTCGTGGATGGAGGTCGAGGCGTTTCGGCTGCTGACCCTGCAAACCGCTTGGAAGATCGACCAATTCAACGACTATCGCGCCGTCCGGGCCGATATCTCGGCGGTGAAGGCGATGATGCAGAAGGTGCTGCACGACGTGTCCTCGCGGGCCCTGCAGCTGCACGGGTCGCTGGGCACCACCCACGAGATGCCCTTCGTGCAGTACCTGGTGGAGTCGTTCGTGCTGGGGCTGGCCGACGGTCCGACCGAGGTGCACAAGGTGACGCTGGCCCGGCTGTTGCTGAAGGACCGCGAGCCCGCGCCCGACCTGTTTCCCTCCGGGCATTTGCTGCGGTTGCGCGCGGCGGCGGAGGCGAAGTTCGCTGACAAGCTGGCGGGTATCCCGCGCGGCTAGACCGATTTCGTGACGCCGACGTAGGACAGCACCACGTCGGACAGGTCGGTCACTCGGGTCAGCACCGCATAGGAGCGGATGAACGACTGGCCCACGCATCCGTCGATCTTGACGTGGAAGTTGCTGATCATCACCCAGGGATTGGCGCCCTTGAACTGCTTCTTGATCACCGGCACCACGATCACCAGACCGGGCTTGAGTCCCACGCTCATCACGCCGTTGATGGGCGTCGAGACGAACGGCAGCAGCGGCGGCAGCGTACCGGTGGCGTCGAACGTGGGGCTGACGCCGGGGATGATGCCGGCACCGCCCTCCATGATCACGCCGTTGGACGTACTCATATCGATTCCGCAGCCGATCTGGTAGCCCACTTCCAGGACCCCGTGGGGCTCTTCCGATCCTCGGAGTGAGCCGACGAAGATGCCGCTGGACATGTATTCGCGTGACGAGATCGCGGTGGTCAACGCTGCCACCGGAACTTGCGCCTCGTCCTTGGCGCCCAGTCCCAGAGTCCAGCCGTCGGGGGTGTTGAGGATCGAGGGCGGATTCGAGGGCACCGTCCCTGTGGCCGGTGGCGCCGCATCGGGAGGGGCTGTGCCCAACTGGGGCTCGGAACCCGCCGAGGGAGCCATGATCACCGACGTGGCGAGGCAAACGACGATGGCCACGGCACGACGAACGACGACGGCAACCGGCCTCACGAACGAAACGGTAAGCAGGGTCCGGTTAGACGCGCGAAATTTGCTGGCCGGCAAACCGAACTTGTTGCTCGTTCGTGACTGTTATGCGATGTAGACTCGGCATCAGTGTTTCGACAATCTCCAGTATTCGGTTACGGGAGAGGGTGACGATGATATTTCGCCGGTGTGCTCGCCTATTGGTCGCGGGTTCGATGATGTTCGCGGCTTTGACCGGCGGCGCTGGCGTAGCGCTCGCGTCTCCCGACGCCGGCCAGCAGCCAGACATGCCGGGGATCGACGAATGGCTGGTCCAATTTCCGGCCACGTTGACCAATCCGATCGACGATGACGAAAACGAGCTGTCGACCAGCGGCGGCGGCGTCGGGATGGTTTGCGAAAACCTCGGGGCCCACTGCGGCTGACCCGCTATCCCCTCAGTCCAGCATCGACCGGCAGCGCGCCAGCAACCCCGGCAGAGTGGCTGCCATGGCTTCCAATTCGACTCGCGGCGAACGCCTTCGGCGATTGTGCTTGACGATCAGCGACCACGTCGCCACCGATTTGAAGCACGCCAATGCGGTGAACCAGGCCAAATCGGTGACCTCGCAACCCAACTCGCGCTGGTAAAGCGCGGCAAGCTCGGCGGTCGGCGGCGCCATCGCCTCCGACCCCGGAACCCTGCGGTAGGTGTCCGGGTCGCAGTTGATCAGGAACCAGCCCACATCGATACGCGGATCGCCGATCGACCAGATCTCCCAATCGATGACCGCGTTGACCCGCGACCCGGCGGCGAGCAGGTTGCCCAGCCGGAAGTCACCGTGCACCACGCGCGGCGCCATCGCGTTGGGTGCGCAATCCAATAGCGCGTCGCGGACCTTCGCCCAGCCGGGCGCCAGCGCCGGGTCGACCGTGCGCAGCGTGTCGGACCAGCGGTGAACTTCGGCGACCGGATCGACAACCGGTTCATCGCCCAGCCCGAGGGCGGTTGGCGAAAGGCGGTGCAGTGCGGCCATGGCCCGGCACGCGTTTCGGTACCGATCAGTCACGCCCTCAAAAGGCACGCACCCGTCGAATAACGGTTCGACACAGTCGCCGTCGACCTGGGACATGACGTACAGCGGGGGTGTGTCCGGCGGATCTCCGGGGTCCTCCCGCAGCACGCCCGGGACCGGAACATCGCTCGCGGCAAGCGCTTTGAGGATGCGGGCCTGGCGCAGCACGTCGCGATGTGCGACCGGTTCGACGCCCGGTGGAGCGACCTTGATCACCACGCGCCGGCCATCCAGGACACCCGCGAAGGTCAGGCTGGAGGCGCCCCCGGCCAGTGGAGCGACGTCGGTGACGCCCGCGCCGGCGAGGCGGGCGCGCAGCTCGCTCAGGTCGAGCTCGGCTCTGCTCATCCAGTCAGCGGGCCGGTTCTGTCCAGCCCACTTCGGCGAGGAAGGGTTGGGTGTGTGCGATGCGCCCGGTCAGGGTCTTGGGATCACCCGTGCACAACCGCAGCGCGGTTTCGGTGATCAGCGCGATGTCTTCGGTGTCGGTCTTGGCCAGGTCGAGGGTGCCGGCGCCGGGGGTGGCCACGGGGTTGGACGGGGCGGCGGCGTTCACCGCGATCCCGTCGTCGTACAGTTCGGCCGCAAGGCTTTTCGTCAACCGATTCAGCGCGGCCTTGGCCGTCCCGTAGATGCCGAAGCCCGCGGTCCGGTCGAACTCGGCGAACGGCGGCCCGGGCGGCAGGTCGCCGCCCACCGAGGTGAGGTTCAGGATCCAGCCGCGCCCGCGCTCGCGCATCGCGGGGATGGCCAACTGGCACAGGTGCAGTGGGCCGAGGACGTGCATCTCCAGCATCAGCCGGGCGCGCCGCTCGGGAAACTCGTCCAGGGGCCGCAGGAAGGTCACGGCGGCGTTGTTCACCAGGATGTCCGGTGCGCCGACGGCGCCGGTCACCTCGGCGAAAAGCCGTTCCCGGTCTTCGGATTGGGACAGATCCGCTTGGACCGCAATGGCTTTCCCGCCGGCAGCCACGATCTCGTCGCGGGTCTGGCTCAGCGAGCCCTGGTATTTGGGATCCGGGTCCATCGTGCGGGCGGTCAGCGCCACGGTGGCTCCGCGGTCGGCGAGCCGCGCGGCGATCGCCTTGCCCAGGCCGCGGCTGCTCCCGGTGACGAGAGCCACCATCCCGTCGCACCGTCCAGCGCTCATCGTCGACCTCCTCCGGAGCCGCCCGCTGTCGGAAACGGCTTCTCCGCATCAGAGAATGCCATTATCGCCGGTCGAGGGGAAGCCTCCGCCCGCGCAGCGCGTCGATCGAGTAGCTGCCCCCGCCCGTGAAGACCAGCAGGAAGAACGCGAAGCAGAACAGGATCGACAGCGATCCGCCGTTGCCTGCAGGCGGGTCGGCGACCGGCCACAGTGCCTGAGGTTGGTGCATCCAGAAGTAGGCGACCGCCATCTGTCCCGAGGCGATGAACGCGGCGGTGCGGGTGAACAAGCCGCCGGCCACGAGCAGGCCCGCAACGATCTCGATCAATCCGGCATACCAGCCCGGCCAGGATCCGAACTCGACGATCACGGGCGAGCGGACGGGCCAACCGAAGACGCTCCTGGACCCGTACGCGGCAAAGAGCACACCGTAGACGAGGCGAAACACGCTCAGCACCACCGGAGCGTGACGGGCCAGTCGGCGGTCGAGACCGTTCGTCACGAGCGACACGTTACGGTCGCGGTCCAGTCGAACAGCCGCCGCCACAGCCGGTGCCGGCTGGTGGCCATGTTGTGGCAGTGCGCGCTGTCGGCCAACACCACGGTGGTGATGTCGGGGCTACTGCGGTACAGGGCCGCCTCGGAGCGGGGATCGGGTGAGACGTCGACGACGCCGAAACCGACGAGCACCGGGACGTCGATCCGCGCCGCGTATTCCGCCACGATGCCCGGGATCATCGCCGTGCCGAACACCCGCGGCACGACCGACTTGGCGGTGACGGAGTCGGCCGCGACGACATCGGCGGGAACGTCGGGGAGGTGAAACCAACTCTGTAGATGCTCGCGTGGCCCCTCGAAATACGGCTGCGGAAGCGCGGCGAGGATCTCCTGGGCGAGCTCGGCGCGGCCCTGCGGGGTCGCCGCGCGCGCGATCAACGCGGCATCCAAGTTCAGCGGCGCGACGTGCTGGTTGGTGCACCCGAGAATCGCCATGCCGGCGTAACTGTTGAACAGCGCTTGCTGAGTGATGGCGAGGTACCCGCCCAGCGAATGCGCCACGGCCACCGGCGGAGCGTGGATGCCGATGGTGCCGGGCAGCGTATCGACGGCGCGGGCCAGCGCGGCGGCGATGTCGGTGAAACCGAAATCGCGCGCCGGTTGGGAGCTTTCACCGGTGCCCAGGGGGTCGACCGTCACGACGGCGTAGCCGTTCTCGGTGGCGAAGTCGGCGAAGCTGTACCCGTCGTGGCCGGGGATGTTGAGATCCCAGTATTCGCGGCTGTAGGTGCCACCCGGCAGGCAGACGAGCACTGCCGCGGCGGCGCTCGTGCGCGCGGGGTAATAGGTCGCCGCCAGCGCTGCCCGCTCACCGATCGCGTCGGTGACGTCGAGGCTCAACGCGTGAGCGGGAAAGGCCATCGCACGCAACTCCTTTCCGAACGGTCGCCGGCACCGGGGTGATCAGTCTGTCAGGTTCGACTTACCGGCGGCTAGCGTTGTCGGGCATGTTGACCTACCTGTACCTGCTCGGCGCGATCTTCGCGGAAGTGGTGGCGACCAGCCTGCTCAAAAGCACCGAGGGTTTCTCCCGGCTGTGGCCGACCGTGGTTTGCCTGATCGGATACGCCATCTCCTTCGCGCTGCTGGCGGTGTCGATTTCGCGCGGCATGCAGACCGACGTCGCCTACGCGTTGTGGTCGGCCATCGGCACAGCCCTCATCGTGTTGATCGCCGTGCTGTTCCTGGGTTCGTCGATATCGCTGACCAAGGTCGTCGGCGTCGGTCTGATCATCGCCGGTGTGGTCACGCTGAATGTGACTGGGGCCCACTGAGGGCAACAGCCAGGATCGACCCAACGACTCGTAGCAGGAGAACTGTGACATTCCGACCGCTCGGCCTTGTCCTCGTCGCGTTGACCATGGCGCTGGCAATGCTGCTCGCTCCGCTCGCCTCGGCCGACACCTACACCGACGAGCTGGTCGCCAGGTTCAACGCCGAGACGCATGTGGTGACCGACCCCGGGGCACGGCCGCCGCTGCGGAACGCCGACGAGCTCAATCAGCAGATCCTCGCCGGTCCGTGGACGTGGAGCCCCCAACCACCGATCTGGGTGGCGGCCGTGGCGCCGGGTAACAGCGGTGTGACCACGGCGGATGCCGTCCACGCCGCCATGGTGGGGCGCGATCCCCAATTCAGTGGGGTCATCGTCGTCATCGACTCTCACGGCTACCACGTGGGTGCCTACCAGGTCCCCAAGGTCATTGCGGACAGCGTCGACGAATTGATGAATCAGTCGGCCACCGCGCACGGACCCGACCCGTACGCGACGACGAGTGCGTTCGTCACTAGGCTGGCCGGCGTCAACGTGGCCGCCAACGGACCGGTGACCACCTCTCCCGTCGCGCACGAGAAGCACGATGACTGGGCATGGCTGAAGGTGACGTCGGTCATCTTCGGCATCGCACTGGTGATGGCCGGGCTGCTTTGGTTCGCTGTGCGCCGAAATCGCAAGCACCGCAAGGCCCATCGATAAGCGAGGATTGCCGAATGAGTACGGACAAGATCAATCGCGGCATCCTGCTCGCCATGGTGCTGATCGGAGCGATCGCCTACGGCTTGCTCTACAACCACGCGTCGATCATCTTCAAGCTGCTCGTACCGCTCGCCCTGCTCTTCCTGCTGGGCCTGGTCATCCGCGACGTGATCAAGGACCGGGACTCCGGAAAGCACTGACGCCACGCCGCACTGATTGAGGTAGCGTTCTCCACGAGTTTTCGCTCGTCCGACAGCGGAGCAAGGACTGAAGAATGAGTTCAAGTCTGTACGGTCTTCTGACCGTATTGAGCCTCGCGCTGGCATTGCTCTTGGCGGCCATCGCCGGCTTCTATGTCAATCGCCTCGAGGGCCGACCCACCGCTGGAATCAGCGAAGAAATCGGGAGCGCCAAAGCGGTTTTGCACAAGGTGCGCAAACGTGAACCGATGTCGCAGGATGAGCTGGACTACGCGAAGCAAGTCGTCGCTGATCGTCGGTCGCTGATGGCGCTCTGTATCCCGGGCGCGCTGTTCATGTTGAGCTGCTTTTTCGTCTTCGGCAGCCTGTACCACCTGCACGGAGCGACCCCTTCCGAGCGGACATTCCTCGGGGTGCTCCCGATGCTGACCTCGACGAACCTGGCTATTCAGCTTCGCCGCAGCGCAAGCCTGAGGCGGCGGCTGCAGAAGCTGTCCTGACCAGACGCCCGTTCAGGTTGCGATCTCACTGGTCTTTGCACGATCATATGTCCATTGGATACATGACCGTCTACTATCCATGTGGACTCCGCGGCGGTAGCGGGGGCAGAACACGATGTGCGGACCGGATTCGGCAGAGGTGATCGAGTGAGCCCTCGTTCAGCCGGGAGGACTCTCCTGGCGCGAACCTGGATGCCGTTGGTCGCCGTCATCGCGGTCGGTGTGGGCCTGCTGTGCATGTACAAGGTGCATCAGTTCTCCGAACCGGAGCCGGTCATCACCGTCAATGGTCCCCAGGCACCCGAGCAGTTCAACATCAAACGCATCACCTATGAGGTGTTCGGCTCCCCGGGTCAAAGCGGGAAGCTCGTCTACATCGACATCGACGGCCACCCGCATCAGGTTGATGTCACGACCCTGCCGTGGACCCACACGGAAACCACCACACTGACGGTGGCGTCCGGCAGCATCTCGGTGCACGTTCGTGGCGGCCAGGTGAGCTGCCGGATGCTGGTGGATGGCGTAGTCCGCGATGAACAGACGGGTGACCATCAGGACGCCGACGTCCAGTGCAGAGTGAAATCGGCATGAGCGAGCATCACCGCGACGAGCCCCGGGTCAAGCGTCCCTTCATACCCAGGATGGTCCGCACTTTCGCGATACCGATCATCTTCTTCTGGGGTTTGCTCGCGGTCACGACGAATACCTTTATGCCCCAAGTAGAACGGGTCGCAGAAGAACTCGCCGGACCGATGGTCCCGCACTACGCCCCCTCCCAGCGGGCACTGCTGCACATCGGCGAAAAGTTCCACGAATCCGACTCGACCAACTTGACCATGGTGGTGTTGGAGGCGAACCGGCCGCTGGCGGATCAGGACCACCGCTACTACGACGATCTGATGCGCCGCCTCGAGCGCGACACCAAGCACGTGCAATACGTCATGGATTTGTGGGGCAAGCCGTTCACCGCGGCGGGGGCACAAAGCGTCGATGGCAAGTGCACTTATGTGCTCCTTCGTCTCGCCGGCGATATCGGCCAGATCCAAGCCAACCAATCCGTCGACGCCGTCCGCGACATCATCAAGAAGGACCCGCCACCACCGGGCCTCAAGGTCTATGTCAGCGGCGCGGCTCCGCTGGCCTCCGACACACTGGCCATCGCCAACGCGAGCCTGAACAACGTCACGATCGTCACGATCATCCTCATCGTCGTGATGCTGCTGCTGGTGTACCGCACCCCTTCCACGCTGTTGGTGCCCTTGCTCGGAGTCCTCATCGAGATGCTCGTCGCGAAGGGCGTTGTCTCGACCCTGGGGCATTACGGGTACATCGAACTCTCGTCGTTCGCCGTGAACATCGTCATCGCGCTGACCCTGGGAGCGGGAACGGATTACGGCATTTTCCTGATGGGCCGATATCACGAGGCACGGCAGGCCGGCGAAACCCGGGAGGACAGTTTTTACATCGCGTACAAGGGCGTTGCGCCCATCATCATCGGCTCCGGGCTGACGATTGCGGGCGCGTGTTACTGCTTGACGTTCGCGCGCCTCAATTACTTCCACACCATGGGCCCCGCCGTCGCGCTCACCATGCTGTTCACCATCGCGGCGGCGATGACGCTGGGACCGGCGGTCTTGACCGTCGGGAGCCTTTTCGGGATGTTCGACCCGCGAACCAGCACCAAGGGACTTCTGTATCGGCGCATCGGGGCGAGCGTGGTGCGCTGGCCGGTGCCGATCCTGGCGGCCAGTTCCGCCGTCGTCATGCTCGGGGCGATCTTCGTGCCCACCTATCGGCAGAACTACGACGACCGCCAGTACCAGCCGGCCGGCGCCCCCGCGAATCTTGGTTTCCAAGCGGCGGATCGGCACTTCCCCAAGAGCAAATTGTTCTCCGAGATGCTGATGGTCGAGACCGATCACGACATGCGCAACTCGGCGGACTTCATCTCGCTGGACCGGGTCGCCAAAGCGCTGATCCGGTTGCACGGGGTGGCGATGGTCCAGGGCATGACCAGGCCGTTGGGCCGCGCGCTCGAGCACGCCAGCATCCCGTACCTGTTCACCACGCAAGGCAGCGGCAACGGCCAGCAACTGCCGTTCAACAGGGAACAGAACTCCAACACCGATGCGCAGGCTGAGATTCAGGCGCACTCCGTCGCGGTCTTGCGAAAAGAAATCGGGTTCTTCCAAAAGGTGTCCGACGAACTGCACCAGACGGTGCTCACCGTCGAGGACCTGGAAAGAATCAGCAAGGAGATGAACGAGGAAGTCTCAAACCTCGACGACTTCTTTCGTCCGATCAAGAGCTACTTCTATTGGGAAAAGCATTGTTTCGACATCCCCATCTGCTGGGCGTTCCGATCGTTGTGGGACACGATCGACCACATCGACCACCTGGCCGAAGACATCACCCAGGCCAGGGTCTCCCTCGCCGAGGTGGACAAGGCTTTCCCGCAGATCATCGCCCAGCTGAACGCCACCGCGGACGACACCGAGGCACTGCAGTCGAAGTTGATCAACAGTTACGGCTCGGCGGACCTGCAGTCCATCCAAACCGACCAGACTTTCGACGACCTGATCAATGTCGGCAACGACTTCGACAAGTCCCGCAGCGATGACTACTTCTACATCCCGCACGAGGGGTTCGACAACGAGGACGTCAAGACGGGCATGAAGCTGATGATGTCGCCGGACGGCAAGGCGGCCCGCTTCATCGTCACCCACGAGGGCGACGCGATGGGTCCCGAAGGTGTGGAGCATGTCGAACAGTTCCCCGACGCCATCAAGACGATCCTCAAAGAGACGTCCCTGGCCGGCGCCCGGGTCTACATCGGCGGTTCGGGGTCCAACGACAAGGACATCAAGCAATACGCGATGTCGGACCTGCTGATCGCGGCGATCGCCGCCTTCGTGCTGATTTTCTTGATCATGATGTTCATCACGCGAAGTCTGGTGGCGGCGTTGGTGATTCCCGGTACGGTGGCGTTCTCCTACGCCGGCGCGTTCGGGCTGTCCATACTCTTTTGGCAGCATCTCGTGGGCCTGCACCTGCATTGGCTGGTCCTACCGCTGACGTTCATCATCCTGGTGGCGGTCGGGTCGGACTACAACCTGCTGCTGATCAACAGGGTCAAAGAGGAGTTGCACGGCGGCATTCACACCGGTCTCATCCGGGCACTCGGAAGCACCGGCGGCGTGGTGACGTCTGCCGGATTGGTGTTCGCGTTCACCATGCTGGCCATGCTCACCAGCGATCTGCGAACCATCGGTCAGGTGGGCTCCACCGTGTGCATCGGCCTGCTGCTCGACACACTGATCGTGCGTTCGTTCGTCGTGCCGGCCATCCTGCGGATCCTCGGGCCGTGGTTCTGGTGGCCGACGTTGGTGCGTTCCCGCCCGTTGCCGCAGCGCTGATTCCCGTCGACAAGGGCTACCTGAAAATTTGATAAGAGAGCGCATTTGACCCCGGGCATAATCGTGGCGTGACAGCCGCCACGGCGATCGCGCCGCCACGGGCTCCATCGCTACGACCCAGTGAACTGGCGCAGGCATCGGTGATGGGCGCCCTGTGCGCGGCGATCGCGATCATTGCCGTCGTCCTCCCGCACGCCGGGGGGCTGGGATTGCTGGGCGCCGTGCCGATGGGTCTGCTCGCCTATCGCTACCAGATTCGCGTGCTGATCACGGCTACGGTCGCCGCCGGCGTGATCGGCTTCCTGGTGGTCGGCTTGAGCGGCTTCATGACGGTCCTGCTCTGCGCCTATGTCGGTGGCCTGGCTGGAATCGTGAAACGCCGCGACCGCGGCACGCCGACCGTGATCGCCGTGTCCTTTGTCGCCGGTGTCGTCGTCGGTGCTGCGGCGGTCATCGCATTGACCGTCCTGGCGCGGTTCCGGCGGCTGGTGTTCGGCGCGATCACCGCAACCGTTGACGGAGTCGCGGCGATCATGGCGCGGGTACCGTACCTGCAGGCGCCGGCGCAGGAGTTCAAGCGGTTCTTCGCCGAAGCTTTGAATTACTGGCAGTGGCTCGTCCTCGGATACGCCGCCGTCGCGATCACCGTCGCTTCGGTGATCGGTTGGTGGGCCCTGTCGCGGGTGCTGCAGCGGCTGCGCGGCGTTCCCGATGTGCACAAACTGGACGCGCTGACCGAACGCGGGCCGATTGCGCCGGTGCCTGTGCGGCTGGACGAGGTGCGCTTCCGCTACCCGCACGCCGACCATGACGCGCTGCGGGCGGTCAGCCTGGACGTGCGGGCAGGCGAATACGTCGCGGTCACCGGCGCCAACGGCTCGGGGAAAACCACGCTGACGCTGATCTTGACCGGCCGCGAACCGACATCGGGCACTGTCGAACGCCCCGGCGCCGTGGGTCTCGGTCAGCTCGGTGGCACCGCGATCGTGATGCAGCACTCGGAAAGCCAGGTGCTGGGCACGCGGGTGGCCGACGATGTGGTCTGGGGGCTGCCGCCCGGCAAGACCACGGACGTCGACCGGCTACTCCGCGAAGTCGGGCTGGCCGGCCTCGCCGAACGCGACACCGGTGGCCTGTCCGGCGGTGAACTGCAGCGTCTGTCGGTGGCCGCCGCGCTGGCGCGGGAACCGTCGCTGATCATCGCCGACGAGGTCACCGCCATGGTCGACCAGAAGGGCCGGGACGCACTGCTGGCCCTCCTGTCCGGTCTGACCGACCGTTACGGCACGACCCTGGTGAATGTCACCCACTACACCGACGAGGCCGAATCCGCCGACCGCACGGTCAATCTCAGCGCTTCGCTGGATAACACCGCTATGGTCGAGACCGCGCCCGCGCCGGCGGCGACAGTACCGGTAAACCACCAATCCCACGCGCCGGTGCTCGAACTCGTCGGTGTCGGCCACGAATACGCCAGTGGCACCCCCTGGGCGAACACCGCGCTCCGCGATGTCAGCTTCACGGTGCATGAGGGCGACGGGCTGCTCATCCACGGCGGCAATGGCTCCGGAAAGTCGACGCTGGCGTGGATCATGGCCGGATTGACGAAGCCGACCACCGGTGCCTGTCTGCTTGACGGGCGCCTCGTCGCTGAGCAGGTCGGCGTGGTCGCACTCAAGTTCCAGGCGGCCCGGCTGCAGTTGATGCGCAGCCGTGTAGACCTGGAAGTGGCCTCTGCGGGCGGCTTTTCGCCTGACGATCACACCCGGGTGACCGCGGCGCTGGCGGTCGTCGGCTTGGACGCCGCGCTGGCGAAGCGGCGCATCGACCAGCTCAGCGGCGGCCAGATGCGCCGCGTGGTCCTGGCCGGGTTGCTAGCGCGGTCGCCGCGGGTATTGATCCTCGACGAGCCACTGGCGGGGCTGGACGCCGCCAGCCAGCGCGGTCTGGTGCGGCTGCTCGCGGATCGGCGACGCGAGACCGGTCTGACCGTAGTGGTCATTTCGCATGACTTCGCCGGGCTGGAAGAGCTGTGCCCGCGCATCGTGCACCTGCGCGACGGTTCACTGGAACCGTCTGCGGCCCAGCGCAATACGTCACCTACGGACTTGCCGCCGAAGCCCCCTGCCGCCCGCCGCCGTCCCGTCGTGCTGTTGCGACCAGTTCCCGGGAGCTCCCGCTTACACGAGCTGTGGGCCGGCACCAAACTGATTACCGTTTTTGGCATTTCGGTGTTGTTGGCGTTTTTCCCAGGATGGGTGGCGATCGGACTGGCGGCCGCGCTGGTGCTGGCGGGAGTGTGGGTAGCAGATATTCCGCGAGGCGTGCTGCCGTCGGTGCCGCGCTGGCTATGGATTTTGCTGGCCATCGTCGGTGTCGCTGCGACATTGGCGAGCGGGAGTCCGGTGATCCACGTGGGCACCGCGTCCGTCGGCCTCGGCGGCCTGTTGGACTTCCTGCGCGTCACCGCGATGTCGGTCGTGTTGCTCGGTCTCGGCGCGATGGTGTCATGGACCACCAATGTCGCCGAAATCGCGCCCGCGGTGGCCACGTTGGGTCGCCGACTGCGACGATTGCGGATCCCGATCGACGACTGGTCAGTCGCCTTGGCGCTCGCACTGCGCACCTTCCCGATGCTGATCGACGAATTCCGGGTGCTCCACGCGGCTCGCCGGTTGCGGCCCAAACACACGCCGCGGTCCCGCAGGGCCCTGCTGAGGCGACGGGCGGGAGAGGTGATCGATCTGATCGTCGCGGTGGTCACCGTGACATTGCGGCGCGCCGACGAGATGGGCGATGCGATCACCGCGCGCGGCGGCGCCGGCCAGATCTCGGCGGCCCCCTCACGACCGAAACTTGCTGACTGGATCGTACTTTCGATCGTGGCGGCGGCGTGTGGCGCCGCGGTCGCGACAGAGCTGACGTTGGTCGCCGGCCACTAGCCCGAATACGCTCACAACCATGCCAGTGCCCGATAGCGCAGGTGCCGGCGCTCTAGTCAGTCACCTCAGAGGTCGGTGACCCGGGGACGCCGAATCGCCGGTGACGCCCCTGGCCTACCGTCCCTCGTCTTGGACACCGAAAGTGTTGACGACCAAGGCCAGCAGCAGGTAGCCGCCGATGGTGAAAGTCAGGTCCATGCACTGCTGTTCGGTGAAGAGCCGGCGAAGTTCATCCCAGGTCGAACGGCCGATGGTGCTGGTGCCGGTGAGGTCGTCGACGGCCTGGATGACGGCCTGGTCGGTCCGGTCGGCGCTGCGGCCTGATCGAACGTCGTCGATGTCGGATTCGGTCAGGCCGGCTCGCAGCGCGATCGGGATGTGGTGCGACCACAGGTAGCCGCAATCGCATCGGTGCACCGCGCGCAGCAGCGCGACTTCCCGGATCCGGGGCGACAAGGTCGACCGGGTCAGCAAATACGCATTGAACGGCAGGTAGGCCGCGGTCAGATCGGGGTGGCGGACCAGGGTCGACAAAACATTGCCCGCGCCAACGGGGTTCGCCCGCTCGGCCGGGATCAGGGACGCCAGCGCGTGCCGGGCGCGCTCGTCCCACTCGTCGGCGGGCAATGGTGTCAGACGGAGCGGATGCTGGTCGGCTGTCATTCGATCGGCTCGTCGCCGAGCACGGTGGTGCGCAGCATCTCCCGTGGGGAGTCCGGGTCGTACGGGGCGGCACGGTGCAGCACCCCGCGGTTGTCCCAGATGACGGTGTCCCCGACCGACCAGCTGTGGCTGTAGACCTTGTCGGGCACCGTCGCGCGCGCCAGGAGCTCGTCCAGAAGGGCCCGGCCCTCGTCGAGATCCATGCCCACGACGTAATCCGCGGAGGCGCCCAGCACGAGTGATTTGCGGCCGCTGCGGTGCGTCCACACCAGCGGATGCTCATGGGTACGCCGAGATCGCCAGCGCTGCACCTGTTCCGGCGAGGGATCCGGATACACGCGGCGCTGGGAGGCTTCCAGCGAGTGCACCACACGCAGGGCGCCGAACCGGTCCTTCTCTTCATCGGTCAGGGCGTCGTAAGCGGCGTACGAGTTGGCAAACTCGGTTTCACCGCCCCACTCGGCGACCTGCACCGCCGAGAGCACCGTGGCCTTCTGAGGACATTCGTCGCCCAGCGGTGTGCAGCCATCGATGTGCCAGTCGAAGGTGGCCTTCAGATAGGCGGCCGAGGCGTTCTTGGACTTGTCCAGGGTGATCGGGTAGATGCCGGGCACCGGGTGGTGGCCGTCGGAGGAGTGATCGATCTCGCCGAGGCGCCGGCAGAAGCCGACCTGGGCCGCCGGGTCGAGCTGCAGGCCCCGGAAGACCAGAACTCCGTTGTCTTCCAACGCATCCAACACCGCCGCACCGACCGAGTCGTCACTCGCGAGCGCGGCAGGCTCCAGGCCCGCGACTTCGGCGCCGACGAACTCGGTGAGTTTGGTGATGGTGAGCACACTCATGGTCGCTCCTCTCGAAGAAGGGATGAATCAGGGCACCGGCCAGCCGGTCCGGGTCATGACCGCGTCGGCGGCGTCGACCGGGGCCGGTTGATGCATGATCTCCACCGCCATGGCGACCATGATCAGCGAATAGATCATGTGCAACAGGTTGAGTGCGTCGTCGGGCAGGTTGTCGAGCGGGAACTTGTCGCAGTAGTCGATCGCCTCTTCGAGGCGGGGGAAGAACGCGTCATAGAAGTCGCGCAGCTCCGGCATCGACGCGCCGACCCGGGCATTCCAGCGTTCGGTTTCAGTGGCCAGGCACCAGGTTTGGGCGTAGTCCTCCAGCTCGGCGAACGCGCTGGGCAACAGGCTCGGCATGCTCACACCCCCACCGGATGCTGTTCGCGGCGATAGGCTTCGACCCAGTCGACCGCGACCTTGTGCAGGTGGCGCACCAGGATCTCTTGGTCATTGAGGGGAAACTCGTCGACGATGCCGTATTCCAGTGCCGCCTGTGTCCCGCCGAGCATCCCGGCGTCTTGCAGCGCAAACTCTTTGAGCACCACCGCGGCGACTTCGTGCTCGATGCGCTCCCGCACGGTGCTCGCCGGGTGGAAGTAGGTGTATGCCTCGAACCGGTGCGTGTTGTGCGAGGTGGGCCAGTACCGGTACAGCAGATACCACCCGCCATAGATCAAAATCTCGATGTTCGGGAAGATCTGGAAGTTGCTGATCCCCCAGGGCTCGATCCCACCCGGGTTGAGCCCGGCCGGCAGCTCGCCGATGTCGGGGGTCCGCCACGGCCCCACCAGGCCGCTGCGGGTGGCGCGCTCGATCGGGTACATGTATTCGGGCGGCAGCAGCCAGCGGCGCCGCCCGGCGGTCGAGACCAACCGGTGCGGGCCGTCGAGTTGGAAGTGCCCACAAGTGAATCCGGCGTTGGGCTCGCGCACCTCCGCCGGCACTTGTTGTGAGTGCAGCGAGGGTACGTGGTAGTACTCCTGGAAGGCGTCGGCGAAGATCTTCCAGTTGCTGTTGTTGTGGGCCACCCAGTCGTAGCGTTCGGTCAGCTTCCCGAATGGATAGTCGTCGAGTCCGGTGATCATCGGACCGAGGAACTCGCGCAGACTCTGGCGCGGCTCGGTGTCGAAGTTGATGAAAATGAAGCCGTTCCACACGTCGCAGTGCACCGGCCGCAGCCCGTACTCAGCCCGATCGAGGTCGAAGAACTCCGATTCCTGCTGAACGAATTTGAGTGCGCCCTGCAGGTCGTAGCGCCAGCCGTGGTACTTGCAGGTGAACTGCCGGCACGTCCCGCGGGTCTCCTCACCGGGAAAGTCGTTCCACACCAACTTGTTTCCGCGGTGCCGACACACGTTGTAAAAGGCGCGGATCTGCTCGTCTTTGCCTTTGACCAGGATCACCGAAGTCCCGACGACTTCGATCTCTTTGGTCAGGTAGCTGCCGACACGGGGCAGTTCCTCGACCCGGGCGACGTTGAGCCAGGCCCGCTTGAAGATCGCCTTACGCTCGAGTTCGTAGAACTCCGGAGACGTCGAATCTCTGAAAGAGACTGGACCGGTTCCCAACTCGGGGTAGTGCTCGGTCCAGGAGCCCTCGGGGGGCCGGCCTGCTCTTGTCATCGAATCCTCACTATCACATCACCGCTCCGCCGTTGACACCTAAGACCTGACCGGTGATGTACCTTGCTTCTTCCGAACACAAAAACCCCACCGCCGCGGCGATATCGGCCCCGGTACCCAGGTAGCCCAACGGGATATTGCTGGCGATCTGCTCGTTGGAGGGCAGGTACCCGGCGGCCTGGCCCTGGTGCTGCATCGGGGTCTCGATGCCCGACGGCGGAATGTTGTTCACCGTGATCCCGTGCTGCGCGTACTCCCGGGCCAACGACTTGGTCAAGGTGATCACCCCACCTTTGGACGCCGCATAGTGGGCGGCGAACGGCGAGCCACGCTGGGCGCTCGACGACGAGATCATCACGATCCTCCCCCAGTTCGCCGCCACCATGTCCGGCAGCGCTACCTGGCAGCAATGAAAGGTGCCGGTGAGATTGACGTCGATGATCCGCGACCAGGTTTCGGCGGTGATGTCCAAGAACGGCGAAAAGTCGAACATGCCCGCGCTGGTCACCAAAACCGTCACCGGGCCCAGCTCACTGCGCACCTTCGCGAAGGCCTGCTCCAGGGCGGACCGATCGGTGACGTCGGCGCCCACCCCGAGTGCGGTCACACCCTCGGCGCGCAAGTCGTCGGTGACCCGTTGCGCCGCATGCTCATTGGCATCGAGGACGGCCACTTTCAGGCCGCGGCGGCCCAATTCGTGGCAGGTCGCCTCGCCCATGCCCGAGGCGCCACCGGTCACCACCGCCACCCTGGTCATCGAAGCCGCTCCACCGTCGACCGCCTTTTCGCTCACTCGTAGACCACCCGCACCGTGGGACTGGTGGGCATCGCCTGACACGTCAGCACCCAGCCTTCGTCGACCTCATCCTGATCGAGCGCATCGTTGTTGATCATCCGGGCGCTACCCTGCGTCAGGCGCGCCATACACGTTCCACACGAGCCGAATTCACACGACGACGGCGCCCGCAGGCCCGCCATGCGGGCCGTCTGCAGCAACGTGTTGCCCGGATCGTACCGCGCGGTCGTCGTCGACCCGCCCAGCACGATGGTGACCTCATCGGTGACCACCTCGGTATCGGGTGGCGCCGCGGCCGCCACGTCGGTCACGTCGAAGTGCTCAATGTGCAGGCGGTCGGCCGGCACGCCCGCCGCGCACAGGGCGGTTCGTACGGTGTCCATGAACTCATTGGGCCCGCAGACGTAAAAGTCGGCGCCGTCGGCGTCCTGGACGAACGCGGCGACGTCCGCCTGGGTGGCGAAGCCGCTTTGGTCGTCGAGATGGTGGTGCAGGACGAAACGGTCGGCGTGCTGCCGTTCCAGCGCCTCCAGGGACTCATCGAAGATCACCGCGTCACGGTTTCGGTTGGCGTAGAACAGTCGCGCGCTGCGCGTGCCGGACGTCAGCGCGGTACGTAACAGCGAGAACACCGGTGTGATGCCGCTTCCGCCGGCGAACGCGACCAGATGCCGGTCGGTGTCGTTCAGGACGAAACGGCCCTGCGGCGGCAGGGCGTACAGCTCGTCGCCGGGTGCGGCGGTGTCGTTGAGCCAGTTCGACACGGCGCCGTCGCGGTCGCGTTTGATCGTGATGCGCAGGTCTTCGCCGACCGCGGGCGAAGACGACATCGAATAGCAGCGTCGGTGCTCGCGTCCGTCGACGCTGACCAGCAACGTCAGAAACTGTCCCGCCTGGTAGTTGAACTGTTCCGCGCAGCCCTCAGGAATATCGAGAACGATCGACACTGCGTCACGGGTCTCGGAGACCACGCGCTTGATCCGAAGCGGCACAAAGCCATCCGGCAAATCGGCCATGCCGACAGCGCCCGCACCCTTGCCGGTCACCGTTGCCGGACCGGCGTCCGTTGCCACGCGGTTTTCTCCCATCTCCGCCAGAGTATCAACTACTTGCGATTAGTCTCAAGTACTAGATATTGACCTGCCGCGGCGAAGGCGGTGTCAGCCGTCGACGTGGTCGTCGAACAACTCGTGGCCGGTGCCCTTTTCCACAACCCGTCCCAGCAGTTCACGCAGGGTCCGTTGCTCTTGCTCGGTCAGCACCCCGAACACCTCCTGGTGCGCCGCGATCGCGTCACTGACAACCGTTTCAGCGACCTTGCGGCCGTCGCCGGTCAGGTAGGCCCGCAGGATGCGCGCGTGCTGCGGGTCTTGTTTTCTTTCCACGAGGCCGCGGCGTTCCAGGGCGGTGAGGGCGAGCTGAACGCCTTGCGGGCTGATCAGCAGGCGCCGGGCCAATTCGGCGCCGGACAACCCGGGTTCGTTGGTCAGCTGGCGCAGCACACCGATCTGGGCGGTGCTCACGCCGTACTCCCGCATCGCCTCGTTGATGGTGGTCAGCGAATAGTAGAAGGCCTGCTTGAGCAGCCACAGGATGTTATCGGTGAGTTCCATACCGCCTCCGTCAGGCCGCGGGGCTTTTGTAGATCTGCCCGTTCTTCATGACAAAGCGGACGTCAAGCGTCGCGGCGATGTCGTCGAAGGGGTTACCCGGCACAGCGATGACGTCCGCGAGATAGCCGGGCGCCAGCCTGCCCAACTCGTCGTCGGCGTCGATCAGCTCGGCGGCCACCACCGTGGCCGCCCGGATTGCCTGCGCGGGCGTCATTCCCCGTTCCACCAGCGCGCCCAGTTCCTCGGCGTTTCGGCCGTGCGGGATGGCTGGCGCGTCGGTACCGCACGCGATCCGCACACCCGCGTCAATCGCCTTGGGCAGCATGGACTTTGCGCGTGGGAACACCTCGAGCGCCTTCTTGCGGAGCTCCGGTGCGATGCGGTCGATGGCCATCGCGTCGGTCAAGTACGTGGTCGAGACCAAGAAGGTGCCGTGGTCGACCATCATCTGAATAGTCTCGTCGCTGGCCAAGAAGCCGTGTTCGATGCAGTCGATCCCGGCGCGGATGCAGGCCTGTATCGCGGTGTCACCGACGGCGTGTGCGGCCACGCGGACGCCGGCCCGGTGGGCTTCGTCGGCGATCGCGGCGAACTCGGCATCGGAGTACTGCTGCGCGCCGGGCGCGGTGCTGTGCGACATCACTCCGCCTGAGGCGGACACCTTGATCAGCTTGGCGCCGTGCCGGATTTGGTAGCGCACGCAGGCGATCACGTCGGGCACACCATTGGCGATGCCTTCGGCCACCGACAGCGGCATCACCCCGGGGGCCAACCGCTGGAAGACCGTTGGGTCCAGGTGCCCGCCGTATGGGGTGACGGCATGGCCGGCGGGATAGATGCGCGGCCCGATGTGCCAACCCTGATCGATGGCGCGCTGCAGCGCCACGTCGAGCAGATACCCCCCGGTCTTGACCATCAGCCCGAGGTTGCGCACCGTGGTGAACCCGGCGTCCAGCGTGGTGCGCGCGTTGACCGCGCCGCGCAACGTGCGGTAGGCGGGATCGTCCTGCACGCCGTGCATGGGCGACGGCAGACCCTCTGGGCCGCCGGGCCCGCCGATGAGCAGATTGAGTTCCATGTCCATCAGACCCGGCAGCAGCGTCACGTCGCCGAGGTCGACGATGGTTGCCGAATCCGGTAGTGGCCCTTCGGGATTGATCGCGGTGATGCGTTCGCCGTCGACCACGATCACCGCCGGCGCGTGGATTTGGCCGGTCACGACGTCGGCCCACCGCGCCGCCCGCAGGACGGTCACTTCGGTCACGGAACCGGCTCGGACACGCAGTCCAGGGTCGAAGCGCCCGAGTCGGGGACGCGGGGCTGTTTCCAGCACTCCACCGGGAACGACACCATGATCATGGAATAGAGGAGAAGCATCAGGTTTTGAACGTCGTCGGGCAGGTCGTCGAGAGAGAACTTGTCGCAGAACGACAGCGCTTCTTCGGCCCGCGGCGTGATCGCGTCGTAGAAGGCCTTCATGTCGACCATGGAACTGGCCAGCCTCTTGGCGTAGCGCTCGGGCTCGCTGGGCAGGCACCAGTCGGTGAACGGTTCGAGGTCGGCGAACTCGGCAGGCAGCATCGTGGGCATCGCGTTCACACCCCCGCCTCAGACAGCTTGGTTGTCCGGCGATAGTCGTCGATCCAGGCCGCGGTCTGTTTGTGGAGGTGCCGGATCAGGATCTCCTGGTCGCAGAGCAAGAACTCGTCGATCACCTTGGATTCGATCATGCTCTGGGTCGCCTCCAGCGTGTTGGCGTCCTGCAGCCCGTATTCCTTGAACGACACCGCCGCCAGTTCCTGGGCCACCCGCTCGCGGGGTGAGCGCGGCGCCGGGAAGTACAGCGTGCCCTCGAAGACGTGGCTGTTGTACGACGTCGGCCAGTAGTGGTAGGTCAGATACCAGCCCTGGCCCCAGAACAGGATGACGAAGTTGGGGAACAGCTGGAACGAATCCAGCCCCCACGGATCGCATTTCGCGGGGTTGAGCCCGGCGGGCATCGGGCCCAGGTCGGGCTTGTCCCACGGCCCGAACAGTCCGCTCTGGCAGATGTCCTCCATCGGTTTGCGCATCTCGTCTGCCATCTCCCAGGCCCGTACCCCCGACGTGCTGACCAGCCGGTGTGGCCCGTCCAGCCGGTAGTGCGGGGCTTCAAAACCCGCCTCCGCCGCGGCCTTTGAGTACGCGGTCGGTGACTGGTTCGCGTGCAACACGGGCGCGTGATAGAACTCCTGGAACGCGTCCAGGTAGAGCTTCCAGTTCGCCTTGACTTCCGAGCGGTAGCACCAGCGCGAGACCATCTTGTCGAAGGGAAAGCCTTCCAGCCCGGTGATCATGGGGCCGAGGAACTCTCGCAGCGACTGTTCGGGCTTCTTGGCGAAGTTGACGAAGATGAAACCTTCCCACACGTCGCAGTGCACCGGCACCAGCCCGTAGCGGCTCTTGTCGAGGTCGAAGAACTCCTCCTCCTGCTGCACGAAGGTGAGGTTGCCGTCCAGGTCGTAGCGCCAGCCGTGGTATTTGCAGGTGAACTGCCGGCACACTCCGCTCGTTTCTTCCTGCGGCATGTCGTTCCACACCAACTTGTTGCCCCGATGCCGGCACACGTTGTGGTACGCCTTGATGTCGCCAGATGTCGTGCGGACCAGGATGATTGAGGTGTTGACGACCTTCAGCTCCCGGGTGAGGTAACTACCTTTGCGTGGAAGCTGTTCAACGCGACCGACATTGAGCCAGGCCCGCTTGAAGATGGCGTCGCGTTCCAACTCATAGATCTCGGGACTGGTCGAGTCCTCGTAGGACACCGGCTCGGTGCCCAATTCGGGGTAATGCTGAGTCCAGCTGCCCTCCGGCGGTTTGGGAAATCGGGCCATGATCGCTCCTTAAGCAGTCCAATCTCGGAAAACCTTCGGCGTCCAGCCGCTCACTGCAGCATTGCCTGCGCGAAACAACCACCTGCGCACCGGTTTCACCGATCCCTGAGAGCTCCGTCAGGGCCGACGGTATATCCTCGACCCATCAATAGCAAGTAGTTGATACTGGCCTCGGGAGGCGCAGATGGACCACAACCCCGCAGTGCAAACCGCCGGAAGCGAGGGGGTACGGCCGCGGGCCGGCGTCCTGCACGTCATCTCGCCGCACACCGAGGAACCCATCGCCGAGGTCGCTGCGGCGGGATCCGACGACGTCGACGCGGCGGTGGCCGCGGCGCGGGCAGCCTTCGAACGCTGGGGTCGCAGCGAGCCGGCAGAACGGATCGCCGCGGTCCGCCGCCTGGCCGACATCTACGACCGACGCCGCGCCGAGATGGCCACCACCATCACGGCCGAGATCGGCGCCCCGATCAGCTTCGCCCAGCGCGCCCAGGTGGGCCTGCCGGCATTCATGATGCGCGCGTTCTGCGATCTGGCCGAAAGGCACGCGTGGCAGGAGACCAGGCCCGGGTTCTTCGGGAGCGACGTGCACGTCCGCAAGGAACCCGTCGGCGTCGTCGCGGCGATCGTGCCCTGGAACATGCCCCAGTTCCTCATCGTCACCAAACTCGTGCCCGCGCTGTTGGCCGGCTGCACGGTGGTGCTCAAGCCCGCACCCGAAAGCCCGTTGGACGCACTGCTTTTAGGTGAGATGATCACCGAGGCCGGCCTGCCGCCCGGCGTGGTCAACGTGCTCCCGGGCGACGGTGCGCTGGGCGCCTACCTTGTCGCCCACCGTGGCGTGGACAAAGTGTCATTCACCGGTTCCACCGCGGCCGGGCGCGCCGTGGCCACATCCTGCGCGGCCAACCTCACCAAGGTCAGCCTGGAACTCGGCGGCAAGTCCGCCGCGCTGGTGCTCGACGACGCGTCGCCGGCCAAGGTGGCCGCCGGGGTGCGATCGGCGAGCCTGTCCAACAGCGGCCAGATCTGCAATGCGCTGACCCGCGTGCTGGTGCCCCAAGGGCGCCACGACGAATACGTCGACGCGCTCGCGGCCGAAATGATCGGCCTTCGCGTCGGCGATCCCAGCGATCCCGACACCCAGCTCGGCCCGTTGGTGTCCCGGCGCCAACAGCAGCGCGTTCGCGACTACATCCGGATCGGTCAGGACGAAGGGGCGCGCGTCGTCGTCGGCGGCACCGACATGCCCGACGGGCTCGACCGCGGCTGGTATGTCCGGCCCACGCTGTTCGCGGCGGCCGACAACACCATGCGCATCGCGCGGGAAGAGATTTTTGGGCCAGTGATCACCGTCATCCCCTACCGCGATGACGAGCAGGCGCTGGCGATCGCCAACGATTCCGACTACGGCCTGGCCGGGTCGGTGTGGAGCAACGACACCGACCGCGCGCTGGCGCTGGCCACCCGCATCCACACCGGCACCGTCGGCGTCAACCAGGGTTACACCATGGATCCCTTCGCGCCCTTCGGCGGCGTCAAGGCCAGCGGGTACGGCCGCGAACTGGGGCCCGAAGGACTCGACAGCTACCTCGACACGAAATCGATAGCGATCGCGCCGGGCGCCTAAATCCGTTGCCGCCCTTGGCGGTTGGCCGAGTTCTCTTGCGTGGTCATGCCGCTTTAGGCGTATCTGCGAACTACGTCGTCCTCGCCGAACGTGCTGGTGCGCTGCTGGCCGTTGTCGTCGCGGCTGAAGAATGTCCACTGCCGCGGACCGCTCTGCGGACCGCTGATCATCTTGACGGTAAGGCGCAATTCGGTGGGCCGCCGCGTGCCGATGACGTCGCCGACCCGGATCTGCGACGGGTGAATCTGGGGTGCGTCGCACCAATTCTGTGTGGACATGGCGCCCATCCTCCCGTTGTTGACACCAGCCTATCCGCAGTTGCGCTTTTGTCGCGGGCGGATCGGCCAGCGGCGCCCCCGCCGTCACCCGGGCGGGCGGCGCGCCTTCCCGGGGCGCGCACGTGGCCGGTCGTAACATGGCCGGGTCACCTCATACGTCCCGAGATGGCCAAAACGGGCCCATGGCCTGGTCTGACACATGGGAGCTGACGTGAGCAGATTCGTTGATTCGATGCTCAGCGCCGCGGAATCGAGCACGCATGGCCTGGTGACCGGAGACCCCGGTTCGCCAATCCGGTCAACCTGGGGTGAGGTTCATCAGAGGGCCCGTCGGGTAGCTGGTGGATTGGCCGCGTTGCGGGTCGGCCCGGGTGATCGGGTCGGCGTGCTGGCCGGCGCGCCGGTGGAAGTCGCGCCCATCGCGCAGGGGGTGTGGCTGCGCGGCGCGTGTTTGACGATGCTGCATCAGCCGACGCCGCGCACCGATCTGCAGGCTTGGGTGCACGACACGTTGGCGGTCATCGCCATGATCGAGGCGACCGTCGTGGTCGTGTCGGAGCCATTCACGGTCGCCGTGGACGTGTTGCGCGAGCATGGCGTCACGGTGGTGACAATGGCCGAGTTATCGAGCGCCGCACCGACCGACGTCGTCGACAGCGATGAGAGCGATCTGGCGCTTCTGCAGTTGACCTCGGGCTCGACGGATTGTCCGAAAGCGGTGACGATCACCCATGCCAACCTGATCGCCAACGCCGAGGCGATGTTCGTCGGCGCCCGCTACGACCTGGATACCGATGTGATCGTGAGCTGGCTGCCGCTGTTCCACGACATGGGCATGACCGGATTTTTAACGGTGCCAATGCTATTCGGTGCCGAGTTGGTCAAGATCACCCCACTCGACTTCTTGTCCGATATTTTGTTGTGGCCCAAGTTGATCGATAAATACCGGGCGACCATGACGGCCGCACCGAATTTTGCCTACGCGTTGCTGGCCAAGCGGTTACGCCGGCATGCGAAGCCCGGCGATTTCGATCTGTCGTCGTTGCGGTGGGCGTTATCGGGCTCCGAACAGGTCGAACCGGCCGATGTGGAGGAATTATGTGCGGCCGGGGCGCCGTTCGGGCTGCGTCCCGAAGCGATCTTGCCCGCCTACGGAATGGCCGAAACAACTGTGGCAGTGTCGTTTTCGGAGTGCGGCCGCGGACTGGTCGTCGATGAGGTGGACGGCGACATGCTGGCGCTGCTGCGCCGCGCGGTTCCCGCCACCACGGGCCGCACCCGCCGACTTGCATCGCTGGGGCCGTTGCTCAACGGTATGCAGGCCCGCGTCGTCGATGAGGACGGGGCCCTCCAGCCGACCCGAGGTGTGGGAGTCATCGAGTTGCGGGGGGATCCGGTCACATCCGGATATGTCACGACGGCCGGTTTTGTCGCCGCCCAAGACGATCAGGGCTGGCTGAACACCGGCGATCTGGGTTACCTCACCGAGCGGGGCGACGTGGTGGTCTGCGGCCGGGCCAAAGACGTCATCATCATGGCCGGACGCAACATCTACCCCAGTGACGTCGAACGCGCTGCCGGACGGGTCGCCGGAGTGCGCGCGGGATGTGTGGCGGCCGTGCGTCTCGACGCCGGCCGTTCGCGGGAATCGTTCGCCGTTGCGGTGGAGTCGAACAACGTCGATGACCCCGCGCAGGTGCGGCGCATCAAGCATGAGGTTGCCCACGAAGTCGTCGCCGAAGTCGCAGCGCGGCCACGCAATGTGGTGGTGCTGGCCCCCGGGGCGATTCCCAAGACCCCGTCGGGCAAGCTGCGTCGCGGTTATGCGCTGTCCCTGGTCACCTGACCGCTTTCATAGCGGGCAAACGCCGCTGGTGGGGTAGCGTCGAAGGTGAGCCGTTTCGTTGTCAGCGGTATTCCGCCGCACTGGGCGCAGAGGATACCCATGGCAATGTGATTCCTCCACTCGCCACGCGACCGCGGACGAGCGATGCCGATCTGAAGGAACAATCCGTGTATCGCACAGCGCTAACGGTGGTGTTGGTCCCGACCCGAATCGCCCGGCGATGACGTATATGCGGGCGAGCCGACGCACAGCCGTCCCCGTCCGGCTCTCCGTAGCGCGCCAGCTAGGGGGCGACATCGACGGAGCGTGGTGGCCACGCGCAGACCGCATCACCAACGAATTGCCCGGCGTCGTCACAGCACTGACACCCCTGCTCGGCGGCATCTCCTCGGTCAACGTCAACTGGCCGCCGCTACAGCGGCCGCCCGACTTCAACTGGCACGGATGGGAACACAAGCGCCAGCATGTGATGACGTTCATCGGCAGCGAGGCACAGGTGAACCTGTTGATCGTCCCCTACGGGACATACAGCGCTCTCGCGTTGATGGTGATGCGGCGCGCGGCCGGTCTGCCCGTCGATCCCGCGGACCGCGACAAACCTGCGTTTCTCACCGCGGGCTCGATCCTGCAGTCCGCCCGGCAACAACGCGCCGCCGACTGCCACTGACGCGAACCGGCTTCTGCGGCGACGCAAGGGGCGCGTAGTTTCCGAGGAAATTGGCCGCTAACCGTTTTCGCTGACGACAAAAACGGCGACATAACCGATCGGGATGCCGGTCCACGTTGCGATGCATTCTCGCGCGGCCAGTTCCACGGCGGCTCGACTGCTCGTGCGCGTGCCCCTGCCGATCTCGGGGACGTCGATCGTCCATCCGTCCGCGTCGCGAGTGACTTCGATGTCGAAGCACTGACCGACCATCGGACACTTCACGCGGGGCGCGACCCGCCGTCGACGGGTACTGCGCAACGCTTGTCGGCGCAGCAAAGTGGGCTGAACAGGCATGGCTGCTTTCCTGAGTCGCAATCGAACCGCGGGCTAGATTAATGCGCCTCGAGACGAAAACCTAATCGGCGGATCGCCGGCAGATGACAGCGTCGCCGATCAACGCGGAACAACCGTCGACCCGTTGCCGAAGCCGGTGTGGCTGCGGATCAGGGGCAGGTCCGCCATGGTCGCGACCCCCGCAGGTGCGGCGCAGACCACCGGCACCGCGTTGAGAACCTGCATGGCGGTCGCCACGCTCGCCGAACGTACGTGCTCCTCGATGCTTGCCGCGCGGCCGAAGCTGGCCAGGCAGAAGAAGTGGGCGCGCATCGACGGGTCGCCCTCGATGGTCAATGTCCAGCCGTGTTCGGGGGTGGGCCAATGGTCGGGATACTCTCCGCCGACCGTCCACAGCGTTTCGATCTCGACGAGGACGTCACCGCCGCGCCGTCCCGACCATCTCCATCGTTGTCCCGCCGTGGTTCCCGCGCGCAACACGTGATCGAAGATCTGGTGATCGGCCGTCGCGGGCACCGCCTCCACCGTGGCGGTGACCTCGTCGATGCCGGCGTTCAATGCGTCGGCGAGAAACCACACCTGTTCGGTGAACAGCGTGCTGTTGAACGCCAGGAACTCATTGGTCGACGGATTGATCTCTTCCATCGGTTGCCCAAACGCCATGCCGTCGAACGTGATCGAGGTGCTCTCATAGACCGACCAGTCGGCGCGCTCTTGCACCGTGATCTTGTCGATGGTGCGGCTCATCCCCGACAACGCCAGCGGCAGCACACCGGAAAGGTTGCCGGGGTTCAGGCCGCTGCCGTGCACGGTGGAGTCACCGCTCCGGCAGGCGTCGAGTATGCGCTCGGCGTCAGATGGTGCGATCCGTCGGGGGTGAAACAAGAATGCCGTGGTGGCAACGTCTTTCCCGCTGGCTAAAAGCGCGCACACGTCGTCGATGCTGGTGCGCCGCGGTGCGTAGAGGACGCAATCCGCCTGCGTCGCCAGGATCTTGGCGACATCGGCGGAGGCGCTCACACCGATGGGGTTGCGGCCCACCAGTGCGCCGACGTCGGCTCCGTCCTTGTTGTCGGAATACACTCGGGCACCGACTATTTGGAGGTCCGGCCGGTGATCGATGATCGTCGTGATCATCTCGCGGCCGACCGCGCCGGTGCCCCACACGATGACTTCGATGGGCGATGGATAGGTCAACGCGGCCTCTTCACGATGCTTCGATGTCTTTTCGACTAGGCGATGGTAACGAAGCGTCGCCGGCCAGGTTCCGAATCGCCCGGCTCCCGCGTCGTGTGATGCAGGCCACATTTGGCTGTGATATGTTGCGGGCGTCACAACCTAGGAGATTTCATGGTGGGCGTGGATCGTACGAACAAAGCCATGGTCACGCCTCGTTCTGGCGCAGCCGTCAATTCGCACCGGCTGTTCATGGCGTTTCTGGCTGTCACAACATTTATCTGCGCGATCGTCGGCGTCGTGGCGGCCGCGACCACGGGGCACGAGACCGCCGCGCTCGTCATTGCGCTCGTGGCCGGCGGGAGTTTCTTGACCGCCGCCTTCTGTTAGATCCGCGACGGCGGCGGGCGCGATACGCCCTTATCTTGGGTGGAGCTAAGGGGACTCGAACCCCTGACCCCCACACTGCCAGTGTGGTGCGCTACCAGCTGCGCCATAGCCCCAAGTCGTGCTCATCGAAGCTACACCACCGGTAACCGTCCTTCAAAGTTGCTGTTCAGGCAGGTTCAACGTGTGCGGAGACGGCAACGGATCGGGCTCAGGCTCGGGCACCGTGCGGGTTTCCGGCGCCACCACCCAGCCGACCGCGGCGATCAGTAGGACGACTCCGCTGATGGTGAAACCCCAACCGTAGTTCAGCCGCTCGGCGACCCACCCGAGCGTCATTGAGCCGATGATCGCGCCCAGGTCGGACATCATCTGGACTGCCGCCACCGGACTGCCCGCGCGCGCCTCGCTGCCCAGGATGTCGGCGACCGCGGCCTGCATCGGCGACATATAGATGCCCGTTACCGCACCGACCGCGACCGCCACGGCCAGAAACGTCGTCAACGACGACGCGGCGCCCAAGAAGATGGTCGCCACACCGGACAGCGCCAGGCCCACGATCATCAACGTCCGGCGTCCCATCCGGTCGGACAGGTAGCCACTGGGGATCATGGCCAGCGCGTTGCCTCCTGCGAACGCGGCGAGCGCAATGCCGATGATGCCGACGCCGCGGCCCATGACGTCAGTGATGAACAGCGGGACCAGGGCGACGCGAAGTCCGAACGCCGACCAGCCGGTCGCGAAGTTGGCTCCCAGCGACGACCAATAGGCACGGAAGCGCAGCGCCTCTCGCATCGTCACCGTCGATCGCGTCGGCGGCCCCGGGGCGGCCAGGGCCGAATTCCGCAAGCCGTAGAACAGGACCACCGACACACCGAGCAGCGCGACGCCGTACACGATGAATGGTGCGGTGAGCCCCCAACCGGCCGCCAGGGCGCCGACGGCCGGGCCGGCGACTGCGCCCACCATGAACGACGTGGTGAACAGGCCCGCGACCCGTCCGCGCGCATCGGGCGGGCTGATATGGATCATCAGGCCCAGTGCCGACACATAAAACATCGTCGATCCGATGCCGCTGATGACGCGGAAAACCAGCAATTGCCAGTAAGCGTGGGAAAACGCACACGCCGCGGTGGAGACAGCAACGATCAGCATGCCGCTGATGTAGATCCGCCGCTCTCCCAGCCGCTGCACCAGTTGCCCGCTTATCGGTGCAAAACACAGCCGGCTCAACGAAAAGACGGTGACCAAGAAAGTCACCGCCTTGATGCTGACTCCGAAACTGCGGGCGAAAGACGGGAGCGCCGGTGAAATGACCCCGTAACCGAGCGCGACCATGATATTTGCCCAGCTGAGGATCCAAACTTCGCGCGGCAGACGGGTCGAACGCAGCGCGCGTCCCCCCGGACGGGCAAGGCGGGGGGAAAGGGTCACCCAATGACTTTATTAACTACCTCGCGCGCAGTTTCTTGCACCTCCGCTAAATGCTCGGGTCCGTTGAAAGATTCCGCATAAATTTTGTACACGTCCTCGGTTCCCGACGGTCGCGCGGCAAACCACGCGTTGGCCGTTGTCACCTTCAATCCACCCAATGCCGCGCCATTGCCCGGCGCCGCGGTCAGCTTGGCGGTAATCGGCTCCCCCGCCACTTCCGTCGCGGTCACCTGCTCAGCGGACAGCTTGGCCAGCCGGGCCTTTTGGTCGCGGTCGGCGGGCGCGTCGACCCGCGCGTAGCACGGCGTGCCGTACGCGTCGGTCAGGTGTTGATAGCGCTGGGAGGGGCTCGACCCCGTGACGGCCAGCATCTCCGAGGCCAGCAAGGCCAGGATGATGCCGTCCTTGTCGGTGGTCCACACCGAGCCGTCGCGCCGCAGGAACGACGCCCCGGCCGACTCCTCGCCACCGAAGCCGATGGTGCCCTCGAGCAGGCCGTCGACGAACCACTTGAAGCCGACCGGCACTTCGATCAGCTTGCGGCCGATGCCGGCGACCACCCGATCGATCATCGACGAACTGACCGCGGTCTTGCCGACGGCGATGCCGCCCGGCCACGACGGCCGCTGCGTGTAGAGATACTCGATGGCCACCGCCAGGTAGTGGTTCGGGTTGAGCAGGCCCGCGTCGGGGGTGACGATGCCGTGGCGGTCGGAGTCGGCGTCGTTGCCGGTCGCGATCTGGTAGCGGTCGGGGTTGTCGGAAATCGTGCGGATGAGCCCCGCCATCGCGTCCGGTGAGCTGCAGTCCATCCGGATCTTGCCATCGTGGTCGAGTGTCATGAACCGCCAGGTCGCATCGACCAGCGGATTGATCACGGTCAGATCCAGGCGATGCCGTGTGGCGATCTCGTCCCAGTAGTCCACGCTCGCCCCGCCCAGCGGGTCGGCGCCGATCCGCACCCCGGCCGCGCGGACGGCGTCGATGTCGACCACGTTGGGCAGGTCGTCGACATAGTTGCCGAGGTAATCGTGGCGCTGCGCGGTCTGCAGCGCGCGGGCCAGCGGAATGCGCTTGACGCGCGCCCCATCGAGCAGGATTTCGTTGGCGCGCTTGGCGATTGCGTTGGTCGCGTCGGTGTCGGCGGGGCCGCCGTTGGGCGGGTTGTATTTGAAGCCGCCGTCCGAAGGCGGGTTGTGCGACGGTGTCACGACGATTCCGTCGGCCGGCGCGTCGGTGTGATCGCGGTTGTAGGTGAGGATGGCGTGGCTGACCGCCGGGGTCGGCGTATACCGGTCACGGGAGTCGATCATGGCCACGACATCGTTGGCGGCCAGCACCTCCAGCGCCGAGACCCAGGCCGGCTCGGAAAGGCCGTGCGTGTCCCGGCCGATGAACAACGGGCCCGTTGTGCCGTGAGCGGCGCGGTACTCGACGATGGCCTGGGTGATCGCCAGGATGTGAGCCTCGTTGAACGCCCCATTGAGCGCCGACCCCCGATGTCCCGACGTGCCGAATGCCACCTGCTGGGCGACATCGCCGGGATCGGGCTGAATCGAGTAATAGGCCGTCACCAGGTGGGGCAGATCGACAAGGTCTTCGGGCTGGGCCGGCTGACCGGCGCGAGGGTTGGCCACCATGGTTCCCAATTCTGCCCGTGTCGAAGTCCCCCCGGCCTGCACCGGTCGGGACTTTCGCCATACGCTGCGTAGCGCACCGGCAAACGAAGGGAATCGACGCCAGTGGCGCAACGGGACTATCGCGAATTGGCCGCGGTGTTTGCCGGTGGGGCGCTGGGCTCGCTGGCCCGTGCCGCCGTGAGCACCCTGGCCGGTACCGACCCGGACCGCTGGCCGTGGCCGACGTTCACGGTCAACATCGTCGGGGCCTTCATGGTGGGGTATTTCACCACCCGGCTGCTGGAGCGATTGCCGACGTCGAGCTATCGGCGCCCGCTGCTCGGCACCGGATTGTGCGGCGGCTTAACCACTTTCTCCACGATGCAGCTCGAGACCGTGCGGATGATCGAGCACGGACATTGGGGGTTGGCCGCCGGCTACACCCTCATCAGCGTCGTGCTCGGCCTGCTGGCGGCGCACCTGGCCACCAAATTGGTGCGCCGGGTACGGGTGCGCCAATGACCGCCACCGCGGCGACGACCGCTCTGGTCTGGGTGGGCGTCGCGCTCATCGGCGGCATCGGATCGGTGCTGCGCTTTGTCATCGACCGTGCGGTGGCGCACCGCGTTTCCCGGGCGTTTCCGTTCGGCACCCTCGTCGTGAACGTCAGCGGCGCAGCGCTTCTCGGCTTTCTCGGGGGCCTGGCGCTGAACAGGGATGCGGCCCTGCTGGCCGGCACGGCCTTCGTCGGCGCCTACACCACGTTTTCGACCTGGATGCTGGAAACACAGCGACTCGGCGAGGAGCGCCAGCTGCGCGCCGCGTTCGCCAACATCGCCGTCAGCGTCATGTTGGGCGAGGCAGCGGTGTTCATCGGACAGCGCATCGCCGAGCTGATCTGATCAAGCACGCGGAACGTCGTCGGGGGTGCGGGGCAGTACATACAGCGCCATGCGCCGATTTGCCATGTCGTGCTCGCCGAGGAATGTGCAGCCGCCACGCTCACAGAACTTGCGCGCCAACGCATTACGGTGATCGGGATCGAACATGATTCGGCGACAATGCGGGTCGAGGGTGAAGATGCTGCCCACCAGATGCGGCAGCAGGAAACCGACGTGTCCCCGCTGGATGTAGTCCAAATCGGCGACCGCGACGTGCAAGCCCAGATCGTGCGGATCGTGGTCGTAGCGGGTGGCGATGGAATCCTTTGCTGCCCTGTACAATTCGATATACGCGCGGTCCACCGCGTCGTGCATCGCGAGGAACGGACGAGAGAAGCCGCCCTCCAGTTGCGCCCGCAGGTAGCGATGCCACCGCGTCACCGGCCAGTTGGACTCCCAGGCCTCGACCAGGTGCGGGCGACTCATCCACTCGGCGATCATCTCGGCGTCGGCGTCCGGCTCGACAAGACGCAGACCGTACGGTTCGGGCAGGTCCGGGATGGGCGGCGGCGCGACGCTGCGGATTTCCCCGGGAAGGTCGGTCAGTTCCCGCGGGAGGATGGGCTGGGCGTCGCTCATTTCTCATCCGAGACTACGACGCTGCTGGCCGAACGGGGTTCAGTCGGCTTGAAGGAGCTTCGCCAGGACGGCCGCCTGGCTGATGTCCACAGCGCGAGTTGCGGTGACTAATGTGACCGGACCCCGCTTGGCGAGCTTGCGCAGCTCCCCCAGTGCGGCGTTGTCGCGCAGTTCCGCCTTGTAGCGCGAAGCGAATTCGTCGAATCGTTCGGGCTTGTGTTGATACCACTCGCGGAGGTCCTTCGAAGGTGCGACGTCCTTGCGCCAGATACCGACCCGCGGGTCGTCTTTGCGTACTCCGCGTGGCCAGACTCGATCGACCAGCACGCGCTGACCCTCGCCGGGGCCAACCTCGTCATAGACCCGCGCCACCTGGATTCCCCTTTGGGCGCTCACATGTCCAGGGTAGCGAGTGGCGCTTGTCAGTGGACTCGATTAATATCGAATGTATGTTCGAATCATTGGCCGCCGTCGAACCGACAGCCGACGAATCGTCGCTGATAGAGCGCATCGCCGAGTTGGAGGCGATCAAGTCCGCGGCCGCCGCGGGCCAGGCTCGTGCGGCGGCCGCCCTGGACACGGCGCGGCGAGCCACCGAAGCCGCCACCGGGGTGCCAGCCGCGCGGCGCGGACGCGGCGTGGCCAGCGAGGTCGCCCTGGCGCGTCGGGATGCGCCTGCGCGGGGCGGCCGGCATCTGGGCTTTGCCAAAGCCCTGGTGCACGAGATGCCGCACACACTGGCGGCCCTGGAATGCGGCGCCCTGTCAGAGTGGCGGGCGACGCTGATCGTGCGCGAGAGCGCCTGCCTGGACGTCGAGGACCGCCGCACCCTGGACGCGGAAATGTGTGCCGACCCGGCGAGCCTGAGCGGCATGGGCGATGCGCGAGTGGCCGCTCGCGCCAAGGCGATCGCCTACCGACTCGATCCACATGCCGTCGTCGAACGGGCCGCCAAGGCCGAGGATGACCGCACGGTCACCATTCGGCCCGCACCCGACACGATGACCTATGTGACCGCGTTATTGCCGGTGGCTCATGGGGTTTCGGTGTATGCGGCACTGCGCCGCGAAGCAGACACCCGCGGCGACGGGCGCCCGCGCGGACAGGTGATGGCGGACACCCTGGTGGAAAGGGTCACCGGCCGTTGCGCAACCGTCCCTACCCCGGTCGCGGTCAACCTGGTGCTGTCCGACGAAACGCTGCTGGGCAATGACAATGCGCCGGCCGACATCTCCGGTTACGGTCCCATTCCGGCGACGGTGGCCCGCAACATGATCGGCAGCGCCGCCTCCGATCGACGTTCGCGAGCGACCCTGCGCAGGCTGTACAAGCATCCCGAAGCCGGGGCGCGGGTGGCCATGGAGTCACGAGCACGACTTTTCCCGCAGGGTCTGGCCGCCTTCATCGGGCTACGCGATCAACGCTGCCGCACCCCCTATTGCGACGCGCCGGTCAGGCACCGCGACCACGCGCAGCCGTGGGCCGACGGTGGCCCGACCACCGCGGACAACGGTCTGGGGCTGTGCGAGCACTGCAACTACGTCAAGGAAAACGCGCGGTGGAGGGTACGCACCAGCGTCGACGAATCCCACACTCACACAGCGGTTTTCACGACGCCGACCGGCGCAACCTACCGGTCGACGGCCCCGCCGCGCGCCCCCACGATCACGATGAGCAAGCTCGAAGTCCGCGTCGGTGTCGCGCTCGTGCGGCATGCGGCCTAGCACTCAGTAGTGATAGGTGTCCGACGGAGCGGGCGAGTGATCGCGTTCTTCCTCGTCGATGTCCAAGGCCTCGATGCCGTACGCGCGAGCCAGCTCGAGGATCTTGGTGGCCCGCGCGATGCGGGGCAGGTCGGAGCCGTTGCGGATCTCTCCCCCGTCGCGTTCGAACTCGACGAAAAACTCTTTTGCCCAAGATATTTCGTCCTGGGACGGCGACAGCCCCTCATTGACCACGGCGCACTGGTCGGGCGTCAGGCAGATCTTGCCGGTCATACCGAACTGGGTGGAGACCGCCGTGGCCTCGATTAATTTCAGCGGATTGGACCCGATGGTCGGCCCGTCGATCGCGCTGGGCAGGTCGGCGGCCTTGGAGGCGATGGTGAAGCGAGATCGTGTGTAGGCCAGGGTCGCCGGGTCGTCCCCGAAACCGGTGTCGCGGCGGAAGTCCCCGATGCCGAAGGCCAGCCGGAAGGTCCCCTTGGTCGCGGCGATCTCGGTGATGCGCTCCAAACCGCGTGCCGTTTCGACCAAGGCCACGATCGGCACATCGGGCAGCCGTTTCGCGGTCTCGGTAACGTGGTCGACCGATTCGACCATCGCCAGCATCACCCCGCCCACCGGCGTGGTCGCCAGGGCGGCCAGATCGTCCGCCCACCATGGGGTGCCGAAGCCGTTGATGCGGACCCAGTCGACGTTGCCGGTGGCCAGCCAACTCACCACGTTGTCGCGCGCGGTGTGCTTGTCTTTGGGCGCGACCGCGTCCTCGATGTCGAAAACGACGATGTCCGCGCGGGAGTCCACCGCGGACTGGAACCGGTCGGCATGCGTGCCGTTGACCAGCAGCCAACTTCGGGCCAGTACCGGGTCGATGCGAGAGCCGATGTCCTCGGACTCGGCGGCGCTGCTGTTGACCTGTTCGTACATCAGCTGATCTGTCGTCTTCTCGTGGTTGTCGATGGTGCGCGTGTGCCCCTTAACCGTAGCGATGTCCCATAACATCGGCCGGGTAACCCGACCAACGACGACACGGCCGCCCGCAGAGAGTGAGGACTCGCCCGGGCGGCCGTGCCGCCAATACTCGATGCCCGGCTAGTTGATCCCGACAACCTCCTGCGCGATCGCCGCGACACGCGCTTGAGCGGCCGAGACAACTCGCTGACGATTCTTGTTCGCCTCTTCGTAGGCGATGATCGCCCGTACATCGCTTGGATTAGCGAGATCTTTGACCGCGGTCGCTGCGTCACTGACGTTGAGCTCGTCGTAGTCGGCGATGGGCAGCTCGTCGGCGTTGAGCACACCCACGGCGGCGCGTGCCGAATGCAGCGCATTCGCGGTCTGCCGGGCCCCCTCGTTGCGAGTGACCTTCTCGGCCGCGTCAAGCGCGGCGTTGCGCGACGCGGTCAGCGCTTTCGCCGCCACGTCACCGGCATGAGCGCCCCGACCAATCAGGTCGTTGAACGCCGGTCGGGCGGTGCGCAGCGCATGCGCCGCCCGGTCGATTCCCCGCGTCGACCATTCGACCGGCAGATTCGCCAATCTCACGGCGGTACCGGTCGCCGCCTGTAGTGGCGTGCGACGCAACGCAGCCGGGCCGCCAAGAGCCTCTTCGGCAAGCACGGTTGTCAGCCAGTCGACGGTCGCCGAGTGGGCGGTGATCAGCCGTGACGCAAGGCTCTCAATCTCCGGAAGCTCGGCGGCGACGGCCAAAGCTTTGAGGTAGCGGGCGCGATCCAGCAGCTGATCCTCCAGCGCCAAATCGCCCAATAGCGCCTCGTCGAAAGGTTGGGCCTGCTCGGTTAGTGCCTTCACCGCCGCAGCGGCACGGCCCAGGAATCGACCGAGAACATCTGGGACACCACCCATTTCCCGGATTGCTTTAGTCAAGGCCTGCGACCGATCACGCGCGTTGGATGCATTTTGCGTCAGCTCGCGTTGCACCGCCTCCGTGCGCGCCTGCGCGATGCGGGTTTCGGCAACCTGGATTTCGGTGTTGGTCAACTGGTGAAGCACGCGCAGCTGCGCCAGCACCGTAGATTTGTCCGACGAAGTCATGTATTTCCTCCTGCGTTATTTTGCTGTGGATTCGGGGGCGCGAGAGCGCCTTAACGTTGCGATTACCCACTCGCCGGCCAGGCTTCAACATCGGCAGCCTGACGTGTGACACATCTCCCTCTTGTGCAGGGGACCCATAGCGGACCGGCGAATTGCTGACGGGCCAGCAAACGAAATGCTCCCGAGCGTCGAGGTTTCGCCGTGGCTGATGCGGGGTAGTTCACCCCTCGCACGCTGCGGCCGTCGGTCGCGCGCAGCTTCCTGCGGAGACTAGAGCATCCTGGTCCCCCATTGAATCTCGGTCGGCCATCTGGACTCGATCGGGAAAAACCCTGAGGAGAAAATATGCGAAGGACCATTGCAATCGTTTCGGCCACCGGCGCGCTGTTGTTCGGTGGTGCGGGTGTCGCCAATGCCGCGGGTCCGAGCGCTCCGGCGCCGTCGTCCACCACAACAACGTTGGCGGACAACAACAATGACCAGCACAGTGACAATAGCGGGCTGTGGGGACTCGTTGGCCTCCTCGGCTTGGGCGGACTCGCCGGATTGATGCGGCGCAAGGACGCTGTGACTGGCACCGGCGTCGGGCCGGCCACCCCTCGCGACCGCGGCGTCTAACCATTCGCTGACCCCCGGATCCCCGTCAAGGCTGCGTGCCTGACGGGGATCCGACCGGGTTGTCCGCCCTCTTACCGGAACACATTGCCCCCCAAAGGATCTCGTCTCGGTGCGGGCCATGGACAGCGTGCCGCACCGTGGAGGCGACGTTTGGCCGCGTACGCAGCGGGTATACCTCGCCAAGCCGCACACAGCCCAACGTGCGTTTGACAATTCCCAAATCCACTGGAGGTATCGGCGATGGCCGAGATGATTATCCAGTCGCCCGACGAGGTCGTTGCTTTCCTGAAAGCACAGCACAACCTCATCGAGGACATGTTTGACCAGGTGCTGCACGCTACCGATCCGAAAGCGCGTGAAGAGCCCTTCGCAGCGCTGCGCCAATTGCTGGCGGTCCACGAAACCGCCGAGGAGATGGTGGTGCATCCGCGCGCACGTAAGGAGACCGGTGCCGGCGACGCGGTCGTCGACGCCCGCCTGACAGAAGAGCATGAGGCAAAGGAGCTGCTCTCACAGATCGAGCAGCTCGATGTCACCTCGCAACAGTTCATCGACGAACTCACCAAGTTGCGCGAAGCCGTGCTTGAGCACGCCAAGCAGGAGGAGTCGCAGGAATTCCCGGTTCTTCAGAAGCGGCTTGACTCCGACGATCTCAAGCGGATGGGTGCGGCGGTACGCGCCGCCGAGGCCATCGCGCCGACGCACCCCCACCCCGGTGTGGAATCGGCAAAGCTGAATTTCGCCCTCGGCCCGTTCGCCTCCATGCTCGACCGCGCCCGCGACCTCCTCGGGAAAGCTCTCGGGTAGTACCACGACGCGATCGACGCCGCGCGATTTTCCGTAGGCTCGATCAAATGAGCGTCGCGCCGGACACCACCGTTGCCCTGCAAGATCGGTTTTTCCGCGAACTGCCGGAAATGGGGGTCCGCTGGCAAGCCGAGACGTTTCCCGAGTTAGAGCTCCTCGTGCTCAATGAGCAGCTCGCTTCGCAACTCGGCCTGGACACGAGCTGGCTGCGCGGCGGCGACGGGCTGCGCTTCCTGGCGGGCAACCTGGTACCCAGCGGGGCCGCCCCCGTCGCCCAGGCCTACGCGGGGCATCAGTTCGGCGGCTTCGTCCCCCGATTGGGCGACGGGCGTGCGCTGCTGCTCGGCGAGCTCGTCGACGACGACGGGCGGCTGCGCGATATCCACCTGAAAGGTTCTGGTGCCACGCCCTTCGCCCGCGGCGGGGATGGCCTGGCGGCGGTGGGGCCGATGCTGCGTGAATACGTCGTCAGCGAGGCGATGCAAGCCTTGGGCGTGCCGACGACACGATCGCTGGCCGTGGTCGGCACCGGTCGCCCGGTCCATCGCGAAACCACACTGCCGGGGGCCGTGCTCACCCGGGTGGCCAGCAGCCACCTGCGGGTGGGCAGCTTCCAATACGCGGCGGCTACCGGCAACAAGGACCTGCTGCGCCGCCTCGCCGACCATGCGATCGCCCGCCACCATCCCGGCGCGGCCGACGCCGAGCGCCCGTATCTCGCATTGTTCGAAGCGGTGGTGGCCGTCCAGGCCGCGCTGATTGCACAGTGGATGCTGGTCGGATTCATTCATGGCGTGATGAACACCGACAACACAACGATCTCTGGCGAAACGATCGACTACGGACCGTGCGCCTTCATGGAGGCTTATGACCCCGACACGGTCTTCAGCTCGATCGATTTCTGGGGGCGCTACGCCTACGGCAACCAGCCGGCCATCGCCGGATGGAACCTCGCCCGCTTCGCCGAGACGCTCCTTCCGTTGCTGTCGGACAACACCGAGGAGGCCATCGCACTCGCCGAGCAGTCGTTCGGGGTGTTCCAAGCCCGCTACGACGCGGTGTGGGCCTCCGGAATGCGCGCCAAACTTGGCCTATCCGCCGAGGTCGACGCCGAATTCGCCACCGCATTGATCGAGGAACTCCTCCTTCTGCTCAAGCAGAACCACGTCGATTACACCTCGTTCTTCCGCCAGCTCGGCCAGGCGGCGCGGGGCGATGCCGAACCCGTCCGCGGACTGTTCATGGACCTTGCCGGCTTTGACGCGTGGCTGGCGACGTGGCTGGCCCTGGGTCCTGACGGCATCGCGATGGATCGCACCAACCCGATCTACATTCCGCGGAACCATCTGGTCGAAGAGGCCCTCACGGCGGCGACGGACGGCGAGCTCGGCCCCCTGGAGCAGCTCCTCGCGGCGGTGACCGAACCGTATGCGGAACGACCCGGTTTGGAGCGCTACGCCAGCCCCGCCCCCGAGGACTTCGGCAAGTACCAAACCTTCTGCGGCACTTGAGGTTACGCTAGCTTGGCCAACTCGGCCTGTAGCTCATCGAGACGGCGGAGCGTCTGGTCGCGAGGTTCGGTGGGCAGGTCCACCAGCACGTGCTCCAGGCCCAACTCGCGATAGCCCTCGAACTCTGCCGCCGTGGCTTCGCCGCCGTGGAAGTTGATCACCGGGACGTCGTGGTCGGCGACAGCCCGGAGCTTGTCGAGCTGCCCGGCCAAGGCCTTCGCGGAAGGGGTCATCGAGAGCCAACCGGCATTGAGCCGCGCGATGCGTTTGAAGCCGGCCGGCCCCCCACCGAGATAGAGCGGCGGATACGGCTGCTGCACTGGCTTCGGCCAACTGTAGATCGGGTCGAAGTCCACGAATTTCCCGTGGAATTCCGCCTTTTCGTGCGTCCAGATTTCGATCATCGCGTCGAGTCGCTCGTCGACCACGCGACCTCGCACCGCGGGATCCACCCCGTGGTTCGCGATCTCTTCACGCAGCCAGCCCACACCCACGCCGAAGCGAAACCGCCCCTGCGACACCAGATCCAGCGACGCCACTTCTTTGGCCGTATGTATCGGATCGCGCTGGGGCACCAGCGCGATCCCGGTGCCCAGCACGAGCCGCTCAGTGGCGACCGCCGCCGCCGTCAGCGCAACAAACGGATCCAGCGTGCGGTAGTACTTCGGCGGAATGGGACCACCCATCGGATACGGCGTCTTCTCGCCGACCGGGATGTGTGAGTGCTCGGCAAGGAAGAGTGATTCAAAACCGCGTTGCTCGAGCGCCTGTCCCAGGTCCACCGGGCCAATGCCGTCGTCGGTAACAAATGTCAGCACACCGAAACCCATGCCGCCCAGTCAACAGCATCGCCGCTCGGCTGTCAGCGCCTCGGTCGGCTCAAGCCGCTGGTTCTTCGTCCGTCCGCTTGGCCGGACGTACCGCACCCCAGATGCCGACGCCGATGCCGACGACGGCGCCGCCCAGGCCGATCATTTGTTGCGAGGGCTTCAACTCGCTGTGCACGCTCATCCCGCCGACCAGGTCGGAAACGTCGGCGCCGGCGGAGGCGAGGAACCAGCCGCGGGTGTTTTTGCCGCGCAGCGCCGCGGCCGTGAGCAGCGCTCCGATCAACGCGTCGCGATAACCCATCGACCGCAACAACAGCCGCGCCGTCGGCGTCGGCTCTTCGGGGTCGCCCCACAACTTATTCGCGCGTAGCGGATCAACGAGGAACGAAACTCCAGAGGCAAGTCGGATGGTGCCCGTAATAAGGCCGAACCGGTCGATTGACATGGTCTGTCAGCCTAGGAGCAAACCGCCCTCTCGCGCACGCATTCGATCCGGAAGTCGATCATGGCGCAGGGCACGCGTCGGCGATCTGCAGCGCGGCCGGCCACAACACGGTGGCCAGCCCGAAGGCCGTGACGTCAGCACCGGTGGGTGACACGGCTTCTATCCGCGCCTGAATCCGCTGGGTCTGCTCGGGGTGAAAAGCAGTCCACGCGAACCCAATACAGAGATATGGAATCGCCAGCCACACCGCCAGTTCGATCAGCGCGCCAACGCTGACCTGGTGGCCCAGGACGCGTCGAACCGGATCCATCGCATGTTCGACCCGGCCCATAACCGCACTCCCAGCTACCGCAGCACCAGCTTCAGAGCGTAATCGACGACGGCGTCGAGATCACTGCCCAAATGACCGGCGAGCCACTCCTGGGCTAGCTCGGCCATCGCACCGGTGTACATAGCCGCGGCAACCTCGGCGGCGACCGGATCGGAACCCGGATGAAGGCGCCAGCCCTCGGTGAGGACGCCCTGGCGCAACATGTCCTGAGTGGCGCGGCGCCGGGCGGCCAGCACCGGGTTGGTGCGCGCATCGGTGAACAGCACCCGGCCGCGGCGCGGATCGGCCGAGGAGAAGCCCAGCACCGCCGCGATGCCGGCCCGGGTCCGGGCCCGCAGTGATTCCCCCGCCTGCTCGATGGCGGCCTCGATCACTTCGCCGAGCTGCTCGCTCACCCGGTCGTAGACCGCGCCGAGCAGATCATCGGTATCGCCGAAGCTCTCGTAGAAATACCGGGTGTTCAACCCGCATTCCCGGCACACCGAGCGCACCGAGACGGCCGCCTCGCCGGCGCTGCCGAACAGGCGATACGCGGCCTCGACCAGCAGCGCACGACGCTCGGCGCGGCGGTCCTTGAGCGGGATACCGGCCCACCGGGTGGGACTCGACATCCCTACAGCGTAGGTCGACGGACAGCGGGTCTTGTCACACCTGTAACCAAAACATATTCTGGTTACAGTCGTGACCAGAAATCAAAAAGGGAGTGATTTGTGTTCCTGCCACACCAGATAGTCGGGCAGATGATCAACAAACGGCTGGACGACACCATGCGGCGGCACTTCTTCCGCGGCATGGAGTTCGCCGCGCCGGTCGGCGATCCGGGCTGGTTCGGTCCCGACAGCGCCGTGTGGCGCGTGCATTCACATCTGCCCGCGTTGATCTTCGGCTTGTATTGCGCCGCGTTCATGGAGTCCCTCGACCCATCGATCTACTGGATGGGCATGCACCATTCGCGACTGATCAAGCGCGACAGCAACGGAAACCCCATATCGCAAGTACCGCAGATCGACCCTGAGGGCGCCGCAACGCGCCTGGGCCACTCAGTGGCGTTCTTCATCGGCACCGCGTACGGATCGACGGAAACCGCCGAGCGCCTCGCGACATCGGTGCGCGCGATGCACCACACCATCAAGGGCACGCGCCCCGACGGAGCCCGCTACGACGCCGACGATCCCGAGTGGCTGCGGTGGAACTACGCGACGGTCGTCTGGGGGTTGGCCACCGCGCACGAGCTGTATCACCCAATGCCGTTGCGCGGCAAGAAACTCGACCGGTACTACGGCGAGTTCGTCCGGGTAGGACACGCTCTGGGCGGCACCGACCTACCGACCACCAAGGCCGAGACGCTCGAATGCCTGGAATCGTACTTGCCGAAACTGGCTGTCACCCACGGGAAAGCGATGGGTACCGGCCCCAACCTCGCCATGCCGCAGGCCGCCGTCGACTGGGCCATTCGCGACACCATGCCGAAATGGGCCAAGCAACTCCTCCAGCACCGTGATTGCAACATCATCGAACGCACCGCCCGTCGCACCGCGGTGTGGTCAATCATCAACGGGATCAACGCCGCGTCGGGCACGCCACCGGAGTTCCGGCAGGCCCAGGCCAGGGTCAAGGGAGGCACCACGGTTCCCCACACCGTGCCGACCTACGTGCTGGGCACCGACCAGGTTCGCACCCGCTCCGAGGTGGAGTTCAGCTTCCAGTCGGTGTAGCCGCCTAGCCGGCGCCGGGCGTGGTGACCGGCTGCCCCAGGTGCTGGGGGCAGTAAGCACTCGCCGCGATCATGGTGAACTGGGCGGCGCCGTCCACCGTGAAACCTGGATTGCTCGACGACACGTTGTGGATGACGTCGACCTGGGCGTGGCCCTGGTCCATCAGTTCGCATGCCCTTTTGCCCACCCCGACGGCGGTGGCCGGGCTCTGATAGGTGATGCCGGCCTTGCTGAGGGCGGCCAGGAAGCTCGCATCGGATCCCGAACTGCCGGCCGGATCGGCATGTGCAGGCGTGGCCACACCGATCACGGCGACGACGCCCACAAGCACTCCAAGGATGCGCACTGCTCCATCTTCGTATACAGCGGTGGTCCGGGCACCGGCAGCCCCGGCCTGCGGCGTGGTTGTGGTACACAGTGGCTATGTCCGCGCTGACCCGCCAACATCGTTGAAAGCCCCAGCGTGCACGACGATCGACTGCTGACTGTCGGCCAGACGTGCTGGCGCACCGCGCGAGCCGAAAAGTTCGCCCCCATCATCGATGCGGCCGACTACTTCAAACACGTCAAGGCGGCGATGCTGCGCGCCCGCCACCGAATCATGCTGATCGGCTGGGACTTCGACTCCAGGGTGACATTCGAGCGCGGCAACAAGACATTGCCCGGTCCAAACCAGCTGGGCGCCTTCCTCTATTGGATGCTGTGGAAACGGCCGGGTCTGGATATCTACCTACTGAAGTCCAATTTGCGCCTGCTCCCGGCGTTCGATGGCCTCTGGTTCGGGCTTGCCCCGGTATCGCTGGTGAACCAGATCAGCAGTAAGCGCATGCATTTCGCCATCGACGGCGTCCACCCGCTCGGCTCGGTGCATCATCAGAAAATCGTGGTCGTCGACGACGCGGTGGCATTCTGCGGCGGCATCGACCTCACCCTCGACCGATGGGACAACCGCGCCCATGAGCATGTCAGCCGTCAGCGCCGTACGGGGACCCGCAGCTATGGGCCGCGGCACGACGTCGGAGCCGCGGTTGACGGTGCGGCGGCGCGGGCCCTTGGCGAGCAGGCGTTGGCGCGGTGGCAGACCGCGACGAAGGAATCGTTGGCGCCGGCGCAGGCGCGGCACAGCGCCTGGCCGAGCAAGCTGAAACCGAGCCTGCGCAACGTCGATGTCGGGATCGCGCTCACCCTGCCCGAACTGGACGATCGGCCCGAGGTCCGCGAGGTGGAGGCGCTCAACCTAGCCGCCATAGCGGCGGCCCGCGACACCATCTATGTGGAGAACCAATACCTGGCGTCGCGCACCATTGCGGAGGCGCTGGCCGCGCGGCTGCGGGAAGGCGACGGCCCGGAGATCGTCATCGTGCTTGCCCGTAAGGGCAACAACCCGCTGGAGCGGGGAACGATGGACAGCGCACGCCACCGCCTGCTTCAACAGCTGTGGGAGGCCGACGGGCATGACCGGTTGGGCATCTACTGGCCGGTGACCGACCGCGGCGCGCCGATCTACATCCATTCGAAGGTGCTGGTGGTCGACGATCGGCTGCTGCGGATCGGATCGTCGAATTTCAACAACCGCTCGATGGGGTTCGACAGCGAATGCGATGTGGCCATCGAGGCGCGGCCGGACCTTTCCGAGCACGAGGACATACGTCGCGAAATCGCCGCGGTGCGAAACGGTTTGATGGCCGAGCACCTCGGCGTGTCGCGTGAAGAACTCGAAGAAGCGATCGCCGAACACCGATCGGTGCGTAAGGCCATCGAGGCACTGCGGGGCGACGGCAAGACCTTGCAGCCCTTCACCGAGAGCACTGTGGCCAATGAGGCGGGCCCGCTGGCCGAGAACGAGCTGATGGATCCCGACCACGTGCCACGGTCGCTGAGCCGAAGCGTGCAACGCTTCATCACCGGCCTGCGGGGCTAACCCGCCGGCGATTTGGGTGTGAGTCGCGTCGGACTCGGCCTAGTGTGGGCAGAAGTGCCAGTGGACTAAGGACGAGCACCAATGAGCATCGACGACGAATCCATCACCACGCTGGAAGACCTTCGGGGCGATCTGGCGCAGCGGTACAAGCGGACGCCTACCGGCGGAAGTTCGGTCGACAACGCGCTCGTCGAGGCCGACATGGCGGCGCTCGACCGCGACGGCTATGTCATTTGGGAGCATCTGCTCAGCGCCGAGGAATGCGCGCAGATCCGTGAGGTCGTGCGACCGCAGCTCGGGCATACCGGACGCAACTCGTTCGAGGGCCGGCGTACCCAGCGGATCTACAGCGTGCTCAGTAGGACACGGGTGTGTGATCGGCTTGTCGATCATCCTCGGGTGCTGGCGGTGCTGGATCGGCTGTTGATGCCCAATTACCTGCTTTCGGCGTTGCAGGCCATCAACATTCAGCCCGGCGAGGCCGCGCAACTGGCTCACCATGACGACGGCTTCTATCCGATCCCGCGTCCCCGGGCGCCGCTGGCGGCCGCCACGATCTGGGCGATCGACGACTTCGCCGCCGACAACGGCGCCACGGTCCTCTACCCGGGCAGCCACCGCTGGGGCAAGCGCCGGCCGGGCTCCGACGACCAGGCGTTGCCCGTCGTGATGCCCGCCGGTTCGTGCGTCTTGTTCGTCGGGACCCTGTGGCATGGCGGAGGCGCCAACAACACCACCCGCGAGCGCCTGGCCATCACCGCCCAATACTGTGAACCCTGGCTACGGCCGATGGAGGCCTATACGTTGTCGGTGTCACGCGACATCGCGCGCAAGGTCTCCGATGACATTCGCCGCATGCTCGGCTACAGCATCCACCCGCCGTTCGTCGGCAATGTTGACGGCTTGCATCCGTTGCGGCTGTTGGGATCTGGGCCTGAGTCGTAGGTCGAAGACAGCTTCACCGCCACTTGAGATCCGGCGTCTGCAAGAATGATCCGATATGTCGCGCTCATTCGACGTCTTGACCGAGTCGCCCGCCAGTGTCGAGCAAATTCATGCCGCGTTCGGCCGCGAGGACTATTGGCTGGCGCGCATCGCCGCCGGGGCCGCCGACACCACGTTGGATTCACTCGACGCCGACGCCGACGGCACGGTGATAGTGCGCACGACCCAGCGCTTGGGCCGTCAGCTCCTGCCCGGGCTGGTCGCCAAATTCGTTACCGGCGAGGTGAAGATCGTGCAGACCGAGACGTGGCGACCGGACGCTGAGCGCCAGGTACGCGGGCAGGTCAGCGTCTCGGCGTCGGGCGGATTGGGATCAGGCCACGCGGAAACGTGGCTCGCGCCGATGAACGGCAGCGGCTCGCAACTGCGCGCCGTCTTTCAGGTGAACGTCAAAATCCCGTTGGTGGGCGGCAAACTCGAGAAATCCATCGGAGCCGGCTTGGCAGGGGGCATCCCCGAAATGCTGCGCTTCACCACCACGTGGATCGCCGAAAACACGTAAAGCTCGCTCCACCGTCCGGCATCAGCCACGGCGACAGGGATCGTCCAAGCCGCGGTCCATGACAGGAGATTAAGCGCCCTCCACCTGCGGCGCGGCCGTTCCGCCGTTGCCGGTCAGAACGTTTTGCCGTGCATCTCGGCCAGCGCGTGAATCTGCTCGAGGTAATGCTCGAGCGAATGGTGGATGAACCTGGCCGACAATGTGGTGGTTCCCGCGGCGGCGATGGTGTGCAGCGTGTCCTCGGTCATCCCCGGCTCCCCCGCCGGGTCCAGCGGTTGATCGGCGGGCAAGACGACCTCGAAGCCGTCCGGCAGCTCTCGCGCCCGCAACCACTCGGCGGCGGTGGCGATGGACACGTAGTACGGACACCAGCCGTCGGCGAGAGTGAGCGCACGGCGCAACGACCGCTTGGTGCGCCCGCCGACCCAGATCGGCATATGCGGTTGCAGCGCACAGGGATCGATGGTGAGCCCGCCGAAGGAGTAGTACTCGCCCTCGTAGACCGGCTCATTGCTGGGCAATGCCGCCCGCAACGCCTTCAGGGCGTCATCGGCACGATCACCGCGGTCGTCGAACGGCGCGCCCAGCAGGTCGAATTCCTCCTTGAGGCTTCCGACGCCGACGCCCAGAATCACCCGACCGCCGCTGACATGATCCAATGTGCCATAACGCTTTACGATCGCGAGTGGGTGGTGATAGCCGAGCACCAGGGTCATCGTGACGAGACGGATCTGGCTGGTGCGCGCGGACACGTACCCGAGTGTGGCCAGCGGGTCCCAGTACCGGGAGCCGCGCCGCGCGGCCTCCGCCGACGGTATGCCGATGTGCTCGCTGCAGGTGAGATGGTGATAGCCGAGCCTGTCCGCCGCCTCGGCGACGCGACCGATGTCGTCGATCGTGGCAGTCTTCTCCCACGTCAACGCGGCGCCGGCGACGTTCGTGACGACGGGTGTCGCGATGCCGAGTTTCAATCCAGCGGCTCTTCACCCGCAAGGACCGTGCGGTGCATGAGGCGACCGCTGTCGGCGGCGTATGGCAGCGCCCGGTGCATGGTCCCGGTGTTGTCCCACATGAGCAGGTCGCCCAGTTGCCACTCATGGCGGTAGACGTAGCGCGGTTGAGTCGCCCAGTCTCGAAGACGCGCAAGCAATGCGCGGCTTTCCTCCACCGGAAGATCGATCACATAATCCGCCGTCGCACCGAGTAGTAACGATTTGCGCCCGGATTGGTGCGTCCACACCATCGGGCAGGACTTCGTGGGGGATTTCTGCCAGAACGCGATCTCCTCGTAGCTCATCTCGGGCCGCACGTAGTACTGCGAACGCTCCGCACTATGAACCACGCGAAGACCGGCGATCGCCTCCTTGTCGGCCGTCGGCAAGTCCTCGTAGGCCGCGTAGGTGTTGCAGAACTCGGTCTGACCACCGGAGTCGGACAGCTTCATCGCCCGCAACAGGGTGGCCAGATTCGGATAGGGCTGCAGCGAGCCGTCGAAATGCCAGAACAGCGAGCCTTTCAAGTACTCGGCCCGCTGATTCACGTTGGTGTCAAGCGAAATCTTGTAGATCCCGCCCTCTCCCTCGTTCTGCACAATGCTGCCAAGGGTTTTCGCGATCGCGACCTGCTGCTCGTCGCTGATCTGCAGTCCACGAAAGAAGACCACCCCACGCTGCTCGAGCGTTTCGCGGATCGTCTCCGCCTCGCGACCGCTGAGGAGGGTGTCCAGATCGGTCCTTATCTCGCTGCCGATCAACGGTGTGCAGTCGATGACCTCGAGTCGTGTCGTGGAGAGTCCCATGTGTCAGCTCAGCCTCGTGAGAATGGTGTTGGCCGAATGCTTTACCCGCGGCTGCCGCCACAGCTCCACCGCCAACGAGACGGTGATCAACGAATACAGCAGGTTGCGCAGGTTCGCGACGTCCTCGGGCAGCGGCTCGGAATAGTCGAACTTGTCGATATAGGCGACCGCCTCCTCGGCGTGAGGAAATGCCGCATCGTAGAACGCCTGTATCTCGGCCATGGAGCTGTTCACACGCTTCACGTAGCGCTCGTGCCCATCCTCGATGGCCCACTCGGGCACCAAATGCTCGAGGGCCGAGAACTCTTGCGGCAAAAGAGCGTTCATCGGCCCGCCTTCGCCCTCTCGCCCGCCTCCACGTAGTCACCCACCACCTTGTGCAGATGGCGTAACAGGATCTCCTCGTCATTCATCGTGAAATGCGTGAGCGCACCGCTGTTCAGCATCGCCTGTAACCCTTCCGACGGGCTGGCGTCTTCCAGGATGATGTCGTTGAGGAAAGTCACGGTCAGCTCTTGTCCCAGCCGCTCTTTGTGCGTCGTGGGTGGCTGATAAAACATCTCGGCTTCAAAGATGTGCGAGTGCGGGCCCGTCGGCCAATGTGTGTGGGTGCTGAACCCGGATGAACCGAAGATGACCACGAAGTTCGGAAAGAACTGGTACGAGTCGAAACCGTACTTCTCCGAACGAGTGGGATTGAGCCCGGCCGGCATCGACCCGCGATCGGCGCGCTTGTTCCACGGGCCCGCCGCGCTGGCTTCCATCACGCATTCAATGGGTTTGGAGTACGGCGTCTTCTGCGACGGCTCTCCGGCGAACGAAAACATCCGGTGTGGGCCTTTGAGCTGGTAGGCCAGCGCGTCGGTAAACGGGTTCGGCTGGTCGAACGCATCTCGGGCCTCCGCGGTGAGGGCGCCGAACGAGGATGCGTGCAGATACGGGCCGTGGTAACTCTCCGCGAACCCATCGACGAAAATCTTCCAGTTGCACTGCAATTCGACTTTGAACCGATACACCTGGTGTGGCCCGGCGAACGGATATCCTTCGATACCGTGGGCGAGCTCGCCGAGGTAGGACCGCAGCGGCTCGGTGTTGTCCGGGTTGAGGTTGATGAAGATGAAGCCTTCCCACACCTCGCATTGAATCGCCGGCACCCGGCAGGCATCGGCGTCGAAGTCGAGTAGCAGATCCTTGCGCGTGGCCGCGTGCAGTGAGCCGTCCAGCTTGTAGCGCCAGCCGTGGAACCGGCAGTACAGCACAGGGGCGCGACCCTGCACCTCCTGGAACGGATCGTCCTCCCACAGCATCTTGTTGCCGCGGTGCGGACAGATGTTGTGGAAGGCGCGGATAACGTTGTCCTTGCCCCGAACGATGATGATCGACGTGTCGAGGAACCTCAGCTCGCGGGTGAAGTAGCTTCCCGACTTCGGCACCCGCTCAACCCGTCCGACGTAGAGCCAGGTTTTCTTGAAGACGTGCTCGCGTTCCTTCTCATAGAACTCCGTTGAGACGCAGTCCTCGAGTGACACTGGGCCGCGGCCCAATTCGGGATAGGCATCGGTCCAATGCCCGCTTGACGGCTTCGTCACCAGGACGTCCTGACTCATCGGGCCCTCCTCCGCCTCTCGGCCGAAGGTAGCACTTGACCAAATACGCAAATAGGCCTTCAATTGCAACACCCTGTTGCAATTCTGGAACACCACATGGAACAAAACCTGCCGTTCGACCTCGACGCCTTGCTGGTGTTCGGCAAAGTGGTCGAGTGCCGCAGCCTGTCGAAGGCGGCGGCGCTGCTGGGCATGCCCAAGTCAACCGTCAGCCGCAAGCTCAGCAAGCTCGAATCGGACCTGGGCATCAAGCTGCTGCGCAAGAATACGCACCAGCTCACCGTCACGGATCTGGGCGAGAAGATCTACAGCCACGGCGTGAACATCCTGGCCGAGGCCAACGGGGTACGGGCGCTGGTGGAGGGCAGCAAGCTAGAGCCACAGGGCGAGTTGCGCGTCGCCATCCCGGTCTTTGTCGGCATCGACTACGCGTCGCGCGTCGGCGCCAAATTTTTGCAGCAGTACCCGCACTCACGGCTGGACATCCGGTTGGTGGACAACGTCGTTCATCCCGTTCACGACGGATTCGACGTGGTTTTCGGTACCGGGCCGCTGCAAGACTCCACGCTGATCGCGCGCAAGGTCTTCAGCCTCGAACTCTTCCTCTGCGCATCGCCCGACTTCCTGCACCAACTACCCGAGCCCATCACCGCTCCGACACAGTTGGACACCGTGCCGTTCATCGACTGCGGGGTCAGTGAGGGGCCGCGCAAGCTCACCGTCGCAAAGAACAAGCGGCGCCATGAGCTCTCGCCGATGATTCGTGCACGCGCCAACAACTTTCAGGTGTGCAAGCAATACATCCTGCACGGACTCGGTATCGGGGCGATGCCAAGCCAGATCATCGTCACGACCGAATTGCGGGAGGGCAGCATCGTGCCGGTGCTGCCGGACTGGCACCTCGAGCAGTTGGATGTGTACATGATCCATCCCTTCCAGCTTTCGTTCTCCACGTTGATCAGCGCGTTCTATGAGACGGCGTGCGACATCATCACCGAGAACACGGCGCGAAGCTGAGGTTCTGACCCGCCCGCCTCGGATCAACCGGGCGGCGAAACCGACTAATTTCACAGATAAAGCGAAAAAATGAACGTTTGCTGGCGGTGGGTCCAATACTTATGTGATGAGTAGGCCCGCACCCCCCGTGCTGACGGTTCAATCGGACTGGTCACGGCGTGTTTTCGCGCCGGGCCACGATGTGGTGGTCGGAAGTGACCTCCGTGCCGACATGCGCGTTGCCCATCCGCTGATCGCCCGCGCCCACCTGTTGCTGCGCTTCGATGGGTCCACGTGGATAGCGATCGACAACGGGGCGCCCTCCGGGATTTTCGCCAATGGTCACCGGGTACGGGGGCTCGACATCCATGATGGCCAGACCATCAACCTCGCGGGGCCGGACGGGCCACGCCTGAGCTTCGGGATCGGTCGGCACGAAGGGACGGTCGGCCAGCTACCGCCCACCGTGGAGGCGGTCCCGGTGATCGCGCCGCCCGGCGGCCCGAGGCCACCTCGTCCGGAACCGTCACGGCGGCCCGGCATCTCGTCGCCCCGCATCGCGCGATCGCAACCCGCCCCGCCGCGCTACCCGCCGGCCGGCGGGCCGCGCCGCGCTCCCTACCCGACACCGCATCCGGTCAGCCCGCCGCAGCCGCCGCCGCGGCAGCCGCTCACCGAGATCGGGGCAGAAACCCTCGGAGCCTCCGGGTTCGACAGCACCGACCTGCGGCGCGCCGTGCAGCGGTCACGATCGAAGCTGGGGGCCCCGCCCGCGGGGGCCGCCGTCATCGGTCGCGCAGAAGACAGCGACATCGTCATCCCGGACGTCTTGGCCTCGCGCCATCACGCCTACTTGGTTTCGAGCCCGACCGGCATGGAGGTCCATGACGCGCAAAGCATCAACGGGACTTTCGTCAACGGCACCCGAATCCTGTCGGCGCCGCTGACCGAGGGTGACGTGGTCACGATCGGCAACGTCGACCTGGTCTTCAACGGTGAGATCCTGCTCCGCCGCGCCGAAGCGGCTACCCGCACCGGCGGGCTGGAGGTGCGGGAGGTCGACTTTCAAGTCGACAACAAGCGGCTGATCCACAAGGTCTCGTTGACCGCCAGGCCCGGAACGCTGACCGCGCTCATCGGCGGGTCGGGAGCGGGCAAGAGCACGTTGTCCCGGCTGATCGCTGGAGCCACCTGTCCCAGCTCCGGCTCGATCACCTTCGAGGGCCACGACATCCACGCCCAGTTCGCCTCGCTGCGCAGCCGGATCGGGATGGTGCCCCAAGACGACGTCGTGCATCGCCAGCTCACGGTGACCCAGGCGCTGAGCTACGCGGCCGAGCTGCGGCTGCCGAGCGACACCAGCAAGTCCGACCGCGCGCAGGTCGTCGCGCAGGTCATCGAGGAACTCGGGTTGAGCAAGCACGCCGACACCCGCGTCGACAAGCTGTCCGGCGGGCAGCGCAAACGCGCCTCGGTGGCCCTCGAGCTGCTCACCGGGCCGTCGCTGCTGATCCTCGACGAACCCACCTCGGGCCTGGATCCCGCGCTGGACCTGCAGGTCATGACGATGCTACGGCAGCTGGCCGACGCCGGTCGCGTCGTGCTGGTGGTCACGCACTCGCTGAGCTATCTCGATCTCTGCGACCAGGTGCTGCTGATGGCCCCGGGTGGCAAGACCGCGTACTGCGGCCCGCCCGACGAGATCGAGGCGACCATGGGAACCACCAACTGGGCCAAGATCTTCGGGATGGTGGGCGCGGACCCCGAGGAGGCCAACCGTCGTTTTCTGGCCCAGGCCAAACCACCGCCCCCGGTAGCCGACGCCGACAAACCGGCCGACCTGGGTGCCCCGGCGCGCTCCAGCACCTGGCGCCAATTCTCGACGATCGCCCGCCGCCAGATCCGGCTGATCGTCGCCGACCGCGCCTACTTCATCTTCCTGGCGCTGCTGCCGTTTGTGATGGGCGCACTGGCGCTCACCGTTCCCGGCTCGACCGGATTCCGCGTAGCCGATCCGAACGGCGACGGGTCCGACGAACCGGGATCGGTACTGATGTTGCTCACCATGGCCGCCGTCTTCATGGGCACCGCCCTGACCATCCGCGACCTCATCGGCGAGCGCCCCATCTTCCGCCGCGAACAGGCGGTCGGCCTGTCGACCAAGGCCTATCTGCTCGCGAAGATGGCCGTCTTCTTCGTGTTCGCCATCGTCCAGTCGACGATCGCGACCACCATCACCATCCTGGGGAAAGGAGCGCCGACCCGGCCGGCGCTACTCCTCGGCAGCGCCACGCTCGAGCTGTACGTCGCCACCGCCGCCATGTGCGTGGCCGCGGCGACGGTCGGCCTGGTCCTGTCCTCCCTGGCGCGGTCGAACGAGCAGATCATGCCGCTACTGGTGGTGTCCCTCATGTTGCAGCTGGTCCTCTGCGGTGGGATGGTCCCGGTCACCAACCGGATCGGTCTCGACCAGATGTCCTGGTTGGTGCCCTCGCGCTGGGGGTACGCGGCGCAGGCCTCGACGGTCGACTTGTGGACGATCGAGCCCGGCCCGCTCGCCCCGAAAGACCGCCACTTCAAACACACGGCCGGGACCTGGCTGTTCGACGTGGGCATGCTGGTGCTGTTGACGGCCGTGTACGCCGGCGTCGTGGGGTGGCGCAGCCGGCTCAGGCGCCATTGATCCGCCGCTACACGAAATCCAGGGCCTCCACCGTCGCAACGGGTCCTTCATGGGTGGGCCGGTTGGCGCCACCGATGCAGTACACGGTGTGGCCGACCGTCGCGACCGCCTCGGCGTGACGCGGGGTGGGCAGCGGGGGCAGCGTGGCCCACTTCCCATCGGCGATGTCGTACATTTCGGCCACTCCCAACACTCGCGTTGGTTCCTCGCCGCCGACCGCCACGATTCGGCCATCGATGAACGTGGCACCGTAGCTTCCCCGCGGGGTTGGCATGTCCACCAACGTGTTCCAGGTCCCCGCTTGCGGGTCGAACCGTTCGAACGCCGCGGAGTTCTTGTCAGAGGACAGGAACCTGCCGCCGACCGTGTACATGTAGGTGCCGTCGGAGGCGGCAGCCAGGTGTTCGCGCGGGGTGGGCATGTTGTCGGCATCGCGCCACGAGCTGCCGTCGAAAACCTCGGTCTGCGGGACGAGCTGCTTGGCGTTCTGTCCGCCGGCGATGACGAGTTTGTCACCGACGACCGCGGCCGCCGCCGCCGCCCGGGCGTGGGTGAGGCCGGCCAACTCCACCCAATTGCCGCCACGCAACGCCAACACCTTGGTGGAAGCCTCCGCCAGATCGCCGCTGGCGCCCCCGAGCACCACCACCTCGCCGCGATACGTGGCCGCCGCGGCGTGGTGCAGCGGGACGGGCAACGGAGGTTCTGTTTGCCACGCGCCGGTGCGCGGGTCATAGCTCTCGACCGTCTGCAGCGCGACTCCATCGCGCAGGCCGCCCATGATCCAGATCTTGTCGCCCAGCACGGCCCAGGCCGTCATCAGCCTGGGTGTCGGCGCGTCCGGCAGGGCACGCCACTGCGCGGCCGGCTGAGTCACCCGCGCCGGTAGCTGCAACGCTTCCGCGGTTGAGGTCACCTGGCCGTCGCCGACGGCCGTCGATCCGCCGATCGCGTAGACCGATTTCCCCACCGCGTCGACCGCCATGCCGTGGCGCGCAGACCCCATGTCCGGCAAGCCCGCCCACGTCTTCGTCGACAGATCGAGCACCGCCACGCTCTTGAGGACTTGCCCCGCTGACTGACCCCCGGCGGCGACCAGGCGCCGGTCGGCGATCGCCACCCCGAGGTCACTGCGTGGTTGGGGAAGGTCGGGCAATTTCGTCCAGGTTTTCGCAGCTGCGTCGTACGCCTCGACCGTCGCCAGGTCGGAGCTGCCGTTGGTTCCGCCGACCGCGTACACCAGCTTTCCGTCCGACGCCGCGGCCAACGTCTGCCGCGGGGTCGGGATGGGGGCGGCGAGGGTCCAGGTGTTGCCGTCGAAGATCTCGGTGGAGTTCAGCAGCGCGCCGTTCGCACCGACACCGCCCGTGACGATGATGTGGTCGCCCACCACCGCCGCGGCCGCCGCCGCGCGTGGCTGCAACAGATGCGGCAACTCCACCCAGTGACTGTTGACCACACGCCACACCTGGTCGCTGGCAACGGTTTGCGGGCCCGCAGCGCGCCAGCCGCCGAGCACAATCGGGTTTCCCTGCCACGTCACGGCCATGGCATGTTGGACAGGAACCGGGAGATCGTCGCCGCTCTTCCAGCTGTCGATGACGGGGTCATAGCCCTCGTGATTGGCGACGACGGCGTGGTCGCTTCCGATTCCGCCGAAAATCCAGATCGTGCCGTCGGCCTGAGTGGTTGCCGCGGCGTCGCGCGCAATGCGCGCGTTCGTGATCGGCTGCCACTTCACCGAGGCCAGGCCCGGCTGGCTCGCGGCGGCCTGGGGGTGGCGCTTGCCCTGCTTCAGCAACACATAGACACCGCCGCCCAGCACCAACACAGCCACCACGATCCCCACGGCGATCAACGCGACCATGACGCGGCTGCGCTTCGTTTTTGGCGGTTTCAGCCACGCCACCGCCCCGGTCGCCAGCCCGCGCGGCGTGCCCGGACCTCGCCCGGTAGAAGTCGTCGGCGCGATCGCGTCGGTGACGCTCGTCGGTTCGGGGATCGCCTGGGTCGGCTCAGACGTGTTGGGGGCAGCCGGAACCGGTCGCCTCGAATCCGCGCCGTGTGGGCCGCGCGCGACGGCGGGTGCTCGACCCGCCTGTTGCCGGCCGGCGGGCCGTGACGGCGGAAGCGGTGGCGTCACCGTGTTGCGATCGCTCAGCGGATTCATCAGCGAGGTGGCGCTTTCCGGGTCGGCGATCCGTGGGCCCGGTTTCGCAATCCTCGGCGGCCTCGGCACCGGCCGCACAGCACGCCCCGAACCTGCACCGGCGGCGGTAATCGCCATCGAGTCGGGCTTCAACCCGTTGCGGCGCAGGCTCTCCTGCAGCGCGCGACCGAACTCCGCCGCCGAGGCCGGCCGTTCGGCCTGGTCGAACGCCATTGCTTTCTCGATCGCCGAACACACCGCGTCCGGAATCCCACGGGGCCGCAAGTCCGGGATTCGCGTGCTTTTGATCCGCGTGTATTGCGCAAGGAGGTCTTCACCACTACGGCGCTCGTATGCGGCGTTGCCGGCAACCAGCGCGTACAGCGTGGCGCCGAGAGAGTAAACGTCGGTTTCGACCGTCGCCGGATCGCCGGTCATCACCTCAGGCGCGAGGAAATCGACTGTGCCAGAAAACAACCCGGCCGCCGTTTCATACCCCCCAGCGACGTGCGCCGTCCCGAAATCAGTGAGTTGGGGTTCGCCGTAATCGTTGACCAGAACATTCGCGGGCTTGATATCGCGGTGCAAAGTGCCGGTCAGGTGGGCGGTTTCGAGCGCCCCGGCCAATTTCACACCGATTCGCATGGCTTCGGGCCAGGCGATCGGCCCCTCACGCTGCACCCGCAGGCCCAGGGAACCGGCGGCGCAGTACGACATCACGATGTATGGCCGGCCCCCCGCGGTCACGCCGACGCGCAGAATGTTGACGATGTTCGGATGGCCCGAGAGCCCGCCCATGGCGTAGCCCTCACGCAGGAATCGCTCGCGACTCTCGTCGTCGACAAATGTCGGCAGCACCTTGATGGCGACGTTTCGCCCGAGCGCGGCTTCGTGACAGCGATACACCACCCCGGCGGCGCCTCGAGCGATCTGGCGGGCGTCGTCGAATCCGGCGGCAGCCAACTCCGCGACGATGTCGCTCGGTCCCGGCGCCCGGGGGCGAACCGTGGGTCTTTCAGCCATTTCGTGGCCTCAACTTCCCAGGCAACTGATGAATCGAGTTAAGCGTAGCGAACATGAACGCACAGCTAAACGGTTCCGGCGAGGATCGTGGCGAAGCCCCGGGCCGATAAAGAGGCACTGGCGACACCGACGCTACGGAGCGAGACTGGCAGCTATGAGTTTCGTGGAGGAAAGGGTGCTCCCGCAGCTGCTGCGGGTGCACCCCACGGTGTATCGGAAGACAAACGGCTGGATCGGTCACCGCGCCTTGTGGATACCGAGCCTGCTACTGCATACCGTCGGCGCGAAGACCGGCAAGCACCGCACGTCGTCGCTGACCTACGCCCGCGACGGTGACAACTACCTGGTCGTCGCCTCCAAGGGCGGTGCGCCCCAGGCCCCCGGCTGGTACCACAACCTGAAAGCCAACCCCGACGTGGAGATCAACGTCGGCCCAAGGCGTTTCGCCGTCACCGCACGACCGGTGCTCTCCGACGACCCCGACTACCCGCGGCTATGGCAGATCGTCAACGAGAACAACCAAAACCGCTACGTCGAATATCAGAAGCGGACGTCGCGACCCATTCCGGTCGTGGTCCTGAGCCCGAAAGGTTAGAACGGCGGTGCATTGCACCCACACCTCAAGACCACGAAGGCGTCGGCAGGTTTGAAACCGGCGAGTCGGGATACGCCCCAGCAATGGCCAATCAAGCGGCTACCGCTTGTTGACCAGCAACCTAGGGAAGGAGTTGGGCATGATGCTCTCCACGGTCGCCCTGAAAGCGACGGCAGCTGCCGCCGGCATCGCGACGGCAGGAATCCTGATGGCGTCGCCGGCACTGGCCGACGCCCAAACCGTTGCGTTTGGCCAATCGGCAGAGATTGCCAGCGCAAACGGCGCAGAAGCCATCAACTACACCGTGAACAACCTGCAGCCCAGCGGTCACAACGATGGCATCTGGTACTCCGATGTCACGGCCACGGGCGTACGCGGCAACGCGACCCCGGTCATTGCCGACTTCAACGCGCGGGCCGTCAACAGCTCGACCTATGCCGTGATGAAAGGGCACGAAGTGGACGGCCTTCCTAACCAGCCGATCGCGCCGGGCGCCCAGGCGACCGGGCGGCTCTACTTCGACGTTCGCGGGGGCACCGCACCGGACAGCGTTGTCTACCGGGATGCCGCCGGCGTCGACAAGGTCGTCTGGAAGAGCTAACGGAGGCGCACACGCCTGGACCGGTCGCCGGCGGTAATCAGGGCACGATGTCTCTCATGGTTGCCGTCCACCGCGCGCCGATGCGCTCCCGCAACGATGCCGTCGAGCCACAAGCTGCCATCGATCGCGCTCGACGGCTCGGCCTGTGCGGTTTCGGGCAATACGTGAGTCGGTCGGGCGAGCAGGAGCGGCTTGTACGTCGGATCGCCCGATTTGCCGAGCTCGACGACGGCTCGTTTGTGTGGACCCGCGGCACCGACGGGTGGTTCTGGTTGGGCCGCATCTGCGGGCCGTACTTCTATGACGCCGACGAAATGGCCGCGGCAGTGGATTTGGTGCACGTAAGACCATGCGAGTGGCTGTCGGTACCGGTGCCGGAACAGGATGTACCGTCCGCTGTCATCGCCACATTCGGCCGCGGTGGACGGAACTTTCAGGAAATCCACCACCGCTCGATCGATGAGCAGACACAAAGGATTTGGGATGCCCGCAGGAATCAACCTGCGGACGACTAGCCGAACCTCGTGCCCACAAAGGAAGCAGGCCAGGACGAATAATCGCTCTGGCCTGCTAACTAATCGATCTCAGTTGTCGAGCTGCCGGGAATCGAACCCGTTTGACGGTTGTGGCGCCAGAGCGCGGGCATGCCCTGAGCTGCGAAATGACATTCACCTTGATTCACCGGAGCTGACCTCTTTGGACACCAAGTGTGCCCAAAATGTGCCCAGGCGGTCTCGACACAGAACAACAAATGCGTTGCCTTCCACGCATTGCCTTGCGGCATGCGATGCGGACTGCAATCTACAGTGGCCTGCGACATAGGTTGCAGATCAACAGCTTTGGCGCACATCTCAGCTAGAATCCGGACTAGGAAAGCATCGATGCAAGGTGCTGGGCTGAGCAAGTGTCGTGCCGGGGAACACGCTCTGGTTAGCGGCCTCGGCGCCTGCCGCAATGGGAGTGCCTGATGGCCAAGCGACGCACCTAAGCGCGACAGGCGGGGCCGGTTCGCTTCCACCGGCACCTCCCGTGCACGCCGAGTCGGGCCCGGGGGTGAATACGGGGGTGTACACGTCGGCGCGAAGTTACGCACAAAGCGTCGCGGCGAGTACTACGTCGGCGTCTCGGCTGGCCGCAGAATCGCGACGCCATACTCGGCGGAGATAACAGCACACAGCTGCGCAGCCGTAGACGTCATGATCATGGGGCGCGGCGGGGTGAACTGTCGTCGCCCGACTCCGTCATTCACCCGGGTGATATCCGAACAGAGCGAAGCGCAGCCACAGCGCCGGCGGCCAACTTGATGTAGTGGGCGGCGCGGGCGTTCACCCGGATGAATTGCCTCGGCGGGTGATGACCACTCACCCCGCGGCGGTGGATCCTTGCCCCAGAACGAACAAATCCGCGCCCCTCACGCCTTCACCGGTTTCTCGGCCGGGGACCGCGAGCTCGGCCCGGGGTTTTTCAGGGTGCAATTGCCCGCGCATGTACAGGGGCAGAAAGAAGACGATGCGATGACCGGCGCCGATGCCTCCAGACGATCAGGCGTGCCAATGCTTTTCGCGATGGCAGGAAGATAGCGTGGCTCGCGTGCGCGCGGAATGCGCAAAGGTGTCAGACTGCCGTTTGAGCGAGCAGTTCGAAAGCGCCGTCTCCCCGCTTCTTGAGCCTCTCTATCGGCAAGCGCTTCGGATGACCTCCAGTCGAGCGGATGCGGAGGATCTTTTGCAAGAAACATTGCTGAACGCATATGTCGGTCTCCGGGCATTCGAGCCGGGAACGAACCTCAAAGCGTGGCTGCGACGGATCATGACGAACACCTACATCAACAACTATCGGAGACAAAAGCGCCGTCCCGTACAACATTCGACTGGCGAGATCACCGACCAACAGTTAATGGCCAGTGCCTCACGTACACCTGGGGGGCTACGGTCGGCCGAAGAGCAGGCGCTCGAAATGCTGCCCGACTCCTACCTCAAGACGGCAATGATGGACTTGCCCGAGCAGTTTCGCATCGCCGTGTATTTCGCCGATATTGCGGGATACTCCTACAAGGAGATCGCCACCATGACGGACACCCGGCAAGGAACGGTGAGTTCGAGGCTCAACCGCGGACGAAAACAATTGCGCGATCGCCTATTCGACTCGCCAGTCGTGCATGCGGCCAGGACGATCGACAAGTCCTGATGGAAAACGCGAGAGTTCAGGGCACATGTAAGGGTTCCCCGTCGTCGCCCTGGGGTGTGACGTTACCGGCACCGGAACATCTGGTGTTCTATGCCGGCGTCGGTGCAATGGCCGTATTTGGGATCCTGGAATGGCCCGTCGTCGCTGCGTTGGTGGTCGGGCACACACTCGTCAACGCACAGCACAACAAGGTTCTTCAATCACTTGGCGAAGCATTGGAAGAGGCCTAGCTGCAATACATTACGAGCCGGACTGGATTAAGAAGGCGACCCCGCTGGCAATCAACCCAAATAGTAGGTGTAGCCCGAACGCGATCGGCACAGGGTTCAGCTTCGCGACCTCACGTGCACCCGGATGAATCGCACCGATGCCAACATAGTTGATGAGCCAGAGCGCTGCGCCGGCCACCAAACCAGTTGCGAGGTACGCATGCGTGAAATTTTGCGCCACAAAGACTATGACGATGCCAAACACAGCCGAGAGCACGATGTGCAGGGCTGCGCCAACCAGGGTGGCCACCCCAAACGACCTGGTGTTTGCGCGACCCGGGCCCAGAATGATCCCGCCGATACTGTTCGGCAGCCCCCACAGACCCCGCCCACTCGCCGCGCCGTAGGCCATGCCTAGCGCGGCTATGGCGAGTCCGCCGACAATGCCGCCAATAACGCCAGCGATGTAGCCGATCACAGTTCCTCCTTGTCAGAACGCGTCTCCGCGTCACACGCGAACATTTTGGTGAAGCTGGACCCTTCTGCTGATCGTTCTCGGCGACTTCTGCTGGGCAGTTCCGCCTTTGCCCAGGCAAGATGAGTTGTGGCCCAGGCGATAACACCCGGCGCCACACGTATATCGATGTGGAACAGACATCAGTCTGCTGCCCGGCAGGGTGAGCCGTCATCACCCCAGCGTTGTTTCACCCGGGTGACTTCTGGCGCGGTGCCAACTGCTGATGCCCGTTGTCGATCACGCTGTAAGCAGCGCAGCTTCGGCGACATCAATCGAGGCTGGGCGCTCAGGAGATGAGGGCTCCGCAGCTGAGTTGCGAACGCGCGGTGGGGAATTCGAGCTGCCGATCCGCGCCGTCGAGTCTGCCGCCGGCAATCAAATCAATCAGACGCCGCTTGCTGCCGGAGTCCCGGTCGAACGAGTCGTGCCGCCGAATGCGCGGCCCGATGCCGCGTTGCTCTCTTCCTGCACGGCGGCGGATAGGCGTCGGGCAACGCACGGGGCTACCGAGGCTTCACGGGCGCCCTCGCCGCTGCGGGCGCCATTCAGGTCGTCGTCGCCGATTACCGTCTTGCACCAGAGCATCCGTTCCCCGCCGCTCTGGACGACGCATTTGATGCCTACCGAGCGCTTTCGGAGCAATTTGTGACGATCGCGGTGGCCGGCGACTCGGCCGGCGGCGGGCTAACACTCGCGCTGGCCCAGCGGATTCGGGAAACATCGCTGTCAGCGCCCGCCGCGCTGGGGTCGATCTGTCCGTGCTGGATCTCGTCGTCGACCAAACCGCAGCACGGTCACCTGTGAAGGATCCGATCATCATCCCGTCGCTCATCACGGAATGGTGCGAGTTCTATGCGGGGACATGTGACGCGGCCGATCCCCGCATCTCTCCCCTCCGCGGCGACCTCGCGTCACTACCTCCGATCGTCATGCACTCGGCCGTAGACGATCTGCTTGCGGTCGATGCCGACAACCTTGAACGCCAGATTGCGATGCAGATCGGCATCGGGCGTAGCTCCTCAAACGAGGTCGACGACAGCTTGCCGTTGAACCGGTCGAAGCCATGCCATGGGCGCAGCTTAACCGGCGGATGTTGATGAAAAAAGAAAGCTGGCCAGATCTTAAAGCTCTGACCAGTCATTTCTCAGTGGAGCTGCCGGGAATCGAACCCGGGTCCTACGGCATTCCCTCAAGGCTTCTCCGTGCGCAGTTCGCTATGCCTCTACTCGGATCTCCCGGTCACGCGAACCAGCCAGGATGACGATCCCAGTCGCTGTTGGTGTCCCGATAAGTCCCGCGACCGGACTCATCGGTGGATCCCTCTAGCTGACGCCAGGCTCCGGGTCGAGGGAGTTCCCGGTCTGACGGACTAGCTGTCGCTTAGGCAGCGAGAGCGTAGTCGCGCTGATGTGAATCGGCGCTTATCTGTTTGCAACGACGCTCACGGTGGTCGGTTGCCTGCACCGGCACGCTTCCCTTGATTCGATGCGCGAAGTCGAAACCTTTCAGCCCCTCGCACCCCGCCGACTTTCGGCAGGAATATCAATGGTACCCGCCTATCAACCAGCGGCAACGGAATTATCTTCCCCGCCGGCCGCGATCAGATCACAAAGTTGAGGTGCTCGACGATCTGGCCGGCCACCTGGTTGTTGCCGCCGACTTCGACGGCCTGGGAGCGCGCGGGGCACATCGGGCGGCCGCCGGCGAGCCTGGTGAACTGCAGCCCGTCCAGCCGGATCGTCGCTGTCGGCTCGTGTCCCGCGAAGTCGTCGACCACCGCGGCGCGCCCGTCGACGCTCACCCGGACGGTGCGGGCCAGCGGGCCGGTCAGCTCGAACTGGACGCGCGAACCCTCGGGGGCCTTGGCCAGCCTGCCCACGACGTAGCCCATCGTGGCCGCGATCTCGTCGACAGCAAGCGCTGCCGCCGGACCGGCGAGCTCGTCGTCGGAGGGCGGCCGCCCCAACGCCACGCGGATGTCTTGCTCGTGCATCCAGCAGTCGAACACCCGGATCCGCATGAAACGGCCGTAGGTGTCCGGGCCCGTGGGGGTCGCCGTGACCGCGTCCCACTCCTCGTCGGACAGGCCCGTCAGGGCGGCACGCCGATCCTCTGTGATCGCCCGGAAGCTTTCCAGCACGTCGGCGTCGGCGTGCGCGCCCAGATGGCGAACCCAGCACTCGTTCATCGCCCCGATGTCGTTGCGCACGTGCTCGAGCGCCGAGACGTCGATATCGGGCTGGGGTGCGGCGATGCCCGCGAGGAAGGACTCGGTGCCGATCATGTGTGACACCACGGCTTTGACGTCCCAGCCCGGCAGCGGACTCGCGGCCCGCCATTGTGCTTCGGACAATTCGGCCAGCAGCGCGTCGATGTCGTCCCACACCGCGAAGAGACCGGAGAGGACGGCGGACTTGTCGAGCTTGGTGACGGGGCGATCGGCCATGGTCAGGATCGTAAGCCGGTCGGCTGCCGGCCGACAGAATGCCGCATCAGGCGGACGCGATCATCGCCACGGATCCCATGGCGAGCACCATGCCGATCCCCTGCCAGCGGGTCACCCGCTCGCGCAGCACGACCACCGCCAGCACGACCGTCGCGGCCGGATACAGCGAGATCAGGATGCTGGCCAACGACAGCAGCCAGGTGTGCAGCGCCACCAGCATGGTGATGTTGGCGAAGATGTCCAGGACGGCGACGGCCACCGCCAACTTCAGCGGGTTTCCGCGCGGCATCTTCAGATTCTGGCTGCCTGCGGCCATGACGAAGATCACCAGGCTGGCCGCCACCCGGGCGAATACCAGGGGCCACAGCTTGCAGACGTGCGGTGCCTGATGCAGAAACACCAGGTTCAGCCCCATCGCCGAACCCGCAACGACTGTGAGCCAGGCCACCTTTGGGGTGAACCGATACGGGGTGCCCTCGACGGGAGCCTCGCGGCTGACCAGCATCACCGCTGCCAGCGCCAGCACGACGCCCACCAGGGCCGCTTGTCCCGGCCGCTCCCCCAGCGCCATACCGACCGCCACGGGCACGGCGGCGTTGAGCACGGCGGCCAACGGTGAGACGACCGAAATCGGACCCGAACCCAGCGCCGCGAAGAACGCCCACATCCCGAACGCCATGCCGATTCCGTACAGGGTGCCCCACAACACGGCGCCGAAATGAATAGGGCCACCGACGAAGAGGGCCATCACACCCAGTAAGACTGTCTCGATCGGATAGGCGACCAGCATGACGCGCAGCGCGGCCACCCGCCGAGCTGCGACGCCGCCCACAAAATCGCTGACACCGTACGTAACGGCCGACAGCTGGGCGTAAGCGGCCCCGATCAGGTCATGCCCTTTGCCCGGCGCCCCAATTCCCGGACCACTTCGCGCTGTGCATCGCGCTGGGCCAGGTCCTGGCGTTTGTCGTAAGCCCTTTTGCCGCGCGCAAGGGCAAGTTCGACCTTGACCTTGCCCTCGGAGAAATACAGAGACAGCGGCATCAAGGCGAGGTTACCATCTCGAATCTTGCCGACCAGCCTGTCGATTTGTTGCCGATGTAACAACAACTTTCGGTTGCGCCGCGGATCGTGATTGGTCCAGCTACCGTGCTGATACTCCGCGATGTACAAGTTACGCAACCAAACTTCGCCGTCGTCGATCGTTGCGAAAGCGTCAGCTAACGAGGCTTGCCCTTCGCGCAGGCTCTTAACCTCGGTGCCCTGCAACGCCACTCCCGCCTCGAACGATTCGAGGATCGAATAGTTATGTCGCGCTTTGCGATTGGTGGCCACAATCTGTTTGCCGCCACCTTTGCCGCCCGCCGCCTTGGCCCGGCCGGATCCCTTGGCCACAGCTACCGCCGGATGTAGAGGCGCAAGGTCGCGTACGCCGTCAGGGCCGCCATCGACACGCCGAGCAGGAACAGCCACGGCGCGATATAGAGAATGTCGGCGTAGTCGACCTTGGCGATCAGGTGAGCTTGGTAGAACTGGCTCAGCGCGTTGTCCAGGAACAACGCCCGCACCAGCATCAGACCGAGGACCGCGATGGCGACACCGATGGACGCGGCCAGCATCGCCTCCACCAGGAAGGGCAGCTGGGTGTACCAGCGGCTGGCACCCACCAGCCGCATGATCCCGATCTCGGTGCGTCTCGTGTAGGCCGCGACCTGCACCATGTTGGCAATCAACAGGATCGCCCCGACGGCCTGCACCAGCGCGACGGCGAACGCGGCGTCGCGCAAGCCGTCCAGCACCGCGAACAGCCGGTCGATGAGATCTTTTTCGTTGAGGATGCTGCGCACCCCGGGCTGGCCCTGCATCGCGGCATCGAATTCCGCGTGCTGTTCGGGGTTGTTCAGTTTGACGATGAACGACGCGGGAAACGAGTCCTTCCCCGCCACGTCCTTGAATTCCGGGAACTTCTTGATGGCGTCGTTGTAGGCGTCTTGCCGGTTGACGAACCGCACCGACTTGACGTCTTGTCGCGCATCGACCTTGTCGCGCAGCGCCTTACACGGCGCGGTCGAACACGTCGCGTCGTTGGCGGAGATGTCGTCGGTGAGGAAGACCTGCGTCTCGACGCGGTCGAGATAGATCTCCCGGGAATTGTCGGCCAGCCGGACCACCAGCAGACCGCCACCGAAGAGCCCGATCGAGATGGCGGTGGTCAGGATCATCGCGGCCGTCATCGTGACGTTGCGGCGGAGTCCGGTCAGGACCTCGTTGAGCAGGAAGCCAAAGCGCACTTAGCGATCCATCCCGTAGATGCCGCGCTGCTCGTCGCGAACCAGCCTGCCCAACGACAACTCCACGACGCGCTGGCGCATCGAGTCGACGATGTGATGGTCGTGCGTCGCCATCAGCACCGTCGTGCCCGTGCGGTTGATCCGCTCCAACAAATCCATGATGTCCTTACTGGTATCTGGGTCGAGGTTGCCCGTCGGCTCGTCGGCCAACAGCACCAGCGGCCGGTTGACGAACGCGCGGGCGATCGCCACCCGCTGCTGTTCACCACCGGACAACTCGTGGGGCAGCCGATTGGCCTTGCCGGACAGGCCGACGGTTTCCAGCACGTCGGGCACCACCCGATTGATCGCGTCGGTTCGTTTGCCGATCACTTCCAGGGCGAACGCGACGTTCTCGTAGACGGTCTTTTGCTGCAGCAGGCGAAAGTCCTGGAAAACGCAGCCGATGACCTGGCGCAGCCGCGGGATGTGCCGCCCGCGCAGCTTGTTGACGTGGAACTTCGACACCCGGACGTCGCCGGCCGACGGGGCCTCCGCGCCAAGCAGCAGCCGCATGAAGGTCGACTTGCCCGAACCCGACGGGCCGATCAGGAAGACGAATTCACCCTTGTCGATCTTGACGTTGACGTCCTCCAGCGCCGGGCGCGCCGACGCTTTGTATTTCTTGCTGACGTGGTCCAGGGTGATCATCACGGCACGCCAGTGTAGCGGTGATTTTCGCTGGCAGGCGAAGTCAACGGGCCGGGGGCGTGGAAGTAGGCGTCGGGCCGGGACCCGGCTGCGGTTGCTCGGGCGCCGGGGTGGGCGAGGTTGTCTTGGGCGGGCAGAACGGCTCCGGGAGTACGCACGGCAGCTGGGGTAGCTGGAACGGCGGTGTGGTGGTGGTCGTGGTCACCGGGGGTGGTGGCGGCGGCGGCGTGGTCGTCGGGGTCGGCGTATAGGTGACGGTGGCCGGCGGCTGCTGCACCCGGCTGCGCGGCACCCACGTGTAGTTGGGGTCGGGCACGAACCCCGGCGGCACCATCTGTTGGGCCGGAGGCGTGGGCGCCGCTTCCGGGCGGTAGGTGTCGTAGACCCACCACACCACGAAGAACGCGATGATCAGCACGAAGGTCGACGTGCGCATCCGCCCGCGGAAGACGTAATTGGGCCAGCGATGTTCGGCATCCTTGTCGTCGCCACGCTTCTCGAGGATGTTCAGGGTGAATTTCAACGCTTCTGCCCCGCACCTTGGACGTCATCGTCGGTTTGCTGTTCGGCGGCCTGGGCCGCCGGGACGGCCGGGTCCTCGACGAGCCCCACCCGCGCGTCCGCCGCCGTCACGATTCCGACGCGCGCCAGCGCACGAATGACCAGAACGCGCAGCTGCCGGCCGACCTCGAACTGCTTGCCGGGCAGGGTGCGGGCCACCAGACGCAGGGTGACGGTGTCGACGGCGATGCTTTCGACGCCCATCACCGTGGGTGCATCCAACAGCAACGCCCCCAGCACGGGGTTGTCCCTCGCGTGGTCGCATTCCTGATGCAACACCTCGTTCACCCGGTTGAGGTCGGCGCTGGTCGACACCGGGATATCCACCACCGCGCGTGCCCAGTCTTTGGACAGGTTGACCACCTTGACGATCTGCCCGTTGGGAATGGTCAGTACCTCGCCATCCGGTGAGCGCAGTCGGGTCACCCGCAACGTCACGTTCTCGACCGTGCCGCTGGCTTCCGTTGCGGAAACGACGGTGAGGGTGACCAGGTCCCCGAAGCCGTATTGCCTCTCCATCAGGATGAAGAAGCCGGACAACAGGTCTTTCACCAACTGCTGCGCCCCGAAACCGAGTGCCGCCCCGACCACCGTGGCCGGCGCGACCAGTCCTCCCACCGAGAACCGCAGGATGTCGGCGATCTGCAGCATCACCCAGATGCCGATGATGACGACGGATACCCAGGAGATCACCGACGCCACGGCCTGGCGGTGCTTGGACGCTTCCGAGCGCACCAGCGCGTCGCTGTCGGTGAAGCCCATGTTGAGCTGCCGGGTCACCTGCAGTGCCACCCAGTTGACGAATCGCGCCGCCAGCATCGCGGCGATCAGCACCATGACTACCCGAAGACCCCTGGTGATGATCCACTCACCGAACTCGCCCCGCCAGAAGTCGTGCCAGCGGGACGTCATCGAGGTGGCGAGAACGCTTGTGTTATTCGTCATCTTTTCGGTTGCGCCAACGGATTCCCGCTTCCAGGAACCCGTCGATGTCTCCATCCAGGACGGCCGCGGGATTGCCGACCTCGTACTCGGTCCGCAGATCCTTGACCATCTGATAGGGCTGCAGCACGTAGGAGCGCATCTGGTTGCCCCACGAACTGCCACCTTCGCCTTTTAACGCGTCTAGCTCCGCGCGTTCTTCGGATCGCTTGCGCTCCAACAACTTTGCCTGAAGCACTCGCATTGCCGAGATCTTGTTCTGCAGTTGCGATTTTTCGTTCTGGCAAGTCACGACGATACCCGTTGGGACGTGGGTTAAACGTACCGCCGAGTCGGTGGTGTTCACGGATTGGCCGCCCGGGCCACTCGAGCGGTAAACGTCAACGCGCACATCGCCTTCCGGAATGTCGATGTGATCGGTGGTCTCCACCACCGGCAGCACCTCGACTTCGGCGAAGGACGTCTGACGTCGGCTTTGGTTGTCGAACGGGCTGATTCGCACCAGGCGATGCGTGCCCTGCTCCACCGACAGCGTGCCGTAGGCGAACGGTGCGTGCACGGCGAACGTGGCGCTCTTGATGCCGGCCTCTTCGGCGTACGAGGTGTCGAACAGCTCAACGGGATACTTGTGCTGCTCGGCCCACCGGATATACATCCGCATCAGCATCTCGGCCCAGTCGGCCGCGTCCACCCCACCGGCGCCGGAACGGATCGTGACCAGCGCCTCGCGTTCGTCGTACTCGCCCGAGAGCAGGGTGCGCACCTCGGTGGCCTCGATCTCTGCCTGCAGCGCCTTCAGCTCGGCGTCGGCCTCGACCAGCGCGTCCGCGGCGCCTTCGCCCTCCTCGGCGGCCAGCTCGTAGAGCACCGGCAGATCGTCCAGCCGCCCCCGCAGGTCCTCGATCCGGCGCAGCTCCCCCTGAGCGTGAGACAACTCACTGGTCACCCGCTGGGCGCGGGCCTGGTCGTCCCACAACTGGGGATCGGACGCGTCGTGTTCGAGCTTCTCGATGCGGGTGCGCAGACCGTCCACATCGAGAACCCGCTCCACCGTGGTCAGGGTGGAGTCAAGGGCGGCGATGTCGGCTTGACGGTCAGGTTCCACAGCCGACAACGTTACCGGGGGCCTCCAAGCTGCTCAGCCCCGGCGAGTGCTGAGGTCACGACCAGGGGTCATGCGTTTAGAGTCGAGGCACGATCATGTGCGCCCCGCGTTGCGCGCCGGCCTGTTTTGGGAGCCCCCGGCGACGAGCGGGCCCGAATAGAAGGTCGAGAATGCGCCCATACCACGTTGCAATCGTCGGTTCCGGACCGTCGGGGTTCTTCGCCGCGTCCTCCTTGCTGAAGGCGGCCGACGGGTCCGAGGAGATCGACATCGCCGTCGACATGCTGGAGATGCTCCCCACCCCGTGGGGGCTGGTGCGCTCCGGCGTCGCGCCCGATCACCCGAAGATCAAGTCGATCAGTAAGCAATTCGAGAACACGGCCCAAGATCCACGCTTCCGTTTCTTCGGCAACGTCGCGGTCGGCGAACACGTGCAGGCCAGTGAGCTCGCCGAGCGCTACGACGCCGTCGTCTATGCCGTCGGGGCGCAGTCCGATCGCGCGCTGAACATTCCCGGCGAGGAGCTGGATGGCAGCATCGCGGCAGTCGATTTCGTGGGCTGGTACAACGCGCATCCGAACTTCGAGGAGTCCACGCCCGACTTGTCGGGTGCGCGGGCGGTGGTCGTCGGCAACGGCAACGTCGCCCTGGACGTCGCGCGCATTCTGGTCATGGACCGCGACGTGCTGGGCCAGACCGACATCGCCGACCACGCCCTGGAGTCGTTGCGCCCGTGCGGCGTCGACGAGGTGGTGGTCATCGGTCGGCGCGGGCCGCTGCAGACCGCCTTCACCACGCTCGAGCTGCGCGAGCTGGGCGATCTGGAAAACGTCGACGTGATCGTCGATCCGGCCCAACTGGAGGGCGTGAGCGACGAGGATGCGGCCGCGGCCGGCAAGACGGCCAAGCAGAACATCAACGTGCTGCGCAATTACGCGCAGCGCTCCCCGCGGCCGGGCCATCGCCGGATCGTGCTGCGCTTCATGACCTCGCCGATCGAGATCAAAGGCGAGGGCCGGGTGGAACGGATTGTGCTCGGCCGCAACGAGCTGACCACCGACGCCAACGGGCGGGTCTACGCGAACGACACCGGTGAGCGCGAGGAGCTGCCGGTGCAGCTGGTGGTGCGCTCGGTCGGTTACCGCGGCGTGCCCACCCCGGGGCTGCCGTTCGACGAGAAGACCGCGACGATCCCCAACAGCGGGGGACGGATCGACGGCAGCCGCAACGAATACGTGGTCGGGTGGATCAAGCGCGGGCCGACCGGCGTCATCGGCACCAACAAAAAGGACTCCCAGGACACCGTGGACACGCTGCTCGCCGACCTGACCTCCGCCGCCCGTGCCGATCGTGGCGGCCTGGCGGATTTCCCGGACGACCACGCCGACCGGTTGGCCGACTGGCTGGCGTCGCGCCAGCCCAAACTGGTCACCTCGGCGCACTGGGAGATCATCGACGCCCATGAGCGGGCGGCCGGGGAGCCGCACGGGCGCCCCCGCGTCAAGCTGCCGAGTTTGGCGAAGTTGCTTCGGGTCAGTCACGGCTGATCGCCGGTTTTAGTCGGGGCGAGGGACGAACGGCTCTACTCAACGTCACCGATTCTCCGTAGCGTTGAGGTCGTGGACAGCGACCAGCCGGTGAGCGTGCTTGCGGAAGACGAGAACTGGAATCTGCTGGGCAGTGTCACGCTCGGCCGGCTGGTCACCAACTTCGCCGGGGAGCCCGAGATCTTCCCGGTCAACTTCGTCGTCCAAGACCGCACCGTGCTGTTCCGGACGGCCGAGGGCACCAAACTGTTCTCGGCCGTGGCGAATCACGCGGTGGTCTTCGAGGTGGACGACCACAACCTCGTCGAGGGCTGGAGCGTGATCGTCCGCGGTCGCGCGCGGCTGCTGAAGACCGACGCGGACATTCACCAGGCCGAACGCGCGCAGTTGTTGCCGTGGACAGCCACGCTCAAACCGCACTATGTGCGGATCACCCCGACCGAAGTCACCGGCCGTCATTTCCGGTTCGGCCCGGAGCCCCAGTTATAGGTTGCCGCAGCGGATCGCGAGCACGGAGTGCCCCGCGTCGCACAGATGCTCGGCGCGGTAGGAGTCGGTGACCAACAGCCGGCCCGCTTCGTGCTGGGCGCGCAGGTAACGGTCCACGGTGCCGCCCACGACGGCCTGCTCGGCGTTCACGTCGGGATACAACCGCATCCACCGTGCCAGTCGACGATCCAATTGCGCATGTGCCGTTGGGTTTCCGGGCGCACCGCCGCGGGTGCTCGTCGAGATGGACAGCGCCCGCAGTGTGGCTCGGCGCAGTCTCGCTTCCTCGAACGCGTGCCGCAACACCGTGCCGTTGTCCACTTCGACGACAACGCTACTGACCTGCCCCGCCGGCGCCGACTGTTGGATCACGGCAACCGGACACAGCGCCGTGCGGACCAATGAGGACGCAACCGAGGGCCCGCCGCGACAGGCGTGGTTGAGCCCGATCTGCCCGACGCAGATCATCACCGCCGACCTCGATTCCTCGATCAGCTTGAAAACCGTTTTGCCCCAGAGGATGTCGGCCTCCACCTTGACCTGTTCGCCGACGGCATCGACGGCGTGGTGGGCGTCGGCCAGTGCGGCGCGCGCGACGGCGAGGCGGGTGTCGCCGGTGCGCACGCCGGCGGCATCGCGCGGATCGATGACGTACACCAACCGCAGCGGGATATCGCGGCTGGCCGCCTCGTCGACCGCCCAGACCGCCGCAAGGGTCGCCGCCCGGGATCCGTCGACTCCTACGACAATTGCCGGAGCTGGATACACGTTGCTCATCGCGATTCCCTCCGTTGAGCGGTAAACGAGTCTTCGCTACGTCATTCACTCTTAGGCTATTGCCGGTAAAGCGTTCTCCCCCAGAGGCATTGGTCCCGAAATTGGTGCCATTAGGCCCTATTGGCCCCGCAGCATGGGAAATTTACTGTTGCCATCGCGACGCCAGCAACCGAATACTGGGTGCGGACGAAAGCCAGGTTTGTTCGACATGCGAGACAGCGGCACCACAGCCATCACCTAGACGGGAGACCTCGCGCATGACCGCTCAACCGACCTCCGCCCAACAGCCATCCGCTCAACAGTCATCGTCACAGCCCCTGGTGGGAAAGGGCTGGGTCCAGGGCGTCGCCCTCGTCATGATCTTCGGTTTCCTGGTGATGGGCATCCTGGCCTACCGCACGTATTCGGCGTCGATGCCGATGCCGGACAAGGTCGTCAGCGAATCCGGTCAGCTGCTGTTCACGGGCGACGACATCACCCGAGGTCAGGAGCTTTACCAGGCGCGCGGACTGATGGAATACGGCTCAGTGCTGGGCCACGGCGCCTATCTGGGGCCCGACTACACCGCCGAATACCTGCGCGCGGCCACGCAGGATGTCGCCGACCAACTGCGGGCCCAGGGCGTCACCGACCCGCGTGATCGGGTGGTCACCGAGTTTCGCACCAACCGCTACAACCCGGCCACGAAGACGCTGGTGTTCACCGATCGGCAGGCCGCGGCGTTCGAGCACATCAAGGGCCGGTACGCCGCCTACTTCGGGGAGAACTCGACGAAATACGGCCTGTTGCCGCACCTGATCACCGACAAGGCGGAAGTCCGTGACCTGACGGGGTTCTTCGCCTGGACGGCGTGGGCCGCGGCGGCCGAGCGCCCCGGTCACCGGTACACCTACACCAACAACTGGCCCGCGGAGTCGCGTGTCGACAACGGCCCCACCGCATCCGTGATCGTCTGGTCGGCACTGTCGCTGATCGCGTTGCTGGGCGGCATCGGCGTCATGTTCGCGGTCTACGGCCGCTGGAGCCAGAAAGTGGGCTGGCACAGCGCCGAGACATCCACCCTGTCCTTCCGCCAGCCCGGCGAGGTGAGCCTGACGCCCGCGCAGCGCGCCTGCATCTGGTTCTTCGCAATCGTGTCGGTGCTGTTCCTGGCCCAGACGCTGCTGGGCGCGGCGGCCGAGCACTACCGGGCCGATCTGTCGACGTTCTTCGGCATCGATCTGGCCCGGATCTTGCCGTACAACCTGGCCCGCACCTGGCATCTGCAGCTGTCGCTGTTCTGGACCGCGGCGGCCTTTTTGGCCGGGGGCATCTTCTTGGTGCCGTTCATCTCCCGTCGCGAACCCAAGCGTCAAGCGCTGCTGGCCTACGTGTTGCTCGGGGCGGTCGCCGTGGTGGTGTTCGGCTCGCTGATCTCTGAGGCGCTGTCCATCTACGGCGTGATCCCGGCCGGCGGGCTGTTCTCCCAGCAGTGGGAGTACCTCGACCTGCCGCGGCTGTGGCAGATCCTGCTGATCATCGGCATGTTCGTGTGGATCGCCATCATCTGGCGCGGCATCCGCGGCAGGCTCAAGGGCGAGTCGAAGATGAACATGCCCTGGATGTTCTTCTTCTCCGGGCTGGCCATCCCGGCCTTCTACGCCGTGGGCCTGCTGGCCGGCAGCGACACCCACTACACCGTCGCGGACTTCTGGCGGTTCTGGGTCGTGCACCTGTGGGTGGAGGACTTCCTCGAGCTGTTCACCACGGTGATGGTGGCCTACATGTTCGTGCTGCTGGGCGTGGTGCGCGAACGGATCGCGCTGGGCGTCATCTACTTGGACGTCATCCTGTACTCCGCCGGCGGTGTCATCGGCACCATGCACCACCTGTATTTCTCCGGCACGCCGGTGGAACACATGGCGCTGGGCGCGTTCTTCTCGGCCGCCGAGGTCATTCCGCTGACATTCCTGACGGTCGAGGCCTGGGCGTTCTTGCAGCTCGGTGCGCGCCAGCAATCCGGCGACGCCAACCCGTTCCCGCACCGCTGGGCGGTCATGTTCCTGGTCGCGGTGGGCTTCTGGAACTTCTTGGGGGCAGGCATCTTTGGGTTCCTGATCAACCTGCCCATCGTCTCCTACTACCAGATCGGTACCGCGCTGACTGCCAACCACGCGCATGCGGCAATGATGGGCGTCTACGGCATGCTCGCCGTCGGCCTGGCCATGTTCGCGTTCCGCTACGTGATCCCGGCCGACAAGTGGCCCGAGAAACTGGCGCGGATCTCCTTCTGGTGCTTGAATATCGGGCTGGCGTGGATGGTGTTCGCCACCCTGCTGCCACTGGGCGTGCTCCAGCTCTACCACTCAGTCAATGACGGCTATTTCGAGGCGCGGTCGCTGGGCTACATCACCAAGCCGGGCAACGCGGTGCTCGAATGGCTCCGGATGCCGGGTGACATCATCCTGATCGTCGGTGGTGTGCTGCCCTTCGTCTGGATCGCCTGGATCGCGCTGCGCAACTTCCGATCGGGAACGACGGTTCAGGAATTGCCCGAAAATCCGCTGTACACCCTCTCGACCGAGCCGGAGGCCGGCGCCGCGGTGCCGGTGAAGGATTGACGGTGACCGCGCCGGCGACCTCCGTGTGGCTGATTGCCGGGTATTCCCTGGTCCTGCTGGCCGTGGGCTGGAGCTTCGACGTCATGGCGCGGCGGGCCTCGGCCCACGCGGCACGCTGGCGCACAGGACAATTCACCTACCGGCCCGACCATGACGCGTGGATTTGCCCGCAGGACCATTGGCTGTGGCCGACGTCATTCGATCCGAAACATCGGGTCATGCGGTATCGCGGATTGCCAGTGGTGTGCAACAGCTGCCCCGTGAAATCCGACTGCACCACGTCCGAGCACGGTCGCGAGATAAGCCGCGAGGTCGACCCGTGGCCGCATTCGGACGCCGGCCGGTTTCACCGCGGGATCGCCTGCTGCGTGGCCGCATTGGGGATCGTCTTGCCGCTGGCCACATTGATCGCCAACCACTCGGCCGCGGACGCGCTGGTCTTGACGGCGACCGTGCTGGTCGTCGGCCTGCTCGGACTGCCACTCGTCCGCCACTTGTGGAACACTCCCTCCAACGCCCCCGAGCATCTGCCGCACCGCACCGCGATCGAGGACCAGGCGGCCGCGGCGATCGACCGGTATTCCACGCGCTGGGGCGGCTGGAAGCCCAAGGAGAACAACACGACATGACCGCCCTTGTGATCGGCCTCGTCGCCGCCGGGATCGTCGTGCTCGCGGTGCTCGCGACGTGGTCGCTGGCGGTGCTACGCGAGTACGAACGCGGAGTCGTGTTCCGGATGGGGCATGTGCGCCCGTTGTACGGGCCCGGGTTGAAGATTCTTATTCCGCTGCTGGACAAGATGATTCGTGTGGACGAACGCCTGGTCACTCTGACCATTCCGCCGCAGGAGGTGATCACCCGCGACAACGTGCCGGCCCGCGTCAACGCCGTCGTGATGTTCCAGGTCACCGATCCCTTGAAAGCGATTCTGGCGGTGGAAAATTACGCGGTGGCCACCTCGCAGATCGCCCAGACGACACTGCGATCGCTGCTGGGCCGGGCGGACCTGGACACGCTGCTGGCACACCGCGAGGACCTCAACAGCGACCTGCGCACGATCATCGAGAAGCAGACCGAGCCCTGGGGTGTCCAGGTCCGCGTCGTGGAGATCAAAGACGTCGAGATCCCCGAGTCGATGCAGCGGGCGATGGCCCGCGAGGCCGAAGCCGAACGCGAGCGCCGGGCCAAGGTCATCAACGCGCGCGGGGAGCTGCAGGCCTCGGAGGAGCTGCGCCAGGCCGCCGAGACCCTGTCGAAGAGCCCGGCCTCCCTCCAGTTGCGCTACCTGCAGACGCTGTTGGAGCTGGGCGCGGATCAGAACTCGACCGTCGTCTTCCCGTTGCCGGTCGACATCATCACGCCGTTCCTGCGGAATCCGGAGATGCTGCGGGGTGTCGTCGACAAGTTCAACCGCCGCCGGTGACCGGTACCGGCGGTGGCCGCTGGTGCGCCTAGCCGGCCAGTGGCTCTTGCGGCTCAGGCGGCGCCGGCGGAGCGAGTCTCCAATTGTCCGGATTCTTCGGCGAATACAGCACCGGAAACAGTTGACCGATGGTCGGCCATTGATTCACGTCGACGGCCATGCGCTGATACACCGCATGTTCGTTGACCGAGGGGCCGTTGATCACCCCGGCGATGGTGACGAATTGCTCGCCGGTGGCGTCGGGTCGCGGGCTGACCCCGGTCACCAGCAGTGTGCCGCTGAGCACCTCACCGCGGGGGCCGCGCGGAACGAACCGCTGAACGAGAAATACCGCGAGCACGGCGACCAGCAGGAGCAGCAGTCCGAATTCCCACACCCCGCCATGGTAGGGCCGTGATAAGACTGCGTCATGAGTCGCACCGACGATCTGGCGCTGGCGCTGATGCTGGCGGACCGCGCAGATTCGTTGACGTCCTCCCGATTCGGTGCGCTGGACCTGCGCGTCGACACCAAACCGGACCTGACGCCGGTGACCGACGCCGACCGCGCCGTCGAAACCGAGCTGCGGGAAGTGCTCGCGCGCGAACGACCGGACGACAGCATCGTCGGCGAAGAGTTCGGCGGTGACACCGCGTTCACCGGGCGCCAGTGGATCATCGACCCGATCGACGGCACCAAGAACTTCGTCCGCGGGGTGCCGGTATGGGCCAGTTTGATCGCGTTGTTGCGCGACGGCGTCCCCGTCGTCGGCGCCGTGAGCGCCCCGGCGTTGCAGCGCCGGTGGTGGGCCGCGCACGGCCAAGGCGCGTTCGTCGCGGTCAACGGTGCGCCTGCGCGTCGCATATCGGTTTCCTCGGTGGCGCAACTGAATTCGGCCAGCCTGTCGTTCTCCAGCTTGTCCGGGTGGGCGCAGCTCGGCGTGCGGGACCGCTTCATCGCGCTGACCGATGCGGTGTGGCGGGTGCGGGCGTTCGGTGACTTCCTGTCCTATTGCCTGGTGGCCGAAGGGGCGGTCGACATCGCCGCCGAACCGGAAGTGTCGGTATGGGATCTCGCCGCGCTGGACATCTTGGTGCGCGAAGCGGGCGGGGCGCTGACGGCGCTGGACGGCACCGCGGGACCGCACCGCAGCAGCGCCGTAGCCACCAACGGCCTGCTGCAGCGGCAGGTGCTCGACAGTCTCGCTGTGAATTAGTTAACAAGTGTTCTCTCCGATCTTACTCCGGAGTAAGATCGGGGCTATCCGCTTGCCCGACAACCTGAGGCCGCTGACCAATGACCGATTCCGGTTCCCCACAAACCACCTCCCGCTCCCGCGTCAAACGGCGCGACCACAAGTCCGCGGTCGGGCTGCAACCGCACAAACGCACCGGCGTCGACATCGCCATCGCGCTCATCACCCCGCTGGTCGGGCAGGAATTCCTGGACAGGTACCGGCTGCGCGACCCGCTCAACCGCGCCCTGCGCTACGGCACGAAGACGGTCTTCTCTACGGCCGCGACGACTTCTCGTCAGTTCAAGCGGGTCCAGAACCTGCGGAGCGGGCCGACCCGGCTCAAGTCCAGCGGCAAGGACTATTTCGACCTGACGCCCGACGACGAGCAGAAAATGATCGTCGAGACTCTCGACGAATTCGCCGAAGAAGTGCTGCGGCCCGCGGCGCACGACGCCGACGAAGCGGCGACCTACCCGCGCGACCTGATCGCCAAGGCCGCCGAGCTGGGCATCACGGCGATCAACATCCCCGAGGATTTCGACGGCATCGCCGCGCACCGGTCCAGCGTGACCAACGTGCTGGTCGCCGAGGCGCTGGCCTACGGCGACATGGGCTTGGCGTTGCCGCTGCTGGCCCCGGGTGGCGTCGCCTCCGCACTGACCCATTGGGGCAGCGCCGACCAGCAGGCCACCTACCTGCCGGAGTTCGCCGGCGAGAACGTGCCGCAAGCCTGCGTGGCCATCGCCGAACCGCAACCGCTCTTCGACCCCACCCGCCTGAAGACGACCGCGGTGCGCACCCCCAGCGGGTACCGCCTTGACGGGGTGAAGTCGTTGGTGCCGGCCGCCGCCGACGCCGAGCTTTTCATCATCGGCGCCCAGCTGGACGGCAAGCCCGCGTTGTTCATCGTCGAGTCGTCGGCCAAAGGCCTCACCGTGAAAGCCGATCCCAGCATGGGGATCCGCGCGGCGGCCCTGGGCCACGTCGAACTCTCCGGGGTGTCGGTGCCGCTGGGCGCGCGACTCGGTGAGGACGGAGCCACCGACGCGGATTACTCCGAGGCGATCGCGCTGTCCCGGCTGGGCTGGGCGGCGCTGACGGTGGGCACGTCGCACGCCGTGCTCGACTACGTCGTCCCCTACGTGAAGGAACGCGAGGCCTTCGGCGAGCCGATCGCCCATCGCCAGGCGGTGGCCTTCATGTGCGCCAACATCGCCATCGAATTGGACGGGCTGCGGCTGATCACCTGGCGCGGCGCGGCGCGCGCCGAACAGGGACTGCCGTTCATCCGCGAAGCGGCGCTGGCCAAGCGGCTCGGCGCCGACAAGGGCATGCAGATCGGCCTGGACGGCGTTCAGCTGCTCGGCGGCCACGGCTACACCAAAGAGCACCCGGTCGAGCGGTGGTACCGCGACCTGCGGGCCGTCGGTGTCGCCGAGGGCGTCGTCGTCATCTAAGTCATCTAAGTCATCTAAGTCATCTAAGTCGTTGTCTAATCCGAGCTGAAAGTTCAATCATGGCAATCAATCTGGAACTGCCCCGCAAGATGCAAGCGGTCACGACCAAGACGCATCAGGGTGCCGCTGAGTTGATGCGGCCGATCGCCCGCAAGTACGACCTCAAGGAGCACGCGTACCCGGTCGAGCTCGACACGCTGTTCAGCCTCTTCGAAGGGGCCTCGGAGTCGATCGAATTCGCCGGAGCGAACGCGCTCGGCGGCGAGGACGAAGAGCGGGACAAGAACCACAACGGCGCCAACATGGCCGCCCTGCTGCAGACGCTGGAAGCCAGCTGGGGTGACCTCGCGATGATGCTGTCCGTCCCCTACCAGGGGCTGGGGAACGCGGCCATCTCCGCGGTCGCCAACGAGGAGCAGCTGCAACGCCTGGGCAAGGTGTGGGCGGCGATGGCGATCACCGAACCCGGCTTCGGCTCGGACTCGGCGGCCGTCGCGACGACGGCCACCCTCGACGGCGACGAGTACGTGATCAACGGCGAGAAGATCTTCGTGACCGCCGGGTCCCGCGCCACCCACATCGTGGTGTGGGCGACGCTGGACAAGTCGCAGGGCCGCCCGGCGATCAAGTCGTTCGTCGTGCCGCGCGAGCACCCCGGGGTCACGGTCGAACGGCTCGAGCACAAGCTGGGCATCAAGGGTTCCGACACCGCGGCCATCCGGTTCGACAACGCGCGCATTCCGAAGGAGAACCTGCTCGGCAACCCCGAAATCGAAGTGGGCAAGGGCTTTTCCGGCGTCATGGAGACGTTTGACAACACCCGGCCCATCGTCGCCGCCATGGCCGTCGGTGTCGGCCGCGCCGCGCTGGAGGAGATCCGCAAGATCCTCACCGAGGCCGGCGTCGCGATCTCCTACGACCAACCCGCGCACGCCCAGAGCGCGGCGGCGGCGGAGTTCTTGCGGATGGAAGCCGACTGGGAGGCCGCCTACCTGCTGTCCTTGCGGGCGGCGTGGCAGGCCGACAACAAGATCCCCAATTCCAAAGAAGCGTCGATGAGCAAGGCCAAGGCCGGCCGGATGGCGACCGACGTGACGCTCAAGTCCGTCGAATTGGCGGGCACCGCAGGCTATTCCGAACAGTCACTGTTGGAGAAGTGGGCGCGCGACTCGAAGATCCTGGACATCTTCGAGGGCACCCAGCAGATCCAGCAGCTGGTGGTCGCGCGCCGACTGCTGGGCCTGTCCTCGGCCGAGCTCAGGTAGCGAGCGCGTTCAGCCGCTCGCGGGCTTCGTCGTCCAGCTCGATCGACGCGACGTCGACGTTCTCCTCGAGGTGCCGCAGCGACGAGGTGCCAGGGATCAGCAGCACGTTGGGCGCCACGCCGAGCGTCCAGGCCAGCGCGACCTGGGCCGGGGTGCGGCCGAGTCGCTGCGCGATCCCTTGGATCAGCTCATGGCCGAGCACCGGGTTGGGCCGCATGAACGCCGCCCCCAGCGGAAAGAAGGGGACAAACGCAATCCCCCGCGTCGTGCACTCGGCGAGCACCGCGGCCGAATCTCGGTGAATGAGATTGAATGCGTTTTGCACACAGGCGATTTCGGTGCGCTTGCACGCATGCGCCAGCTGCTCGCAGCTGACGTTGCTCAACCCGATTCCGCCGATCAGCCCGGCGTCGCGGGCCTCGATCATCGCCGAGAGCTGGTCGTCGAACAGCTGGTCGGGAGTCCCGCCGTCGAACACCCGCAGGTTCACCACGGCGAGCCGCTCGACGGCGAGAGTGCGCAGGTTCGTCTCGATGTCGCGGCGCAGTTCGGCCGGATCGCCGGCCGGCAGCCAGGCCCCGTCGTCGTCGCGGCGCCCACCGACCTTGCTGACCAGCGCCAGGTTCTGCGGGTAGGGGTGCAGCGCCTCGCGGATCAACTCGTTGGCGACGTCAGGCCCATAGAACTGGGCGGTGTCGATGTGGTCGACGCCGAGTTCGACCGCGCGCCGCAGCACGGCCAGCGCCTCGTCGCGGTCGCGCGGCGGGCCGAACGCATTGGGACCGGGCAACTGCATGGCGCCGAAGCCGACGCGGTTGACCGAAAACCCACCGAGTGGAAAGGAATCCATACGGTGAGGTTAGCGTCGAAGCATGGACACGTTTCACGCGCTCGTCGCGCGCCGCGATGGTGACCGGATCATCCCGTCGGTCGAGACACTTCGTCCCGACGACCTGCCGCCCGGGGACGTGACGATTCGGGTCCAGTATTCGAGCGTCAACTACAAGGACGCCCTGGCCATGACTCCCGGCGGCGGCGTGGTGCGCGACTATCCGGTGGTGCCGGGCATCGATCTGACCGGCGAGGTCGTGGCGTCCGCCTCCCCCGACTTCGCCGTCGGCGACGCGGTGCTGGCCCACGGCTATGCGATCGGCACGGGCCACCACGGCGGCTACGCCGAATACGCACGGTTGCCGGCCGACCAGGTGGTGGCGCTCGGCGCATTGAGCCCCCATGAGGGCGCGGCGATCGGAACCGCGGGCTTCACCGCGGCGATGAGCGTGCAGGCGCTGATCGACTGGGGCATTGCGCCCGACGCCGGCGCCATCGTGGTCACCGGGGCCACCGGCGGCGTCGGCTCGGTCAGCGTGGACCTGCTGGCCGCCGCCGGGTACCGGGTGGTCGCCTCGACCGGCAAAGCCGACGCCGCCGAGCGGCTGAAAGCCCTTGGCGCCGCGGAGGTTACCGGCCGCCTGCCCGCCGATCCCGACGCCAAGCCGCGGCCGCTCGGCAAGGCGCGCTGGGCGGGCGCGGTGGACTGCGTGGGCGGGGCGACCCTCGCCGACGTGCTCAGCACCATCGACTACGGCGGTGCGGTGGCGGCCAGCGGCCTCACCGGCGGTCCGGCCCTGCACACCACGGTGCTGCCGTTCATCCTGCGCGGCGTGGCGCTGCTGGGAATGGACTCGGTGCTGATGCCGATCGGGCCGCGGCGCGCGCTGTGGGCCCGGCTGGGTGACTCGTTGCGGCCGCGTCACCTGGACTCGGTGGTCAGCGACGTCGACGTGAAGGACGTCGTCGGGGTGATCGACCAGGTGCGCGCCGGCACGTTCTCCGGCCGGGCCGTAGTGCGGGTCGCGGGCGGCTTTTGAGCCGGCAGTAGGCTGGTCGAGCGCTTGATCCGAGGGCAATGACGACGGAGGTGGGATGCGCGCGGTACGGGTGACTCGGCTCGATGGTCCAGACGCGGTCGAGTTGGCCGACATCGACGAACCGACGGGCGACGGGGTCGTCGTCGACGTGCACGCCGCCGGGGTGGCCTTCCCGGACGCCCTGCTCACCCGCGGGCTGTACCAGTACCGCCCGGAGTTGCCGTTCGTGCTCGGGGCCGAGATCGCCGGCGTGGTCCGCTCGGCGCCCGAGGGCGCGCACGTGAGTCCCGGCGACCGGGTCGTCGGCCTCACGATGCTGTCCGGCGGCATGGCCGAGGTCGCGGTGCTGGCCCCGGACCGGGTGTTCAAGCTGCCCGACAACGTGAGCTTCGAGGCCGGCGCCGGCCTGCTCTTCAATGACCTGACGGTGTACTTCTCGCTGACCGTGCGCGGCCGGCTGCAGCGCGGCGAGACCGTGCTGGTCCACGGCGCGGCCGGCGGTATCGGGACCTCGGCGCTGCGGCTGGCGCCCGCGCTGGGGGCCTCGCGCACCATCGCCGTCGTCAGCACGCAGGACAAGGCCGATATCGCCACCGCCGCGGGCGCGACGGACGTGGTGCTGGCCGACGGGTTCAAGGACGCGGTCAAGGAGTTGACCCATGGCCGTGGCGTCGACATCGTCGTCGACCCGGTCGGCGGCGACCGGTTCACCGATTCGCTGCGTTCGCTCGCCCCCGGCGGACGACTTCTGGTCGTCGGGTTCACCGGCGGCGAAATTCCCACTGTCAAGGTAAATCGATTGCTGCTCAACAACATTGACGTCGTCGGGGTGGGTTGGGGCGCGTGGGCGGGGACGCATCCGGGTGCGCTGGCCGAGCAGTGGGCCGGGCTCGAGCGACTGCTCACCTCCGGGGAGCTGGCCCCGCCCGAGCCGGCGACCTACCCGCTGGGGGAAGCCGCGGCCGCGGTCGCCTCGCTGGAGAACCGCACCGCCAAGGGCAAGGTCGTGCTGCGCGTCCGGGGCTAGGCGCGGCCTCGCCGGACCCGGCTTGCGTGGGCGAAAAACAAAAAGTAATGTCACTTTCAGTTTTGTGAACCGCCGAGCTGGTCCCCATCGGAGGAGCCGTCCATGGAATCCTTTGTGCACCTGCGGAAAGGCCGAACTCCGCGCCGCCTGCATGCCGACCTCGACGGGCTCAAGGACGACGAGCTGGGCCGCGGCGGATTCACCGGCCGCACCGCCAACCTCTACCGGCGCAACGATCCCACCGCCTACCGGTCGGTCGGCCCGCTGCGGCCCCTCGACGTGCTGTCCAGCGAGCTCAAGCCCAGTGACGCCACGGACGCCACCGGCGGGCCCCTGCTGATGTTCAGCAACGACGACTGCCGAATTTCGTTGAGCCGGCGCCATGAGCCGATGCCGTTCTATGCCCGTCATGTCGACGGTGATCTGCTGTGCTTCGTCCACCAGGGCAGCGGTGTGGCCGAGACCGAGTTCGGGCCGCTGCCCTATCGGGAGGGCGACTGGCTGTACATCCCGAAGTCGTGCACATGGCGCCAACTGCCCGATAGCGCGACGACGATGCTGATGATCGAGGCCACCGACGAGTTTCGGATACCGCCGCCCGGCCCCCTGGGCCGCCACTTCCCCTTCGACCCGTCGCAGGTCGTCATCCCAGAGCCGGCCCCCGCCGACGACGAAGAGTCCGGCGGCGAGTACGAGGTCCGGCTCATCCATGAGGGCGGCCCGACAACGCTGTTCTACCAACACAATCCGCTCGACGTCGAGGGCTGGCGCGGTGACAACTTCGCGTTCACCTTCAACATCGCCGACTACAACGTGGTCACCTCCGACAGCGTCCACCTGCCGCCGACCGTGCACCTGTTCATGCAAGCCACCGGCGTCTACGTGATGAACTTCCTGCCCAAGCCCGCCGAGGGCATCCCGGGCACCGAGCGCACGCCGTGGTACCACCGCAACGTCGACTACGACGAGATCGCCTTCTTCCACGGCGGCTCCCTCTACGGCATCCCGATGCCACCCGGATTGATTTCGCATGCGCCGCAAGGGGTTCACCACGGCGCGCCGGAGAAGGCCCGCGAACGGGCGCGCCGCAAATTCGACGACTACTCCCGCGTCGACTGGCAGGTAATCGCGATCGACACCCGCCGGCGGCTGACCCCGTCGGCCGAGGTGCTGGCCCACGACCTCGGACAACACTGAATGACCCGCTCCAGCGACGATGCAGAACGAAGTGATGAGGAGGAGCGGCGCTGATGACGCAAGCGGTGCAGCCCAAAAAGCACGAGTACGACCGCATCCCCTATCTCGTTGCCTTTCAGAACAATTCCGGTGTCAGGGACGTCTACGGCGGCCTGGCCGAGATCACCGTACTGGAAAGCTACCTACTCAAGCCCAAGGACAACCCGTCAGACACCGTGCTGGTGTTCATGCACCCGATCGGCGGCGGCGCCTACCTGCCCATGACGGGCGCCCTGGCCCGCGCCGGTCACCACGTCATCTACTGCAACAGCCGCTTCCGCGGCACCGACTCGGCGCTGCTCATGGAGAAGGTGGTCGAGGATCTCGGCGAGTGCATCAAAGACGCGAAGAAGCGGTTGGGCTACTCCAAGGTGGTGCTCGCCGGATGGAGTGGCGGCGGTTCGCTGTCGGTGTTCTACCAGCAGCAGGCCCAGAATCCGACGATCACGTCCAGCCCGACGGGCGACGGCCCCGACCTGACCAAACTCGATCTGCCCGCCGCCGACGGCATCATGCTGCTGGCCGCGCACATCAGCCGGCACGGCACGCTGACCGAATGGCTGGACGCGTCGATCCTCGACGAATCCGACCCCACCAAGCGCGATCCCGAGCTTGACCTGTACAACCCCGACAACCCGAACCAGCCGCCCTACAGCCAGGAATTCCTGGTCCGGTACCGGCAGGCGCAGATCGACCGCAACCGCCGTATCACCGCGTGGGTCAAGGACAAGTTGGCCGAGTTGAAAGCGTCGGGGCGCCCCGATGACGAGTTCGGGTTCGTCGTGCACGGCACCATGGCCGACCCGCGCTGGCTGGATCCCGCCGTCGATCCGAACGAACGCGCCCCGGGCACGTGCTACCTGGGGGATCCTCAAGTGGTGAACATGAGCCCCGTCGGGTTGGCCCGGTTCTCCACGCTGCGCGGCTGGCTGTCGCAGTGGAGCTATGACGACGCCCGCGGCGACGCGGTGTCCTGCGGACCCGACATCGCGATCCCCGCGCTGGTGATCGGTAACCTGGCCGACGACGCCTGCACGCCCAGCCACACCCGGCGGCTCTTCCAAGCGATCGGACATCCCGACAAGGAGATGCACGAAATCCCTGGCGCCACGCACTATTACGCGGGCCCCGACCAGCGCGACGCGCTGCGGGCGGCCGTCACCATCGCCACCGACTGGCTGGTGAGGCACGACTTCGCGGGGACTGCATGACGCCCGCTGGCCCGCTGGATGGTATCCGGGTCCTCGAACTCGGCACGCTGATCGCCGGCCCCTTCGCCGGCCGGCTGCTGGGCGACATGGGCGCCGACGTCATCAAGGTGGAACTGCCCAAGGCCCCCGACCCGCTGCGCACCTGGGGACAGGCCGAAGTCGATGGGCAGCACGTCTTCTGGACCGTGCACGCGCGCAACAAAAGGGCCATTACCCTCGACCTGCGCCACCCCCAGGGCCGCGAACTGTTCTGTGACCTCGTCGAGAAATCCGACATCGTGGTGGAGAACTTCCGCCCGGGCACCCTGGAGAAATGGAACCTGGGCTACGACGTGCTCAGTGAACGGAATCCGGGCATCATCCTGGTTCGCGTGTCCGGTTACGGACAGACCGGGCCCGACGCGTCCAAGGCAGGCTATGCCTCGGTCGCCGAAGCGGCCAGCGGACTGCGACACCTCAACGGTTTCCCGGGCGGCCCGCCGCCCCGGCTGGCGCTCTCCCTCGGTGACAGCCTGGCCGGCATGTTCGGCGCCCAGGGCGCGCTGGCCGCGTTGTACCGCCGCAGCGTCACCGGGCGTGGCCAGGTGGTCGACGTCGCCCTCACCGAATCCTGTTTGGCCGTCCAGGAATCCACCATTGCGGACTACGACGTCGGCGGTGTGGTGCGCGGACCGTCCGGCACCCGGCTCGAGGGCATCGCCCCGTCCAACATCTACCGCAGCGCCGACGGCTCGTGGGTGGTGATCGCCGCGAACCAGGACACCGTCTTCGCCCGGCTGTGCAAGGCCATGGGGCGCCCGGAACTGGCCACCGACGACCGGTTCGCCACGCACGTCGCGCGCGGCCGCAACCAGGACGAACTCGACAACATCATCGGCTGCTGGGCCGCCGAACGCCAACCAGGCGAGATCATCGAAACCCTTTCCGCCGCAGGGGTGATCGCGGGACCGATCAACACCGTCGCCGAGGTCGTCAACGATCCACAGCTGCGGGCCCGCGACATGCTGGTCGAGCACTACGACGAACGGCTGCAGCGCAACGTCCTCGGGCCCGGCATCGTGCCGGTGCTGTCGGAAACACCCGGCCGGCTGCGCAGCGCCGGCCCCGCGCGGCCGGGCGAACACAACGACGACATTTACGTCGGGTTGCTGGGCAAGACCGCCGAGGAGCTCGAGAAGCTGCGCGCCGAGGAGGTGCTGTGACCACCCAGCACGTGGAGATTCGCGAAGTGGCCCTGCGCGATGGCCTGCAGATCGAGTCGCCAATCCCGTTGTCGGCCAAGCTCGAACTACTGGCGGCGGTGGCGGCCACCGGGGTTCGCGAGGTGGAGGCCACGGCGTTCGTCTCCCCCACCAAGGTGCCGTCGATGGCCGACGCCGCCGAGCTCGCCGCCCATCTGCACGACTATCCCGACATCGAATTCTCCGCTCTGGTCGCCAGCCCCAATGGGGCCAAGCGGGCCGTCGCCGCGGGGCTGCGCTCCATCGAGTACGTGGTGGCCGCCGACGACACCTTCAGCGAGGCCAACGTCGGGCGCACCAGCGCCGAGGCCACCGGCCAGATCGACGAGATCGTCGCCATCGCCCATGACAGCAACGTCTCCGTCGAGGTCGTCATCGCCACCGCATGGGACTCGCCGTTCGAAGGCCCCACGCCACCGCAGCGGGTGCTCGACATCGCCGCGGCCGCACGCGACCGCGGCGCCGACCGCCTGTCGATCGCGGACACGATCGGCACCACCACCCCGGGCCGGGTGAGTTCGCTGATCGCACAACTGCGTCCGGTGATCGGTGATATGCCGCTGGGCGGTCACTTCCACAACACCCGCGGCTCCGGCCTGGCCAGCGCCTACGCCGCGGTCACCTCCGGAGTGACCCGGCTGGACGCGTCGGTCGGCGGGCTGGGCGGGTGCCCGTTCGCGCCAGGCGCCACGGGCAACATCGCCACCGAGGATCTGGTGTACCTGCTGCGCGACAGCGGCTTCGGCGTGGACGTCGACCTACAGGCCGCCATCGGCGCGGCCGGCGTGGCGAAGTCGTTGGTAGGCCACGATCTGCCGAGTTCCCTATTGCGTGCCGGCGACCGACGGAGACATCAAGTGCAGGGGAACTGATGTCCGCCCCGGAGGCAACGCGCGAGCTGACCGCCAAAGGCCGCCAAACCAGGCAGGCCATCGAGCAGGCCGCCCGTAAGCTGTTCGCCGAACGGGGCTTTCACGGCACCACGTTGGCCGACATCACGTCGGCCGCGGGAAAATCGCCGGCGGTGTTCTACCGGTACTTCGCCGATAAGGAAGACCTGCTGGCCGCGCTGGCGGAATCATTCCTGCATGAGGTGGTGACACCGTCGGGGTTGAGCGTTCACCTGCCGGATTCCCCCGACGACGACGTCTTCTTCACCTCGGTGGTCACCGGCTACTGGAACATGTTCAAGCAGAACATCGGCATCATGATCGCGGTGGCCCAGCTGGCCGCCACCCAGCAGCGCTTCGCCGCCGTGCAGAACGAATTCCGGCGCTTCGGCATAAATCTCGTGGCGGCGTCGGTACGCCGCGCACAGGAGCAGGGTTATGGCGCCGAGCTGGTTCCCCAGCACACCGCGGCCGCCATCGCGTTGCTCTTCGAGAACTTCACCACCGTGTTTGTCGGCCCATCCGGCCCCACCGGGTTGGGTGTGGACATCAGCGACGAGGACGCCATCGCGACCTTGTCGACGATCTGGAAGAAAACCCTGTACGGCAGCCTTACGGGATCTTAGGAGGAAAGCGTGGATTTCACTCTGCCCGAGCACCTTCCGGGTGTGCTCGCCGAGATGGACGAGTTCATCGAGGCCGAGATCAAACCGCTGGAACGCGAGAACATCCAGTATTTCGACCAGCGTCGCGAGCATGCGCGCACCGATTGGGACAACGACGGCATCCCGACCCGCGAGTGGGAAGACCTGCTCGCCGAGATGCGCAGGCGCGCCGACAAGGCGGGCTGGCTGCGCTACGGCCTGCCGGCCTCCCTGGGCGGCCGCGACGGTAGCAACGTCGACATGGCCGTCATCCGGGAGCACCTGGCGCACAAGGGACTCGGCCTGCACAATGACCTGCAGAACGAGTCGTCGATCGTCGGGAACTTCCCGCAGGTGATCATGATGGAGCGCTTCGGCACCGACGAGCAACGCCGGGTGTGGTCGGAGGCGCTGATCACCGGGGAGCGGTCGATGGCGTTCGGGCTGACCGAGCCGAAGCACGGCTCGGATGCCACCTGGCTGGAAACACACGCCGAACGCGACGGTGACAGCTGGGTGATCAACGGCTCCAAGAGATTCAACACCGGCGTGCACCGCGCCACCCACGATCTGGTCTTCGCGCGCACCTCCGGCGAGCCCGGGGCTGCCGTCGGCATCACCGCGTTTCTGGTGCCGACCGATACCCCCGGATTCAACGTTCCCTACTACTGGTGGACGTTCAACATGCCCACCGACCACGGCGAGGTCGAGTTGACCGACGTCCGGGTTCCCGCCGACGCGGTGCTCGGCGAGGTGGATCGCGGCCTCGAGGTGGCGCAAACCTTCCTGCACGAGAACAGGATTCGGCAGGCGGCCAGCAGCCTGGGCGCCGCGCAGTTCTGCATCGACCGTGCCGCCGAATATGCCAGCGGCAGAACGGTTTTCGGCAAGCCTCTGTCGGTAAACCAGGCCGTGCAATGGCCGCTGGCCGAATTGCAGACCGAGGCGCAGATGGTGCGCCTGCTGGTCGCCTACGCCGCCTGGCATTTGGACCGTGACCACCACATGGAGGTTTCCGACAAAGTGTCGATGGCGAATTACCGCGCCAACCGGCTGGTCTGCGACGCCGCCGACCGCGCCATGCAGATCTTCGGCGGCCTCGGCTACAGCCGGCACGAGCCGTTCGAGCACATCTACCGACACCACCGTCGTTACCGGATCACCGAGGGCGCCGAAGAGATCCAGATTCGCCGGGTGGCGCAGCGGCTGTTCAAATTCGGCCACAAGTGATGGACGGCGACGAGTCGGCCGACCTGGCCGCCAGACTCGCCGGGCTGCTCACGGCGGCCCTCGGCGCCGGCACGGCGGTCGAGAACCTGCGCGCGCTGACCGGCGGCGCCAGCAGAACCACCTGGGCGTTCGAGGCCGTCACCGGCGGGCAACGCCGCGCGCTGATCCTGCGCACCGGGCCGCCCGACGAGGTGCATGCCGGCATGGAACTCGAGGCCCGGTCACAGGCCGCCGCCGCGGCCGCCGGCGCGCCGGTCCCCCACGTTCTGATCGCCGACGATTCGCCTGCCACACTGGGCAATCCGTTTCTGATCTGCGAAGAGATCAAGGGCGAGACCATCGTGCGGCGCATCCAGCGCCAGCTCGACGGCGCCGACGGAAACGCGAGCCGCGCCCAATTGCTAGAGCAGTGCGCGCGGGCGATAGCCGCCATCCACCGCGCCGACCCCCACGACCCCGGGCTTACCCGCGAGGACCAACTCGACGAATGGCGCCAGCGACTCGACGACATGGGTGACACCACCGCCACCTTCGAATGGGGCTTTCGGTGGCTGGCCGCAAACCGTCCCGAACCGTCGCCGGCGGTGTTGGTGCACGGCGACTTTCGGATGGGCAATCTCATCATCGACGGATCGAGCCTGGCCGCGGTGCTGGACTGGGAACTCGTGCACGTCGGCCAGGCGTACGAAGACCTGGCGTGGTTCTGCATCCGGGCCTGGCGATTCGGGGCGCCGGCCAGCCTCGGCGCCGGCGGCCTCGGCAGCATCGAGAGCTTTCTGCGGGCCTACGAGCAGGCCAGCGCGACTACCGTCGACCGCGTGGCGTTCCACTGGTGGCTGGTGCTGGCCACGCTGCGCTGGGGCGTCATCTGCCGCTTCCAGGCGGAACGGCATCTGAGCGGTCAGAATCGCTCGGTCGAGCTGGCCACCATCGGGCGCCGCGTCTGCGAGACCGAGTGGGACCTGCTCAACCTGCTCGAGGAGTCGGCCCCGTGATCGGCGCGTACGGCCGCCCCCTGGCAGCCGAACTGGTGGCCGCCGTGGCCGAATTTCTCGAAACCGACGTGCGGGCCGCGACGGACGGGCAGGTCAACTTTCACGCCCGGGTGGCCGCCAACGCGTTGCGCATCGTCGAGCGCGAACTGCTCGACGAAAGCGAGGCCGAATCCCGCGCGGCGCTGGCCGGCCTGGGCGTCGCCGACGAGGAACAGCTGGCCGCCGCGATCCGCGCCGGCGAGCTGGACGGGCGGGCGGCCGAGGTCACCGCCTGCCTGCGGACCCTGGTACGGCGCCGGCTGGCCGTCGCCCACCCCGGATACGACAGCGAATAGGAGCCGATGCCATGCCCGCTTCCCGCGCAGAGACGGTCGTCGACGCGGCCAACCGCCTGTTCACGGCGATCGAACACAGCGATGTCGCGGCGGTCGACGCGATGTGGAGCGACGACATCGCGGTGTGGCGCGTCGGCTCGCGCCGCGGCCCCTACACAACGGACGACAAGGCCCGCGCGATGCGGGTCATCGAGTGGTTCATCGGCGCGACCACCCAGCGTCGCTATGAAATTCTGGACCGACAGCTCTTCGATGACGGGTCGGCTCAGGGCTTCGTCCAGCAGCACGTCTTGCACGCCACCGGGCATGCCGGGCAATCGATCTCGCTGCGGGTCTGCATCGTGATCAGGGTGGGCACCGACGGCCGGATCGAGCGTATCGAGGAATATTTCGATCCCGCAGGGATCGCGCCGTTGCTGGATTGAGGCTAGATTCGCCACGACACATGGGGGTGACGATGACGACATTGGAGACACTGCTTCACGATCCCGACATGGCCGGCGTGTGGAACCTGGTGCCGGATCGCTCGGCCATCACGTTCAAGGTCCGCAACATGTGGGGGCTGGTGAACGTCAAAGGCCGCTTCACCGACTTCACCGGCGATGGCCAACTGACCGGCAAGGGAGCGGTTTTCGGGCGCGTCGACATCCGGGCCGCCTCGCTGGACACCGGGATCGGCCGTCGCGACAAACACCTGCGGTCGGCGGACTTCTTCGACGTCGAGCGCTTCGGCGAGATCAGCGTGGTCGTCACCGCGGTGCATCCGACGACGGGCAGGGCCGCCGACGTCCGGGCCAACTTCACCGTCAAGGGCATCACCGCGGAGCTGCCGCTGCCCGTCACGATCTCCGAGCTCGACGACGGCTCGATCCGGATCGCCGGCGAAACCACGCTCGATCGAGCCCGTTTCGACCTGGGTTGGAACCAGCTCGGCATGATCAGCTCGACGGCGACCGCGGCGGCGGAAGCCATCTTCGTGCGGGAATCGCAATGAGATTCTGCGGGCGCCCCGATAAACCCACGGCGACCCCAGTAGCATCTGCACCGTGTCCGACTCGATCCCCCAGTCCAGCGTTGCCCTGCGGATCCTCGTCTACAGCAACAACGCCCACACCCGCGAACGGGTGATGCGGGCGCTGGGCAAGCAGCTGCACCCCGATCTGCCCGAGCTGAGCTACGTCGAGGTGGCGACCGGCCCGATGGTGGTGCGGACGATGGACGAGGGCGGCATCGACTTGGCCATCCTGGACGGCGAGGCCACCCCGACGGGCGGCATGGGAATCGCGAAACAGCTCAAAGACGAACTCGAGACCTGCCCGCCGCTGGTGGTGCTCACCGGGCGGCCCGACGATGCGTGGCTGGCGTCCTGGTCGCGCGCCGAGGGCGCGGTGCCGCATCCCATCGACCCCATCCTGCTGGGGCGCACGGTCCTCAATTTGCTGCGAACTCCGGTTCGCTGACCCACGCGAAGCCGCGTCCTCGCCGCGGCTATTGCCTCCCGACCACCGCCTCCGGCGGTCCTGACGACGTCGGTGTCCACCCGCGCCGTTGACCCCCCGCGCGCGTCCCGCACGCGTCACCTCGTGAGTTCGCGCAGCACAGCACCCGTGCGGCCGCCCAATACTGCAAAACGCCCACCCCGGGCAAGCGCACCGCACGCCGCGACGCTATGTTGAAGATCACTGTGACGGGCTTGCGGCCCAGTTCGTCACAACAGCCCGGTTACCGCCTGGCCGCTGCGGGCGGCTCGTACGGATCATGGAGCGAATTGAACGTCTACATACCCATCCTGGTGCTCGGCGCGATCGCCGCCGCCTTTGCCGTGGGCTCGGTGGCGATCGCCAGCCTGGCCGGCCCGTCACGTTTCAACAAGTCGAAGATGGCGGCCTACGAGTGCGGAATCGAACCCACCGAGACACCGGTGAGCGGCCCGCACGCCACGGCAGGACAGCGGTTTCCGGTGAAGTACTACCTGACCGCAATGCTTTTTATCGTCTTCGACATCGAAATCGTGTTCCTGTATCCGTGGGCGGTCAGCTATGACGCGCTGGGCACGTTCGCTCTGGTCGAAATGGTGGTGTTCGTGCTCACGGTTTTCGTGGCCTACGCCTATGTGTGGCGCCGCGGCGGCCTGACGTGGGATTGAGGTAAGACGTGGGTCTTGAGGAACAGCTCCCCGGCGGGATTCTGCTGTCCACGGTCGAGAAGGTGGCGGGCTACGTCCGCAAGAACTCGCTGTGGCCCGCGACGTTCGGGTTGGCCTGCTGCGCCATCGAGATGATGGCAACCGCCGGGCCAAGATTCGACATCGCGCGGTTCGGCATGGAGCGCTTCTCGGCCACCCCCCGGCAGGCCGATCTGATGATCGTCGCCGGGCGGGTCAGCCAGAAGATGGCGCCGGTGCTGCGGCAGATCTACGACCAGATGGCCGAGCCGAAATGGGTGTTGGCCATGGGCGTGTGCGCGTCGTCGGGCGGAATGTTCAACAACTACGCGATCGTTCAGGGTGTGGATCACGTGGTTCCGGTGGACATCTATCTGCCCGGATGCCCGCCGCGGCCGGAGATGCTGCTGCACGCAATCCTGAAGCTGCACGAGAAGATTCAGGAGATGCCGCTGGGCGTCAACCGGGAAGAAGCCATCGCCGAAACCGAACAGGCGGCGCTGTCGGCCCGGCCCACGATCGAGATGCGCGGACTGCTGCGATGAGCTCGCCAGACCAGGACCCCAAACAAGCAATCGGCCGCGCCGACGACGAAGTCATCGACGTGCGCCGCGGCATGTTCGGCGTCGAGGGCTCGGGCGACACGTCCGGTTACGGGCGGCTGGTGCGCGAAGTGGTGCTTCCGGGCAGTAGCCCGCGGCCCTACGGCGGGTATTTCGACGAGTTGGTCGACGGCCTGGCCGAGGCCCTGAAAAAGGGCGGCGTCGATTTCATGGACGCGGTAGAAAAAGTGGTCGTGGACCGCGACGAGCTCACCCTGTATGTCCGCCGTGAGGCGCTGCCGCAGGTCGCCCAGCGTCTGCGCGACGAACCACCACTGCGCTTCGAAATGTGCCTGGGTGTCAGCGGGGTGCACTACCCGAACGAGGCGGGTCGCGAATTGCACGCGGTTTATCCGTTGCAGTCGATCACGCACAACCGCCGCGTTCGGCTGGAAGTGGCTGCGCCCGACGGTGATCCGCACATCCCGTCGCTGTTTGGCATCTATCCGACCACCGACTGGCACGAGCGTGAGACCTACGACTTCTTCGGCATCATCTTCGACGGGCACCCCTCGCTGACCCGCATCGAAATGCCCGACGACTGGCACGGACATCCGCAGCGCAAGGATTACCCCCTCGGCGGGATCCCCGTCGAATACAAAGGCGCACAAATACCCCCGCCCGACGAGCGGAGAGCGTACAACTGATGAGCACCACCACCGAATCGACGCACGACGGCGCCGGCGAGACACTCGTGGTCGCCGGCGGCCAGGACTGGGACAAGGTCGTCGAAGCCGCCCGCAGTGCCGATCCCGGCGAGCGCATCGTCGTCAACATGGGGCCCCAGCACCCGTCCACGCACGGCGTGCTGCGGCTGATCCTGGAGATCGAGGGCGAGACGGTCACCGACGCCCGCTGCGGAATCGGGTATCTGCACACCGGCATCGAAAAGAACCTCGAATACCGTTACTGGACCCAAGGCGTCACGTTTGTGACCCGGATGGATTACCTCGCACCGTTTTTCAACGAGACCGCCTACTGCCTGGGTGTGGAGAAGCTGCTCGGTATCACCGATCAGATTCCGGAACGGGTCGACGTCATCCGGGTGATGATGATGGAGCTCAACCGGATCTCGTCGCATCTGGTCGCCCTGGCCACCGGCGGCATGGAGCTGGGCGCCATGACGCCGATGTTCGTCGGTTTCCGGGGCCGCGAGATCGTCCTGAACCTGTTCGAATTGATCAGCGGTTTGCGGATGAACAGCAACTACATCCGGCCCGGCGGCGTGGCGCAGGACTTACCGCCCAACGCGGAGACCGAGGTCGCGGCGGCCCTGGACCCGCTGCGCGAAGTCCTGCGCGAAATGAGCGGTCTGCTCGACGAGAACGCCATCTGGAAGGCCCGCACCCAAAACGTCGGCTACCTGGATCTGACCGGGTGCATGGCGCTGGGCATCACCGGGCCGATACTGCGCGCCACCGGCTTGCCCCACGATCTGCGCAAGAGCGAACCGTACTGCGGATACGAAAACTACGAATTCGACGTAATCACCGAAGACACGTGTGATGCTTACGGGCGCTACATGATTCGCATCAACGAGATGTGGGAGTCGATCAAGATCGTCGAGCAGTGTCTGGACAAGCTCAAGCCGGGCCCGATCATGGTTGAGGACGGCAAGATCGCCTGGCCCGCCGACTTGAAGGTGGGCCCCGACGGCCTCGGCAACTCGCCGGAGCACATCGCCAAGATCATGGGCGGCTCGATGGAGGCCCTGATCCACCACTTCAAACTGGTCACCGAGGGCATCAGGGTTCCGCCCGGCCAGGTGTACACGGCCGTCGAGTCGCCGCGCGGGGAACTGGGCGTGCACATGGTCAGCGACGGCGGCACCCGGCCCTACCGGGTGCATTTCCGAGACCCCTCATTCACCAACCTGCAGTCGGTCGCCGCGATGTGCGAAGGCGGGATGGTCGCCGACCTGATCACCTCGGTCGCCAGCATCGACCCCGTCATGGGCGGGGTGGACCGGTGACGGGCCCGCAGGGACAGCCGGTATTCCTCCGGCTCGGCCCGCCGCCCGATGAGCCCAACGCGTTCGTCGTCGAGGGCGCGCCCACGTCGTATCCGCCCGAGGTCCAGACCCGACTGGAGGCCGACGCCAGGGAGATCGTGGGGCGCTACCCCGACAAGCGCTCGGCGCTGTTGTCGTTGCTGCACCTGGTGCAAGCGCAGGATTCCTACCTGACACCGGCGGGCTTGGAGTTCTGCGGTGAGCAGCTGGGGCTCACCGGGGCCGAGGTGTCGGCGGTGGCGAGCTTCTACACGATGTATCGCCGCGGCCCCACCGGCGATTACCTGGTTGGCGTCTGCACCAACACGTTGTGTGCCGTCATGGGTGGCGACGCCATCTTCGACGCCCTGCAAGAACACTTGGACATCGGCAACGACGAGACGACCGCCGACGGATCGGTCACCCTGCAACACATCGAATGCAACGCCGCCTGCGACTACGCACCGGTCGTGATGGTGAACTGGGAGTTCTTCGACAACCAGACGCCGGACTCGGCACGCGAACTCGTCGACTCGCTGCGTTCCGGTGAGCCTCGGCCGCCCACCCGCGGTGCCCCCCTGTGCGCTTTCCGGGAGACGTCGCGCATCCTGGCCGGCATGCCCGACGAGCGCCCCGACCAGGGACAAGGTGGCGCCGGCGCCGCCACGCTGGCCGGTCTGAAGGTCGCCAAGGAACACGGCATGGAGGCGCCCGGCGCGCCGGAAGGCCAGCAATGACAACCACTTCCGAGACGGCGGGCGCCACGCCGCTCACTCCGGTACTCAGCCGTTTCTGGGACGACCCGGAGTCCTGGACGCTGGAGACCTACCGCCGACACAGCGGGTACGAAGCGATGAAAAAGGCGCTGGCGATGGAGCCCGACGCGGTGATCGGAATGGTGAAGGATTCCGGGCTGCGCGGGCGCGGTGGCGCCGGCTTCTCCACCGGCACCAAGTGGTCGTTCATCCCGCAGGGCGACACCGGCGCGGCCGCCAAACCGCACTACCTGGTGGTCAACGCCGACGAGTCGGAACCCGGTACGTGCAAAGACATTCCGCTGATGCTGGCGACACCGCACACGCTCGTCGAGGGCATCATCATCGCCGCGTACGCGATCCGCGCCCACCTTGCGTTCATCTATGTGCGCGGCGAGGTGCTGCCGGTGCTGCGCCGCCTGCACAACGCGGTGGCCGAGGCCTACGCCGCCGGCTACCTGGGCCGCGACATCAACGGCTCCGGCTTCGATCTGGATCTGGTGGTGCACGCCGGCGCCGGCGCCTACATCTGCGGCGAGGAAACCGCCCTGCTGGATTCGCTGGAAGGCCGCCGCGGCCAGCCACGGCTGCGCCCGCCGTTCCCCGCGGTGGCCGGGCTGTACGGCTGCCCCACCGTGATCAACAACGTCGAATCGATCGCCAGCGTGCCGCCGATCGTGCTGCGCGGCCCCGACTGGTTCCGGTCGATGGGTAGCGAGAAGTCGCCCGGCTTCACGCTGTATTCGCTGTCCGGGCACGTCGCCCGGCCCGGCCAGTACGAGGCCCCGTTGGGAATCACGTTGCGCGAGTTGCTCGAATACGCCGGCGGGGTGCGGGCCGGGCATCGGCTCAAGTTCTGGACACCGGGTGGATCGTCGACACCGATCCTCACCGAGGAGCACCTCGACGTGCCGCTGGACTACGAGGGCGTCGGCGGGGCCGGTTCCATGCTGGGTACCAAGGCGCTGCAGATTTTCGACGAGACGACGTGCGTGGTGCGCGCGGCCCGGCGCTGGTCGGAGTTCTACAAACACGAGTCGTGTGGCAAATGCACGCCGTGCCGGGAGGGCACTTACTGGCTGGTCCCGATCTACGAGCGGCTGGAAACCGGCCGGGGCACTCAAGAGGATCTGGACACTCTCCTCGACATCGCCGACGTCCTGTTCGGGAAGTCGTTCTGCGCGTTGGGCGATGGCGCGGCGATGCCGGTGCAGTCGTCGATCCGGTACTTCCGGGACGAGTACATCGCCCACGTCGAAGGCGGTGGCTGCCCGTTCGATCCCCGTGACTCGATGCTGACCGCGAATGGAAAGGCTTGACGCGCTCATGACCCGCGACGGCGACGATGCAGAGCGAAGCGATGAGGAGGAGCGGCGCTCATGACTAGTTCGGCCAAAACCGAAACCGACGACGAGGTGCGTCCTCCGGACATGGTCACGCTGACCATCGACGATGTCGAAATCAGCGTTCCCAAGGGAACTCTGGTGATCCGGGCCGCCGAATTGATGGGCATCCAGATCCCGCGGTTCTGCGAACACCCGTTGTTGGACCCGGTGGGCGCGTGCCGACAGTGCCTGGTCGAGGTCGAAGGCCAACGCAAGCCGATGACGTCGTGCACCGTCGTGGCCACCGACGACATGGTGGTGCGCACCCAACTGACGTCGGAGGTTGCCGACAAGGCGCAGCACATGGTGATGGAACTGCTCTTGATCAACCATCCGCTGGACTGCCCGATGTGCGACAAGGGCGGCGAGTGCCCGCTGCAGAACCAGGCGATGTCCAACGGCCGGCCCGAGAGCCGATTCCACGACAACAAGCGGCAATTCGCCAAGCCGATCAACATCTCGTCGCAGGTGCTGCTGGATCGAGAGCGGTGCATCTCGTGCGTGCGCTGCACCCGGTTCTCGGAACAGATAGCCGGCGACAATTTCATCGACGTGCAGGAGCGCGGTGCGCAGCAGCAGATCGGAATCTATGCCAACGAACCGTTCAACTCCTACTTTTCGGGCAACACGGTGCAGATCTGCCCGGTGGGCGCGCTGACCGGTACCGCCTACCGGTTCCGGGCGCGTCCCTTCGACCTGGTCTCGAGCCCGAGCGTCTGTGAACACTGCGCCTCCGGGTGCGCGCAGCGCACCGACCACCGCCGCGGCAAGGTGATGCGCCGGCTGGCCGGCGACGACCCGGAAGTCAACGAGGAGTGGAACTGCGACAAGGGCCGCTGGGCGTTCAATTACGCCACCCGGCCCGACGTGATCACCAGTCCGCTGGTCCGCGATGCCGACGGCTCGCTGCAACCGGCCTCGTGGCCACACGCGATCGCCGTCGCGACGCGGGGCCTGGAAGCCGCGCGCGGGCGCGCGGGGGCGCTGGTCGGCGGCCGGGCGACCTTGGAGGACGCCTACGCCTATTCCAAGTTTGCACGAATCGTCTTGGACAGCAACGACATCGACTTTCGAGCCCGCCCTAGTTCGGCCGAGGAGGCCGACTTTTTGGCGGCCCGTATCGCCGGCAGACCGATTAGCGTCAGCTACGCCGACCTGGAATCCGCCCCCGTGGTCGTGCTGGTCGGGTTCGAGCCCGAGGACGAGTCGCCCATCGTGTTCCTGCGGCTGCGCAAGGCGGCCCGCAAGCACGGATTGCCCGTCTACGCCGTGGCGCCGTTCGCGACCCGGGCGCTGGACAAGATGTCCGGCCGGCTGATCAAGACGGTTCCCGGCGCCGAAGCGTCCGCGCTGGACGGGTTGGCCACCGGCGAGGTGGGCGACCTGCTGTCCACCCCGGGCGCGGTCATCATGGTCGGCGAGCGTCTGGCCACGGTGCCGGGGGGGTTGTCCGCCGCGGCCCGGCTCGCCGATACCACCGGCGCTCGCCTGGCCTGGGTGCCTCGGCGGGCCGGTGAGCGGGGCGCGCTGGAGGCCGGTGCGCTGCCCAACTTGCTGCCCGGTGGCCGACCGGTGGACGACGAGACCGCCCGGGCTCAGGTGGCCAAGGCATGGAACGTGTCCGAATTGCCTTCCGGCAGTGGGCGTGACGTCGACGGCATCCTGACCGCCGCCACCGACGGCACGCTGGACGCACTCCTGGTGGGCGGAGTCGAGCCCGACGACTTCGCCGATCCGGAAGCGGTGCTGGCGGCCCTGGACGGCGCCGGCTTCGTCGTCAGCCTGGAGATGCGGCACAGCGCCGTCACCGAACGGGCCGACGTGGTGTTCCCGGTCGTGTCGACGACACAGAAGGCCGGCGTGTTCGTCAACTGGGAAGGCCGCTTTCGGCCGTTCGAGGCCGCGTTGCACGGCAGTGCCCAGCAAGCCGGCCTATCCGACCACCAGGTGCTCGACGCGCTGGCCGACGAGATGGGCGTTTATCTGGGGATGTCCACCGTCGACACAGCCCGCGAAGAAATGGCCGCACTACGGCACTGGGATGGCAAGCGTGCCGCCAACCCGGACGTCGCGGCCCCGGAGCCGCCCAACCCCGGCAACGGGCCCGAAAAAGGACAAGCGGTGCTGGCCGGCTGGCGGATGTTGCTGGACAACGGCCGAATGCAAGATGGTGAGCCACATCTGGCGGGGACCGCGCGCAAATCCGTGGCGCGCCTGTCCGCCGACACGGCCGCCGAAATCGGGGCCGCCGACGGCGAGGCGGTCACGGTCAGCACGTCACGCGGATCCATCAGCCTGCCGCTGGCCGTCACCGACATGCCCGACAGGGTCGTGTGGCTCCCGCTGAACTCATCCGCCTCGGCGGTGCACCGCCAACTCGGCGTAACGCTGGGCAGCACAGTGGAAATCGGGGTGGGCGAATGACCGGCTTGACCGCATTCGGGCACGACACCTGGTGGCTGGTGCTCGGCAAGGCGCTGGCGATCTTCGTGTTCCTCATGCTCAACGTGCTGGTCGCGATCCTCCTCGAACGCAAGATCCTCGGCTGGATGCAGCGGCGGCCCGGCCCCAACCGGGTCGGGCCCTGGGGCGTCCTGCAGAGCCTGGCCGACGGAATCAAGTTGGCGCTCAAGGAAACCATCACCCCGGGCGGCGTCGACAAGTTCGTCTATTTCGCGGCGCCGGTCATCTCCACCATCCCGGCGTTCACCGCCTTCGCTTTCATCCCGTTCGGCCCCGTGGTGTCGGTGTTCGGCCACCGCACACCGCTGCAGCTGACCGACCTCCCGGTCGCCGTGCTGTTCATTCTGGGGTTGTCGGCCATCGGGGTGTACGGAATCGTCCTGGGCGGTTGGGCATCCGGATCCACCTACCCGCTGCTGGGCGGGGTGCGCTCCACCGCGCAGGTCATCTCCTACGAGGTGGCGATGGGGCTGTCGTTCGCGGCGGTGTTCCTCTACGCAGGCTCCATGTCGACGTCACAGATCGTCGCCGCGCAGGACCGGCTCTGGTACGTGTTCCTGTTGCTGCCGTCGTTCGTGATCTATCTGATCTCGATGGTCGGCGAAACCAACCGGGCGCCATTCGATCTGCCCGAGGCCGAGGGCGAGCTGGTCGCGGGATTCCACACCGAGTATTCGTCGCTGAAGTTCGCGATGTTCATGCTCGCCGAGTACGTCAACATGATGACGGTGTCCTCGCTCGCCACCGTCTTGTTCTTCGGTGGCTGGCACGCACCGTTCCCGCTGAACATGTGGGCGGGCGCCAACACCGGTTGGTGGCCGGTGCTCTGGTTCACCGCCAAGATGTGGACCTTCTTGTTCATCTACTTCTGGCTGCGGGCCTCGTTGCCCCGGCTGCGCTACGACCAGTTCATGGGGCTGGGTTGGAAGCTGTTGATTCCGGCGTCGCTGGTCTGGGTGCTGATCGCGGCGGTGATCCGCACGCTGCGTAACCAGGGGTACGCGCATTGGACCCCGATACTGGTGGTCTGCAGCATCGTGTTCGCGACGGCGCTGCTGTTGTCGCTGCGAAAACCGTTCAGCGCGCCAGGCATTCGCGCGCTCGAGCGCCAGCTGCGGCGCGAGGCGAAAAAACTCCCGGCCCTACCACGCTCCACACCGGTATTCCCGACACCGCCGCTGCCGGCGAAGGAACAGAAGTCCCTGGAGGCGGCGAGCAAGGAGAAAGCACGTGGCTAAATTCTTGGATGCCGTGGCCGGATTCGGCGTGACGTTCGGATCGATGTTCAAAAAGCGCGTCACTGAGGGGTATCCGGAAAAGCCGGGCCCGATCATGCCGCGCTATCACGGCCGCCATCAGCTGAACCGTTACCCGGACGGCCTGGAGAAATGCATCGGGTGCGAACTGTGTGCCTGGGCATGCCCGGCCGACGCGATCTACGTCGAGGGTGCCGACAACACCGAGGAACTCAGGTATTCACCCGGGGAGCGCTATGGCCGGGTGTATCAGATCAACTATCTGCGCTGCATCGGCTGCGGCCTGTGCATCGAGGCCTGCCCGACCCGGGCGCTGACGATGACCAACGACTACGAGATGGCCGACGACAACCGCGCCGACCTGATCTACGAGAAGGACCAGCTGCTGGCCCCGCTGCTGCAAGACATGCTCGCGCCGCCGCACCCCAGGGCCGCCGGCGCCACCGACAAGGACTACTACCAGGGGAACGTGACCGCGGACGGGTTGCGAGAAACCCGGCAGACCGGAGACTCCCGGTGACTGGTTTCGCAGGCCACGCCTTCGCTTCGGCCTCCAATGTGGCCTCCAGTTTCGCCCACGACACCATCGTTCGAACCTCCACGGGCGAAGCGGTGACGTTCTGGGTGCTGGGCGCGCTGGCCGTGATCGGTGCGCTCGGGGTGGTCGTGGCGGTCAACGCCGTGTACTCGGCGATGTTCCTGGCGATGACGATGATCATCCTGGCGGTGTTCTACATGATCCAGGACGCGTTGTTTTTGGGCGTCGTCCAGGTCGTGGTCTACACCGGCGCGGTGATGATGCTGTTCCTGTTCGTGCTGATGCTCATCGGCGTGGACTCCGCGGAATCGCTGCGAGAGACGCTGCGGGGTCAGCGGGTCGCCGCGGTGGCCGCCGGTGTCGGGTTCGGCATCCTGCTCATCGCCACCATCGGCAACGTGGCCACCGGCGGTTTCGCCGGGCTGACCACCGCGAACGCCGCCGGCAATGTGGAAGGGCTGGCGGCGCTGATCTTTTCGCGCTACCTGTGGGCGTTCGAGCTCACCAGCGCCCTGCTGATCACCGCGGCGGTCGGGGCCATGGTGCTGGCGCACCGCGAGCGTTTCGAGCGCCGCAAGACGCAACGCGAGCTCTCCCAGGAACGATTCCAGCCCGGCGGGTACGCCACCCCGCTGCCCGGCCCCGGTGTCTACGCCCGCCACAACGCCGTCGACGTCGCCGCGCTGCTGCCGGACGGCTCGTACTCGAAGCTGTCGGTGTCGCCGACGCTGCAGAGCCGCGGCGCCGACGGCGAGAAGACCCCGTCCCCCGAGGCGATCAAAGGCGGTGCATCGTGAATCCCGGTAATTACCTGTATCTTTCGGCGCTGCTGTTCACCATCGGGGCCGCCGGTGTGTTGTTGCGCCGCAACGCCATCGTGATGTTCATGTGCGTCGAGCTGATGCTCAACGCCGTCAACCTCGCGTTCGTCACGTTCGCGCGGATGCACGGCCACCTGGACGGGCAGATGATCGCGTTCTTCACGATGGTGGTGGCCGCCTGTGAAGTGGTCATCGGCCTGGCCATCATCATGACCATTTTCCGTGCCCGCAAATCGGCGTCCGTCGACGACGCGAATCTACTCAAAGGCTGAAGACGCCCACATGACTCACTACACCTGGCTGCTGGTCGCGCTGCCGTTGGCGGGTGCCACGATCCTGCTGTTCGGCGGGCGGCGCACCGACCGGTGGGGGCATTGGCTGGGCTGCGCCACCGCCCTGGCCGCATTCGGCCTGGGCCTGGGCCTGCTGAGCGAGTTGCTCGGCCGCGCCGCCGACGACCGCGTCATCCACCAGAGGGTGTTCAGCTGGATCCCGGTCGGCCAACTCCAGGTCGACGTGGGGATGCAGATCGACCAGTTGTCGGTGTGTTTCGCGCTGCTGATCTCTGGGGTCGGGGCCCTGATCCACATCTATTCGGTGGCCTACATGGCCGAAGACCCGGGCCGCCGAAGGTTTTTCGGCTATCTCAACCTGTTCCTCGCCGCGATGATGCTGCTCGTGGTCGCCGACAACTTCGTGGTGCTCTACCTCGGCTGGGAAGGCGTGGGCCTGGCGTCTTACCTGCTGATCGGGTTCTGGTACCACAAGCCGACGGCAGCAACGGCCGCCAAGAAGGCTTTCGTGATGAACCGGGTCGGTGACGCCGGGTTGGCGCTGGCAATGTTCTTGATGTTCAGCACTTTCGGCACGCTGTCCTATGCGGGCGTGTTCGCCGGCGCACCCGGGGCGAATCGGGGCGCGCTGACCGCCATGGGGTTGCTGTTGCTGCTGGGCGCCTGCGCGAAGTCCGCACAGGTGCCCCTGCAGGCCTGGCTGGGCGACGCCATGGAGGGCCCCACCCCGGTGTCCGCGTTGATCCACGCCGCCACCATGGTGACGGCCGGGGTGTATCTGATCGTGCGATCCAACCCGCTGTACAACCTGTCGCCCGACGCGCAACTGGCCGTGGTCATCGTGGGGGCGGTCACGTTGCTGCTCGGAGCCTTCATCGGCTGCGCCAAGGACGACATCAAGCGGGCGCTGGCGGCATCGACGATGAGCCAGATCGGCTACATGGTGCTGGCCGCCGGCCTGGGTCCGGCCGGCTACGCCTTCGCGATCATGCATCTGCTCACCCATGGTTTCTTCAAGGCCGGGTTGTTCCTGGGATCCGGCGCCGTGATTCACGCGATGGACGAAGAGCAGGACATGCGCCGCTACGGCGGCCTGCGCGCGGCGTTGCCGATCACGTTCGCCACGTTCGGCCTGGGATACCTGGCGATCATCGGCGTCCCGCCGTTCGCGGGTTACTTCTCCAAGGACGCCATCATCGAGGCGGCGATGGCCGCCGGGGGCATCCGCGGTTACGTGCTGGGCGGGGCGGCGCTGCTGGGAGCCGGCGTCACCGCCTTCTACATGACGCGCGTGATGCTGATGACCTTCTTCGGTAAGAAGCGCTGGGCCCCGGGCGCCCACCCGCACGAGGCGCCCGGCCTGATGACGTGGCCCATGATCCTGCTGGCCGTCGGCTCGGTGTTCTCCGGTGGCTTGCTGGCGGTCGGTGGCACCTTCGCACGCTGGCTCGAACCGGTCGTCGGGAAACACGAGGAAGTGACCCACGCGTTGCCGGCCTGGGTCAGCACCGCCCTGGCCCTGGGAGTCGTCGTCATCGGGATCGCGGTGGCCTACCGGCTTTACGCCACCGCCCCCATCCCCCGGGTGGCTCCGCTGTCGGTCTCGCCCCTGACGACGGCCGTACGCAAGGACTTCTACGGCGATGCCTTCAACGAGGAGGTGTTCATGCGCCCTGGTGCGCAACTGACCCACGCGCTTGTCGAAGTCGACAACGCGGGCGTCGACGGCTCGGTCAACGCGCTGGCGGCGCTGGTGAGCCGCGCGTCAAATCGGCTGCGGGGGCTGCAAACCGGCTTCGCCCGCAACTACGCATTGTCGATGCTGACGGGCGCGGTGCTGGTGGTCGCGCTGATCCTGGCGGTGAAACTGTGGTGAACTCGCTGAATTCGGTTCCGTGGCTCAGCGTGCTGTGGCTTCTCCCACTGGCAGGCGCGGTGCTGATCATCCTGATGCCGCCCGGGCTGCGACAGCTCGCCAAGTGGACCGGCCTGGTCTTCGGCGTCCTGACCCTGGCGGTCGCGGTTGTCGTCACCCTCGGGTTCAAGACCGGGGGCGACACTTACCAATTCGTCGAAAAGCACGAATGGATCCCGGCTTTCGGGGCCGGGTACACCCTGGGTGTGGACGGCATCGCGGTGGTGCTGGTGCTGCTGACCGCGGTGCTGATCCCGGTGCTGCAGGTGGCCGGCTGGAACGACGGTGGCGAGCGCACCCGCGGCGATGGTGACGACCTGCTGCACCCGGCTTCGCCGGGCTTGCAGTCGTCACGCAGTGTGCACGCCTACATCGCCCTGACGCTGGCCATCGAGTCGATGGTGCTGATCTCGGTGATCGCGCTGGACGTGCTGCTGTTCTACGTGTTCTTCGAAGCCATGCTCATTCCGATGTACTTCCTGATCGGCGGCTTCGGCGGGGGGTCCGGCAGGTCGCGCGCGGCCGTGAAGTTCTTGCTGTACAACCTGTTCGGCGGGCTGATCATGCTGGCCGCGGTGATCGGGGTGTACGTGGTGACCGCGCAGCACGGGCCGGGCACGTTCGACTTCCGTGAGATCGTCGCCGGCGTCGCCTCCGGCCGCTACGGCGCGGACTCCGCAGTGTTCAAGGCGCTGTTTTTGGGCTTCATGTTCGCGTTCGCGATCAAGGCCCCGCTGTGGCCGTTCCACCGCTGGCTTCCCGACGCCGCGGTCGAGGCCACCCCTGCGACCGCGGTGCTGATGATGGCGGTGATGGACAAGGTCGGCACCTTCGGCATGTTGCGCTACTGCCTGCAGCTGTTCCCCGACGCCTCAACGTATTTCCGTCCGGCGATCGTCGTGCTGGCGGTCATCGGGGTGGTCTACGGGGCGGTCGTCGCCATCGGCCAGACCGACATCATGCGCCTGATCGCCTACACCTCGATCTCGCACTTCGGGTTCATCATCCTGGGCATCTTCGTGATGACCAGCCAGGGCCAGAGCGGGTCGACGCTCTACATGCTCAACCACGGGCTGTCCACGGCGGCGGTGTTCCTGATCGCCGGGTTCCTGATATCGCGGCACGGCAGCCGGGCAATCGCCGACTACGGCGGCGTACAGAAGGTGGCACCCATCTTGGCGGGCACCTTCCTGGTCTCGGCCATGGCCACCCTGTCACTGCCCGGCCTGGCCCCGTTCATCAGCGAATTCCTGGTCCTGCTGGGAACTTTCAACCGGTATTGGCTGGCCGCCGGGTTCGGCGTCACCGCGCTGGTGCTGTCCTCCGTCTACATGTTGTGGCTCTACCAGCGCGTGATGACGGGGCCGGTCGCCAGCGGCAACGAGAAGATCGGCGACCTCAAGGCGCGCGAACTGATCGTCGTCGCACCGCTGATCGCGCTGCTGCTCGGGCTCGGGATCTACCCCAAGCCCGTGCTCGACATCATCAATCCCGCCGTCGAGAACACCATGACCACCATCGGCCAGCACGATCCCAAACCGACTGTGCCGGTAGCAAATTCCAGGCCGGCCGAAGCAGCCCGGACCGCTGAAGGACCGCGATGACCCTCCCCACTCCCAGCATCCAGTACTTCCTGCTGTCACCGACCCTCATCGTGTTCGGCATCGCCGTAGTGGGTGTCCTCGCGGAAGCGTTCCTGCCCAGGCGGATGCGCTACAGCGGCCAAGTGACGCTTGCCCTGGGCGGTTTGATCGCGGCGTTCGTCGCCGTCATCGCCGTGAGCCGCTCGATCGCCAGCTCCGGGCGGGCCGCGGTGCTGGGCGCCATGGCCATCGACCGTCCGACGCTCTACCTGCAAGGCACCGTGCTGCTGGTCGCGGTGATGGCGGTCATCTTCATGGCCGAACGCACCCAAACCAAAACGGAAAGCAAGGTTTCGGTGGGGGCCGGCGCCGGCGGCTCGGGCGGCCTGGACTCGTTTACCCCGCAGGCATCCTCGGTGCCCGACAGCGACGCCGAGCGGGACGCCGAGCGGGCCGGGGCCGCGCAGACGGAGCTGTTCCCACTGGCGATGCTGTCGGTCGGCGGCATGATGGTCTTCCCGGCGTCCAACGACCTGCTGACCATGTTCGTCGCCCTGGAAGTGCTGTCGTTGCCGCTGTACCTGATGTGCGGCCTGGCCCGCCATCGCCGCCTGCTGTCGCAGGAAGCGGCCATGAAGTACTTTCTGCTGGGCGCGTTTTCGTCGGCGTTCTTCCTCTACGGTGTGGCGCTGCTGTATGGCGCGACGGGCACGCTGCTGCTCACCGGCGTCCGGGATGCGCTGACCGCGCGCGGCGACAGCTCGCTGGCGCTGGTCGGTGTCGCGCTGCTGTCGGTGGGTCTGCTGTTCAAGGTCGGCGCCGTTCCGTTCCACTCGTGGATTCCCGACGTGTATCAGGGCGCCCCCACCCCCATCACCGGGTTCATGGCGGCGGCCACCAAGGTCGCGGCTTTCGGTGCGCTACTTCGGGTGATCTACGTCGCGCTGCCGCCGCTGCACGATCAGTGGCGCCCGATGCTGTGGACCATTTCGATCCTGACCATGGTCGTGGGCACCATCACCGCGGTGAACCAGACCGACGTCAAAAGGATGCTGGCCTACTCGTCGGTCGCTCACGTCGGATTCATCCTCACCGGCGTCATCGCCGACAACCACACCGGGCTTTCCTCCACGTTGTTCTATCTGCTGGCCTACAGCTTCAGCACGGTGGGGGCGTTCGCCATCGTGGGCCTGATCCGCGACAGCGACGGGGTCGAGGACGCCGCACTGTCGCACTGGGCGGGGCTCGGACAGCGCTCACCCATTGTGGGTGTGATGTTTTCGATGTTCCTGTTGGCCTTCGCCGGTATCCCCCTGACCAGTGGGTTCGTCAGTAAACTCGCCGTGTTCAAGGCCGCCGCCCAGGGGGGTGCCGTGCCTCTGGTGATCGTCGGTGTGGTCGCCAGCGGGGTCGCCGCCTACTTCTACGTGCGGGTGATCGTGTCGATGTTCTTCACCGCGGCAACCGAGGACACCCCGCACGTGGTGGTTCCGGGCATCCTGAGCAAGGTCGCGATTGCGATCTGCGCCGCGGTCACCGTGGTGCTGGGTATCTTCCCGCAGCCACTGCTCGACCTGGCCGATCAGGCCGCACACCTGCTGCACTGATCCGAGCACCATGCGGCCGCGCGGCGGTCAGCCCAGGAACGGCCGGATCGCCAACAGGTAGATCACCAGCGCCCCCAGCGGGGCCGCCAGCGGCAACCACGGCAGCTGCAACGGAAAGGACGTCGCGACCAACCCGGCAAACGTAAACCCCACGGCGGCAACGGCTGTCGGCCAGCTACCCAGCACCACCGGGGCGGCGCCGCCGACCGCGTGGCGGCACACCAGGTAGCCGGCCGCGCACAACCCGGAGAGGGCGACGAACACCAGCGGCGGATCGGACAGCATGACGGTCGGGATCGTCAACAGCACGGCAACCGTTGCGGCGGGGCGGAATGCGGTGCCCGCCCCCACCGCCATCAGGGCCGCCACCCACGCCACGATGGCGGATCGTGGCGAGCCTGCGGCGGCCAGCCCGACCATGAGCACACCGAACCCGGTCGCGAACGCGGGCGCCCCCACCCGCGACAGTGCGCCTGTGCCACCGCTATCCACGAAGCCTCCCACGCACCCGGCGGCGACGATCGGGCAGTACGCCCATCGACAGCTCGAGACCGCTGTCGCCGGGCCACGACACGATGTCCACACCGATGGTGGCCATGTCGCGATACATCGCGGAGCGCTGCAGCGCCCACATCCGATCGACCAGGGGATCCTGCTCGTCTTCGAACGGCGAACTGTCGAGAATGTCGACGGCCAGCACCACATGTCCCCGTTTGCGCAGATCGATGAGGGCGAGCGCGAATTCGGTGTCGAGCAACGTGGAGAACGCGATGACGATCGCCCCGGCCGGGACCGCCGCCCGCGGCGCCAACGTGCCCGTGGTGCGTTCGAATCCGTCGCCGGCGCCGAGCACGGTGTCGAGCACCCGGTAGAACTGGCGCTGCCCGATGTCGGCACCGAGCCAGCGCGGACTGCTGCCGCCGAGCGCGACGATCCCGGCCCGATCGCCGTGCCGCAACGCGGTTTGCACCACCTGTGCCGCTCCCCGAACGACTCGTTCGGTAGCCTCGGTCGCCGGACCCGCCGGCTGCCGGTACCCGTCGATCAGCACGATCACGTCGGCCGCACGATCGGTCAACCGCTCCGTGACATGTAGCTGACCGCGACGCGCGCTCACCGGCCAATTCACCGCGCGCAGTTGGTCTCCGGGCACGTAGGGACGGATGTCGGCGTATTCCACGCCGGGGCCGATGTGCCGGGTCAGGTGGGACCCCAGCCGGTCGAGCAACTCGGTCTGCGGGATGGGCGTCGGCTGCGGTGGCGTCAGCGGAAACACGATGACCTCGGCGGCGTCGACGAGCGCCGTGCCGGTGAGCAGCCCGCCGCGGGCCATCACGTCGACGCGCGCCGCGATCCGATACCGCCCCCAGCGTTGCGCGGTCGCCGCCACGGTTTGCCCGTGGTCCGAATCAGTATGGGGGATCTCGAGATCCAGCCCCGCGACGTCCGGGACCGTCAGCCGCACGGCCGACGACCCTTGTTCTTCGCCGGTGATCCACACCCGCAGCCGCGCCTGTTCGCCCTCGAAGCATCGCTGCGCGTCGGGGTCGCCGTGCACGCGGATCGCCGGCACCGGACGCTGCCAGCTGATCGAGCACAGGACGCCGAGCAGCGGCGCCGCGAACGCGATCAGCTGCCACCGGGCGCCGATCACGGCGGCGGCCATCGCAAACCCGGCGCACGTGGCGATCGCCCGCGTCAGCTCCGATGCACGCCAGCCGAACTCGACCCCATGGCTCCGCGTCACGCCGGACTCACCCGGCCTCCGCGGGGCCCGTCCCGGTGCGCGGTACCGGCAGCCGGTGCAGCAGCTCGCCGATGACGTCGGCGCCCTGGATCTTTCGCACCCACATCTCCGGTCGCAAGGTGATGCGGTGCGCGACCGCCGCGGTGGCCAGCGCCTTGACGTCCTCGGGAATCACGTAATCGCGGCCGAGCAGCAGCGCCCGGGCGCGGGCGAGCTGGACCAGATCGAGTTCGGCGCGGGGGCTGGCGCCGACCGCGACCTGCGGATGGTGTCGCGTCGCGTTCGCCAGCGACACCACGTAATGCAGGACGTCTTCGTGCACGGTCACCTGCTCGACCGACTCCCGCATCGCCAGCAGGTCGTGCGAGTCCACGACCTGATTGACCGTCGGCTCGGCGGAACCGCGTTCGAGGCGGCGGCGCAACATGGAGGTTTCGTCCCGTTCGGTGAGATACCGCAGTTCCAGCCGGATCGCGAACCGATCGAGCTGCGCCTCCGGCAGCGGGTACGTGCCTTCGTACTCGATCGGGTTGTCGGTGGCCAGCACGACGAAAGGCCTTGATAGTTGGTGTGTTTCGCCGTCGATGCTGACCTGGCCTTCGGCCATCGCCTCCAGCAAAGCCGCCTGGGTTTTCGGCGGTGTGCGATTGATCTCGTCGGCGAGCAACAGGTTGGTGAAGATGGGCCCGGGCCGGAACGCGAAGCGGCCCGACTGCATGTCGTAGATCGTCGACCCGAGCAGGTCCGCCGGCAGCAGATCGGGCGTGAACTGCACCCGGGTGAATTGCAGGCCCAGCGCGGCCGCAAAGGACCTCGCGATCAGCGTCTTGCCGAGGCCCGGCAGATCCTCGATGAGGATGTGGCCGCGCGCAAGAACCGCGGTGAGGATCAGCTTGAGCGCGGAGCGTTTCCCCACCACCACGCGTTCTATTTCGTCGAGAATGGCCTCGCAGTGTGCGGTCGTGGTTGCCACCGGCAGCGTCATGTCCGGATCTCGCCCCCTGTCATACCTGCTCCAACTTTCGCAGGATCTCTTCCAGCGCCGCCCGGCCCGGCCCCGGGTGGCGATCACCGCCGCGGATGACGTTGTTGGGATTCACCCACTCCCACAGTTCGACACCGAAGAGCATCCGACCGGTTGCGTGAAATGCCTCGGGGTCTTTGGCTTGCTTTTGGCCGGTGGCGATTTCGTAGCGGCGGGCCAGCATCGGGCGCAGATGCCGATCCCAGTCGGCCCGGGTGGCCTCCGACCTGCGAATCGTCGCCTCGGTGGTGGAAAGCCAGCGGCGCAACGAATCCCCGAGATCATCGGCGTCCGGCTGTGCGTCGGGCTCCGGCCCCCGCCCCAGGGCGCGTCGCAGGCCGAGCAGCACCACGGCCAGCCCGATACCGGAGGCCGCCAACACGAGGTGGTGGTCCTGCTGCGCCAGCGCCAGCAGTTCGATGCCGATGATGAGGCAAACACCCAGGGCCGTAGTCCTTTTCATGCGGCACTCCGCATCCCCAGCTCGTCGAGGACCAATCGAAGCACGCGCACGGCCACGTCGCGGTGGCCCTCGTTCATCACGTGCGGGCTGAACCGCGCCTCGGTGAACAGGTTCACCAATTGGGCGGCGTTATCGCCATGCAGGGCATGGTGTTCGACCGCACGCGCCAGCACCTCGGACGGGGTGTCGAAGTCCTGGGGGACGGCGCCGGGCACCTGCGCGAGTTCGCGTTCCATCGCGGCGTAGCAGGCGATGATCGCCTCACGCGGTTCGCGGCGCAGGTCCGCCATCGCGGCCAGTCCGCGCTGCGCCGCCCGCGCCAGTGACTCCGACCCCGCGGCGGCCGACGGGGATTCGATCGGCTCGTCGGCGATGCCGGGCGCCGCCGGACGCCATCGCCGCCTCGCCGTGGCGACCGTTCCGGCGACGACCACCAACAACATCGCGGCCGCGCTGGCGAGCAGGACGCCGAGCATGTTCTGCGAGCCGTCGCGCGGACGGTGCTGATGCTGCTGCGGTGGCGGCTGGCCTGCTTGCGACGGCGGCGGGGCCCCGGTCTCGGTCGGTGCGGGGGCGGGCGTGACGCCGTGCGGCAGCAGGAGGCGGGCCAGCAGCATCACGATCAGTAGCCAAGCGACGATCACCCCGAGCCCGATCAGCAACACGCGCCAGCTCGGTCGGCCCCTACCGGTGCCCAGCATGTCGGAGAGTGCACCGGCGGAGGGCGCGGGCGCACGTGGATCCCGCAATCGCGCGACGACCGCGATCGCCACCAACGCGAGCGTCGCGGACAGGATCGTCACGACGAACACCGTCGCCGCCCGGCCACCCGACTCGCTGCGAGTCGCAGGATGCTGGGCCGGCAAATACCCGCGCAGGGCGGCCGCGACCACGAGTAGCAGAACGATCAGGGCCACGACCCGCCCTGTCGGCTTGTCCATACCAGGCATTGGCACACCACTCAAACCGGTTGGCTGCCGCCGTTGCGGCACTGGCTTTGCTCATACTTGCACGTCAGGCGGGCCTAGGGCCAGGACTGGCGCCCCGACTTATCCACAGTCGGCAGTTCATCCACAGATTGGGCTCAACGCGAACTGCATCGAACATACTTTCGATACCGTGGGTGGCGTGGGTCCCTTCTCGAACGCAACACAGGCGCAGGAGCAGATCGGCGCCGCGCTCGACGCGATCGACGCGGCCCACGACGTGCTGCGTCAGACCCCGTCGGATGTGGTCGGCAACGCCTTCCGTGTCGAGGTCGCCGAACGCCTGGAGACACAGGACCGCACCAACCGAGGGTTGATGTACCGGATCTTCGGCGAAATCGCTGACCCGCCGGATGGCCCCGCCTCGCTGCCCTCGGCGCGCGGCATGCTGTGGACGCGGCTTCGTATCACGCCCAACGAAATCACGCGCCGCTTCAAACTCGCGGCCCGTATCCGTCCGCGACGCTCCCTGACCGGCCCACCGCTGGAACCCGAGTTCCCCGCGTTGGCGGCGGCGGTCTCCGCGGGCACGGTCGGCGAGGACCACATCCGCGCCGTGTGTGCCGCGGTGGACATGTTGCCCTCCCGCGTCTCCCCCAGCGATGCGGCAGACTCCGAACGCAGGCTGGTGCAGCACGCGGCCAAACTGGACGCCGCCCTCGTCACGAAACTGGGTCGGCGGATTGCCGACTATCTCAATCCCGACGGCCTGTTCAGCGACGTCGACCGGGCCCGCCGCCGTGGGCTGCACCTCGGCGCACAGGGGCCGGACGGGATGTCGCGGCTGTCCGGTCTGCTCGATCCCGAGACCCGCGCCTACTTCGAAGCCATCGAAGCGGCCGTACGGCCCGGCCGCCATCAACCCGACGGCGGGGATTGCGATCCCGAGGCGCGCGATGAGCGCACACCCGCCCAGCGCTGCCACGACGCCCTCAAGCTCGGCCTCGAATCCGCCATCGGCTCCGGCGATCTCGGCGTGCACCGCGGTCATCCCGTCACGGTGATCGTCACCACCACGCTGGCCGAAATCGACCAGGCCGCGCACGCCGCGGTCGACTCGTCGATTCCGATGCCCGCACCGGCGCTGACCGGTGGCGGTTCGCGACTACCGATGCCGGATCTGCTTCGCATGGCGGCCAAGGTAATTCACTATTTGGCCGTGTTCGACGATCACACCGGCCCGCCGTTGTATCTGGGCCGCCAGAAACGTATCGCGACCGCGGATCAGCGGATCGTCTGCTATGCGCGTGATCGCGGATGTACCCGGCCGAACTGCCTCGAACCCGGTTATCACTGCGAAGTTCACCATGCGCCCGAATGGGCGGACGGAGGCCGGACCGACGCGGACAAGCTGTTTTTCGCCTGCGGATCCGACCACCGCGCGGTGAGCCGCGGCGAGTGGCGAACTGTGGTCACCGGCAACGGGCGACTCGCCTGGACCGCCGGCACCGGACCGGCGGGCATCAATCACGCACACCATCCCGACGAGCTCCTGCGCGGCGACCCTGACCCGCCCGTGGGCGATTGACGGTGCGCACGGCCGTCATCATCAGTCCGGCCACGGTGAGCTTGCCGGTCTACTCCAGCGCGAAGGGCCGGAAGCTGCCGTCGAGGACCTGCAGGTGACCGATCGTGCGTCCGGTGACCTTGCCGGGGCCGACGAGGGCCAATTCCACTGCTGCGCAGGCGAATTCGTCCGCCGAGGCGGTGTCGTCGAAGTTGCGGGCATAGTAGGAAAGCCCGGGCGTGAGGATCGGCTTGGACGGCGACAGCGCATTGACCGCGATGTTGTGGTCGGTGAGATCGAATGCCGCGCATTGGGTCAGATGCTCGAGCGCGGCCTTGGAGCCGCCGTACCCGGGCAGCACACCGCCGCTGCGGTCGGCGTACGGGCCATCACCCGGCAGTCGCGACGCGACCGAGGTGATGTTGATGATCGATCCACCGCCCGCCTCGATCATGTCGGGGCACACCATCTGCATCAGCTCGTAAGCCGCGAACACGGCGATGTCGAAATGCCGGCGATACGCGTGCAACGGCGTGCTGACAAACCCCGGCCAGCCGGGCTTGGCGGCGCCGCCCGGCGGTTTGGCGGACTTGGTGCGCGGTTCGGCGCCGGGCGCCGGCGGGCGCCCGTGCGCGGTGAAGGCCGCGTTGTTGACCAGAATCGCGATGGGGCCCAAGGCCTCTCGCGCGGATTCCACCAACCGGGCGATCTCGTCGCGGTCGGTCAGATCGGCCCGCACCGCGACGGCGCGTCCGCCCGCCGCCTCGATGTCGGCGACCGTCTCGCCGATGGTTCCCGGCAACCGGTCATCCCAGACCTCTTCGGTACGCCCGCCCACGGCCACAGCGGCGCCCTCGGCCGCCAGCGCCAGCGCGATCGCGCGACCCAGGCCGCGGCTGGCGCCGGTGACGATCGCGGCGCGCCCGGCCAGCCGGCCCGTCATCGCCGCACCCCGTGCACGACGATGGCCGTGGTCTGCTCCACCCACGCGTCGTCGAGTTCTTCTTCCGGGCGCAGCAGCATCCGCAGCATCGTCGCTCCCCCAATCAACTCGATCAAGCGGTCCGGATCCACATCGGGATGGGCCTCACCGCGGTCAACCGCCTCTTGCAGCCGCACCCGCACGGCGGTGAACAAGTCCGCGAATCGCGACATCACCCGCGTATTCAGCGCGGGATCGGCCGTCATGTCGGCCACCAGCCCGGGCAGCGCGGCCCGCACCACCGGGGTGGTGAACACGTCGCGGGTGGCCTCGATCATCATCCGCATATCGGCGGCGATGTCCCCGGCCGGCGCCTCCAGCGCCGTCGGGGCCACCGGGAAGGCCGCCTCGTGCACCAGTTCGGCCTTGCTCGACCACCGCCGGTACAGCGCCGATTTGGTGGTGCCGGCACGCTCGGCGACCGCGGCCAGGCTGATATTTGAATAGCCCGTTTGGACAAGCAGTTCCGCGGTCGCCGATAGGATGGCCGAATCGATACGCGGATCGCGCGGGCGGCCGGCGCCGGGGGCCTTGTCAAGCCCGGACGGGTCTGCTTTCATAACGCTACCTACCGTATCGTAATTGCCGCGAAAAAGTCTCAACGAATGGAGGCACCCCCGTGGCCACTGAACCGGCAGTCGACAACGTCGACCGGTTGCAGCGCTCCAGCCGCGACGTCACCACCTTGCCGACGGTGATGTCGCGCTGGCTTTCTACCGTACTGCCCGACGGTGCAAAACCCGAGGTGACCGTGGAAAGCGGCGTGGACTCGACGGGCATGTCGTCGGAGACCATCATCTTGAGCACCCGCTGGCAGCAGGACGGTCAGCCGATCGAGCAAAAGCTCGTGACGCGGGTGGCGCCCACCGCCGAGGACGTGCAGGTCTTCCCGACCTACCGCCTCGACCACCAATTCGACGTCATCCGCAAGGTCGGCGAACTCACCGACGTCCCGGTCCCCCGGGTGCGCTGGCTGGAAAACACCGGTGACGTCCTTGGCACACCCTTCTTCGTGATGGACTACGTCGACGGCGTGGTGCCGCCCGATGTGATGCCCTACACGTTCGGCGGCAACTGGTTCGCCGACGCCCCCGTCGGGCGGCAACGCGCACTGCAGGACGCTACCGTCGGGGTGCTGGCACAGTTGCACTCAATTCCGGACGCGCAGAGCACATTTGGCTTCCTCACCGAGGGACAAACCGGGGACACCGCGCTGCGCAAGCACTTCAACTGGGTGCGATCCTGGTATGACTTCGCGGTGCCCGACATCGGGCGATCGCCGCTGCTGGAACGCACCTTCGACTGGCTGGAAGCCAATTGGCCGGCTGAAGCGGCCGCCGCCGAACCGGTGCTGCTGTGGGGCGACGCAAGGGTCGGCAACGTGTTGTACCAAGACTTCGCGCCGGTGGCGGTGCTGGACTGGGAGATGGTGACGCTGGGTCCGCGTGAGCTCGACGTGGCGTGGATGATCTTCGCGCACATGGTCTTTCAAGAACTCGCCGGACTGGCGGCGCTGCCGGGGTTGCCGGAGGTGATGCGCGAGGACGACGTGCGCGCCACCTATGCGCGCCTGACCGGCGTCGAAATCGGCGACCTGCACTGGTTTTACGTGTACTCGGGCGTGATGTGGGCGTGCGTGTTCATGCGCACCGGCGCGCGGCGGGTGCACTTCGGCGAAACCGAAAAGCCCGACGACGTCGAATCGTTGTTCTACCACGCCGGGCTGATGCGAAATCTTATCGGCGAAGGTCTTATCGGAGAGGACCAGTAATGCTCGGACCGCTCGACGAGTTCCCGGTACATCAGATCCCCCAGCCGATCGCGTGGCCGGGCTCCTCGGACCGCAACTTCTACGACCGCTCCTACTTCAACGCCCACGATCGCACCGGAAACATCTTCGTGATCAGCGGCATCGGCTACTACCCCAACCTCGGGGTCAAGGACGCGTTCCTGCTCATCCGGCGCGGGGATACCCAGACCGCCGTCCATGTTTCCGACGCCATCGATCAGGACCGGCTCAACCAGCACGTCAACGGTTACCGGATCGAGGTCGTCGAGCCGCTGCACAATCTGCGGCTGGTCCTCGACGAAACCGAGGGCATCGCAGCGGATCTCACCTGGAAGGGGCTGTTCGACGTCGTCCAAGAACAGCCGCACATCCTGCGTTCGGGCAACCGGGTCACCCTGAACGCCCAGCGTTTCGCACAGCTCGGCAGCTGGAGCGGGCACATCGTCATCGACGGCGAGGAAATCACCGTCGACCCCAACACCTGGCTGGGCAGCCGCGACCGGTCGTGGGGCATTCGCCCGATCGGCGAGGCCGAGCCGGCGGGCCGGCCCGCCGACCCGCCCTTCGAGGGCATGTGGTGGCTGTACGTGCCGATGGCGTTCGACGAGTTCGCGATCGTGCTGATCATCCAGGAGGAGCCCAACGGATTCCGCTCGCTCAACGATTGCACCCGGATCTGGCGCGACGGCCGCGTCGAGCAGCTGGGCTGGCCGCGGGTCAAGATCCACTACCGCTCCGGCACCCGTATCCCCACCGCGGCGACGATCGAGGCCACCTCCCCCGACGGCACCGACGTCCACTTCGACGTGGAGTCCAAGCTCCCGGTCCCCATTCACGTCGGCGGCGGCTACGGCGGCGACTCCGACTGGATACACGGCATGTGGAAGGGCGAGAAATTCGCCGAACGGCTGACCTACGACATGACCGACCCGGCGATCGTCGCGCGCGCGGGCTTCGGCGTGATCGACCATGTGGGCCGGGCGGTGTGCCGCGACGGCGACAAACCCCCGGTGGAGGGCTGGGGCCTGTACGAGCACGGCGCGCTGGGCCGCCACGACCCGTCGGGATTCAAAGACTGGTTGACGGTCGCGCCGTAACCGGTCCGGGCTTCACAGTTTTGCCCTGCAAAGCCCAGAAATGCTGTTCACTAGAGCGCGTGTCAAAGCCGCCGCGGATCGTCGACGTCGTCGTCGTCGGAGCAGGCTTTGCCGGACTCGCCGCGGCGCGCGAGCTGACCCAGCAGGGCCATGACGTGGTGGTCTTCGAGGGCCGCGACCGGGTCGGCGGGCGCTCGCTGACGGGCAGCGTCGCCGGATTGCCGGCCGATCTGGGCGGCACCTTCGTCGGGCCGACCCAAGACGCCGTATTGGCGATGGCGGCCGAACTCGACGTCGGAACCACTCCGACGCACCACGAGGGCAAAAACCTGATTCACTGGCGGGGCTGGACGCACGCGTATCGCGGCACCATTCCCAAGCTTTCCCTCACCGGCCTGCTCGACATCGGTCGGCTGCGCTGGCAATTCGACAGGATCGCCCGCGGCATCCCGCTCGAGGCCCCGTGGGATGCCCGCCGGGCGCGCGAACTCGACGACCTTTCGCTCGGCGGCTGGCTGCGCTCGGTGCGCGCGACCGCCTCGTCGCACGACCTGCTGGCGATCGTGGCCCGCGTGACCTGGGGGTGTGAACCCGACGACGTGTCGATGCTGCACGCCGCCCGCTACGCGCACGCCGCCGGCGGCCTGGACCGGCTGCTCGACGTCGAGGACGGCGCCCAACAGGACCGCTTTCCCGGTGGCACGCAACAGATCGCCGAGGCCGCGGCCGCCGAACTGGACACGCGGGTGGTGCTGGGCGCACCGGTGCGGCGCATCGAACGCCACGGTGCGGGCGTCACCGTCACGACCGACGTCGGCGAAACCGAGGCCGGCTTCGTCATCGTCGCAATCCCGCCCGCCCATCGCGCCGCCATCGAGTTCACTCCCCCGCTGCCCGCCGAGTACGGGCAACTCGCCCGGCATTGGCCCCAGGGCCGGCTCAGCAAGGCGTATGCGGCCTATTCCACGCCGTTTTGGCGCACCAACGGATTCTCTGGGCAGACGCTGTCGGACCAGGGCCCCGTTTTCATCACTTTCGACGTCAGCCCGCACCCGGACGGCCCGGGCATCCTGATGGGTTTCGTCGACGCCCGCGCGTTCGACTCGCTGCCCGGCGATCAGCGGCGTCGCGAGGTGTTACGTTGCTTCGCAACGCTTTTCGGCGACGACGCCCTCAAACCCCTCGACTATGTCGACCACCGTTGGGGCGCAGAGGAATTCGCGCCCGGCGGTCCGACCGCGGCGGTGCCGCCGGGGTCGTGGACGCGATTCGGGCGGTGGCTGCGCGAACCGGTCGGGCCGATTCACTGGGCCGGCACCGAAACCGCTGACGAGTGGACCGGGTTCCTCGATGGGGCCATCAGGTCCGGCCAGCGCGCGGCCGCCGAGATCACCGCGCTGCTATGAGCTGATCCGGCTGGTCGCCGCGTTGTGGGTCGCCGCTTCGGCCAGTGCGCGCAGCTGGCGGCTCACCTCGCGGGGGTGCTCCAGCATTGAGCAGTGCCCGCCGGGCAGTTCCACCAGCCCGATCAGATTGGGCGCGTCACGCGCGATCCTGCGGGCCTGGCTGATCGGCGTCAGCCGGTCGCGCTCGCTGCCGATGACCAGCGTCGGCACCGTCAGCCCGCTCAGGTCGAGATACCGGGACCCCACCGACGCGAGCAACGCCCGCGCGCATCCGGCCCGCCCCACCGGTGACGTCTTCTCGAAGAGCTCGTAGACGAGCCGGGCGATGCTCGGGTCGGCGTCGCGTCCGGTCGCCAGCATCGCGACCACATGACGGCTCGGGATGCGGGCCGCACCCGGTACGGGGAACCCGCCGAACGCGCCGATCAGGGCCCGCCCGGCGAGCACGCGCGCCGGCCACAACCCGTACGGCACCGCGAGCAGTTGCACGTTGCGGATCAGGTCACCGGTCGTGGTGTTGATCAGCGCGACGGCGTCGGCGCGCCGGGGAACCTTGTGGCGGTAGCGCTGGGACCACGCGGCGATGGTGATGCCGCCCATCGAGTGGCCGACCACCACCGCCCGCTCATGCGGCGCCAGCGTCGCATCCAGCACCGAATCCAGGTCGGAGGCAAGGTGTTTGAGGCTGTAATCCTTGGACCGCGGCACGCCGCTCCGGCCGTGCCCGCGATGATCGAACGCGATCACCCGGTAGTCGCACGCCAGGTCGGCGATCTGGTAGGCCCACGCGCGGATCGCGCAGGTGATGCCGTGCGTCAGGACGATCGGATAACCGCCGGGAGGCCCGAACACCTCCGCGTGCAGCCGGGTGCCGTCGGCCGCGCGGACCGGCACCGTCTCACTCGGCGGCAGCTGCTCGGGCAACGGTTCACCTGCGCGTGTCGCTCGTCGAGCACTCATGCGACGCTCCCCCCTCGAACACGGCCCCGTCGCCGCAGCTAAGGATCACAGGATTTTATCCCAGTATTCGGTGGGGTTTTGGGAAATCCGGCAAACCATTTTTATGAGACGCTTAGCCCCGTGTCTCGGTGGTCGCGGCGGGCGTTCCTCGCGGCGGCGACCGGCGCGGTCGGCGCCGGACTGGCGACCGCGTGCGCGCCGGAGCGCGCGCCGGAGCGCGCGCGGCCCGCGGTCCTGGTCGTCGGGGCCGGGCTGGCCGGATTGTCCGCCGCGCGCAGCCTCGCCGACGCCGGGCGTCCGGTGCGCGTCATCGAGGCCCGCAACCGGATCGGTGGCAGGGTGTGCACCGATCGCGGCTGGGGGGTGCCGCTGGAGCTGGGCGCGTCGTGGATCCACGGTGCGACGGACAACCCGCTCACCGAGCTGGCCCGACGCGCGGGGGCCCAGCTGGCCGCCACCGATTATTACGGGTGGGCCGAGCTGGTGGCCGATCCCGCACTGGGGCCGGCGGATTACAGCAGCGCCACCTGGCGCACATTCGTGGAGCGGGCCCGCGGTCAGCGCGGCGCCGGCAGCCTGGGCGACGCCGTCAGGGCCGCCGCCACCGCCGCGAAGCTTTCCCCCTACGATCGCGCCCGGCTGGCCTTCTACCTCACCACCGAGGTCGAGAACGAGTACGGCGCCGACGCGGACCAGCTGTCGGCGGCCACCTTTGACAAGAGTGACTACGCCGGCGGCGACCAGGACGTGATCACGAACGGCTATGACGCCCTGCCGAGATTGCTCGCCGACGGGCTCGCGATCGAACTTGATACGCCGGTTACCGCGATCGTGGAACGCGACGACGCCGTCATCGTGCGAACCAAGCGCGGACCGTTCCGGGGATCGGCCGCGATCGTCACGGTCCCCCTTGGCGTGCTGAAATCCGGGGCGGTCACGTTTGATCCACCGCTTTCCGGCGGGCACGTCCAGGCGATCCAGGCGCTGGGATTCGGCGTCCTGTCCAAAAGCTTCTTCCGCTTCGATCAACGAACCTGGAAGGTGGACAACGCCTTCTACCAACACCTCGGCGCCGAAAACGGCCTGTGGTCACAATGGTTCACCCTGGGAAGCGACGCGGGCCCGATCGCGGTCGCCCTCAACGGCGGCATCCGCGGCCGGTTCGTGGAGTCGCGCCCGCCCACGGATCTGCTGGCCGGCGCGCTGCCGATCGCCCGCCGCCTGTTCGGTGACAATGTGGCGCTGACCGACGTCCGAACCTCGAACTGGAGCATCGATCCATATGCGTTGGGCGCCTATTCGTTTCACCCGCCCGGCTCCGGGCCCGACGACCGGCGCCGGCTACAGCAGCCGATCAGCGACCGGCTCTACCTGGCGGGCGAGGCCGTCGGCGTGGACAATCCGGGCACCGCAACCGGCGCCGTGGCCAGTGGCCGCTATGCCGCGAACCAACTGCTGCACCGGCTGCGTGGTTGACGGCGCGACCGTCACGCCAGGGTCTGCTGCCGCAGCGTGGCGTGGGGGCTTTGCCCGTAGGTCTGGCGGTACAACACGGCGAACCGCCCGGTGTGCGCGAATCCCCACCGCTGGGCGATTTCGGTGACCGTCGAGGTACCTGTCGTCGCGGCGATCAGCTCTTGATGAGCGAGGCGGAGTCGGACACGACGCATGTACTCAGTCGGTGTGGTGTCGAGCTGGCGGCGGAACAGGTACTGGACCGCCCGAGGCGTCAAGTGCACGGCGGCCGCGACATCGTTGATGCCGATGTCCTCGGTGGTGTGGCGGTGAATGAAAGCCACTGCCTCCTTGAGCGTTTCGGGAAGCGGGAGGTCGCCGGCCGGATCCTGCTCGGTCAGGTTGGACGGATAGCACTCGAGCAGTGCGCCGGCGAGCAGGTTGGCCACGCCCGCGGCGATCATCGGTTGCTGGGCGGTGTCGGCAGAGGCCAGCGTCGTCAGCACATAGTCAAGCGCTCGATGCCAGGCCCGCACGGCGGCCCGTGACCGCGGACGCCACTTCAGGAACTGGGTCTGTTGCGCCAGCGTCGTGTGCCATTCGGCGGCGACCGCGTGCAGCACCTCCGCCGCGAGGACAACGACATCGAAACGCGCACCGTTACAGTGCAGTACACACGACATGCCGTGCGCCACCAGAATCGGGAAGTCCGCGGTCGCCGCGTGGCCGCCCTCGACGCTCAACGATCCCGCGCGCGGCTGTATGACGACGATGGTGTCGGCCGCCGGGATCTCGAGCGTCACGCGCCCCTGGATTGCCACTTCGTCCACCGTCATCGACCCGGTGTCCCTGCGCCGGTGCGACACCGCGCAGTGGCCGGTAAGCTCGGAGAGCCGCCAGCCCGGCCGGTATGCGCCGGCGAAAAGCCGGCGTGCCGCCTGCGCATCGATGCCGCGAAACTGCTTGTATTCCACCGCGACCGGGTGTAGTCGCTCGGCGCAGTGTTCGGCCTGAGACGGCTCAGCCGGCTCGACGGCAGAACTGCTAACCCGAAAGCGCTTGCTGGTGGTTTCGCGCGTTGCCGTAGTCATGGCCGGCTCAGATCAAACATCGTCGAAGCCCACGTCATTGCATCACCGGGCCGCCGTCGGTGATAGACCTGTCGGCGCCCGGCCTGGCTCCCCCACGCTTTGGTAAATGTTCAGGGCGTCGAGCGCAATCCGCTGCCACGCGAAGCGTGACTGTGCGCGGCTGCGACCGGCCGCGCCCATGCTTTCGCACTGAAAACTTTGAGCGAGAAGCCTTCTCAACGCAGCCGCAAGGCCGACGGGATTTTCCGGTGGTAGCACGACACCGGTGATGTCGTCGAGGACGACGTCGGCCAGGGCGCCCACCGTCGCTGCGACCACCACTACGCCACTGGCCATGGCCTGTAACGCCGTCGTGGGACGCGGCGGTTGGCGAGGCGTACACACCATCACGTCCGCGGACCGGATCCACATCGGCAATTCGTTGCCGGCGATCGTGCCGGCAAAACGGACGCGGTCGGCGACCCCGAATTCCTTGGCGAGATATTGCAGCTGGGCTCGCGCGTCGTCGTGTGCGGTGTCGGCCGCCTCGGTCTCCGCGATGACCAACTCTGCGCCGGGGACCCGGTACAGCGCACTGATCGCGATATCGAAACCGTTGTACTGCAACGGATTTGATGCCACGCACAGAACGCGTTGCAGCTCGCTGCGGGCGATTCCCGGACCGGTCGGGGTGTAACGTTCGGAGTCCACGCCGCAGGTCAAGGCGGATACCCGCGCCCGGCTGCGACGCAGCTGAGCCAGCGTGTCGACCTCCGCGCTGCTCTCGCCCGTCGCCCACGCGGCGCTGCGCGCCAACAGCGGCTCGATGCGCTCGCGTTCGCTCGTGTGCACCGGCGCCACCGCATGAGTGCGCGACGTCGCGGCCAGGCCCAAGAACGTCTGCACCACCGGGACACGCCGGCGCCGTGCGGCCAATTGGGCGGCCAAACCGCCCAGCCACCCGTACGCATGCACCACGTCGGGCTGCTCCTTCGACCAGACGCGCTCGAGTTTGGCCGCCCAGTCGCCGACATAGGGCAACACGTCGACGGCGGAGGCCGCCGCACGCGGGCCAACGGGAACCGACACGCAGCGGTAGCCGCCGGCGGGCGCCTTGGCATGCCGTCGGCCGCTTTGCCGCAGGCAGACAGTCGCGTCATGCCCCTGGGTGGCCAGCGCGGCACCCAACTGCTCGGGGTCCTCCCCGACCACGTCGTCGCCGCTCACGATTGCGATCTTCAACCGCAGTTCCCTCCGCGCGCGTCATCCATCCGCCCAACATCGGTTGGCATACCACCTGCGGGCGTCCGCGAAACGAACAAGATCACCTTCGTTTTTCGTGGCGTGGATTTCGTCCGGTGGATTAGGTTGCTGGCTGAACGCGCTTGCGCGGCACGTCGTCGCCCCGCGAGGGATCAGAGCCGATTTTCCCGACCGACCAATGCCCATACGGTTTTGCCCGACCGCGTCGGGGCCGCGCCCCACGCCCGGGTGACCGCGGAGACGATGGCCAGTCCGGAGACGATATCGGCGCCGCGATCGGCATCTTCGCGCCGGCCGGGCAGATGAGGACTGCCGTCCTCGACCGCGACGGTGACAATGTCTCGATAGCTTTCGACAATCAACACCGGCGCGCTCTCGGTGTGGTCGAGAGCGTTCTCCACGAAGACGGTCGCCACCGTCGCCGCGGCCGCGACCACCTCGCGGATGTCCCATGTGGTGAGCCGATCGGTGACCACACCGCGTGCGAGGTCGATGCTGCCGCTGGATCGCGGGAGCGCGGTGCGCGCCCGCCGCCGCACTGTGAACGATTGATCGCGCACAGCGTCCAGCGCGAGCTTTCGGGTCGAATGCATCGGCAGATAGCGGGTGACGCCGGCCGTAGCGATCGCCCGACGCACCGCCTGTTGCGCGCACACCAACTGGATCGGGACGTCCGGCCACACGCTGACATGCCATCGGGCGCTTTTGAACACCGTCCAGGCGGAAGCGGATGAGGCGTGCAGACGGTCGATATCGACAATCACCGCACGCGGCTCGTCGATCGCGGCCTTGATCACGGCGTCGCGAACCGTGAGATAGGTAGCACCATCGAGCACGCCCTCCATCGTCAGGATGGGTATGTCCTGACGGGTTTCCATCTCAATCCGGATGGCCGGAAGATGGGCATTCATCGGGCTTCGCACCGAGGCGGGCCGGCGCTCGAGAACCTGTTGCCGGGTATCTGGAGCCCACCGGGCCCGGGTGTGTCGGCCCTCCCCCGGGCCGCCCGATTTCTGCCGTCTTCGTGCGCCACCGCAATCACCACTTTCGATTACCCCCATCGATGGTCGGCTATCCCTCGAAGCGATCGACAGGCCCGCATTCGGGCGGTTTCACCATGGTTCGGCGGTGGTACCCCACACCGTTGAGCGGCCCATCACAGCAAATCAGTCCCCATCACAGCAAATGCATTAGAGAGGCAGGTCATGGCCACCGACCAGAATCCCAAGCAGCGCGACCTGGAGTCCGCACGGTTCCGTCGGGACACCGGGTACCTGACGACTCAGCAGGGTGTGCGCGTCGACCACACCGACGATTCGCTGAGCGTCGGTGAGCGGGGCCCGACGCTGCTGGAGGATTTCCATGCCCGCGAGAAGATCACCCATTTCGACCACGAGCGCATCCCGGAGCGCGTGGTTCATGCCCGCGGCGCCGGCGCCTACGGCTACTTCGAACCGTACGACGACTCGTTGGCCCAGTACACCGCGGCGAAATTCCTGACGACGCCGGGTGTTCAAACGCCGGTGTTCGTGCGGTTCTCCACGGTGGCCGGGTCCCGGGGTTCGGCCGACACCGTGCGCGACGTGCGCGGCTTCGCCACCAAGTTCTACACCGAGCAAGGCAATTACGACCTGGTCGGCAACAACTTCCCGGTGTTCTTCATCCAGGACGGTATCAAGTTCCCCGACTTCGTGCACGCGGTGAAACCCGAGCCGCACAACGAGATTCCGCAGGCGCAGTCCGCTCACGACACCCTGTGGGATTTCGTGTCGCTGCAGCCCGAGACCCTGCACACCATCATGTGGCTGATGTCGGACCGGGCGTTGCCGCGCAGCTACCGCATGATGCAGGGCTTTGGCGTGCACACTTTCCGGCTGGTGAACGACCGCGGCGAGGGAACTTTCGTGAAATTTCACTGGAAGCCGCGACTCGGCGTGCACTCATTGATCTGGGACGAATGCCAGAAGATCGCCGGCAAAGACCCCGACTACAACCGTCGCGACCTGTGGGAGGCCATCGAGTCGGGCCAATACCCGGAGTGGGAACTCGGCGTCCAGCTGGTGGCCGAGGAGGACGAGTTCAACTTCGATTTCGATCTTCTCGACGCGACGAAAATTATTCCCGAGGAACAGGTTCCGGTTCGCCCGGTGGGCAAGATGGTGCTGAACCGCAACCCGGACAACTTCTTCGCCGAGACCGAGCAGGTCGCGTTCCACACGGCGAACGTGGTGCCGGGCATCGACTTCACCAATGATCCACTGCTGCAGTTCCGCAACTTCTCTTACCTGGACACCCAGCTGATCCGGCTGGGCGGCCCCAATTTCGCCCAGCTGCCCGTCAACCGCCCGGTGGCCGAGGTCCGGACCAACCAGCACGACGGCTACGGACAGCACACGATCCCGCAGGGCCGGTCCAGCTACCACAAGAACAGCATCGGCGGCGGCTGCCCCGCGCTGGCCGACGAGAACGTCTTCCGGCACTACACTCAGCGGCTGGACGGGCAGACGATGCGCAAGCGCGCCGAGTCGTTCGAGAATCACTACAGCCAGGCGCGGATGTTCTGGACGAGCATGACGCGCGTGGAAGCCGAACACATCGTCGCCGCGTTCGCCTTCGAGCTCGGCAAGGTCGAAGTGCCCGAGATCCGTTCGGCCGTGGTGGCGCAGCTCGCGCGGGTCGACGCGGAGCTGGCCGCCCAGGTGGCCGCGAAGTTGGGCCTGCCCGCGCCGCCCGAGGAGCAAGTCGACACGGTGACTGCCTCTCCGGCGCTGTCACAAGTCACCGACGCAGGCGACACCATCGAATCGCGCAAGGTCGCCGTGCTGGCCGCCGATGGCGTCGATGTGGTGGGAACACAACGTTTTATCGAGCTGATGGGACAGCGCGGCGCCATCGTCGAGGTGTTGGCCCCGGTGGCCGGCGGGACGCTGGAGGGCGGATCCGGCGGTGAGCTTCCCGTCGACCGATCCTTCACGACCATGGCGTCGGTGCTCTACGACGCGGTCGTGGTGGCGTGCGGACCGCGGTCTATCGCGACGCTGTCCAACGACGGTTATGCGGTGCATTTCGTGACCGAGGCCTATAAGCATCTCAAGCCCATCGGCGCATACGGCGCCGGCCTCGACCTGCTGCGCACCGCCGGTATCACCAACCGTCTCGCCGAGGACACCGACGTGCTCAACGACCAATCCGTCATCACCACCACGGCCGCCGCCGACGAGCTGCCCGACAGCTTCGTCGAGGAATTCGCCGGCGCGCTCGCCCGACACCGGTGCTGGCAGCGGCGCACCGACCCGGTTCCGGCCTAGCGCCGGTGTTTTCCCTGCCGCCGGGGCGGGCATAACTGAAAAGGCGTCTCATCGTGGACAGGAGGATGGATCATGCCGCGTTCGTCTATCAAGAACGAGAAGCTGTATCAGGATCTGCGCAAGAAGGGTGACTCCAAGGAGAAGGCCGCGCGGATTTCGAATGCGGCGGCCGGCCGGGGCAAGTCGTCGGTGGGCCGCAAGGGCGGCAAGTCCGGGTCCTATCAGGACTGGACCGTTCCCGAACTGAAGAAGCGCGCCAAAGAGCTTGGCATGTCAGGCTATTCGAGCCTGACGAAAGACAAGCTGGTGGCCAAGCTGCGTAATCACTGACGCGTCAGGCCGAGCCGGTCGGCCAGCACCACGAAGGCGACCGCGTAATCGTTTTCGGCGGTTTGTGCCTTGATGTGCTGCCAGTCCAGGCGTTCGCGCACCGCGCGCACGGCCGGCAACAACTTGGCGAAGTCGCAGTGATGCTCCCCTAGAGAGCGCAGCTGCTGGACAAGCACCATGGTGGGCGGCAGCACGGGCATGCCGATCGCCAGGACTTCGAGCTGTTCGGCCTGGTCCAGCGTGTCGGCGTCGACGGGTACGCCGTTGATGCGGTGCAGGATGTCGACGAGGGTGTCGCCGGTGCGGGCCTTGAACAGCCAATCCTCCGGGGGTCGTTCGATGACGAACCCGGCGTTGGCGAGGGTGGCCACCGCGGTCTCCACATCGGCTTCGGCCACCACGAGGTCCACGTCGTGGCTGGGTTCCGGTGCGCCGTAGGCCCATAACGCGTAGCTGCCCGCCAGGGCGAAACGCGGCCCATGTTCCTTGAGCGCCGAGGCGGCGCCCTTCAGCGCCTCTCGCAGCCGCGAGGCGCAGTTGGTCGCGTCGGCATGTGCGTCGAGGGGAGCCATGGTGCATTAGGTGATACCCCGCCGGCGGCGCGGGCAACCTGCCGCCGGACGGTCGTGAGGTCGTTTAACTTGCGCTCTACGGGGAAATCGTCGGTTATGTCAACCGCGGTGCCACGCTCATATGACGTTGCGGCCGTCGTGATTCCGGCCCACGCACCGTCCCCGGCGGGTGATCCGGCGTGACGGCGGGCCTGGTCGAGCATTGGCTCGAGTCCGGGCGGCTCGAGTTGCCCCTTCCCGCGTCGGGACGCACGGCCGAACGCTGGCAACGGCTGGCTCGGCTGGCCGAGGACAACATCGTGGCGGCCAGGATCGCCGAGTCCCATGTCGATGCGGTCGCGATACTGCACGAGTTGGGTGGTAAGCCTCCCGACCCGGGTCAGCTGTGGGGCGTGTGGGCCGCCGAAGCCCCGGACGCGGCGCTGACGGCCACCGACGCCGACGGCGCGTTCACCCTGAACGGCACCAAGGTGTGGTGCTCGGGCGCGGGGTTCTGCACGCACGCGCTGGTGACCGCGCGACTCGCGGACGGGTCTTTGGGCCTGTTCGCGGTGACCGTGACCGACCCCGCCGTCAAGGCGCTGCCCAGCACCTGGTGGAACGCGGGGATGGCCGGAAGCGACACCAGGCCGGTCCTGTTCACCAACGCCCAGGCCGTCGCCGTGGGCGACCCCGGAGACTATCTGAATCGGCCGGGGCTCTGGCATGGCGCAATCGGTGTCGCCGCGTGTTGGCTCGGCGGCGCGCGCAGGGTCGCCGACCCGTTATATCGCTGCGCGGCAAGCCAATCGGCCGATGCGTACTCGCTGGCACACCTGGGCGCCGTGGATGCCGCGCTGGCCGCCAGCGATGCGATCCTGGCCGAAGCGGCGATCCAGGTCGACGCCGATCCGTTCGACCGGTCCGGTACCGCGCAACTGATGGCCCGCCGCATCCGCACGGTCGTGGAACACGCTGTCGACGAAGCGATTACGCGCACGGGCCGCGCCCTGGGTCCGGGACCGCTGTGCCAGGATGGACGGCACGCGCAACGGGTCGCCGACCTGAGCATCTACATCCGGCAGAGCCATGCGGAACGAGACCTCGCCGAACTCGGGCGGCTGGCGGGCAAGAAGGCGATGAGGGCGCCGTGAAAACGGTGCCGGCAGGCAACTGCGCCAGGATCGCGGCCACGCCGCTGACCCATAACGGTACCCCGGTGCCGTTGTGGCTGGCCGCTTTCGAGGAGAGGCCCCTGCCGGTCTTGGATCTGACGGAGTGCCGACGGTTGATCGTCGTTTCCCCGCATCCCGACGACGAGACCCTCGGTCTGGGCGCGATGACCACCCAACTGGCCGCGATGGGGGTCGACGTTCAGGTGGTCTCGGTCAGCGACGGAGGCGCCGCTCAACCCGGCGTGTCGGCCTCGGGCCGGCTCCGGATGGAAACCATCCGCAGATACGAATTAGGCAGGGCGGCCGGCTTTTTGCATATCCCCAGCCCGGTCTCGCTGGGCTTTCCCGACGGCGAACTGACCGATCACGAAGAGACGCTGGCCGAAAAGCTGGTGGAGATCCTCGAGGGTGACGGCCCGGCGACCTGGTGTGCCGCGACGTGGCGGGGCGACGGCCACCCCGATCACGAAGCGGTGGGACGTGCGGCCTCGACCGCGTGCACCCGTACCGGCGCGACGTTGCTGGAATATCCGGTGCGGATGTGGCATTGGGCGCATCTCGCCGATCCGGCGGTGCCATGGGAGCGGGCCTATTCGGTGCCCTCGCCCGGCTGGGCAATGGGTCGCAAACGCCTTGCCGCGCAATGCTATCGAAGCCAACTCGAGCCCACCGGCGGCGCAGCCACCGCCATAGTGCCGCGATTCGTGCTGCAGCGGATCCTCGCGGTGGGTTCCGCAATGGGGGAAGTGGTATTTCGGTGACACCATCCCCGCCGCCCGCGCGCTGACCCGCGGCGGGGATGCCGCGGTGAGTGCACGACGGGGAAAGTGGGTAGGTGAAAACCTATGCGCGTGGCGACTTTCAACATCTTGCACGGCCGCACCGTCGGGGATGGCGTCGACGTTCAGCGCCTTCGCGACTGCGTGCGCCTCCTCGACCCGGACGTGCTCAGCTTGCAGGAGGTCGACTGTGATCAACCGCGCTCCGAGCGCGCCGACCTGACCGCCGCGGCGGCTGAGGCCATGGGTGCGGTGGAGCACCGGTTCGTGGCGGCGATTTCGGGAACACCGGGGGCGACCTGGATGGCCGCCACCGGTCGCGAACAACCCGGGACCGCCGCTTACGGCATCGCCTTGCTGTCCCGATACCCGGTGGCCAGTTGGCAGGTGTTGCGATTACCCCGCATTCCGATGCGGTTTCCGATGTACCTGCCCGGCCCCAACCGGGTGATGATCGTCGACGAGGAACCCCGCGCGGCGGTCATCGCGCAGTTGCGCACCCCGATGGGCGGGCTGACGGTGGCCAACACGCACCTGTCTTTCGTTCCGGGCTGGAACCGCCGCCAGCTGCTGCGAGTGATTCACGACCTGCGCGGCTTCCCGGGCCCCCGGCTGCTGACCGGCGACCTGAACATGACGCCGAAAACCGTTGGCCGCTGGTCGGGCATGCGGGCGCTGGCCGCCGCTCAAACGTTTCCCGCCGATGACCCCAACCGTCAGCTCGACCACATCTTGACCGACGATCCCCGCCTACGCGGCGGTGCGGTCGAGGCCAGCCTCATGCCGATTTCCGATCACCGCCCGCTCGCGGTGGACCTGCAGCGGGTGTGAGTCCGCGGGTTTAGCTGCTGGCGACCGATGGTCCGCCTCGCGCATCCACCGCACTGCGGCTGGTGAACCCCACGCACGAAAGGGGCCCGGCCCGACGATCGGACCGGACCCCTCGAGGAGCGGCTTACTGGTTTTTCTTCTGGCGCTCTTCGGCCGCGTCCGCGCCGGCTCGCGCCGACTCGGCTTCGGCTTCCTTCTTGCCCGCGTCGCGTTGGGCGTCGGCCTTGTCTTGCTGAGCCCGGCCCTCGTCGGCGAGGTCATCGCGGCCGAGCACGGCCCCCCCGACCTCCTTGGCCTTGCCCTTCACGCCCTCGACGGCGCCCTGCACCGCTTCCTGCGGCCCGCTCTTCTGGTCCCCCATGGGTCGACCTCCCTCTCGGTGGTGAGTGAGCTTGCGCTCGATGGCATCTAGGGCGTTCCCACCGCAGCCCCCACCAAACGCCCCGCCCCGCGTCATGCCTGGACAGCGTCGGAAATGTGCGGGTGATCACGCGTACGGCGGTCGCTCCCACGCTTGGCGCATCAGCCGCCGATCCATCGGTTTGAACGGGGGTTTACCGGGTAGTACTAGCGGGCGGCGCGAAGGGGGGTGAGGGCGGTGACCACCATCGCCGTGATAGGGGCGACCGGTACGGCCGGATCCCGCGTCGTCGCCCGGTTGCGGTCGCGCGACGTCGCGGTGGTTGAGATCTCACGGGAACAGGGCATCGATCTGTTCAGTGGGCCGGACCTGTGCGAGGCCCTTAAGGGGGTCGACGTCGCGATCGACGTGTCCGATCCGGTGCCGCCCGAGCCGTCTGACATCGGCCAATCTCTGGTCACCGCGTCGCACAACATCGTGGGTGCGTGTGCCACACAGGAAGTGCAGCGCCTGGTAGTACCGACGATTGCCGGCATCGAAGACCCCGAACTCGACGGCATCCCCTACTACGAAGCCAAACGGACGGCGAAGAACATCCTGCTCGACGGCCCGGTACCGGCCACGATCGTGAAGTCCACGCAGTGGTACGAATGCGCCACCCATTGCGATGCGGTGAGCTGTGACGGCGAGGAGGTGGTCGTCGAGGACTGGCTGATTCAGCCGATCGCCGCGGACACCGTGGCCGACGTACTCGTCGAGGCGGCGCTGGGACAGTCGCACACGCCGCGCACCATCACCGGCCCACACCCCATCCGCCTCCCCGAGTTGACAGCGAAATTGCTTGTCCAACAAGGAGATAGTCGACCGGTGCGGACCGTGCGACCCGCCGTCGCCGCGCTCGCCAACGGCGCGCTGTTGGCGTCCGGTCACGCGGTGGTCGTCGGTCCCGACGTCGACACGTGGTTGCAGACGTTGGCGCCGCCCAGCACCAACGGGCAACACGCAACAGACGGCGAACAATCCGGCCAGAGTTGACCGCCCGGTCACAGCGGCAACGCGCAACTGACGACGATCATCCCGACGGTGTCGAACGCGGCGTAGTCGTTGATGGTCAACCGTGCAGACAACTTCGGGCCCACCGCGGATAACGATTGCGTCACGATCGACATCACGATTTGTTAAGAACGGGTGCGTTCTCTTAACAATGTGCGCGCCGTTTCACCGTTCGCTTAGCAAAGGCCGCTCAGAAAGGCCGTCACGGCCCGAGCGTGCCTCAATTTTCGTCGTCAGCGAACATCGCCAGTGTTCGCTTCCGCTACTTTGGATTTCGAGGATCGGGAGCCTCAGTCGAGAGAAAACCATTTCGTTTCGAAGGACAACAAACATCATGACAATCAGCAGTATTTTCGCGCGCCGTCGAGTGGCCGGAATCAGCGCCGGCTGCCTGCTGGGGGGGATGGCCATGGGTATCGTCGGCGCTCCGTCGGCTGCGGCAGCACCCGACTGCAGCCCCGCCGGTGTGCACTCCACCGTCTCCTCGGCGCAAGGATCCGCCGAGCAGTATCTGGCGGCGCACCCAGGGGCCAACCAGGTGGTGACGGCCGCCTACGGCCAGCCGCGGCCGGAGGCTGCATCGAGCCTGCGCAGCTACTTCACCGACCACCCGCAGGAGTACTTCGATCTGCGCGGCATCCTGGCACCGATCGGCGACACCGAACGGCAGTGCAACGTCACCGCCCTGCCGCCGAACCTGGAGTCGGCCTACCACGAGTTCATGGCCGGCTGATCCACCCCGAGAAACGACCCGCCACGGTCCTTTTTGGGTCGTGGCGGGTCGTTTCCGCGTTGAGTCGTGACGCACCGTGTGAACGGCTTTGCCGGCGGGTACTTCTGAGCGAATATCAGTGCGGTCAGCGAACGGAACTGGAGGGCCGAAGATGCGGTTGCGTCGCAGCGTGCTGAGCACACCGGGAATCGCGCGCAAACGTCGCGGGAAGGGGTTCGCCTACTACGGGCCGGACGGCGAGACGCTGTCCGATCCCGAAACCCTGCAGCGCATCAAGGATCTGGTCATTCCGCCGGCGTGGAAGAAGGTGTGGATCTCGCCGTATCCCAACGGCCACATCCAGGCCGTCGGCGTCGACGCCGCCGGCCGCCGCCAGTATCTCTACCACTGCGCCTGGCAGCAGGAACGCGCCGAGGAGAAGTTCGACCGCGTGCTGGAGCTGTCGACGCGACTCCCCGCGTGCCGCGCCGAGATCGCCAAAGATCTGGCGCGCCAAGGCTTGACGCGCAAACGGGTGTTGGCGCTCGCGCTACGGCTGCTCGATCGCGGCTACTTCCGCGCCGGCGGCGAGCAATACGCCGACGAACACGAGTCCTACGGGCTGTCCACGCTGTTGTGTGAACATGTGGTGGTCCGGCGCGACGCCGTCGAATTCGACTTTCCGGCCAAGAGCGGCGTGCGGCGCACAGTCGAGATCGAGGACGACGATGTAGTCCGCGCGGTGCGCGCGCTGATGCGCCGGCCCAACCGCACCGAGCGATTACTGGTGTGCCGCAACGCTTCCGGTTGGCTCGATGTGCGTGCCGACGACCTCAACGCCCGATTCAAGGAACTGACCGGCGACGACTACACCGTCAAGGACCTACGAACATGGCATGGCACCGTGCTGGCCGCGGCGGCCTTCGCCGACGCCGACCCCGCCGTCTCGCAGCGGATCGCCAAACGCGTCGAGGCCGCCGTCATGAAAGAGGTGGCCGAGGAGCTGGGCAATACGCCGGCGGTGGCGCGCGGCTCCTACGTCGATCCCCGTGTCGTCGCCGGCTACGAGCAGGGAATGACCATCGCCGCCGCGGCACGCCGCGCCGAACGCGCCCGTAAGCCCGACGCGGCCCAGGAGATTCTGGACAAGGCCACCCGGATGCTCATCCGGCGCATGGCCAAGGGCGCTGGCGCCAACGCCCCGTCGCTCCGCAAGACGGCGTGAACGGTTGCCGCACCCAGCTGATAACTGGCTGTGAGTCACCTGGCTGGTCGCTGACGGCGCATAACGACAGCGATTAGGGGTAACCCGGCACCTGTGGGAAGTGCCCAAGCCGCCCATGCGCGGCAGCCTGCCGTAGTCACGCCCTGCCAGCCGAGGGCGGGGTCTCGCGGCCCGCACGTCCGGGGCCGCCATGGCCGCAGGTGGTTCAGCCAACAGCCACACACGCCCACCCGCCAGCACTGAAAATCATCTGCCCAGGAGGGAAAACATGTCCAAACAAGAGGTCTCCGACTACCTGCTGGAGCGGTTGCGGGCGTGGGGCGTCGAGCATGTGTTCGCATTTCCGGGCGACGGCATCAACGGCCTCCTCGCCGCATGGGGCCGGGCGGACAACAAGCCCAAGTTCATCCAGTCGCGTCATGAGGAGATGAGCGCCTTCGAGGCGGTCGGCTACGCGAAATTCACGGGTCGGCTGGGGGTGTGCGCGGCCACGTCGGGCCCCGGCGCCATCCACCTGCTCAACGGCCTCTACGACGCCAAACTCGACCACGTTCCGGTGGTGGCGATTGTCGGTCAAACCAACCGCAGCGCCATGGGCGGGAGCTACCAGCAGGAGGTCGACCTGCTGAGCCTGTTCAAGGACGTCGCCAGCGACTACGTCCAAATGGTCACCGTCCCCGAACAATTGCCGAACGTCCTGGACCGCGCGATCCGCATCGCGATGACCCAGCGGGCGCCGACGGCGCTGATCATCCCCAGCGACGTCCAGGAACTCCCGTATTCGCCGCCTGAGCACGCGTTCAAGATGGTGCCCTCCAGCCTGGGCATCGAGTACCCGGCCATCGCGCCCGAGGACGCCGCCGTCGCGCGTGCGGCCGACGTCCTCAACGCCGGCAAGAAGGTCGCCATGCTGGTGGGTACCGGCGCGCGTGGGGCCCACGAAGAGCTGGCCGAGGTCGCCGATCTCCTTGGCGCCGGGGCGGCCAAGGCGCTGTTGGGCAAGGACGTCCTGTCGGACGAATTGCCTTGGGTCACAGGCTCTATCGGGCTGCTGGGGACGCGGCCGAGCTACGAGCTGATGATGGGCTGCGACACGCTGCTCACGGTGGGATCCAGCTTCCCCTACACGCAGTTCCTGCCGCAGTTCGACCAGTGCCGGGCGGTGCAGATCGACGTCGACGGCAGATTCATCGGGATGCGCTACCCGTACGAGGTCAACCTGGTCGCCGACGCGAAGACCGCACTGCGGGCCCTGATTCCGCACCTGCGCCGCAAGGAAGATCGGTCGTGGCGGGAAGGCGTGGAGAAGAACGTGGCGCGCTGGTGGGAGACCATGGACAAGGAGGCGATGGTCAGCGCCGATCCGATCAACCCGATGCGGCTGTTCTCCGAGCTCTCCCCGCAGTTGCCCGACAACGCCATCGTCACAGCCGATTCCGGCTCGTCGGCCAACTGGTACGCGCGCAACCTGCGCTTCCGCGGCAACATGCGCGGCTCGCTGTCGGGCACGCTGGCGACGATGGGCCCCGGGGTCCCCTACGGCATCGGCGCGAAATTCGGCCACCCGGACCGGCCCGTCATCGTGTTCGCCGGTGACGGCGCCATGCAGATGAACGGTATGGCCGAGCTGATCACGATCAAGCGCTACTGGAGCGAGTGGCAAGACCCCCGGCTGATCATCGCGATCCTGCACAACAACGACCTCAACCAGGTTACCTGGGAAATGCGTGCGATGGCCGGCGCGCCGAAATTCGCGGAGTCCCAAAACCTTCCCGACGTCGACTTCGCCGCGTTCGCGGCCAGCCTGGGCCTGAACGCCATGGCCATCAAGGATCCCGACGAATTGTCCGACGCGTGGCGCAACGCCTTGTCGGCCGACCGTCCCACCGTGCTGGACGTCTTCACCGATCCCGACATGCCGCCGATCCCGCCGCATGCCACCTGGGAGCAGTTCAAGTCGGCCACCGCGGCGGTGCTGGCCGGTGACGAGGACCGGGTGGGCTTCGTCAAAGTCGGCCTGAAAACCAAAGCGCAGGAGTTCATGCCGCACAAGAAGAGCTGACCCGGCCGGGTCAGCTTCACGCCAGCGCGGAACGCGCGCTGCGCAGGTCGTCGACGAACGACTGGTAGACCTCGTCGTGCCGGTCGCTGCGGTCACGCAGCACCGACGACGGATGGACGGTCGCCACCACGATCGGCCCGGGCGTCATCGCGATGTCGACGGACGACGGGAGCGTCAGCTCGCGGCCGCGCTGCACGGAGACCCGAAAGGTGCTGCCCAGCAATGATTGTGCGGCGGTTGCCCCCAGGCACACGATGACCTCGGGCGCCACGGCCTCGATCTCGGCGATCAGCCAGGGCCGGCACGCGACGACCTCGGTACGGCCCGGTTTTTGGTGGATGCGGCGCTTGCCGCCCTTGCGGGTGAACTTGAAATGCTTGACCGCATTGGTCTGGTAGGTCAGCAGCGGGTCGATGCCGGCGTCTTCGAGCGCCCGGGCAAGCAGTCGCCCCGCCGGGCCGACGAACGGCTCGCCGGCGCGGTCCTCCTGGTCGCCCGGCTGCTCGCCCACCAACATGATTGGCGCCCCAGGACGCCCGTTGCCGAACACGGTTTGGGTGGCGTCTTCGAAAAGCGAACAGCCGTGGCATGTTTCGGCCGCGCTCCGCAGCGCGTCGATGCCCCGCTCCTCGGGGAGGTAGCGGGCGGCGCCGGGGGCCTTCGCGGTGGCGGTCATGTCGTTGCGGGCCGCTGGGGGGCGGGGCGACCGAGCGGCGTGGGTACCCCCGCTCCCCCACCAAGCGGGGGTACCCAGCCTCGGGTGCTCGTCAGCCCTTACCGATGATGGCGTCGCGGGCGCGGTCGAGCATCGCGGCGAACGGACCGGCGGCCAGATTGGCCGTCTGGGATTCCACCCCGGGGTGCGGCCGGGTGGGTGCGACGGCCTCGGCGAGCTGCGCGGCACGGCCCATCCGTTCCAGCTCGTCTGCGCTCAATTCCTCGCCCAGCTTGGCGAATTCATCGTGTTCCTCGTGCTCGGCGTGGGCGATCACCGCGTCACGCAGCGTGGTCAATTCGCGAGTGAACTCCTCGCTGTCGACGTCGAGCTTTTCCAGGCGCGCCAGAACGACCTTGGCCTCGTGCTCTTCGTGCAGCCGCTTGTCGACCACGGCGGTGCCGTCGGAAATCTTGCGCTTGGCCCGCGGGTGGACGATTTCCTCTTCCGCTGTTTCGTGCACGGCGAGCAGTCGCCGAAGTTCGACGAAGGCCTTCTCCCGTGCTTCTCCGGACGCCGCCAGCGTTTCGGCGAACATCGCCTTGATCTGCTCGTGCTGACTGACGAGAAAGTCGACCACGTCGGTGGGCGACGTGATGGCGGTGTGCGCCATGGTGTCCCTCCCATCTGCATTGGTTCGACGCGCAGGGCTGTTGCGCGCACACCGAAGCGGCTACCCGGCGAATTCGGCCGTCAAACGGGTGTGGCCGCGCGCGGGTGGGGTATGTGGTCAGCATCGCCAAGCCGCGCCCGCAGACGGCATCGGCTCCGGCACCGGCCCCGCTATCGGCTACATTTCGGGCAGGTTCGGCCGCGAAGGAGGCACCGGCGTGACCAACCAGCAGGATCCGTATTGGCAGAACCCGCTGAGTTACGACCCGCTCGGCCGGGTCCCGCCGCCAGTCCCTGGAATCGAGCCGCCGACCGAGCCGCCCGTGTTCACGCCGCCGCCCGCACCCCCGCCGTACCGCCCGGCCGTCAACACCTTGGCAACGCTGTCACTGGTTTTCGCGTTCGTGTTCGCCCCCGTGGGAGCGGTTCTGGGACATCTGGGGTTGGCGCAGATCCGGCGCACCGGCGAACTCGGCCGTGATCGCGCCCTGGTGGGTGTGACGCTGTCGTACGTGTTCATCTTGTTGGCGGTCGTTGCGCTGGCCGGATGGGCGACGTTGGGCGGTTCCACGTCATCGCACCGGACGGCGCGTGACGCCACCACGTCCAGTGGGCCCCCGCCGCCCACCGTTCCGCCGGACACCATCACCACGCTGCTGCCCGGGCTGGACGCGCTGAGGAACATCACCGCCGATGCCAACCTCGAGGTCGGGCCGACGTGGAACAGCCCCGGCCGCTCGGCGCAGGACGGCAGCATCGACCGCCCGGAATGCTGGGGAAGTATCGCCGCCGGCAGCCCGGACGCCTACACCCCCGGCTCCTTTACCGGTTATCACGCCGGCGAATTCACCGACACACGCAGCATGCTCAAGTCGATCCAGGTCATCCAGGGCGTGGCGGCGTTCCGCGATCCGGCCGGGGCGCAGTCGCAGCTGGACACGTTGCTGTCGGGATGGCGCCAGTGTGGTGGCTCGACCGTCACCGTGACGGCTCCCGGCGGGCAGCCGATCGCGATGGCGGTCAGCGCTCCCACCGACGCCGGCAACGGCATCACCACGCTGGACTTGACGCCCAAGGGGGTACAGGTGCGCTCGGCGCGCGCGGTCGCGGCCAAGGCAAACGTCGTCATCGACCTGAACGTGTCCGCCAGCGGCAGCACAGACAGCGAGCGGCCCCGGCTGGCCGCGGTCACCATCGCCAATTACATCCTCGGCAAGATCCCCGGCTGAGCACGCGCCCGGCTCCGCCGCGCTCGCGATCGCCACTACGCCGCCTCACCCGTGGCGACCCGCTGCGCCCGGCTCCGCCGCCCTTGCGATCGCCACTACGCCGCCTCACCCGTCGCGACCCGCTGCGCCCGGCTCCGCCGCCCTTGCGATCGCCACTACGCTGGGCGGATGAAATATGTCGACGTCGACGGAGTCGGACGGGTCAGCCGCATCGGCTTGGGCACCTGGCAGTTCGGCTCACGCGAATGGGGCTACGGGGACAGCTATGCCGCCGGCGCCGCGGGTGACATCGTGCGGCGCGCCCGCGCCCTGGGGGTGACGCTGTTCGACACCGCCGAGGTCTACGGGCTGGGCAAAAGCGAGCGGATCCTGGGCGAGGCGCTCGGCGACGAACGCGCCGAGGTGGCGGTGGCCAGCAAGATCATGCCGGTCGCCCCCTTCCCCGCCGTGGTCAGGCAACGCGCGCGCGCCAGCGCGCGGCGCCTGGGGCTGGACCGCATCCCGCTGTACCAGATCCACCAGCCCAACCCGGTGGTGCCCGACTCGGTGATCATGCCCGGGATGCGCGACCTGCTGGAGCGGGGCGAGATCGGCGCGGCCGGCGTCTCGAACTATTCGCTGCAGCGGTGGCAGAAGGCCGACGCCGCGCTGGGCCGGCCGGTGATCAGCAACCAGGTGCATTTCTCGCTCGCCTATCCGAAGGCGCTCAAGAACCTGGTGCCGTTCGCCGAGCGGGAGAACCGCATCGTGATCGCCTACAGCCCGCTGGAACAGGGGCTGCTGGGCGGCAAGTACGGCGTCGACAACCGCCCGGGTGGCGTGCGGGCGGTGAACTCACTGTTCGGCACCGAGAACCTTCGCCGCGTCGAGCCGCTGCTGCAGTTGTTGCGCGACGTCGCAACGCAAGTCGGCGTCAAGCCGGCACAGGTGGCGCTGGCCTGGTTGATCAGCTACCCGGGCGTGGTGGCCATTCCCGGCGCGTCCAGCGTCGAGCAGCTCGAGTTCAACGCCGCCGCCGCCGACATCGAGCTGCCCACCGAATCCCGTGACGCACTCACCGAGGCGGCGCTGGCGTTCCGGCCGACGTCCGCGGCCCGCTTCCTCACCGACCTGGCGCGGGAGAAACTCGGCCGCAGCTCATCCGGCTGATCTAGGACTGGATCTAGGACTGGTTGGCCTCAGCGAACGCGGCGGGGCTGGCCGGCGCGCCGCGGGCCACCACCAGCGGCATCGATGTCGAGGCGTTGGTGCGCAGGATGGTGTGCACCACGTCGATCAGGTCGTCGACCGGCATCAACTTGCCGGGCATGCAGCCGCGCGACGACCACAGCGGGACCGCCTTCATGGCGAGGTCCATGTCCCAGTCGGCATTCATTCCGGTTGCCGCGTCGCCCTCGCCCCCCGCGCACTCCCCGACGATCAGGTTGGTGAACCCGACGTCGGAGTGTTCGGCCCGCCACGCCTCGACCAGCCGTTCCAGGGCAGCCTTGCTGACGCCGTATGCGCCCAGCCCCGGCCAGGGCGGACCGAACGTGCCGGCGTCCGAGGACAGGTACACCGCCTTGCCCGCCGAGGCGGTCAAGTGCGGTATCGCCGCGGCCGTCACCAGCGATGCGCCGATGACGTTGGTGTCGAAGATGCGCCGCCACGTGTCGGCATCGGTGTCGACCATGCGGACCAGCGGGCCGACGGCCGGTGTGTAGACGATGTTGTCGATCCCGCCGAGGGCATCGGCCGCATTGTCGATGGCCGAGCGGCAAGATGCCTGATCGGTGACGTCGCATTCGACCGCGATCGCCCGGGGCCCCGCCTCTTTGGCCGCGGCTTCGATGCGCTGCAGGCGCCGGGCCAGAAGCGCGACGTCATCGCCGCGCTGAGCGAGACCGACACCTATGCAACGCCCCAGCCCGCTCGAGGCGCCGACCACCACTGTCCTTGACATATTCGCCCTCTCTTGTAACGCGAGACGCTGTCGCGGTGAAACCTACCGGATGCGACCCGTCGCGTGGCGATCGCGCGCGACTTAATTGCGAACGACGATGTCGCGGTCGCCCGACTTGGCCCGGTATTTGGTCCGGTCCGCTCGCGCCGCGACAGCGTCGATCGACTCGGCGGGAAGGGCAAGCGTGGCTCGTCGGGGAGGCCATTCCGCGCAAACCAGGCGGTCGTCGGGCGACGACCATCCGCCTAGTTCGAGGGAAGCCCGCGCAGCACCACCGCGGTGTGGGCTTCGACGTTGAGCCGGCCCCCGCCGGGCACCTCGTCGGCCGGCGCGGTCTCTTCCGGACCGGTGTACACCACGACTTGCCAGGCGGCACCGAATTCCTTTGGCGGAAGGGTGAATTCGATCGGCTCGTGGTGAGCGTTGAAGCACAGCAGGAACGAATCGTCCAGCACCCGTTGGCCCCGCTCGTCGCGGCCGGGGATGCCGTGGCCGTTGAGGAACACCGCGACCGATTTGGCAAAGCTCGCGCCCCAGTCCTCGTCGGTCATCTCCGCGCCCTCGGGGGTGAACCAGGAGATATCCGGCAGGCCGTCCTGGCCGCGCCGGCCCACCGGCTTGCCGGAGAAGAAGCGGCGCCTGCGGAACACCGGATGCTCGGCACGCAGCGCCGAGACCGTGCACGCGAACTCCAGCAGGCCCGTATCGGCGGTGCCCCAATCGATCCAGGTGAGCTCGTTGTCCTGGCAGTAGCCGTTGTTGTTGCCGTTTTGGGTGCGTCCGAGTTCGTCGCCGTGACAGATCATCGGCACACCCTGGGACAACAGCAGCGTGGTCAGGAAGTTGCGCTGCTGTCGGGCGCGCAGTTGGTTGACGGTCTCATCGTCGGTGGGCCCTTCGGCGCCGCAGTTCCAGGACCGGTTGTGGCTTTCGCCGTCATTGTTGTCCTCGCCGTTGGCCTCGTTGTGCTTCTCGTTGTAGGACACCAGGTCGCGCAGCGTGAACCCGTCGTGGGCGATGACGAAGTTGATCGATGCCACCGGGCGGCGCGCCGTGTGCTCGTAAAGGTCGGCCGATCCGGAGAGCCGGTAGGCGAATTCGTCGAGGGTGGCGGGCTCGCCGCGCCAGAAGTCGCGGACGGTGTCACGGTACTTGCCGTTCCACTCCGTCCACTGCGGCGGGAAGTTGCCCACCTGGTAGCCGCCCGGCCCGACGTCCCACGGTTCGGCGATCAGCTTGACCTGGCTGACGGTCGGATCCTGTTGCACGAGTTCGAAAAACGTCGACAGCCGGTCAACGTCGTAGAACTCGCGGGCCAGCGTCGAGGCCAGGTCGAAGCGGAAACCGTCGACGTGCATCTCGGTCACCCAGTAGCGCAGGGAATCCATAATGAGTTGCAGCGAGTGCGGATGGCCGACGTTGAGGCTGTTGCCGGTGCCGGTGTAGTCCATGTAGTACTGCTTGTCGTCGTCAACCAGCCGGTAGTAGGCGGCGTTGTCGATGCCGCGCATCGACAACGTGGGGCCGAGATGGTTGCCCTCGGCCGTGTGGTTGTAGACCACGTCGAGGATGACCTCGATGCCGGCCTCGTGCAGTGACCGCACCATGGCCTTGAACTCTTGGACCTGGCCGCCCGGCGTGGTGGCGCTCGAGTACTTGAAGTCGGGCGCGAAGAATCCGATCGTGTTGTAGCCCCAATAGTTGGACAGGCCCTTGTCGACCAGGGTGGAGTCATTGGCGAAGTGGTGGACGGGCATCAGTTCGATGGCCGTGATGCCGAGACTCTTGAGGTGCTCGATGATCACCGGGTGGGCCACCGCGGCGTAGGTGCCGCGGAGCTGTTCGGGGATATCCGGGTGGGTCTGGGTCAGACCCTTCACGTGTGCCTCGTAGATGACGGTGTCGGCGTAGTGGCGGTCCGGTGGGCGGTCGTTGCCCCAGTCGAAGTAGGGGCTGATCACGACCGACTTGGGCATGCTGTCCGCCGAGTCGTCGTCATTGCGGCTGTCTGGGTCGCCGAAGTTATAGCTGAAGAGCGATTGGTTCCACTCGAACGAACCGTCGATGGCTTTGGAGTACGGGTCCACCAGCAGCTTGTTCGGGTTGCATCGGTGCCCGGCCTGCGGATCGTACGGACCGTGCACGCGGTAGCCGTAGCGCTGTCCCGGTTCGATGTTGGGGATGTAGGCGTGCCAGATGAAGCCGTCGACCTCGGGCAAGGTGATGCGACTCTCGGTGCCCTCGGCGTCGAAAAGGCACAGCTCCACCCGCTCGGCCACCTCGCTGAAGAGGGTGAAATTGGTGCCCGCGCCGTCGTACGTCGCGCCCAGCGGGTAGGCCCTGCCGGGCCACACCTCGCCGGTGGGTGTGGGGGCTGCGCCCTGCGCGGCGTCTGGGGGGGTCATGGCGCATTCAGTACCCCGCCGGCACGGCGGCCAAACTCCCGGGGCACCCGCCGCGCCTGCCATACAAAGCGGAAAGCCTTGTGGCAGAGATGATCACGGTGTCAGTATGACCTTCACCGCCCCGTCCTGCTTCTTCTGAAAGATCTCGTAGGCGTGCGGTGCCTCTCCCAGCGGCAGCACGTGCGTGGCAAAGCTGTCCACGCCGAGGGGGTCGTCGTCGGTGAGCAGCGGCATGATGTCATCGACCCAGCGTTTGACGTTGGCCTGCCCCATCCGCAGGGTCACCTGCTTGTCGAAGAGGGTGAGCATCGGCAGCGGGTCGGCCATCCCGCCGTAGACGCCGATCAGCGAGATCGTTCCCCCGCGCCGCACGATGTCGATGGCCGAGTACAGGGCGGACAGCCGGTCCACGCCGGCGGTTTGCATGAGGCGCTTGGCCAGCGCGTCCGGTAACAACCCGGTGGCCTGCTGCGCCAGTTTGGCGGTCGGCGAGCCGTGCGCCTCCATGCCGACCGCTTCGATGACCGAGTCGGATCCACGCCCGTCGGTGAGGTCGCGGATCGCGTCACCGAGCGAGTCGACCCGGCTCAAATCGATGGTGTGGATACCGCGCTGCGCGGCGCGGCCCAGCCGCTCGGGCACCAGGTCGACGGCGAAGACGCGGTAACCGAGGTGATCGGCGATGCGGGCGGCCATGTCCCCGATCGGGCCCAGACCGAGCACGGTGACCGTGCCACCCTCCGGGATGTCGGCGTAGGCGACCGCCTGCCACGCGGTGGGCAGCACGTCGGACAGATAGACGAACCGCGAATCGGGCGGTCCCACAGGGACTTTGATGTGGGTGAACTGAGCTTGGGGGACGCGCAACAGCTCGGCTTGGCCGCCGGGGACTTCGCCGTAGAGCTCCGAATAGCCGAACAGCGCCGCCCCCATGCCCTGGTCGCGCACCTGGGTGGTCTCGCACTGGGTATAGAGCTGCTGGCCGCACATGTAGCAACTGCCGCAAGAGATTTGGAAGGGGATGACGACCCGGTCCCCCACCCGGAGGTCGCCCGTCTGAGTGCCGACCTCCCGCACGATGCCCATCGGCTCGTGCCCGAGGATGTCCCCCGGCTTCATGAAAGCCCCGAGAATCTCGTAGAGGTGCAGATCGGACCCGCAGATGTTGGTCGAGGTGACTTCGATGATGGCATCGGTGGGCTGCTCGATCTTGGGGTCGGGCACCGAATCCACCCGCACATCGCGCTTGCCGTGCCACGTTACAGCCTTCATGGGAAGGGCACATACCCGTCTCACGGCCGTCGAAACGACGCCAGCCCGGTCGTGGTCAGCCCTCGCGGTGCTGCAGCGGGTGCTCGGTCTCGGTCAGCGCCCGCGCGATTTCGATCAGCTTGATGTTGGATTGTTGCGAAACCCGGGTGAGCAACTGGAACGCTTCGACGGCGTCGATACCGAAGCGCTCCATGATGATGCCCTTGGCCTGCCCGATGATGTCGCGCGAGGCCAGGGCGCTACGAAATTGGTCCTGGCGGCGCATCATCGACCACGCCAGGGCGATGTGGGTGGCGACAAACGTGCCGATCTCCACCGACTCCTCACCGAACGCGTGCGGACGGTCGGCATAAAAGTTCAGCGCCGCCATGCTGGCCCCGTCGATGAACAACTCATACGACAGGATGGAGCGGATCGGGGTTCGCTCCAGCGCCAGCCGCCGGTAACGCAACCAGCGCTGTTCGGAGTTCAGGTCGGCGATGTGCATCATGTGGTGCTCCCAGGCGGCAGTCAGGCAAGGCCCTTCGCCGGAGCTGTCCTGGATGGCGTCCAGCACCATCGGGTAGCGGTGCGTGGCAACCACACTGCTGACCGAGGCGCCCTTCTCGGCCAGCGTGATACCCGCATACTGTGAGCCGGGCACGTGGTGGACCCCGTTGTCGAGGAGTTCGTGCAGCCCGGCCGCGGTGCCGCTATGTTCACGCTCCAGATTGGCCACCAGCTCCACGAGCTGATTGGCGATCGTGACACTGCCATCTCGCATAACATCACCCCTGGAGCCGTCCGGGCCCCCAGGGCCCTTCGGCATAGGCATCGCGGAGGCGTTGACAAGCCCGCGAATGTCAACGCTCAACGAGAAGTCTATGAGCCATTTAGCGAAACGCAAGGCACAATAGCGAAACCGGGCGGCGACGGCGATAGACCCGGCCCCAACGAGGCCGCCGTTGCCGGCTGCTGCCTTGACCTTGGTGCCGCTCAACGGTTTTCGCGGCCACAGCCCGAACTCCGGCCGCGAAGATGCGACGCGGGCCATTCCTTGCCACCGAACTCCGCCTACACTCGGGCCGGTGACCTCCATTGTGATCGTGGGAAGCGGTTTCACCGGATTCACCTGCGCCCGTCGTCTGGCCCGGATTCTGCGCCGGCGGAACGCA
>NZ_LZHT01000010.1 GCF_001667315.1 Mycobacterium sp. 852002-10029_SCH5224772
GATGCGGGCCGGCGGCGGGTTGTCGCCGCCGGTGACCGCCGTCGCACCGATCGCGTGCAGGGCGGTGAAGATGGCTTGGCCGGTGGCCGTGCTGTCGGCGAAGTCCAGCTTCTTCAGCGCGTCGAGGGTCGCCTGGTGTTGCGGGGTGGGTGGCACCAGCAAATACGGGGTGCCGGCGAAACCGACGAGCCCGAGATTGATGCCGGGCGTCAATTGGCTGGCGAACTGGCTGGCCGCCTGTTCGGCGGCCTTGAGCCGGTTGGGTTCGACGTCGGTCGCCCGCATCGACTGTGACATGTCGATGACGAGCATCACGACGGCGCGGTTGAGCGGGATTCGGACGTCGGACGTCGGCCCGGCCATCGCCGTGGTCAGCAGGACCAGCGACGCGGCCAGCAAGATGGTCGGCACGTGCCGCCACCGACTCGGGTGCGGCGGGGCGACGCGCTCCAGCACCTCCATGTTGGCGAACCGCAGCACCCGGCGACGGCGGGCGAATTGCTGCACGACGTAGAGGCCGATCACCAACAGCACGGCCAGCAGCGCCAGGAAGAACCAGGGGTTCTGGAATCCAGTCAGCGACACCGGGCCCAGCAGGGGCACCTTCATGTCGAGCCACCCTATGCGTCAAATCTGGGCCTCGCATCGACCCGGGCGGCGGAGCCGTTCACCCGGCGGCGAGATCGCGGCGCTGGGTGAACTTGATGTCGAGGCTGCGCAGGTGGGTCTGCAGCCCGGCGTCCTGGACGGGGATCAGGTGGGCGGGCTCGTCGGTCTCGTTGTAGTGGGCGTGCCACATGCCCGGCGGGGTGGTGAAGGCGCACCCGGCCTCCCAGTCCACCCGGATGGGGTCGACGATGTCGCCGCGCTCGTCGAGACGCGTACCCAGCAGCGTGTAGCAGCCCGCCGGGGGCGCATCGAGGATGAGGTCCAACGCGACCGACTGGTGCCGGTGTGGGCGCTGCACCTGATGGGGCGGCAGCAGGCCGAACATGGCCCACAGCACGTGGGTGATGGTCAGGGTCTGCGCCTGCGCGGCGTTGGCCAAGAGCACGCTGACCCGGCTCTTCTCGTTGGCGCCGGGACGCGAGGCGATCTCGGTCAGCTTGGCCACGGCGTCGGCGCGGCGGAACTTCGTGGGACGGAACCGGGGCCGGGTCGCGTCGGCGCCCAGGTAGCGCATCAGCGGCTCGTCGTGCACCCAGTACATGGTCGTGTCGGCGGCGGCGTGGAACACCGAGTGCGCACCCGCGGGCAGCGTCACGAAATCGCCCTTCTCCCACTCGATCAGGCTGCCGTTGACCACCGCGAAGCCCCGCCCGTAGAGCACGTAGTACAGCTGCGAGGTGGCGTTGGGGTTGGTATCGAGGTGTTCGTTCGCGCGGATGCGCACGAAGTTGGCCAGCAGGGCGGGGCTGGTCGCCGCGCCAGTCGTGCCGCCCAGTTCTGCGGACAGGTCCAGCGGGATCACGCCGGTCGGCGCGTCCAGGTAGATCTCGGGGCCGAACCGCCTGATCGGCACCCCGGGGGTCAACCCCGAGCCGATCGGGTTGGCGGCCTTGGAGTATTCGAAGTATTCGGCCTGTTCGGCCCACTCCTCGAACCGGCCCTCGAACCCGTATTCGGCGACGTTGACCATTGGCGCGGGGACCGTCGGGTCCAGGTTCGCGGTCCCTAGCTGCTGCGTGGTGGGCATGTCGTCTCCCTTGAAGCTCGAGTATCTCGTATCTAAATAGTATTTATCTTGTATCTAAGCGTCAAACACCGCTGGTAGATCGCCTGGGTGTACGGTCGTTCGGACGGTTGAGATACGACTTAGCTACCAGGGAAGGTCTCGGCGTGGCAGCAAAGGACGCCCGGCCGGGGACGGCCAAGGACCGCGCGCTCGAGTATGTCAAGGGGCGCGTGCTCACCGGCGAGCTCCCGGGCGGCGAACTGATCAGCGAGGGCGACGTGGCCACCGCACTGGGGATGTCACGCACCCCGGTGCGCGAGGCGTTTCTGCGGCTGGAGGCCGAGGGTCTGCTGCGCCTGTATCCGCAGCGCGGCGCGCTGGTGGTTCCGGTTTCGCCGGACGAGGTGCGCTCGGTGATGGAGGCGCGGCTGGTGCTCGAGCAGTTCGCGGCCGGCAAGGTGATCGGGCGCGGCGCCGCCGTGTGCGCCGCCGTGTTCGAGCGCCTGTCCGTCCAGCTGGCCCGGCAACGCGACGCGGCGGCCGCGACGGACTGGCGGGCGTTCGTGGAGGCCGACCGCGCCTTCCACGCCATCACGCTGCAGGAGTCGGGCAACGCCATCCTGTCGGGCTTCTACGCCTCCCTGCGCGACCGCCAGATGCGGATGATCGGCGAATCGGCGCTGCGCGACCCCGATCGGGTGGCCACGATCATGGTGGAGCACCTGGGCATCGCGGAAGCGTTGCGCGACGGCGACTTACCGCGCGCACTGCAGGCGGTGCAGACCCACTTGGCCAGCACGGTGCGGGCCATGGGACGGTCGGTGTTCTAGGACTCGGGTCGCAGGTGATCGACGGGTGTTCGCATCCGACCGCGGACGATCGGCATGCAATCCCCCGGGAGTTCTGTGGTGACCTGCACGCCGGAGCGGGTCAGTTCGTCGAAAAATCTCGGTAGCGCCTCCATCGCGCCGGTGGGTAGGTCGTGCAGCACGACCACGGTGTGCTGGTAGCGGCGGGTATCGGCGAGCGCCCGGCTCACCCAGCCGCCGGGATCGGCCCAGTCGCGCGGGACGCTGTTCCACAGGACGCAGCTGTACTTCTCCGCGATGAGGTGATCGACCGCCGCCTGATTCAGACAGCGCCGGTCGAGCACGCCCTCCGTTCCCCATGGTCGGAAGTACCGATTGGCATCGGCGAAATCATCCAAAAGCTTTTGCGTACCGCTGATTTCGTGAATTGCTTCCGCCGGTGATAGCTCGCCCAGAGGTCGACCATGGGTGAAGGAGTGATTGCCGATCCGATGCCCATCACGCACGGCCCGCGCCGTCAGCTCGCGTCCCTGCGGCGCGCAAACCCTCTCCCCGACGACGAAGAAGATGGCGGACATCCGCCGCTGCGCCAGCGCATCGAGAACCTGATCCGTGACTCCAGGCGTCGGGCCGTTGTCGAAGGTCAAAGTGATCTTCGGCGTCACATTCGCGTGCATGCAGGTGCTCACCCGTCACATCATGGTTGCCTGACTGATCGATCAGACAGTATGTTATCGGGTAACTGGTGCCGAAGAGAAGAGTCGATGTTGACCGCAACAGTTCCCGAGGCTCAGCACAACCCTGGTTCCGCGATGACGGCAGGCGACGCCCGGCAGCGAATCCTGCGGACCACGGTGAGGTGCTTCGGCGCGTACGGCTACGAGAAATCCTCGATGAAGCTCATCTCGAACGAGGCCGGCGTTTCGCAGACACTGCTGCACTATCACTTCGAGACGAAGGAAAAGCTCTTCCAGGCGGCGGTCGACGACATGGCCAAGACGATGTTCTCCACCGCTTCGGCCCGACTGACGGACGCGGTGTCCGTGGGTGACAGCCTGACCAAGGCGGGCGATCTGGTCTACACCCTGTTCATCGACAACCTCGACGCCGTCACCTTCATGGTCGAGTTCGCCGCAGCGGCCAACCACAACGAGTTCTTGCGGACCGCGTATGTCGACTATCGCGATACCCAGCGCGGGCGGATCGCCGAGCTGCTACGCACCATCATTGGTGACGATGCGCCGCCGGGTTTGATCGACGAGACGGTGCATCTCTTCGAAATCGTGCTGCTGGGCATGTCGATGCAGCGCCCGTTCATCTCCGACACTTCACGCTTCCGCAGCGATTTCGACGCTTTCGCGCGCATGATCGGCACCCACATCACCGAAGGATTGGATCGGAGAAGCTGATGATCCCGAACACCACCACGGCGCCAGTGCCGCCGATGGTCGAAGACGCGGTGACAGGATCCGGTGCCAGACGTATTTTCGTGCGTCGCTATGACAATGACAACGCCGACTATGTCCTGGTGCTGGTGCATGGGACCGCCGGGAACAGCGAGGGTTACGACACGTTCGCCGAGCACATGCGCCGCCACTATCGGGCGGCGGTCTATTCGTTCGACCTCACCGGGCACGGTCGCACCGAGGGCATGGCGGGTGTGTTCACCTTCGAAGACTTTCTCGAAGACACCAGGGCAGTAACCGATTACGCCGCACGACGCACTTCGCTACCCGTCGTCGTGCACGGTGCCAGCCAGGGTGGAGAAGTCGCTTTTCACGCGCTCGACGCGTGCCCGGCAGTGGCGGCCGGTGTGTGCATGAACATCTTGTTGAACCACGAGACGCCAATGAGGACGGCGATCCGACTGTTTCAGTCGCGCCCAGCGCAATGCGCGGCAGCCAGGATAGGTGATCGGCTGCCGGTCCCGCTGCGACGGTTCATAGACTTCAAGGCCGCCTACCAAGAAGACCCCGGATTGCTGGACACTAAGAAGAAGGACCCGCTCTACGTCTGGTCGTATGGATTCAAGAGCTACCACTCGGTGTTCAACTATGTCCCGCCTCTGCCCGCCGCCGCCAATACGAAACCCGTTCTGATCACCTGCGGCGAGCACGATGAAATCGTCGGCGCCGAGCACTGCCGCGCATGCTTTGAGCGGATCGGCGGAACCAAAGACTTTTTCATGATGCCCGGCGGCGGCCATCAGCTCATGTTGTTCGACAGAACCGTCTACAGCCGGGTCATCGATTCGTGGATTCGGGAGCGTGTGCTCGACAAGGCCCAATCATGGGAAGCGGCAATCGAACCCGAAGAGCGGAGCTACTTCGAGTTCCTCGACCGGGAACGCGCCAATGACGCAGCCGGTGAGCCCGAGTACCGCTATTCGATGATCGATCGCGCTCTGGTGCGGGTCTGCAACGGCACGATCGAGCGCGGCGTCCGTTATTTCTCCAACGCTGACGTCAGCGCACAGTGGCGCTTCACCGCAGAACTGGTCAGCGAAATCGACTACACCGCATGGGAATTCCTACACGACTACCTTCCATCCGCAAACACCGAACGCCCGCAGATGGCAGTGGTCGGCTGCGGCAGCGGCGGGGCGATCGCGGGATTGCTGGAACGATATCCAGAGTTGGGCGAGTGGGACATCGTCGGCGTCGACGTCGACTATAAAGCGATCGACGCAGCCCGCAAGCGCTTCACCGACAACACCAGGCTGAAGTTCATTGTCGGCGATGCCCGAACCGCGGATGTGTTGGCGACCAGTCGGTTCGATCTTGTTTACCTGCACGGAGTCCTCGACCATTGCACCGAGCACCGCCGTCTGTTCGACAGCGTATTACGCGCGCTGAAGCCGGGCGGCCGGATGTTCTACGTCACGCCGGATCGCAACCTGTTCACCTGGCTTTGCTTCGTCGCGATTGGGCCGCTGTACGTGTTCGGTCTACACAAGTCCAACCACGACTTTCGGCGATTCCCCCGCCCGGCGGAGTTGAATAGCCTCCTTCAGGACGCCGGTTTCGAGTTGCTGCCCAGGCGAGGTCGGCCGACCGCGCCGGCCATGGTCGGCCTCGAGTACAAGTCTGGGATGAATCCGTTCCCGGTCAGGAGGTCGGTGCGCACTCGCGCCCTCGACGAGAAGATCTTCAAGCACACCAGCCCCAGGTGGTGGTTGCGCAACGGCTTCATCGGTGAGTATGCGGGGGCGGCGCAAAAGCCGAGCCGATGAATTTCGGCGCAGCTCAGAACGTCGATGCCGCCCGCTAGCCAATCAGCACGGCGTAGCGCGGCTTGATCACCTCGTCGATGATCGCCAGCCGCTCGCCGAACGGGATGAACGCGGACTTCATCGCGTTGATGGTGAACCGCTCGAGGTCGCTCCAGCCGTAGCCGAAAGCCTCGACCAGGCGCAGCATTTCGCGGCTCATGAAGGTGTCGCTCATCAACCGGTTATCGGTGTTGACGGTCACCCGGAACCGCGCGCGGGCCAACAGATCGAACGGATGCTCGGCGATGCTCTTGACGGCGCCGGTCTGCACGTTGGAGCTCGGACACAGCTCCAGCGGAATTCGCTTGTCCCGCAAGATCGCTGCCTGTTGACCCAACCGAACCTGCCCGTCGGGCAGCACTTCGATGTCGTCGACGATCCGCACCCCGTGGCCCAGCCGGTCGGCGCCGCAGAACGCGATCGCCTCGTGAATGGACGGCAGGCCGAACGCCTCCCCGGCATGAATGGTGAAACGGGCGTTGTGGTCTCGCATGTACTCGAAGGCATCCAGGTGCCGCGTCGGCGGGTTGCCGGCCTCGGCGCCGGCGATGTCGAAACCGACAACCCCCTTGTCCCGGAACCGGATTGCCAGCTCGGCGATCTCCCGGGACACCGCCGCGTGCCGCATGGCCGTAACCAGCAGGCGCACCATGATCGGCCGGCCCGCGCCGGCACACGCCTTCTCTCCGTCGGCGAATCCGGCGAGCACGGCATCGACGATGGCGTCGAAGGACATGCCACGGTCGATGTGCAGCTCGGGCGCGAACCGGACCTCGGCGTAGACCACCGAGTCGGCGGCCAGATCTTCCACGCACTCGTAGGCGACGCGGTGCAGCGCCTCGGCCGTCTGCATCACCGCCACGGTGTGTGAAAACGGCTCCAGGTAGCGCTCCAGCGAGCCGCTGTGCGACCGCGTGCGAAACCACGTCGCCAGCTCGTCGACGTCGGTGGCCGGCAACTCGTCGTAGCCGATCTGCTCGGCGATCTCCAGCACGGTCGACGGGCGCAGCCCACCGTCGAGGTGATCGTGCAGCAGCGCCTTGGGCGCCTTGCGGATCTGCTCCAGACCCAGCGGCGCGGTCACGTGACGATCCGATCGATGATCAGCGGCCAGGAAGCCGGGGCCGTGTCGCCGACGCTCCAGCCGCCGTCCAACTCCGCGAGCGCCGCGCCGAAGCGCTCCGGGGTGTCGGTATACAGGGTGAACAGCGGCTCACCGGCGGTGACCGGCTCGCCGGGCCGGCGGTGGATCCGGATGCCGGCGCCGAACTGCACGCGGTCGCCCGGACGGGATCTGCCCGCACCGAGCCGCCAAGCCGCCAGCCCCACTGCCATCGCGTCGATACCGCCCATTGTGCCGCCCCGGGCGGCGGTGACGGTCTCGGCATGCCGACCGATCGGCAACGGCACCGACAAATCGCCGCCCTGGGCGGCGATCAGCCGGCGAAACCGGTCCATCGCGGTGCCGTCGCGCAGCGTCTCGCCGGGATCGCGGTCGTCGATCCCGGCCAGCTCGAGCATCTCGGAGGCCAGTCGCAGCGTCAGCTCGACGACGTCGGGCGGGCCGCCCCCGGCCAGCACCTCGAGCGACTCGGCGACCTCGAGGGCGTTGCCGACGGTCGCACCCAGCGGGCGGTTCATGTCCGTCAGCAGCGCGCGGGTGGGCACGCCGTGCGCGGCACCCAGCTCGACCATGGTGTGCGCCAACTCGCGGGACTGGGCTTCCGAGGCGGTGAATGCGCCGGAACCGACCTTCACGTCGAGGACCAGCGCGCCGGCGCCCTCGGCCAGCTTCTTGCTCATCACCGAGCTGGCGATCAGCGGCAGCGCCTCGACGGTGGCGGTGATGTCGCGCAGCGCGTACAGCTTCGCGTCGGCCGGGGCCAGGTCACCGGCGGCGAAGATGGCCGCGCCGAGGACGCGCAGTTGCTCGCGCACGCGGCGGGTGGACAGCTCGGCGGTGAACCCGGCGATGGATTCCAGCTTGTCCAGGGTGCCGCCGGTATGGCCGAGTCCGCGGCCCGACGCTTGGGGCACCATCGCGCCGCAGGCGGCGACGACGGGCACCAGGGGCAGGGTGATCTTGTCCCCCACCCCGCCGGTCGAGTGCTTGTCCACGGTGGGCCCGTCGAGGTCGCTGAAGTCGAGCCGCTCGCCCGAGGCCAGCATCGCCGCCGTCCACCGGGCGGTCTCGCCGCGATCCATGCCGCGCAACAGGATCGCCATCAACAGGGCCGCCATCTGTTCCTCGGCCACCCGGCCCGCGGTGTAGGCGTTGACGACCCAGTCGATGGCGGCGTCGGACAACCGGCCGCCGTCGCGTTTGGTCCTGATCACGGTGGGCGCGTCGAACGCGGGCGGCATCAGGTGCGCCCCGCGGCCAGGTCGTCGGGGCCGAAGGCGTCGGGCAGCAGGTCGCCGAGCCGGCGGGGCCCGCCCGGATGGTCGATCAGCAACTCGGGACCCCCGTGTTCGGCCAGCACCTGGCGGCATCGCCCGCACGGCATGAGCACCGATCCCCGCTGATCCACGCACGCCAGCGCGATCAGCCGCCCGCCGCCGGTCGAATGCAGGGCGCACACCACGGCACACTCGGCACAGAGACCAAGGCCATATGAGATGTTCTCCACATTGCATCCGGTGACCACGCGGCCGTCGTCGACCAGCGCGGCCGCACCCACCGGGAATCGCGAGTACGGCGCATAGGCCCCCGCAGAAACCTGGATTGCCTTGTCCCGCAATATATTCCAGTCAATCTCCGGCATCACGCAACCCCGCTCACCCATGGCCGCTTCCCACAGTCACCCTAGCCGCAAAACGGCATTTCGCTTGACGGACATTGGCGCAAGTCACACCGTGCGCGAGCTAAGCTCAAGTGCCCGGCGTGACTGTCGCGCAACGTCGCAAGAAGGTCGCAAGAAGGCGGAGGACTGGGGTGACTACACAACCGACAACCGCGGATCCGTCGGCACCCGCACCGGCTACCTCGCGCAAACGCAGGCCGCCGCGGACCCTGTACCGGGGAGATCCGGGCATGTGGTCGTGGGTGCTGCATCGCATCAGCGGTGCGACGATCTTCTTTTTCCTGTTCGTGCACGTCCTGGACGCCGCGATGCTCCGGGTGAGCCCGCAGACCTACAACGCGGTGATCCACGACTATCAGATGCCGATCGTCGGCCTGATGGAATACGGCCTGATCGCCGCGGTGCTCTTTCACGGCCTGAACGGAATCCGGGTGATCCTGATCGACTTCTGGTCCGAAGGCCCGCGCTATCAGCGGCTGATGTTCTGGATCGTCGGCGTCGTGTTCCTGCTGCTGATGGTCCCGGCCGCCGTGGTGACCGTCATCCACATGATGGAGCACTTCCGATGAGCAGCCCCGACCTTCAACTAACCCCCCAATTCCAAAGGGGCCAGGCGGCCCCCGTCAAACAGCGCAGCCACGACCGCCCCGCCAGCCTGGACAATCCCCGTTCGCCGCGGCGCCGGGCCGGCATCCCCAACTTCGAGAAGTTCGCCTGGCTGTTCATGCGGTTCTCGGGCATCGCGCTGTTCGTGCTGGCGATCGGCCACCTGTTCATCATGCTGATGTGGGACAACGGCGTTTACCGCATCGACTTCAACTATGTGGCGCAGCGCTGGGCGTCGCCGTTCTGGCAATTCTGGGACCTGGCCCTGCTGTGGCTGGCCCAACTGCACGGCGGCAACGGCCTGCGCACCATCATCGACGACTACAGCCGCAAGGACAGCACCCGGTTCTGGCTCAACAGCCTGCTGCTGTTGTCGATGGGGTTCACGTTGGTGCTGGGCACCTACGTGCTGGTGACATTCGACCCGAACATTTCCTGATCCAGGGAGGCTGACCCGTGATCCAGCAACACCGATACGACGTGGTGATCGTCGGCGCGGGCGGTGCCGGGACGCGGGCGGCGGTGGAAGCGGCTCCGCAGGTGCGCACCGCGGTGCTGACCAAGCTCTACCCCACCCGCAGCCACACCGGCGCCGCCCAGGGCGGCATGTGCGCGGCGCTGGCCAACGTCGAAGAGGACAACTGGGAATGGCACACCTTCGACACCGTCAAGGGCGGCGACTACCTCGCCGACCAGGACGCGGTGGAGATCATGTGCAAGGAAGCCATCGACGCGGTGCTCGATCTGGAGAAGATGGGGATGCCGTTCAACCGCACCCCCGAGGGCCGCATCGACCAGCGTCGCTTCGGCGGACACACCCGCGACCACGGCAAGGCCCCGGTGCGTCGGTCCTGTTACGCCGCCGACCGCACCGGCCACATGATCCTGCAGACGCTGTATCAGAACTGCGTCCGCCACGACGTGCAGTTCTTCAACGAGTTCTACGCGCTGGACCTGGTGCTCACCCAGACCCCGAGCGGGCCGGTGGCCACCGGTGTGGTCGCCTACGAGCTGGCCACCGGCGAGATCCACGTCTTCCACGCCAAGGCGATCGTGCTGGCGACCGGCGGCTCGGGCCGGATGTACAAGACCACCTCCAACGCGCACACCCTGACCGGCGACGGCATCGGCATCGTCTTTCGCAAGGGACTTCCGTTGGAGGACATGGAGTTTCATCAGTTCCACCCGACCGGCCTGGCCGGTCTGGGCATCTTGATCTCCGAGGCCGTGCGCGGCGAGGGTGGGCGGCTGCTCAACGGCGAGGGCGAGCGCTTCATGGAGCGCTACGCCCCGACGATCGTCGACCTGGCTCCGCGCGACATCGTCGCCCGCTCCATGGTTTTGGAGGTCCTGGAGGGCCGCGGCGCGGGCCCGCACAAGGACTACGTCTACATCGACGTCCGCCACCTCGGTGAAGACGTGCTCGCGGCCAAGCTGCCCGACATCACCGAGTTCGCCCGCACCTATCTGGGGGTGGACCCGGTGCACGAGCTGGTCCCGGTGTACCCGACGTGTCACTACGTGATGGGCGGCATCCCCACCACGGTCACCGGACAGGTGTTGGCCGACAACACCTCCACGGTTCCGGGCCTGTACGCGGCCGGCGAGTGCGCGTGCGTGTCGGTGCACGGTGCCAACCGGCTGGGCACCAACTCGCTGCTGGACATCAATGTGTTCGGCCGCCGGGCCGGCATCGCCGCCGCGTCGTACGCCCGCGGTCACGACTTCGTGGACATGCCCCCGGAGCCGGCGGCGATGGTGGTCGGCTGGGTGGGCGACATCCTGAGCGAGCACGGCAACGAGCGCGTCGCCGACATCCGGGGGGCCCTGCAGCAGACCATGGACAACAACGCCGCGGTATTCCGCACCGAGGAGACGCTCAAGCAGGCGCTGACCGACATCCACGCCTTGAAGGAACGCTATTCCCGAATCACCGTGCACGACAAGGGGAAACGATTCAACACCGACCTGCTGGAGGCCATCGAGCTGGGCTTTCTGCTGGAGCTGGCCGAGGTCACCGTGGTCGGGGCGTTGAACCGCAAGGAGTCTCGCGGTGGGCATGCCCGCGAGGACTACCCCAACCGCGACGACGTCAACTACATGCGCCACACCATGGCGTACAAGCAGGGCAGCGATCTGCTGAGCGACATTGCGCTCGACTTCAAGCCGGTGGTGCAGACGCGCTACGAAGCCAAGGAACGGAAGTACTGATGACCGACGTTTCAGAACAGCAGGTCGAAACCCTGGAACCGCCCCTGCCGCCGGTTCCCGACGAGGCCGCGATGGTCACCGTCAAGATCGCCCGGTTCAACCCCGACCAGCCCGACGCCTTCGCGGAAACCGGTGGCTGGCAAAGCTTTCGGGTGCCGTGCCTGCCCAGCGACCGGATGCTCAACCTGCTGATCTACATCAAGAGCTACCTGGACGGGACGCTGACCTTCCGGCGCTCCTGCGCGCACGGGGTATGTGGTTCGGACGCCATGCGCATCAACGGTGTCAATCGGTTGGCGTGCAAGGTGCTGATGCGCGACCTGCTGCCCAAAAAGCCGGGCAAGGCACTCACTATCACGGTCGAGCCGATCCGGGGGCTGCCGGTCGAGAAGGACCTGGTGGTCGATATGGAGCCGTTCTTCGACGCCTACCGCGCGGTCAAGCCGTACCTGATCACCACCGGCAACCCGCCGACGCGCGAACGCATCCAAAGCCCGACCGACCGCGCCCGCTACGACGACACCACCAAGTGCATCCTGTGCGCGGCCTGCACCACCAGCTGCCCGATCTTCTGGCACGAGGGCAGCTACTACGGCCCGGCGGCGATCGTCAACGCGCACCGCTTCATCTTCGACAGCCGCGACGAGGCCGCCGCCGAGCGCCTGGACATCCTCAACGAGGTCGACGGCGTGTGGCGGTGCCGCACCACGTTCAACTGCACGGAGGCCTGCCCGCGCGGCATCCAGGTCACCAAGGCGATCCAAGAGGTCAAGCGCGCGATCATGTTCTCGCGCTAGTTTCTTCGCGCTGAGCTCGGGGCCTGGTCCCCGAACGTGCTATCGCATCCGATAGCACGTTCGAAACTCATCAATTGGTTCTGGCAGCCCGTCACACATCGCCGGGCTGTCTCGTCTGACCGATATGACACAGAAAACCCGCATCGAGCCCCTGCCACCCAAGCGCGCCGGGCTGCTGACCCGGGCCATGTACCGGGTCGCCAAGCGGCGCTACGGTCAAGTACCCGAGCCCTTCGCCGTGGCCGCGCACCATCGCGGGCTGCTGATCGCCAGCGCCATGCACGAGACGATGGTCGACCGGGCGTCGAAAACCCTGCCGGCCAGCGTGCGTGAGCTGGCGGTGTTGTGGACCGCGCGCCGGATCGGCTGCTCGTGGTGCGTCGACTTCGGATCGATGCTGCAGCGTCTGGACGGCCTGGACGTGGAGCGGCTCAAGGAGATCGATAACTACGCCACCTCACCGGCCTATACCGACGACGAGCGCGCCGCCATCGCGTATGCCGACGCGATGACCACCGATCCGCACACCGTCACCGACGAACAGGTCGACGACCTGCGGTCCCGCTTCGGCGACGCCGGGGTGTTCGAGCTGACCTATCAGGTCGGGTTGGAGAACATGCGGGCGCGGGTGAACACCGCGCTGGGCATCACCGAGCAGGGCTTCAATTCCGGTGACGCCTGCCGGGTCCCGTGGGCTGACCAGCTCAACGAGACACGCGCAGCGGAGACCCGGTGAACTTGTCCGGGTTGGCGACATCCCAGAGGGCGCAGACCTTTCCGTCTCGCACCGTCATCGCCATGATCCGCGGGCACATCTCGCGGTAGCTCTCGTCCGCGGGGAAGCCGGCGGTGTAGATGCCCAGCTCGCCGTTGACCAGTCCCAGTTGGTACGACGTGTAGAAGGCGGGACCGTAGCGGTTTGCCAAGCCGAGCATGAACCGGACCACCTTGTCCGGTCCGTGGATGACCTGAACCGCCGTGGGCGCCTTGCCATTTGAATCGCCGGTGAAAATGACGTCCGGATGCAGCAAGCTCACCACGGCTTCCAGATCGCCGGCGGCCATGGCGGCCATCAACTTTCCCACCACCTCGTTGTGCGACGGGTCGGGTTCGGGCGGCGGCTGGGCCGCGACCGCCTTGCGCGCCCGCGAGGCCAGCTGCCGGGCGGCGGCCTCGCTGGTGCCCAGCGCCTCGGCCACCTCCGCGAACGGCACGTCGAACCCGTCGTGCAAGACGAATGCGACCCGCTGATCGGGCGAGAGTCGCTCCAGCACCACCATGGCCGCGAACCGGGCGTCCTCGCCGGCCACCACCGCGGACAGCGGATCGGCTTCGGCAGCAGGCGGGCCGAATCCGGTGACGACCGGTTCGGGTAGCCAGTTGCCGGTGTAGGTCTCGCGACGATGCGCGGCCGAGCGCAGCCTGTCCAGACCCAGCCTGCTCACCACCGTGGTCAACCACGCCCGAAGGTCGGTGATCTGCGTTCCCTTTTCGGGATCCTGCCGATGCCAGCGCAGCCAGGCGTCCTGGACGATGTCCTCGGCGTCGGCGACGGTGCCGGTCAGCCGGTAGGCGACCGACATGAGATGCGGTCGCAACGACTCGAATTCGCTGACCTGTTGCGTTGAGGTCATATCGCCGAGCCTAGCCCGAACCGCGCGCTACGCTCACCACCAATGAGCGACAATCTGTGGCTACACTTCTCCCGCCACGGCCCGGGAATCACGCCGCCAATCATCACCCGCGCCGAGGGTGTCACCATCTTCGACGACCGCGGCAAGGGCTACCTCGACGGCCTGTCCGGGCTGTTCACCGTGCAGGTCGGCCACGGCCGCGCCGAGCTGGCCGAGGCCGCCGCCCGGCAGGCGGGCACGCTGGCGTTCTTCCCGCTGTGGGGGTATGCCACCCCGCCGGCCATCGAGCTCGCCGAGCGTCTCGCGGGCTACACACCGGGCGACCTGAACCGGGTCTTCTTCACCACCGGCGGCACGGAGGCCGTCGAGACCGCGTGGAAATTGGCCAAGCAGTACTTCAAGCTCACCGGCAAACCCGGTAAGCACAAGGTGATTTCGCGCGCGGTCGCCTACCACGGCACCACCCACGGCGCCCTGGCGATCACCGGGCTGCCGCGCTTCACGGCGCCGTTCGAGCCGGTGACTCCCGGCGGCTTTCGGGTGCCCAACACCAACTTCTATCGGGCACCGGAACACTTCAGCACCGACCCAAAGGCCTTCGGACAGTGGGCCGCGGACCGCATCGCCGAGGCCATCGAGTTCGAGGGGCCCGACACGGTGGCCGCGGTATTTTTGGAGCCGGTGCAAAACGCGGGTGGCAGCATCCCGCCTCCCCCAGGCTATTTCGAGCGGGTGCGCCAGATCTGCGACTCCTACGACGTGCTGCTGGTCTCCGACGAGGTGATCTGCGCGTTCGGCCGCATCGGGTCGATGTTCGCCTGCTCATCGGACATCGGAGACTTCGGCTACGTGCCCGACATGATTACCTGCGCCAAGGGGATGACGTCGGGCTATTCACCGATCGGCGCCATGATCGCCAGCGAGCGCCTGTTCGAGCCCTTCAACGACGGCGCCACGATGTTCCCGCACGGTTATACCTTTGGCGGCCACCCGGTTTCGGCGGCCGTCGGGCTGGCCAACCTCGACATCTTCGAGCGCGAGGCGCTGAACGATCACGTCAAAACCAACGCACCTTCCTTCCGCGCCACCCTGGAGAAGCTCTACGACCTGCCAATCGTCGGCGACGTGCGCGGCGAGGGCTTCTTCTACGGCGTGGAACTGGTCAAGGACAAGGCGACCAAGCAGACCTTCAGCGACCAAGAGCGCCGCCCGCTGCTCACCCGGGTCGGGTCGGCGCTGTTGGCTGCCGGGTTGTATTGCCGCACCGACGACCGCGGCGATTCCGTCATCCAGCTGGCGCCCCCGCTGATCAGTGGCCAAGCGGAATTCGACACCATTGAATCCATCCTCAGGGGCGTCCTGCACGAGGAATCGGCGCGGCTCTAACCCGAGCGCCTGACGGCATCGGCGGCCAGCAACACCTCCCGGGCATGCGCCGCGTTGGGATCGTTCACCAACCGCGACACCGCGTTGCACAGCCAGGCGAGCGCCGACCGCAACTCCGCGTCGGTCGCGGCGTCACGATGCAGCTTGAGTTCCGCCAGTACCTGATCGAGCCCGGAACGCCGCACCTGGCTCGCCTTCTCGACCTGCTTGAGCAGATCCTTCAACGCGCGCGGGGCGGCGCCATCGCGCTTGCGCCGCAGCTTGGTCCACAATCGATCGTCGGAAATGGCAAACCCTTTTGAAGTCGGTGCGGGCGGGCGCCTTCCCGCGGGCCGCGCCCAGCGTATCCCGGGCCAGCTGCCCGGCTGAGTAACTTCCGTCCCATCAGTCACAGCGCGGCTCCCCGAATTCGGGCCCACAATCGCTTAGTGTGCACAGACGATGACCCTGTTACGTTCCGCATCATGCCTGGCAGCGGCGCTTTTCCTGATGGCCGCCCCGGCCACGGTGGCGGCGCCGACGGCGTTGCCGCTCGCGCAAGCCGAGCCGGGCGCCGAACCCAACGCCGCGCCCGCGAGTTGCCCGTACAAGGTGAACACCCCGGCCGCGGTGGATTCATCGGAAGTGCCCACCGCCGGCGATCCCCCGATCCCGCTGGCGGTGCCCGCCAAACCCGTCGGCGGTGACGCGCTGGGCAGTTGCGGCATTGTCGCCGCGCCGAATACGCCGCCCCTACCGGGCGACGTGTCCGCCGAGGCCTGGCTGGTGGCTGACCTGGACAGCGGCGCGGTCATCGCCGCCAAGGACCCGCACGGGCGTCACCGCCCGGCCAGCATCATCAAGGTGCTGGTCGCGATGGCCGCCCTCAACACGCTCAACCTGAACAAGTCGGTTTCCGGAACCGCCGACGACGCGGCCGCCGAGGGCACCAAGGTCGGCGTTCAGGAAGGTGGCGTGTTCACGGTCAACCAGTTGCTGCACGGCCTGCTGATGCACTCCGGCAACGACGCCGCCCACGCGCTGGCCATGCAGCTCGGCGGCATGCAGCAGGCGCTGGAGAAGATCAACGTGCTGGCCGCCAAGCTGGGCGGCCAGGACACCCGGGTGGCGTCACCGTCGGGGCTGGACGCACCCGGCATGAGCACCTCGGCCTACGACGTCGGGCTGTTCTATCGCTACGCGTGGCAAAACCCCACGTTCGCCGACATCGTCGCGACGCGGACCTTCGAGTTCCCCGGCCACGGCGACCACCCGGGCTACGAGTTGGAGAACGACAACCAGCTGCTCTACAAGTATCCCGGCGCCCTGGGCGGCAAGACCGGGTACACCGACGACGCGGGCCAGACGTTCGTGGGCGCGGCCAACCACGACGGGCGGCGGTTGGTGGCGGTGCTGCTGCACGGGACGCGGCAACCGATCGCGCCATGGGAACAGGCCGCGCATCTGCTGGACTACGGGTTCGCCACCCCGCAGGGCACTCAGGTCGGCTCGCTGGTGGCGCCCGACCCTTCGCTGGCACCGGCCAAGAGCGACACCGCCGCGGACCGGCTCGCCACCAACGCTGCGGCCGGCGCAATCATCGGTTCGGCGGACACCATGCCGGTCCGGGTGGGCGTCGCTGTCATCGGCAGCATCATCGTGTTTAGCTTGATCATGGCCGCACGCTCGATGAACCGTCGACCCCAACACCGCTGAGCCCCGGTGGCCACCGGATCGCGGCGCGGCCTGCTGGTCGGGCTGACCGCCGCCAGCGTCGGCGTCATCTACGGCTACGACCTGTCCATCATCGCCGGCGCGCAACTGTTCGTCACCGAGGAATTCGGGCTGTCCACCCGGCAACAGGAACTGCTGACGACGATGGTGGTGTTCGGCCAGATCATCGGAGCGCTCGGCGCCGGCGTGCTGGCCAACGTGATCGGGCGGAAAAAGTCGGTGGTGCTGATCCTGTTCGCCTACGCGGCTTTCGCGCTGCTGGCTGCGTTCTCGGTCTCTATGCCGATGCTGTTGGCGGCGCGCCTGCTCGTCGGCCTGACCATCGGCGTGACGGTGGTGGTCGTCCCGGTGTATGTGGCCGAATCGGCGCCCACGGCGGTGCGCGGCTCGCTGCTGACGGTCTACCAGCTGGCGATCGTCAGTGGGCTGGTCGTCGGTTACCTGACCGGCTACCTGCTCGCGGGCACGCACAGCTGGCGGTGGATGCTGGGGCTGGCCTGCGTGCCCGCACTGCTGTTGGCGCCGTTGGTGATTCGGATGCCCGACACCGCCCGGTGGTACCTGCTCAAGGGCCGCGTCGACGACGCCCGGCGGGCACTGCTGCGGGTGGAGCCCGACGCGCAGGTCGACGAGGAGCTGGCCGATATCGGCCGCGCGGTCAGCGAAGGCAGCGGCCGCCTCTCGGAGATACTGCCGGAAATGGTCCGCAGGCCCTATCTTCGGGCCACCGTCTTCGTCGTCGTTCTCGGCTTCCTGATCCAGATCACCGGCATCAACGCGATCATCTATTACAGTCCCCGGATATTTGAGACAATGGGGTTCACCGGCAACTTCGCGCTGCTGGGGCTGCCGGCGCTGGTGCAGGTGGCCGGCTTGGCGGCCGTTGGCACGGCGCTGCTGCTGGTCGACCGGGTGGGCAGGCGGCCAATCCTGTTGTGCGGCACCGCCATGATGATCGTCGCCGACGTCGTGCTGATGGCCGTCTTCGGCCGTGGGATCGGTGGCGCGGTCGCCGGGTTCGCGGGCGTGCTGTTGTTCATCTTCGGTTACACCATGGGTTTCGGCTCGCTGGGCTGGGTGTACGCCAGCGAAAGCTTCCCGTCGCGGCTGCGGTCCATCGGGTCGAGCACCATGCTGACCTCTAACCTGGTGGCCAACGCCATCATCGCCGCCGTCTTCTTGACCATGCTGCATTCATTGGGCGGCGCGGGGACTTTCGCGGCGTTCGCGGCGCTCGCGGCGGTCGCGTTCGTCTTCGTCTACCGGTATGCGCCGGAGACCAAGGGCCGCCAGCTCGAGGACATCCGCCACTTCTGGGAAAACGGCGGCCGGTGGGACTGATCAGCGCGGGAACAATGGCGGTCGGCGGGCAGATCTGCCGGCCGGGCTGGCTCGAGACCTCCGCCGGGCGGATCGTGGCCTGCGCGGCCGGGCCGCCGCCGGGCCCGCCCGACCGGGACTTCCCCGATTGCACTGTGGCACCGGGCTTTATCGACATGCACGTGCACGGCGGCGGCGGGGCTTCCTACACAGACGCCGAGGGTATCGACGACGCCGCCGCCTTCCACCTGCGCCACGGCACCACCACCACGCTCGCCAGCCTGGTGACCGCCTCGCCGGCGGACCTGCTCACCGGGGTGCGTGCGCTCGCCGACGCCACCAGGCGCGGAACGGTCGCGGGCATTCATCTGGAGGGTCCCTGGCTGAGCCGGGCGCACTGCGGGGCACACGACCGTACCCAGATGCGCGACCCGGACGAAACAGAGATCGACGCGGTGCTCAGTGCCGGCGGTGACGCGATCAAGATGGTCACCCTGGCGCCCGAGCTGCCCGGCTCCGACGCCGCGATCCGGCGTTTCGTGGACGCGGGAGTCGTTGTGGCGGTGGGGCATACCGATGCGACCTACGAGCAGACCCGGCACGCCATCGAACTGGGCGCTACGGTGGGCACGCACCTGTTCAACGCGATGGCGCCGCTGCACCATCGCGAGCCCGGCCCGGCGCTCGCCTTGCTGTGGGACCCGCGGGTGACCGTCGAGCTCATCGCCGACGGCGTGCACCTGCACCCGGACGTGGTGCGCGCGGTGATCGAGGCGGCCGGCGCGGACCGGGTCGCCGTGATCACCGACGCGATCGCCGCGGCGGGCCGCGACGACGGCGCGTACCGCCTCGGCGCGGTGCGCATCGATGTGGCATCCGGTGTCGCGCGGGTGCATGGAACGTCGACGATCGCGGGTAGCACCGCCACCATGGATCGGCTTTTCCGCGCCGTGGCCGGGATGGGCGAGGACCGCGACGCGGGACTGGCCGCCGCGGTGCAGACAACCGCCGCGACACCGGCACGCGCGCTGGGTCTCGATCGGGTGGGTGGTCTGCGGCCCGGCTATGACGCCAATCTTGTGGTGCTCGACCGTGATTTGCGAGTGGCCGCCGTCATGGCCCACGGCGACTGGCTGGTTGACGGGTAGCCGATCCGCCACGGTCGCATCCGTTGCGCCGCGCCGGTCTTGTTAGCATCGAGCCGTCAGCACCTGACACCGGACGAGGGGCCCCGTACCCGGCCAGCGAAAAGACGGCGCCGCGGAGGTGCGCGATGGCATGGCTCGTCCTGATTGCGTCGGGGGTGTTGGAAGCGGTGTGGGCGACCGCCCTGAACAAGTCCGACGGCTTCTCCCGGCTCGGCCCGTCGCTGGTCTTCGTTGTCGCGCTGGTGCTTTCGATGGCCGGACTGGCGACCGCGATGCGCACCCTGCCGGTCGGAACCAGCTATGCGGTATGGGTCGGCATCGGGGCCGTTCTCACGGTGGGCTACGCGGCGCTGACCGGTGACGAGCCGGCGTCGTTGACCAAGCTGTTGCTGATCGCCGGGATCGTGGCTTGTATCGCGGGTTTGAAGCTGCTCAGCTAGCGGCTACGGCGGGCAAATCCGGCGATCCGGGAAAGAGCCAGCGCCCCAACGGCTCCCAGGCCCATCGCGGTCAGCGTCTGGCGGGTATTGAGGCCCTCGTCCATGTGCACCCGCGGCGCGATGATCGCCGGTGCCGGCGGCTCGACGTGTTGGTCACGCGGATCGGTGGATGCCGTCGCCCCCCACGCGGTGCAGAACAGGACGAGATAGGCGGTGATGTAGGCGAACACCATCAACCCGAGTACCGGACCGAACGCGGCGCCCGCCGGGCTGCGCAACACCGTCTTCAGATAGATCGACCCCACCTGTTTGAACACTTCGAAGCCGACCGCCGCGATCAGCCCGGCCCGCATCGAATCGACGAAGCTGACCTTTTCCCGGGGCAGCCGCGCGATCATCCAGGTGAACAGCAGCCACGACACCAACGTCGCGATCGCGATCGAGAAAACCCAGAACAGCCAGTCGAACACCTCAAACTGCGGTACGCCAAGCCATTTCAGTAGCGTGGCCATGGGTGCGGCGTGGCCGACGGTGGTCAACGCGACGGTGGCCACGATCACCGCGAACGTCCCCAGCATCGCCAGCAGATCGGAGAACTTGTTGCGCACGAAGCCCGGTGACTCGATGTTGGAGTCCCACCACATCTCGGTCAGCGCTTGGCGCAGGTGCGATATCCAGCCCAGGCCCGCCCACACCGCGGTGGCCAGACCGATGACACCGACCGAAGTCCGGGCATCGATCGCCGAGTTCATCAACTCCTGCAGCTGATTACCCAGCGTGCCCGACACCTGCGAGCGAATGTGATCGTCGATCGTGCTCAGCAGCTGCGGGCGCCGGGCGAGCACGAATCCGAACACCGCGAAACCGACCATCAGCAACGGAAACAACGCGAAAATCGTGTAGTACGTGAGGCCGGCGGCAAAGAACCCGCCGTTGCGCTCGTCGAAACGCTGGTAGGCGCGGATGACATGGTCGAGCCACCCGTAGCGGACCCGCAGCCGATCAAGAGTGCCTGCCTTGGCCGGCTCGCTCATGGTGAAACTTCTTACCTCCGTTGCGGAAGGAACCCAAGCCGATCGTAAACCCGTTGGACCGTTTTCCCGGCGACATCGTCGGCCCGTTCGGCTCCGGCCGCCAAAATGGCCTCCAATTCGGCCAAGTCGGCGGTCAGTTCGTCGACCCGGGCCTTGATCGGGGCGACGAACTCGACCACCGCCTCCGCGGTGTCCTTCTTCAAATCGCCGTAACCCCTTCCGGCGTAGCCCTCGACGAGCTTGTCGATGCCGACGCCGCTGACCGCGGACTGGATGGTCAGCAGGTTGGACACGCCGGGCTTGGCGTCGGTGTCGAAGCGGATCTCGCGCTCGCTGTCGGTCACCGCAGAGCGGATCTTCTTGGCCGACAAGGCCGGATCGTCGAGCAGGTTGATCAGTCCGGCATCGGTGGCCGCGGACTTGCTCATCTTCGACGTCGGGTCGGATAGGTCGTAGATCTTCGCGGTGGCCTTGGGGATGAGCATGTCCGGCACCACGAACGTGTCCGGGAACCGGGCGTTGAACCGCTGCGCCACGTCGCGGGCCAGCTCGAGGTGCTGGCGCTGGTCTTCGCCCACCGGCACCAGATCGGTGTCGTAGGCCAGCACGTCGGCGGCCTGCAGCACCGGGTAGGTGAACAAACCCACGGTGGTGGTGTCGGCGCCCTGGCGCAGCGACTTGTCCTTGAACTGCGTCATCCGCGACGCCTGCCCGAAGCCGGTGAAGCAGCCCAGCACCCAGGCCAGCTGGGTGTGGGCGGGCACCTGGCTCTGCACGAAGACGGTGCTGCGGGCCGGGTCGATGCCCAGCGCCAGGTATTGGGCGGCGGTGATCAGGGTTCGCCGCCGCAGGGCCTCGGGATCCTGGGCGACGGTGATCGCGTGCAGGTCGACCACGCAGAAGAACGAGTCATGGTTGTCCTGCAACTCGACCCACTGCGTGAGGGCGCCCAGCGCGTTACCCAGGTGAAGCGAATCGGACGTGGGCTGCACGCCGGAGAAAATGCGGCTGGATCCGGTAGCGGTGCTCATGATGCACCGATCTTTTCACGCGGGCCGCCGCAGCCCGGTGTGCGGCCAGCTTCACGTTAGGAGCCGGGTGTGCGGTCAGCCGCACACCCGCGATCAGCCCACCTTGCGGTACCGGCGGTACCGCATTTAATGTCGGATTATGCGCATCCTCGTCTGCTCGGCTCCGTCATCGTGAGCTCCGCTCACTCGCCGTCGGCCCGTACGCCGACCCACCTCGGTCCTCGGGATGGCTCCGGAGAGCCGGTCGTGCTGCTCCACGGATTCCTGATGTCGCAGACGGTGTGGGATCCGGTGGCGCCGCGGTTGGCCGACACCGGCCGCTACGAGGTCTTCGCTCCGACGATGGCCGGGCACAACGGCGGACCCTACGCGGGCACCTGGCTGCTGAGCTCGTCGGTGCTGGCCGACCACGTCGAGCGCCAGCTCGACCAACTCGGCTGGGACACCGCGCACCTGGTCGGTAACTCGCTGGGCGGCTGGGTGGCCTTCGAGCTCGAGCGGCGCGGGCGGGCGCGCAGCGTCACCGGCGTCGGCGCCGCGGGCGGGTGGACGCGCTGGAGCCCGGTCAAATTCGAGGTCATCAGCAAGTTCATCGCCGGCATGCCGATCCTGGGGCTGGCCCGGCTGCTCGGCCAGCGCGTGCTGCGGCTGCCGCTGAGTCGCCGGCTGGCAACCCTGCCGCTGAGCGCGACCCCGGCGGGGGTCAGCGACGAGCAACTGTGCGGCGTCGTCGACGATGCCGCGCACTGCCCGGCCTACTTCCAGCTGCTGATCAAGTCGCTGCTGCAGCCAGGCCTGCTGGAGCTGGCGCAGACCGCGGTGCCCGTGCAGCTGGTGCTGTGCGAGAAGGACCGGGTGGTGCCGCCACGGCGGTTCAGCCGGCATTTCACGGACTTCCTGCCCGAGGGAACGAAGATCACCAAGCTCGACGGCGTCGGGCACGTGCCGATGTTCGAGTCGCCCGAACGCGTCACCGCGGCGATCGCCGACTTCATCGACGAATGCGGTGCGGGCTCGGACCGGCTATCTGACCGCCACCGGCCACCAGCTAGCTAGCCAATTCCTTTTCCAGATTCTCCGCGAGCGAGGTGAGGAATTCCTCGGTCTGCTGCCACTGCTGATCGGGGCCGATCAGGATGGCGAGGTCCTTGGTCATCTTGCCGCTCTCGACGGTGGAGACGATGACCGATTCCAGCGTCTGCGCGAACTCGATCACCTCGGGGGTGTCGTCCAGCTTGCCGCGGTGCGCCAGCCCGCGCGTCCACGCGAAGATCGAGGCGATCGGGTTGGTCGAGGTCGGCTTGCCGGCCTGATACTGCCGGAAGTGGCGGGTGACGGTGCCGTGCGCGGCCTCGGCCTCGACCGTCTTGCCGTCGGCCGTCATCAGCACCGAGGTCATCAGCCCCAGCGAGCCGTAGCCCTGCGCGATGGCGTCGGACTGCACGTCGCCGTCGTAGTTCTTGCACGCCCACACGTAGCCGCCCTCCCACTTGAGGCTGGCGGCGACCATGTCGTCGATCAGCCGGTGCTCGTAGGTCAGGCCCTCGGCCTCGAACTGCTCCTTGAATTCCTCGTCGTAGATGCGCTGGAACTCGTCTTTGAACATGCCGTCGTAGGCCTTGAGGATGGTGTTCTTGGTGGACAGGTACACCGGCCATTTGGCGTTCAGGCCGTACTTGAGCGACGCGCGGGCGAAGTCGCGCACGGAGTCCTTGAAGTTGTACATCCCCATCACGACACCGCCGTCGGCGGGGATGGACACCATCTCGTGCACCATCGGCTCGCTGCCGTCCGCGGGGGTGAATGTGATGGTGACGGTGCCGGGCTTGTCGACTTTGAAGTTGGTCGCCCGGTACTGGTCGCCGAACGCGTGGCGGCCGATGACGATCGGTTTGGTCCATCCCGGAACCAGGCGCGGCACGTTGGAGATGACGATCGGCTCACGGAAGATGGTGCCGCCCAAGATGTTCCGGATTGTCCCGTTCGGCGACAGCCACATCTTCTTGAGGTTGAACTCGGAGACGCGCGCCTCGTCGGGGGTGATCGTCGCGCACTTGACACCCACGCCGTGCTTCTTGATGGCGTAGGCCGCGTCGATCGTCACCTGGTCGTCGGTGCGGTCGCGGTGCTCGATGCCCAGGTCGTAGTAGTCCAGGTCGATGTCGAGGTGCGGAAGGATCAACATGTCCTTGATCAGCTTCCAGATGACGCGGGTCATCTCGTCACCGTCGAGCTCGACGACGCGGCCCTTGACTTTGATCTTGGCTTGCGTGGAACCCGGGTTGGACATGCTTGGTTTCAAGGCGTCCGAAACCTCCCTGCGGCCTCAGCCTTGCGCGGCCGCTAGCACTTCGTTGAACGTCTTGCTCGGCCGCATCACTGCCGTCGTCTTCTCGCTGTCCGGGTAGTAGTAGCCGCCGATGTCGACCGCCTCGCCCTGCACCTCGGCGAGTTCGCTCACGATGGCGTCCTCGTTCTCGGCCAACGAGTCGGCCAGCGCGGCGAAGCGCTCGCGCAACTCCTCGTCATCGTTTTGCCCGGCGAGTTCGGCCGCCCAGTACAGCGCCAGATAGAACTGGCTGCCGCGGTTGTCGAGTTCACCCGTCTTGCGCGACGGACTCTTGTTGTTGTCCAACAGCTTTCCGATCGCGGAATCCAGCGTCTTGCCCAACAGCTTGGCGCGCTCGTTGTCGGTCTTGATGCCGATGTCCTCGAAACACGCTCCCAGGGCGAGGTATTCACCGAGCGAATCCCAGCGCAGGTGATTCTCCTCGACGAGTTGGTGGACGTGCTTGGGTGCCGAACCGCCCGCCCCGGTCTCGTACATTCCGCCGCCGGCCATCAACGGCACGATGGACAGCATCTTGGCGCTGGTGCCCAGCTCCAGGATCGGGAACAGGTCGGTGAGGTAGTCGCGCAGGATGTTTCCGGTGGCGGCGATGGTGTCCTGGCCGCGCATCGCGCGCTCCAGCGTGTAGCGCATGGCCCACACCTGCGGCATGATCTGGATTTCCAGGCCCTCGGTGTCGTGCTCCTTCAGGTACTCCTTGACCTTCTTGCGCAGCTCGACCTCGTGCGGTCGCTCGGTGTCCAGCCAGAACACCACCGTCATGCCCGAGTTGCGCGCCCGGTTGACGGCCAGCTTGACCCAGTCGCGGATCGCTTCGTCCCTGACGATGGGCATCCGCCAGATGTCGCCGCTTTCCACCTTTTGGGTCAGCAGGACTTCCCCGGTGTCGAGGTCGACGATGTTGGCGACGCCGCCCTCGGGGATCTCGAACGTCTTGTCGTGTGAGCCGTACTCCTCGGCCTGCTGCGCCATCAGCCCGACGTTGGGGACCGTTCCCATCGTCGTCGGATCGAATTGCCCGTGGGTCTTACAGAAGTTGATGATCTCTTGATAGATCCGGGAAAAGGTGGACTCGGGGTTGACGGCCTTGGTGTCCTTCTGCCGCCCGTCGGCGCCCCACATCTTGCCGCCCGCACGAATCATCGCCGGCATCGACGCGTCGACGATCACGTCGCTGGGCGAATGAAAGTTGGTGATGCCCTTGGCCGAATCGACCATCGCCAGCTCGGGCCGGTGCTCGTGGCACGCATGCAGGTCGCGGATGATCTCCTCGTGCAGCGACGCGGGCAGCGACTCGATCTTGCTGTACAAATCGACCAATCCGTTGTTGACGTCGACGCCGAGTTCGTCGAAGAGCGCCTCGTGCTTGGCGAAGGCGTCCTTGTAGAAGATCTTCACGGCATGGCCGAAGACGATCGGGTGGGAGACCTTCATCATCGTCGCCTTGACGTGCAGCGAGAACATCACGCCGGTCTCGTAGGCGTCCTGCATCTCCTCTTCATAGAACTCGATCAAGGCCTTTTTGCTCATGAACATGGAATCGATGACGTCGGAGTTGCGCAGCGACACCATCGGCTTGAGCACGATCGTCTTGCCGCTGTCGGTCTCCAGCTCCATCTTCACGTTGCGCGCGCGGTCCAGCGTCATCGACTTCTCGCCGTGGTAGAAGTCGCCGCCCTTCATGGTCGCGACGTGGGTGCGTGACGCCGGCGACCAGTCCGCCATGCTGTGCGGGTGCTTGCGCGCATACTCCTTGACGGCCTTGGGCGCGCGCCGGTCCGAGTTGCCTTGCCGCAGTACGGGGTTCACCGCGCTGCCCAGGCACTTGGCGTAGCGGTCGCGAATTTCCTTGTCCTCGTCGGTCTTCGGACTCTGCGGAAAGTCCGGAACCTTGAATCCCTTGCCTTGCAGTTCCTTGACGGCGGCGATCAGCTGGGGCACCGACGCGCTGATGTTCGGCAGCTTGATGATGTTGGTGTCGGCCAGCTTCGTCAGCCGGCCCAGTTCCGCCAGGTTGTCCGGGACCCGCTGCTCTTCGGTCAGGTGTTCGGGGAACTCGGCGAGGATCCGCGCGGCCACCGAGATGTCGCTGGTCTTGATCTCGATGCCCGCGGGTTCGGCGAAGGCACGCACGATCGGCAGGAACGCATAGGTCGCCAGCAGGGGCGCCTCGTCGGTCAGCGTGTAGATGACGGTCGGCTGTTCGGCGCTCACGGTCCCTCTCCCGGCGGCAAGATCTTCGATATCGGATAAATCTGTGGGGGGCTCAGCAATCTAACTGCCACGTTATCAAGGGTGTTTGGACAGGTGTCGACCTGCATGTGCGCCGCCACGGTTGGCAGCGGGTGGGCACAGTAAGATAATCTTCGTATTGGTCATGAGCGCCAGCGTCAAGCCCCGGCTTGCTGGCCGGCAACCCTCCAACCGCGGTGGGGTGCCCCGGGTGATGACCAGGTCTAGTAGCCACAGGCTGCGCGGCAAGCGCGGGTCCGCCATGACGGACCCCTGACTAGAGGGGACACGTGATGTGCTTCTGTCCAACTCCTTGCGATCGGCTCACCCTTTCGGGACCGCTGATGCGCGTAGCAATGTGCCGCTGCTAGCCGGCCTGCCGACGAAATTCGACACCCGTTTCCCAGGAGAAAGCCAACCCACGTGAGTTCCGAGAACGGCACTACCAGCAACGACGACACCGATCCGACCGCGCATTGGTCGTTTGAGACCAAGCAGGTGCACGCCGGCCAGCACCCCGACCCGGCCACCAACGCCCGCGCCCTGCCGATCTACCAGACCACGTCGTACGTCTTCGACGACACCACACACGCCGCCGCCCTGTTCGGGCTGGAGGTCCCGGGCAACATCTACACCCGGATCGGCAACCCGACCACCGACGTCGTCGAGCAGCGCATCGCCGCGCTCGAGGGTGGCGTGGCCGCGCTCTTCCTGAGCTCGGGGCAGGCCGCTGAGTCGTTCGCCATATTGAACCTGACGTGTGCCGGAGATCACATCGTCTCCAGCCCACGCCTCTACGGCGGGACGTACAACCTGTTCCACTATTCGCTGGCCAAGCTGGGTATCGAGGTCAGCTTCGTGGAGAACCCCGACGACCTGGATTCATGGCAGGCCGCGGTGCGGCCGAACACCAAAGCCTTCTTCGCCGAGACCATCTCCAACCCGCAGATCGACATCCTGGACATCCCCGGGGTCTCCGGGGTCGCCCACGCCAACGGCGTCCCACTGATCGTCGACAACACCATCGCCACGCCGTACCTGATCCAGCCGCTGCAGCACGGCGCGGACATCGTGGTGCACTCGGCCACCAAGTACCTCGGTGGGCACGGCTCCGCGATCGCCGGGGTCATCGTCGACGGCGGCACGTTCGACTGGACGCAGGGTCGTTTCCCTGGATTCACCACGCCCGACCCGAGCTACCACGGCGTGGTGTACGCCGAACTCGGTCCGCCCGCCTACGCGCTCAAGGCGCGGGTACAACTGCTGCGTGATCTCGGTTCGGCCGCCGCCCCGTTCAACGCATTCCTGGTCGCCCAGGGCATCGAGACGCTGAGCCTGCGCATGGAACGCCACGTCGCCAACGCGCAACGCGTGGCCGAGTTCTTGGCCGGCCACGAGGGCGTCCTGTCCGTGAACTACGCGGGCCTACCCGGCTCGCCCTGGTACGAGCGCGCAAAGAAGCTGGCGCCCAAGGGAGCCGGGGCGGTGCTGGCGTTCGAGCTGGCCGGCGGCGTCGACGCGGGTAAGGCCTTCGTCAACGCGCTGAAGCTGCACAGCCACGTCGCCAATATCGGCGACGTGCGTTCGCTGGTGATCCACCCGGCCTCCACGACGCACGCCCAGCTGTCCCCGCAGGAGCAGCTGAGCACCGGGGTCAGCCCGGGGCTGGTGCGGCTGGCCGTCGGCATCGAGGGGATCGACGACATCCTGGCCGACCTGGAGCTCGGCTTCGCCGCGGCAAGCAAATTCGGTGCGACCGCGGCAGCGTCGGGCACCGATCCGCAGGCCGTGGCGGCGTTCTAAAGGAGCCCCGCCGATGACGATCTCCGACGTGCCCACCCAAACACTGCCCGACGAAGGCGAAATCGGCTTCGTCCACATAGGCTCGCTGACCACCGAAAGCGGCGCGGTGATCGACGACGTGCACATCGCCGTCCAGCGATGGGGCGAGTTGTCGCCGACGCGCGACAACGTGGTGGTGGTGCTGCACGCCTTGACCGGTGACTCGCACGTCACCGGTCCGGCCGGACCCGGACATCCCACCGGGGGCTGGTGGGACGAGATGGTCGGGCCGGGCGCACCGATCGACACCGACCGCTGGTGCGCGGTGGCCACCAACGTGCTGGGCGGTTGCCGCGGCTCCACCGGGCCCAGCTCGCGGACCCGGGACGGAAAGCCTTGGGGCTCAAGGTTCCCGCGGATCTCGATCCGCGACCAGGTACAGGCCGACATCGCCGCACTGGCGGCGCTGGGGATCGATGAGGTCGCCGCCGTGGTCGGTGGATCCATGGGCGGCGCAAGGGCTTTGGAGTGGATCGTCGGCCACCCGAACCGGGTCCGGGCCGGGCTGCTGCTGGCGGTGGGCGCGCGCGCCACCGCCGACCAGATCGGCACCCAGTCCACGCAGATCGCGGCCATCAAGGCGGACCCGAACTGGCAGGGCGGCGACTATCACGACACCGGTCTCGCGCCCGAAACCGGCCTGGCGATCGCGCGGCGCTTCGCGCACCTGACCTACCGCGGTGAAGCCGAGCTCGACACCCGGTTCGCCAATGACGGTCAGAGCGACGAGGATCCTGCCGACGGCGGCCGCTACGCGGTACAGAGTTACCTGGAATACCAGGGCGACAAGCTGCTGGAGCGCTTCGACGCCGGCAGCTACGTGGTGTTGACCGAGGCGCTGAACAGTCACGACGTCGGCCGGGGGCGCGGTGGGGTGCCCAACGCGCTGGGGGGCTGCCCGGTGCCGGTGGTGGTCGGCGGCATCACGTCCGACCGGCTGTACCCGTTGCGCTTGCAGGAGGAGCTGGCCGAACAGCTGCCGGGTTGTGCCGCTCTGCAGGTGGTGGACTCCCTCTGCGGGCACGACGGCTTCTTGGTGGAATCCGACGCGGTCGGCGAATTGATCCGCAAGACACTGGTGTTGGCCGACGCGGACAGCAGGGAAGGCACGTCGCAACGGTGACCCGCTCCCGGCACGACCGCTCCCTGTCGTTCGGCTCGGCGGCCGCCGCTTACGAGCGTGGCCGCCCCTCCTATCCCCCGGAAGCAATCGACTGGCTGCTGCCGGTCGGCGCGCGTCAGGTGCTCGACCTGGGTGCGGGCACCGGCAAGCTGACGACCCGGCTGGTGGAGCGCGGCCTGGACGTGGTGGCCGTCGACCCGATCCCGGACATGCTGGAGGTGTTGCGGACCTCGCTGCCCGAAACCCGGGCCCTGCTGGGCACGGCGGAAGAGATTCCGTTGGAAGACAACAGTGTTGACGTGGTGCTGGTGGCACAGGCCTGGCACTGGGTGGACCCCGAGCGCGCCATCCCGGAGGTGGCCCGCGTGCTACGCCCGGGCGGACGGCTGGGCCTGGTGTGGAACACCCGCGACGAGCGGCTCGGCTGGGTACGCGAACTCGGCGAGATCATCGGTAGCGACGGCGACGGCGGCCGCACCAAGGTGACGCTGCCCGAACCGTTCACCGAGCTGGCGCAGCATCAGGTCGAATGGACGAGTTACCTTACGCCGCAAGCGTTGATCGACCTCGTCGCATCGCGCAGCTACTGCATCACCTCACCGACCGAGGTCCGCACCCAAACGCTCGACCAGGTGCGCCAGTTGCTGGCCACCCATCCGGCGCTGGCGAATTCGACCGGCCTGGCGCTGCCCTACGTCACCATGTGCACCCGGGCTACGTTGGCCGGCTGAGCCGACACGTCAATCCGCCTCGTCGTCATCATCGCCGTCGCGTAGCAGTTTTTCGGGGTGGTGAAAAGTGTTGGTGCGCGGTTGGCCGCGGTCGAGGTGTGGGGGTGGGATCCATTCGGTGTCACCCTTGGCGTCTTTGCGGGTGGTCCAGCCGCGGGGTTGGAGCATGCGGTGATGCGGGCCGCAGGCGAAGGTGAGGTCGTTGATGTCGGTGCTGTGGCAGGTGGCGTAGTCGGTGACGTGGTGGACTTCGCAGTAGTAGCCCGACACGGTGCACCCGGGTGTGGTGCAGCCGCGGTCTTTGGCGTGCAAGACGATTCGTTGGCCGGGGGAGGCCAGCCGTTTGGTGTGATAGAGGGCCAGGGCTTTGCCGTTGTCGAAGATGGCCAGGTAGTGGTGGGCGTGGCGGCCCAGGCGGATCACATCGGTCATGGGCACGATGGTGCCCCCACCGGTCAGGCCGCGTCCGGCGGCGGCCTCCAGTTCGGCCAGGGTGGTGGTGACGATGATGCAGGCCGGCAGCCCGTTGTGCTGGCCCAACTTCCCGGAGGCCAGCAGGCCGCGCAGCCCGGCCAGCAG
>NZ_LZHT01000011.1 GCF_001667315.1 Mycobacterium sp. 852002-10029_SCH5224772
CGACCCGCGACGGCGTGGGTATCTCCATGGTCTATCCCCAACACGGTCCGCGCCTGGTTTTCCTGTTCGCCCCCGCGCCCGTCCCGCCCGGGGGGGGGTGGCCCCGACCCGCGGGTCGCCACCACCGGCATGCGCTGGGTGGCGCTTTGGGTGGGGACCCGCGGGTCGGGGCCGCCCGGCGCGGGGTGGCCCGGCGGGACGGGCGCGGGGGCGATCTGGAAAACCAGGCGCGGACCGTGTTGGGGATCTCCGATGGAGATCCCCAGGCCGTCGCGGATCTCGACCGTCGGCACCCGGAATCCGTCGAGAAAGATGCCGCGGTGGCTCAGATCGATGGCCACCCACTGAACCCCCGTGAACCGCAGCACCACATCCGGGTGGGACGTGGGGGACCGCGGCGTGGGACCCCCGGGGCCCTCCAGCGGGATGTCGCAGCCTGGGCCGTAGCCGACGAGCACGTCGCGTCCAGGGGCGAAGACATACCTGCTCGGTCCGGCCCACACGGTCAGCGGGTAGGCCGGAACGGCCGAAGCCTCGGTCGGCATGGCCGCCACCTTTCGTCACCGGTCAGCTCGATGTCGTCTCGCCGTCAGGCGCCGGTCGCCCGTTCGGTTACGTGTCTACTCCTGCCGGAGGTCCGCTCACCATGGTCGCGACGTTCACAGCGAGTGACGGCGGCTCGCCAGCGAGGTTGCCAGGGAGGCATCGTCGAGCAGCCGGCGCAACACGCTGACTGCTTGCACCAGCACCTGGCGGTCGCCGGAGTCGAGCAGCGCCAATTGGGGTTCGATCGCGGCTGCACGGTCGGCCCGAACGGCGTTGAGCGTGCGCCTGCCGTCAGCGGTGATGCGGATGCGGACGGCCCGCGCATCACCTGGGTCGACCGTGCGGGTCACCAGGCCCGCTTCCTCGAGACGGCGCACCTGAGTGGTCATCGTCGGTTGCGAACAGTGATCGACGGCGGCGAGGTCACCGATTCGGGCTTCGCCGTGTACTTCGATGGTGGCCAGCAGCCTCGCCTGCGCTGCCGGCAGCGGCATCTGGATGCGCTGGGTGGCCAGGCGGTTGAGCCGCGCGACCACGGCGAGCAGATCCGCCCCCAGCCCTTTCGCTCCCTCGAGCTTTGCGGTGTCGACGACGTTGTCCATGTATCCATGGTTGCATAGCTTTGCTAAGCGAGGCCAAAATGGCGACGCGTGCCGCGCCAAAAGCCGTCTTCAGCGGACACTCCCTGCCTGGGCTGGCACAATCGCCAAAGTGACCTTGCTGCGTTTTCGGCAACCTGGGGAAGGGGCCCTGCGGCCGAATGAGTTGGCACAGGCCGCGGTCATGGGGGCCCTCTGTGCGGCGATCGAGATCCTCGCCGCGGTAATCCCGTTCGCTCAGGGATTGGGCGTGCTGGGCACGGTGCCCATGGGATTGCTCGCCTACCGCTACCGTCCGCGGGCGCTGATGGCCGCGACGGTGGCCGGCGGCGTGATCGCGTTTTTGATCGCTGGACTGGGCAGCCTGTTCATGCTCGTCGACTGCGCATGGGTCGGCGGACTGTGCGGCATCGTCAAACGCAAGGGCCGGGGCACGCCGACGGTCGCCGTCTTGTCGCTGATCGCCGGAGTCCTCTGGGGCGCCGGGTGGGTCGCGGTGTTGGCGGTGCTGACCAACCTGCGGCAGTTGTTCTTCGACGTGATCACGGCCAACGCCAACGGGGTCGCGTCATTGCTGACCTGGGTCCACCTGCCCGGCGTCGGCGACGCGCTGAAGCGCTACGTCGCCGACGGGATACACCACTGGCCGCTGCTGATTTTTCCGTACATGGTCTTGTTGGTCGTCATCGTTTCGTTCATCAGCTGGTCGGCGCTGTCTCGCCTGCTGGACCGGATGCGCAAGATCCCTGACGTGCACAAGTTGGATGTTTCCGAGGGTGCGCAGGCGGGCGGCGCCCCGGTCGGGCCGGTGCCCGTGCGATTGGACGCAGTGTCATTCCGGTATCCCGGCGCCGACCGAGACGCGCTGCGCGAGGTCAGCCTCGATGTCCAGGCTGGGGAACACATCGCCGTGACCGGGGCCAACGGCTCGGGTAAGACCACGTTGATGTTGATGCTGGCCGGCCGGGAACCGACGTCCGGAACCGTCGAGCGCCCCGGGGCGGTGGGGCTGGGCGAGATGGGTGGCACCGCAATCGTCCTGCAGCACCCGAAGAGTCAGGTCCTGGGCACGCGGGTCGCCGACGACGTGGTGTGGGGTTTGCCCGCGGGCGCACAGATCGACGTCAGCGAATTGCTGCGCGAGGTCGGGCTCGAGGGATTTGCCGAACGCGACACCGGAGGCCTGTCGGGCGGAGAGCTGCAGCGGCTTGCGCTCGCGGCCGCGCTGGCGCGGGATCCGGCGCTGCTCATCGCCGACGAGGTCACCACGATGGTTGACCAGCAGGGGCGAGATTCGTTGCTGGGCGTGCTCTCTGGCCTCGCGAAACGCCACCGGAGCGCCTTGGTGCACATCACCCATTACGACAACGAGGCCGCCTCCGCCGACCGCATCATCAGACTCAGCGACTCGCCGGATAACACGGTCACGGCCGAGATCCCGGCCACTCCCGCACGGACCGCGCCCGTCACACCGCGGTCACACACGCCGGTGCTCGAGCTCGTCGACGTCAGTCACGAATACGCCAGCGGCACACCGTGGGCCAAGGTTGCCCTGCGCGATGTCAGCTTCGTGGTGGAGCGGGGCGACGGGGTGTTGATCCACGGCGGCAACGGCTCCGGTAAATCGACGCTCGCGTGGATCATGGCCGGGTTGACGACCCCCACCGGCGGCGCCTGCCTGCTCGACGGCGAGCCCACTCACGAGCACGTCGGGGAGGTCGCGCTCTCGTTCCAGTCGGCCCGCCTGCAGCTGATGCGCGACCACGTCGACGCCGAAGTCGCCTCCGCGGCGGGGTTTTCGCACCTCGACCAGGACCGCGTGGCCGAGGCGCTGATCTCGGTCGGGCTGGACCCGGCGATGGGCGCGCGGCGTATCGACCAACTCAGTGGCGGCCAGATGCGCCGTGTGGTGCTGGCCGGACTGCTGGCCCGTTCCCCGCGGGCGTTGGTCCTCGACGAGCCGTTAGCGGGATTGGACGCCGGCAGTCAGCGCGGCCTGTTGCGGCTGTTGGAAAACCTGCGCAGGGAAAGAGGTCTGACGGTGGTGGTGATCTCCCACGACATCGTCGGGCTGGAGGAGCTCTGCCCGCGATCTCTGTATCTGCGCAACGGGGTGCTGGAAACGGCATCGACGGCGGCGGGGGGAATGCCGTGACCGCGCCCACGGACGCCAAGTCGGCGGGGCGGACTCGGCGCACGCCCCGTCCGGTCGTCTTGTTGGTCCCGGTGCCCGGGACGTCGAAAATCCATGAACTGTGGGCCGGCACCAAACTCCTGGTGGTGCTGGGCGTTTCGGTGATCCTGACCTTCTATCCGGGTTGGGCGACCGTCGGGCTGATGTTGGTCCTGTTGGTGACTGCCGCCCGGCTCGCGCACATTCCCCGCGGTGCGCTGCCGTCGCCGCGGCGCTGGATATGGATTGCCCTCGCGGTGGGCGGCATCACGGCCGCGCTCGGCGCCGGCAGCCCGGTGGTCTCGATCGCCGGCGTGCACATTGGGCTGGGCGGGACGTTGCACTTCGTGCGGGTCACCGCGCTGTCGATCGTGTTGATCGGGCTGGGGGCGATGCTGTCCTGGACCACCAACGTCGCCGAAATGGGGCCGGCGCTGGCCGCTTTGGGGCGCCCCCTGCGGTGGTTGCGGATCCCGAGCGACGAATGGGCCGTTGCCCTGGCGCTCGCGCTGCGTGCCTTCCCGATGTTGATCGAGGAATTCCAGGTGCTCTACGCCGCCCGGCGCCTGCGGCCCAACCAGACACCGCGCAACCGCCGGGCCCGCCGCCGCCAGCAGGCCCGCGACATGATCGACTTACTTACCGCGGCAATCGTTGTGACGTTGCGGCGCGCCGACGAAATGGGCGATGCGATCACCGCCCGGGGTGGCATCGGTCAGCTGTCGGCCTCTCCGGCGCGCCCGAAGCTCGCGGACTGGGTGACGCTGGCCGTCACCGCCGCCGCCGGAGCGACCGGGGTGGTCATCGACTCGATGGTCCACCTTCATTAGGCGAGTCGGTGTGAGCCCTTCGCGCAGCGTGAGCAGATGACCGACATCCAGCGCGCCCGCACCATCGCGGCTGCCATCGACGATGTCTGGAATGTCCTGGCAGACTTCGGTTCCCTCAGCTCGTGGTGCGGCAACGTCGATCACTCGTGTGTCCTGTACTCCGGTCCCGGGGGCGGCCCGGTCGGCACCGCCCGCCGGGTCCAGGTCAAGCGTGACGCGCTGGTCGAGCGCATCACCGAATTCGACCCGGGCCGCACCCTGGCCTACGACATCGACGGCTTGCCCCGCCGCCTACGGCGCGTGACCAACCGCTGGACGTTGACGCCCGCAGGCGGCCACACCACCCGGGTATCCCTGACCAGCACGGTCGAAATCGGGCCTGGCGCAACGCGCAAGCTGGCCGAGCGCGTCCTGTGTCGCTTCCTCGCACGGCAGTCCGACGCGCTGCTCGTCGGGCTCGCGAATCGATTGGAGAACGGCAGTGTCTGATCGCCCCGATGTCATCGTGATCATGACGGACGAAGAACGCGCGGTGCCGCCCTACGAGTCGCCCGACGTGCTGGCGTGGCGTGACCGAACGCTGGGCGGACGCAAGTGGTTCGAGGATCACGGCGTCTGTTTCGTCCGCCACTACACCGGCTCGCTGGCCTGCGTGCCCAGTCGCCCAACGATTTTCACTGGGCAATACCCCGACCTGCACGGGGTCACTCAAACCGACGGCATCGGAAAGACCGCCGATGATTCCCGCATGCGGTGGCTGCGCCAGGGCGAAGTTCCGACGCTGGGCAACTGGTTCCGCGCGGGGGGATACGACACCCACTACGACGGCAAATGGCACATTTCGCATGCTGACCTCACCGACCCGGCGACCGGTGGTCCGTTGGCTACCAACGACGATGACGGCATCGTCGACCCGGCCGCGGTGCGCCGCTATCTGGACGCCGACCCGCTCGGCCCGTTCGGTTTCTCCGGATGGGTTGGCCCTGAGCCGCACGGCGCGGCCCTGGCCAACGCCGGCATTCGCCGCGACCCGCTGATCGCCGATCGCGTGGTCGCTTGGCTCACCGCGCGTTACGCCCGTCGTTGCGCCGGCGATCCCGCCGCGCTGCGTCCGTTTCTTCTGGTGGCCAGCTTCGTGAATCCCCATGACATCGTGCTGTTTCCGGCATGGTCACGGCGGGGACCGGTGAAGCCGTCACCACTGGACCCGCCGCCGGTGCCTGCGGCTCCGACCGCGGACGAAGACCTGTCCACCAAGCCGGCCGCGCAAATCGCCTTCCGCGAGGCGTATTACTCCGGGTACGGCCCGGCACCCGCGATCAACTGGACTTACGAACGCAACGCGCAACGCTACCGCGACCTGTACTACCGGTTGCACGCCGAGTCGGACGGTCCGATCGACCGAGTGCGACGGGCCGTCACCGAATCCGGGTCGCAGAACGCAGTGCTGGTGCGCACGGCCGACCACGGCGATCTCCTCGGAGCTCATGGCGGGCTGCACCAAAAATGGTTCAACCTCTACGACGAGGCCACCCGCGTTCCCTTCGTCATCGCGCGCATCGGCGAGCGCTCCACGGGGCGCCGGGTGGTCACGGCACCGACCTCGCACGTCGACCTTGTCCCGACGCTGCTGGCGGCCGCCGGCGTCGACGTGGCCGCGGCCGCGGCCGCACTGACGGAGTCGTTTTCCGAAGTGCACGAGTTGCCCGGCCGCAACCTCATGCCGATGATTGACGAAGAGCGCGGCGTTCCCGACGACGGCCGGGCCGTCTACCTGATGACCCGCGACAACGTGCTCGAGGGCGACAGCGGGGCGTCCGGCCTGGGACGGCAACTGAAGCGGACGGCCAATCCCCCCGCGCCACTGCGCATTCGGATCCCGGCGCACACCGCATCCAATTTCGAGGGGCTGGTCGTTCGTGTCGACGACGCGTCGGCCGCCGGTGGCGGCGGGCACCTGTGGAAGCTGGTGCGCACCTTCGACGATCTCGGCACCTGGACCGAACCCGGGTTGCGCCACCTGGCGGCCAACGGGCTTGGGGGAGAGGCGTACCGCACATCGCCGCTCGACGACCAATGGGAGCTGTACGACCTGACCGCGGACCCGATCGAGGCGATCAACCGTTGGACGGATCCACACCTGCAGGACCTGCGCCAGCATCTGCGCTCCCAACTCAAACACGTCCGGGCACAATCTGTTCCCGAGCGAAACAATCCCTGGCCGTATGCCTCTCGCCGCGCAGAGCCAGCACGTTCGCAGCCGTCCCGGGTGGCGCGGCTGCTGCGCCGGCGCTGACCGCAGCGGAAACAGGAGGGGCAATTGCCAGACACGTCGATCGGCCTGAAAGAGCAGATGCTGCGGCGGCGCCCGGCGGTGGGCGCACATGTCGCGCACGGGGCCGCCGACCACCTCAAGCGCGGCATCGGCACCTTTCAGTTGACGATGTTCGGGGTCGGCTCGACGATCGGCACGGGGATCTTCTTCGTCATGTCCCAAGCCGTCCCCGAAGCGGGTCCGGGAGTCATCGTCTCGTTCCTGCTCGCGGGTCTCGCCGCCGGCCTCGCGGCCGTCTGCTACGCCGAACTGGCCTCGGCGGTGCCGGTTTCGGGTTCGTCGTATTCGTACGCCTACACCACGCTCGGCGAGGTGGTGGCGGTAGGCGTGGCGGCCTGCCTGCTGCTGGAATACGGGGTGGCCACCGCCGCGGTGGCGGTCAACTGGAGCGGCTACTTGAACAGGCTGCTGAGCAATGTCGTGGGATTCCAACTGCCGCACGCCTTGTCGGCCGCGCCGTGGGATGCGCAACCCGGCTATGTGAACCTGCCGGCGATCACGCTGATCGGAATGTGCGCGTTGTTGCTCATCCGTGGCGCCAGCGAATCGGCGAGGGTCAACGCGATCATGGTGTTGATCAAGCTCGGCGTGCTCGTCGTGTTCGTGATCGTCGCCTTCACCGCGTTCGATGCGCACCATCTTCAGAACTTCGCACCGTTCGGCGTGGCGGGCATCGGGTCGGCCGCCGGCACCATTTTCTTCTCCTACATCGGACTCGATGCCGTGTCCACCGCGGGTGACGAGGTGAAGAATCCGCAGAAAACCATGCCGCGCGCGCTGATCGCCGCGCTGCTGACCGTCACCGGGGTCTACGTCTTCGTGGCGGTGGCCGCGCTGGGTACCCAGCCGTGGCAGGACTTCGCCGGCCAGCAGGAGGCCGGGCTGTCGACGATTCTCGAAAACGTCACCCATGGCAGCTGGGCCGGGTCGATTCTTGCTGCCGGCGCGGTCATTTCGATCTTCAGTGTCACGCTGGTCACCATGTACGCCCTGACGCGCATCCTGTTCGCCATGGGCCGGGACGGGCTACTGCCCATAAGGTTCGCGACGGTGAACCCACGCACGATGACCCCGGTGAACAACACGGTGATCGTCGCGATGGCGGCCTCGACGCTGGCCGCCTTCATCCCGCTGCAAAAGCTGGCGGACATGGTGTCGATCGGCACGCTCACCGCGTTCGTCGTCGTCTCTGTCGGCGTGATCGTCTTACGGGTGCGCGAGCCCGACCTGCCGCGGGGTTTCAAGGTCCCGGGTTACCCTGTCACGCCGGTTCTTTCGGTGGTGGCCTGCGGCTACATCCTCGCCAGCTTGCACTGGTACACCTGGATCGCGTTCAGCGGCTGGGTGTTGCTTGCCCTGGTTTTCTATTTCGTCTGGGGCCGCCACCACAGCGCGCTCAACGACGAGACAGCTGGTGAGGTATCGATCGACTCCCAGTGACGCGGCGCTCAGCGGCGCGCTGCGGCCGCGTTGGCCGCCGCCTGAGCCCGCCGCAACGTCGACTCGACATCGCCGCGGCCCAAGAACATTTCGTCGAAATACGGCTGCAGGGCGTCATTGCCGGCGGCAAAGCCGGCGCCCCCCGGCGCCGGTATGCGCGGGCCGTTCAACACGGCAAAGAAGGGTGTGACGTCGACACCGCGGGTGGCCCAATAGCGAAAGTAGACAGGTTGGGCCGAGGACACCGCGGGGATGGCCGCACCATAGCGGCCCAGGTATTCGTTGCCCTGCTTGCTGCCCATCCACGCCAGGACCTGACGGACCGCGTCGGGATGCCGTGTCGCCGCATTGCCCGCCGCGGCAATGCCGTTGGTGACGCTGACGCGGCCCGCCGGACCCGACGGCATCATGGCCACACCCCAATGGAAGCGGGCATCGCGGGCCACCGGGGCCAAGTTGTAGGTCCCTGACTGGAACAGCGCCATCCGGCCGGCCAGGAACTGGTTGCGGGAAAAGTAGCCGTTGTCGTTGGTGTTGGCGGCGGGCGGCGCGACGTGGTCGCGGTTGATCAGGTCGACCAGGTATTGAAAGGCGGTCACGGCCGCGGGATTGTCGAACGCAAACTCATCGCCGCGCTGGAACACGCCGCCGGCCGAACCGATGTAGTTCAGGTAGATCCCCTGCGGATCGTTGGCGGCGTTGTACGCCCACTGCCGCACCCGTCCCGGGTCGAAGCCCGCGGTGTCTCCGCGGTTTCCGTCGGCATCGACGGCGAGCCGCGCGAGTATCGGGCGCAGCGTGTCGCCGCCGTCGGGGCTCCACCGCAAGGTGTTCAGCTGGGCGGGGTCGATGCCGGCGGCGCCGAGGAGATCGGCGTTGTAGTACAACGCGATTCCGGCGTCGGTCAGTTGCGGTACACCCCAGAGCCTGCCGTTGCGGGTGAACTGCTCGACGACCGGATGCTCCCAGTCCGACGCCGCGGTGGGACCAAGCGCCGCACCGATATCCAGGAGCCTGCCGCTGTCGGCGTAAGCCGCGAGGTAGGCGTTGGACAGCCAGAAGATGTCGTCGGCGCTGCCGCCGGCCACGTCGGTGCGCAGGGTGTTGAAATAGGTCGAGTACGCCACCAGGTTGACGTGCACGTCGATGTCGGGGTGGGCGCGGCTGAACTCGTGGAACGATTGCCGATAGGCCGCGCCGATCTGATCGCCCCAGATTCGCACCGTCACAATGGTCTTGCCGCCGTGGGGCTGGGCGGTGTAATCCAGCAGCACCGCCGTCGCCGCCAAGAGCACCGCGACCAGTCCGACCGCTCCGGCGACCAGTGTGGAGAACCGGGGCCGGGTCACTTGAGCCCCGACACGACGATCGACGCGACGATGTGGCGCTGGAACGCCACGAAAAGGGCGATCAGCGGGGCGATCGCGATGGTGGTGGCCGCCATCACCAAGGTCCATTGGGAGTTGAACCGCGACTGCAGGTCGGCGGTCGCGACGGTGAGTACCCGCCATTTGTGGCCGCTGGTGATCACCAACGGCCACATGAAGTTATTCCACTGCGAGACCACGGTGATCAGCGCCAGGGCGGCCAGGACGGGGCGGCTGGACGGGATCACCACATGAGCGATCACGTCCAGGGTGTTGGCGCCGTCCAGGCGGGCGGCGTTGACCAAGTCGTTCGGAATCATGCGAAAGTGTTCGCGCAGCAGGAAGATCGCGTAGGGCGAGCCGAACATGAACGGCAGCACCAACGCCCAGAACGTGTTGCGCAGTCCGAGTTGGGCCATCATGAGGTACATCGGCACGATCGTGACCGTTGCGGGCACCATCAGCGTCGCGATGTAAACCCAGAACAGTGCGTCACGCCCGGGGAACTGCAGGCGCGCAAAGGCGTATCCGGCCAGCACCGAAAAGGTCAACTGGCCCACCAGGATCACCGCCGTCATCAATGCGGTGACCGCCGCGGCGCGGCCGAATCCGGCCCCGGCCAGGTTGGTGAAGTTGGCGAGCGTGGCCGGTCGCGGCAGCTGCAACGGCGTGCCCGTGACGAATTGATGTGCCGAGGTGAACGCGGTCATCAGCGCAAGGGCGAACGGGGCCAACGTGATCAACGCGCCCAGCGTCAGCCCGGCGTAAATCAGCGTATTGGCGCGACTAGGTGAGGTCATAGCTGATCCGCCGCCGGAAATACAGATGCTGAGCCAGGGTGACGCCGATCAGGATCACGAACAGCACCACCGCCATGACCGACGCCCGGCCGATGGCGGCCGAACCGAACGCTTCGGCGTAGATGCGGTGGGCCACCAGGTCGGTGCTGCCCGCCGGACCGCCGTCGGTCAGCGCGTACACCATGTCGAAAACCTGTGCGGTGCTGACGATCCCGGTCACCAGCACAAAGAAGGTCGTCGGGCGCAGCATGGGCATGGTGATGCGCCAGAACCGCTGCCAGGCGTTGGCGCCGTCGGTGCGTGCGGCGGCGTGAACCTCGTCGGGGATGGCGAGCAGGCCCGCCAGGAACGACAGCGAGACGTATCCGACGTTGGTCCACACCACGACGGCGGAGACGAGCGGCAGCGCAAAGCTGGGGTCGGAAAGCCATTCGATGGTGTGTCCCAGTACGGTGCTCACGACGCCGTCGGTGGGCGCCAGGATCCACCGCCACAACACCGCGATCGCCAAGGGCGCGCAAATCCACGGCAGCACGAACACGGTGCGAAACAGGCCGGTGCCCCGCAGCTGGCGGGCCAGCATGGACGCGGCCAGCAACCCCAACGCCGTCTGCGCCGGGACCACGATTGTCACGAAGATGGCGGTGACGATCAGCGAGTTGCCGAACCCGGCGTCGGTCAGCACGGACCGCCAGTTGGACAGGCCCACAAAACGCAGCGGTCCCAGCAGATCCCAGCGACACAGGCTCAGCCAGATCACCACCAGGATGGGCAACAGCAGAAAGGCGAGGACACCGAACAAGCTGGGCGCCAGCAGCGCGTAGCCCAGCGCCGTCGATCGAGGATGAATCCTGCGTTCCGCGCCGGCCATGGGGTAATTAAAGCGGGCGCCGCCGCGGTTTGGGGTGAGCGGCCGTTACGGTGGAGCCGTGACAGCGCACCGGGGGATCGATGCCGACTTCCTCGACCTGCCGCGCCACGGACTGGCCGAAGCTGCGCTTTCGGCGGCCAAGGCGGCCGGGGCCACGCACGCCGACCTGCGGGTTCATCGCATCACCACCGAGATCGTCCAGCTGCGCGACGGCGCACTCGAGACCGCGGTGATCAACCGGGAGGTCGGCTTGGCGGTGCGGGTGATCGTCGACGGCACCTGGGGATTCGCGTCGCACGCGGAGTTGGTGCCGTCCGTGGCCGCCGAGACCGCCCGGCGCGCGGTGCACGTCGCCACCACGCTGGCGGCGTTGAGCACCGAGCGCGTCGAGCTGGCGCCCGAACCCGTCTACCACGACGCGGCCTGGGTGTCGGACTACCGGATCGACCCCTTCGACGTGTCCACCACCGACAAGATCGCCGTGCTCGAGGAGTACTCGGGGCGGCTGCTCAGCGCCGACGGCATCGATCACGTGTCGGCGGTGCTGACCGCCGTCAAGGAGCAGACGTTCTACGCCGACACCTTCGGATCCTCGATCACCCAGCAGCGCGTGCGGATCCAGCCCACCCTGGAGGCGGTGACCGTGGACCCCGCGGCGGGCAGCTTCGACTCGATGCGCACGCTGATACCACCGATGGGCCGGGGCTGGGAGGTCCTGGCCGGCGACGAGGTGTGGAACTGGACCGACGAGCTGGCGCAGCTGCCGGCACTGCTGGCCGAGAAGGTCAAGGCGCCCACCGTGATTCCGGGACGCACCGACCTGGTGATCGACCCGACCAACCTGTGGCTGACGATTCATGAATCCATCGGGCACGCAACCGAATACGACCGCGCCATCGGCTACGAGGCCGCCTACGCCGGAACCTCGTTCGCCACACCGGACAAGCTGGGCACGATGCGCTACGGGTCGCCGGTGATGAACGTGACCGCCGACCGGACGGTCGAATTCGGTTTGGCCACCATCGGTTACGACGACGAAGGGGTGGCCGCGCAACGCTGGGATCTGGTGCGCGACGGGATCTTCACCGGCTATCAGCTGGACCGGGTGTTCGCCCGGCGCCTGGGGCAGCCGCGCTCCAACGGGTGCTCGTATGCCGACTCGCCGCATCACGTGCCGATCCAACGCATGGCCAACGTGTCGCTGCAGCCCGCCGCCGAGGACATCAGCACCGACGACTTGATCGGCCGGGTCGAGGAAGGCATCTACATCGTCGGCGACAAGTCGTGGTCAATCGACATGCAGCGCTACAACTTCCAGTTCACCGGGCAGCGGTTCTTCCGGATTCGCGACGGCCGCCTGGACGGCCAGTTGCGCGACGTCGCCTACCAGGCCACCACGACCGACTTCTGGAATTCGATGGAGGCCGTCGGGGGTGCGTCCACGTGGCGGCTAGGCGGGGCGCTCAACTGCGGCAAGGCCCAGCCCGGGCAGATCGCGGCGGTCAGCCATGGCTGTCCGTCGGCGCTGTTCCGCGGCGTCAACGTCCTCAACACCCGCACCGAGGGTGGCCGTTCATGATAAGCGCGCAGCATGTCGTCAACATCGTGCTCGAGGAGGCGGCCAAGCGTGGCGGCGCCGACGAGACCATGGTGCTGGTCACCGACAAGGTCGAGGCGACCCTGCGCTGGGCGGGCAATTCGATGACCACCAACGGGGTTTCGGTGAGCCGCAGCGTGACGGTGATCTCGGTGGTGCGCCGGGGGTCCAGCGCCCGCATCGGCACGGTGGTGTCCGCGGAGGCGGATCCGCGGGTGCTCCCCGGGTTGGTGGCGACGTCGCAGGAGGCCGCCGGCTCGGCGCCGGAGGCCGGCGACGCCGCACCGCTGCTCGGTGATACCGGGACGCCCGCCGATTGGGACGCGCCGGTGCCCGGCACCGGGCCCCTGGTCTTCGCCGAGGCCGCCGACTCCTTGAGCCGCGGCTTCCGCGGCGCGGACCGGCTCTACGGCTTTGCGCACCATAGTGTTTCGACGACGTTCCTGGCCTCCTCGACCGGATTGCGCCGCCGGTTCAGCCAGCCCACCGGCGCGGTGGAGATCAACGCCAAACGCGGCGACGCCAGCGCGTGGGCGGGCGTCGGGACGCCCGACTTCGTCGATGTGCCAATCGATTCGCTGCTCGAGCAGCTGTCCACCAGGCTGGGCTGGGCGCAGCGCAGCGTCGAGCTGCCGGCGGGGCGCTACGAGACGATCATGCCGCCGTCGACGGTGGCCGACATGATGATCTACATGGCGTGGTCGATGGCCGGCCGCGGCGCGCAGGAGGGCCGGACCGCGTTCTCGGCGCCCGGCGGCGGAACCCGGGTGGGGGAGCGGCTCACCGACCTGTCGCTGACCCTGTTCTCCGACCCGATGGCGCCCGGCCTCGCCTGCACGCCGTTCGTCGCGGCGAGCAGCTCCTCGGAGACGCTGTCGGTGTTCGACAACGGCATGGAGATCAGCCAGGTGGACTGGATCCGCGAGGGGGTGATCAACGCGTTGGCCTATCCGCGGGCCACCGCCGCCAAATACGGCGCCCCCGTCGCGGTGGCCGCAGACAACCTGGTGATGAGCGGGGGAACGGCCACCCAAGACGACATGATCGCGGCCACCGAGCGTGGCCTGCTGCTGACCACCCTGTGGTACATCAGGGTCGTCGACCCCACCACGCTGTTGTTCACCGGGTTGACCCGCGACGGCGTCTACCTCATCGAAGACGGACAAGTGACGGCGGCCGTCAACAATTTCCGGTTCAACGAAAGTCCGTTGGACCTGCTGCGACGGGCCACCGAAGCCGGCGTGAGCGAGAAGACGCTGCCCCGCGAATGGGGGGATTGGGCAACCCGCGCCGCGATGCCGTCGCTGCGGATTCCGGACTTCCACATGTCCTCGGTGAGCCAGGCCCAATAGATTGATTGCCGCCGGGACGGGCGCGCTCTAGCGTGTGACGGATGGTGGCTCCGCTTTCGGTTCGAGAAGACCAGCTCACGCGCCTGGTGGTGCTGTTTCCCGGGACGCCCGGCGACGGTCGCATCGCGGCGCTCATTCGGCGGGTGTGCGCGCAGACGTTGTCGCTTCCGCCGCTGCCGGCGGCCGTCGAGGTGGGCGAGCCGGAATCGGAAACCGAGGCCGCCGTCGTCGAATTCGCCGAACAATTCAGCGCCGATGTCTCGTCGATCACCGCCGAGCAGCGGTCCCGATTGTGGAAACAACTCGGGGACCGCACCTTTGGGGTGGTGGTGCAGATGTACATCGCCGACTTCCTCCCCCGGGTTCGGGCCGGGCTGGAAGCGCTCGGCGTCGGCTCGCGGTACCTGGGTTGGGTGGCCGGACCGATCGCGTGGGATCATGCCACCGACCCGTCGGATTTGGTGTTCAACGACTTTTTAATCGCCGTGGCGCGAATGCGTGCGCTGGACCCGGTCACCTCCGAACTGGTGCGGCTGCGGGGCGCGGCACAACACAATTGCCGGCTGTGCAACTCGCTTCGCGAGGGTGGCGCGCTGGATGCCGGCGGTTCGGAAACGCTGTATGAGGAGATCGAGCGCTTCGAATCGTCGGGTTTGCTCGACGGCCGCGCAAAAGCGGCGCTGCGCTATGCGGATGCGTTAATTTGGACTCCTGCACGCCTCGTCGCCGACGATATCGCCGAGGTGCGCGCCCGGTTCTCCGAGGCGGAATCCGTCGAGCTCACGTTCGACATCATGCGCAATGCCAGCAACAAGGTTGCCGTGTCACTGGGCGCCGATGCGCCCCGCGTCGAGAGCGGCACCGAGCGGTATCTGATCGACGCCGAGGGCCAAACGGTATTTAGCTGACGGGGGGCGATGCGCACCCGATAAGCCGCCGGGCGTCCCTCTTTGAGCCGTTGGCGGCGATGTTCGGCCGTATTCGTGCCCCAACGCCTGCGTCGCGGCCCGGCCGGGCGGGTGAGGGCGTTGCCCATCCCGGGGCAAGGGCACGAAATGTTAACCATTCGTACATCGACGCGCAAGCGTGCGTTTTCGCTGTGTGAGGGGGTCATTCGCTAACTTAAGCCCTGTCGCCGACACTGAAATGACCACTGAGACGTGACGGCAGCGAAATGGCATCGTGGCCCCAGCCGGGTAGGCCATAAGACGTACGTCATTAGCCGCCGCGTCGATGGAGATCCCGGTTAGTCGTTTGCAGCATTCGTGGCTTGGGTTTTGCGTCGGACTCAATTGTGTTCCCGCGCAGAGGGAGGATCGAAAATGACAGACAGCCGCAGACGCTCGCGGATGGTGTCGGTCTGGGCTGCCGGTGTCGCAGTGGGGGCCTCGATGCTCGGCGGCGCTGTGCTGTCGGCACCGCCGGCTTCGGCGACATGCGATTTGAGCCCTGCCGATGATCAATACATCAACCTGCTGGCTCAGAACAACATGGTGCACACTGCCGAGTACAGCGATTGTCATGAGGCCGCCGAGGGCCGTTGGTTCGCCAATCAGGTGAAGAGCTCAGCCGATCCCTTCGGCAGGGCCAAGCAACTGGTGAACATGGTGACCAACACGACGCCGCTAAAGGCCGACAAGGCCGAGTGGGAGGTCGAGTCGGCGATCTATGTCTACGCCCCGGAAGTGATCCCCACGATCAAGGATCAAGCCGCGAAGCAAAATTGGCCGGTCGAGTCCTGAGCCCGGCGCGTGCTGCCCGGCGCGCCGAATATCAAACGGCCGCAACGGCTTTGGATCTCATCCGTTGTGTATTGAAGTTGCCAGCTAACTGAATAACGAGACATTGAACCGCTGACGGCGATGATGAAAGACGTCGTACCGGTTCAAGAAGCTCGTCCATCCCGTGAGTGCTATTTGCTCGAATAGCTTCTTGCGCTGTGGTTTTCAATCGTCATTATTCCCCCCTGTTTGGCATAACTGCCGTTTGTCGCGCTCTCTGTCGGTGTATCCATGTGGTGTGCGACTGGTGGTTCAGCAAACCTCTACGCGAAGGAGTTCGAAGATGACAATCAGACGTACACGCTCGCGCGGGCAGATGCTGGCGTTAGGGGCTGCCGGCGCAGTCGTTGCGACATCGATGCTGGGCGGAGCGCTGCTGTCAGCGCCGCAAGCAGCGGCCGGCTGCAACATGACCCCGAAGGACGATCAGTACATCAAGCTGCTGGCGCAGAACAAAATGATTCACTCGGCTGAGTTCAACGATTGCAACATGACCGCCGAGGGCCGTTGGTTCGCCGACCAGGTCCGCAGCGCTGACAATCCGTTGGCCGCCGGGAAACGACTCGTGAACATGGTGACCAACACGACGCCCCTGAAAGCCGATCAGGCTGAGTGGGAGGTCGAGTCCGCGATCTTCGTCTACGCGCCGGAAATGATTCCCGCGATCAAGGGACAGGCCGCACAGGCGCCGTCGCCCGCGTAAGAGCTTTTTGCCCATGGGCGCCACCAGGGATGCGGCGCCCATGGGGTGCGACACGGCAGGTGGGCGTGTGCCGCCCCACAGAAACTCACTTCGTTCTTCGGCTACCGTTTCCTACGGACAACCCCGTCGGGGCGGTAGCTCAGTTGGTTAGAGCCGCGGACTCATAATCCGTTGGTCGCGGGTTCGAGCCCCGCCCGCCCCACCGGCCAAATGTATGACGTCGGTTGATGCGTGACGTTTCGCCTTCGGGTGATTGGAGGGCGGACCGTCAGACCGTTGGGGCCCCTCATCCCCACCAGAACGACGTGGCGATCGCTACATAGAGCGCGATGAGCACTGTTCCCTCGAACCAGGTCGACTCCCCGTCGAAGGTCACCAGCACCGCGACCAGCGCAGACATAATCATCGACGCCAACAGCAGCGGCGAGAACACCAGATCGAAACCGGGCTGGCCGAGCCATACCGCCGCCAGGCAGACGATCGGGGCGATGGTGAGCGCGATCTGGACGGGCGACTGGAGGACTACCTGAACCGCGTAGTCCATCTGGTTCTTGGCCGCCAGCTGAATGCCGACGAAATTCTCCACCGCGTTGCCGGCGATGGCCACGATCACCAGACCGGCGAAAACCTCGTTGATGCCCGCTGCATGCATCGCTGGCTCGAGGGCGGCGACGAACCATTCCGACACGAAGGCCGCACCGATACCGGCGACGGCCAGCATGCCGATGGCCATCGCCAACGGCCACTCGCCGTGTGCTGTTGCGGCACTGGCGGCTTCGGCCGAATCGGGGCTGGCCACAATGGGAGAGGTCGCTCTGGAGGGTTTATCACCAGCTTGTAGCGCCGGGTCGGGGGCCCGGTTTCCGAGCGTGGCGGGCAGCGAGAGTGCGAACAGCGCGAGCATGACGATGGAGACGACGACCGACACCACCCGTTCGTGCTGTTGCGCCGGGGTGTGTATTGCAGCGGTGAGGGAGGGCACGGCCAGGATGAACACCGCGAGGGTGAACATCAGTCCGAGGGTGCGTCCATCGTCGGCGGCGAACCGCTGGCGGCCGTGCTTGATCCCGCCGGCCACGAATGCCAGCCCGAGCACCAGCAGGGCGTTGGAGAGAATCGAGCCGACGATGGTGGCCTTAACCACGCCGTAAAGGCCCGCCTTGAGTGCGAACAGGATGACAAACAACTCGGGCAGGTTCCCCAGCGCCGTCTGCAGTATCCCAGTGGCGCTGGGCCCGAGCCGGTCTCCGAGCGCCTCCACCGAACGGCCGACCAGGGATGCCAGTGTGGCCAACGCGAGTGCGGAGACGGTGAACGCCAGCACTGCATTCGCGTGGGTGAAGTTGAGAACCCCGGCTGCCATGGACGCGATCACGGTGATGGTGCTCATGATGCGGTCGCGCCGGGTCAGCAACGGGAGCCGTTCGGTATGGGTGGTCGTCACGCGCCTCTCCTGCTCTGATCGCGCTGAAGTTTTCCACAACCGAACCGTTCGCGCGGGGAACACGCTGGTCCCGCTGCGGCGACTTCGGCTAACTGCCGAGTCCGGGGGTCAATGGCGGGGCGCAGCGGTAATCCTGATCTGCGCCGTCACGCTCATGCTGGTAGGCGCCATCAACCTTTGGGTTATGGGCTAGCCAGCGCAACCAGAGACGTACCGCAAGAAAGCGTTGATGTCGCCGTGCAGCAGCGCATCGCCGAGAGCGATTCGTGACTCGACAATCGACCGCGTTGGGCGAGCCCACTGGCTCAATTTCTTCGCTCTAAATCCCAAAATCACTGCGTGGAATTGACTTTGGTCAACACCTTACTCAGGAGGCGGGGATTGGCGAGCGCGATACTCTTGCCGCGCTAATGCAGCACCGCCTGTCCACCGGCGAATACATTCTTCGACGGTCGCGGCGGCGACCCAGCGATCATCCGCTCATTGGATGGGGCGACGACCACCGAACTACTGTACTCGCGTTCGCCTCAACAACCGCAAACATCTTGCCGTGCAGGCGAACCGGCGACATCGGCATGCTGCCCGACGACCGGGGGCACGGTACTGGCGATCTAGCCTGACCCTGCACTGGGGGCCACAGCGGTGACCTCGATCGGAGCCGACACATCTGACTCTCGTCGAATTACTCTTGGCCCAGCAAATCTCACGGAACCGCTGTGCGGGTGGTGGCGGCGTGGCGGGCCCGCGCGGCAGCGCGTTGTGCGGCCTCCGTATGCTCGGCGGCGGTGACGACCACCGCGTCAGACCCGGGGTACACCGTCGCCTCGTGCCCAGTCACCAGCCAACGCACCACGTATGGCGGCGAGCCGTCTTGCGAGCGCACTTCGATGATCTCAGCATGTTGATCATGCCGTTCCGTGGTTGTGCCCTTTACCACGAGGTAGTCGCCGACATTTGCCTTCATCGCCCGCCCCCTTCTCGTCCTGGTGAGACTGCGGACCCCTCCATGGTGCGCGCGTTCGTCACTTAACGGAAGCGTGAGTAACTACTGCAGCTTTCCGGCGACGAAGTCCGCGTTTGTAGGTCGGCGCGTAGGCCCCACGCCCGTGGCTGAATTCCGACGCGGCAGCCGCGCGAAGCTCGCGCTCGGTTTCGCCACACTGTTTAAATTGTGTGCGTGGCAGCGCGCGCCGTCCTGGTTACCCCGCTGTCGGGGCCGCTGGCCAGATTCGGGATAGCAGGGGCGAGCGCCGTTGCTCTCTGGGCTGACAGTTCCGGAGTAAGTCTGGAGGTCATTGACGCTTACCCCTCCGCGGCGTCCGCGATGCGGGCCGCGGAGGCTAGCCGGCCCAACGTGGTGTTCGGGCCGTACGGTTCGGGGCCCGCGCTCGCGGCTGCGGCCGCCAGCACAGGGGTCGTCTGGAACCACGGTGGCGCGACCGCCCGGCTGGCGCGGCCGGCGTATCCGCGTGTCGTCAACGTGGAGTCTCCTGCTTACCGCTATCTCGCCGCAGTGCTCGAAACACTTGTCGCCGACGGTGTCGGGGAGGGGTCAGAGGTGGTAATAGTGCATGTCGACACGGGGTTTGGTCGCGAGGTGGCCGAAGGGGCGGCGACGGTTGCGCGGCGACTGGGTCTCCTGTGGCGGTCGGTGACTTTTCGGCCAGGCCGGGCCAGAGACATGCTGGCGCAGGTCCCGGCGGGCGATGTGCTGTTATCGGCCGGTTCCTTCGACGACGACGTCGCGATCGCGCAGTGGGCCAGCGAACGCCGTTGGCGCGCAGTTGGATTGGTTGCCGCGGGGGTTGATGAGCTCCGGCATGCCATCGGTGATCGCGTGGAGGGGCTTTACGGGCCGTGCCAGTGGTTCGACGACGGGACAGATGATCCCGCGGACGGCCCCGACAGCGAGTGGTTCAGCCACTGTTACCGGAGCGCGAACGGTACTGAGCCGCCCTATCCGGCTGCTGCGGCCTTCGCCGCAGGTGTCGTTTGGCAGCGCTGCGCGATGGAAGCCGACACTATTGAATCCTTGCCGGTGATGGCCGCGTCACAACGACTCGACACCACCACCTTGTTCGGTCGATTTCGTGTCGACCCGGTCACCGGCGTGCAAACCGGCCATCAGATCCGCGTCGTTCAGTGGCGGGACGGACAGCGGTTGCTGGTCGATCGGCCACCTCGTCGGACGTGAGCGTCAACGTGTTGGCGGCGGTCCGTCCCTAGCTAACCAGCTGACACCTGTCAGCTCGTCCCGTCGCGGCAGCCATCCGGCGACATTCGAGCCGTGGCAGTCTTGGCAGTGTGACCGACCTCGTGGAGGACTTCGAGGCTCAGCGGCCGCGCCTGTTCTGGTTGGCCTACCGACTGCTGGGGTCGGCGAGCGAAGCCGAAGACGCGGTGCAGGATGCATACCTGCGACTACACGGCGCAGACTCAGCACTCATCGAATCGCTGCCGGCGTGGCTTACCAAGGCCGTCACGAACCTGTGCCTCAACCGGCTCACGTCGGCCCGCGCTCGCCGGGAGGTCTACCCCGGGCCGTGGCTTCCGGAGCCAGTCCTCACCGACGAACGGACACTCGGCCCGCAGGAAGTTGCCGAGCAACGCGAGTCGGTGTCCATCGCGTTGCTGAGCTTGATGGAGCAACTCACCCCTAACGAGCGGGCGGCGTTCGTGCTCAGAGAGGCGTTCGCCTACAGCCATTTAGAGATCGCCGAGATCCTCGAGATGTCGGAGGCCAACGCCCGGCAGCTGTACCGGCGCGCGAGGCAACGTCTTGGTGAACCTCGGCAGCGTTTCCAACCTGATCGGACGCAGTGGCAGTCACTGGTTGAGCAGTTCTTCACCGCCGCCACCGCCGGCGACGTCGTCGGACTCGTCGAAATCTTGACCGCCGATGTGACCTCCACGGCCGACGGCGGCGGCAAGGTGGCGGCCGCCCGGCGCGTGGTCTCGGGCCGCGACCGGATGGCCCAGTACGTGGCGCGGGTGTTCACCAGAAACCTGGCGCAGGTACACCTGCGTCTCGATGCCGCCGAGGTCAACGGCGAGCCGGCGATCCTGGCATTCGACGGCGACACACTGGCCGGTGTCTTGTGCTTCGAGATCAGGGGCGAGCGGATAGCGGCCGTGCGGATCCTGGCCAATCCCGACAAACTGCGGTTTCTTGCCAAGCAGTTGTCACATCCTCCGGGCCTGTCCGGTTCATAGGGTATGACGAACTCAGTACTCGTAACCGGCGGTACGGGAACCGTGGGCCGCATCGTTGTCGACCATCTTGCGGCCGAGGGCAAAGATGTCCGCGTTCTCAGTCGCGGACGGCGCCCCCAACAGTCCACCGACGTCCCGCATGTCGTGGGGGACGTGCAGACCGGTGATGGGCTCGACGCGGCCGTGGACGGTGTCGACACAATCGTGCACTGCGTCTATCCCACCGACCAACTGGTGGCGGCGGCGAAACGAGCGGGCGCACCGCATCTGGTGTACGTCTCCATCGTCGGAATCGACCGCGTCCCATTCGCCCTCTACCGCATGATGCTCGCCAACGAACGTTTGATCGCCGAGTCGGGTCTGCCATGGACGGTGCTGCGGGCGACCCAGTTTCACGATCTGATCGCCTTCCTAATGCGTATGCTCGCGAAACCACCGGTCCTGGCGCTGCCGTCGAGCCTGCGGTTCCAACCGGTCGACGCGCGCGACGTGGGCGCACGGTTGGCCCAATTGGCGCTCGGCGAGCCGATCGGGCGTGCGCCGGATTTCGGCGGCCCCCAGGCGCGCGCGATCGACGATCTTGCCCGCAGCTACTTGGCGATCGTCGGTAAGCGTCGACCCATCGTCCCGGTCCGATTGCCCGGCAAGGTATTTGGCGGGATCCGCGCCGGCGGGCTGCTAGCCCCGGAGCACGCCGCCGGCACGATCACCTTCGAGGAATATCTCGGCGAACAAGTCGCCACGGGCCACCTGCCCTACCGCGACGCCATCCGCGCTTACCTGCCGCACCGCCGACGCAACGGGTCGCGGTGAACGCCCCGCTGACCGCGCTGCGCGCCGGGGTGTGGTTTCTCACATTCGTGGAGATGGTGGTCGGGCTCGTCGCGACGCTGGCGCCTCGGGTGTTCTACGACTACGTGCCCTGGGTGGATCTCATTCCGCCGTACTCCGAACACCTCATGCGCGACTACGGCGCCATGAATCTCTCACTTGCGCTCGTATTCGTTGTCACCGCAATCACGATGGAGTGCCGCATGGTGCGGATCGCGCTGGGCGCGTACCTGCTGTTCGCCATCCCGCATCTGATCTTTCATCTCACGCACCTGGAGCACTTCACGATGGAGGCCGCGGTCTGGCAGACGATTGTGCTCACGGTGGCCGTGCTGCTGCCGGTTGGTCTGCTGATCCTGACGGCTTATCGGCCAAGGCGAGCCGGCATAAAGGAAGCAAACGAGTGTCGTGAAGATCAGGCACTTGGTGACTAGCCGACCGGCCCCGAAACACGGCCCGCCGTGCAGCGGGGGTTGCTCGCCGGGAGCGATTCGTGACATCGACAATCGACCGCGTTGGGCGAGCCCATTGGCGCAATTTCTTCGTTCTGCTGCCCAAAGTCACTGCGTGGAATTGACTTTGGTCAACACCAGCGCCGCTTCGTTGTACGGAAACAGGCGGTAGAACACACCAGATGGCCCTGTAACGAGCGTTGCGGCGTCAGCCTTACCCAGGAGGCGGGGATTGGCGAGCGCGATACTCTTGCCGCGCTTGTGCAGCACCGCTTGTCCACCGGCGAATACATTCTTCAGCCAGTCCGATTCCAGCCCGTACCCGATGAGAACGACGAAGCCGTCGCGGATGGGAAAAACCAACAGCGGCGTTCGATAACTCTTGCCTGATTTGCGTCCGACATGTTCGAGCGTCCCTAGGCCTGGAAGCCATGGCGTGATCGACCGAGCCGATGGATTGGTGACTCGACGATTGAAGTTTGCGACGGCCCTTGGCACCCGCATGGACACCCCTCGTTCACACCAAGCTCGAAATGACGACCACCAGTATCCGTTGGAACGCTAGGGCCCGGAGCGGATCGCTGTTACCAGGGAGCTAGCTGGCGCCATGTCGCGGAGGTCCGGTGGGATTGGCCTGCCGAGGCGCGACATCATTTCGCGGCTGTCTAGGGAATCCACCCGCCATCCGTGCTGGGACAGCCATGATGCCGTATCGCTGGCATCGTCGTTTCTGATGAACGCCGTTACATCCACGTCGACGCCCAGCGCGTCGTCTATCTCGGCTGCTCCGTCGCGCCACGCGCTCAGCCGCTTGTCACCGAAATGCATTGTCGAGTGGTGATAGACCTCGGCGGCCAGCCGGCTACCCGGTGCGCTGAGCCCAGTGAGCGTCTCGAAGAGTGCGTTGTGCTCGGTTGACGAGAGGTAGGGCAGCAGCCCCTCGACGAGCCAGGCGGTCGGCAGCGACTTGTCCCAGCCCGCCTCCATCAACATCAGCGGCCAACGCTCATCGCGCAGATCGACAGGAATCGCGCACAGGTCGGCTAGCGGAGTAGCACCATGCGCTGTTAGGGCGGCGTCTTTGAACGCCTGGACTGCGGGCTGGTCGATTTCGTACACGCGCCTGCCGGTGAGAGCGGCTAAGCGATAGGCACGGGCGTCGAGGCCGGCTGCGGGGATGACGAATTGGCTGATTCCCAAACTCGCTGCGTCAGCACAGAACTCGTCGAAGAAGACCGTCCGTGTCGCGACGTACTCGCGGCCGGTTCGCGCAACCCGCCGCCCAACATCGTCCTCTGCGCCCATCCACGAAAGGTCGCCACACGCGATGCGTTGCCAACCCGGTTCATTGGCCGCCGCCACCAACACCGCTGCAAACTCGTCGTGGATCAACGGGTCGTCTTGTGCTGTTTCCGCTGCCCGTTGAGCAGCGACAGCAAGCGCCGTTGATCCCAGATCGGTGGTGATGTCCCAACTCATGCGGTCGCGGGTACCAGGGCGCTAATGTCCTCGCCTTGAAGGAGTTTCATTATCAGATTCAGGTCGAAATAGTCGGTCCAGCGAGTGATCCTCCCATCGTCATCGACGACGAAGGTCCCCATTACCGGGATGGCCGGCTTGCTTCCGTCCGGAGTCTGGATGTAGTCCAGGCGTTCGGTGAGCACCACGGAACCCTCGCTGGCGAGGTTGACGATTTCGAAGGCGTAGGCGTCGGGGAACATCGCGAACTGGGCGGCCATGTTCTCCACGATGGCGTCTGGCCCAGTGAAGGCGGGCATTCCCACGTTCTGATAAACGGCCCCTTCGGCGAGGAGGGGACGCAGGGCTTCGGCGTCCCGCTGCGCCATCAAGGCACAGAAGTTACGGACGACATCGGCTGGCGAAGACATGAGTGAAATCCCTTCACGATGAGTAGGTGAATTAACTTGCGCGGGCTGGATACGTGGCGGATTCGCCGTTCCCCAAAGGCTCAGTGCTCGTGGATTATCACCCCGCGGATGTTGCGGCCGGCGAGCATGTCGTCGTAGGCCTCATTGATGTCTTCGAGCTTGTACTCGGTGGTGACCGTTTCGTCGAGCAACAGCTTGCCGCTTCGATACAGGCTTATAAGTCGAGGGATGTCGGCCCGCGGGTTGGCTTCGCCGTACAGGCTGCCCAGGAGGCGTTTTTGGAACAGCGTGAACAACGTCAGCGGCAGCGTCGGTGTCACGTCGGACATCGATGCCAGGGCGGTGGCCACCACGGCGCCGCCCTTCCGCACCGCGTTGAGCGCGTCGTTGATCATCGCGCCTTCGAGTACGCCTGGCGTGAGGATGGCCGAGTCGGCCATGACTCCACGCGTAATCTCGCCAACTAACTGGGTTGCTTCCTCTATCGAGGTGGCAAAATGAGTGGCTCCGAACTGAAACGCTTTGTCGCGCTTGCTCGGCTCGATATCGACCACGACGATTTGCTCTGCTCCCGCCAGTCGCGCACCCTGAATGGCGCCGCTGCCGATCCCTCCGCAGCCAACCACGAGCACCACGTCGCCGGGACTGACGTTCGCGGTATTGACCGCTGAACCCCAACCGGTGGTTACGCCGCAGCCGAGAAGGCATGCGCGCGATAGCGGCACATCGTTGTCGATCTTGACCACTGAGGCTTCCGACAACACCCCCCACTGGGCGAAACTGCCGACACCTGAGAGGGCTCCGATGCCCCGTCCTCTGGCCCGGCGCCGGAAGGTGCCGTCGGCCTGGACTCCCGCGAGGATGGTCGCGCCGAAATCACAGAGGTTTTGCTGACCCGTGGCGCACCAGCGGCAGCGACCGCACGCCGGCAGGAAAGATGTGACCACGTGGTCTCCCACCGCCACATCGCGCACTCCCGGACCCACCTCTTGAACGATGCCCGCCCCTTCGTGTCCACCGATCAAGGGAAAACTCACCCCGAACATGTCGCCGGTGCGGATGTGGTGGTCGGAATGACAGAGACCGGTGGCTTCGAACTCGACGAGTAGCTCGCCTTCCTGCGGCGGATCGAGTTCGATCTCTTCTACCGACCACTTCTCGTTCAGCCCCCACAGAACTGCTCCCTTGGTCTTCACGGCGACTCCTTGACGATATGTATGGCACGCTCGGGGCAGTTCGCGATTGCGTTGTGCGCCCGGTCTTCCCATGCGGGAGGAACATTTTCCATGGTGACGACGGCAATCCCTTCGTCGTCGATGTCGAACAATTCGGGATACGTTGCGTAACAACGGCTGTGGCCCTGGCACATTTCGCTGTCGACACGAAGTTTCACGCTGTCTCTTCTCCCCAACACATCCGCTGGACGCACTTACAGCAGATCTGTCTAGTCCAAGCCGCCTGGTCTGGTCCCGATGACTCCTTTTTCTGTGAGCGCTGCAATCGATGCGGCGTCCAGGCCCAGTAGGTCGCCGAGGATGCTCGCGTTGTGCTGTCCCAACGTCGGCGCCGCTGACCGATACCACTCATCGACGCTGCGGTACCTGAAGGGAATCGCCGGCACGTGATGGCGTCCCACGATTGGGTGGTCGAGGCTTTCGAAGAAGCCTCGTGCGGCCAGCTGAGGGTGCATCGAACCGACCCTGGCGTCTGCCAAATCCGCAGCCGGAACACCGTATTCAACGAGTAACTCTGCGGCGGCCGCGGAATCCTGGCGGCCGGTCCAGTGCTCGAGATGCTTGTCGATCACATCATGTGCCCGCATGCGCCCTTCGTGGGTGTCCAACGCGGGGTCATTCGCCCAATCCGGTTCACCCAGAGCCGACTTCAGTAGGCGCCACTGCTCGTCGGTGGCGACCGAAATCGCCAGCCACCGCTCGGTCCCCGCGCATTGATACAGCCCTTGTGGGGCGGCGTCACGGCTCCGATTTCCTAGCCGCGATATCAGGTGCCCGTATGCGGTGAATTCGACGACCTGCTCGGCGGCCGCGTTGAGTGCGGACTCAACCATCGATACTTCGATGAGGGACCCTTGGCCAGTCTCGTCGCGACGCCGGAGTCCGGTGAGCATGGCGAATGCGGAGTGCATTCCCGCCAGTGGGTCACACGGGCCGCGGGGGATTCGCGGCTGGTCGTACTCGTGGCCGGTCACCCAAGCCATTCCGGTCATCTGTTCCATCGTTTGCGCGAAACCCACATTGTTGCGCCATGGTCCGTCGAGTCCGAACGCAGGCATACGGACCATCACTATTCGGGGGTTCTGCTCACTGACGGCCTCCCACGTGATCGCGAAATTGTCGAAGACCCGGGGTGAGAAGTTTTCGACCAGAATGTCCGAGCATGCGACGAGGCCGAACAACAACTCCCGCCCTTCGGAAGAGGACAGGTCGAGGGTGAGCCCTCGCTTGTTCGTGTTGGTCGCCAGGTACATTCCCGACCGCTCCCACCACTGAGGCTGATTGGCGAACGCTGCGACCGCCATCCGTGCGCCGTCGGGGTGGTCCGTCGACTCTAGGTGAATGACCTCGGCGCCTAGCGCGGCGAGAATATGGGTGGAGGAGGGGCCCGCCCACCACGCTGTCGCGTCGAGAATTCGTACGCCCTGTAGCGGAAGTGCCGGTGCGCGGTCAGCGGCGGTCGCAATCCTGGTGTGGGCGGGTGCATGTGCCATTTCGCCGAGCGGAGGAGCACCGGCGGTCGGGGCGGGTCGTCGGCCATTGATCTGGTAGGGCGCCAACGGGTGGGTAAAGCTGCCGTCGGCATACGTGCCCCACACGCCGCGCGCCGCGAACTGGGGGTGGTTCACCACGGTTTGGCCGTTGTTGACCGGTGAAACGGGGATCCGCAGATCGGAGGCCAACTCGACGATCTCGTCTGTGGAGTGTCTCGTCGTCCAGTTCCGCACAATCTGATTCCACTCGTCCCGGCGTTCCCAGCGGGTCGTTGCGAGCGCCCACGCCGGGTCATCGTCGAGCAGGTCCAGTCGACCGATCATCGCGAGGAACGACTCAAATTGTTGGCGGGTATTGGTGTTGAAGCCCACCCATCCGTCCGCGGTCGGTTCGATGGACGGGATCTCGACCTGCCGGGCAGGCAAGTTCAACTCAGGACGTCCGGCCAACTCGTGGTAGATGTCAGCGAAGCCGCTGGCGCTGAGGTGGCACGTCTCCAACAACGAGCAGTCGACGATTTCACCTGCACCGCCGAGTTGAACCCGACGCAATGCGCCGAGCGCCGCGACGGCGGCATAACTGGCCATGACCCATTCGAAGACTCGACCACCCGCTTGAATGGGCGGTTGGTCCGGACGACCTCGCAGCGCCAAGGTTCCGCTCTCGGCCTGGATCGTGAACTCCGTTGAGGGTCGGTCCCGGTACGGTCCGGTCAATCCGTACGGAGACAACGCCACGATCACCAGGTGTGGCGCACGCCGGAGGAGGGCCTCGCGGTCGAGTGCCCCAGGGCCAAGAGAATCGACGAACACATCGGCGGAAGCGATCAGGTCCTCCGGGTCGGGCAGCGATGTGCCAACGACTGAACGCTTGCCGGCGTTCAGGAATTTGAATAACGCGTCGGCGTCGCTTCGATCGCCAGACGTTCTGCGGCGGAACGGATCCCCGTCCGGGGCTTCAATCTTTATGACCTCTGCTCCGAGGTCGGCGAACAACTTGGTGCAATACGGGCCGGTGATTTCCGTCGCCCATTCGACAACCCGAACCCCATTCAGCGCGTTCATCGCCGTGCGACTTTCCGCGTCAACGTTTTCGGAAGTGAGCTACAAGCGCCGATGAATGCACACACGCCACCTTCTGTCCTCACGCTCGCGCCGATCGAGCAGGGTGCTCTGCATCCGCATCGCTGCGGCCTGGCTGGCAACGACGCTAGCGACGGGAAAGCAACGGTGTCAAGTGCGACTCGATAGCCACGGCCGCGTGGTCGACTCGTCGGAGCTTTTAGTCGGCCGCACGCACCCTAGGGGCCCGTTGCGCCCGCGCGCCTCGCTTGGCGGGCGGCGTCCTGGGTGAAGTGCTTACGCCTTTAGCGAGGATCTGCGAACCCAGTTCGATCTGCGCGCGGATATCTGACTCGCCTGTACCAAACCAGCGTGGTCCGAGGCTGGTTGTGAAGATGATGAAATTAGCCAGCAGCTCGGCGAACAGGTCGGCGTCGACGTCGGCCCTGATCTGTCCCGCGGCTTGGTAGTTGCGAACGCCTTCAGCGATAACGGCCGTACGGCGTGCGTGATTGGGTTGCAGCACGCGCAGCGAGAAGTCCGGATCTGATAACGCCCGACCGGAAATGTCCCATCCGGGCACGCCGCTGTTCCGGTCATCGATCCTCAGTCTCGCAAGGAAAAGCTTCTCGATATAGTCCTCGAAGTGCGCAGGCAGGGCCGCCACGACTTGCTCTTCTGCCTCGCTGACGAGGTCCGCGATCTGTCGAGAAGCAACTTGCTCAAAGATGCCTCGCTTGTCCCCGAAGTAGTGGAACAGCATTGCCTCAGAGCAGTCGGCGCGACGAGCAATCTCCTTTGTCGCCGCAGCCGCGTATCCCGCCTCGGCAAAGACCTCCGCAGCCGCTTCAAGGAGAGCTCGTTGTTTGCCGTCCTTGTCGCGAACTCGCCGCCGCGCACCTGTAGTCACCCCACATACTTTAGCGAGCACGAGTCTTCTGAGGGGAAGCTCGCACGCGTGCCGTCCGACGCCACTTAGCTTCTTCGGCCTTATCCTCTGTGTCCGTGCGCACTACGGCGCGCTGATCATGAGTGGGCTCGGATAGTTATCGAGTGCGACTTGACTCCATCTGGCCGACGACTTACTGTGCTGCCAAAGCAAATTTCGGCGTGTGCGAGAAAATCGAGGGCCGGCGCAGATGGCACATGGACGGTGGCGCGATTGCGGTCGTTGTCCCGAGGTTGGCATGCCCGCGCCCGGGGGCGGAAAGGAATACCCATGGTGACCAAGCCACCGGAGGAACACGCCCGGAACCTCGATCTTCGTCACGAAGATTTCAACGACCAAGAATACCTCTACGAGGTCTACGCAGTGATGCGGGAGAGCGGACCGTTCAGTCACCAGGATGTCCCTTTCCTGGGCCCTACGCCGGGGGGCGCGTGGGTCGCCACCCGTTACGACGACTGTTACGAGATCTTGCGTGATTGGCGCAGCTTCTCCAGTAAACCCCTTGGGCTGGAGGGCAACCCGATGTCGTTGGGTGACATCGTGATCACCTTGGATCCTCCGCGGCAGCAAGAGCTTCGCAAAGTTCTCAACCCATATTTTTCTCCGGGTCGCATGAAACAGCTGGAGCCCCAGGTGCGCGCGGTCACCGATGGCTTGATCGACAACTTCATCGAATCGGGCCGCGGCGATCTCGCCGACGTCGCCTGGCAGCAACCCGGGATCGTGTTCTTCCGATATCTCCTCGGCATGCCCGTTGAGGACGTGCCGCTCTACATCGAGACCGCTGACCTCGCGATCAATGGTGAGAGCGAAGAGGTCCGAAACGGTTCGATGACGAATCTCTACCTCCGCGTACGCGAGGAGATCGACAAGCGTCGTGGTGAACCGCCGCGTGACGATCTCATCGATGTTTTACTCGCCGCCGAGGTCGACGGCGAAAAACTGAGCTTCGACGACGTTGTCGCCAATGTGATGCTGCTGGTGCAAGCGGGGCTCGAAACAACCTCTAGTGCAATGTCGTTCGCCTTCTTCTATCTGGGCACTCATGCTTCGGAGCGCGATCGCCTCGTCCGCGAAGCGGAGTTGATGCCCACGGCGATAGAGGAATTCATCCGGTTCGCCGGTTCGGTGCACGGACTGCATCGCTCAGTTGCGGAAGGGGTTGAACTAAGCGGCCACAAGTTCTGTCCCGGTGAGACGGTCGTCGTGAACTATGCGGCCGCCAACCGCGACGCGCGCGAGTTCGACGAGCCGAGCAAGTGCATTCTCGACCGACAGACAAACCGCCACCTCGGGTTCGGAGCCGGCGTCCATCGCTGTCTCGGCTCCAATCTCGCCCGACTCGAGTTTCGGGTGGGCGTCGAACAGACCCTGAATCGGATACCCGACTACGCAATCCCCCCTGGGGCAAAAGTTGATTTTCACGGGAACTCGGTCACTCGGGGCTACCGCGCCCTGCCCGTCGTTTTCACGCCGGGTGCCCGCGTCGGCCAGTGAGGGGTGGCCCATATCAGCTCGCAGCCAGCGCGATAGCGATTTTTCAAGTAGGACTCGACAAGTTATCAAGTGCCACTTGACAGTGCGCCAGAGCCGCTCCTAGCATCAGGTCAGCCGGTAATCGGTATCCGTTTGCGCGACGACGCCCCCATTGCTGCAGCCGTTGCTCGCTCGCCAAGCCCGATGAACCGGTTCGGTGAAATCAGGGAGGAACCCGTGGACAAGCAAGATCTTCAATGGATGATCTCCGTCGATGACCACATCATCGAGCCACCGAATCTATGGGTCGACCGGGCGTCGGCCGCCGACCGCGATCGAGTGCCACGTGTCGAGCGCATCGATGGCGTCGATACGTGGATCTACGACCAAGCGCGCGCCTCGGTGATGGGCATCTTGGTCGCGGCTCACCAACGGCCGGCTGAGTACTCGCCGCTGCCAGTGAATTACGACGAAATGCCTCGTGCATACTTCGATCCGGTGGCCCGTATCGCTGACATGGACGAGGATCATGTGATCGCGGGACTGAACTTTCCGTTCTTTCCCCGGTTCTGTGGTCAGATGTTCGCCCACCTCGGTGACCGCGACCTAGGTCTCAAGTGCGTGCGGGCCTACAACGACTTCGTCATCGATGAGTGGTGCGCGGCGGCGCCCGGGCGCTACATCCCGATGATCATCATTCCGTTGTGGGATACTCAACTGGCCGTGGAAGAGACGCTGAGGTGCGCAGGCAAGGGCGCCAAAGCGATTGCCTTCGCGGAGAACCTGCACCCGTTGGGATTTCCGTCCATTCACTCGGGAGCATGGGACGACTTCTTCGCAGTGGTGAACGAGACGAAGATGCCGCTGTGCACCCACATCGGATCGTCCTCGGTCAGCCCGAACACAGCACCTGACGCACCTTTTGGGGTTCAGGCGGTCAACATCAACCTCAATCTGGCGAACTCAACCACCGACTGGCTGTTCTCGGGCAAGCTGCAGAAGTACCCCGACCTGAAGATCGTGCTCGCCGAGGGTGGCATCGGCTGGATTCCCTATCTCATCGAGCGTGCTGAACATGTGGCCGCCGACTACCATTATCTGCGCGCCAACAACTGGGCGGTTGACCCGGCCACGATGCGCTTGAACGCCGTACCCACCGACCCCGAGATATTCCCGGAGTCACCACGCCAGCTCTTCCGCGACCACATGTACGGCTGCTTCATCGAGGACGACTTCGGGGCGGCGAATCTCGACTTCATCGGCGTTGACAATGTGATGATCGAAACGGACTATCCGCACACCGACAGCCTCTGGCCCAACTCCCTTCAGGCTGCTCACAAGGCGCTCGACGGCCGGTCCGACCTCGACAAGTACAAAGTGCTTCAAGGTAATGCTCGCCGGGTCTTCGACTTTGAGCCCGCCCCGTATCCGACGCTGACCTAGTCGACGCGTACGGATTCATGTAATGCGGGAGTACCAGAGCTTCATCGACGGTAAGTGGTTGAGCGACAACGCTCTCGGCACCATCGACGTCATCGATCCGGCTACCGAAGAGTTGATCGGACGGGTTGTCGACGGCGGACCAAAGCAGGCGGCCATGGCGGTCGAGGCTGCCAGGCGGGCTTTCGACGAAGGGCCGTGGCCGTGGATGTCGGTCCGGGAACGGGCAAAGATCATCAAGCGGTTCGCTGAAATTCTGGACGAGCGCAAAGCAGAACTTCGAGAGTTGATCGTCGCCGAGATCGGCTCGACCGGCTTCATCACCGACCTGATTCAGGTTGGTGGTGCGATCGAAGCCGCCCACTACTACGGCGAGTTCGTCGAACACGACGTGACGTGGGTGGAGACACCGGGCGGGCCCGTGGTGTCGCCGACCGGCCTGGGCGGCGTGACGGTGGTCCGCGAACCGGTCGGGGTGGTCGGAGTCATCACGCCGTTCAACTTTCCTTTCTCGATCAACATTCAGAAGTGCCTGGCCGCCTTGGCCGTCGGCTGCACTGTGGTGCTCAAGCCGCACCCGTGGACCCCGATGAACGCCTTGGAGCTGGCCAAGATCGGCGAGGAAGCCGGCCTCCCGCCCGGAGTGTTCAACGTGGTCGTGGGAGGTGCTGGTATCGGCGAGGAGCTGTGTACCCATCCGGGCGTAGACATGATCGGGTTCACCGGTTCGACCGCCACCGGTCGACGCATCCGCGCACTATCGGCGGCGACGATGAAACGCGCACAGCTCGAACTAGGCGGCAAGAGCGCGCACATCGTCCTCGACGATGCGACCGAAAGTGACGTTGCTGGAATAGGATTCGGACAAGTTTTGATGCATGCCGGACAGGCGTGCACCGTCACATCGCGACTTCTGTTGCCCGAGCACCTGCTCGACGCGTATGTCGAGGGCCTCAAAGCCATGGCCCCAATGATCACGGTCGGGGACCCGCGTGATCCCGCCACCGTCGTCGGGCCCCTTATCAGGGATCAGCAGCGTCAACGAGTTGAGTCCTTCGTTGCGGCCGGAGTGCAGGAAGGCGCGCGGCTAGTGGCCGGCGGCAAACGTCCCGAACATCTCGAACGGGGCTTCTACTACGAACCGACGGCATTTGTCGACTGCCGCAGCGACATGCGCTTATGCCAGGAAGAGGTGTTCGGGCCTGTCCTGGCAGTCATGACCTATCGCTCCGAAGACGAAGCCATCCGCATCGCGAACGACTCCATCTACGGTCTGGCAGGGTTGGTGCTAACCCGCAACGCCGCAAGGGGATTCAACGTCGCCAGGCAGGTCAGAACCGGCACCATCATGGTGCAAACTCTCGCACCCGGTGCCAACCTCGGAGCCGATCCGGGGGGCGGGCAGGGCCCCGGCTGGTCTCTACCGGCGCGCGGCATGTTCAACGGCGGGGGGCCATTCGGCGGCTTCAAGCAAAGTGGACTCGGCCGAGAGCAAGGTCGCTGGGGCTTCGAGGAATACACCGAGCTGAAATCAATCACCATGATGTAGCCGCACCGCACTTGTGAGGACGCGCCGCGCCTGGTTGCGTCCGGACTCCGGGCTGGAAAGGTCGCGTTATGGAACTTCTCAAGGATGTCCGCGTCCTCGAGGTGTCACTGTTCTCCGCGGATGCACTGGGCGGGCATCTGGCTGACCTCGGCGCAGAGGTGATCAAGGTGGAGCCGCCCGGCGGCGGTGGCTTCCGCGGTTCGGCGGTTTCCGGCGGCGAGTTGCAGGACTCGCACTGGAACCGCGGCAAGAAGAGTGTGGCAATAAACCTGAAAACACCGGACGGGCAGGATGCGTTTCGCCGCCTGGCCGCGTCGTCGGCGGTGGTGATCGACGGTCTACGTTACGGAACCGCGCATCGGCTCGGATTCAGCTACGACGACGTCGTTGCGGTCAACCCGACGGTTGTCTACTGCGTGCTCAACGGCATGGGCAGCTATGGGCCCTACACGAGATTACCCACACACGGGCTGTCCTTCGATTGCTTCGCCGGCTTGAGTCCGCCGGTGATCGATGCGGATGGAACGCCACGCCTTTCGGGGGCGGCCACAGGGACGACAGGTGTTCTGGCGGGACCGCTGTACGCAGCGATGGGCGTACTCGCCGCACTGCACGCCGCCGGGCGCGACGGCAAGCCGCAGTACGTCGAGGTAGCGCAGGTCGATGCGGCTATCAACTGGAACTTTCAGCACCTCACGGCGTTGGCGAACGGTCATCCGGCCTACGGTGAGGGAATCCGCGCTTCGCTTCGCTATCAGTACTACCGAACGAGCGACGGCAACTATGTGGTGTTCAACGCGCTGGAGGACAAGTTCTGGCTAAGGTTCTGCGAGTCACTCGACAGGATGGATCTCTACGAACCGGGGCGCCAGCAGCCGGGGAAGGATCTCGAGGCGGACGCCAGGCTGCGCGAGGAGTTAACGGCAATTTTCGAGAGCCGCACACGCAGGGAATGGACAGACTTCTTCATTGCAACCGATATCGCAGGAGCCCCAGCGTTTTTGGGAGCGGACCTGTTCGACGACGACCACGCGAAGGATCGCCGACTCATCTACGAGCAGGCTCAGCCGGACGGAACGTCGCAGCGATTGATTGGAACGTGCATCAAGACCAAACCCGACGAAGGATTTGCACCGCCGGCGGCGCCGCACGTCGGGCAGCATACGGAAGAACTACTCGGCGCCCTCGCGGGCTTCGATGCGGTTGGAATGGAACGCCTTCGTTCGACGGGTGCAATCTGAACAGCGGCGCAACCTCCGGCATCCGAGGCCGGAGCGGTTTGACTGGTGCCAAGGCAGCCGGATGTGATCCGGCCCCACAGAAAACCTAGTGACGGGGACCCGCTAACCTGCGAGATTCGGGAGCTTTGTTTCTTTGGAGAGGAGACGGCCGCACATGTCCGATAAATGGTTCTCCGACATCTCTGCGCCAGGACAGTTAACGCTCGCGGATTTGTGCGACCAAATCGAGCAGAAAATCCACGTCAACGCAGACAACCAGAAGTTGCCGCAGGAGTTTCCCGACTGGCAGTCGTGTGTTGAAGATCGGGACGCCACCATCTCCAAGCTGAGTGCTGCTGTCGTCAACCTCTGCCAGATGGTGAAGCACTTGGCATCGGAAAAGCAGCGCGGCGCTGGCCAGGCGCCTGATTGAGGCAAGAACACCGGCCGCGGCGATGGCAAACACGTGGCAGTCGGCGTTTAATCGGCGAGTATGACCGGGTCAGTTACCTAACAACGGTTGCCGAGTATCATCGCTAGATCCTTAATGCTACTGCGGGCCAATTGAATTGACATTCTAAGACTTACGCGATCCATCGCTCGCAAATTCGTTGGTCGCGGGTTCGAGCCCCGCCCGCCCCCACCGCACGCTATTCACCGGTAGTTATTCGTGATGCTCCGGCTCAATCCGGGTGTTCTGCCGGATCATCGATCGCGCCTGATGCAGGTGCTTGGCCGCCCACCTACGATACGTGCGTTGCGCCCACGACAGTCGCTCCTGCGAACGCTCCGTACGGCGCACCAGTTCGAGGTCGACATGGTCAAGCTCCTCCGCCCCGATTTCGACACGGTCGCGACCCTGGATGAACTGCAACACCAGCGCATCGGGGTCCAGCAATTCGCGCTCCCATGCCTCGTGGTCATCGAGGTCGGCGATGCCCATCGTGTCGGCGGCGTTGCGAAGCACCTCGCCCAGTTCGCCATCGAGCAATTGACGAAACGCGTCGGCGCCCTGCCGCGGATTGGCGATCATCCACGAGTGGTACGCGGCCGGCACCTTGTACAGCGTGGCGTCGGACTCGTTGGCGATTTCGCGCGCGTGCGGGAACGGCACGATCATGTCTTTTTCGGCGTGCACCACCATCGTGGGCATCCCCTCGTCGCGCATGGTGTGCAGCATCGGCGTGTAATCACCGGACTCGACGATGGCCTTGATCGTCCGGACGGCCCCGAGTGGATAACGCAGGTTGGGCACCGCCACCGCGGCGAGCACGCGGAAATATCCGACCTGTTCCCCGGCGCTGAGCTGCGTCGGGTCGCCCAGTGTGTCGCGGACCGCGGTGTAGGCCGCGCCCAATGCCTTGGTGGGTGACTTCACCAGTTCTGGGATGGTCGTGTCGAACCGGGCTCCGGCCGCCGGGTCGAACAGCACGGCAGCGAGTACCCGCTCGGGCGCGCGTGCGGCCAGCTGGATGGTCATTCGCCCACCCATCGAATGGCCGACAAACAACGCTTGCCCGATGCCGAGGGCGTCCAGCGTGCGCAATACCGAATCGGCACGATCGGTGAAGCCGCACGCGTCGCTGGGCAGTCGCCCGGTGTCGCCGTGACCGGCGGCATCGACGGCGACGACCAGAAATCCCATACCGGCGATCCGGCTGAGCATCCGTAGATATGCCTTACGACTCAGCAGGAGCCCGTGCATGAATAACAACGGCACTCCGCGGCCGCCGACTGAAAGTCCGATCCGGCGCCCGTCATCGAGTTCCACGACGTGATGACTCAGGCGGATGCGGCTTGGTGATGTCTCCGTCATGGCCACGGCGGAATTCCCGGCCGGCGGGGCGTTAAAACGGGATTGCAGACCAAATCCGGGAAAGAATGAGGCGTCGGACCCGGTGTCGAGCAGCAGACATCGCGCTTGTGCGGCCGCAACCCGGGGTATTCCGCTGAGCAAGATGACGCAAATGCCCTACGGAAGCCCGGACGAAATCGACCCTTGTGTGCGCGTTTACGGGTCGCGGGTCCACAACCTGCGGGGTGTCGACGTGGTAGCGCCCCGTGACGCGCTGGTCGCGTTCACCGGAATCTCCGGATCCGGCAAATCGTCGTTGGCCTTCGGGACCATCTATGCCGAGGCCCAGCGCCGCTATTTCGAATCGGTCGCTCCGTACGCCCGTCGCCTGCTATTGCCCACCGGCGCGCCAAAGGTCGATGACATCACCGGGCTACCGCCTGCCGTTGCACTGCAGCAGCGCCGGGGTTCGGCGACATCGCGGTCGACGGTCGGTACCGTCACCACCCTGTCGAACCTGTTGAGGATGCTGTTCTCCCGCGCCGGGACCTACCCGCGGGGGGCTACGGAACGACTGGACTCCGATGCGTTCTCGCCGAACACCGCGGTTGGGGCGTGCCCCGAATGTCACGGGCTGGGGCGAATCCATCGGGTGACCGAAGAGACACTGGTGCCAGACCCCTCGCTGACCATCCGCGAAGGCGCCGTTGCCGCATGGCCTGGTGCGTGGCAGGGCCAAAACCTGCGCGACATCCTCGTCACGCTGGGCTACGACATCGACAAGCCATGGCGAAAACTTCCTAAGCGTCAACGCAATTGGATTCTGTTCACCGACGAGCAGCCGACCGTCGAAATCGATCCGGACCAGCACCCTGTGCAAGCCGATTATTACTACAACGGCACGTTCTCGAGCGCCGAGCGCCACGTTCGCCACACGTTGGCCAACTCCCATAGCGCGATGATGCGCCGCCGCGTGCTGCAATTCGTCGACAGCGTCGAGTGCCCAGTATGCGACGGTTCCGGCTTGCGGCCGGAGGCGCTGAAGGTGACGTTCGCCGGGCGCACCATCGCCGACTACACGGCGATGCCGTTGGCCGACCTCGCTGAAACGTTGCGCCCGACGGCTTCTCGGACCGATGCCGCCGCCGCTTACGAGTCAACGAAATCCGGTGAGCTGACGGAAGTGGCGACCATGATCGCCGCCGACCTCGTCGCGCGCCTGCAGGTACTCATAGATCTTGGCCTCGGCTATCTCACGCTCAGTCGCCGCACTCCGACGGTGTCACCCGGCGAACTGCAGCGATTGCGGCTGGCCACTCAACTGCGCGCCGGCTTGTTCGGCGTGCTCTATGTGCTCGACGAGCCGTCGGCTGGACTGCATCCCGCCGACGCCGAACCGCTACTCGAGGTGCTCGATCGCCTTCGGCGCGCGGGCAATTCGTTGTTCGTGGTCGAGCACGACATGGACGTTGTACGCCGCGCCGACTGGATCGTCGACGTTGGGCCTGGGGCCGGAGAGCTTGGCGGGGCCGTGCTCTACAGCGGGCCGGTGCCGGGTCTCGCCGACATCGAGGGGTCGGTCACTCGTAGGTACCTATTCGAGGGGGCCAGGCCGCCGTCTCGTCAACCGCGCACGCAGTCCGGGCGGCTGCGGCTGCGGGGGATCTGCTTCCACAACTTGAAGGACCTCGACGTCGACCTGCCACTCGGTGTGTACACCGCCGTCACCGGAGTGTCCGGTTCAGGCAAGTCGACGCTCGTCGTCAAGGTCCTCGGCGATGTCGTGAACAGCCATCTCGGCACGGGACGAGCAGCCGAGCCGGCCGAATCCGATGACGACGAAGCCGACAGTGGGATCATCGATCTCGATCGCGACGCGAGTGTCGGTGTGACGGCGGAGGGCGGCGAGGAGATCAACCGGCTGGTGTCAGTCGACCAGCGCCCGATCGGCCGCACGCCGCGCTCGACGCTGGCGACCTACACCGGCCTATTCGACGCCGTGCGCCGTGAATTCGCCGCGACCCCGAAGGCGCGTCGCCGCGGTTGGACAGCTGGCAGGTTTTCGTTCAACGTGGCTGAAGGTCGCTGCCCCACCTGTCAGGGGGAGGGCTTCGTCTCGGTCGAATTGTTGTTCTTGCCAGGCACATACGCCACGTGCCCGGCGTGTCAAGGAGCGCGCTACTCCGACGAGACGCTCGAGGTGCGCTATCGCGACCGTACGATCGCCGACGTCCTCGCGATGACGGTCGATGAGGCCGCGGAGTTCTTTGCCGACGTCGCCAGCGCAGCGCGGAGCCTGACCACGCTGCAAGAGGTCGGACTGGGCTATCTGCGTCTCGGACAACCGGCGACCGAGCTGTCGGGTGGCGAGGCGCAGCGGATCAAGCTCGCCGCCGAACTGCAGCGACCCCGGCGAGGGCACACCCTCTACGTCCTCGACGAGCCGACCACCGGGCTTCACCCCGCCGATGTGGATCTGCTCGACCGTCAACTGCACCGGCTGGTCGACGCTGGCAATACCGTCGTGGTGGCCGAACACGACATGCGGATGGTCGCGGGTGCGGACTGGGTGATCGATTTGGGGCCCGGAGCCGGCAGCGACGGCGGACGTGTCGTTGCGGCGGGCCCGCCGGCGACGGTGGCAAGTGCGAAGCACAGTCGCACGGCGCCGTATCTGGCGAAGCGGTTGGCCCGCGCCGAGTGCTTACCGGCTTGAGCGCGTCGCAATCGAGTCAGGCAATCTGGACAACCGCTTGTTCGAAGTATTGGTTGTAGGCAAGGTAGACCGGTTTCTTCCCGGTGAGGTCGAGGAACTCCTGGAATGCCCTGAACTCCTGTCCTCGGCCCCCGGATAGTTATAAAATTCGTCAAATACTATTACGGTCCCTGACACGATGTTGTCGGCCAGCTGGCAAAAAATCTCTTTCATCGATGCGTAAATGTCGCAATCGACGTGTAGGAAAGCGATGGGCGTGGATTCCAGAACTCGCTTTTTGAACTGCGGAAGGGTTTCATGGAACATGCCCTCTACCGAGGCTACGTTATGGAGCACCGGTGGCATCCAACCCTGGACGTTAGCCCGAAAAGTGCCTTGGAGGACCGTGATATCGGTGCGAGCCCATCGTTCAGGAAGGCCGTCGAAGGAATCGAATCCCCAGATACGTTGGCGGGGATTGAGCGCGGCAATGAAGTTGATGGTTCTTCCGGTACATACGCCCATCTCCAAATACGCGCCTCCCAACGTAACGTGGTCAGAGCCGAATCTGAGCAATTCCGCATCGATGTCGAGAGCCTTGGCGTTGCCGAAGTTCTCGGCCACCATGGTCCGCGCCGCCTGCGATTCTCGAAAGTCCTTATCCATCGGGTAAAAGTTAAGAATTTGATGCCCATGATGCCATTCATCGCTCACGATCGGCATCTTCACCAATTGTGCCCAATTGAATCCGTTGCTACACGGGTAATCCGACGCCATCGACGACTCCATGCGCTCAACCTCCTCGCCGGAAGACGCAGCATGATTAACCGGCAGCGTAGAGGCTTGGCACCTCATTCACGACGGATTGTGAGGTTCCATCGACACCGGTGCTGGATAGTGCAGATCTCGGCGCCCGACGGCCACACCGATGCTCGCTGGCCGTGAACTACCGTCATCTTCCAAGTCGCCCGGCCCGGCTACGGTATTGCGGCGATATTGCTATTCAGACACGAAGATTTGATCCACCGCAACGGCCGATTGCGCAGTACTCTTATGTGCCAGCATCTCCGTGAAGGAGCGGGATCGTGGGGTCTCAGAGAGTCGTCGTAAGTCGGCCGGATCGGCTCCCGTTGGCCGCTCGCGCGTCCGCGGTCCCCGCAGCGATCCTCGACCTAGGTGGTCGGTATCCGGGGGCCGCAGTGTTGCTCGCAGCGCCGCTGACAGTCGCCGGGATCTGGGGAATGGTCACTCGCCCGTCCTTGGCCCTGCCGCTGGTACTGCTGGTCGGCGTGGTCTTGGTATTGACCGATTTCCTTGCGGGCCCGTACAGAGTGGCTGAGCAGAAGGCGCGAACCGCAGCCGGCGCTCCGATGCGGAACCGTCAGCCGCTCGTCAATCAGCCCAGGCCGCCGTCCCAGCAGAAGCCGCCGTCCCAGCAGAAGCCGCCGCGACTCAGACCGGAGGCTCACGCGGGGACGCAGGCAGAAGCCGCCGCCGCCCAGGCGCTGGCCGCGGAAGCCGAAGCGGTGGCCGCCGCAGCGCGGGCTCGGGCAGACGCGGCCGCGGCCGAAGCCCTGGCGGCGGAAGCGGAAGCTCTGGCCGCGGAAGCCGAAGCGCTCGCCGCCGAGGCGCGGGCGCGGGACGAAGCCGCTGCGGCCGAAGCGCTCGCCGCCGAGCCCGAAGCGGTGGCCGCCGAGGCGCAGGCGCAGGCCGAGGTCGCCGCGGCGGAAGCGCTGGCCGCGGAAGCGCGGGCGCGAGAGCGGGCGCGCGCGGAAGCCGCAGCCGCCGAAGCGCAGGCCGCCGAGGCGCACAAGCGGGCAGAAGCCGCCGAAGCGCACGCCCTAGCCGCCGAAGCCCGGAAGCAGGCCAAAGCCGCCGAAGCGCACGCCCTAGCCGCCGAAGCCCGGAAGCGGGCAAAAGCCGCCGAGCCCGAAGCTTTGGCTGCCGAGGCGCGGGCGCAGGCACAAGCCACCGAAACTCAAGCCTTGATCGCCGAAGCGCGGGAACGGGAACGGGCACGCGCAAAGGCCGCCGAAGCCGAGGCGCTGGCCATCGAGGCGCGGAAGCAGGCGGAAGCCGCCGAAGCGCAAGCCTTGGCCGCCGCAGCGAGGAAGCGGGCAGAAGCCGCCGAAATCGAGGCCGTTGCGGCCGAAGCTCGAAAGCGGGCAAAGGCCGCCGAAGCAGAAGCGCTGGTGGCCGAGGCACGGGCGCGTGCCGAAGCCGCCGAAACCCAGGCCCTGGCCGCCGACGCGCGGGCGCGGGAGCGGGCACGCGCGGAAGCGGCCGAAGCCGAGGCCCTGGCCGCCGAGGCGCGCGCCCGCGCGGAAGCCGCCGAAACTCGCGCTCGGGCCGCCGAGGTTTGGGCGGGAGCAGAAGCCGCCGAAGCGCAAGCTCGGGCCGCCGAGGCACGGGCGAAGGCAATCCGGCTGCGGCTGGAGGCTGAAGGCAAGAACAGACGGCCCCCGCGAGGGAACCAGACGTAGCCGGTAGGGCGTCTCGCGAACGGTTGGCGATGCGCGCCATGTCACACACGCCCGAAGTGTGGAAAGCCCGCACCCGGGTATCCCAGCGGGCGTATGACTACAGCGCGAACACAACCACATCAGCGTGAAATCGACGACGTCCAGGGGATCGTCGACGCCATCTCCGAGGCGTTCACCACCAAGATCGTCGGGCAACGCGACCTACGGGAGTCGCTGCTGATCGGCCTGCTCGCCGGCGGCCACATCCTGCTGGAAAGTGTGCCGGGCCTGGCGAAGACCACCGCCGCCAAGGTGCTCGCGGAGTCGGTGCACGGCCGCTTCCAACGGATCCAGTGCACGCCCGACCTGCTGCCCAGCGACATCATCGGCACCCAGATCTACGACGCGGCGACGAATTCGTTCGTCACCCAACTGGGTCCGGTGCACGCCAACATCGTGTTGCTCGACGAGATCAACCGGTCAAGCGCGAAGACCCAAAGCGCGATGCTCGAGGCGATGGAGGAGCGGCAGACCACCATCGCCGGGCAGGTGCACCCCCTTGCGGATCCGTTCCTGGTGATCGCCACCCAGAACCCCGTCGACCAGGAAGGCACCTATCCGCTGTCCGAGGCGCAGACCGACCGCTTCCTGCTCAAGGAGATCGTGCGCTACCCCACCCCGCAGGAAGAGGTGGAAGTGATGACGCGGATCGACGCGGGCATCTACGACAAGGGGCGACCCGCCCCGCCGGTGGTCAGCCTCGACGACGTGCTGCGCCTGCAGGAGGTCGTGCGCCACGTCCACATGGATCGCGCGCTGATGCTCTACGCCAGCCAACTCGTCGACGCGACCCGCCACCCGGCGCAGGTGTTGCCCAAGCAGATCGCGCGTCTGGTCGAGTACGGCGCCAGCCCACGCGCCACAATCGCGTTCTGCAAGGCGGCCCGAGCGCAGGCGGTGTTGTCCGGACGTGCGCACGTGCTGCCAGAGGACATCGCGAAGCTTGCGCACCGGGTGCTGCGGCACCGGCTCATCCTCGGATTCGAAGCGGCCAGCGCCGATATCACCCCTGAGGTCGTGGTCGACGCCGCCCTGCGGGCCGTCAGGGTCCCCTAGGTGCCAGACGGTCGTCTTGGGTAAGCACCTCAACCGGGCCAAGGCCCACTTCGGCACCGATACCCGCGGTCTGCTCGAAGGCGGCCGCTACGCGCTATTGCACACGCGCAGCATGGAATTCGATGATCTACGGCCGTATGTTCCCGGCGACGACGTGCGGGACATCGATTGGAAGGCCTCGGCGCGTTCGGGCGGCGTGCTCATCAAACGGTTCGTTTCCGAAAAGCACCACAAGATCCTGCTTGTCGGCGATGCCGGTCGCAACATGTCGGCGCTCGCGCCGAGCGGGGAGTGTAAGCGCGACGTCGCCGCGCACATCATGGGCGCGGTGGGGTTGATCGGCCTGCGGCGATCCGATCAGATCGGCATGGTCTACGGCGACCGCCGCGGTTGCGTGAACGTCCCGCAGCGGCGCGGCGAAACGCACGTCGAGGGGCTGTTGCACCGCTGGTACCAGCACACCATGACCGACCCCGGTCCCAGCGACATCACGGCCCAACTCGACTACGTGGCAACGCATTACCGACACACCATGTTGATCATCGTGGTGTCCGACGAACCCGACTTCGAGCAGCGCCCAGACGACCGGCTCAGCGCGGTGCTCACCAGACTGGGCGGGCGGCACGACATCATGTGGGCGATGGTGTCGGACATGCCCGCGGTGGGATCCGACAACACCGACGGGTACGACGTCGCCACCGGTCGTTTCGTCTTGAATGGCGCCGACCTCGGCCCTCGTGTCGTCGCCGCGTATCGCCGGGCCGAGCAGGCTCGCCGCGAACGCCTCGATGCGTTCTTGACCGGTCGCGCGGTTGCGCACGCGACTATCGCGGGCAGCAACGACATTCGGCGTGAACTTGTTCGCCTGACCGAGGTGGCCGCTCGTGCCGGATGATCTGCTGCGCCATGTGTTCGGTCCGCAGCCGTACTCGACGGGGTGGCTGTGGGGGGTTGTCCTGCTGATCGTCGTCGTCATCGGTTGGTATGCAGGCATTTTCGTGTGGACGCTGCCGTCGCGTCGGCTACGGCGCATCCCCATTGTGCGGCGCGTCCACGCCTGGCTGATCCGTAACCGGTTCGCCCGCTGCGTGCAGCGCATAGCTGGTGAGCACCGTGCCGGGCGGATGTCGGCGCCCGAGGCGTGTGCGGCGATCAGCCGGACGGTGCGTAGCTTTCTGCATCAAGCGACCGGCGCGCGGGCTCAGTACCTGCAAGTCGGCGCCCTGGCTGACGCGAACCTGGCCGTGGCCGCGCCGCTGTTGACCCAGCTCGGCGATGCGCAGTTCAACGCCGAATCGCGGGTCGACGTCGCCGACGTGAGTGCCCGGGCGCAGGAGTTGATCCGCTCGTGGACCTGAAGTGGTGGCCGGTCGCGGCGATCGGATCGGCCTGCTTCGTCGCCGTCGCGGCCCTGGCGGCGCTGCTATCCATGGCCGCTGCCCGCCGGCAGCTGCGCCCTCTGGCCAACGTCGCCCGGCTGACGCGGTTGCCCGAGTACGCGAAGGTGGCCCGGTTGCGTTCGCTGTCAACGGTTGTCACCCTGGTCGTGTTGACGGTCATGTTCGCCGCCGCTACCTGGGCGGGAGCCCGTCCGACCGAGGCCACCAAGGATTTCGACGCCGCACACCCCGAGGACATCATGCTGTGCGTCGGGCAGCCGGTGACCGATGCCGCGACGGCTGAACTCCTCGACCACTTCGCTCGCCAGGCCACGAATTCCCCCCAGGCTCAACGCATCGGCCTGACATCGGCCAATCGCCGCGTGGTGCCGCTGACACGCGACCACCAGTACGCAGCGGCGCGATTCGACGAGTACGTGGGCGCCCACCAGGCGCAGTCGGCGTCATTCGCCCCGCCGGTGCCTTACACCGACTACACCGTAAACGTGAATGATGTTCTGGCGCTGTGTCTCTCCGGGTTTCCGTCCGCCGAGCAGCGGAGCACGCACCGGCGGTCGGTGATCTATCTCGGCCCCTCAGATCTGCGTGCTGGCGGAGAACGGCGCGCCGCACTGTTCACCGACGGCAGTCTACGGGCCCTGGTTGAACGGGCTGGAGCCCAAATCAATGTGATCGACACGGCGCCGTCGCCCGCGAGCGGTTCGCTGGTGGCGCTCACCGAGCAGACCGGAGGCCGATATCTCGCGCCGGGACCGAAGTCGGTGACCGCGACCCTCGATGAGATTCGGGCGCACGCCCCGCCGGTGCGCCTGGCCGACGGCACCGTCGTGACAGCGGAGCTGCAGGACGCGCCGGCGGTACCCCTGGCGATCGCGTTGTTGTCGGCGGCCGTGCTCTCGGTGGCGCTATTGGTGTTGCGCCGATGACGTTTCAGCCTCTCCTGCCCTGGGCGATCCTCGCCGTCGTCACCGGCGCGCTTACCCTGGCGCGCCTGGTAGCGCTGCGCCAGGCGCTTTTGTCGGCCGGGCGCCGCTCCGGACGCCGACACCGGGCGGTGCTGCGCTGGAGCGGTGTGACTGTCGCGGTGCTACTGCTCATCGCCGCGACCGCCCGCCCGGCATTTCGCGACGACGGAAACCATGGGGTGACAACGTCCGCGGCCGGCGACAATCTCAACGTGTTCCTGATCGTCGACCGTTCGGCCGACTCGGATGTCGAGGACTACAGCATTGCTGGCACCGACAAACCGCGGATCGCGGGGATACGCGACGACATCGCCGTGTTGATCAAGCAGTACCCGGCGGCACGCTACGCGCTCGTCACGTTCGCCTCGAAAGCTTCATTGGAGTGGCCGCTGTCCGAAGATGTTTGGAGTTTGCGTCCGACCATCGCGGCTCTGCGCGCCGGCCAAAGTGGTTCAGATGTCAACGCGGCCGCCGCGGACAACGTGTTGCGGTACCAGCTGATGCAGGCAGCGCAGCAATATCCGGGTTCGCGGAACGTGGTGCTGTACTTCGGTTCCGGTGCGCCCAGTTCGCGCACGCCGCAGGGCGACATCGACCTCACGCGGGGGTCGGTGGGCGGGGGGGCGGTGCTGGGCTACGGCCGCGGCGACGCGATCAACGAAGCCGCATTGCGTCACATCGCGGGACAACTCAACGTGCCTTACGTTCACCGAGATCCCGGCCAGCCCTTCCGGCCCGACCTGCCTGTCACGCCGCAGCACGTTCAGGCCGAGGCCGCTGACCGGATAGAGCTGTACTGGCTGCCCGCGTTGCTCGCGGCGGGGTTGCTGCTCGCCGAAATCTACCTTTCGGTCCGCGAGTTCCGGCGCGGCCGCATCGCCTGGCGGGACTTGGAATCATGACGCGCAGACCGGCGCGGTTACGGCTACGACGGCGGCTGCTGATCTACTCGGCCCCACTGACCGCTGTTGCGCTGTTGGTCGTCGTCAAGCTGATTTCCGTTGTCGTGGCCGGCAATTCCGCCGTGTCCTCGTTCGCCCACGGCGATGGGAATGCGGTGCGAACCGATGCGGCGGTCCTCGGCGTGGTCAACGTGGTCGAACCGTCGAAGGCGCCGTTCACCGCGGGCGCCGCCGCCGTGCTCGACGGCCGGCTCGCGGATGCCGACCGTCATTTCTCCGCCGCGCTTGCCCGCACCGACGTCGCCCGCTCCTGCCCGGTGCGGGTCAACCTCGAACTGGTCCGCGAAACCCAGGGCGACCGGGCTGCGGCGGCAGGTGAGCGGGCACGCGCCGCGGAACGTTATGCGGGCGCGCTGGCCGTCGTCGACGCCGCGCCTGAAGCCTGTTTCTTCGGCAACACCGACTCGGACGCGCAGCGTCGGAACATCCGGCACGACACCGCGAACCGGTTGGCCGCCAAGAAAATGGCGCTCACCGCGCCGCCGCCCCTCGCCGCCCTCACACCCGATGGCCGTGAGATCCCACCACGCCGGCTCGACCCGGGTGTGGGCGATCCGTTCGACAAGTTGCAGCAGGTGCTGCAGGACGCTGCATCGCCGGGGGAACCTCCGTAAGGGTCTGTCAGGCTTTGACGTCGACGAACTCCTCGGGCCATCGTGTGTGCCCCTGCGCCCGCGCCAGCCCCGGCGTCGCCACGGCCACGCCGCCGAAATTCCCGGATGTGAACGCATTTCAAGCGGCCTGATCATCGCGTCGCACTGAAAGCCGTTGCGGCTCATATCCTCCTGGACCAGAAGCGCCGAGTGTAACGACACTGCGAAAAATCAGCGATAATTTCGCAGTGACGTTACGCTCGCGCGACCGGCGCTCAAAGCCCGATCACAGGCCGATGTAGACCGCCTTGGTGTTGAAGTAGGCCTCGATCCCCTTGCGGCCGCGTTCGCCGCCCCAACCCGACTGCTTGTGGCCGCTGATCGGCATCGAGGGGTCGGCGGCGAGTGAGGAGTTCACCCAAACCTGGCCCGCGCGAAGCTCATTGGCGACGCGGTGCGCGCGCGACAGGTTCTCGGTCCAAATCGAGCCGGCCAGGCCGTAGTGCGTGTCGTTCGCGGCAGCGAGCACCTCGTCCTCGTCGTCGAACGGGATCACGCAGCCGACCGGCCCGAAGATCTCCTCCTTGATGAGCCGCATGTCCGGTGTCGTGTTGGTGACGATCGTCGCCTCGTAGAAGTAGCCCTTGCGGTCCATCGGCTTGCCGCCGGTGATCACCTGCGCGCCGCCGGCCACGCCGTCGTTCACGATGCCGTCCACGCGCTTGCGCTGCTTGTCGCTGATCAGCGGCCCCAGAACCGAATCCGGATCCTCGCTGCCGCCCATCGGCAGCATCTGAGCGAACTCGGCAAGGCGCTGCACGACCTGGTCGTAGATGCCGCGCTGGACGTAGATGCGCGACGTGCACGAGCAGTTCTGCCCCGAACCGGCGAGCAGGCCCATGCCCGCCCCCAAGATCGCCTTGTCGAGGTTGGCGTCGTCGAACATGATCAGCGGCGACTTGCCGCCGAGCTCGAGTGTGAGCCGCTTGAGGTTGCCGGCGGCCGCCTTGACGATCAGCCGCCCGACCTCCGTCGACCCCGTGAACGAGATCTTGTCGACGTCCGGGTGCGCGGTGAGCGCGGCACCCGTGGTCTCGCCGTAGCCGGTGATGACGTTCAGGACACCATCGGGCAGACCTGCCTCACGGAAGATCTCCTCGAGCTTGAGCGCGGTCAGCGGCGTCTCCTCGGCGGGCTTGAGGACGGCGCTGCACCCCGCCGCGAGGGCGGGTGCGACCTTGAGCATCGCGACGAAAAACGGCCCGTTCCAAGGGATGATGAGGCCGACGACGCCGACCGGCTCGAGCTGGGTGAAGGTGTGATAGGTCTCCCAGGTGCCGAGCAGGCCGTCGGACACGAGATTGGCCGACTCGCCGTGGATCTTTCCGACCCAGCCGGCGTAGTACTTCAGCATGTCGACCGAGACCGGGATGATGTGCCGCGCGGCCGTCAGGTTCATGCCGTTGTCCTGGCCCTCGAGCGCGGCGAGCTCGTCGGTGCGTTCCTCGATGATGCGCGCGGCGCGGAAGAGGACGTTTGCCCGGTGCGACGCGGGCGCCTTGCGCCACACGCCTGACTCGAAGGTCTCGCGCGCGCGGGCCACCGCGGCGTCGACGGTTGCCTGGTCGGAATCGGGGACCTCGGTGATCTGCTCCTCAGTGGAAGGGTTGAAGACGGGAATGGTGGTACTCAATTTCGTGGCCCTTCGTTAGCGGTTCCTGTCGTCGCGCGACAGAGGTTACGCGCGTAACCAGTGGGTGTCCAGTGCGTGGGGGAGGCGTGCCGACCGTGAGTCTCCGGGCGATTCTGCTGGTCGCCGACGTGCGGCAACGTGATCGGCGATCCGTGGGTCGCGTGCGCGCCGCTCGCCTGCCCGAACGCAAACGGACGGCTAAGTTACCTGTATGCGGGTTGTTCGCCTTTTCGGTGCCGTCCTGACGATCCTCACCACCGGGTTGCTGCTGGCAAGCCCCGCCGGCGCGCAGCCGCCCTCCCAGCTCAAGGATCACCTCACTGACAGCACGGGGGCGTTGACCGATTCCGGTCGTGCGGCCGTCAGCTCGGCGATCGACCGGCTTTACCGCGATCGCCACATCCAACTGTGGGTCGTCTACGTCGACAACTTCTCCCGGTACAAGCCCGACAACTGGGCCGACCGCACCCGCAGCGCCAGTGGGCTGGGCGGCCAGGATGCGCTGCTGGCCATCGCCACGAACACCAAGGCGTACACCTTCACCGTGCCGCCGCAGGTGCACGGCCCGACCACTGCCGGGCTGAACAGTCTGCGCCGCAACCAAATTGAACCCGTGCTGGGTGCGAAAGACTGGAGCGGTGCTGCGGTCGCCGCGGCCGACGGTTTGGACAAATTGGCGAGTTCGGCCAAGCCGGCGAGCTCGTCGAAGCCGATCTGGCCGCTGGTGGCGATCGGCGTCATCGTCGTCGTGGTTGTACTGCTGCTGTTCGTGCTCTATCGCGCGCGTCGGCGCGGGCGCGCCCGCTCCCGCGGCCCGCAAACGAGCATTGAAGGCCGCGGTGATTCGCTGCCGCAGGCGCTGTCTACCCCCTACGCCAGGCTGCGCCAAATCTCTGACTACGTCGCGCGGCATCGCGACAGCGTCGGCGCCGAGGCCCAGACCCGGCTCGACGAGGGCAAACGGCATCTGGCGGCGGCACGCGGCAAGGAAGCGGCCAACGACGCCGAAGCGATCGCCCATGCCAACAGGGCATCGACGCTGGCCGCTCAGGCGCAAACGTTGGCCAACGACGACGTGCTGTCGGCACAGCGCAAGCCACGACGCGGTCGAAGCCGTCAGCGGTAGGAAGCGCGCAACAGCGAAAGCGCCTGCTCGACGGTCTCCTCGTTGCTGCGCGTCGCGTCGACCCGCAGAACGGACGCTTGCTCATCGGGGGGCGTGAACACGGCGCGCAACTCGGGCCACAGCTCGATCCGCGCATCCGAGACCACGCCCTTCTCCGTGGCGCGCCGCTCGAGTCGCGCGATCAGGGTGGCGTCGTCGGCGTCGCACAGCACGACGCGGAGGTCGGCCCCGAGGCGGTGCGCCAGCTGCCGCAGCTGGGCGCGCTCGTGCGGATTGCCGAACGTCGCATCGACGGCGACGCCGCGGCCCCGACGCAGCCAGCGTGCGGCGTCGCGGCGCAGCGCGGCATAGGTGCTGCGCGTCATCGCCGGATCGTAGAGCCCCGAACCGAATTCGTCGCCGCCGCGCTGGGTGGGCTCGATGCCCGCCATCCGCTTGCGCGCCAGGTCCGACGAGAGGTGCACCAGCCCGAGTCGGCCCGCGAGCGCGCGTGCCAGCGTGGTCTTGCCGCTCGCCGGCAGGCCCATGATGACCACCATCGGCGGACGGGGCAGCCCATCCGCGTGCGCCCACGCCAGGTCGAAGTAGTTCCGCGACTCGGCGATGAGCTCACGTCCTTCGTCACCGGAAGACTGGCTGGTCTGGGCTAGGCGCAGGCTGCGGACCTTGCCGCGAACGTAGGCGCGGTAGCAGATATAGAAGTCGAGTAGCTGGAGCAGTCCGACGTCGCCGCTGGCGCGCACGTAGGAGTCGACGAAACCCCACGCCAGGTCTGCGCGACCGTGATACTCCAAATCCATTGCCAGAAAGGCAACTTCGGACGCCAGGTCGGCGCACCGATAGCGAGGCGCGAACTGCAGGCTGTCGAACAGCAGGATTCGGCCGTCGTCGATGCAGATGCTGGCGGCGTGCAGGTCGCCATGCCCATCCCGCACGTGCCCGTCGGCCACGCGTCGCTCGAGCAATGGCGCGTGCGTCCGCACGAATTCGTCGACGTAGCTTCGGATGTCGTCGTTGATGTCGCTCGCGATGGTGCGCCCGACGAAGGGGCGCATCTGGTCGAAGTTCTCCCGCCAGTTCGCGATCACGCTGGACGGGCTGCCGTACGCGTCGATGTCGGGGCCGGTTTCGGCGCTGCCGTGAAGCTTGGCCAGGGTGCGGCCGATCCGCCGCGCGAGACGCAGGTCGACCTCGCCGCGCGCGAGCTTGGCCGGCAGCATGCCTTCCTCCGGCAGGCGCCGCATCCACACGGCCGGCTCGCCCGAGCCGGACGCGCCGCCGATGCGGTAGCGGCCATTCTGTTCGGTGACTTCGACGACACCCAGATACATCTGCGGACTGAACCGCCGATTGAGGCGCAGCTCTTCGTCACAGTCGGCACGGCGCCGCTCGATGCTGGTGAAGTCGAGGAAGCCGAGGTCCACCGGCTTCTTGAGCTTGTAGGCGTATGGTCCGGCGAGCACGACCCACGAGCTGTGCGTCTCGTGAAGACGCACGTCGTAGGCCGGGGGTTCATACGCGTCGGGCCGCAGCAGGTCGGCGATGATCCGCGGGCGGCCGTCGGGTCCAGTTGGGTCGAAGGCGTGTGTCATGGTCTCGCCGAACGATTACAGGTGGTTTGGCTGGCCCTCACAGAATTTCAGGCTACGGACGAACTCGTCAGTTGCCCACTTCGGCGGCCAACAGTGCGTGCGTGATGGTAGTGCCGTCGAAGACGAATGTATGCGCGGGACGGCGCAGGGCCACGATGGTCGAATCCGCGTGCACGACGACTCCGCCGCCGGCGGGGATGCCGAGCCCACTCGCCTCTCCCTTCAGCAATCGAATCGCCCGCGACAGTCGCAACCACTCGGTGCGTTCGTCGTGCACGTCGATCACCATCGGGATGAGATTGAACACGTCGAACACGTCGGCCCCGAGTGATTCCGGCGTCTCGACGATCCCATAGCGTCCAAGCTGTACCGCACCGGCCGAAATGCCCACGAGGACGGCGCCTTCGGCGTAGCGGCCCAGGATTGTCTCCTTCATGCCGGTTTCTTCGAAGGTGTTCCAGCCCAGACGCGCATCGCCGCCGGCGAGGACGATCAACTGGGCGCTGTCCAGGAAGGCGCGGTCGGCCCGGTCGAACGACGAGCCGATCATGCGACGATCGGTGATCCTGACGGCATCCATGGCCGCTTCGAAGATTTCGTAGAACTCCGGCCGATCCCCGTTGGAGGCACCGATGTAGGCCGCGCTGAGGGGTGCGTCCTGAACCAATCCATCGAGGGCTGCCTCGAGAAGCAGGCGGTCGCGGAGCTTCCAAAACAGCAGCTGACTGTCCGCCAGCAGATAGACCGGTTGCGGTTGTGGCGCTTTCACTTTGGCTTATCTTCGCCGGCAAGCTGGTCGAAGCGCGCGAGAGCCACGTCGAGGTCTTCCTCGTCGAAGACTTCGCAGCGGTTAATCAGGTCACCCTCGACCGTGAAAATGTTGGTCAACCGCCACTCGGCGGCGAAGCCCTCTCGCGACGACCCTTTGAGTGCCTGCATGACGACTGCTCCGAGTTCGCTTAGCCGATGGACGGTCTCGACGTAGACGTTGATATCCGGGGCCAGGACGTCCCACGAGGCTTGCAGAGCTGCGGCCAGATCAACCGCATCGCTCGCTAGGAGCGATCGATGATCGATGTAAACTGGATTCGGTGTGGTCGCAGGAAGTTCGCGCCGGGTGAATCCGGCCTGGGCCCGGGCAATCACCGACCACACTCGCGAATGAATGGCCGCTTCGCCGGCGAGGTACCGGTTTTCGAGCTCCTCGAAGGCGGCGTCGATGTCTTCGGGGTCGAACACGATGTGCGCCGCAATCCGATCGTCGGTGTCGACTTCGGCGATGATGAGCTGCTCGGGGGCGAACTGCCCGTACCGCGAATCGCTGTTCGGGTAACGCATGAGAGTGAGTGCAAGGCGTTCCCCGCGGATCGCAACTACGGTCGACGTCGTATTTGCCACAGCTTCGGCCAGGGCTTGCATATTCGCGATCACGACCTCGCGGTCTTGCCAGAGCCCGGTGTTCACCACGGGCACGCGATTTTCGATGAAACTGCCGTCGGTCAGCATCTCGGCGAGCGCTGCCCAGTCGCGAGCCTTGTAGTACGCAAAGAAGCGGTCTTCTGCTCGGGTGGCCTTGTTCTGCAGCCGTCGCGCCAGCGGCTGCAGTTCATCGAAACGTGTAACGGCGGCGTCGAGGTCCTCCTCGTCGAACAGCTCACTGCGGTTGATCAGATCGCCTTCGACTGTAATGAGGTTGACTTCGAGCCACTCGGCATCGAAGCCGTTTGGCGACGTTCCGCGCAGCACCTCGGTGACGACGGCGCCGAGGCTGCTCAGCCGATGAACCGCCTCGACATAGATCTTGGCTTTGGGCGCGAGTTCCCATGCGGCGCGGATGTATGGGACGAGGTCTCCGGGCGAAAACGCTCTTCCTCGGCGATGGTCAATATTCGCCCAGTCCGGTGTGGTCGCGGGAATCTCGCGTCGGTTGAACGCGTCGAGGGCCCGCAAGACAGCCGACCAGGTGTGCGGGTGAGCGGCGGCTTCGCCGGCGAGGTAGCGGGCATCGAGTTCCTCAAAGGCAGCATCGATATCTTCGGCGTCAAAAAAGATATGGGCAGCGATCCGCCCGTCGGTGTCGATTTCGACGATTCCCAGCATCTCGATGGAAAATTCTCCGTGCCGCGAGTCAGGATTGAATGAGCGGATGCGGGCGAGTGCGAGGCGCTCTCCGCGAATCGCGATCGCCGTCAAAGATACCTGCGCAAGGCCCTCGGCCAGTGCTCGCATATTTGCGACTACGGCGTCGCGACCGTCCCAGAAGCCGACATTTACCACTCGACGTCGATCGTCGACGTAACTGTCGGGCGCCAAGATGTCGACTATCGCCGCCCAATCGCGGGTGCCCGAGCGGTCAAAGAGTCGGCGTTCTGCACGGCTCGCCGCATTCTCCAGGCGCCGCGTCGGCTGGCTGAGCTGTTCGAATGTCGCGAGGGCATCGTCGAGATCTGCCTCGTCGAAGACCTCGATGCGGCTAAGCAGGTTGCCTTCGACCGCGATCACGTAGGTCAACCGCAATTCCGCGTCGAAGCCCTCTTGCGAGGTCATTTTCAGGACTTGGGTAGTGACGGTTCCGAGTTCGCTCAGTCGATGCACGGATTCGATGTAGGCACTGGTATCCGAAGTGAGGTCCCACATGGCACCGACGGATGTGGCTAGATCAACCCCCGCGATCGATACGAGGCGTCGATGATCGATGTAAACCGGATTCGCCGTCGTCGCGGGAAACTCGTGACGATTGAATTGGGCGTTAGCCCCTGAAGCCACCGACCAAGTGTGCGCGTGGGGGGCTGCTTCGCCCGCGAGGTAGCGGGCATCGAGTTCGGCGAAGGCGGCGTTTATGTCCTCGAGGTCGAACACGATGCGGGCCACGATCCGTTCCTCGGCATCAATCTCGAGGACGGAGACCATCACGTTATGAAATGCGTCGGATCGTTGATCGGGGCCCGAGAAGCGGGCTTGTGTGAGCACAAGACGTTCCCCGCGGGTCGCAATGACGGTCGACATCACACTTGCACCGAGATCGACCAGCGCCCGGATGTTGACCAATTCGGCATCCCGGCCGCGCCGGAGCCCTGCGTTCGCCACGCGTCGACGATCGTCATAGAGCGTGTCCTCGGCCAGCGCCTCGGTCATTGCATTCCAGTCGCGGGCGGCAAAGCAGGCATGGAGGCGTTGGTCCACTCGGCTTGCCGCATTTTCCAGCCGCCCTTGCTGCGAGCGAAGGTTGTCAAGGCGGGCCAGCGCGGCGTCGAGGTCCGCCTCGTCGAATAGCTCGCAGCGATTGATCCGGTCGCCTTCGACAGTGAGAACTTGGATCATTCGCCATTCGGCGTCGAATCCTTGTGGCGAGGTGCCGTACGACGTGTGAGTGACGACCGCGCCGAAGTCGTTGAGCCTGTGCACCGTCTCGATGTTGGCGCTGAAATTCGGCGTCAGGTCCCAAACGGCGCGTATGGACGGAGTTATGTTGCCGGAGGCGAACGGTGTGGTCCGACGGTGGTCGACGGTGACCCAATCCGCCTCGGGGATGTCGTGCTGATTGAAGCTCCCGTAGACCCGAGCGATAACCGACCAGGTGTGTGCGTGGGCCGCCGCTTCGCCCGCGAGGTAGCGGGCGTCGAGTTCCTCGAAGGCGGCGTCGATATCCTCCGGCTCGATGACGACGATTCCCCGAATTCGGTTGTCGTCGTTGACCTCAACTACGCCGAACGCCGAAGCGGAAAATGCCTCAGGTGACCGACCTTGGCTTGTGAAAGCGGTACGACACAGCGCGAGCCGCTCTCCGCGGACGGCGACGATCGACGCCTCATGCGTGCTCCAGACTTCGCCAGTGGCGCGCCAGTTCGCCATCTCGGCATCTCGGCCGCGCCGGATCCCGGCGTTTATCACTGAGCGGCGATCGTCTGAGGAAACGTCGTCGGCGAGCAGTTCCGCCATGGCATCCCAATCGCGCACCGCATAGTGCCCAAGGAATTGCTCGGCCACTTTGCTTGCCGCATTTTCCAGCCGCGGTGCCGGCCGGCTGAGTTCGTCGAACCGGTCGAGCGCCGCGTCGAGGTCCGTCTCGTCGAATACCTCGACGCGGCGGTAGAGGTCGCCGTCGGTTATTCCAACGACGACTGCCCGCCACTCGGCATCAAAGCCGTCCTGCGAAGTGCCACGCGCAGCGTGGGCGATGACCGCTCCCGCCTCACTCAGCCGATGCACCGCCTCGATGTAGGCGCTGACATCTGGCATGAGGTCCCACACGGTGGGAAGATATCCCGCCAGATCCTCCCGCGCGGTCGTTAGGACGGCTCGATGGTCGATGTACACCGAATCCGGTGTTATGGCTGGAAGTTCGCACCGATTGACCGCGACATAGCCTCGTGCGATGGCCGACCACACCTGCGCGTGGTCGGCCGCTTCGCCGGCGAGATATCGCGCGTCGAGTTCGGTGATGGCCGCGTCGAAGTCTTCGAGGTCGTAGACGACGACGTTCGCGATTCGGTCGTCGGCGTCAATCTCCACGATGTTGAGGGCATCGTTTTGAGCGGCGTCAGGGTCACTGCCGGAGGCGCGAACTCGCGCGAGAACGAGACGCTCTCCGCGAATCGCGACGGCACTCACCATCGAGATCATGAATCCGACTTCGGCGGCCGCCTTCAGGTCTCTGATCACGTCGTTTCGACTGTGTTGAGGCTCGGCACTTACGACCCGCCGATGATCGATGCTGACATAGTTGTCAGCCACCGTTTTGGCCATGGCGTCCCAGTCGCGAACCGCGAAGTGCGACCAGACATGCTCGAAGACCAACGTTGCCCTGTTTTTCAGCCGGGATGGCCGCGGGCTGAGCTGTTCGAACCTCGCGATCGCGGCATCCAGGTCCGCTTCGTCGAAGAGCTCGCAGCGGCTGATCACACCTCCGTCGAATGTGCCCAGTATGACTTCCCGCCATTCGGCGTCGAAGCCCTCTTGCGAGCTTCCCCGCACCACGTGGGTGAGGACGGCACCGCAGTCACTCAGCCGATGCACCGACTCGAGGTAACCCGTGGCGTTTGGCGCGATTTCCCAAGTGGCGTGCATGTATGCGGTCACTTCACCAGGCGGGAACGCTCTCGCTTGTCGGTGATCGATGCTCACGCAGCCGGGTGACAATGGCAGCTGTTGCCTGTTCACGGCCGCGTACGTCTCGGCGACGGCCGCCCACGTCTGCGAATAGGGGTCGGCCTCGCCGGCGAGATAGCGGGCGTCGAGTTCGGTGATGGCGGAGTCGAAGTCGTCGAGGTCGATCACGACGATCACCGCGATCTGGTTGTCGGAGTTGACCTCGACGACGCCTAGCAAATCCGTGACGAACTCCTGGTTCTCGCGATAGTGGCCCGATATACGCACGAGGGCGAGGCGCTCTCCACGGGTTGCGATGATGACGGCCGTGATGTACCCGCCCCCGGCGTCGACGCCCGCCCGCAGGTTTGTGATCTCGGCATCACGACCGCGGCGGATGCCCGCGTTTACGACCCGCCGGCGGTCGTCGGTCACGATGTCGTCGGCCATTACCTTCGTGAGCGCGTCCCAGTCGCGGGCCGCGAAGTGCGCCATGTAGCGGTCGAACGCTCGGCATGCTGTGTTTTCGAGCCGCGGTGCCGGTCGGCTGAGCTGATCGAATCGCGTGATCGCGGCGTCGAGGTCGGCCTCGTCGAAGAACTCGGCGCGGTTGATCATGTCACCCTCGACCGTGGAGAGACCGACTCCCCGCCACTCGGCGACGAAGCCCTCGCGCGAAACGCCATGGCCCGCATAGCTGCAGACCGCGCCGAGATCACTCAACCGGTGCACGGTCTCGACGAAGGGTCGAATGTCTTGGCCTAGGTCCCACCCGGCGCGGATGAATGTGGACGTCTCACCGGGCCCGAACGCTGTCGTCCGGCGATGGTCAACAGTGATGCAGTCCGGTGTTATCGCGGGGAACTCGTGTCGGCTGACCGAAGCATAGGTCCCCGCGATGACCGACCAGGTGTGCGCGTGGGCCGCAGCCTCGCCCGCGAGGTAGCGGTCATCGAGTTCGGCGAACGCCGCGTCGGAGTCGTCAAGGTCGAAGATAGCGATCGACGTGATTCGCTCGTCGGCGGCAATCTCGATGAGATTGAAGGCGTCGTTTTGAATCGTCTCGGGGTCACTACCGGACGCACGCACCCGCGTGAGGGCGAGGTGCTCGCCGCGGATCGCCATGACGTCCGCCATCCCTATCGTGAAGCCGAGGTCGGCGGCCACCTGTAGATCCTGGATCACGGATTCTCGACTACCTCGGTCCCCGGCATTCACGACGCGTCGGTGATCGGCGCCGGAAAGGCTTTCGGAGACAATCGCTCCTACGGCATCCCAGTCGCGCGCGGCGAAGTAGGACCAGAAGCGTTCGAATGCGCGCGTTGCCGCGTTGTCGAGTGTCCGCGAATGTGGATGCGCTGCCTCGAACTTGGCATGAATGGCGTCGAGTTCGGCCATTGCGGCGTCGAGGTCTTCGACGTCAAACCACACCTGCAGGGAGATCTGGCCATCGTCATCGATGCCATAAAGCAGGAGGAATTCGTCGTGCGGTGCCCCAGGGCTGACGTCGACGGCGCCTATCACCAATCGAGCGAGCGCCAGACGCTCGCCCCGCACGGCGATAGCCGTTTGGTTGACCCGCATAGGGACTTTCTCCAAAACGCGCCTGTTCAGCTGTGGAAACTCGCCCGATGGGACGTCGATCTGCCCAAACCCGACAACCTTGCGACGGCTCTCGATGAATCCATCTGGCGCGAAAAGCTTCTCGAACTCGTCCCAAGCCTCATGATTTATCGCGGACGTCACGCGTTCGCCCGCCCGCACGCACGCGTTGCCCAACTCGACACTCGGCGCTTCTGGTCGAGCGGGTGCGCTCGGCTTCATTTGCTCGCCAAGAATGTCGCGCGCCATTTCCGCAAGCGTCACAGCGCCTTTGCGTTCGTACAGCTCGACCGCTTGCTCGGCCGCGGAGCGTGCCGCCACGGCGTCGCCGGCGCCCGCCAAAACCGTTGCCAGCGTCAGGCAGGCGTCGCCGTGATCAACCAGGGCATCGGTGCGTTCCGCCAAGGTGACAGCTGCTTCGGCAACCTGCCGAGCCGCATCGTGATCACCGCGGCGCGCCAGCAAGTGCGCCCGAAGCGTCCGCCAGGCGATCGAGGCCTTCAGCGCGTGGCCGGCGAGACGTTCGCTCTCCGAACATAATTCGTCTGCCTCGGATTCGCGGTCGAGGGCAAGATATGCGCGGCCCAACAACGCGGCGGTCTCGGCGGTGTCGGCGTCCAGGCCCATGCGGCGAAAGCCGTGGTAGGCCTTGTGTAGATGCGGTTCGGCTGCAGCCGGATCGTCGACGACCAATTCGACAATGCCCGCAAATTGCTCAACTTCCAGCAGCGCATGGCGTAGGCCGAGCTCGGTAACCGTGCGCCGAGCGGAGTCGATCATGCGACGGGCCGCCGCGGCGCGGCCACGAAAGGCCTCCAACACGGCCTGGCATCGCGTGGAGATGGCTTCCACCGCGGGGGAGTCGGTGGTGATCCGAAGCAGCCGCACCACGTCGAGGCACCGCCCGCCTGCGCGCGGAACCGGGTTGGGGCCCCACAGTGCTGCGAGGGGGGCGCCCGCCAAAACAGCGTTCACCCGGCGGTGTTCACGCGCGCGCCGCGCCGCGGTGAGCGCGTCGTCGAGGGCTATCTCGCAGTCGGCGATTCGCCCAAGCCGGGCAAGGCATCCCGCTCGCACGGTGTGCGCCTTGGCTTCTCCGGCGTCGTCGTCGAGTTCGGCGAGTTTGGCGGCGGCCGCGCCCAATGCGGCTTCGACCTCGTCCAACCGTTCGGGGTGGATCAGCATCGACAGTTGGCCTTCGAAGCATGTCGCCCATGCCGCCAACCGGGCCGAATCGACTGTGGCTGCTTGCAGTTGTGCGACCGCACCCGCCGCCGAGGCCACATCACCTGCAGCCAACAAAGCCTCGCAACGCGCAACCAATAGCTCGGCGGTCTGGTCATCGCGGTCGGGTAGTTCCTCGTCGAGCTCCTCCAGTGCGTGCAGTGCACGGTGGTACAGGTCGGCCGCACCTTCGTAGGCGAGTCGTGCCATCGCCTGGTCTGCGGCATGCCGGCAGTAGAAGACGGCCTTGGCCGCGTTTCCCGCCCAAGCACATTCGAAATAATGGTGGGCCAGCTCAGCTAACAACTCGTCGTCGGAGCCGGGCATCGTCTCGAGCGTTGTGGCGATGCTCTGGTGTAATCGCATGCGCCGCACCGACGCCAGCTCCGCCAGCAGCGATTGCCGGACGATCGCGTGGTTGAACCGGTAATTGCCACCGGGCTCTTCGATGACGATGCCGGCGCGGCGCGCTTCGTCGAACGCGTCGACGAGGTCGTCGCCCGTCACCCGCTCCACCAGTTCGACGGCGAACCGGCTGCCGACAACTGCGGCGGTGGCGAGGGCTTTGTTGGTCTCGACCGGTAGTCGGGAAAGCCTGCGGCTCACCGCTTCTCGTACACCCTGCGGCAGGGTGCTCTGATCCCACACGCCGCCGCTCTCACCGACGTGGCGCAGGGCCTCGATGAGGAAGAACGGGTTACCACCGGTGACCGACGCCAGCGCACGTGCGAGTTCCTCGTCGTCGTAGCCGGCTTCGGCGACGTAGGTGGTTACGTCGTCCTCGTCGAGGCCGCCGAGGCTGAGCCGGTTGGCCGTGCCGTCGCGGTGAAGGTCGGCGAGCATCGCCGCCAGGGGATGGGAGCGGTCGAGATCGGTGCTTCGGTAGGTGCCGACGATCTGCACGCGGGCGTGATCGCCGAAGCGCAGCAGATGCCGCAAAAGTAGCAGCGTCGGCTTGGCTGCCCAATGCAGGTCGTCGAGGATCAAGAGCACCGGCGTGCTCGCGGAAGCGATTTCCAGCAGGGCGACGACCGCATCGAAAAGCGCATACCGCTCGGTGTCGGGGTCCGCGTGCGTCGGAGGAGCGAGGTCGGGTACGACATCGGTCAGCCCGGGCACCAGCGACAGCAACGCTTCGACACCACGCAGTCCCCGCAGCCGGTTGGCGCCCATGCATGGCACGAGCGAACGTAGCGCCTCCGCGAACGGCTGATAGGGCGCACCGAGATCCTCGTCGCACCGGCCGTACAGCACGACCGCTCCCTGGTCATATGCCCGCTGCGACCATTCACCGGCAAGGCGGGTCTTGCCGACGCCCGGTTCGCCGGCGATCAGCACCGTACGCACGCCGCCCGTAAGCGCGCTCTGCCACGCAGACAGCAGCCCGTTGAGTTCGCGGCCACGCCCGACGAACGGCCCGGGCCCGACGAGCACCGCCGGAAGTCCGGGGCGCTGCATCGGCGTCTCGGTCGTCGGCGGCTCGGCGCGCTGTTCGCCGGTTTCCAGTCGCAGCTCGAATACGTGCTCAGGCCGCGCGAGATTCCGCAACTGACGCATCCCGAGGTCGGTGAGCACCACGTCATCGGCCAGCGAGTCGATGACGAGTTCGGCGGTCGCCCCGGAGCACAGGATCTGGCCTCCCTCGGCGAGCGACCGCAGCCGCGCGACCCGGTTGACGGCCCGCCCGAAGTAATCGCCGTCGCGAAGCTCGACCTCGCCGGTATGCAGCGCCACCCGGATGCGCATGGGCTCCCGCAGCGCCCACGGCTCATGAGCGATCGCGTCCTGCAGCTCAACTGCGGCCGAGGCCGCCGCGGACGGCCGTTCGAAGACCGAGAAGGTTGCATCGCCCTCACCGCGCGTCTTGATCAGCCGACCGCCACGAGACGTAACGACCTGTTCGATCAGCTCGTCGTGGCGGGCGAGCGCCACCGCCATCGCGTCGGCGTCCACCTCCCAGGCGGACGTCGACCCCTCGATATCGGTGAGAAGAAATGTCACCGCGCGCGTCACCGACGGAACATGTCGTGCGACAGCGATATCCAGTAACGAGTCTTGCGTGACGATCGCGGCCTCGAGCCGGCGGAGTTCCGGCCCCGGATCGACACCCAGCTCGTCGGCAAGCAGCGCCCGCACGCGTTGGTATGCGCCGAGCGCTTCACCTTGGCGGCCGGCGCGGTAGAGGGCGAGCATCAGCTGGCCCCATCGCCTTTCCCTTAAGGGAGCGTCGGCTACCGCAGCCTCGAGATCGCCGATGACTTCCGCGGCGCGACCTGTGGCGAGCAGAGCGTCCGCTCGATCCTCCACCAGCGCGGCGTGACCCTCGATCCATCGCGTCTTTTCCGACGTTCCGCGTCTGCCGTCGGGAAGATCGGGGATTCCGCGCCAGAGGGCAAGCGCCTCCTCGAAGCGGGCCACCGCTTGGCTGGTGTCGCCCGCGGCGGCGGCGGCGCGTCCCAGTCGGGCTGCTGATTTGTAACGCGAGGCGTCAACCTCGCTGTCGGCGAGCACCCAACCCGCCCCCTGGGTCAAAATAAACCCGTCGCCCAGGGCGCGACGCAGCGAGGAGACGTGGGTCTGCAGGGCTTTGGCGGCCGTGCGCGGCGGGTCGTAGCCCCACAGCAGCTCGACGAGCATGTCGGCCGACACAACGGCGCCGTCGTGCAGTCCGAGCATCGTGAGGAGGGCGCGAGGCTTGGCGCCCGGGATAGCGACGGGCGCCCCGTCTCGCCGGACCTGAAGAGGTCCTAAAACCCCCAGTTCCACCGATAAAAGGGTACTCACGTCGGCTATCGTCGGCGGGCCAATTCAATACCTGGTCAAGATCGAGTAAAGCCGCTGTGCAGTCCGAACATCGATCGCTCAACTGCTGCGATTACCGTTGGGACCTATGGACAGCGACCGGAGTGACTCCGCCTTCACCTGGCAGGGCCGGCGCGAACTGGTCAGCCAGATGCACGACCAACTCGATGAGCTCGAGGCGGCGCGCGACCAGATGGAACAACTGGTGTCCGTCATCGTCGAGATCGGCTCCGATCTGGACCTGGACGTGACAGTGCACCGAGTCCTGCGAGCGGCGATGGACCTGACCGGTGCCCGCTACGCCGCCCTGGGCATCCGCGCATCTGACGGCGGCCTCGTTTCTTTCGTGCACGCGGGAATCGACGCCGACACGGCTCGTCGGCTCGACGACCTTGCCATCGGCGATGGTCTGCGCGTCGATGACCTGAGTGCCCACCCACAGACCGCCGGGCTGTCCGCACTCGACCCGCCGATGCGTGCATTCCTCGGAATACCAATCACGGTGCGAGCGGCCAACTTCGGCAACCTATACCTGGCCGACGACCGGCCCGGGGTAGTGTTCACCGACTCCCAGGAGGGTGCCGTACGAGCGATGGCCACGGCGGCGGCCGCCGCCATCGACAACGCGCGACTCTTCGAGCGGGAGCGTGAATCGGCGAAATGGACGAAGGCCAGTCGCGAGATCACGACCGCGCTGCTGTCTGGCGACCCACAGACGGGGCCACTGCAGCTCATCGTCAACCGGGCGCTGGAGTTGGCAGGCGCCGAGCAGGCGATCTTGCTGGTGCCACGTGAGCTCGAATTGCCCGTCGACGACGTCGACACCCTGGTAGTCGCCGCAACGGCGGGCCGGTACTCCTCGGAGGTGATCGGACGGCAGGTCCCGATGGACGGCTCGACCACGGGCGGTGTCGCGCGCCGCGGCCTACCGCTGATCACCGATTCCTTCCAGTACCCGATCGAGGGGTTCACCGATGTCGGTGAACGCCCGGCGATCGTCATCCCGCTGATCGCGGACGGCGCGGTGTTAGGTGTCATCGCCGTCGCGCGCGACCCGCGCCAGCCCCCGTTCGGCGACGACTATCTCGACCTCGTCAGTGACTTCGCCCGGCACGCCGCGATCGCATTGGCGCTGGCGGTGGGCCGCGAACACGCGCTCAACCAGGAACTGGCCCAAGCCGACACCGTCGAGGACGCGGTACACGCCGCCGCAGAAGAACTGCGCCGGCTGTGGCGGGCGCGCCGTGTTCTGGCCGTCACCTTCCCGACCTACACCTCGTCGACGGAGACGACCTTCGGCGCACCGCAAGTGGTATCGGTCGGCGAGCCCACGCAGTGGGCCGACGTGCCGCCCCACACCCAACAGGCGCTCAGCTCATTGCGCGACGGTGACTTCCTGACCACCGCCGCGCCGCAGCCGGGAACGGCCGGCATCGCGCTGCAGCATCCCGAGGGCGTGCTGGTCGTCTGGATTGACTTGGCCGAGCAACGCCCGTTCACGCTGGAGGACCAGACCTTGCTCACCGTGCTGGCCGGCCGGCTCGGCCAGGGTCTGCAGCGGGTGCACCAAGTCGACCAGCAGCGCGAAACCGCCTTGGCCCTCCAGCACGCGATCCTCGGCCCGGCTGATCTGCCCAACGGGTTCGCGGTGCGTTATCAGGCCGCCACCCGGCCCCTGCAGGTGGGCGGCGACTGGTACGACGTCGTCGACCTCGAGGACGGGCGCATCGCGTTGGTCGTCGGCGACTGTGTGGGCCACGGCCTCGCCGCCGCCGCCGTGATGGGCCAGGTGCGCAGTGCCTGTCGTGCGCTCCTGTTCGAAAACCCAAGCCCCGCTGCGGCTCTCGCGGGGTTGGATCGCTTCGCCGCACGACTTCCCGGGGCGCAGTGCACCACCGCCGTCTGCGCGGTGCTCACCCCCGACACCGGCGAACTGGTCTACTCCAGCGCCGGGCACCCGCCGGCCATCCTGGTGCATGGCGACGGCAGCACCCAGATACTCGACGACGGTCACACCATCGCGTTGGGAATACGGGGCGACTGGTCACGCCCGGAAGCCCGGGTGACCATACCGGCGCGTGCGACCCTGATGCTCTACACCGACGGTCTGGTCGAGCGTCGCCGCAGCCCGCTGGATCGGGGCATCTCCCGCGTCGCCGGCATCGCGCAGGACGCCCGAACGTTGGGACTGGAGGATTTGGCGAACCAGGTCATGACCCGTGTCGCGCCGCGCGGCGGGTACCAGGACGACGTCGTGCTGCTGCTGTACCGCCATCCGGCCCCGTTGGAGCTGAATTTTCCCGCCGACGTCAACCAACTCGCGCCTACCCGCAACGCCCTGCGTAATTGGTTGACCCGCGTTCGGGTGGGCCCCGACCAGGCCCTGAACGTGCTGGTTGCCGCCGGGGAGGCCATCGCCAACGCCATCGAGCACGGCCACCGCCACAGACCGGAAGGCCTCATTCGGCTGGGCGCTATCGCGGTGGGCGACGAGGTGCAGTTGACGATCACGGACACCGGATCGTGGAAGGCTCCGCAACCGGCCTCCCATCCTCGCCGCGGCCGGGGCATCCCGCTCATGCGAAGCCTGATGCACGACGTCGACATCCGGCCGGCCACCGACGGAACCACAGTTCACCTTTCCGCGAGGATCACCTGATGAACACGCCGCTCGCGCTCGACACCGCGCGCGGCAGCGACGGGAAACTCGTGCTGGTCGCGGCGGGGGAGATCGACCTGAGCAACATCGAAGCCTTCACCCTCGCCCTGTCCACCGCCGCCACCGGCAGCGACGGCGCACTGCTTGTCGATCTCAGCGCCGTGGAGTACCTGGACAGCGCCGCCATCAACGCCTTGGCCACCCACGCCGACCACATCGAGTTGGTCGCGCACCCGATCCTGATGCCCGTCCTCAAGGTCAGCGGTCTGACCGAGCTGACCGCCATCGTGCCCGCGCCGGCGGCCGGCCAACAGTGACACCCCCGGTCGACGTCGAATCTTCCTGCGGGCCAACATAAGAACTGTCCTCGCTGGCCGATGCGCGCTGCGCCTGTCACGATGGCGTAATGACTGACGACACGCTGAGCTCGGAGCGTGAATTTCAACGAGCACAACATCGACGAGTTCCGGCGCAAGGGCGGCAAGGTCGGCGGGCAGTTCGAGGGCTTCCCGATGCTGCTGCTGACCTCTACGGGGGCGCGCACGGCGCGCGAATTGCCGCGCGACGAAAGGGATTCGGTGTATGCGGTCGTGGTCGAGCGCGCCCCCGGGTTCGGTGCATACTGGCAACGCACCGATCGCCTCATCCCGGTCTTCGAATTGATGACCGACTGAAGACACGAGCTGCCAACAACATTCAAGCTGGCCAATTCGGCACGTCAACGCGTCGATTGCCGCACAATGATGTGCGCGGGTCTGGCCCGATGCGAACGAGCCGTCACCGCCCCGCCCCGCCCTGCCCGAAAGACAAAGTGAGGTCGGCGATGAGACGTTATCTGCGGCGCTACGTGATCGGCGTGTTCGCCCTCATGTTGGTCGTATTGCCGGTGACGACGTTGGGAACGCGGGCCATCGCCCGCGCCGACGGTGAATGCGCCCCGGGCTGGGGATGGAGCGTCGAGTTGAATGAGTGCGTGTTCTTGCTGCCGGCCGCAAATGGGCCAGGGGGACCGGGTGGGCCCGGCGGACCAGGAGGGCCCGGTGGTCCGGGTGGACCCGGAGGCCCCGGGGGACCGGGCGCCCCTGGCCACCCCGGGCGTTAAAAGCCTCACGTAGCTGCGCCAACGCAAGGCCCGGACCTGCGACATAGCCGGAGTTCCGCGCGTGGGAACTTTGCCCGCCCCCCGGTCGTTATACCGGCTAAGTAACCGGTACTCCGAGGGGGACAACAGCCGTATGGCACGCACAGACAACGACACCTGGGATCTCGCGACCAGTGTGGGCGCGACCGCCACGATGGTGGCTGCTGCCCGGGCGATCGCAACCAACGCCGACAACCCGCTGATCGACGACCGATTCGCCGAACCGCTGGTCCGCGCCGTCGGCGTGGACTTTTTCACGCGCTGGGTCACCGGCGACTTGGCTGCCGCCGACGTCGACGACCACGAATCCGGCTGGAAGCTCGAACACATGCCCGCCGCGATGGCCGCCCGGACCCGCTTCTTCGACACCTTCTTCCAGGCCGCGACGCAGGCCGGGATCCGGCAGGCCGTCATCTTGGCGTCCGGTCTGGATGCCCGCGCCTACCGGTTGGCCTGGCCGGCCGAAATGACCGTGTACGAGATCGACCAGCCGCAGGTGATCGAATTCAAGGCGGCCACCCTCGCGGAGCTCGGTGCCGCCCCGCGGGCCGAATTGCGCACGGTCGCCGTCGATCTGCGGAACGACTGGCCAAAAGCCTTGGTGGACGCGGGCTTCGACACGAGCAGGCCCACGGCATGGATCGCGGAGGGACTCTTCGGTTATCTGCCGCCGGAGGCGCAAGATCGCCTGCTGGACAACGTCACCGCACTCAGCGGTGACGGTAGCCGGCTGGCGTGCGAAGCTATTCCGGACATGTCCGAGGTAGACACCGAGAAGGCTCAGGAAACGATGCGCAGGGCCACCGCGAAATGGCGTGAGCATGGCTTCGACCTGGAATTCGGCGATCTCGGCTACCAGGGCGAGCGCAGCGATGTCGCCGTATACCTGGACAATCTGGGCTGGCAGTCGGTCGGAGTCCGGATGAGTCAGCTATTGGCCGACTCCGGCCTCGAGGCGATCCCCCAGACCAATGACTCAGTGTCGGTGGCCGACACCATCTACTACAGTTCGGTGCTGGGCAAGTGACCACACCGCAGCGGCGCGGGCTCAACGACGCCGTCACTCGCATGTGGAGCTTTCTCGCGCCGGCATACGACCTGCCGTTCCTGCAACAGTGGGTGTACCGGCCGCCGCACAACGAGGTGATCGAACAGCTGCGCAATCACGGAGCGCGAAAGATCGCTGATATCGCCTGCGGCACAGGGATTCTCAGCGATCGTATCCAGCGTGAACTCAATCCCGAGGCGATCTATGGCGTCGACATGTCCGACGGCATGCTCAACCAAGCTCGGGCGAGATCGGATCGGGTGCAGTGGTTGCGCGGTCCGGCCGAGCAGCTTCCCTTTGACGACGGTGCGCTCGACGCCGTCGTGACAACTTCGGCGTTTCACTTCTTCGATCAGCCCGCGGCGTTGCGCGAATTCCATCGCGTGCTCGCTCCCGGCGGACTGGTGGCCGTGTCGGCCCTGAGCACGCGGCAACCGCGGCTGCAGTCAGCTGCGGACTCCAGGTGGAAACCGCAACACAACGCGTCGGCCCCCGAAATGCGCACGCTGTTCGAAGACGCTGGCTTCGTGATCAGCGAGCAGTACCGGATTCCGCGGCCAGTCTGGACGCGCCTGGTGTCCGACCTTTTAACCGTCGGCACCAGAAGCTGAACTAGTGTCGAGCGCGAAAAGCGCTCATCAGCAATCGAATAAGCGACGATGCCCGCCTCGCCAATCGGCGAGGCGGGCATCGCGTTCAGCGATTTTTACAGTGGGATCCAGACCCCGAAGAAGTCAAATCCCCACTGGTTGAAACGGGGGTTCCAATACGGCGTTTCCTGGTAGCCCCAGTAGTTGATCGGGCCATAACCCCACTGCGCGCCAGGCGGAGGGAGCGGTCGATCCCACGCCGGCCGTGGCGGCGCACCCGGTCCCCACGGGCCAGGACCCTCGCCCCACGGGGCCCCGTGGAAGTAGCCTCGCTGGTCATCTCCGTGCCAGGGCCCGCCCGGTCCACCCGGTCCACCCGGTCCACCGGGGCCGCCGGGACCACCCGGGCCGCCGGGGTGATCGGGACCAGGCCCGCCGGGACCACCGGGGCCCCCGGGGTGATCGGGACCGGGACCGCCGGGTCCACCCGGGCCACCACCGGGCCCACCCGGCCCACCGGGCCCCCCAGGACCACCAGGCCCGCCGGGATCATTCGGACCGGTGGGAGCGTGGAAGCCCCCGGGTTGCGGTGCGCCATGACCACCCGGACCGGGCGGCGGCCCGCCCGGTGCGGCATTGGCAAACCCGGCGCCCATTCCCAAGGCCGCAGCGCCTAGCGCGCCGGCGATGGTCACCCCTCCGACAAGCTGCTTCAACTTCATGATGCTTCACCTATCCACTAGGGACTTCTACTAGGGATGTGTTCGGAACCTCCCCCTGACACAACCCAGACGCTAGATAGCTTTCCTATGGACTGGCTGTGTCTGGCCCATGCAAAGCTTGGGCCGCAGCCCGTGAAGTCTGGTTTGGCAAGGCTAGGTTGGCTAGTCGGCCCGGGTTTTCCTCTATATCGTTGCCGCCGTGTCGAGTACGTCACATCCGGCCGAACCCCATGTCGGTTCGGTGTCGTCGAAGTTGAATTGGCTGCGCGCGGGCGTGCTGGGCGCCAACGACGGGATCGTCTCCACCGCAGGCATCGTCGTGGGAGTCGCGGCGGCGACGACCCTGCGAGCCCCGATCTTGACCGCCGGGAGCGCCGGACTGGTCGCCGGAGCGGTATCGATGGCACTGGGCGAATACGTATCGGTCAGCACCCAGCGCGACACCGAGAAGGCGCTGCTGCGCCAGGAGCGTCGCGAATTGCGCGACGATCCCGCTGCCGAACTGGACGAGCTCGCCACACTCTATGAAGCGAAGGGCCTGACACCGGCGACCGCACGCACCGTGGCGGAGGAACTCACGGATCAGAACCCGTTGCTGGCCCACGCCGAGGTCGAACTCGGCATCAATCCCGAGGAGCTCACGAATCCGTGGCAGGCGGCATCGTCGTCGGCGCTGTCGTTTGCGATCGGTGCCCTGTTGCCGTTGATCGCCATCATGGCCCCGCCGACGACGTGGAGAATCCCCGTCACGGTGGCGACGGTGCTCGTGGCGCTGGTGATCACCGGGGCGGTCTCGGCCGGTTTGGGCGGGGCCCCAAAGCTTCGCGCCGTGCTCCGCAACGCCATCGGGGGCAGCCTCGCGTTGACCGTCACCTACGTGATCGGTCACCTGGTGGGCACCGCCATCGGCTGACCCGCGCGGCGGGTATGCGGCGACTGGAAGCGCAACTGTAACATTCACGGTTGCGGGTCTCAGCAGAGGCTTGCGATCCCCTCACGCGAAGGGTCATGCAGTGGCCGAACCCAATATCGTGCCGGATGAAGCTCCATGGGCGGAAGCGGTTCCGTACTTTGTGCGCGACGAAAAGCACTTCGTGCCAACCAAAGTCGCGCGCGGCGGATGGGGTCCATCGCTCAGCGGCCACGTTGTCGGCGGGCTCTTGGCGTGGGCGGTCGAGCGGGCCGCACCCGACGCGCACCTGCAACCGGCGCGGTTGACGGTCGACCTGCCCCGGCCGACGGCGTTGAAACCACTCGAGGTGCACACCGAGGTGCGTCAGGACCGACGGCGATTGCGGCTGGTCGAGGCCGTCATCACCCAGGAGGGCGCCCCCGTGGCACAGGCCAGCGCACTGTTTGTGCGGCGCGGCCCGCAGCCCGAGGGACACGTCTGGTCACTGCCAGTGCAGATGCCGCCGGTGCCGCTGGGCGAGGCTGCCCCGACGCTTTTCATGCGCACCTACGGCTGGGGCTCGGAGCTGCAGAACCCGGACCCGGACTGGTCCCAGACCGGCGGTCCGAAATACACCTGGTTGCACGAGGATCGCTCGTTGATCGACGACGAACCGCTGACCGCCTTCACCCGCGCGGCGATGGCCGGCGACATCACGGCCTCGATCGCCAACTGGGGCACCAACTCTCTCGAGTTCATCAATGTCGACTACACCCTCACGCTGACCCGGTTGCCCGAGGGCACGCACATCGGGCTTGCCTCCCTCACCCATCACAGCCACGACGGGGTGGCGAGCGGCTCGGCGGTCCTGGTCGACGAGAAGGGCCCGATCGGCACCGGTGTGTCGGTCGCCGTCGCGCAGTCGGGATTTCGACCGCGCTCCGCGGACCCGTCGGCGGGCTGACGTTGGCAGGGGGTGACGTGGCCACGTTTTGGGCGTTGATTGCCGAAGCGGCGCAGCGGGGATCGACCATGCCGCTGCTGGCCGACGAGCATGGTCGCAGCCTGACCGCGCGCCAGCTCCACGACGCCGCGTGCGCCACCGCCGCCGCCCTCGCCGAACGCGGAGTCCGCGCGGGAACCGTGGTGTCCTGGCAGCTGCCCACCACGCTGGAAACCATGGTGGTGATGGCCTCGCTGGCCCGGCTCGGCGCGGTGCAAAACCCGATCATCCCGCTGCTGCGGGAAAGTGAGCTCGGCTTCATCACCGGTCAGTTGAACACTGAATACTTTGTGGTGCCAGAGGTTTGGCGCGGCTTCGATCACGGTGGGCTTGCCCGTGAGTTGGCGCGGGACAAGGGTTTCGAGGTCATCACCCTCGACCTGGCAACGCCGCCGGCCGGGGAGCTGCGGCTGCCCCGCGCCGAACCCGGTTCCCTGCCCGCGCCCCCAAGATCGGCTGACGACGCCCGCTGGGTCTACTACTCCTCCGGGACCACCGCGGCCCCCAAAGGGATCCGCCACACGGACAGCTCGGTCATCGCCGGCTCGGCGGGAGTGGTGGGCATGGTGGGCGCCACGAGCACCGACGTGGACCCCATCGCCTTCCCGATCGCGCATATCGGCGGGGCGGCGATGCTGGCCACCGCGTTGCTGACCGGCATGCGGCTGGCCCTGTTCGAGACCTTCGATCCGGCGACGACGCCGCTGGCCATCGCCGCCCACCAGCCGACGTTCCTGGGCACCGCGACCCCGTTCTTCGTGGCATTCCTCGAAGCCCAACGCGCCCACGGTGATCGGCGCTTGTTCTCGTCGGTGCGGGGCTGCCTGGCCGGAGGCGCACCCATCACCGCCGAATTGGGACGTCAGGTCCGCGAAAACCTCGGTGTCGCCGGGATCGCCAACGCGTGGGGGATGACCGAGTTCCCGTGTGCCACTTCGCCTTCACTGACCGCCGCGCCGGAGGTGCTCGACCATACCGTCGGCCCGCCGGTGCCCGGGGTCAAGGTCCGCGTGGTCGACCGCCGCGAGGTCGAACTGGCCGCCGGACAGGAAGGGGAGCTGCGCCTCAAGGGGCCCCAATGTTTCCTCGGCTACGCCGATCCGACGCTGGACGCCGACGCGTTCGACGACGACGGCTGGCTGCGCACAGGCGATCTCGGTCTGATCGACGCGGACGGCAATGTCCGCGTCACGGGCCGCACCAAAGACGCGATCATCCGCAACGCGGAGAACATCTCCGCCCTCGAGATCGAAAACGCGCTCGCCACCCATCCCGCCGTCGCCGACGTCGCGGTCATCGGGATCCCCGACCCGCGCACCGGCGAACGCGTCTGCGCCGTCGTGGTACCCGCCACAGCCGATGGTGTGTCGCTGGAATCCCTTGTGCAACACTGCCAATCGCGGGGGCTGAGCCGCTACAAGCACCCCGAACATCTCGTGGTCGTCGATACGCTCCCGCGCAATCAATTCGGCAAGGTGATCAAAAGGGACCTGCGCGATGCCTTTGGCTGAAGCAGGCTCAACCGGGGGATCTCTGCTCGCGCGGACGTAACGCCACGGCGAGATGCGGGTGAAGTTTTCGCCGTGGCGTTACGCCCGCGGCGCCATTCCTCGATGACAACGGGTTATAGCCCCTTGGGCGCGTCGCGAACCGCCTGCACCGCCGCGGCGTCGCCGTCGAAGTCGACCTGTGCGGCGCGCCCGACGGAGAACAGCAACAGCTCCTCGGGCGCACCGGTGACCGTGACCGCAGGGCCCTGGCCGGCGGTGAGCAGCGTCTTGCCCTCCGGGGTGCGCAACGCCACCCGGCCGGGCACCTTCGCCAGGGTCAGCCGGGCCATCAGCGGCAGAGTGCGGCGCAGCATCGTGCTCAGCGCGGGTTCCAGTGCGCGCGGCTGCCAGCCCGCTTGCGCGCGGCGCACATCCTCGTGGTGGATGAACATCTCGGCGACATTGGCCACCGGGTCGAGCAGCTTGAGCGGTGAGTACACGGGTGGGCCGGCGGCGACCTTGCCGACGAGCTCGTCCCACTCGTTTCGCTCGCTCACCTGGTTTTGCACCTTGGCGGTGTGCGAGGCGAAGAACGGGATCAGGATGCCCGGGGCGGCATCGGGGCGGTACTCCCGGATCATCAGGTGGGCGGCCAGGTCCCGCGTCGTCCAGCCTTCGCACAGGGTGGGCGCGTCCGGTCCGACGCCGCGCATGGTTTCGACGAGGGCGGCGCGTTCGCGCTGAGCAACAGACATGCGTTCAGCGTAGAGCCGGTCGGCCGCGAAGAGGATGGGTCCACCGAACACCACCGGCCGGCGGCTCGGTAAATTTGAAACGTCATGTTGTCGAAGGGAATGCCATGAACGCGCAAGTCGAGCAGTTGGAGTTTCAAGCAGAGGCTCGGCAACTGCTGGATCTGATGGTTCACTCCGTCTACTCCAACAAGGACTCGTTCCTGCGGGAGCTGATCTCCAACGCCTCCGACGCGCTGGACAAGCTGCGGCTCGAAGCGTTCCGCAACAAGGACCTCGACGTCGATACCTCCGACCTGCACATCGAGATCGACGTCGACCACCAGGCGCGCACCCTGACCGTCCGCGACAACGGTATCGGCATGACCCGCGCCGAGGTGGTCGACCTGATCGGCACACTGGCCAAGTCGGGCACCGCCGAGCTGCGCCAGCAACTCCGCGAGGCTAAGAACGCCAAGAACGAGGCCGCCTCGGAGGAACTCATCGGCCAGTTCGGGATCGGTTTCTATTCGAGCTTCATGGTGGCCGACAAGGTCGAGCTGCTGACCCGCAAGGCCGGCGAGAGCGACGCCACCAAATGGGAATCCAGCGGCGAGGGCACGTACACGATCGAATCGGTCGACGATGCGCCGCAGGGGACGTCGGTCATCCTGCACCTCAAGCCCGAAGACGCCGAGGACGAGCTGCACGACTACACCTCGGAGTTCAAGCTCCGGGGCCTGGTCAAGAAGTACTCCGACTTCATCGCCTGGCCCATCCGAATGGAGGTCGAGCGCCGGATCCAGGTCCCTGTCGAGGAAGGCTCCGAGGAGACCCGCGAAGAGGTCGTCATCGACACCGAGACCCTCAACTCGATGAAGGCCCTGTGGGCCAGGCCCAAAGACGAGGTCTCCGAGGAGGAGTACAAGGAGTTCTACAAGCACATCGCGCACGCCTGGGACGACCCGCTCGAGGTCATCGCGATGAAGGCCGAGGGCACCTTCGAATACCAGGCGCTGCTGTTCATTCCGTCGCACGCGCCGTTCGATCTGTTCAACCGCGACGGCCAGACCGGCATCCAGCTGTACGTCAAGCGCGTGTTCATCATGGGCGACTGCGACGAGCTCATGCCCGAATACCTGCGCTTCGTCAAGGGCGTGGTTGACGCACAGGACATGTCGCTCAACGTCTCGCGCGAGATCCTGCAACAGGATCGGCAGATCAAGGCCATCCGTCGCCGGCTGACCAAGAAGGTCCTGTCCACGATCAAGGATCTGCAGTCCGAGCGGCCGGACGATTATCGGACCTTCTGGACCCAATTCGGCCGGGTCGTGAAGGAGGGCCTGTTGTCGGACTTCGACAACCAGGACACGTTGCTGCAGATCTCCGCGTTCGCCTCGACGCACAGCGAGGAGGAAGCCACCACGCTCGCCCAGTACGTGGAGCGCATGAAGGACGGTCAGACGCAGATCTTCTACGCCACGGGGGAGACACGTCAGCAGATCCTGAAGTCGCCGCACCTCGAGGCGTTCAAAGCCAAGGGGTATGAGGTGCTGCTGCTCACCGACCCGGTCGACGAGGTCTGGGTGGGAACGGTGACCGAATTCGACGGCAAGCCGCTGCAGTCGATCGCCAAGGGCGAGGTGGACCTCAGCGCCGAGGGCGACGAGAGCGAGGCCGAGCGCGAAGAGCAGCAGAAGGAATTCGCCGACCTGCTCACCTGGCTGAAGGACACCTTGGCCGACCACGTCAAGGAGGTTCGGCTGTCCACCCGCCTGACCGACTCGCCCGCCTGCCTGATCACCGACGCCTTCGGGATCACGCCCGCGCTCGCACGCCTCTACCGCGCCTCGGGGCAGGACGTCCCGGTGGGGAAGCGGATCCTCGAACTCAATCCGAGCCACCCGCTCGTCACCGGCTTGCGCCAGGCGCACCAGGACCGCAGCGACGACCCGTCAATCGCCGAGACCGCCGAGTTGCTCTACGGCACAGCGCTTCTCGCCGAAGGCGGCGCGCTCGACGATCCGGCACGGTTTGCCGAGCTGCTGGCCGGCCGGTTGGCCCGCACGGTGTAGACCGGCTTTCGCCGGCGTATCGGCGATTTCTGGGGATTGAAAAGCCGCCGGCAGGGATAATTAGGTCCCATGGCTGAGTTCCGCGTCCTCGACCCCCATGGGCGGGTCGTTGCGACGAAGAACTTCGCCAACGCGGAGGCCGCCCACGCTTGGTTCGTCCACTCAGTCGGCGGCAACACCGAGTTGGGCTGGCGCATGGAGGTCAACGACGACGGGCAGTGGGCCTTCTTCGATGACACCGAAGGCTTTACCGCCCCGGTGAGCCGCCGCCCGATGAAGCGCTGACACGGCGATCGGCGCGCGGGGCCCGCATCATGCTTTAACGCTCGACGTACGCTCCCACCATGCATGTCGACGCGATGACGACTCCCCAGCCGCTCGGCCACATCGGCGAACTCGCCCGACGAACCCAATCCGCCGGGTTCTCCGGTCTGTTGTTCACCGAGACGGGACGCACCGCCTACCTGAACGCGGCCGTCGCGTCGCAGGCCGCTCCCGATCTCGAACTGTCCACGGGCGTCGCGGTGGCCTTCCCGCGCAGCCCCTTCGTCACCGCCGCCGCGGCATGGGAACTGCAGGAAGCAACCAACGGGAAGTTCCGGTTGGGGCTGGGAACCCAGGTGCGCACCCATGTGGTGCGGCGCTACGGCACGGCCTTCGAGCGGCCCGGGCCCCGGCTGCGCGATTACCTGCTGGCCGTGAAGGCATGTTTCGCGGCGTTTCGCTCGGGGACGCTCGACCACCACGGTGACTTCTACGATCTCGACTTCATCACCCCGCAGTGGAGCCCCGGGCCCATCGACGCTCCCGACCCGAAAGTCGATATCGCGGCGGTGAATCCGTGGATGCTGCGGATGGCGGGCGAAGTGGCCGACGGGGTGCACGTCCATCCGATCGGCGAACCGGGCTACCTGGCCCGTCACGTCCTGCCGACGGTCGCCGAAGGGGCGGCGAAGGCCGGTCGTTCGGCGTCGGACCTCGCGATCGTCGTGCCTGTTATGACGATCGTCGGCGACAGCGACGAGGAACGCGACAAGCAGCGCGAAGTCGTGCGCGCCAGCATGGCCTTCTACGGCAGCACGCCCAACTACGCGTTCATCTGGGACGAGGCCGGTTTCGAGGGCACCACCGCTCGGATTCGGGAGAAGCAGAAGGCGGGAGACTTCGCCGGCATGGCAGCCCAGGTCAGCGACGACCACATCGCCGTCTTCGCCACCGAGTCAAGCTGGGACGGGTTAGCCGACGCGTTGACCGACAAATACGCCGGGACGGCAACGCGTTTGGTGATGTACAACTCCATCGCCGACCAGGACCGCTTCGAACGGTACGGCGAGGTGGCTCGCCGGATACAGCGCCGCCAATAGGTCTGCGGCACAGGGCTATTGGGGGAGCGGAGGCTATTGCTTGTCGACCTTTCCGGCGATCTGATTGGTGACCTTTACGCCGAGGTCCCCGACGTCCCTGCGGCATGCGTCGACATCGATGACGACGTTTCTGCGGGCGGTCAGGGCCCGCTGACACGGCACCGTCACGTTCGTGCCGTTTCCGTTGATGGTCAGGGTCACCTGTGCGCTCAGCACCGCGTTGGCGGTGGACACCGGTCCCACCTTCCACTGAAGTTCGGGGTGGGTGCCGTCGGGGGGGACGGTGCCCTGGCGGTTGGCGCAGGCGGGCCAGCGCTGGGTTGAGGTGGTGAGGAAGGCGCTCGCCTGTTCGGGGGAGGGAAACAACACCACAAACTGGTAGATGTCCGGGCTTTCCAGTTGATTGGCGCCGGTAGGAGTCGGTGCCAGGTCGTGGTAGCCGTACACCGCGGTGCTCCCGCTGTCGGCATATTCGGAGGCCAGCCCGGCGTGAAGCGTGTATTTGCATTCCGGCGGAAAGGTGTAATCGGTGCGGTGCACCGCGTCTTCGCCGAGGTTGGTGAACGGTGGATCGCTCGTCGTTCCCCTGACACCCAGCATGCTGTCGATGTCGTCGGGGCTGAGCATCAGATCGGGCAGCGCGGACTTCTCGAGGGGCCCCTTCGGCGAGGCGGCGTTCGTGGTGGTCGACGGCGACGAGGCGGTGTCGCTTCCGCTGCTGTCACCACAACCGGCGACGAGTATTCCGGCAGCCGCAATGACGACGGCGGCAGTTAGCTGGCGCATGGTGGGTGCCCTTCCTGCTTAAGCCGACTCCTCAGAGGTCATTTGCGGGAGCATACGACAGCAGCGGACCGTCGCGAGCCGGTTCGGAGCGAAGCGATATCTTCGCGGTGTGTCCGCAGTGAACTTCGTTTCGGTCGCACCGATCGTGCCCGTGCTAGATCTCGAAATCGCCCTGGACCGTTATCGTCTGCTCGGGTTCGATGCACGCGCATACGACGGCCCGGATCGCTACGGCTTCGTCGACCGCGGGCCGGTGTCGCTTCATCTCACCGAGTGGGCCGAGCACGACCCGTTGCGCACCGCCGCCAGCGTGTACTTCTACGTCAGCGACGCCGATGCCCTCCATGCGGAGTGGGCCGCGCTGGAGAATCTCGAGGGACGGTTGATCGCGCCGCAGGACACTCCATACGGTCTGCGTGAATTCGCCTATGTCGACCCCGACGGCACCGCGCACCGGGTTGGCTCACGCCTGACCTAATCAGGCCCTTTCCGTTGATAGACTGGGCTTTTCGTCAACCGTCGGGCCGTACGCGGCCTGGCTGTGGGCGAGCGCCACCGTCGCCGCCGCCATCACGGCGATCGATGCCCAAGGCCACCAGGCCGGCGTCGTTGGTCTGCAGCGTCTCACCCAGCACGGTGACACCGAGCAGCGATCCGACGACGGGCTCGGCGACGGTCACCGCCGGAAGCGACGCGGTGAGCGGTTGCGCGACAGCGGCTTACGACACATCGGTCACAGACGCAACACGCGTCTCTCCGTCGGAGGACATACGAATTGCCCACCTCTCAGCGACAATCCCGGACGCGACCCCCCCGGCGCCGACCCACCGCCGGCAGTTGTCGCTCAGAGGCGGGCATTTGCGATCATCCGAGCCGGGCCGAGCCGAGCCGAGCCGGGCCGAGCCGGGCCGAGCCGGGCCGAGCCGCGACGCGCGCGTCAGCTGTCGCGCCGGATCTTGAGCGCCGTGGTGATCATGGGAATCTGCAGCGGCAGCCGGGCCAGGGCGACGATCCGCATCGGCCACGGCTTGCCCCACCACAACCGGCACATGTTGACGTTGCCCGGGAAGACCCCGACGAACAGCGCGACGGCGGCCAGCGCGGCGGTTCGCCGGGTGCGTTGCGGCACCAGCAGCGCCCCGATCGCCAACTCGGCCACTCCCGATCCGTAGGTGTAGAGCCGCGGGCTCCCGGGCAGTTCGACGGGAATGATCGAGTCGAACGGTTTTGGCGCTACGAAGTGCAGCGTGCCGATGCCGAGCAGCATCGCCGCCACGCGGTAGGCGAGTTGCGGGGAGGCGTCACGGCCGGCGAGGGGTCTGGTTGTCATGAAGACATTGTGCCCATTGCGGCCTTTGCTCATACGCGGTCGGCGTCGGTGAAGCGGATGATGCCGCGGACGTTTCGCCCCTCGAGCATGTCGCGGTAGCCGTCGTTGATCTGCTCGAGGCTGTACTCGCGCGTGACCATGTCGTCGAGGTTGAGCTGCCCCAACTTGTACAGCTCGAGAATCGCCGGAATATCGTGCTGGGGATTGCCGCCACCAAAAATGCTGCCCTGCAAGCTCTTCTGCAGCAGCGAGAGTCCCGCGAGGTTGAGGGTGACCTCGTTGGCCATCACGCTGGCCATGCCGGTGAGGCAGCAGACCCCGCCCTTGGCCGTCAGCCCCATCCACGACTCGACGTCTTTGCCTTCCACGTGGCCCACGGTGACGATCACCTTGTGGCACATCATGCCTCGCGTCGCCTCGGCGATGCCTGCCGCAGCGCTGCCCACGTCCGCGAAAGCCGCTGTGGCGCCGAACTTGAGCGCCTGCTCGCGCTTCCATTCGAACGGATCGACCGCGAATATCCGGCGGGCCCCGGCGATGCCGGCGCCCTGCAGCGCGGCGACACCGACGCCGCCGATGCCGATGACCGCGACGTCCTCACCCGGCGCGACCGCCGCGCTGCGTACCGCCGAGCCGTAGCCGGTGGTCACCCCGCAGCCCACCAGGCAGGCCACATCGAACGGGATCGCAGGGTCGATCTTGACCACCGAGGTCTGGTGCACCACCACATACGGTGCGAACGTCCCCAGCAGTGACATCGGGATGACGTCCCGGCCCCCCGCGGTGACCCGAAACGATCCGTCGGAGACCGATTGACCCGACAGCAACCCCATGCCCAAATCGCACAAGTTGCGCAAACCGACCTGGCACGGCGTGCACTTGCCGCAGGACGGGATGAACGACATCACCACGTGGTCGCCGACGGCCAGGTGCTCGACGCCGTCCCCGATCTCGGTGATGATGCCGGCGCCCTCGTGCCCGCCGAGCACCGGGAAGCTGGGGATGGGGAAGTCACCGGTCAGCAGGTGGTGGTCGGAGTGACACAAACCGGCCGTCTCCAGCTGAACCGTCACTTCGCCACGGCGGGGATCGCCGATCTCGATCTCGTCGATCACCCACGGTTCGTTGAGGTCCCAGACCAAAGCGCCTCTGGTTTTCATCGGGGTAGGCCTCCTGCTGCTGACCGCATGTACTAACCGCTTAATTGTTAGCGCGGTCACAGACCGGCCCCCACCGAACTTAGACCAATACTATTGTCTATACAGTAGTTGAAACGATTCGCCGCGACTGACCGCCGCCAGACCCTTTGAGGTTGAGAACATGGGTACACCCGTAATCGTCGGAGCCGTTCGAACGGCGATCGGCCGTTCCTTCAAGGGAACGCTTGTCAACACACCGCCCGAGACGCTGATCACCGCGGTGCTTCCCGAGGTGGTGCGCAGGTCCGGAGTCGACCCGGCCGCCATCGACGACATCATCTTCGCCGAATCTCATTACGGCGGTGGTGATCTCGCGCGATACGCGGCCACCGCGACGGGCCTCGAGCACGTTCCCGGCCAGTCGGTCAACCGGCACTGCGCGGGCAGCCTCACCGCGATCGGCAATGCCGCGGCGCAGATCGGCTCCGGCATGGAGCGGGTGCTGATCGCCGGCGGTGTGCAGTCGCTGTCGATGACGCCGCTGACCAATTGGCGGATCCCCGGGCCCGAGCTGAAGTTCGAGGAGCGGTGGATGCCGCCGACGCATGTCGAGACGCCCGACGCCCCCGCCAAGGACATGTCGATCACGGTCGGCTGGAACACCGCCCAGACGGTCGGTATCACGCGCGAGGAGATGGACGCCTGGGCGGCCCGGTCGCACCAGCGCGCCGTCGCGGCGCAGGATGCGGGCAAGTTCGTCGACGAGATCCTGCCGCTGAAGATCTCCCAGGTGGATGGTTCGGTGACCGAGTTCGCCGTCGACGAGCACCCCCGCCGCGACACCACCATAGAAAAGCTGGCCGGCCTCAAGGTGTTGCACCCCGAGATCGAGGGCTTCTCGATCACGGCGGGCAACAGCAGCGGCACCAACGACGCCGCCGCCGCGGTCGCGCTGGTCGATCGCGAGTACGCCGACGCCGAAAAGCTCAACGTGATGGGCACCGTCAGGGCGTGGGCCGCCGCGGGCGTACCGGCACGCGACTGCGGCCTGGGAGCCGTCAAGGTCATCGGAAAGGTGCTGCAGCGCGCCGGGTTGTCGCCCAGCGATGTCGCCCTGTGGGAGATCAACGAGGCGTTCGCCTCCGTGCCGATCGCGGCGTGCCGGGAATATGGCCTCGACGAGGAGAAGGTGAACTTCTCCGGCAGCGGCTGCAGCCTCGGCCACCCCATCGCGGCTTCCGGCGCGCGGATGGTGACCACGCTGGCCTACGAGTTGGCCCGCCGCGGCGGTGGGATCGGTGTCGCGGCGATGTGCGCCGGCGGCGGCCAGGGCGGCGCCGTCGTCATCGAGGTCTAGCGGCGATCGCGAGAAGCTGGGCGAAGCGGGTCCCCGCCATCAGGTCTAGCCGGATCAGTTGCAGAACGTATAGCCGATGAATTGGGTGCCGCGCGTGTCGCCGCTGGCGTAATTGGCGAAGTGCACCGCCGGCGCCCCGTTGTACTGGGTGTTCATCTTCTGCACGGTCGGCGGCGGGACGTCCTTGGGGAACGCCAGGATCATGTCCGCGTAGATCTCCAGGCCGGCCCGGCAGATGGCCTCGCGTCGCGGCGGTTGCGGATTCCACGCGTGCACCGCTACCGGCTCGGTCAGCTGAGATCCGGTTGCGCAATTCGGGTCGCAGAGCTTGAACACGGCCGTGCCGGTGCCGTCGGCGCCCTGCGGTCCCCAGGAGTTCCACGACATGTCCTGCAGCGCAACGGCCACACTGGCGCAGCCCAGAACGTTGAGTCTCTTGGGACGCGCGACCGGTGGGACGGACGGGTTATAGCAGCCCGGGATGGCGAAGTTCTCCGGCGCAGGCGGCGGTTGGGTAGTGGTGGGACCGGTCGCGTTGTGATTGTCGGCGATCAGCCGCACACCCACGAAGGACAGTGCACCGACCAGCACGACCACCACGATGCCGATCACGATCAAGCGCCCCCGCGAGATGTGCCGCAACCGCCTCGGTAATCCGACGTTGGCGTTGCCGCTCACACCCACCAGATTACGGGCGAAATTCCCGTCGGGGGTGGCGCGCCCCGCGCAAGCTTCTCGGGGTAAAGTTGGTCATCACTGCCAACTTATTGAGGATTCCGTGGAGACGCCGATGAATGACCATGATCTGGCCGCTCGCTTGGCCACCGAGGCCGGTCAGCTGCTGCTCGGGGTCCGGCAAGAGTTCGCCGACGCGGACGCGAGCGAACGGAAGGCGGCGGGGGACAAGCGATCCCACGACTTTCTGATGGCCGCGCTCATCGCGGAGCGCCCCGGCGACGCGGTGCTGTCCGAGGAGGGCGCCGACGACCCGGTGCGCTTGCGCTCGCAGCGCGTCTGGATCGTCGATCCGCTGGACGGGACGCGGGAATTCTCCGAGCTCGGGCGCGACGACTGGGCGGTGCACGTCGCACTGTGGGAGGCCGGCGAGCTGGTTGCCGGCGCCGTGGCCCTGCCGGCGCAGGGCATCACGTTCGCCACCCCCGATATCGCCTCGCCGCCGGCCGTGCCGGGCAAGCCGCGCATCGTGGTCTCGCGCACCCGCCCACCCGCCATCGCGTTGAACGTCCGGGACGCGCTGGACGGCGTCCTGGTGGAAATGGGTTCGGCCGGCGCCAAGGTGGCCTCGATCGTCCAAGGCTTGTCCGATGTCTACGTGCACGCCGGCGGACAGTTCGAATGGGACTCCGCGGCCCCGGTGGCGGTGGCACGCGCCGCGGGGCTGCACACCTCCCGCATCGACGGATCCGCCCTGGCCTACAACCAGCCGGACCCCAAGTTGCCGGACCTCGTCGTGTGCCGTCCCGAGCTCGCGGAAGCCGTGCTCGCGGTTACCCGCTGACTCAGCGACATCTCTTGGCGCCAAAGGGGTGCCGGATGATCTGTGTGTGCCGCCGCATGAGGCCTTGACTCATCCTCATGTGGCGGCGACAATCAGATATTACACCATTGGTAACGCTGTATAATCCAACTCGGGAAACCGATCAGTGACCGACCTCCAGGAGCGCCGCCAAGGTTCGATTTCGCGGATGATGTTGCGTGGGTAAGCAGTTATACCGTGACGAAATCGGCCATCATCGCCATGTCCTCGTGTTCGAGGTTGTGACAATGGACCAGGTAGATTCCGCGATAGTCGGTGAACCGCACGATCACTTCCACCGCTTCAGTCGGTGCAACATCAATGGTGTCTTTCCAACCGTGATCGAAGCGACCGGGCGGCCTGTTGTTGCGCGACAAGACTTGGAAGTGGTTGAGATGAACGTGGACTGGATGCCGGAGATCGGTGATGAAGCGCCATATTTCGACGTCATCGATGCGCGGGGCCGCGACGGGAACGCCCGGTTCGTAGGGCTTGTTGTTGATCGTCCACATCCCGGCCCGGCCTTGGCCGAAAAGAAAGGTGCGGGTGGTCGCGGCACGACCGCGGTCCAGGGGGGCGACGCCGTCGCTGAGCCGATCGGGAATGGTTGATTCGTCTGACCGGTCGGTGCCGAGGACGTCGAAGCGCATAACTCGCGTAGTGGACTGTGCGCCAAGTGTGTTGATGAGCTGTACCCGGGTTCCACGACGATAGCGGGAGAAGTCGACGATGATGTCGAAGCGTTCGGCCGGGGCGATATCGATCGCATCGTGGCTGAGCGGACCGCTCAGAAGACCACCGTCACTGCCGATTTGGGTGAATGCCGGCCCGTCGGGGGGCGGCGGATCAAGCCGCAGTCGGTAGCGGCGGGCGTTGGAGGCGTTCAGTATTCGGAATCGGTACCGCGCGGGATCGGTTTCCAGCACCGGCCACGGGGCGCCGTTGACCAGTACGACGTCGCCCAGCACACCGTTCATGTAGGGGGCGGCGACTTCACCGCCCTCGGTGAGCGGGTAGTGAAACGAACCGTCGGCGGCAAACGAGCGATCGGTGATCATCAGCGGAATGTCGCGATGACCTTGCGGCAAGGGGACGCCGCGCTCTTCCTCGTCGTGGATGATGTGGAACCCCGCAAGCCCTCGCCAGACAGCCTGGCCGGTGTAGCTCATTCGGTGGTCGTGATACCACAGCGTCGCGGCGCGTTGCTGCATAGGGTAGACGTATTCACGTTGCCCGACAACGGAGTTGCGTGACATGCCCGAGGCCATCTCGCCCGTGCCGGTAGTGGGCTGTTGTGGCTCGATGAGGTCGAGCGGGTAGCCGTCACTGTCGGGCGGGGTGTGGCCGCCGTGCAGGTGCACAGCAATAGGAACGGGTAAGGCGTTGTGGTGGCGGACCACGGTTCGCCGACCTGACCGGGAGACGATTGTGGGCCCGGGAAACGTTCCCCCGTACGTCCATGCGGGCGTAGTGAGGCCGGGCAGTATCGCCAGGCCGGCGGGGCGCTGAGTGATGGTGTAGTAGTCGCTCGTGGCGTCGCTGGCGGTGGGGGCGAGCTGAGCTGGTATCGGCAGCCGCGCCTGGTAGTGCGGTGGCAGCGCTACCTGGCTGCGCAGCAGCCTGCCCGGTTCGGCCGAGCCCAGCGCCATCTGCGCCGCGGGCCATCCCGCTCCCGCGATACCGACACCTGCGGTGAGCAAGCCGGCGCGCAGCAGGGTGCGCCGCTTCACGGCGCCATCTCGCTGTCGACGGCGCGGCGAGCCGGAAGCGGGATGCGCCAGATCATGGTCGCCAGTTGGACGATGCCGACGACCAGCAGCACGCCCAGTGGAATGTGAAGGGCAGCCAAATGCAATTCGCCTGCCGCGAACTCGGCGACGAGCAACAACGTCTGCACGACGGCACCGAAGAAGGCACCCCGCGGGCCGCCGACGCGCCAGACCCAGGCGAGGATAAGGACCTGTGCCGCAGAGGTGATGGTGATCGCTCTCGCGCCAAGCGCGTGCAGCATCAGCGCGTCGTACTGACCGCCGAGAAAGTCGCCCGCCAATGTCGCCTGCGCCAGTGCCAACACCACGATCGACGCGGTGCTGAGACGCGCCAGCAGTAGCGGTCTACGTGCGTCCGGGCCTGCTGCAGGACCCACGTCAGTTCACCGCCTTGATCATTCGCGCCGCCTCGCGCCGACCATGTGTATTCACAGAACCGCCGGGTGTGCAGCGATCGCGACACCTAGGGCGGCGCAGTTCAGCGCCAGGAGGAATCCGCCGAACATCATCTGACCGGTGATGTCGTGGGCAAGTACGTGGGTGTACACGGCGCAGACGAAGAATACGACCAGTCCGGCGGCAGCGGCGATGCCGATTGCGGGAATCCATAGGCCGACAATGAGTCCCAGGGTTCCCACTGTCTTCAGGGTGCCGATAGGAAACCTCAACCACGACACCGGTACCCCCGCGCTCGCCATCCCGGGCAGAATCGGCGCGAAGTGCACCAGCGCCGCGATACCCGAAAATCCATCGAAGGCGATCGCGATGAACGTCACGACCAAATATGCGGTGTGCACAGGACCCTCCTCAGGGAATTCATGCGATTCTGACTGTTTCGGCGATCGGGACGGCGCCGCCCGGCGGGCGCCGCTTCATCCGTCTGATCCGCGGATCGGCACCGCGCCAGAGTCTTTGGCGGACAGGCCCTCTTGGCGCACCATTCGCCACAGCGTGGGGGTGGGGTGGGTGGTAGAGACGATCACGACTCATGATTGTCACGATATATGACAATCATGAGTCGTGCCAGAGTAGAGGGGCGGCCGCAGTGGCCCGACGGCGGCAGGGCGCCGCCGACTCAGGGCCGGGCGCGGGTGGTCGTGCTTCGACTCGTGTGAGATTGGAGGGCAGCCGAGGAGGGCTTTTGTGCCCGCGCCCGCCGCTGCGTCAACGCCTGGCGATCACGCCAGTTGCGGATGAACTCCTGGAATAAGGCCCGCTCCCGCTGCGACGCGCTGCAGAAGGTGGCGTAGCGTGTCGCGTTCTTTCGACGACAGCGGCGCGGCGATTTCGTTTTCGAGGTCGCGGCCCTGCTCGTGCAGCGCTGGCAGCAGGCGGCGGGCCTTGGCGGTCAGGGTGACAGCGACCGCGCGCCGGTCCTCGGGGCGTGGTAACCGCTTTGCCAGTCCTCGCTGTTCAAGATGGTCGATGACGACCACCATGGCGTTGCGGTGGATCCCAAGACGTTGGGAGAGCTGACGCTGGGATTGGCCGTCGGCACTGGCCAACGCCAGCAAAACCGCGTACGTCCGCGGGTCGGCCCCTATCGGCGCAAGCCGGCGCTGGAAGTCGGTGCTGACGTAAGCGCCGAGTTGCGCGAGCAGAAACGGGATTCGTTCGTCGAGTTCGGTGATGCCGGAATGGTGTTCACTCATCGGCTTGGCCGACATCGGCGACGATCTTCACGACGACGGCTCCTTGAGTATTTGCGCCGCAAAACATTACGTTCGAAGCGCCGTGGGTGCCATGATCATCATCGTACAAGATAATCATCGACCGGTACAGTTTTCTCGGTTGCTGTCATCGGGGCCGACGCGGGGATATTCTCCGTCGACTACCCGCCCATATCGTGGTGGGGGGCCGTGACCAAAAGCCGATGCACGTAGGGGGTTAACCGCCGGCACAGGTCGTCGTTGCCGGGGCCCAGATCTTCGGCGTGGTACGCCGACGAGCTGCCGGAGCAGCCGGCCACGGCCGTCGTCGTCGGCGGTGAAGCACCGCGGCAGCTGACTTAGCGCCGTTTCCGGTGCGCTTTGCGCGGCGGCGTCAGCACCACCGGCCCGATCCAATGCCTGAGCGTGGCCCGTAGCTGGCGCGCGGTGCGCGGCGGCTGCGAGGGAACCAGAACCATGGACTGAATGAGGCGAAGCAGGTACTCGACCAGAACGTCGAAGTCTTTGCCGCGATAACCCAACGCGGCCCAGTCGATCCCGGTGTGCTCCAACAACACTCGCGATCTTGCGATTGATTCCCCCATCACCATCTGCTGGCTCATCAAGCGCGTTCGTTCGGTTTCCAGCAGCGTCATCAACAGCGGTTCCTGGGGGAGCCGCTCGACGAGGTAGGCCACCGCCTCGACAAGCAGGTCCACCGGGTCCTTGATGCCTGACGTGAGGTCGGCGATCCGGGCGGTCCACCCGCCCAGGGCGACGTCGCTGGCCGTGGTGATGAGCCCGTCGATAGTGGCGAAGTAGCGATAGACCGTGGGGCGGGTGATGCCGAGGTCGCCGGCGATGGTGGACAGGCTGGTTCCCCGGGAACCCCGGCGCTCCATGCTCCGGATGGCCGCATCGACGATGCGCTTGCGCGCCTCCTCATCGTCCGCCGGAGGCGCGCCACCCCACCCCTTCCTGCCCATGATTAGAAGACCTCACCCCGTTCAACGCTCAACCGCCCAATCATACAACGGATCGAGCATTGTCAGATCTCAGCGATGCCGAATGGAACGGCTTGATCGAGACATGTTGGCTAAAGCCAGGTTTGGTGATTCGCTCAGAGCAGCGCCTGCTGCCACGACAGTACGCGTTCGGCCAGTTCGGGCCCGCGGTCCTCTTGGATGAAATGGCTGGCGTTGATGCGGGCGTGCGGCTGGCCCGCGGCGCCGGGGATGTGCTTGATCAGCGGGGTGTCTGCCTGTCCGAGGATCGGATCGCGGGCACCGAAGATGGCAAGAAACGGTTTTTCCCAGCGGCTGAGCGCATCCCACGCCCGCCTGTTGGCCGGAACCGCCGGATCGCTCGGTGAGGTGGGGACCAACTGGGGGAACGCCCGGGCCCCGGCCTGATACGTCTTGTCGGGGAAGGGCGCGTCGTACCCGGCCCGCACCTTCGACGACACCCGCCGGACGGTGCCGGCGCTGACGATGCGGCCCGCGGGCAGCACGGGGGAGTAGCGCGCGAAGGCGCGCCAGGCGTGGAAGGCGGGCGGGGTGCGCCGTTGCGCGGTCGGGAGGAAACCGTTGGCCACCACCAGCCTCCCGACGCGGTCAGGCTGCTCGGCGGCGATGCGCAGCCCGATCAACGATCCCCAGTCCTGCACGAACAGCGTGACATCACTGAGGTTGAGGTGCTCGAACCACGAGATCACCCATTCCACGTGCCGCTGGTAGGTGTAATCCTCGATCCGGCTGGGCTTGTCCGAACGTCCGAAGCCGATCAGGTCGGGCGCGAGCACGCGGTTCCCGGCCTCGGCCAGCGGCGTGATCATGGTGCGGTAGAGATAGCTCCACGTGGGCTCGCCGTGCAGCAGAACGATCGACGATCCTTCGATCGGCCCCTCGTCGAGGTAGTGCATGCGCAGCGGCCGGGTGTCGCTCGCCGTGACGTCAAGATAATGCGCTATGAACGGGTAGCCCTCCAGGTTTTCGAATCGGGAGTCCGGGGTTCGCAGCACATGCATATTCAGCTCCTCCGGTGAACCGGCACCTCTGCTAGCCTCTCGCGCCGGCGCGCATTCGTCTAGTGGGAGATTCATTGAGCTACGCCCCCGAGGCCACTAAACTGGTTGATTCATGGCAATTCGGCGCGCGGTTCTCCTCATAGCCGACATCGGCGGTTACACGCATTACATGCAGTGGAACCGGACGCACCTTGCCCATGCCCAGTTGACGGTCGCGGGCCTGCTGGAGTCGGTCATCAACGCCGCCAAGGGTCTGAAGCTGGCCAAACTCGAGGGCGACGCCGCCTTCTTCTGGGCGCCGGATACCAACGCCAAAATGGTGGTGTGCGAGCGGCTGTCACGGATGCGCACGTCGTTCTTGGAGCGGCGGGAGCGGATGAAAAACGACATTGCCTGCCAGTGTGCGAGTTGCGGACAGCTGGAGAAGCTCTCGCTCAAGTTCGTGGTGCACGTAGGCGAGGTGGCTGATCAGAAGGTCAAACGCCATGTCGAGTTGGCGGGCCTCGACGTGATCCTGGTGCACCGAATGCTGAAAAACATGGTGCCGGTTGCCGAATACGTGCTGATGACCGATCCCGTCGCGGAATGTCTCGATGAGCAGATGCGCGGGCTGTGCACTCCCATGCTCCACGTGTTCGACGGCATCGGTGAAACGTCGACGCACTACATCGACCTCGCGACGGTGCAAGTGCCCGTCGCGGCGCCGGAGCGCAGCTTGTTGCGCCGGCTCGGCGCGACGATGAAGCTCGAGCTCAACACCCTGCCGTTCTCGCTCGGCATGAAGGAGCCCGCTGAAGGGTTCCGCAACTTGGGGCGGGCGGCCGACGAACTCTCGGCGTAAAGCCGTGCCTGCGGCGCTACCGAGCATCGGCGAGCGCCCGTCCCATGCGCGACACGGCCTCGGTGAGAATGGCGCGCGAGGTGGCGAAGTTCAATCGCACGTGTCCGGCCCCGCCGGTTCCGAACACGTGCCCCGAGCTGAGCGCCACCCGGGCATGTTCGAGAAACCAGCGGGCCGGTCCGGACAGGTCGGCAACCACCGCGAGGCCATCGGTGACCTCTTCGTCGAAACCGAATTCCCGGCAGTCCAGCCACGCCAGGTAAGTGCCTTGTGGCCATTGGTATTTCACGCCGGGAAGGTGCTCGGCGACCAACTCGCCCAGCAGCGTCCGTTTCTCGTCGAGGCCCCGCAGCGTCGCGTCGAGCCATCCGCCGCCGCTGCGGAATGCCTCGGCATGCGCGATGACGCCGAGGTGGCTGGGCCCGTGGCCTACCTCCTCCGGCATCCGGTTCAGGTCGGCGGCCGCCTCCGGCCCGGCGATGGCCAGGGCCGCTTTCAACCCGGACAGACTCCAGGCTTTGGACGCGGATGTCAGGGCGAAGGCGTTCTCCGCTCCCGGGACCGTCAGGAAGGGGGTGAATCGCGATCCCGACAGAATGACGGGCGCATGGATCTCGTCGGACACCACTCGGACGCCGAACCGGCGCGCGAGCTCGGCCACCCCGCGCAGCTCCTCGAGGGTGTGCACCGCGCCCGTCGGGTTGTGCGGATTGCACAACAGGTAGGCCACTTTGGCGTCCTTGTCGGACCCCGCGCGGGCCCGGGAAAAGGCCTCCGCCAAGGCGTTCAGATCGATGCGCCCGTCGGCGAGCGGGGCCTCGATCACCCGGCGGCCGGCGTGCGCGACGAACGCGTAAAACGGTGCGTAGACAGGGGGATTGACGACGACGGCATCCCCGCGATCGGTGACCAGACGCAACACCTCGACGATGCCGAGCATGACGTCGGGGACGAGAGCGGTGCGGCCCACCTCCAGGTCATGCCACTGCCAGTGCCGGGCGGCGAATTCGCTGACCGCCTCGGCCAGCGCCGTGCCGCAGGGGTATCCGGTGTCGCCGTTGCCGATGGCCCTGCGCAGCGCCTCGGCCACCGTGGGCGGCAGGTTGACGTCCATCTCGGCGACCCACAGCGGTAGGACATCGGCGGGATGGGCACACCATTTCATGCTGGTGCGCAGCCGCAGTTGCTCCAGCGTGAGCTCTTCGAGGGGATTAAATGTCACTCGGGCAGATTAAGTGGCGAACGCGTGCTTTGGAATCGTCAACGGCAGGTCCACCGAGCTCAGCAGGCCCGGCTGGGCGGCAACGACATACGGCACGGCATTGACGACGCGCATCGCGGTGGCGACCATGGCGCCCGCCCCCGAGGTCATGCCCGCGATTCCGGCCCGGCGGGGATCCCGCAGCGTCGCCGCCAGGGTGCAGTCGAGGTCGGGGTCGCCGGTGATCACGACGCGATAGGACAGATCGCCGATCCCGCGGGGCCAGTCGGGGGCCACGTCGTGGGCGAGCCGGGTGACGTGCTCGATGACGATGGCCTCGCGACCGTCGACCACGCCGATCGCCTGCATCCGCAGCGCACCACAGGTTCCGGCGTCGACGGTGCCCATCGCGACCTCGAGCGTCCGCTCGGTGACGGCGCGATCGAAACTCTCGCGGACTTCCTGGACTTCGACCCCCAGCGCGTCGGCGATCAACCGGATCTGCCCCTGCCATTCGCCGGCGATCGCGCCGGGATAGCTGATCCAGGGCTGGTAGTCGAGCGGCCGGCCGAAACCCAGCGCGTCGCTCATGATGTCGGGAACCCCGTAGTCGTCGTAGAGGCCGATCTCGAACGAGTGGATTTGTTCGATGACCGATGACTGGGTGGACAGCACCAGCGGTAGGTAGTCGGCGGCGAAGCCCGGCTCGATGCCCGACGCGTACAGCGAAACCTGTCCCCGCTTGGCCGCGGCGACCAGTTGGTCGCGCCACTCCGCGGGTTCGTAGGCGTGCGGGTTGACCAGTCGCGTGGTGCTGGTCGTCACGACGTTGATCCCGGCTTCGAGCAGCCTGGCGTAGTCCGGCATCGCCAGCGCGTCGCGTTCCGGGCCGCTGGCCGCGTAGATGACGCAGTCGGGTTTGAGGGCGATCAGCGCGTCCCCGTCGTTCGTGGCGGCAACTCCGATCGGCTCGCCGCCGGCCAGTTCGCCCGCATCCTTGCCGACCTTGTCGTCCGAGTGCACCCAGACACCGACCAACTCCAGATTCGGGCGCCGTGAGATGGCGCGGATGGCGATCGAGCCGATCCCGCCTGTCGCCCACACCACCACGCGATGAGCCGTCATCGTTCCTCCTCAGGTACGCACGCCGGCGGCGTAAGTGCAACGGCCACCGCGGCTTTCATGTGTTCGCGACGCGCGCGGCCGGTCCGCGCGGTCCAGGGTTAAGAAAGCACGCACTATCTTAACGAACAAATTTTAGGTTAGTCTGCGGCGGTGAGGGCCGAATCGGCGCTTTTCCCGGTTCCGAGCCACGATTCGGGGCCGCGTTGTCGCTGCGAGGCGGGCACTTCCCCCCATCCCCAGCAGGCCGCGGACGAGCCCTGGTGTTCACCCTCAGGTTCGACATGCGCGCCCCCGGTTGGGGCGCGCCGTCCGCGGGCCTGCTGAGCTCGCTGGACACCCCCATGGCTCTGCCGCTTTACGCCTTCGGCTGAAGGTGTAACGTGCATCACCAAGATTAGGCCACCTAGGAGTTTGCCGTGTACACGCTGCGCTTCGACATGCGCGATCCCGAATGGGCCGCGGCCCCAACCGATCTCTACGCCGCGGCGCCCGAAATGTCCGCCTGGGCCGAGGAGCACGGCGGTCTCGCCGCCGTGCTGTGTGAGCACCACGGCTCCGAGGACGGGTATTTGCCGTCACCGTTTTTGCTGGCCTCGGCGGTGGCCGCGCGAACCCAGCGTCTGGCGTTGAGCCTGATCCTGATCTTTCCGTTCTACGAAACCGTGCGCCTCGCCGAGGACATGGCGGTCCTCGACATCATCAGCAACGGGCGGGCGTCGTACATCTTGGCGCTGGGCTACCGGCCCGAGGAGTTCGAGCACTTCGGCGTGCCCATCAAGAAGCGCGGTCGCGTCTGCGACGAGAAGCTCGCGCTGCTGCGGCGCCTGCTTGCCGGTGAAACCGTCGTCGAAGACGGGCGGCGGATCACGGTCACGCCTCGCCCGCTGACCCCCGGTGGCCCGGGGCTGATGTGGGGTGGGGGGACGGTCGCGGCGGCCCGCCGGGCCGGCCGGTACGGCCTGGGCATGCTGGGCAACGCCAACGCGCCGGGCATTCAGGAGGCTTACGAAGAGGCATGCCGCGAGCACGGCCACACGCCGGGCCCGACGATGTTTCCCGACCGCAACACCCCCTCGGTCGTGTTCGTCGCCGACGACGTCGATCGGGCGTGGAAGGAGATCGGCGATCACCTGCTGCACGACGTGCGAACCTACGCCGCGTGGAACCCCGGCGACGAGACTACGGCCGGCTTCTCCCACGTCAACACCGTCGACGAGCTGCGTGAGACGGGGACGTCGCACGTGATTATCTCTGTCCCCGAGGCGATTTCGCGGGTCCGTGCGGGCAAGGTGCTCAACCTGTCGCCGCTGTGCGGCGGGCTGCCGCCGGACATCGCGTGGCCCTATCTGCAGCGCGTCGGCGAGGTCGTGCTGCCGCAAGCTTTGTCGTAAGCCCTTACTCCTCGCCGAAGCGGTCGACGAGGTGGGAATTGACGCCGTCGGCGTCGAGTCGCCGCGCCACCAGATAGTCAAAAGGCCGGGTCAGGTCTTCGAAATACGTGGCGGGAAAGGCGTCGGGCAACCGAAAGTCCATCAGGTAGCCGATCTCGATCGGCTCGGCATTGCTTTCGTAGCTCATCGGGGCTCGGCTACTTCGGTTGGTTCGGGACGCCCGGGAACAGCTCACCCGCCGGCGGTTCGGTGGTCACCCAGCCACCCAGCTTCGTCACCAGGTGAGGCGCGAAAACCGCCCCGTAGAGGACGTTTCCGATGACGATCACGGCGACGACGGACAGGATCGAGGAGGTGACGCGATTCTTCGACCTGTGCTGGGCCCACATCTCGATGACGTTGCGGCCTTGGGCGTCGGTCCGGCCCAGCAGGTAGGTGAAGAGCATCATCTGGATGCCCATCGCCAGGGAGTCGTAGAGCGGGTACTGGTGCAGGGTTCCCTCGCGGATCGCGAGCCCGGGAATCACGCGGCCGTAGTAGAACACGCCGAGCTTGGCGCCCAGGAACCCGTTGAAGAACAGCGCCCAGCAGAAGCCGACGATGAGACCGACCACCAACAGCGTTTGGGGCCTGCGCCAATGGAATTTAGCCGCCACCCATCGGCCCAGCGCAGCACCCGTCACGGCCGGCAACACGAAGTAGGAGATGTAACCGACGGGCACGAACAGGGGCAGGCCACCCCAGGTCATGTTCAGCGGCCACCACGACGGCATGCGGGGGATGGCTGGTGGGAACTGTGCGTACATCGCCCAGTCGTAGGGCGCCTCGATCCACGAGAAAGACATCGCCGAGATGCACAGCAGCAGGAGTGGGTGCACGCGCCGCTGGCGCACGCTCAGGTAAATCCCGAGGAGGGTGAACGTGACGCCCCCGACGAGCGCGAAGCCGCTGGCCGCCTGCATCAGCGGCGTCATCTGCGAGCTCACTGGTCGGCTCCTTGGCTCCGGCGTGCCTGTGGGTCGAAGCGCAGCACCAGCCCGAAGATCAGAACGATCAATCCGAACAGCGTGCCGAGCATGATGACAGCGCCCACGGTCGCACCCCTTCCCGATTCGAGCTCGACTCGTTAGATAGTGCACACTATCCTAAGAGCAGTCAACCATCGGGTGAGGAGGCAACGTGGCCCAGCGGCCGAGCGGCACGAAGCGCAGTGCGGCGCAGGCATCTGCTTCATCGGCCTCGGTGCGCCGGCCCCGCGGCGCCCCGCGCAAGCTGCTGCTCGACACCGCGCGGGCACGCTTCGCCCGGCAGGACTACCGCAGCACGACGACGCGTGAAATCGCCCAGGCCGCAGGCGTTACCGAGCACCTGTTGTTTCGTCACTTCGGCTCCAAGGCCGCGCTGTTTCGCGAGGCGCTCGTGCTGCCCTTCACCGATTTCGTCGAGGAATTCCGCCGGACCTGGCAGTCGGTCGTGCCCGAGGAGACCGACGAGGAGGAGCTGGCGCGCCGCTTTGTCGGGCAGCTCTACGACGTGTTCGTCGAACATCAAGGTCTGCTGCTGACCCTGATGGCATCCGAGGCGCTCAGCGAGGAAGAAAAGGCCGACGCCGGCATCGCCGAGATCCGGCAGGCCATCACGGCGCTCGGTCAGATCAGCGCCGAAGGCATGCACCTGCGGGGTCTGCGCTCGGACCATCCCGACCTGCCCGCCCACTCGACGGTGGCGATGATCGCCGGCATGGCGGCGTTGCGGTCGACCTACTTCGGCACCGAGCCGCCGCCGAGGGAGACCATCGTCGACGAACTCATCCAGGCAATCCTGCACGGCTTCCTGCACAGGAACGGCTGAGCCGTTCAATCCGTCACCGCACCAGAGGAATTGGTAATGACAGGCACCAGCACGATCGATTTGTACTACGACCCCTTCGACTCCGCCATCGACGACAACCCCTACCCGGTGTGGAAGCGCATGCGCGAGGAAGCGCCACTGTATTACAACGAGAAGTACAACTTCTACGCGCTGAGCCGCTACGAGGACGTGGCGCGCGAATTGCCCAACTGGCAGACCTACCGGTCCGGCCGGGGGACCACCGCCGACATCCTGTTCGCCAATATCGAAGTGCCGCCCGGCATTTTGCTGTTCGAGGATCCTCCGTTGCACGATCTGCATCGCCGGTTGCTGTCGCGCGTTTTCACCCCGCGGCGCATGCTGGCCGTGGAGGATCTGGTGCGCGGCTTCTGCGTCCGCGAGCTTGACCCGCTGGTCGGCGCCGACGGCTTCGACTTCATCGCCGATCTCGGGGCCATGATGCCGATGCGGACCATCGGCTACCTGTTGGGCATCCCGGAGGCCGATCAAGAGAAGATCCGGGACCGCAGCGTCGCCAACATCGAATTGTCCAAGGACAGCGACCCCGCCGCGGTCGATGCGAACATCTTCGCGAATTCCATTGCCCTGTTCGCCGAGTACATCGAATGGCGGGCCAGTCATCCATCCGACGACCTGATGACCGAGCTGTTGCGGGCCGAGATCGACGAACCCGACGGGACCCGGCGCCCGCTGTCGCGCACCGAGGTCCTGGCCTACACCGCCATGATCGCCGGCGCCGGGAACGAGACGACCGCCCGGCTCATCGGGTTCATGGGACAGCTGCTGTCGGATCACCCCGAACAGCGCCGCGAACTCGTCGCCGACCCGTCCCTGATCCCCGGCGCGATCGAGGAGACGCTGCGCTTCGAACCCCCGTCGCCGGTCCAGGCACGCTATGTGGCGCAGGACGCCGAGCAGTATGGCCGCGTGGTCCCCGAGGGGTCATTCATGTTGCTGCTCAACGGTTCCGCCAACCGCGACCCGCGTCGGTTTGCCGATCCGGACCGCTACGACATCCACCGGCAGGCGGGCGGCCACCTCAGCTTTGGGCAGGGCCTGCACTTCTGCCTGGGCTCGGCACTGGCCCGGATGGAAGGGCGGGTGGCCTTCGAAGAGGTGCTGAAGCGTTGGCCGGACTGGGACGTCGACTACGCCAACGCCGAGCGCGCGCACACCGCGAGCGTGCGCGGATGGGCACGCCTGCCGGTGGTCACTCGGTGAGTTTGCGGCCGCGAACGTGACTACAGCGTCACGCTCGGCGTCGAATGTGACTACTGCGTCACGCTCGGCGTGGCTAGGACGCGCTCGACTCGCTCTGGTCCACCAACACCGCGCCGTCGGGCTGGTTTCCTAGCGTCTGCAGTGGGATGTCCTCGCCCTGGGCGGTGAGGCGCACGATCTGGGCCAGTTGCGCCGGGGCGTCGCACTGCAGATAGTGGTCGGCGCCCGGAACCACCCAGTAGCGGTTGCGGCCTGGCTTGTTCTTCAGATACGTCTGCCAGACGTGGTTGGGGACCCGCAACGGTGCCACGTTGTCGTGCAGGCCCCACACCACGGTGGTGTTGACGTCGCTCTCGGAAAGCGCCTCCAGCCAACTGGTTTCGTCGGCGGCGCGCTCGTGGAGGTATTGAATCGTGTCGGGCAGTACCCGGATTCCGTCGTTGTGGGCGAAGCATTTGGCCAGCGCAGCGATCTCCGGATCGTCCAATGTCCGCCGCGGCATGAAGATGCTGGCGCCCATGCCGGCTGCCAGCATCTCCGGCGTCACCGCCGCGGCGGTGGCCCGCGCGGTCGCGGGATCAAGCAGCGCGGCCTGGAACGCGGTGAGATTCGAAAGCGGAAGGTAGATATTGGCATTCGTCACGATCAGGTCGGCGGGCACGGCCGGCGGATCCAGGGCGGCCAGCATGCCCAGCGCGATCATGCCGACGCTGCTGCCGCGGTCGTGGGTGAGCATGCGGTAGTCGGTGAGCTGCCACACCTCGGTGATGGCGTAGACCAGCAGACGCGCGTCGTCGTAGAGCGAGTACACATAGGGCTCGGGCGGTTTGTCGGAGAGCCCGTAGCCGGGAAAGTCCAGCAGGTAGATGTCGAACTCCGCGCCCAGCTCGGCGGTCAGGGCGAAGTAGTCGATGCTCGACGTCGGAAAGCCGTGCACCAGCACCAGCGCGGGCGCGCCGGGAGTGCCGCAACGGCGACTGAACACCGCGACTTCTCGGGCATCGTTGGCCGCGGTGGACGACCGCCAACGAAGTTCCGTGCCGCCCTCTTGCCACTGCGCGAAGATGTCCAAGCTGTCAGCCTTTCAGAGGAGGGAGCGGCAGACAACCACGACGCCTACGGGCATGTCACGTGGATTCCGAATCTGACCTCGCGCGCACCGCTTTGACCCGGTGTGGTCGCCTGGCCCGTTCCGGTGATCGTGTAGCTCTTGCCATCCTTGGTCGCCTGGACCTGAGTCGGCGAATTGGTCCCCTGATAGGGCAGCTGATACTGGCCGTTGTCGAGCTTGAGCGAAATCGCGAAGCCGTCGACGGTGGGCGGGCGTTCGTCCGACACGGCCACCGACACCGACGCCGCATCATCGCGCACGGTGATACGGGTGGTGAGGTCTCCCGATTCCGGCGGCGACGCATTCGGCTGGGCCGCCGAGCTGATGCAGTCGACTGCGGCGATCATCGTGTGCTTGTTCCCATCGATCATCACGGTCGTGCTCGTCAAAGCAGGAGTCGAACTCGTGGGGGCCGCCGGGTGACTTTCCTTGCCGGAACAGGCCGGCAGACTCGCCCCCAGCGCCACTACGCCGAGCGCGGCGGCCACACGAACGATGCCCCGCTGAAGGTTTGTCATATCGGTCCTCCGCTAGACGGTCATGAGGACTATAAACCTGCCCGTTACGGCCACGCTTCCCAGCTGATCATGCTGCGCAGCGGCCCGGCGAACACGGGCCGCACGGCCGTTGAACGCCAACGCTCTTCGATGAGGGGAGCCAGCGCGTCGATGGTGGCCAGCGGATCCTCGTCGAGGTAGACGACGCTGATGTACTGGTGGTCGGTTCGCCACCCTCGCGGCAGGTGGCTCCACCCGGCGCTGGACCCGAATGTCCACGCGCCGGCCGTGCCCGGTGTCGCGAGCAGCGCCGGATAGTGCTGGGCGTGCAGCCATTGCAGCCAGTCGTCCGGGCGACCGTCGGTGGGCTCCTCGACGATCAGCACGATGCCGCGGTGCGGCCGAAACGGCACCACCTCCGGCGAGATCAACGCGTGCGGCGAGGACCGCCACTGCAGCAGGCGCAGGCCGGCCACTTGCAGCGACGGCCGCACGACGGGAAAGCGGCCGTTGTCGCGCAACGCGCGCCCGAGGGTGACGAAGTCGTCGAAGGTCTCTTCGACCGGGTCGGCGACCAAATAGTGCACCGCGTTGCCGATTTCGCCCAGCGGACCGTGGGCGGCGAGGCGGTGGTCGGCGTAATCGCCGTCGGCGACCCAGCGCAACCCGTGCACGATGCCCGGCAGCTGGTATTGCTCGGGCATGTGATCCAGCAGGTGCCAGCGAAGATACTCACCATCGTCATCGGGCGGTGCGGCGGCGGTGAGGCTGAAAATGCCTGCCTTGACGCGCATTACGGGGAATCGCCGGTCGGGGGATGGAGTTCGGCAAGCGCCTGCAGATTTTCCAGGTAATGCGGCAGCGAGGCGTGGCGGAACGCGGCGCTGACGATGGTCGCGCCGTGCGCGGCGGTCTCGCCGAGCAGGTCCCGGGTCCGCTCCGGCTCGCCGATCGGGTCCAGCAGTGCGGGAGGGGGCAGGACGACGTCGAATCCGGGACCAAACTCGAAGCGGCTGAGCCAGTCTCGCGCCTGGTCCAGGCTCACGTTGAAGGGCGCCCAGCCGTCGGCCAGTGTCGCGGCGCGCCGCAGCGATCGCAGCGTTCGCCCACCGATCCAGATGGGGACGTGGTCTTGGACCGCGCAGGGATCGACGACCATGCCGCCGAAGGAATAGAACTCGCCCCGGTAGGCGGGTTCGGGCACCGACAGCGAGGCGCGCAGTGCCCGCAGCGCGTCGTCGGCGCGCCGGCCGCGGTCGTCGAAGGGCTCGCCGAGCAGATCGAACTCGTCTTTGAGGCTGCCGACGCCAACCCCCAGGATCAGCCTGCCGCCGCTGACCTGGTCCAGGGTGCCGTAGCGTTTGGCGATCTCGAGCGGATGGTGGTAGCCGAGCACCAGCACGTTGGTGGCCAACCGAATTCGTCGGGTGCGCGCGGCCAGGTAGCCGAAGGTCGCCAGCGGATCCCAATAGCGGGTGCCGCGGCGGCCCCGCTCGGCCGCGGGCAGCGCAACGTGCTCGCTGCAGGTCAGGTGGTGATACCCGAGCCGATCGGCGGCCTCGGCGATCTGTGCCAGGTCCTCGATGGTGGCGTGCTTCTCCCAGTCGCCGCTGCTCCGGGGGAACATCGTCACCACCGGGGTGGCCACGGACAGTTTGGCACTCATCCCTGCATGTATCCCCCGGCGTCGACGGGAATCGATTGACCGGTGATGGTGCGGCTTTCGTCGCTCGCCAAGAACAACGCCAGGTTCGCGATGTCCTCCGGCGAGGAGATATCCTGCAGCGCAACGCCTTTGAGTTGTCTTGCGCGTACAGTTTCGACGTCGGCGCCTTGCTCGTCGGCGGTGCGTTGCACCCACTTGCGCCACAGGTCGGTGTCGATGGCGCCGGGCACGATGCAGTTGCACCGGATGCCGTGCGGGCCGACCTCGAGGGCGACGGCCTTGGTGAACGCCCGCAGTGACGCCTTGGCGGTGACGTAGTGCGTCTTGCGCACCATGCCGGAATAACTGACTGTGGAGGAGAAATTCAGGATGACGCCGCGGCGGCGCTGCAACATCGACTGGTTGAGCACCTCGCGGGTGCACAGCATCGCGGCGGTGACGTCGATGGCGATGGTGTCGTTCCAGTTGTCCAGCGTCTGTTCCCAGATCCACCGGTCCTGGCCGGGAGCGGCGGCGTTGTTGCACAGGATGTCGACCTGGCCGAACTCTTCGACCGCCCGCGCCACCATGGCCGCGACGTCGTTCTCGTCGGTCACGTCGGCGCGCATGGCGATGGCCCCGGGGCCGGCTGCCCGCGCGGCCGCGCGGACCAGCTCTTCGCGCCGCGCCGCCAGCAGCACCTGGGCGCCCTCACGCACGAATAACGCGCCCAGCACGGGCCCCAGGCCGGTGCTGGCCCCGGTGATGATCGCGACCTTGCCGTCGAGCCGGCCGGTCATAACGTGGTCTTCCCAGACTGATTCATGTCAGGGTAGATTCTAACAGTGCTCGAATCTGGCCCGAGTCGATCGGCCGCCGCGAGTAGGGGGGTGTCGCGGTGACAGCCGCGGTGCGCCGGCCCTATGGCGAACTCGACCGGGTCCGGGTGGTGGCCGCCCTGCGTGAGTTGGCCCGCCGCGTCGGTGTGCAGGGCGTGACGATGCGCGAGTTGGCGGCTGGGCTCGGCGCCGCGGTGCCCTCGGTGTACTACCACGTACCGGGCAAGCGGGCCGCCCTGGACCTGCTGGCCGAATCGGTGCTGGCCGACATTCCGGTCGTCGAGACGGGGGCGTGGGACACCCGGCTGAAAAATCTCTACTGCGCGGCCCGCGAAGTCATCCTTTCGGTGCCCGGCATTGCGGGCGTCCTGCAAGCCAACGGCGGCGGTGAATCCGCCCATCGGCTCGACACACTCAGCCGGTCGCTGCTCGCCGAGGCCGGCCTCACCAAACCGGTTGCAGCGGCGGCCCATTCGGTGTTGTACACCTACCTGCTGGGCTCGGTCAGCCTGCAGGAGGCACGCCCGGCGCAACCCGGCAAGCGCCAGGCCGCCAACCACTTTCGCGCGGGCCTCGAGGTGATCATCGCCGGGATCAGGGCCTCGCGACAGGAAGGAACGGTGTCGTCTTGAGCATTGCCAAGCCCACGCTGGTGAAATCCCTGGTCCCGGAGAACCTGGACACCGCGGCCGACCGCGACGCGGCGGCGGTGCTGGATCCCGACACCTTTGTCAGCGGCGCCCCCTACGACGCGATGACGAGGCTGCGGGCCAACTCACCGGTGCACCCCGTACAGCTGCCCGGGCTACCCAGGGCGTGGCTGTTGACCAAGCACGCCGACGTGCGCCTGGTCAGCCGCGACACCGATACCTTCAGCAGCAGCAAGGGCAACACCCTGGTGGAGGCCGAGGCCGGGCCCGACTCGGCGATGCTGCCCGGCATCGATCCGCCGCGCCACGTTCACTTCCGCAAGCTGATCAACCAGGGCTTCACCGTCCGCAACGTGCAGCGGCTGGAACCGCGGATGCGGCAAGTGGCGCGCGACATCGTGGCCGGCATCACCGACAAGGGCGAATTCGACGCGGTGACAGACATTTCCGCCGAGATGTCGCTGCAGGTGATCGCCGACGTCCTCGGGGTGCCCGCCGAGGACCGGATGGACGTGTTCCGCTGGAGCAACGCCATCGGAAGCCTGGGCATCGAAGATCCCGACTACGCCCCCACGCCGGAGGCGCTGGGCCAGGCCGCGGCCGAAATGTTTTCCTACTGCGGGGAATTGGTGGAACATCGGCGCAAGCACGGCCTCACCGACGATATCTTGTCGGCGCTGCTCGCGGCCGAGGTGGACGGCGAAAAGCTCAACCGCGACCAGCTCAACGAGTTTTTTCTGTTGCTGGCGATCGCCGGTAACGAAACGACCCGTAACACGTTGAGCCACGGCATTTTGGCGCTCTCCGAGCACCCCGAGCAACAGGCCCTGCTCGCCCGGGACCCCGCGGCGATCAGGCCCGCGGTGGAGGAGCTGTTGCGCTGGGCGACCCCGGTGATGCACTTCCGGCGCACCGTGACCCGTGACGTCGAGATCCGCGGGCAACGAATCCCGTCCGGCGACTGGGTGCTGATGCACTACCTGTCCGCCAACCGCGACGAGGACGTCTTCGACGGGCCGGACCAGTTCGACATCACCCGCCCCGACGCCGGCCACGCCGCCTTCGGGGGCGGGGGAGTGCACTTCTGCCTCGGTGCGCAATTGGCCCGGCTCGAACTGCGCGTCATGCTCGAAGAGCTCTACCCGAACGTGCCCGGCCTGGCCGTCACCGGACCGCCCGACCGGCTGCGCTCCTCGTTCTTCCACGGCATCAAAAGGCTGCCGTGCACAACGTGATTCAGTGAGTCGGTCGCGGCTCGCCGCGCTCCACGGGACGGGACGGATCCGAACTCCACTCCGACCATGACCCCGGATACAGCGCTGCGTCGCGGCCCATCGCGGCGAGCGCGGCGATCACCACCGTGGCGGTCACACCGGAACCGCAGTAGCCGGCCACCGCGTCGTGCCGTTCGATCCCGCGATCGGACAACAGTTGCGCGATCGCGTCGTCGGCCTGAAAGGTGCCATCGCCCCCCAGGACGGCGACGCTGGGAAGATTCTTTGCGCCGGGGATGTGGCCGCCAACCGGATCGAGCGGCTCCACGTCGCCGCGGTAGCGCTCCGGCGCTCGCGCATCGAGCAGCGACACGGTGCCGTCGGCCACCCGTTCGGCCGTCAGCGTCGGGCGGCGTCCGGCATACAAATCACCGTGCGGCACAACCACATTCCCCGTCGCCGGTTCGACGGGCCCGGACTCGAGACCGTAGCCGGCCGATCGCCACGCGCCCAAACCACCGTCGAGAATGCGGACGTTGTCCAGTCCCGCCGCGGTCAGCACCCACCATGCGCGTGCCGAGCCCGCGCGATTCCAGTCGTCGTAGGCCACCACCGGTGCGTCCTGCCGGACTCCCCATTTCCGCGCGGCGGCCTCGATGCCGCGTCCCGACGGCAGGGGATGACGACCCCGTCCGGACATCGAGTGGTCGCTGAGGTCCTCGTCGAGCGAGACATACACCGCGCCCGGGATGTGTCCCTTCAGGTAGGCCGCGCGCCCGTCGGGCTCGTCGATCCTCCACCGCACGTCCAGGATGCTCACCGGATCGCCCGCCCCAATGATGCCGGCCAACTCGGCGGCGGTGATCAATACCCGATCGCGTGCTTGCACCGGCTCCTCCTCAGCGTCTCCATCGAGACTAGCCAGGATCGCCAGCATGCCGGTCGCGGCCCGATGCGCTGCCGTGTCGGGCGCCGCTATCCGTTCGTCGGCGGCCCGAACCAGCGCTGCAATGCGGCGCGCAGGGTCGCTTCTTGAGTCGACCCGAATTCGTCGGCGGCCCATGCCACATAGCCGTCCGGCCGGATCAGCAGCGCCGCGGCGGGGCGCCCGGCGGCGCTCGCGGTGACGACGTCGACACGATCGTCCCAGCCGCGCGCCGCGTCGGCGACGCCGCCGCCGAGATCGAGCAGGACCGGGCGGGCGTCGTGGAGCAGTTGGGCCACCCGCCGGCCGTCGTCGAGGGTCAGGTCGGGCACGAGGTGGCCTGACAGCCGGTGGTCGTCGCCCACGTCGTAGCGCACGTCGGATCCGGCGAGCAGCGCCGCCATGTGCTGTTGCGCGTCCGGGAAGGTGAAGAGCTCGCCCAACAGTGTTCGTAGCGCGGCGACTTCGGGCCCCGGTGCCATGAGCGCGATCTGGGATAGCGAGTGCATCATGACGCGCTGACCGACCGGGTGGCGCTCGGACTGGTAGGTGTCGAGCAGTCCGGCCGGCGCCGTGCCGTTGATCTCGGCGGCCAGCTTCCAGCCCAGGTTGATGGTGTCCTGCAGGCCCAGGTTCAGGCCCGGGCCGCCCATCGCGCTGTGCACGTGTGCGGCGTCGCCGAGCAGCAGGACCCGGCCCTTGCGGTAGCGCTCGGCGTGTCGGGTGTTCTGTCCGTTGATCCGCCGAAGGGCATGGGGCCCGGCGTCTTTCGGCTCCTCGAACGGGATGTCGGCGCCCAGCACGCGGCGGGCGCTCTCGCGCAGCTCTTCCAGGGTCATCGGCACCTCGGCGACCGGTGGGCCGAATTCGATGGTCCCCAGCAGCGCCCGACCCGGCTCGAATTCGGCGTAGATGATCCCGCCTCGGTCAAAGCGGCTGTGCCCGAAGCGAAGCGGGCCGAATCCCGGAATCTCGATGCCGGCGATGTCCGGGCGCCGGTACTCGTCGGGGATGTGCACGTGCGCAAGGCGGCTGACCATCGGTGAGGTGGTGCCGGGGAAGTCGATGCCCAGGGACTTGCGAACCAGGCTGCGTCCGCCGTCGGCGCCGACGGCGTAGCCGGCGGTGATGGTGTAGTCGCGTTCGGGTGACGAGACCCTCAGCGCAACGGATTCCGGCGCCGCCGCGATGCCGACGAGTTCGTGGCTCCAGCGCAGGTCCACCCCGAGGTCGCGGGCCCGCTTCTCCAGCAGCCGCACCAGTCGTGGCTGCGGCATGAGCATCGCGTACATCGGGTTGTCGGGTACGTCGGAGAAGATCAGCGGCATGGCCGCGAACATCCAGCCCGGGCTGGGCTGGGGTGGCCCGTCGTCGCCGGTGAAGGCCTGATACAGGCCGCGCATGTCCAGCATCCGAACGACCTGCCCGACAAGGCCGTTGGCCTTCGGCTCGGAGCTGGGGCCGGGCAGAGGGTCGAGCACGACGGGCCTGAGGCCGGCCAGTGCCAGCTCGCATGCCAGCAGCAGCCCGTTGGGGCCCGCGCCGGCGATGACGACGTCGGCTTGTTCGTCAGCCACGAGCTGCCTTCTTTCTGGTGGGTTCGGGTAGGCCCGCCTCGACGCCGGCGAAGCCCGAGCGGATCAACGCGGTGATGGCCACCGGCGGATCGGCCCGCGCGTAGGCGTCCGCCGCCGCATCGCCCACGGCCCGCACGACGGCCATCACCAGTCGCGGGTAGAGATCGCGCTCGGCGTCGGTGCCGGTGCGGTCGGCGATCACGTGGAGGAATTCGTCGAAATGGTCCTGCGGCACCGAGTTTCGCACTTGCGGTTGCATGAGCAACTTGCGCACCTCGACGAGTTCCTGGCGGCTGGGCGCTTGGTTCTCGTCGCCGTACACGTCGCCGAAGTCGGCCTCCAGCGGCTCCAGCACGGCATGGGTGATCGCCATCCACAGCGGCTCGTCGGCGGGACGCTCCCGCAGTAGCGCGACGCTGCGGCGCACGCGTTCGGCCTGGCGGTAAGCCAGCGCCTCATATTTGCCGCTGAAGTAGTTGTTGAACGTGCGCAGTGAAACGCCGGCCAGGTTTGCGACGTCTTCGCGCGTCACGTTTTCCAGCCCGCGCTCGAACGCCAGACGCAGCGCGGCATCACTGAGCGCGCGCCGGGTGTCGGCTTTTTTGCGCTCCCGCAGTCCGGTCATGGGTGCCACCCTACGCAAAACGTGCCCGGTAGGCAATATTGCCCGACAGGCAAGATTTGGGTTGGCCGACGCGCCGCGCCACTGAACCCGTCACGGGCGTTGAGTGTGCAGTGAGGGCTTTCAGAGTGAAGCCACGGCGGCGACACGCCGAGCCGGAGCGCCCAGGGTTCACTCGCAACGCCCAGGATTCACACTCGCCGCGACGGCCAGAGCCCCTAGCGCGCGCCCCAGTCCCACCGCGGCGTCGTCAACAGAGTCTGGCCGCTGATACGCGTTTCGCCCCAGTCCTTGTAGAGCTCGATCTCCAGGGCTCCGTCAGGCGCTTCGCGCAGCGGAACAGCGTCTAGGAATTCCAGCAGCGCGCGTGAATGCGTCACGACCACGACCTGGGTCTGGGCGGCGGTGGCACGGATCAGCGAGGCCAGCGGGGCCACCAGGTCCGGATGCAGCGAGGTCTCCGGCTCGTTGAGCACCATCAGTGAGGGCGGCTGCGGGCTCAGCAGCGCGGCGGCCCACAGCAGGAAACGCAGTGTGCCATCGGATAATTCGGCCGAGCGCAATGCGCGCAGCATGCCGCGCTGGCGCAGCTGAAGGTCGAACAACCCGTCGTGGATGGCCACCGAGATGGTGGCGCCGTCGAAGGCCTCGGCGACGGCGCGGCCGAGATCGTCGAGCCCCGCTTCCAGGATCGTCTGGATGGCGGCGGCGAGGTCACTGCCGTCGTCGGAGAGCACCGGCGTGCGGGTGCCGACCTGCGGATGCCGCGCGGGCGCCCCCGCATCGACCCGGAAGCCGTCATAAAACCGCCACCCGCGCAGGCGTTCTCGCACGGCCGCGAGCTCGGGAAGCGCGTGCGGGTGAGCGTATTCGGCCAGCACGCTGTGATACGACGGCAGCGACCGGGACAGTTCGTCGAACCCGCCGCCGGAGTCGGCGCTGGCCTCGGCGAATACCCGAGACCGGCGCACCAGCGTTGTGCTGGGCCGCAGCACCGGGCCGGCGAACAACACTTCCCGCTTGATCTCCGGATCGCGGGCGAACACCGACTTCCCGGCGGACTGCGGGATACCCAGATCCACCAGGTAGCCGAAATCGTCTGCGGCGAAGCCCATTTCGAGTGATACCGGCCGGGTGCGCACGGTGCCCTCGGCCTTGCCGGTGCGTCGAGCCCCGGCCACCTGCTCGGGGCCGGCCCACAACACCGACTGCAGACCGCCCTCGCGGGCGAGCGACCCGATCACCTCGCCGCGCCCGCAGTCGGCCAGCAGCCGCAGCGCGCGGTACAGCGACGACTTGCCGGATCCGTTGGCGCCGGTGATCACCGACAGCCGGCCCAGCGGCAGGATCACCTCGCGCAGCGAGCGATATCCGCGGATCGCGACGGTCTGCAGCATGGGCCGACTGTACGGTCGGCCACCGACGGACCCCTATTCGTCCCCGTCCTCACGCTCGTCGGCTGCGGCGGCGAGGAGTTGCACTTCCTCGAGATCCATCTCGTTCTGCAACTCGCGCAACACGATGTCGTCGATCAGGTTCTGGTTGCGCAGAGACGTGATTTCCCGGCGCTTGCACTCGAGCACACCCAGGCGCACCTGCCGGACCTTCTCCCGGCCCTTGAGGATGCGGTGGTCGGCCGAACCGTCCTCGGTGGCCAGGACCAGCGCGGCCTTTTCCTCGTATTCGGATTGCAGCCGCCGGCGCAGGTCGTCGCTGATGCCGACCTCGTCGGCGACCCCGGGCAGGGCGGCGAGCGCGGCCTGAGCCCCGCGGCAACGAGCCAGTTGCAGTTCCTCGGCGTGGGTGGCGTCTTCGGGCATGTGGGCCCAGCGAACCACGGCGGGCAGCGTGCTGCCCTGGACCAGGACGGTCACCAGGATGACGACGGTCACGATGAAGATCAGCAGGTTGCGGTCCGGGAACGGCGCGCCGCTGAGCGTCGTCATGGGCACGGCGACCGCCGCGGCGAGCGATACGGCCCCGCGGAATCCCGCCCAGGCGGTGACGAAGCGCTGCCGCCAGGTGACCCGGCGTTCGCGTTGGACTTGCCGGCGGTCGATGAGCCGGATCAGCAGTGTGGTGATTTCGCCCCAGAAGATGCGCGACGCGATCACCACGCCGGTGATCACCAGGGCGACGAACAGGGCGTGGCGGATTCCCCCGTCGACGCCCGCGATGCCCCGCAGCGCACCCGGCATCTGGACGCCGACGAACACCCACAGCGAGCCGTTGAGCAGGAACGTCGCGGTGTCCCAGAAGGCATAGGCCTGCAGCCGGGACCGGGCCCGGATCACCAGGGGCCCGGCGTAGGCCAGCACCAGGGCCGACACCATCACCGCGACCACTCCGCTGCACTCCATCGATTGCGCGAGCAAGAACGCCGCGAACGGCGTCACCAGGCTCAACGCTCCCTCCTCCTGGGGCGCGTCGATTCGCTTGCGCAGCAGCGTCACCGCCCCGCCGACCAGCAGCCCGGCGGCGATCCCGCCGAGGTAGGAGCCGACGAACCGGGCGGTCACCTCGGGTGGGCTGATCGCCGCCCCACCGATCGCGACGTGGACGCTGACGGCGAACAGGACCAGGGCGGTGCCGTCGTTGATGAGACTCTCGGCCTTCAGCACGGTCAGCGACCGTCGTGGCAGTTTCTTCGCGAGACCGGCCACCGCGGCCGCGTCGGTGGGCGACAGCACCGCGCCCAGGACGCCCGCCGCGTGCGGATTCATGCCCAGCGCCCGCGCGGTCCACGACACCGCCACCGCGGTGGCGATCACCAGGACGATGCTGAGGAACACGATGATGCGCGCGTTGGCCCGGATTTCGCGGAAGCTGGTGTTCAGGCCCTCCCAGTACAGGATCGCCGGAAGAAACAGCAGCAGCACGATCTCGCCGTTGACCCGCACGTGACCGAAATGGGGGACCAGACCCAGCAACACGCCCATCAAGATGAGCAGCACCGGGGGGCCCACGCGATAGCGCCGGCCGATGAACGTCCCCACGATGACGGTGGAGACCAGGGCGACGATCAGTTCGAGGCCAAACACCAGCCCATCCTGCCGGACCCCGGCGGCTTGCGCGGCTTGGACCCTCAGCGCCTATCTTCGGTCTGGATCAGACCTATTAGGCTCCGGAGCGGAATCGAAGGGGGATCTGGTGAAGCTGAGGCTGCTGGCAACAGTCGCCGTGCTCATGTTGTCGTCGGTGGTGGGCTGCCACTTTGCGTCCAGGAATCCGCCGTCGACCAAAACCCTCCGGGTCCCCATGACCGAAGTGCTGACGCAGAGCGAGATCACCCAGAACATCACCTTGGACGTCGGCAACACGTTGGTCGTGGAGTTGGGTTCGAACTACACGACGCCCTATCGGTGGACGCCTGACACCAAGATCGGCGATTCGGCGATCATCAGGCAGCTCAGTCACGAGTTCGTGCCGCCGGCCTCCGACGCGCTGGGGGCGCCGGGCACCGAGACGTGGACGTTCGTGGCCATGCGACCGGGGACCACCACCGTCGGCGCCACCTACACGAGCATTGTGGAAAAAGATGCCAAACCGGGGTGCGTCTACACCCTCACCGTGACCGTGCGATAAGTCCTTGTGGCGGTTGCCGTTACGCGACGGCGACCTGGCGTTGTCGCGCGTAGACCTCGGCCAGGAATTGCTCGACGGCCACCGCGGTGTGCGCGGCGCGGACCGAGCCGAAGATGTCGAAAGCGTGTTGGGTGAACGGTAATTCGGCGTAGAGCACCGGCTGCGCGCTGGCTTGGCGCAGCTTTTCGACGAACGTGCGGGCCTGTTCGACGTAGGCCAGCGAGTCGTTGCTTCCGTGCAGGACGAAGAAGGGGGGAGCGTCGGCGTGGACATGGTTGACCGGTGACGCGGCCTCGAAGGTCTGCAGGTGGGTCGAGGGCTTTTGTTTGATGATCGACTTGATCAGCAGCCCCGGCATCATCGGATGCAGCGTCTTGTCGAATCGGGTGAAGTCGTAGATGCCATAGAACGGCACGGCCGCCTGCACGCGGGTGTCGACGTCCTCGAAGCCCGGCTGGAATTGCGGGTCATTAGGCGTGAGCGCGGCCAGCGACGACAGGTGGCCGCCGGCCGAACCGCCGGTGATGGCGATGAAGTCGGGATCGCCGCCGTACTCGGCGATGTGTTGTTTGACCCAGGCGAGGGCGCGCTTGACGTCGACGATGTGGTCGGGCCAGGTGTTGCGTGGGCTGTGCCGGTAGTTGATCGCGACGCAGATCCAGCCGAGTTCGGCGAGGTGGCTCATCAACGGATGCGCTTGTCCGCGTTTGTTTCCCGTCGTCCAGGCGCCGCCGGGGATCTGGAACAGCACCGGCGCCCTGCCGGCCGGATCGAGATCGGGGCGCCGCCAGATGTCCAGGTGGTTGGCGCCGCCGAATTCGCCATAGCTGATGTTGGAGTCGTGGGCGTAATCGCGGTAGATCCGCAGCATCCTCAGTAGCCCGGGCGTCTTCGCGGTGCCGCTGCCGGCCGGCTGACGCCACAGGCTGGCCGACTCGGTGAGCCGATCGTCTCCCAGCCCGCTGTCCAACGCCTCGGTCAGCGGCACGTTGGCGCGATGGCCGGCGCGGGACAGGTTCAGGAGGCCGACCGCCGAGAGCAAGGCGACCACCCACGCCGCGATGCGCACGGGCCGGGTGAGGCGGCGCGCCGTCAGAGCCAGCCCACCGAGCTGGCTGACCAGCGTCTGCAGGGGCAACTCGCTGACGACGAGCCCGAACATCCAGGAATACAGCGACGGGTATCCGCCGCGCGCCAGCGGCCGGTAGGCGTTGAGCGTGGACGCCGCGGTCACCGCGGTGACCGCCAGCGACCCTAATTGCCGGATGAGGTGGATGATTCGAGCTGTCCGCATTGCCTCACCTTACGAAACGTGTGTGGGGCACTCGGAGGGGATCAGCGGCTACGACGACGCCTCTGCCCGGCTCTCGAGGCTCTTCACCGGGGCGGGGTCGTTCTCGGTCAGCCCCACCTTCGCCGCCCCGCCGGGTGAGCCGAGCTCGGCGAAGAAGTCGGCGTTGATCTGCAGGTATCCGCTGTGCTCGTCGGGCAGGTCGTCTTCGTAGAAGATCGATTCGACCGGGCACACCGGCTCGCAGGCGCCGCAGTCCACGCATTCGTCGGGGTGGATGTAGAGCATCCGGGCGCCCTCGTAGATGCAATCGACGGGGCATTCCTCGATGCATGCCTTGTCTTTGATGTCGACGCACGGTTCGGCGATCACGTAGGCCACGAATGTTGTCCTTCCGTCTGGCTGGCGGGGTCGGCCGGCTGCGGGGCGCAGCAACTCGGTCAGGCTGGCTAATTTAGCGCGGCGGCGTCCGCGCGGCTCACCGGCCGTTTCGGGCGGCAATAGCCACAATGCTTCCGGTCCGGGCGGGGCGTGAGTAGAGGTTTGGCGTTGTGGAGTCACAAGCTATAGTTGTGTCACACGATTTGATTGTGAGCTGTCGACCATGCCACTGAGCCCCCGGCTGCCCGAACTGGCCGCGTTCGAGGCATTTTTGGCGATCGCCGAGACGGGCAGCCTCGGCCGGGCCGCGCGCGAACTGGGGCTGACCCAGCAGGCGATATCCCGGCGGCTGGCCACCATGGAGGCCCAGATCGGCGTCACCCTGGCCGTCCGGACAACGCGCGGCTCCCAACTGACGCCCGCGGGCCTGATCGTCGCGGATTGGGCGACCCGCCTGCTCGAGGTCGCCCAGGAGGTCGACGCCGGGCTGGGCTCGCTGCGCAAAGAAGGCCGCGAACGCATCCGGGTGTCGGCCAGCCAAACGATCTCCGAACAACTGATGCCGCAGTGGCTGCTGTCCCTGCAGGCCGATGCGGCGCGGCGCGGCGATACCGCGCCGCAGGTGATTTTGACCGCCACCAACAGCGACCACGCCATCGCGTCGGTCCGCGACGGCACCGCCGATCTCGGGTTCATCGAAAACCCCGGTACGCCAAAGGGTTTAGGTACCTGCGTGGTAGGTGAGGACGAGCTGGTGATCGTCGTCCCGCCGGACCACAAGTGGGCTCGACGCTCGCGGGTCGTGACGGCGCGCGAACTCGCGCAGACGCCGTTGGTGTCCCGTGAACTCCATTCGGGCATCCGCGATTCGCTGGCGGTGGCGCTGCGCCGGGTGCTCGGGGAGGACATGCAGCAAGCCGCACCGGTGCTGGAGTTGACGTCGTCGGCGGCGATGCGCGCCGCCGTCCTCGCCGGCGCGGGGCCGGCGGCCATGAGCCGGCTGGCGGTGGCCGACGACCTGGCGGTCGGGCGTCTGCACGCGGCCCACATCCCCAAATTGGACCTACGGCGCAAGTTTCGGGCCATCTGGGTCGGCGGGCGCACCCCGCCGGCGGGGGCGATCCGCGACCTGTTGAGTCACATCATCAGCCGCACAACGGCGTAGGACGTTCGGGGGGTCAGGCCGCGGCGTCGACGGCCAGCACCTCGTCGTAGCGGTCGAGCACCGTCTCGGCCACCAGCCGATGCGCACCCAGCGGTTCGGCCATCCGAATGTCGTTGTCGCGGGCGAAGGTTGACACGCCGTCGGTGATGAATCCCGGCGCCAAGAACCACGGCGCGATCACCAGCCGGCGCGCGCCGCGGCGGCGCAACTGCTCGGCGGCCCGGGCCACCGACGCCTCAGGCCGGGTAGCGAACGCCGTTGTGGCGCCGGCCCATCCGGTGCCGACGGCCAGGCGGGATGCCACCTTCGCGGTGCGCCCGTTGGCTGCCAGGTTCGACGAGCCGATCGCGACCACCATCACGCCGAGATCGTCGTCGAGCGGGGAAACCCCGACCTCGGCGAGCCGCTCGCGCAGGACGGTGACCAGCCGGTCGTCCTCGCCGAGCACGTCGGCCTGCCGGATGCCGTGGGCGCCGGCGCGGGTGATCTGCTCGGGGATGTCCAGGCGCGCGTGATACGCGCTGGCCAGCAGCAGCGGGGCGACGACGGCGCGGCGGCTGTCCGGCAGCCCGGCCAGCACGTCGACGAAGTTCGGGGCGTCGAGCTCGAGGAAGGCCAGCCGCACGTCGAGGTCCGGCCGCATGCCCCTCAGGCGGTCGGCCACGGCTGCGGCGTTGGCGCCCGACCGGGGGTCGCGGCTGCCGTGCGCGGTGAGGACCAGGGTGCTCACCGCAGGTCGTCCTCCTCGGCGCGCAGCGCCCAGGATGCGAAAGCCTCACCGCTGTCGCGCTTTTCGAGGTACTTGCGGGTTACCCGGTCGATGTAGTCGCCGAGTTCGTCGCTGGTGACCTTGTGCTGGCGCAGTTTTCGGCCGAAGCCGCTCTGCTCGCCCAGGCCGCCGCCCAGATGCACCTGGAAGCCCTCGACCGAATTGCCGTCGCCGTCGTCGATCCACTGGCCCTTGAACCCGATGTCGGCGACCTGGATTCGGGCGCATGAGTTCGGGCAGCCGTTGAGATGCACGCTGATCGGCGCGTCCAGCCGGGACTCGACGTCGGCCAGGCGCTGCTCGAGCTCGGGCACCAAGGTCTGGGTGCGAACCCGGGTTTCGGCGAACGACAGCTTGCAGTACTCGATTCCGGTGCACGCCATGGTGTTCTTGCGCCACGACGACGGCCGCGACGGCAGCCCTAGCGCGTCCAGGCCCGCGACCAGTTCGTCGACCTTGTCGTCGGCCACGTCGAGGATGACCAGCTTTTGGAACGGGGTCCACCGCGCCCGGTCCGAGCCGGCCTTCTCCATCAGGTCGGCCACGGCCGACAGGGTGCTGCCCGAGACGCGCCCGGCGATCGGGGCGACGCCGATGGCGTTGAGGCCGTTCTTGATTCGCTGCACGCCGACATGGTCGATGGTGTGCTTGACCGGCGTGGGCGCCGGGCCGTCGATGAGCCGACGGTTGAGGTATTCCTCTTCGAGAACTTCACGGAATTTTTCCACGCCCCAGTCCTTGACCAGGAACTTCAGCCGGGCCTTGGCGCGCAGACGCCGGTAGCCGTAGTCGCGGAACAGCTGGGTGACGGCCTCCCAGACGTCGGGCACCTCGGCCAGCGGAACCCACGCGCCGAGCCGCTGGGCCAGCATCGGGTTGGTCGACAGGCCGCCGCCCACCCACAGGTCCAGGCCGGGGCCGTGTTCGGGGTGGTCGACGCCGACGAACGCGATGTCGTGCGTCTCGTGGGAGACGTCCTGCAATCCGGAGACCGCGGTCTTGTACTTGCGCGGCAGGTTGGCGTACTCGGGGTTGTTCAGTGAGCGGCGGACGATTTCGTCGACCGCGGCCGACGGGTCGAGCACCTCGTCGAGCGAGTCGCCGGCCAGCGGCGAACCGTGGATGCCGCGCGGGCAGTCACCGCACGCCTCGGTGGTCTGCAGGCCGACGGCGTCGAGCCGGCGCCAGATCTCGGGGACGTCCTCGATGCGGACCCAATGCAGTTGCAAGTTTTCCCGGTCGCTGATGTCGGCGGTGTCGCGGGCGAATTCGGTCGAAATCTGGCCCAGCGTGCGCATCGTGTGCGCGGTCATCGCCTTGCCGTCGGAACGGACCCGCATCATGAAGTACTTGGCTTCGATCTTGTCGGTGTTCTCGTCGCCGGTCCAGCTGCCGTCGTAGCCCTGCTCGCGCTGGGTGTAGAGGCCCATCCAGCGGAACCGCCCGCGCAGATCGGACTTGTCGATGCTGTCGAAACCCTGTTTGGAGTAGACGTTGATGATGCGGTCGCGGACGTTCAGCGGCCCATCATCGTTCTTGAACTTCTCGGTGTCGTTGAGGGGTTCGCGATCCCCCAACGCCCACTGACCCTCATTGCGGGTCTTGACGGGACGTGCGGTGGTCATATGCGTTCTCATTCCTGGCAGCGACGCGGATCGGGCCGTTATGCGGCCGCAAGGCTGGCTGGCTGTCGGCCGCGGCGTCGCGCTGATGTTGGGTCTGGGGGCGCCCGTAGCTTCGTCGTTGGATCCACGAGTCGCGATTTCCATGGTGCACCACCGAACGGGGCGTCAGTAGAGGTCATATGTTGTGAAGGCACAACTGTGCGTTGTGTGCGCCGCTTCACGTCTTTGCCTTGCCGGCCAGCGGGATTGGCCGCGACCCTATTCGGAGTCGCAGTAGTGTGGCCGCTTATGAGCTCCTCCGACGTCCATGACGTGATCATTATTGGTTCGGGTCCTGCTGGGTATACCGCGGCGTTGTATGCGGCGCGGGCGCAGTTGGCGCC
>NZ_LZHT01000012.1 GCF_001667315.1 Mycobacterium sp. 852002-10029_SCH5224772
GCGCCGCGATCGGGATACGACAGGTAGCCAATCCAGCCGCCGCCCACCGCGTGCGGTTCCAGCGTCCGCGATCCCGGCAGTGTCGTGAACACGTCGTCGACGTGCACCGGCCGCACCGACAGGCTCGGCGCGATCACCGCCAACGCACCGAACCATTCGCCGGTCAGCGCGGCCGGCGGCGGGAGACCGAGCCGGGTCGTGGCGTCACCGACGGCGCGCAGCACCTGGGGTGCGGCGCCAAGATCGCCGAGCCGGTCGATGCGCACAGCCCTAGCTTGACAGAGCGGCGGGCGTTCGCATCCCCGGTATCGTTCGCCGGTGAGATGGTGGCGACCCGCTGCACCCGGCTACGCCGCGTTTGCGATCGCCACGGGTCCGATGGTGGCGACCCGCTGCACCCGGCTACGCCGCGTTTGCGATCGCCACGGGTCAGCCGCGGCTGATGTCGCGGGCGGTGGCCAGCGCCGCCAGTTTGCGCGGGTTGCGCATGACGTAGAAGTTGGTGATCTTGTCGTCGGCGATCTCCACCGTGATCACGCCTTCGAGTTGGTCGCCCAGGTAAAGCAACACCGCCGGGGCGCTGTTGCAGGTCACCATCTCCACCCGCAGCGCCCCCATGCCCACGGCTCGGCGCATCAGCCCGGCGAACGCCCGGGCCACCTTTTCGGCGCCGACCACCGGACGACGCGCCGCGCTCACCAGACCGCCGCTGTCGGCCGTCCAGGTGGCGTCCGGGGCCAGCATCGTCATCAGCGCTTCCACGTCACCGCCGGCCGCCGCGGCCAGGAACTGCGTGGTGATCTCGGCGGTGCGCTCCGGGTCTACCGCGTCGAAGCGCTTGCGCCGGGCCCGCACGTGCTCGCGGGCCCGGTGCGCGACCTGTCGCACGGTGGGGGCCGGCTTGCCCACCGCCTGAGAGATCTCGCCGTAATCGAAGCCGAACACCTCGCGCAACACGAACACGGCCCGCTCGTCGGGACTCAGCGTTTCCAGCAAGACCAGCATCGCCATCGAAATCGACTCCGCAAGAACGACATCGGCGGAGGGGTCCTGCTCGTCGAGCAGCAACGGCTCGGGCAGCCACGGGCCCACGTACTCCTCGCGCCGGCGGGCGTCGGCCCGCAGCGCGTTGAGCGCCTGGCGGGTGACCAGCTGGGCCAGGTAGGACTTGGTGTCGCGCACCGTCGCCAAGTCGACGGCCGACCATCGTAGGTAGCTGTCCTGCAGCACGTCGTCGGCCTCGGTTGCCGAGCCCAGCATTTCGTAGGCGATGGTGAACAGCAGTGGCCGCAGAACGGTGAACCGTTCTGCGTGCTCACTGCCGCTCGGTGTGTGGGTCATCGCAGCGCGGCCTGCTCATCGGCCGGCGACTGCGCGGGCCGCTTGCCACCCTTGAGCCAGAGATACGAACCGGGCTTGGCCGCCTCGCGCCGGATCGCCCACAGCGTGCCCTTGCAGATCGTCTCCTTGAGCGACGCCGCCGCCCGGCCACCGAGGAACATATTCACCGGCGTGTCATCGGTGCGTGCCAGCTGGAACGTGGCGTGCGAGCGGCCCAGGCTGATGCACTGTCCGACGAACGCCTGGCTCAGCGCCGCGGGCGCGTCCCCGGCGATGCGGCTGAGCACGGTGTTGGCCGCCTGGGCGCCCATTGGCCCGGCGGCCTGGCAGCTCATCCGCAACGGCTGACCGGACGGCGCGGCGGCGTCACCGGCGGCGACGATCCGGTCGTCGTCGATGCTGGTGAGGGTTTCGTCGGTGAGCAGCCGGCCCAGCGGGTCGGTGCGCAGCCCGCTGCGTGTGGCGAGATCGGGCACGGTGAATCCGGCCGTCCAGACGGTGGCCGCGCTGGGCAGTACGGCGCCGTCGGTGAGCACGACGTCATCCCAGCGCACCTCGGCCACGGCGACGGACTCCAGCACGGTGACCCCCAGGCGGCGCATCCGCTTGGCCACCGAGCGCCGGCCCCGCCTGCTCAGCGACGGACCGAGAACGGGATCGCAGACCAGGGTCACCGGGCGTCCCTGCTCCGCCAGCTCGGAGGCGGTCTCGATGCCGGTCAGGCCGCCGCCGACGACGGTGACGGGTGCGGGCAGCGGCAGATCGGTGAGCGCGTAGTGCAGCCGCTGCGCGCTTTCCAAGTCGGCGACCGAATGAGCGAACTCGGCGAAGCCCGGCACCATCGAGGGCATCGCGCCGGTGCTGCCCACGGCGTAGATCAGGTAGTCGTAATTCAGCTCGGCGCCCGAGGTCAGCAGGATGCGCCGGCCGGCGGGCTCGATGACCTCGACCGTGTCGACGATCAGCCCTATCCCGGCGCCGAGCAGCGTTGTGTAATCGGCGGTCGCCGTGCCTGTGTCGGCGACCAGCTGGTGCAACCGGATGCGTTCCACGAAGACCGGCCGGGGGTTCACCAACGTGATGTCGATGTCCGGCCGTTGCCGCAGATGGTTAGCGGCCAGCGTTCCGGCGTATCCGCCGCCGACAACGACGACATGCGTTTTCTTGGGGGCCACCTCGGTCATGGCTGTCTCCTATTCGTGAGGTCCTGTGCCCTTGAGACACCGCGGGCCGGCCGAGCGTGACAGCGTCGCCCGCAATTGTGACCCGTCTCACTGCGCTCGCGTCGGCGCAATGGGTTGGTTGCCCGCAGCACCCTCGCTGAGCTGCAGCGGAGCGATGCCGGGGCGCGCGTGATACGCTGCGCTACGCCAATTCGTGGCCCGGCCCCGAGCCGGATACACGCACCAGACAACCCGTGAAACGTGGGCCACTTCAGTGCGCATCGGTGTGTATTGGGAGAAGCAACCTTGACGACGACCATTTCTGCGAGCAGCCGCGGGCCTTCGTCGCGGGGCGTGTCGTCGGGCGCGATCTGACGCCGTGACGATGTTGTGCTCATTGAGGACAAGCGCGCTCGCCGCTGTCGTGTGCGTGGCGCTGGTGTTGAGTGGATGCGGCGGCAAGAACGACCCCGGGCCACTGTCCGCGATGGTCAGTCCGGCCATCCCGCCCACCGCCCAGGAGATACCCAACCCCCTGCGCGGCCAGTACGAAGAAATGATGAATCCGCTTTTCCCGCAGGGGAATTCGGCGCAGCAGCGATACTCGTCCTGGCCCGCCTCCTACGATGCCAGCTTGCGCGTCTCGTGGCGGCAGCTGCAGCCGGTCGATCCGCGCACGCTGCCCCCCGATGCGCCCGACGACCGCAAGTTCGATTTCAGTGCGATCGACGACGCGCTGGCCAAGCTCGGGGCTCGGAACATGCGCCTGACCCTCGGCGTGTACGTCTACAAGTCCTGTTGCAACGACACCTATTCGGACAACACCAACATCGCGATTCCGGACTGGATGCGCCCCTTTGCCGCCAGCTATCCCGCCCCGGCGAAAGGCTCGGCCCCGGGCGTCACCCAGGTGGTGCCGAACTTCAACGACCCCGACTACCTCAACGGCGTCAGTCAACTGCTGGCCGCCCTCGGTCGTCGCTATGACGGCGACGAGCGACTCGGCGTGTTCGAGTTCTCCGGATACGGCGACTTCGGCCAGAACCACGTTGCGTACCTTCGCGATTCGCTGAGCGCGCCGGGACCCGCGCCGGACGACAGCGTGGCAAAGCTGGGCTATTTCAGCCAGTTCCGCGACCAGAGCATCACCAAAGCCTCCATCGCGCAGTTGGTCGCGGCGAACGCGAACGCTTTCCCGCACACGCAATTGGTGGTGGCCCCGCAGAATCCGGAGATCGTCCGCGAATTGTTCGCCGGCGACGTCACCAAGAAACTGGCCGCGCCCGTTGGCATCCGCGCGGATTGCCTCGGTGTGCAGGCGCCGTTGCCGGAATGGGCCGACGCCAGCGACTCGCATTACGTGCGCTCCAACGATGCCGTCGTCAACGCGATCAAGCAGCGGCTCAGCTCCGCGCTGGTGATCAGCCAGTGGTGCCGGTTGCCCAACGGCGCCGACCCCCGGTCCTACTACGAGAAGGGCCTGCACGACGTCATCAGGCATCACGTGTCGATGACCTCGAGCGCCGACTTCCCCGACCGGGATGCGACCTCGGCAATGGATCCCAAGCTGTTTCTGCTGTGGGCCAAGGCCAATACCTCCGCCGGCTACCGGTACTCCGTCGAGGCGAAGCCGGGATCGCAGTCCATCGGGGGCAAGGTGGCGACGATCTCGGTGGCCTGGACCAACTACGGCGCGGCGGCGGCAACCGAGCACTGGGTCCCCGCCTACAAGCTGGTGGACTTCTCCGGAGCGGTGGTCCGCACCCTGCCCGCGACGGTGAATCTGGCGAAGCTGGTGCACGACGAGACCAGCCAATCGCGCGAGGAACCGGTGCCCGAATCGTCGAGCGAGTCGGTGCACGTCGACGTGACGGGGCTGGCGCCCGGTCACTACACGTTGCGGGCCTGTGTCGAATGGCAGCAACACAAACCGGGCGCCTCGCACGTCGTCAACTACGCGCCCATGGCTTTGGCCCGGGACGGCCGCGACGGCTCCGGGCTGTACCCGATTGCCACACTTGACATCCCGAGCGACTCGGCTTCAGCAAACGCTCAGTGACGTCTTCGCGACGTCGCGATGTTCGTTCGCTGCGCGTTTCATAACCCCGGATGGGCGGGGCCGTGCGTGATACCGTTCTCGAACGGATTTCGGCCTCCCGAGCTGGCGGGTCGGAATTCAACCAGCAAACGACCGAGCGAACCGTCGAGAAATGCGCGGGCACCCCAGCGGGGACCCACACAGGTTAGTGTCCCGTATCGGAGGACTCCGTGCCACGCAGCCTGAACCTGGTGGTCACCTCCGTCGCCACGCAGCTGATGGAGGCCACGGCATCCACGGCCGCCGCGGTCAGCGAAAAGGTGCTCGCGCAGCTCGTCGAGCAGTTCGATGTGGACGCCAGCTTCCTGCGCCGCCACGACAACGATGCTGCGGCGTCGGTGTTGGTGGCCGAATGGCCGCGGCGCACCGACGGCATGGATCCGGACTTGACGGCCGCTCTGCACTGGGACGGCGTCGAGTCGGTGCTCGCCCAATGTGAGCGAGACCGGAAACCCGTGGTGACGCGGCCGGATCGGCCCGACGGGCGGGTCCGCCGGTCGCTGAGCCGGGGCAAAGCACCCGCGTCGCCCTCGGTGGCCGCCGCGCCACTGGTGTCCAGCGATGCGTGCACCGGCGTGCTGGGCTTCGTCAAGGTCGGTGCCCGCAAGTGGAAGCAAGAGGAGATCAACACGCTCGAGGCGGTAGCCGCCCTGTTCGCGCAGCTCCAAGCGCGCATCGTTGCCGAAGAGCGGCTCCGCTATCTCGCTGAGCACGACGACCTGACCGGTGTGTACAACCGCCGGGCGCTGGTCGCGCACCTGACCGAACGCCTTGCCGCGGGCAGTCCCGGTCCCGTCGCGGTCTTCTACCTCGACCTGGACCGGCTCAAGCCGATCAACGACTACCTCGGTCACGCCGCGGGTGACTGGTTCATCCGGGGCTTCGCCCAGCGCATCGAGGAGTGTGCGGGAACGTCGAGCATGATCGCCCGGCTCGGTGGCGACGAGTTCGTGGTCATTCCCGACCAGCCGATGACGTCGGAGGCCGCCGAGGCGTTCGCGCGTCGCCTCTCCACGATGCTCTGCGATCGGCTGACCATCGGCGGCCACCTGATCAGCAGGACCGTCAGCATCGGCCTGGCGGTGGGCACACCCGGGTCGGACAACTGCGCCGATCTGCTCCGCCGAGCGGACGAGGCCGTGCTGACGGCCAAGCGGGCCGGCGGCAACCAGACCGCGGTGTCCACCGATGACATGGCGCTCAAGCGGGCCTTTCGCAACGACATCGAGCTGCACCTGCAAGGCGACATCGAAAGCGAAGGCCTGCTCCTGCATTACCTGCCCGAGGTCGACTTGTGGACCGGCGCCATCGTGGGTGCGGAGGCGCTGGTGCGCTGGCGGCACCCCGTCTGGGGGCTGCTGCTGCCCGACTCGTTCATCGGTGTGGCCGAATCGACCAACCTGGCCGCGGAGTTAGGCGGGTGGGTCATGCGCAGCGCCTGCGCCGAGTTCAGCCGGTGGCGCGCCAACGGCGTCGGGCACGGCGCCATGCTGCGCATCAACGTGTCGCCCATTCAGCTGATCAGTCGTGGCTTCGTGGAAAGCGTCGCCGACACGATCGGCGAGTTCGGTATCGATGCCGGATCGGTATGCCTGGAGATCACCGAACGCGCCGTGGTGCACGACATCGAAACCACCCGAAACACCTTGTCGGAGCTCAAGGAAGTCGGCGTGCAGATCGCCATCGACGACTTCGGCACCGGCTATGCCGTTCTGTCCCACCTGAAGTCCCTCCCGGTCGACATGCTCAAGATCGACGCCGGGTTCGTGCGTGACGTGGGCACCGACGCCGGCGACCTGGCCATCGTCCGCGCCATCATCGGGCTCGCCGAGGCGTTCGGCCTGGAAGTGGTCGCCGAAGGCGTCGAGACGCCCGCCGCCGCATTGACTTTGATGCAACACGGGTGCCACCGCGCGCAAGGCTTCCTGTTGTCGCGGCCGCTGCCCGGCAACGCGATGGAAGCGTTGCTGTCCGCGCGGTGGATGCCGATGCCGTTTCTCGCCGATCGCGAGTCGTCGTCGCTGGGCTCGATGTAGCGACCGCACAGATCGCGGTCGCCGCTCAGAGATCCCTGGGCAAGAAGACGAAGTTGTTGACGTAGATGCCGTGGCCGGCCCAGCCGTCCTCCCGGCTGCCGACGTTGGCCGGATCCTGATGCCGGGCCGGGTCGAAGTCCGTTATGGTCCGCCGAACGCCATCGAGATCGAAGTAGCCGGCGTAGCCGAGTCCGGCCAGCAGCCCGGTGATCTCGGCGATGGCGTGGGGATGGTGGCGTTCCTCGGCTTCGACGACAATCGCCGGTCGGTTGCGTGCGAGCGTCTGTGTGGCGCCTTGCAATACTGCGAGTTCGTGGCCTTCGACGTCGATCTTGATCAGGCCGATGTCGTCGAGACGCAGGTCGTCGAGGCGCTCGACCGGGACGTCAAGGCTGCGAATTTCGTCCCCACTGACGTCGGTGAGTTCGTTGCCGGTGTCGATAGTGCTTCGGCCCGGCTCGGATTCGACCACCCGCATGGCGATCCTGCCGGGTTTGTCGGACAGCGCCACCGCCTCCACCTGGACCGGGGCGCCGACGGCGCCGAACATCGATGCCAGATCGTGGGCCTGCGCCGGCCGGGGCTCGAACGCGATCACCGATCGCGACGACGCCAACATCGCGATCGTGAATTCGCCGAGATCGGCTCCGATGTCCAGCGAGATCCGGCGTGGATCGCACAACGACGCCACCAGCTGGATGTCGGGCCGCGATTGACCCAGACGTTGCAGGATGCGGAATCTGCGCTGCCAGAACAGGCGCGGTGCGAGTTTTTTTGCCGCGGGCGCGAGCCGACGTTTGGCCGAGCGTGCGACAGACATCTGCGACGATCTCCTGCCCGATATGCGGAGCCATCAGCTTAGTCGATGCCGGGCGCGCACCACGCGCCACGCACGGTGGGTGCCAAGTTTCACGGTGACGACGTTTTGGATGGGAGCCCGGATTTGCCGATGCGCTCCGGGGTTGGGCGCTACCCTGTTGTCACCCTTGATATCCCGCGACGACGTGATGTCAGGCGACGGCCGATGACCGCCGCGAAACGCGAACCGCCAGAGAGGTAACAGTCGATGCATGTGATGGACACGGTGCTTTCTGGGCGGCGCATGCCGACGCGGTTCATCACCTGCCGCGAGCCGGTGCGGCCGGACGCGGTTTAGCGCGCACTATGGTCCGGACAATGAGAAAGAACGTATTTGTCGTTGGCGTGTGCGTGGCGCTGGTGCTGAGCGGGTGCGGTCATCGCGGTGGCTTTGAGCCACTGACCGCGATCGTCAGCCCCGCCATAGGGATGTCTGTGCAGGACGTACCGAATCCGCTACGCGGCCAGTACGAAGATCTCTTGCAACCGCTGTTCCCGCAAGCCAATCCCGCGCAGCATCGGTATCCGGCGTGGCCCGCGTCGTCTGACGCCAGTCTGCGCATCCCCTGGCGGCAGTTGCAGCCGACCGATCCGAGCACCCTGCCGCCCGACGCTGCTGACGATCGCAAATTCGATTTCAGCGCGATCGACGATGCGCTGACGAAACTGGCCGGTCGCAATATGCGCCTGACGCTGCGGGTGGTCGCCTACAACTCCTGTTGCGACGCCGTCTATCCGAACAACACCAACATCGCGATGCCCGACTGGATGCGCTCGGCGGCCACCAACTACACCGGTCCACAACGATATTGGTGGACAGCCGGTGTGACGCAGGTCGTTCCGAACTGGAATGACCCGAATTACCTGAACGCGTTCAGCCAGCTGTTGGCCGCGCTGGGCCATCGTTACGACGGCGACGAGCGGCTGAGCATTTTCGAGTTCTCCGGTTACGGGGATTTCAGCGAGAACCACATCTCGTATCTGCGTGACACGCTGGGCGCACCGGGGCCCGCCCCTGACGAGAGCGTCGCAAAGCTGGGGTATTACAGCCAATTTCGTGACCAGAACATCACCGCCGGATCTATTCGGCAGCTGGTCGCGGCGACGGTAAACGCCTTCCCCCACACCCAATTGGTGACGACGGCGCTGAACCCGGAGATTGTCCGTCAGTTGATCGCCGACGACGTCACCAAAAAGCTGTCCGCGCCGGTGGGTATCCGCGCGGATTGCCTGGGAGTCCAGGATCCGCTGCCCGCGTGGGCGGAACGGGATGGTTCGCATTATGTGCAGTCGAAGGATCCGCTAGTCGGCGCACTCAGAAACCGCATGGCCTCGGCGCCGATGATCACCGAATGGTGCCAGCTCCCCCAGGGAACCGATCCGCGGTCCTATTACCAAAAGGGCCTCAACGACGTCATCAAATACCACGTGTCGATGACATCGAGTTACAACTTCCCGGCCGTGGATGCGACCGCGCCGATGGACCCGGCGCTGTATCTGCTGTGGGCGCAGGCCAACGTGGCCGCCGGATACCGGTATTCGGTCGAGGCGCGGCAGGGCTCGCCATCGGCGGGCGACGGGAAGGCGACGCTGACCGTCAACTGGACCAACTACGGCGCCGCCGCCACCACCGAGAACTGGGTCCCGAGCTACCGGCTGGTCGACTTCCTGGGGACGGTGATCCGGACATTTCCGTCGACCGTGGCGCTGAAATCCCTGGTCCACGAGCAATCCGCCGACGGCTCCCATGAGCCGGCCCCCGCCTCGTCCACCGAGTCCGTTGACATCGACCTGGCGGGCCTGGCGCCCGGGCACTACACGCTGTGCGCATCGGTGGACTGGCAGCAGCACAAGCCCGGCGCGTCACACGTCGTGAACTACCCGCCCATGCGGCTCGCGCGCGACGGGCGCGATGGCGCCGGATGCTATCCGGTCGCAACCCTCGACATGCCCCGCGATGCTCCCCATCGCGCCCCCTGACCTTGCACAACAGGATCAACAGGCACACCAGGTCACCGGCACGGTCCTCGACCACCTGCCCGGTAAGGCGCGACGCCGATTCCGGCAAAGCCTGAGTGAAGATGCTGCATAATCTGCATTGGGTATGCGCGTCCGGCGCGAGGAAATCTAAATGACGCTATTCGCGCCATAAGCTTGGAGAAAGGTTGCCAGCCGATGGATTTCCGTACCTTTGTCCGGATTCTCGGGGCGCACTGGAAACTCGCGATCACCGCGCTGCTGGCCTGTACGGTCGGCGCCGCCTTCGTGACGGCCCTGCAGACGAAGCACTACCAGTCCTCGGCCACGGTCCTCATCTCGTTTTCCGGCGCAACCGACCTCAACGAGTTGTACAGCGGCACGGAGGCTGCCCAAGAACGGCTGTCGTCCTACGCCCAGATCGCCGGCGGACATATCGTGGCCGAGCGCGCGATCCGCCAGCTTCAACTTCCGATGCGGACCGATGATCTGCTGAGTCAAACCCAGGTGAAGTACACCCCGAAATCGGTGCTCTTCACGATCAGCGTCAAAGACACCGACCCCGCCCGCGCCGCCGCCTTGGCGGGCGCCATGGCCAATCAGTTCAGCGCGGTCCTGCCGACGCTCAGCCCGGCTCAGGGTCCGAGCGGTGTGGTAGCACCGGTCACCGCGGGAGGCAGACCCGATGCTGGCGAGGCGACGACCCCACCGGTTCCGCCGACGGGGGTGCCGGGCGCGTTACAACCAAATGGCAAGCCGGTGCCTGGCGCCCATGCGACGACGGTCGAGCCGCCCCGCGTGCCGTCCATTCCGGTTTCGCCGGTACCGATGCGAAACATGTTGATCGGGTTCATCGCCGGTGTGCTTCTTGCCATCGCGGTCGCGCTGACCCGCGAGGCCGGCGATCGCACCGTGCGCACCCGCGCGAAGCTCGAAGAACTCTCGAACTTGTCCGTTCTGGCCGAGCTGCCCGGAAAGCGCGGTGGGACTCCGCGGTTCGGCACCGACAGCGCCTTCGACGACGCCGTGCGGGGCATGCGTGCCCGGTTACTGCGGGCGGTGGGACCCGATGTCCGCCGGGTGCTGGTGACGGGGCCGTTCGGTGGCGAAGGAACGACGACGACAGCGATGAACCTCGCGCTTGCGCTCGCCGAAATAGGCGAAGATGCCCTGCTCGTCGAGGGCGACAGTCGCCGACACGTGATCGCCGGTCTGCTCAGGGTCGAATCGGGGGAGGGGCTTGCCAGCGCGCTTGCCAATCCCGACGCCGCCGCTCAGGTTGTGAAGCCGACGCCGATTTCGAAGCTGTACGTTCTCGCGTCTCGGTCCGCTCGTCGCGAGAGTTTGCCGCCCAGCGCGTATCTGCCGGAAGTGATCGACCGGGTGCTGCAGGGATTGTCGTCGCGGTTCGATCGGATCGTGGTCGACGGACCGCCGGTGCTTGCGACGGCGGATGCGGGCCTGCTGGCCGGCGCCGTCCAGGCCACGGTGCTGGTGGTTCGGGCCAAGCGCACGACCGCCGACGAACTCCAGGACGCATTGACGGCCTTGCGCGCGGCCGGCGCACAGGTTGTCGGCACCGTGCTGACCGATGCCCGCCAGTCGCTGCACATCAGGGCCGCGGACCGCGCCTACCGGTCGAAGGTCAGCAGGCCGGCGTGATCCCCTACCTGCGGGCACGTCATCGCCTGGCAGTGGATGGGGCCCTGCTGGCGATGTTCGTGTTCGGGTGCTTCGTGTTCGGCATTCTTGCCGTGCGTCGAACCACCGAGGGGGTGCTGCTGACGGCCGCGTTGTTCTGCGTGGTCGTGTACTGGGTGAAACCCGAAGGGATGGTAGGGGTCACGCTGTTCGGTGCCTTCGCGGCATTGCCGGAAGGCCTGCACGTCGGCAAAGTCTTTGGCCCGCTGACGATTTACGCCTACCACCTGGCTGCGATCCTCGCGATCTGCTACCTGATCCAGTCCGCGCGACCACGGTCTTCCGATTTCCTGCTGCCGGGGATCCTGGTGGTGGCGGTGCTGTGGTCCGCTGCCACCGGGTTCGCCACCGGAAATCCGGACCTGACGGTGACCCGTGAAGCGACCACCATGCTCGAGATGGCCCTCGGCTTCGTCCTCGCGTTGTTGGTCGTCTACAGCGGCCACGTCAAATGGTCGATCCGGGTGATGATCGTCATTCTGTGGTTTTCGGCGGGCATGGCGATCGTGAGTTCGCTGTATGCCATCCGGTTGGCCGGTCGGGCGGAAAGCCTGGAGGGGACAACGGGTGCCGGCCAGGCCGTGCGCATCATCCTCTCCACCCAGACGCCGGCCACCGCGGTCCTGAGCGCGCTCGTCGCCGCGCCGATCGTCGGCCGTGTCAGGCCTATGGCGTATCTCGCCTTAGGCCTTCCCGCGCTGAGCATTTCGCTGCTGTCCTTCTCCCGTAACACGCTGATCTCCATGGGGGTGGCGGCCCTGGTCGCATTGCTGGGCAGCATGAGTTGGGCGGCCGTGCGGCGGGCGGTCGCGGCCGCCACGGTCGGCGCGGCCTTTGTCATTGTGACGGTGCCCGGGTCGCTGTTTTTGCTACAGCGATCGAAGACCGGGGCATGGCTCGCCGACCAGTACGTCGCGTTCAATCAGCGAGTGCTCGGCGGGGTCACGTCGAGCGCACTCGCGGTCGACGATTCGGCCCTGGAACGACTCCGGGAAATCAATCTCCTCAAGGAGACCATCGCCCAGGCCCCGTTCTTCGGCCATGGCCTGGGCTACGTGTATCAGCCGCCGACCGGGGACGACGAATTCCACCGGTACCTCTATCCCGCCTATTCCCACAACTTCTACCTGTGGTGGTTGGCCAAGGCCGGGACGGTGGGCATGGCGGCCTTCGTCCTGTTCGCGCTCACTCCGGTGATCCTGGCGCTGCGTTGTGCCCCGGCACCGGCGAAAATCAGTGCGGCGGTGGCCGCGGGCCTCTTGGCGATATCCGCCGTGTGGCCATTGCCGGAGATGCCGATGGACGCCTTGGGGTTGGGCATGGCGCTGGGGGCGGCGATGGGGTACGCCGGCCTACGGCGCCGGGGTGTGGAGGGCAGCCGGCTCGAGGACAACCCAGCGCCGGCACCGACCACCACGCCCGACCCAACTCGTGACGCCAGGGCCGGCGTGGTCACTTCCCCTTAGACGAGCTTGGCCAACATGATCGCAGTGACACACGTGGGGCCCGACATGTACAGCATCGGCGGGACGCAGTCCGTGATTCGGGTGATACGCGACAACAAGATTGGCGCCGACGACATCCGCGTCCTGTCGACGTGGAACGGGGACCGCCACCTGAAGAACCTGTTTCTCACAGCACGCGCGGGGATTTCACTGGCCCGGACCCCTCGTCGCACCATCGTGCACTTCCACATCTCCAATGGCGGGGCCTGGCTGCGCGAAGGACCGTTGATCCGCTTGGCCAGGGCCAAAGGCTTGCGGGTGATCGTCACCCTCCATGGCCCCGACTTTCCCGACTTCGCCAGGTCGCGGCCCCGCTTCGTGGGCGCGACGTTGAAGCGGGCGGACCATGTGATCTTGTTGTCGGAGGAAGCGCGCGCCGCCGTCGCCGAGGTGGCGCCCACGGTGCGGACCGCCGTGGTGCCGAACCCGATCGCGGTCGACCGTGATGCGCCCGGGGCTGGCTCTACACCACCGGTCGCGCTCTTCGCGGGCACCGTTGGCCTTCGGAAAGGTGTCGACAAACTTGTCGCGGCCTGGCGGCTTCTTCTTGCCGAGGGCATCGAAGGCCGTTGTCGGATAATCGGTCCCATCGACGACTATGCGCCGCCCGAGACGGAACGGCTGACCGTCGAAGGCCCGATCCACCCCGACGCGGTCCGCGCGCTGCTCCGCTCGGTCCGGGTGGTCGTGCTCCCGTCGTTTGCGGAGGGGATGCCGATGATCCTGACCGAAGCCCTGGCCGGCGCGCGCCCGTTCGTGGCTACACCCGTCGGCGGTACTGCCGAGATTGCGCCCGACCCGGGCATGCTCGTCCCGGTCGATGACGTGCCCGCGTTGGCGCAGGCGATCGGTCGATACCTGCGCGATCCGGCGCTGGCCGAGCGTGATGGACTACGCGGTCAAGAGCACGTTGCGGCGACACGGAGCCCCGAAGTCATCGACGCCGAGCTCCGCCGGATCTACCTGGGCTGCGACATTGCGGCGGGTTGAGCTCCAGGGACCGCAATTGGCGGTCAGCGCAATCGGTTTCGGATGCGGCGCACTGATGCAGTCGCCGTCCCGCAAGGAACGGATGGCGGTGCTCGCCGGCGCGGTGGACAGCGGCATCACCCACTTCGACACCGCGCGGATGTACGGGCTCGGGATGGCCGAGGCGGAGCTGGGGTTCTTCCTGCGCACACTCGACCGCGGCAGCGTGACCATTGCCACCAAGTTCGGCATCGATGTCGGCGGCGCGGCGCGGCGCCTCGGCCGGTTGCAGGGCCCGGCACGCGCACTGCTGAAAAAGGCGCCCGCGCTGCGCCGTATCGTCAAGCGGCAGCAGGCGCCGTCGGCGACTGCGCGGGCGTATGACGTGGCCGTCGCGGCACGCAGCCTTGACGAGAGTCTGGCGGCGCTCGGCGTCGACTACGTCGACATCCTTTTCGTCCACGCCCCAAGGCCTCAGGACACTGTCGCCAGCGACGAACTCCGCGAATTCTTTGAGCGGGTGAGCCAACAGGGAAAGATTCGCGCCTGGGGCGTCTCGCAAGACGAGGGGCTCGAGGTCGACTTCGTCCGCGCATTCGCGCCGCGGGGAGTCAGCCAGCTCCGCAGCGACTTGCTCAATCCTTCGCCGCGACCCGCCGATATCGCATTCGGTGTGCTCGACGGGCCGTACCGGAGGCTTTCCGGCGCCTTACTTTCGGACCCTGGATTGGCAGGACGCTGGCGCGAAGCCCTGCAGATCGATCCGCTGGCGCCCGGTGTGCTGCCCAGGCTGATTCTCGCGTCGTCGGCCACCGCAACGGGTTGCCGCGCAATGCTGTACAGCACCACCAGGCCGCAGCGGGTCGCCGAAGCCGCGACCGCCGTTTCCTCGCCACCCGATGCCGAGACGGTGACGCGGTTCCTCGCGCTCGTCAGGGAGTTTCGAGAGGGTGCGGCCGCGTGATTCGCGACACGAAGGACTTTGCCACCGGCACGACGATCGAGACGGACGTGGTGGTCATCGGGGCCGGCCCGATCGGTATCGCGACCGCGCTGGAACTCGTGGGTTCGGGCGTGCAGGTGGTCCTCATCGAAAGTGGTCTCGAACGCAATGACCCTGCGGCACAAGCGTTGTCGATGTTCGATTCGCGCCACGACGACTACTTCCATTCGCGTAGCGAGCTGACGGTCCGCCGCCAGGTCGGGGGAACCTCAGCGCTGTGGGGAGGACGCTGCCTCAAGTTCGACCGGGTCGATTTCGAGGCTCGACCCGTTACCGCGCAGGCGCCGTGGCCGATCGGGCACGACGATGTCGAGCCGTATCTTCAGCGGGCCTGTGACTGGGCCGTGTGCGGCCGGGCCGCATTCAATGCGCGCGAGATTCCCGAGATTGCGCATCGCGATTTGGTCGGGGGCCTCCCCGACGGCGACGTGCGCACGACCGACCTTGAACGCTGGTCATTACCAACCCGTTTCGGACGCCACTACCGCACGCGGTTGCGAAACACGTCCCTTCTCACACTGTGGACCGGCCTCACCTGCACCGAGATCGTGACGACTGCGGCCGGTGACTCCGTCGACCACCTGGTGGTCAAGGCACTGAACGGCGATGAGGGGAGGGTGGTTGCGACCGACTACGTCATCGCGACCGGGGGTTTGGAGGCCACCCGTTTGCTGCTGGCTTCTGATCGCCATCACCCCGGGGGGTTGGGGAATGCGGGCGGGCACCTAGGGCGATGGTACATGGCGCACGTCGAGGCCCGGGTCGCGCGCGTGCAGTTCACCACGGACGCTGTCATCCATGGATACGAGCGGGACGGGGAGGGGGTCTATGTTCGCCGGCGCTTCACCTTCGACCCACACCTGCTGCGCGAAGCCGGAATGCCGAACGCCGCAGTCTGGTTGGTGAATCCACCGATCAGCGACCCGAGTCACGGAAGCGGAATCCTGTCGGGTGTTTATTTGACGCTGATCTCGCCGGTCGGCCGTTTCCTGCTCGCGGAGGCGATCCGCGAGGCGCACACGAAGACGGACGGTTCGCCACGGATCCTCGCGCACCTGGGCAACATCGTGCGCGACGCGTTCGCCTCGATCCGGTTCGCCATCGCGTTCTGCTACGCACGGTTCGTCCGCGGGGGCCGCAAGGCGCCCGGGTTTTTCGTGAAGAGTGCCGACAATCGCTACCTGCTGCAGTACCACGGCGAGCACCTTCCGCACTGGGAGAGTCGGGTCGAGCTGACCGACGAACGAGACGCCCTCGGCATGAGGAGGATTCGCACGCGTATGCACTTCTCCGACGCCGATTACGCGAGTGTGCGCAGGGCCATCGGCGCAATCGATGAACACCTTCGCCGCCACGGTGTGGGATGCGTGGAATGGCTGGTTGACGATGTCGAGGCCTCGGTACGTGCCTACATGCAGAAGCGAACCGGTTTCCACCAGGCGGGAACCACCCGGATGTCGACGTCACCGGAAGGCGGCGTCGTGGATCCGCACCTGCAAGTCCACGGCGTTCGCGGACTCTACGTTGCGAGCACCTCGGTTCTGCCGACATCGAGCCAGGCCAACCCGACACTGCTCGGGATCGCGCTGGGTGTGCGGCTCGCGGAGCGTTTGGCCAAAACGCGGATCGCCTGTCCGTCAACGGATTCAAGATAGCCGGGCGCACAGATTACGCCGGGACCTGCCAGAGCTCGTCGATCAGGGACTTCGTCTGCCGGATGTTCGCACGGCTGGATGCGCCGAAGACGATCGAATGGATCTGCGGCTGGCCGCAGACGTACTCGATGGCCTCGCGGGGCGGGATCGCGCCCGAGGCGAGCACCGACATCGCGACCAGTCGGCAGCGGCGCTCTCGGATGGTCCTCTCGTACAGCTCTATGCCGCCACACATCCGGAAGCCGATCTTGTTGAAATTGGCGCACACAACCGGATTCTCGATCCCCTGGCCATCGAGGGCATCGAGGAGGCGCGGCAGATTCATGGTGATGAAGCCCGGCTCGGCGCCGTACTTGAGCTTCACGTGGTCAGCAAAGAACCGGAAGGCCTCGTTCATCCCGAGGCCGAGAAGCAAGTCGGTGACGACGTTTTGGATGAAGATGACGGGCGTGGACAGTCCGGCGAACATCTTCATCTCGGCATCGACCAAAAGCTGCATGATCGGCTCGATGTCCTTGCCGGCGATGGCCACCCCGCCCTTGAACATCGACTTGACCGCCCCATCGTCGGGCAGGAACTTTCGGAGCGCCTCGACCATGCCGAACTCGGTCACGGCGTTGGCGTACTTGTGGGCGTACGGCATGCACGGATAGAAGACATAGTCGGGGTATCGGATTCGGTTGGCGCGGAAATGATCGCAGATTTCGGCGACGCGATCGTGCGTCGTGCACACGAACGTGCGGATGCCTTCCTGGTACGCCGCGTCCAGCGTCGCCAGCACCGGCGGGAGGTGCTGAAACCGTATCGCCTGGGTGCGCGCTTTCTCCTCGGACATGTGGTTGACGCCGAAGAACTGGTTGTCGCCGAAAAGCACACGGTCCATGGTCACGACGCCCTCGAGGTGGCAAGCTTCCTGATGCGCGCAACGATCTCGCGCCGCAACGAGCCGCGCGGTGATCCATTCACGGCCGCCGGTGGCGGTAGGGGGCCCGCGCCGGCTGCGCCACCGGTGATCATGTCGACCACCCGATCGACGTCGAGCGCCGAGCGAAACGTGTTCTCGCCATTCACCCGGTTGTTCTTGATGCTCTGCGCGAAATAGTCGATCTGCGCCGAATACTCTTCACCCCGAAGGTAATACCAGACCTCGTCGGTGAGATCGGTGGTGTACCGGATCGTCCAGCCCGCCCCCAGATCGGGAAGCCCGGGGTGCGTCTCGCGCAGATAGATCTGGCATTCCTGCCGATCGGCGACGACGCGGCCGTTGGTTCCCCACACCGAGACCTTCGTCGACATCTTGCGAAAGCTCTCGTCGCTCCAGTTCACGCAGAGCTGGCCGCTTGCGCCGTTGTCATAGCGCATCGTGCAGTAGACCTCGTCGTCGACGTCGCGCGAGAAGACGCTGTGGCGGACGACTCCGTCGACCGAATGGGGCACGCCCGCGATGAAATTCATCAAATCGATGGCGTGGCAGGCGTAGTCGTAGAGGGCGCCACCGCCTTCGGCTTTCACGCCGCGCCACGTGCTTCCCTTCGGGCGAAGGACCACTGGGCCGTACGCCTCGGCGCGCACGTGGTGCACCTGCCCGAGCGCGCCCGACGCGACGATTCGTGCCGCCTCCTGGAACGCGCCGATGAAGCGGCAGTGATAGCCGACCTGCGTGACGAGCCGATTGCCCTCCGCCAGTGTCACCAGGCGCTCGCCGTCGGCGACATCGAGGACGAACGGCTTCTCGCAGAAGACGTGTGTGCCTCGGGCAAGGGCCTTTTCGACCATCGGCGCATGCAGCCGCGACGGAACGGCGACGACAACCGCATCAACCTTCGTCTGGGTCAGCATCCGATCGAAATCGTCGTAGCAATCCAGACCGGTGTATTTGGCCAGGATGTCGCGCATGTAGCCGGCGGAGTCACACACGCCGACCACGTCGAGGTCCGGGTGCGTACGAAGGATGGCAAGGTGCGAAAGACCCATCTTGCCCAGGCCGACTATGGCCGTTCGAATCATCGTCCGTGCCTTTACTCACTCCGAGTGCCGCATCGGCAACGTGTACGGCCCGCCAACAAGGTGGACGTTAGCATCCGGTCGCAGCATCATCGCGAAATCTGCTCGATCTCTTTGCCGTCGGCAACCGGGCGGCGGCCACGACGGGAGTTAGTCTTTTCAACACGGTCTCGGTTATGCCGTCGGCCGCTGCACAGCACGACACTTGACATCGGGACCGTCGCGACGTTGCCGGGAGATTGGCACGCGCCTCAAGCGAGGGAAGACATGGGCCGGCTGCTCCTCATCGCGTCCTCCGGTGGGCACATTTACGAAATGTTCTGCCTGCGGGAGTTCTGGCAGGACAAGGATCGGTTTTGGGTGAGTTTCGGGACCGCCGACGCGCGCTATCTGCTGCGCGACGAGCGGGAGGTCTATTGGGCCGCGCACCCGACGGTCCGTAACGTGCCCAACCTGCTGCGCAACCTGGTGCTGGCGCTACGCCTTCTGATCCGCCACCGCCCCGCCATGATCTTGACGACCGGATCGGGCGTAGCCGCGCCCTTCCTCTGGTTGGCCTGGCTGCTGCGGATTCCCGCCGTGTTCGTCGAATCCATCACCCGCATCACCGAGCTTTCGCTCACCGCCCGCATGGTGAAGCCGTTCGCCTCCCGCTTTCTGGTGCAGTGGCCCGAGTTGGCCGACCGGATTCCCCGCACCGAATATCACGGGAGGATCGTGTGATCTTCGTGATCATGGGGATGGAGGTCCATCCCTTCGACCGGCTGGCGCGCGCGGTGGACGAGCTGGCGCGCACGAATAGGGTGGGGGAGGACTTTTTCGTGCAGCTCGGAACCTGCAAGTTCGAGCCGCGCCACGCCGCGTTCGAGCGCTTCCTGTCCTTCGGGGACGTCTGCACGCATATCCGGCGGGCCTCCGTCGCCATCACCCACGCGGGCGCCGGATCGGCACTGTTGTGCATCGAGCAAGGGAAACATCCCGTGCTCGTGCCGCGTCGCTCGTCGCGCGGAGAGCACGTCGATGAGCACCAGCTGCCGTTCGCCGAGAAGTTGGCGGGTGCCGGGCTGGCGACCGTGGTTCGGGAAACAGGCGAACTCCCGGCGGCCATCGCGGCGACGCGGTCTCGATCGGCGCCGCCCGATGCGCTGGGCCGGGCCCGCGAGCTGACCGGGTGGCTGGAGACGTTCTGGCAAGGCCTCGCCTGAGCAGCCCGTCACCGCCGACGATCCAGCACCTCCGCGATGACGTCCAAAATGCGCACGGCGACAAGGTCAACGGCGCATCGGTGCGCGTAGTGGCGTGCCGCGTCGGCCCCCAGCCGCGCCGCGGTCACCGGATCGGCCAAGAGGTCGAAGGCGGCGGCGAGCCCGGCGACGTCGTCGACGCCGACCGGGGCCAGACCCGGCGGCTGGTATTCGGGCAACGCGCCGGCGGTCGACACGATGGGCATGACGCCCAGCTGCATCGAAAGCGACTGCACGCCGCTCTGTGAGGCGCGCCGATAGTGGGCGAGCGACCCTTTGGCGGCGGCCAGCGTGGGGATCACATCGGCGTAGCGGAAGCTGCCGTTACGCCAGCGCGTGTGTTTGGGCAGGGCTTCGGCGTCCAGCGACCCGCCGCCGACGAGCACCAGGTTGTCGCCGCGCCAGCCACCGCCCACCACGTGCCGCTGCCAGGCCGCCAGCACGACATCGACGTTCTTGTACGGGTTGAGCCGGCCGAACATGACGAAATCCCGGCGTTGTTCGGCCCCCACGAACGGCGGAACGCGGTCGAGATCGAGGTCGCTGGCCAATGGCACGACATGCACCGGCGTGCCCACGACATCGCGGCGAGCCGAGACCGCGGCCGCGACATAGTCGCTGTAGGTGATGGTGGCGGCCGAGCGTGCGGCCCAGCGGTCGAACACGGCACGTTCGTAGGCCGGCGTCAGCTCGTGGGGGTCGTGCGGCCGATCGTCGTGCACCACCTGGATACGCGGCGTCCGCCCGGCCAACGCGATCCAACGTGGATCCCGCACCAGTTCGGCGATCACGACGTCCGGCCGGAATCTGCGCACGCGGCGCCAGGCTTTCAGGGCCGGCGGCCAAGACGCTGCCGTGCGAAAGCGCGGGTCGAGTACCAACTCGTACTCGCGCGCGGCGTCGGACTCCGGATGCTGATCGGAGGTCACCAACAGCACGTCGGCGCCGTGGCGCAGCAGCGCTTCGGCCTGCACCCGCACCGCCGGTCGCGTCCACGGCGAAAGCCACAGCACCCGCGGCGAATTCACAGTATCGCCCCGATCGCATCCAGGTAGGCATCGGCCATCGCCTCGACCGTGTAGTGCTTGCGCATGCGCTCGTAACCGCGTTGTCCGACCGACGGCAGCGCATCGGGGTCGGCCATGATCCGGGTCAAGTGTTCTCGCCATCCCGACACGGAGACGGGCTCGACGAGGAATCCCGCGCCTCCGAAATCCAGCATCTGCGGAACGGCGCAAATCGCCGACGCCGCAACCGGCACCGCCCGGGCCATCGCCTCGAGGATCACCACCGGGAAGGCCTCGGAGCGGCTGGGAACACACAGCAGGTCCGCGTCCGCCAACGCGGGGCCCGGCCCTGCCGACCATCCGCGCCACTGGACACGATCGCCCAACTCCGCGGGTGTGCGCGCCTGCAGCCTCTCCCGATCGGGCCCGTCACCGAAAATCGACAACCTCCATGGCATTCCGGCAAGCCCGCTGAGCGCCTCGATCAGCAGGTGCGGGTTCTTGTGCTCGACGATGCGCGAGAGCATGACCAAGTGCAGCGGCTCGCCGGCGCTGCGACGCCGAGGGCTCGGCTCCCCGATGTCGGTGACACCGTTGGGCGCGACGAAGCTCCGCCCCCAGAGTCGATGCTGTTTGGTCAGCATGTCCCAATGCCGTTGCGCCAGAACGATGAAACCGTCCGCTCGGCGCATCGCGGCGGTCAGTGGCCGCGAGTAGATCGGCCGGTCCTCTTCGGGAGGGACGTGCGGTGCGACCATCCATCGACGGCTCCTGCCGGCGGCGCGCCACAACGTGCCGAAGCCGACCTCGGTATTGGTGTCGCCGGTGATCAATACCGCCGGGCCCTTGGCAATGTCGACCATCGGCGCCCACCACGGCTGGCGAATCACCCGCACCGTGTCCGGGATTTCGGCGATCAGCGGGCCGAACCGCTGCACGCAGACGATGGTGACCGCGTAGCCGCGGCGGCCCAATTCCGCTGCCAGGAGCGCCTTTTGCCGCTCGGCGCCGCCATAGACCAGGCGGTTGGTGGCAATGACGATCGATGGCAGGTCGGTACGCCGACGCGCGTGTTTCGGCCGCCGCAGTCGCTGTAGCGCGGCCGTGCCGGCCAGGTATACGTCCGCGTGGTGAACGCTGTTTTGATGTTCGAGCAACAGCGCGGTGTTGGTGCGCGCCAAGTCCCGATTGCGGCGCTGTCGGAGGCCGTCGTTGCTGACAGGATCGCGGCGCTCGACGCCGAGCTCGTCGGCGAGCAGGATGCGCCAACCCGCCGCGCGGGCCCGGGCCTGCCAGTCGGCCGCCTCGCCGTAGCCGAAGTACTCCTCGTCGAACCCGCCGATGGTGTTCCAGGCCGCGCGGCTGATCGCCAGGCAGACAGGCTCCAAATCACCGTCGACGCCTCGTGATTCGGGGGGCTGGCGAGAGTACCGCCGCGAGGGCGGCGTGCGGCGGGAAGGGCCGGAGCGGCCGGCGGCCGCGCTCAGCGCCCGGGTGACGGTGTGGCGGCGGGCGGCGACGTCCCACGGCGCCCCGCCCGGCTCGGCGGCGTCACGCGCAAGCGGCGAAACCGCCGCCACCCTGGGCTCGCCCAGCAACTCGCGGGTCCGGTCCAGTGGCCCGAGCAGGCGGGCATGGGGGTCCAGCAACAGGAGGTCGGCATCGGCGGGAATGTGCTCCACCAGGGCGTTGCAGGCTGCGGCGAAGCCGACGTTCATCTTCCCCGGAAACCAGTGAACCGCAGGGTATTTCGTGACGAGCTCGGCGTGCTCCGTGTCATTGTGATCATAGGCGTGAACCGGCAGCCCGGGTAAATGCTCGGCGACGCTGTCGAGGCAGACCTCAAGCGACTCGCGGCCGCAGTGGCTCACGATCAGCACGGCCAGTGAGCGCGTCGACGGCAACCCGGCGGTGTCGCCGACTGGGCGCTTCAGATATGCCCGGTCCGTCTCACGGGTCATGCCGTCGTCTGCTTCTCGCGCAGCGTGGCCCGCAAGGACGCCAGGCTCGACCAGCTGATCGGACCGAATGTCGCGCTGGTGGCCAGGTAGGCAGCGGCCGCCGCGGTCAGCACCAGGATTACGTGGTGGCCCGAGAGTAGCAGTGTCACAACGACACTTGCGCCCGTCGGAACCAGCAAGCGCAGCACGAACATCACGGGCGTGCGATAACCGCAGCGGCGGCGCAGCCACCAGCTGGAGATCGTCATGTTGAACAGTTCCGTACACACCAGCGCCACGCCGGGACCGACGGCGCCGAACCGCCCGGCCAGGGCGAGGTTGAGCGCGACGTTGAGCACGAGGGTGGCCACAGTCAACCAGAGCAGGACCTGTTGCTGATGGGAAGCCACCAAACCCTGGCCCAGGGTGCCGCCGACGAACCGCAGGGCCGCGGCGACGAACAGCAACGCCAGTGTGGGTGTCCCACGTTCGATGAACGCGCTCTTGCCGAACAAGCCGATCAACGGTCCGGCCAACAGCACGCCCACAACGGCGATCGGGACCGCCACGAAGTACATCAATTCGACGCTGCGGCGCAGAAAACGGGTGAATGCCGCGACATCGCGCGAGAACAGTTCGGTGGCGGTCGACAGCGTCGACTTGTGGAAGATCAGCGAGACCACGATCGTGTTGAACGAGATCGTGAGGGCCAGGCCGTACACGCCGACCTCGGAGTGGGTGCTCAGCAGCGACAGGATCACGCCGTCGGCGCGGCAGTACAGGAGCCCGACGATCATAAATCCGATCAGCGGCAAGCTTTCTCTTAACAGGTCGGCGGCTTCCCGCGGGGCGAACAGCGGCCGCACCGAGATGTGCCGCAACGCGGCGGCGCCCTGGATCACCAGCTGCACGGCAGGCGGGATCAGCTGGGCGACCGCGAACCAGATGACATCCGAGTGGACCGCGACCAGCCAGGCAACCATGGCCAGCGTGCTTACCCGGGCGGCGACGTCGGAGATGGCCACCGCGAAAAACCGGACGGTGGCAAGGAACACCGGTTCGAATCGCGTCGTCATGGTCTGCAGCAGGAGCCCGCCCGACAGCACGACGAGCATCACGCGCACCTCGGCGTCGTGATAGATGAGCAACCCCGACCCGGCCGCCAGCACCGCAAGGGGACCGCAGTACAGAAGGGCGAGGCCGCTGTTGATGCGCACCAGCCGTTCGAGTTCGCCACGCCCGGAGGTCACCCGTCGCACGATGACGGTGGCAATGCCCAGATCGGCGAAGCTCGTCCACATCGCGACGAACGCCACCGCGATGGTGAGCTGGCCGTAGCGTCCGGGTCCCAGGTAGCGGGCGGTCATCGCCACCGAAACCACCGAAGCGAGCATGCCCAGGGCCCGGCAGATCAGCTGGATCGAGAACGCGTGAGCCATCCGGGCGAGCGGCACCGAGGGCACCACCGCGGCGGGTGCCGTTGGCTCAGTCATGGCTCGCGAGCCTAGTAGGCTCCGTGGCTCGTCAACACCGCTTTCACCGTCTTGGCAACAATCACGAGATCACCGGACATCGACCAGTTGTCGACGTACGACAGGTCCAGCCGCACCGACTCTTCCCAGGAAAGGTCCGACCGGCCGCTCACTTGCCACAACCCGCTGACTCCGGGCTTCACCAGCAACCGCCGCTTCACGTCGCCGTCGTAGTTGTCGACTTCGCGGCGCAGCGGGGGGCGCGGCCCGACGACGCTCATGTCCCCCTTGAGGACGTTGATGAACTGCGGCAGCTCATCGATGCTGTATCGGCGAAGAATTCTGCCGATGGGGGTCACCCGGGGGTCTTCGCGCACCTTGAAGAGCACGCCGCCCGCACCTTCGTTGACGGCCCGCAGGTGCTCGAGCTGGGTGTCCGCACCGTCGACCATCGTGCGGAACTTCAGCATCGTAAAGGGTTTTCCGTCGATGCCGATGCGTTCCGACGGGTAGAAGACGGGCCCCTTGCTGGTCAGCTTGATGGCGATGGCGGCGACGATGAGCAGCGGTGCTGTGGCGACCAGCGCCGCCAGCGAGAACAGGAAATCGAAGGCCTGCTTCTGAAAGTGGTGCGCTCCTTCGTATTGCGGCTTGTCGACGTGCAGCAGCGGAAGCCCGCCGGTGAGGCGAAGGGTCAACCGCGCCTCGGTCACGTCCATAACCCCGGGGGACACCACCAGATCGACGTCCATCGTCTCCAGCTGCCACAGCAGCTCCCTGATCCCGTGCATCCCAAAGTGATCCGTCTGCGTCACGGCCACGGTGTCCGCGCCGCAGCTGCCGATCGCAGTAGCCACGTGGGTTTGGTCGCCAAGGATCGGGACCTGTCGGCCCCCGATGGTCAGGGTGTTGCCGCGGGCGGGCCCGTAACCGGGAATGCAGACGCCGACCACGACGCACCCGGCCAGCGGATTGCGGGCCAGCTCATGCGCGAGGTGCGCGACCGACTGCCGGTCTCCGATCGCCAGAACGCGGGTCTGGCATTCGCCCTGAACTCGCTTGCGGAAGATGTGCTTTCGCCACACGCTTCGGCTGGCCAGCAACCCCAGAGTGCCGACCGGAAGCGCAATCGCCAGATAGCCGCGGGCCAAGTCGACCTTGGCGAGCAGCGTCACCATGGCGATGATTCCGAATGTCCAGAAGGACGCGGTGCCGATCCGTCGATACTCCTCGATGCCCGCCCCGATGATTCGCGTTGAGCGCGTTTGGAATACCGCGAGGGCCGACAGCCACAGCGCCGTGAACAGGAAGGAAAACAGCGTCATCATCGGGTCCGAGTAACCCGAGGTGTTCGCGATGTCCCCGAACCGGACGTACTGGGCGAGCATCACCGACGCGAAGACGATCACCGAGTCGCTGATGCGCAGCTGCTGCGAATATTTGTCCTGCCAGCGCCGAAAAGCGTTGCCGGTGGCAGAGACCACCGGAAGAGCGGGCACGGGCCGACTGCCGGTTTCGTTGCGATGCAACGCGGTCATGCCGTCCGGCCAGGCCTTGGGCTCTCGCCGCCTGGGCTGCACGACATCCACCGTGGGGGGAACGATCACCGACTGACGCATGACGCCACCTGCTCTACTGGTGCCAACCTGGATTTGCGCGAGGGCCAGCTCGCGTCCTGCTCGGAGATGACCGTGACCGGCAGCGGCCACGAGATACCGAATTCGGGGTCGTCCCAGCGGATCCCCTGCTCGTCGGCCATCATGTACTGACCGCTGACGTGAAAGGCGACCTCGGTGTCGTCGACCTGCGTCTGGAAGCCGTGAGCGACATACGGCGGCAGGAACAACGTCCGGTGGTCATCGGCGTTCAACTCGACCATCACGTGGTCGCCGTAGGTCAGCGAGTCGGGGCGGACGTCGACGGCGGCGACGGCGATGGCACCGCGGGTGCAGCGGACCAGGCTGGCCTCGGCGTGGGGCGGCACCCGGCGGTACAGGCCACGCACCGTGCCGCGGGTGTAGTTGAAGAAGATGTTCGTCTGCGCGACTTCGAAATCCAGCCCGTGGTTGGAGAAGTCGCGCGCGCAAAAAGAACGTGAGGAATACCCGCGGTGATCGCGGCGCAGTTCCAAGTCGATGATTGTCACCCCGGCGACCTTGGTGGGCGTGTACTTCACTTACCGCTCCTTCTCCTGCACCGGGCCGTCACAAATACCTGTTCGCGCACGGGATCGCCTACGCGTATCCGGCGGAGAGCGGCCGGGTCATCACGGTCGGGATCACGCCGTATCGGGGTCCGAGCGACTTGCCCGAGGTGGCTGCGACGCGGGGCAGCGAGCCCATGACGCTGGGCGGCACATGTGCGCCCGCGAGGTTGATGGCCGGCAACGCCGAAACGGCGCTGTTGGCGGCCGGAATCACGCTCGTCCAGCTGGCCGGCACCGCCAGATGCCCCAGCGAGGCCGCGCTGCCGAGGCTGCCAAGCACTCCCGATCCGAGCGAGCCCATCGATCCGAGCGCTCCCGCACCCGAACTGGCCGCACTCGCCGCTCCCGAGGCAGCGGCCATGACTCCGTCGCCGGCGGCTTTTGCCAAGCCTTGGGCAGTCTGGGCTATGCCGAGGACGGAGGACATCCCATACAGGGGGGTCGCTGCCGCGGAGAAAGCGCTGGGAATGGCGCCGGGCAGACCCGACGCGAGGCCCGTCATGAGTGATGAGGTGGCCGCGTCGCTTGCCCCGGCGCCGATGGTGCCCGTCGTCCCGCCGGCATCGGTGACCGTCTCGCCCGCAACGGACATTGGCGAAGAAAGCTGGTTCAGCGTGGTGGGGACTTTGGACACCACGCTGGCCAGGTTCGCCTGCTCACTTTCCGAGGTCGCCCGTCCAACCGCGGCTGCCTGCTGGGTCACCCCGCTGTCATTGGTCACGTTCGGCGCCGGGTTGAAGGGTGTCACCTCGCACGCGGCCGCCGAGCCCGCGGCGTACTCATACATCGCCGCGGCGTCTTGCGCCCACATCTCGCCGTACTCGGCTTCCGTGGCCGCGATCGCCGCCGCGTTCTGGCCCAAGAAATTGGTCGCGACCAGCGTCGCGAGCTGTGCCCGGTTGGCGGCGACCGCCGGGGGCGGGACGGTCATCGCGAAGGCCGCCTCGAAAACCTCCACGGCGAGTCTGGCTTGCCCGGCCGTCTCCGCGGCCCGGGCGGCGGCTCCGGCCACCCACGCCATGTATGGCGCGTAGGCGGAGGCCATGGTCAGCGACGAGGGGCCCAACCAACGTCCGGTGGTCAAGCCCGCGATCACTGTCCGGTAGCAACTTGCCGTGGCGTGCAGTTCGGCGGCCAAGGCGTCCCAGGCCACGCCCGCGGCCATAAGCGAGAAAGGGCCAGGGCCGGCGTACATGCGCGTGGAGTTGATCTCCGGGGGAAGCGCTCCGAAATCGATCACTTCAGGCCCGCCCCGTCTCGAATCGCGTCACTGCCAGCGTCGCGAGCGAAGCACCCGCGACATTCTCCAAGACCAGTGCAGGCCCGAGCGCCATACCAAAAGTATTGGAAGCTGATGTCATCAGACCAGGGGTCATTGACGCCTGCCTGAAGGCATTTAGTCCCACCTCGTGGAAGCTGGTGGACCCCAGGAAGGCCGTGGGCCTGCGCACCGTGCCCATGTCCCCTCCCGCCACGCGGCCCGAATAAGGCGTGGTGAGAGGGGACATGTGCGTTCTCCTTCGTGCGATACGGACGGTCGAGACGATCCAGGGGCCTAACCAGACTGACGTACGCACAATAGCGTATAAAACATACTATAGGTTTGACAACACGCTGTGACATAAACCGTAAGTATTTACACTGGCGTCAACCGGGACAGCCGTATGACTGCTAACCTCAGAAGTGGGCGAGAAATCTTGAGCGACGCGGATGCGTGTTCGCTCCCAATCCCTGAAGAACCGAGGTATGTGTGCCCTGCATGAGCAAGGCGTCTTTCGACATCAAGGCGGGCGGTACCGCCCGCGGCCTCAGCCTCGGCGGCGAGACTTGCGCGACAACTCCCGCCGCGGGGAACTGAGCTCTCGATTGCGATGACGACACACTCGACTGACGGACGCGCGGATGCGACCCGGCAACAGATTCTGCGGGCCGCGTCGCACCAGTTCGCCCGACGGCCCTACCACGACGTCGGTCTCGACGACATCCTCGCCGAGGCCGAACTGACCAAGGGCGCAATGTACTTCCACTTCAAGTCGAAGCACGCCCTGGCGGTCGCCATCATCGAAAGCCAGGTCGAGGACGGCGCGGCCGGCGTGCGTGAGCTGCTGACGCGCGGGCTCTCGGGCCTCGAGACGCTCATCGACTTCTCGTATCTGATCGCCATCCGGGATATCAAATTGGACCTCGTCAGGTCGGGACTGAATCTGATGGAGTCGGTCGGCCTGCCCGACGGCAGCCAGGCGAAGTTGTTCGACCGCTGGATCAAAAACTTGGGCAGAGTCGCCGAGCAAGCCAAGGCCGAGGGCGACATCAACGAGCAGTGCGACCCGCAGGACATCGGCCGCATGATGGTCTCGCTGCACATGGGACTGCGCAAGACCAGCAACCTGGATGACCCGGAGCGCTTCCTGCTCGACCTGGAGAAGTGCTGGTTGTTGCTGCTCACCGGGATTCTGCAACCCGACCGCAGCGACTATTTCCGCCAATTCCTCAGGCGGCGTGCGGCGCTCGCGGTCAACACCGGTTCAGACGATGCCGACTCGCAGTAAGCGCGACGGCAGGCGATCTGTACCGACGAGACCCGGGAGGTGCAGCGGTAATGCCGCGCCAGGTTCGGTCTGAGGCCACTCGGCGAAAGATTCTCGATTCCGCGATCGAAGTGTTCGGCGAGGTCGGCTATGCGGCCGCCGGATGGAGCACGATCATCGAGCGGACGGGAATGACCAAGGGCGCGCTCTATCACCACTTCGACTCGAAAGAATCGTTGGCCTCCAACATCATCGAAGAAGGCTCGGACACGCTGCTCGGCGCTTACCGAAATGTCTGCAAGTCGTCATCGCCGGGCCTGGAAAATATTGTGCACGGCTCATTCACGATCGTCGACGTGTTGGGCTCCGACAAAATGGCCCGGGCCGGGGCGCAATTGGCCACCGCGTTAAGCGGATTCAACGAGGCTGCCTCCCGCTTCTACGCCAACTTGGTGCTGGAGACGGCTCAGGAGGCGCACCGCGCGGTCAAGGAAGGCGACCTGCGGAGCGACATCGAACCCGACGTGCTCAGCGCGTCGATCGTGGGCACCATCGCCGGGACGCGGTTGATAGCGACCGCGATATCCAGTCACGGCAGGATCGGGGACGTCATCGGCGACCCGTTCGCGCGGTTGCATCAGATATGGGAACTGCTGCTCCCCGGCATTGTCTCGGAAGCGTCGCTGCCCTACTTTCAGCAATTTCTGCGCCGCGAAGTGATGCGGCATACCGGGGCCAACGCTCCCCGTGCCGATGCCGCTGAGGCGCCGGAAACCGATTAACTTTCGGTGAGAGCCGTCGCGGGACACCTTTTCGCGGTTGCCGCAGCGGCGTTTGCGTTATTGGGGTTGAAGCGCTTTCAACAATGCATACTGTTGCGGTGACGTTCCGGAAATCCCTCCGCCGCGCAATTGCGTTGGCCGGTGTCGTCGGTTTCTTGGTGATGAGCGCTCCGGCATCATGGGGTGCGCCCGCCGACCCCACCGCCCCGTCGGACTCGACGACTACGACGACTACGACGACGACTGCGACCACGACGCTGACGCTGACCGACCTTGGATCCGCGCCCGCGTTGGAGTTCTGGGGCCTGACAAGCAACCAGCAGCTGAGCCTTCCGGTGCTGCACGGGCTGACGCCGGCGGCGCTGAACGTGACCGCCGAACTACCGATCAATCTTCGGTCCGGGTTGATCACCGTGACTCAGGGCGAACGCACGATCGCGAGGCTGAACCTGCCCACCGGTGATCAGGCGCCGCTCGTCATCCCTTTGGCCGGAGCGGACGTGGCCGACAACTGGTTGACGGTGACGGTGCATGCGTACCTGGTGCCGTTGGACGGATATTGCTTGTATCAGGAGAGCCCGCTGCGTTTGACCAACGGGTCGGTCAGCTACGCCGGGATAGAACTGCCGCCCACCACCGTGGCCCACTTCCTGCCGCCGGTACTGCGGAAGCTGACGATATATCTGCCGCAATCGCCGTCGACAGCCGAGTCCGACAGCGCAATTCAACTGGCCGCTTCCGCGGCCGCGCATTACGGCAAACAGAACCCCGAGATCGTGGTGGTTCCGTTGCAGGAAGGGCAGTCGGCGCCCCCGGCGCCCCCGCAATCGCTGGAACGCCAGGTCGTCATCAAAGAGGGACCCGATAACGGCCTTTCCCTGCAGGGCTCCTCGGGTGTGCCGTGGCTGCTGATCTCCGGACCCCTCAACCGAACTGACGAATCAGACACGGCTCTGTTATTCAGCGACCTGTCGGAGCTGGCTTTTTCATCCAAGGCCGCGGTGGAATCGCGGAAGCCCAAAGTGCAATTGCCCGGCGACACCGCCACGCTGCGGGAGCTGGGGCAGTCCTTCGCCAACTCGACTTCTCTGCAACCGCGGGTGTCGATCGGGCTGGACCAGACCCGGTTTGGCAGATCCGTCCACGCGGTTCGGGTGCACCTGCAAGGTTCTTACACCCCGACTCCCGGCAATATCGGTGGCCGCATCGCCGCGACAATCGGTCCGGAGACCGTCGACCACTGGCCCACCGACGGCAGCGGAAACATCGACCGCTGGGTCGATGTGCCGGACCGGCTGTTACAGCGCTACACCAACCTTGATTTGGTACTCGACGTCGCGAGCAACGTCGGACATTGCGGAGATTTCTACACTGCTGGACCCGGCAACCAGCTGCTCACGTTGAACGTCAACGGCGACAGCGTCGTTCAGAGCAGCCCCGCCGCCCCGCCGGTGCCGGACGGCTTCCAATCGGTGCCGCAGACACTGATGCCCCGCGTCCAGGTGGGCATCGCGGAGCACTCGTTGGTTGACACTGTGCGCGGGCTCGACATCATGGTGGGCCTGCAACGAATGAGCTCGATCCCGATCAGTACCACCGTCACGAGTGTGAAACAAGCCATCGATTCGTCCGATCCCGCACTGCTGATTGCCGCCGACGGGTGGAACGACTCCGACGTCGCGCTTCCGGTGTCGGCGGGGCCCAGCGGTCCGATCACCGTCAACGCCGTCGGGCCCGGCGACAAGCCGGCCAAGCTCACGTTGGACCCGGTCCTGCGGTTCGCCTCTCTTCAAACGGTTTTCAACCGCGGCCGGTCACTGCTGATCGCGACGTCCAATGGAGCACCCGGGCAGCTTGATGAACTCATCAGGTGGCTCAAGAGCGACAACAACAAGCACTGGCAAAGGCTCAAAGGCGTTGCGGCAGTATCGGTGCCCGGACAGGACCCGGTGACCGTCGATCACCCGCCGTTGGCCGCCGGTGCGGTCGGCGCGGGATCCGGAAGCCATTCGGACCTCGACTGGCTGTGGTGGTTCGGTGCGGGCTGGGTCGCCGTGGCCATCGTCGGTGCCGGGGTGATCGTGTGGCGCGTCAGGCGCGAATCATGGCGGCGCCGATAGAGTTTGACTCCGCGGCGCGCCGCTGAGGGCGCCCGCTAGCGCGCTTCTTCCCAGAGCTGCTCGGTCAGATCCTGGAACGCGGCAAGGGCGAACTGGTCATCCACCCGCCGCACCGCGGACTTGCTCATCATCGCGCGCACGACCGAGCCGTCCTTATGCGCCAGCTCGACGACCATGTTCGCGAGAGCATGGACGGTCGCCAGCAGCGATTCCGACGCGGGTGCGTGATGGAAGATCTGTTCGAACCGCAGCGACAGGGTCTCCTCCGGCTCGTAGCCCATCATGTCAGCAAAAGCGGTGTTGGCGAACAAGATACTGCCATCGTCGCCGATGGCCAGCACCGGAACCGGAATGCGTTCCAGCACCACCAGTGCTGGTAGCTCCTTCAAGGTCGTCATCGGCGATTGGCTCTGTTGCCGGTTCTGGCGTCGGTCCACAGCCCGATTATGGTCTATGGCAGAGGATATGTTGGGCGCTTTCCCCGACGGAGTTGCCGGTGTCGTTGAACTGGGTTGATCCGCAACCGAATTGTTGGGGTTCCAACCGCCGGTCATCGGGCGATGACCGGTCTGCTCACTCGGCTTCGGAAACCGGCTGGCCGTGGGACGCGTTCGCGGCAAGCCTCACGTCATCGGGGTGCTGGTGCCGCATAATCCGTCGATCAGGATGTCGACCCGGGCCGCGTGATGGTCCGGGCGTAACCGGGCGCTGCGGCCCAGGCTGACCAATCCGTGCAGGGCGGCCCACACCACTTCGGTCAACGTGTCGGGGTCCCGCAGGCCTGCCACCAGGTCCACCGCCGCGCGCAGTTCGGCGAAGGCCTCGGTCAACTCGGCCGGGGTGTCCGCCGCGGCGAACGGCAGCGTTGTCGCCCGGGTGAACATCGCATCGAAGAGTGCGGGATTGTCACGAGCGAACGCGATGAACGCGTGGGCAACCTGCGCCAGGGCGGTCCGGCCGTCGGTGGCGCCGCCGCGGGCGGCGCGGAGCGCGTCCGCGAGTTCACCGAATCCCTCGATGGCCACCGACGCGGTGATGTCTTCCATGCCCGAGAAGTGTTTGTAGAGCACCGGCTGGCTGTATTCGATTTCGGTGGCCAGCCGACGGGTGGTGACGGCGTCCCAGCCCTCGTCCTCGGCCAGCTTGCGCGCCGTCGCGGTAATCAGCCGGCGACGGGCGGCCCGTTCGCGTGCCCGGCGGTCTTCGATGGCCATCGGGTAATGCTAGCGCCGATACAAGTGCTAGCGCCGCTATTGACACGCCCCGGGGCTGGGGGTTAGCATTGCTAACACCTGCTGGAGACGAGGGAGTGTGCATCATGATCGCCACGTTGTTCGGGGTCGTCGCGGTGCTGGGCGCGGCCGTGGTCTACGGCACCGACGTGTTCTGCGCGGTGGTGCAGCGGCCGGCGCTGGCCCACATCGACGACCCGGCCCTGCTCGCGGTGATGGGCAACGTCCACCGCTACGGAGACCGCCGCATGCCGGTGCCGGGAGCGATCGGTCTGGTGGCCGCGGCAATCTGTGCGGTGTTCGCCGCGACGTCAGGCCGCTGGGTGCAAGCCGGAGCGGCCGGCGCCTCCGTCGGCCTGCTGCTGGTGTGGCTGCTGGTCTACCTGCGAGTGAGCGCGCCGATCAATCGGCAACTCATCGCCGGGGTCGCCCGGCCCGAACTGCCCACCAATGCTCGGGCGCTGCAACGTAATTGGGACAGGGCGATCACCACCAGGGCCGTCCTGCAGGGCCTGGCAGTCGCGGCGCTGTGCCTGGCGCTGGTGACCTGACCACGAAGGGACACGGAAGGGGTATCGAAACGATGACCATGGGCAAAAACATCGGGCGCCTGTTGATGCGCGCGGCACCGCTCTTGAACGCACCGGTCGCGGCGATAGCGGCCTCGCCGCGTTTGGGCGCCGGCATCGGGCGCAGCATCACGCTCATCACCTACACGGGTCGACGTTCGGGGCGCACGTTTTCGATGCCGGTGGCCTACCGCCGCCGCGGCGACGATATCGAGATCGCCGCGAACATGCCTGACGCCAAGACGTGGTGGCGCAACTTCGTCGGCGACGGCGCCCCGATGTCGCTGACACTCGATGGCGCCGAGCGGGCGGGACATGCGATCGCGCATCGAAGCGCCGACGGGCGGGTCACCGTTCGCGTTCGGCTCGCACGTAGCTAGTCCACCTGATAGCGGGGGAACACGCCCGTCGGGGGCGGCAGCGTCGTGCCGGGTACCAGCCGCGCGCCGACGGCGGCAAACGTTCGTTGGTCGTGCGCCTGCCCGAGCAGATCCAGCAGCTTGCCGGCCGATTCGGGCATGACGGGCTGGACCAGCAGCGCTGCGATGCGAACCGCCTCGCAGGTGACGTAGAGGACCGTGCGGAACCGGTCCTGATCGGCCTTTGACTCGCTCTTGCGCAATACCCACGGCTGTTGTGCCGAGAAGTACTTGTTGGCCTCACCGAGCATCAGCCAGATCGCTTCGAGGGCCAAGTGCATCGCCTGCGAGGCGAAACTGGCGCGCAGACGCTCCAACAAACCGTCGGCCGTCGTCAACAGGTCGGTGTCGGCGGCGGTGAACTCACCGGGTTCGGGCAGCACCCCGCCCAGGTTCTTGGCGATCATCGACAGCGACCGCTGGGCCAGGTTGCCCAGCTCGTTGGCCAGATCGGTGTTGATCCGGGTGATGATGGCCCCTTCGCTGAAGCTGCCGTCCTGGCCGAACGGAACTTCGCGCAACAGGAAATAACGCACCTGATCCACGCCGAACGTGTCGATCAGCGTCACCGGGTCAACGACGTTGCCCACCGACTTGCTCATCTTCTCGCCGCGGTTGAGCAGGAACCCGTGCGCGAAAACCCTTCGCGGCAGCTCGATTCCGGCCGACATCAAAAACGCCGGCCAGTACACGGTGTGAAACCGGATGATGTCCTTGCCGATCATGTGGAGGTCGGCCGGCCAGTAGCGGCGAAACATCTCCGAGTCCGTGTCCGGGTAGCCGACCCCGGTCAGGTAGTTGGTCAGCGCGTCGACCCAGACGTACATCACGTGGTCGGGATGGTCGGGCACCTTGACACCCCAGTCGAACGAGGTGCGCGAGATGGACAGATCGCGCAGGCCGCCCGCCACGAAACTGACGACCTCGTTGCGGCGCACCTCGGGCGCGATGAAGTCCGGGTTCGCCTCGTAGTGGGCCAGCAGCTTGTCGGCGTACGCCGAGAGCCGGAAGAAGTAGGTCTGTTCCTCAGTCCACGTCACCGGGGCGCCGGTCTCCACGGCCGCCCGCGTTCCGTCGTCGAGCAGTCTGGTTTCCGATTCCACGAAGAATCGTTCGTCGCGCACCGAGTACCAGCCCGAGTAGGTGTCCAGGTAGATGTCGCCGGCCGCGGCCATCCGGCGCCAGATCTCCTTGGACGCCTCGTGGTGGTCGGGGTCGGTGGTGCGGATGAAGCGGTCGAAGGAGATGTTCAACCGCTCCTGCAGGCGCTGGAACACATCGGAGTTGCGCCGCGCCAGCTCGGCCGTACCGATGCCCTCGGCCGCCGCCGTCTCGACCATCTTGAGGCCGTGCTCGTCGGTGCCCGTCAGAAACCGCACATCGAACCCGTCGAGCCGCTGGAACCGGGCGATCGCGTCGGTGGCGATGTATTCGTACGCGTGCCCGATGTGCGGATCGCCATTCGGGTAGGTGATTGCGGTGGTGACGTAATACGGCCTCATCGCAGTTCACCCTATTGTGTGCGCGTGAGCTCCAAACGCCAGCCGCCCCCGCCTCCCGAACCCCTGAGCCCCCTCGTCGACGCGCACACCCACCTCGACGCGTCTGGTGCGACCGACGCCGAGGGAGTGCGGGCCATCGTCGACCGCGCCGCCGCGGTCGGGGTGGGCGCGGTCGTCACCGTCGCCGACGATCTGGACTCGGCGCGCTGGGTCACCCGCGCCGCCGAGTGGGACCCGCGGGTTTATGCCGCGACGGGGCTGCACCCGACCCGCGCCGACGCGCTCACCGACGCCGCCCGCGCCGAAATCGAGCAATTGGTGGCCCACCCCCGGGTGGTGGCGGTCGGCGAGACCGGCATGGACATGTATTGGCCCGGGCGGCTGGACGGCTGCGCCGAGCCCGCCGTGCAGCGGGAGGCCTTCGCCTGGCATATCGATCTGGCGAAGCGGTGCGGCAAACCGCTGATGATCCACAACCGGGACGCCGATACCGAGGTGCTCGACGTGCTGGCGGCCGAGGGTGCCCCGGACGTCGTGATCTTCCACTGCTTTTCCTCGGACGCCACCATGGCGCGGCGCTGCGTGGACGCCGGATGGGTGCTGAGTCTGTCCGGCACCGTCAGCTTCCGCAACGCGCGCGCCCTGCGGGAAGCGGTTCCGTGGATACCGCCGGAACAGCTCCTGGTGGAAACCGACGCGCCGTTCTTAACCCCGCATCCTTATCGAGGGACGGCGAATGAGCCCTATTGCCTTCCTTATACTGTTCGGGCGATCGCCGAACTGGTGGATCGTCGCCCGGAAGAGCTGGCTCAGGTCACCACGAGCAATGCTCGACGGGTGTACGGATTGGCCATTCATTGAGGTGACTGACCAGGCGATTCTGTTGACAACGCCGGATTTGAGCCGCGTCAGAGTTGCCCAACATTGGCCAGTTCGTTACCGTCTTGTGATCGAAACGGTTGGGCCTACGGGCCCTTAATTTGTGACCTGCTGCTGAATGAGTGGTCGTTGAGGGTTGGGTAACGCGCGTTGACTGTAATGACAAAACTTCATCAGAATCCTTCGCCGATGTTGCGACTCGTGGTCGGAGGGCTGCTGGTAGTCCTGGCATTCGCGGGCGGATATGCGATCTCGGTATGCAAGACGGTGACGTTGACCGTCGACGGCGTCGCCATGCAGGTGACCACCATGAAGTCCCGGGTCATCGACGTCGTCGAGGAGAACGGCTTCGTCATCGACGACCGTGACGACCTGTACCCCGCCGCCGATGTCGCGGTCCGCGACGCCGGCAAGATCGTGCTCCGGCGCAGCCGCCCGTTGCAGATCTCGCTGGACGGCCACGACACCAAGCAGGTGTGGACCACGGCGTCCACCGTGGACGAGGCGCTGGCCCAGCTGGCGATGACCGACACCGCCCCCGCCGCGGCCAACCGCGGCAGCCGCGTTCCGCTGGCCGGGATGGCGTTGCCCGTCGTCAGCGCCAAGACCGTCCGCATCACCGACGGCGGTGCCGTCCGCACGGTGCACCTGGCCGCCCCCAACGTCGCCGGCCTGCTCAGCGCCGCCGGCGCGCCGCTGCTCGAGAGCGACCAGGTGGTGCCCGCCGCGACGATGCCGATCGTCGACGGAATGGAAGTCCAGGTGACCCGTAACCGGATCCAGCAGGTCACCGAGCGAATCCCGTTGCCGCCCAACGCGCGTCGGATCGAAGATCCGGAGATGAACATGAGCCGCCAGGTGGTCGAGGACCCGGGCAGCCCGGGCACGCAGGATGTCACCTTCTCGGTGGCCACCGTCAACGGCGTCGAAACCGGTCGACTGCCGATCGCCAACACCGTGATCACACCGGCGCGTGAATCGGTGGTCCGCATCGGCACCAAGCCCGGCACCGAGGTACCTCCGGTCAGCGACGGCTCCATCTGGGACGCGATCGCGGGCTGTGAGGCCGGCGGAAACTGGGCGATCAACACGGGTAACGGGTATTACGGTGGTGTGCAGTTCGACCAGGGCACGTGGGAGCGCAACGGCGGGTTGCGGTTCGCCTCCCGTGCCGACCTCGCCACCCGCGAGGAGCAGATCACCGTTGCCGAGGTGACCCGAGAGCGCCAGGGTTGGGGTGCGTGGCCAGTGTGCAGCGGAAGAGCTGGTGCGCGCTGACCGTCCGGCTACTCGGGCGCACCGAGATCAGGCGGCTGGCCAAAGAACTTGAATTTCGGCCACGGAAATCGCTCGGCCAGAATTTCGTCCACGACGCCAACACGGTGCGCCGGGTGGTCTCGACCTCCGGGATCAGTCGGTCTGATCACGTCCTGGAAGTCGGGCCCGGCCTCGGGTCGTTGACGCTCGCGCTGCTGGACCGCGGCGCCCCCGTCACCGCCGTCGAAATCGATCCGGTGCTGGCCGAACGGTTGCCGCGCACCATCGCCGAGCACTCGCATAGCGAAATCCAGCGCCTGACCGTGCTCAACCGCGATGTCTTGACCCTGCGCCGCGACGAGTTGGCCGTGCAGCCGACCGCCCTGGTCGCGAATCTGCCCTACAACGTCGCGGTCCCGGCGCTGTTGCACCTGCTCGCGGAGTTCCCGTCCATTCGGGTCGTGACGGTCATGGTGCAGGCCGAGGTCGCCGAACGTCTGGCCGCCGAACCCGGCGGCAAGGAATACGGTGTGCCCAGCGCCAAGGTCCGCTTCTTCGGCGCGGTTCGCCGTTGCGGCACGGTGTCCCCGACCGTCTTTTGGCCGATTCCCCGCGTCTACTCCGGACTGGTTCGCATCGACCGGTATGCGACGTCGCCGTGGCCCACCGACGAGGCTTTCCGACGGCAGGTGTTCTCGCTGGTGGACATCGCCTTCGGGCAGCGCCGCAAGACCTGTCGCAACGCGTTCGTGGATTGGGCCGGCTCGGGTAACGAGTCGGCGGATCGGTTGCTGGCCGCCAGCATCGATCCGGCCCGCCGCGGCGAGACGCTCTCCATCGACGACTTCGTGCGGTTGTTGCAGCGCTCCGCCGACCGGGCCGACAGCGCGGCCGCGACGAGCCCCCGCACCGCCTCCGCCGGCTGACCGCGGGACGTCCGGGCGCCGCTACGTGTGGTTGGCCGGCAGCAGCGATAGTCTGCTGCGGTGGCTAGCAATGTCTGACGGCAATACCGCCGCGCAGTGGGTGCCCACCGGGTCGGTCACCGTCCGGGTGCCCGGAAAAGTCAACCTCTACCTGGCGGTCGGCGACCGTCGCGAGGACGGCTATCACGAGCTGACGACGATATTCCAGGCCGTCTCGCTGCTCGACGAGCTGACGGTCCGCACCGCCGATGTGCTCTCGCTCGAGATCGTCGGCGAGGGGGCCGACAAACTGCCCACCGACGAACGCAACCTTGCCTGGCAGGCCGCCGAACTGATGGCCGAACACGTCGGTCGCGCGCCGGATGTGTCGATCATGATCGACAAGTCGATTCCGGTGGCCGGCGGCATGGGCGGCGGCAGCGCCGACGCGGCGGCGGTGCTGGTTGCCATGAACTCACTGTGGGAACTCAACATGCCCCGACGCGACCTGCGCACGCTCGCCGCGCGGCTGGGCAGCGACGTGCCGTTCGCGCTGCATGGCGGCACCGCGTTGGGCACCGGGCGCGGCGAGGAGTTGGCGACGGTGTTGTCGCGCAACACCTTCCACTGGGTGTTGGCCTTCGCCGACAGCGAGCTGCTGACGCCGGCGGTCTTCGCCGAGCTGGACCGGCTGCGGGAGGCGGGGGATCCGCCACGGCTGCCCGCGCCCGGGCCGGTGTCGGCCGCCCTGGCCGCCGGCGACGCCGAGCAGCTGGCGCCGCTGTTGGGCAACGAGATGCAGGCGGCCGCGGTGAGCATGAACCCCGGTCTGCGGCGCACGCTGCGCGCCGGCGTGGATGCCGGCGCGCTGGCGGGGCTCGTGTCCGGCTCGGGCCCGACGTGCGCCTTCCTGTGCGCGTCGGCGGCCGCGGCCGTCGACGTGGGCACCGAGGTGTCCGGGGCGGGGGTGTGCCGCACGGTTCGGGTTGCGAGCGGGCCGGTGGTCGGTGCGCGCGTGGTCCCGGCGCCCACCGAGGTGTGAAGATTGCCCAATTTGCGCATCAGTTTGGTGCTTCCCTAAGAGGAGTTTAAGATAATCCGCGGTGACGGGAAGCGCTGAGCAAGATCACTTAATTCCATCGTCCGCCGGGCGTTCCGGCGGGCGATTAATGCATCCGGCCCGACAAGATTTGTCGGGCCCGTTTTGCGCTTGTCGCGCGACCGGGCGCCGTCGTGGTCCGGCGGGCCGGGGCGCATCACCGATCCGAGACCTAACCGCCGCCCAACCGTGTTTGCGTGCTTGCGGCGAAGTATCACCCAGCCGGCGGAACATGGGATTCCGGGCGTTGGGACGAGGGCTGGAACCGAGGAGGATTTTGTGAGCAGGTTTACCGAGAAGATGTACCGCAATGCCCGGTCCGTGACGACGGGCATGGTCACCGGTGAACCCCACGAACCGGTCCGCCACACCTGGGGCGAGGTCCACGAGCGCGCGCGCCGCATCGCCGGTGGCCTGGCCGCCGCGGGCATCGGGCCCGGCGACGCGGTCGGCGTGCTCGCCGGTTTCCCGGTGGAGATCGCGCCGACGGCGCAGGGCCTGTGGATGCGCGGCGCCAGCCTGACCATGCTGCACCAGCCCACGCCGCGCACCGACCTGGCCGTGTGGGCCGAGGACACCATGAACGTGATCGGCATGATCGAGGCGAAGGCCGTCGTCGTCTCGGAACCGTTCCTGGTGGCCATCCCGGTGCTCGAGGAGAAGGGCATCAAGGTCGTCACTATCGCCGACCTGCTCACGGCGGAGCCGATCGACCCCGTCGAGGTGGGGGAGGACGCGCTGGCCCTGATGCAGCTGACGTCGGGCTCGACCGGGTCCCCCAAGGCGGTGCAGATCACCCACCGCAACATCTACTCCAACGCCGAGGCGATGTTCATCGGCGCCCAGTACGAGGTCGACAAGGACGTCATGGTCAGCTGGCTGCCCTGCTTTCACGACATGGGCATGGTCGGCTTCCTCACCATTCCGATGTTCTTCGGTGCCGAGCTGGTCAAGGTCACCCCGATGGACTTCCTGCGCGACACGCTGCTGTGGGCCAAGCTCATCGACAAGTACAAGGGCACCATGACCGCGGCGCCCAACTTCGCCTACGCGCTGCTGGCCAAGCGGCTGCGGCGGCAGGCCAAGCCCGGCGACTTCGATCTGTCGACGCTGCGGTTCGCGCTGTCCGGCGCCGAGCCCGTCGAGCCCGCCGACGTCGAGGACCTGCTGGACGCCGGTAGGCCGTTCGGCCTGAATCCCTCGGCGATCCTGCCGGCCTACGGCATGGCGGAAACCACGCTGGCCGTGTCGTTTTCGGAGTGCAACGCCGGCCTGGTGGTCGACGAGGTCGACGCCGATCTGCTGGCCGCCCTGCGCCGCGCCGTCCCGGCGACCAAGGGCAACACCCGCAGGCTGGCCACGCTCGGTCCGCTGCTGGCCGACCTCGAGGCGCGCATCATCGACGAGAACGGCGAAGTGATGCCACCCCGCGGCGTCGGGGTCATCGAGCTGCGCGGCGAGTCGCTGACACCCGGCTACCTGACCATGGGCGGTTTCATCTCGGCCCAGGACGAGAACGGCTGGTACGACACCGGTGACCTCGGCTACCTGACCGACGAGGGCCACGTGGTGGTGTGCGGGCGCGTCAAGGACGTCATCATCATGGCGGGCCGCAACATCTATCCGACCGACATCGAGCGGGCCGCCGGCCGCGTCGAGGGGGTCCGGCCCGGCTGCGCCGTGGCGGTCCGCCTGGATGCCGGCCATTCCCGGGAGACGTTCGCCGTCGCGGTGGAGTCCAACGCCTTCCAAGACCAGGCCGAGGTGCGCCGCATCGAGCACCAGGTCGCCCGCGAAGTGGTGGCCGAGGTCGACGTGCGGCCGCGCAACGTGGTGGTGCTCGGCCCGGGGACCATCCCGAAGACGCCGTCGGGCAAGTTGCGCCGATCCAATTCGGTCACGCTGGTCACGTAGCCCGCGCTACCAGGCGTGGACGCGGTTCTGCGCGGGCTCCAACCCCAGTTCGATCAGCAACTCGGTGGCGTCGGCGGCCTGCTCGCAGATCGTCGGGACGTCGGCGCGCTCGACGGCAGTGAAATTTTCCAGCACGAACGCTGCCGGGTCTTTGCGTCCCGGCGGACGACCGATTCCGATGCGGACCCGCTGAAAATCCTTGCTGCCCAAGGCATTAGCGAGCGAACGCAGCCCGTTGTGGCCACCCTCGCCGCCGCCGATCTTGAGCCGGATGCGGCCGAACTCCAAGTCGAGATCGTCGTGGATGACGATGATGTCGCCCGGCGTCACCGAGTAGAACTTCGCCAACGGGCCGATTTGGCGGCCGGATTCGTTCATGTAGCAGCGCGGCTTGGCCAAGACCACCGAGTGCCCGGCGAGGCGTCCGCTGACAATCTCGGCCCCGGAACGCTTGTGCGCCTTGAACTTCGAAGCCATCCGCGCCGCGAGCAGGTCGGCGACCATGAACCCGACATTGTGTCGGGTGCGGGCGTAGTTGTCTCCGGGATTGCCCAGGCCGACGACCAGCAGCGGCTCGGCCATGTTGCGATCCGCCTACTCGGACTCGGTTTCGGCGGCCTCTTCCTCGCCGGCCTCTTCCGCTTCGGCCTCGGGCGCCGCGGCCTCCTCGGTGACCTCGCCCGCACCCTCTTCGGCCAGCTCCTCGGCCGTCGGTGCGTTAACCACGTTGACCACAAGGATTTCCGGGTCGGAGATCAGGTTGACACCCTTGGGCAGGGCGACCTGTCCGGCGGTGAACTGGGTGCCGGGCTCGATGCCCTCGACGGACACCGTCAACTGCTCGGGGATCGACATGGCGTCAGCCTCGACCTCGATGGTGCTGGTTTCCTGGGTCACCAGGGTGCCGGGTGCGGCGTCGCCCTCGATGACGACCCGGACCTCGACGACGACCTTTTCGCCGCGACGCACGACCAGCAGGTCGGCGTGCTGAATGGTGCGGCGGATGGGGTGGACGTCGAGCGACTTGGTCAGCGCCAGCTGTTCCTTGCCCTCGATGTCGAGGGTCAGCACCGCGTTGGTGCCCGCGTGCCGCAGCACCGCCGCGAAGTCATGGCCGGGCAGTTCGAGGTGCTGAGGAGCGGCGCCGTGGCCGTAGAGGACGGCCGGGATCTTGCCGTCGCGGCGGGCTCGCCGGGACGCACCCTTGCCGGTCTCGGCCCGCACCGTGACCTTCAACTGGTTGAGTGTTTTTGCAGCCATCGTGTCGCTCCTGTGTGTGCTCTGTGGTTCGGGCACGGCCGGGATCGCGACAGTTCGTCGGTCTCCGTCGATAACGGTGCTGGCCAGCCAGCCACCCTCGCCGTGACGCCCGGTCAGGGTAGCGCATGTGCACCTCAGAGGTGAAATTTGATGCCCGCTGCGGTGGGCTCGTCACACCCGTCACTCGGCCAGGAGATGTTGCAAATGCCCACCTTCGCGCGACAACGGCGGCCGCGGGTCGCGGCCCGGGTTGCGCTGGGGGCGATCGCCGTTGTCGCTCGAAGGTGGGCAAACCGTCCACCGCCTCGCCCAGGGACTGCTGTGACGAGCGTGGCCCTAGTGACTTCAGAGGGGAAATTGCGTCTTCGTGAGCTGCTCCGACAGCGCCCACAGCGCCGCCGCGGTGGCCGCGTCCTTGGCCCGCGGGCTGCGCCCCACCGGTTGGGTGCGGCCCAGGTAGCCGAATCGGGGTCCGACGAAGGTGTCCCCGGGCAAATCCTGGGACACCGCGTACAGGGTTTGCCGAGCGCCGAAATCGGCGTCCGTGGCGACCACTCGGGTCGCGGCCGACATCAGCGCGTCGCCCAACTTGCGGCCCGAGGCCCCCTGCAGGTTGGTGTGCGAGTAGCCCGGGTGGGCGGCGATGGCGCGCAGCGAGGATCCGGCCGCAGCCAGGCGTCGCTGCAGTTCGCTGGTGAACAGCAGGTTGGCGAGCTTGGACTGGCTGTAGGCCAGCCACGGCGAGTACCGCCGCGTCTGCCAGTTCAGGTCGTCGAAGCTGATGCTTCCCGGCCAGTGCGCCATCGACGACACCGTGACCACCCGGTCGGTGAGCTTAGGCAGCAGCAGGTTGGTGAGCGCGAAATGACCCAGGTGGTTGGTGCCGATCTGGCGCTCGAAGCCATCGACGGTCAGCGAGAACGGGGCCGCCATGATGCCGGCGTTGTTGATCAGCACGTCGGCCTTGCTCACCCCGTCGGCGAACCGGCGCACCGAAGACAGGTCGGCCAGGTCGAGCTCGCGTACCTCGACTTGACCGGCCATCGTGCGCGCGGCGGTCTCGCCCTTACGGATGTCGCGCACGGCCATGACGATCGTGGCCCCGCGTCGCGCCAGCTCGCGGGCGGTCACCGCGCCCAGCCCGCTGTTGGCGCCGGTGATGATGACGGTTCGTTCGGCGAACGACGGGAGATCTGCGGCGGTCCAGTTCGTCATGGCTGAACAGTACCGACATCGAACGCCACCGGCAGGGTCGTGGGTCCGGTGATGCCGCTGACGGCTTTCCACGGTGCGGGGCCGGTGCGGCGGGGGTTGGGCATGCGTCGGGTGATCACCCGAAGAGCTTCGGTGAGTTCGAGGCGCGCGAGGTGGGCGCCGAGGCAAAAGTGCACGCCCCCACCGAAGGTGAGCATCGCCGGAGGGTCTGCGCGGGTGATGTCGACACACTCGGGCCGGTCGTACACGCATGCGTCGCGGTTGGCCGCGGCGGTGTTGGCGACTACCAGGGTGCCGGCGGGAATGCAGACGTCAGCCAGCTCGACGTCTTCGACGGTTTCACGGATGGTGCCGAGAACGATTGGGTAGTAACGCATCAGCTCGTGAACCGCATTGGCGGCCAGCTCGGGGCGCTGGGCGAGTAACGCCCATTGATCCGGGTGGTCGGCCAGCACCTGCACCGCCGCGGCGAGCTGGTTGCGGGTGGTGTCGGTACCGGCGCCGAGCAGCGTCGCGCACAGCATGAGCAGTTCGTCGTGGGTGAGCCGGTCACCGTCGTCTTCGCTTCGGATGAGTTCGGAGATCAGGTCGTCGGACAGCGACGCACGCCGCCTGGCGATCAACTCCTCGAGGTAGGCATCGAGTTGATCCCATGCGGCCACGATCGCCGGGCCGTCTTCGGCGACGTTCCAATCGAAGATCTTCTTGATGTCATCGGTCCAATCGCTGAACAGGTGCCAATCTTCCGGCGGCGCGCCCAGCAGCGCGCAGATGACCGGCGTGGGATAGCGGCGAGCGATGTCGACGACGATGTCGCAGTGTCCCGCTTCGGTGAGCGGGTCGACCAAGCCGTCGATGATCTCGACAACGAGCGTGCGCAGCCGCTCTGCGCCGCGAGGCGCGAAGGCCCTGGACACCAGGCGGCGCAGCCGATGATGCGCGGCGCCGTCCAGGCCGAGGATGTTGCTGATGGCTCTGTCCCACAGCGGGCCGGAGGTGACGCCTTGCAGGCCGAGCCCGAGGCCGCGCGCGGTGACGAATCGGCTGTCGCGCAAGACCGTCCGAACCAGCTCGTAACTCAACACCTCCGGCCCGTGCGGCCCGACCGCGATCGGGGAGAGCTCGCGAGCGTCGCCGATGATGCGGTGCGCTTCGTCGGGGTCGGTGAGGTGGTCATAGGCAATCACGGGTAGGCCGGCTTCGAAAACGCTCGGGCTTCCGCTGGTGAGAGTGGACATGGCGTCGACTATCCGGCGCCACGCGCCCAAGACCATCCGCCGTGGCGCGTAGATCTGCGCGGTGGGGGTCGTAGACCCGCACGCCGCGCGAAGGCGATCTGCGCGCATTGGCCGATGTTTTGCCTAGTCGGTGCCGGCGATGCTGACTAACATGAGCCAACATGCGGAAATTCCGTCGCTAACCTGGGACGATTTGGGCGTGGTCGAGTTGCTACCGACCGGAACGGTGACGTTGCTGCTGGCCGATGTCGAGGGTTCGACACGGCTGTGGGAAACGCGGCCCGAAGAGATGACGGCAGCGCTGGTCCAGCTGAACAAGACGGTGAACGAGGCGATCGCCGCGCACGAGGGGGTGCGCCCGCTCGAACAGGGCGAGGGCGACAGCTTTGTGGCCGCCTTCGCGCGGGCCTCCGACGCGGTGGCGTCTGCGCTGGAGCTGCAGCGGGCGCCGCTCGCCCCGATTCGGCTGCGCATCGGAATCCACACCGGTGAGATCCAGCTGCGCGACGACGCCAACTACGCCGGCCCGACGATCAATCGCACGGCGCGACTGCGCGACTTGGCGCATGGTGGACAGACGGTGTTGTCGGGGGTGACCGAATCATTGGTCGCCGACCGACTCCCCGAGGACGTCTGGCTGATGGATCTGGGCAGCTATCCATTGCGGGACCTTCCCCGCCCGGAGCGGGTGGTGCAGATGTGTCACCCAGACCTGCGCAACCAGTTCCCACCGCTTCGTGTCCGCACTGCTGTTGCGTCGCAGAACCTTCCGGCCCAGTTGACGAGTTTCGTTGGGCGCCAGACGCAGATGGTCGAGCTGCAACAGATCGTTACCGACAACCGGCTGGTGACGTTGACCGGAGCCGGCGGCGCCGGAAAGACCCGGCTCGCCGTCGAGAGCGCGGCACGAGTGGCCGCTGACTTCTCTGATGGGGTTTGGTATGTCGACCTCGCGCCGATCACCATCCCGGAAGTGGCGCCCGTGACCGTGGCCCGCACGCTGGGCCTGCCCGATCAACCGGGCCGCTCGACGATGGACCTGCTCGTACGCTTCTTCAGCGAAAAGCAGATACTGCTGTTACTCGACAATTGTGAGCACCTGCTCGATGCGTGCGGGGCCATGGCCGTCGAATTGCTTGCGGCCTGCCCGCGATTGACGATCCTGGCCACCAGCCGTGAGCCGTTGGGCTTACCCGGTGAGTTGAGCTGGCGGGTGCCGTCGTTGTCTCTTGTCGACGAGGCCGTCGATTTGTTCACTGACCGGGCGAGGCGCGCCCGACCCGAATTCGTTGTGGGGGAGGATAACCAGGCGCTGGTCGAGCAGATATGCGAGCGCCTGGACGGCATGCCGCTGGCGATTGAGCTTGCCGCGGCGCGGGTTCGGGCGCTGTCGTTGCGGCAGATCGTGGACAGCCTGCATGACCGATTCCGCTTGCTCACCGGGGGCGCGCGCACTGCGGTACGGCGTCAGCAGACGCTACGGGCCTCGGTGGATTGGTCGCACGCGCTGCTCACCGAGCCGGAGCAGGTATTGTTTCGACGGCTGGCGGCGTTCGCCGGCGGCTTCGATCTCGACGCCGCCCAAGCCGTCGGATCCGACCGTGATGTCGAGAGCTACCAGCTGCTGGATCAGTTGAGCTTGCTGGTCGACAAATCCCTCGTCGTCGCCGACGACACCGCCGACGGGATGCGCTACCGCCTGTTGGAAACCGTGCGCCAGTACGCGCAGGAAAAGCTCGGCGAATCCGGTGAGGCCGACGAGGTGCGTACGCGACACCGCGACTATTACACCGCCACGGCGATCGACCTCGAGACGCAGGGACTGAGTGGTGTTGACGCGCTGTTGGATTGGGCGCAAGCCGAGATCGACAACCTGCGAGCCGCCTACAGCTGGAGCCTAGAGAAGTCCGAGCCGGAGATTGCGCTGGAGCTGGTGTCCGCGGTGCAGCAGGTCTGGATCCGCTGTGGGCGGTTCCGGGAAGGACTGGCGGGGTTCGACGCGCTTTTGACCGACGAAACGCGATCGCAAGTCACGCCCGCGGCATGGGTGCGCGGGGTCGCCCACCACGGTGTGCTGTGCGCGTGGGCGGGGGCCCAGGGGGACGTGGACCGTTCCGGCCAGGCGTTAGCGATCGCTCGTGAGCTCGGCGTCCCGGCGTTGCTCGCCCTGGTCCTGGTGGGAAGGGGCGCGTTGGCGCTCTACGAGATCGACAAGCTCGAGTCCTACGTTGACGAGGCGATTGACCTGATTCGTTCGATAGGTGACCGGTGGAGTCTGTGTCAAACTCTCGCCTATCTGGCGGTGACGAATTGCTATGCAGGTGAACCGATTCCAATGCGGGCGGCGGCGGAAGAAGGACGCGATCTCGCCGACGCGCTCGGCGACAGGTTTTTCTCCCGGAACTGCCGGACGTGGTTAGGCCTAGCACTGTGCATGCAGGGCAATCTCACCGAGGCGCAAGACGTCCTGCATGCGTTGGCCGAGGAAGCAGAGGCCGCCGGCGATCTCCCGATGACAGTGTTTGGCCAAGTGGGCTATGGACAGGTGCTGGCCTTCCAGGGGCAGGCGGCTACCTTGCATGCCTCGGCGCAATCCGCCCGCAATGCCGCCGAGGCGATGGGTGGACTCTACGGGGACACCATGTATGCGATGTTTGCGCATGTTGCTTTGATTGCCGGCGATGGCGTCGGCGCTCGGCAGGCGGCCGAAGAGGCCTGGCGGCATACAGTTCCGGCGCGCGAACTTTACGCGAGGTGTTTCAATCCCATGGCTGAGGCCGCGCTGGCGTGTGGGGACGTCGTCGCCGCCCGCCGATGGGTCGATGACACCGTCGCGGTGGTCCCGGGGTGGCACCAAATGGGAGCGCGGACGGTGCGCGCGCACATCGCGTTAGCCCAGGGCGATTTCGGCCAGGCCGAGCGCGACGCACATGAAGCCCTCGTGATCGCCGCCCGCACCCAGGGATATCTACGGGTCGCCGACGCGTTGGAATGCCTAGCCCGGTTGGCGGCCGACGCCGGCACCCATTCATACGGGGTGCGCTTGCTTGGCGCGTCCGCCGCGATGCGCGAACGCATGGGGCATGCCCGCTTTCCGGTGTATCAGGACGGTTACGACTCAGCGGTAGAGTCTCTACGAGAGGCGCTGGGACAGAGCGGCTTTGACGCTGCATGGGCCGAGGGTGCCGCGCTGCCCACCGAGGGGGCGATCGCTTACGCGCAACGTGGCCGCGGTGAGCGTAAGCGTCCCAGTTCCGGCTGGGCATCGCTAACCCCCATGGAGAACGACGTGGTGCGGCTGGTCGCCGAAGGCTTGGGCAACAAGGAGATCGGCGCGCGGCTCTTCATCTCGCCGCGCACGGTGCAAACGCACCTCACCCACGTCTATTCGAAGCTCGGCCTGGCCTCCCGCGTCCAGCTCGTTCAAGAAGTGGGACACCGCGAGTGAGTCGATGCGCCGCGAGAACCAGACGATTACTTGGCGGCGACGACGAATCCACGGATGATCGCGTCGATGTCTGTCGACTCCGCGGCGGCCTGGTTGGCCAGGCTGGTGATGGTCAGCTGCACCAGATAGCGCCGGTGTTCCGGCGGTGGGCCGGTGGGGATCACGATGCGGTTCCAGCTGTGCAACCGCATCCCGTCGAGGTTGTAGCTGCCCTGGATCATCGACGACGGGAAGCCGTTGTAGGGCGCGCCCGAGGCGTCCAGCTTCTTGAAGTCCTCGAACAGTTGCGCATCGTCGTTGCCGTGCTTGATGACTTGCGCCGGATCGAAATCTCCGTGCAGCTGGAACACCACCAGCCTCGCCGTCGGAAACTTGCCGCCCTTGGAGATGATCAGGGTTTGGGGGGTGATGTTGGGACTGGTGAACGGCGCCCAGCCCTGCGGCGTCGGGATCGAGACCGTCAGATCGGGCACGGATCCCGGCGCCACCGGTTGCCCGGTGACCCCGATGTTTTGCAGGTACTGCGACAGGGGGACTGGCTTCCCCGTCGGGGTCGTTGTCGAGGTCGTGGGCGTCTTCGACAAGATCGATTGATAGTCAGGAGCTTTCGGGGCGCACCCGACAGCCGACACCGCCAGTGCAACTATCGCGGCGGCCGCCGCGCAGCTGCCGAACGGATTCACAGAATCTCGCGGACCGCGTCGATCGGACGGGCCAGCCGGGTGCCCTTCGGTGTGACGACAAAGGGTCGTTCGATGAGGATGGGATGTTCGGCCATGGCGTCGAGTAACTGCTCGTCGGTCGCGTCGGCGAGATTGAGCTCCTCGTACAGCGATTCACGCTTGCGCACCGCGGTACGCACGTCGATACCGGCGTCGCGGATCATCTTCACCAGTTCGGCACGCGACGGCGGGTTTTTCAGGTATTCGATGACGGTGGGTTCAAAGCCGCTGTCGCGCAACAAGTCCAGTGTCTTGCGGGATGTACTGCACTTGGGGTTGTGGTAGATGGAAGCGTCACGAACCATTTAGGCGTCCCCGTCGAATAGTCCAGTGACCGAGCCATTTTCGAATACGGCGCGGATGGTGCTGGCCAGCAGCGGCGCGATGGACAGGACCGTCAGCTGCGGGAAACGCTTCTCCTCGCCGATCGGCAGGGTGTTCGTCACGATCACCTCACGCGCCCCGCAGCCGGCGAGGCGCTCGGCGGCCGGGTCGGACAGCACACCGTGGGTCGCGGCGATGATCACGTCGGCGGCGCCGTCCTCGCGCAACAGATTCACCGCGCCGGCGATGGTGCCGCCGGTGTCGATCATGTCGTCGATCAGCACGCAGGTGCGGCCCTCGACCTCACCGACGACGCGGTTGGACACCACCTGGTTGGGCACCCGCGGGTCGCGGGTCTTGTGGATGAAGGCCAGCGGGACGCCGCCCAGCGCGTCGGCCCATTTCTCGGCGATGCGCACCCGGCCGGAGTCCGGGGAGACGACCACCATGTTGCCGTCGGGGTAGTTGTCCCGGATGTACCCGGTCAGCAGGTTCTGCCCGCGCATGTGATCGACGGGCCCGTCGAAGAAGCCCTGGATCTGATCGGTGTGCAGGTCGACGGTCACGATCCGGTCGGCGCCGGCGGTCTTGAGCAGGTCGGCGACCAGGCGTGCCGAGATCGGTTCGCGGCCCCGGTGCTTCTTGTCCTGGCGGGCGTAGGGGTAGAACGGCATGACGGCGGTGATCCGCTTGGCGCTGCCCCGCTTGAGCGCGTCGATCATGATCAGTTGTTCCATCAGCCAGCGGTTGACCGGCGCCGGGGCCGACTGCAGGACGAACGCGTCGCAGCCGCGCACCGATTCGTGGAAGCGCACGAAGATCTCGCCGTTGGCGAACTCGCGCGCCGTCTGCGCGGTGACGTGGACGTCAAGCTCTTTGGCCACCTGCTCGGCCAGCTCCGGGTGCGCCCGACCGGAGAAGAGCATCAAATTTTTGCGGTTATCGGTCCAGTCGTGGCTCACCGTGCTGCCCTTGCCGTTCGGATCCAAATGGAAGTGCCCATCGTACGAAGCGAATGGTACGGAAATGCGGCCGGGTTGCCAGCTACCACCGTCACGGTGTCTGGTCGGCTTCCGCGGCGGGGGCCTTCTCGGCGGCCTTCTTGGCGGCCTCGGCCGCCTGCGCGGCCGCACTGCCGGGCCGCTTGCGGTGTACCCAGCCCTCGATGTTGCGTTGCGGACCTGCGGAGACCGCCAGCGTTCCGGGCGGGACGTCGTTGCGCACCACCGTGCCCGCGCCGGTGTAGGCGCCGTCGCCGACCGTTACCGGGGCCACGAACATGGTGTCCGATCCGGTGCGGACGTGCGAACCGATCGTGGTCCGCCGTTTGGACTCGCCGTCGTAGTTGACGAACACGCTGGACGCGCCGATGTTGCTGTGTTCGCCGATATCGGCATCGCCGACGTAGGTCAGGTGCGGCACTTTGGAGCCGGTGCCGATCGTGGAGTTCTTGGTCTCGACGAACGCGCCCAGCTTGCCGTCGTCCCCTAAGACCGTGCCCGGCCGCAGGTAGGTGAACGGTCCGACGGTGGCGCCGGCGCCGATGGACGACGAGGTGCCGTGGGTGCGCACCACCGATGCCCCGCCGCCGACGCTGACGTCGGTCAGCGTGGTGTCCGGGCCGACGACGCAATGCTCGCCGACCTGGGTGCGACCGAGCAGCTGGGTGCCCGGGTGGATGACGGTGTCGCGACCGATCGTGACGTCGACGTCGATCCAGGTGGTGGCGGGGTCGACGACGGTGACACCCGCCATCTGGTGGGCGGCGACGACGCGGCGGTTGAGTTCGGCGCCCAGCTGTGCCAGCTGGACCCGGTTGTTGACACCGGCCACCAGCGCGCTGTCGTCGACGTGACGGGCATGGATGGCCAGACCGTCCCCGCGCAGGATTGCGATGACGTCGGTCAGATACAGCTCCTGTTGGGCGTTGTTGGAGCCCAACCGGTTCAGCGCCGAGCGCAACGCCGCGGTGTCGAAGGCGTAGACGCCGGCGTTGACCTCCCGGATCTCGCGCTGGGAGGGGGTGGCGTCGGCGTGCTCGACGATCGCCGTGACCTCGTTGTCCTGGGTGCGCAGGATGCGGCCGTAGCCGCTGGGGTCGCTCACCGTCGTGGTCAGCACCGTGGCGGCGGCCCCCTGACCCGACCCCGCCGCGCTGTGGGTGGCGATCAGGTCGGCCAGGGTGTCGGCGTCCAGCAACGGGGTGTCGCCCGAGGTGACGACGACCACCCCGGCGTAATCGTCGGGCAGTGCGGACAGGCCGCACAGGACGGCGTCGCCGGTGCCGCGCGGCCGGTCCTGCAGCGCCACCTCGATGGGGCGGCCGAGGGCATCGGCCCAGTCGGCGACCAGCGGGGCGATGCGCTCGTGATCGTGGCCCAACACGACGGTGAGGTGCTGCGGCGCCACCTTGGCGATCGCGTGCAGGAGATGGGACAGCATGCTGCGACCGCCGATGGTGTGCAGCACCTTCGGGGTGTCCGACCGCATCCGGGTGCCGGGCCCGGCCGCTAGCACCACGACCGCGGTATCACCAGGAGACGACATCAACCCTCCTTTTCGGGTGTGCCCCGCGCGGGCTGCGCGCGGAAGCACCGGCACGCCGTCAAGCGTGTCATCTCATCTGCGGTGAAGGCAAAAAATGATCAACTCGTCGGCCGTGGGCCCTAGGGGTGGAACCTGCCTCGAATTCGTGCAAAGGCCCCACACTCGCGAAGTCCGGCGGTGGTCCTGCAGTGCTCCGTCGCCAGGACTCGAACCTGAACTATCTGAACCAAAATCAGAGGTGCTGCCGATTACACCACGACGGATCGCCAAGAAGACTTTAGTCGGACGACGATGCGGGCCGCTTGCGGCCCGAGGAGGAGTGCGACACATTTCCGCCTATCGGACGACGATGCGGGCCGCTTGTCGGCCGCTGAACCGCCCGCCGCCCGATACGCTGGTCGACGTGGCCGTGCTGGACCCCCAAACGCAAAAGGAACCCGACAAAGAGGTGCGGGCGCCGCGTGCGCGGATGACCGGCACCGAGCGCCGGCAGCAACTCATCGGCATCGCGCGTTCGCTGTTCGCCGAACGCGGGTACGAAGGCACGTCGATCGAGGAGATCGCGCTGCGTGCCAACGTGTCCAAGCCGGTCGTCTACGAGCACTTCGGCGGCAAGGAGGGCCTGTACGCCGTGGTCGTCGACCGGGAGATGTCGGCGTTGCTCGACGGCATCACCTCGTCGCTGACCAACAACCGGTCCCGGGTGCGGGTCGAGCGGGTGGCTTTGGCCCTGCTCACCTATGTCGAAGAGCGCACCGACGGCTTCCGGATCATGATCCGCGACTCGCCGGCCGCGATCAGCTCGGGCACTTACTCCAGCCTGCTCAACGACGCCGTCAACCAGGTCAGCTCCATTTTGGCCGGTGACTTCTCCCGCCGCGGCCTCGATCCCGGGCTGGCGCCGCTGTACGCCCAGGCGCTGGTGGGCTCGGTGTCGATGACGGCGCAGTGGTGGCTCGATACCCGCGAGCCCAAGAAAGAAGTGGTCGCCGCGCACCTGGTCAACCTGATGTGGAACGGGCTGATCGGCTTGGAAGCCGACCCCCGGCTGCAGGACGAATAAACAGCTTCGCGAGCGTAACCGTACGGCGAAAATCGACGGCAATTTTCGCCGTGGCGTTACGCTCGGCGACCCGCCCGCGACGAGCTAACCGCAGTCGCGGGCCAGCAGGTCCGCAACGGTCTCGCGGCGAACCAGTTCGCGGGCCCGGCCGTCCTTGACGGCCACCAGCGAGGGGCGCCCGACCATGTTGTAGTTGGACGCCATGCTGTGGTGGTAGGCGCCGGTGCAGGCCACGGCCAGCAGGTCGCCGGGACGCAGATCCGCCGGCAGCTCGATATCGCGGGCGATCTCGTCGCCGGCCTCGCAGTGCCGGCCGGCCACGGTGACGCGCTGCTTGAGGCCCAGTGGATGCCGGTTGGCCAGCGCGACGGCGTATTGCGCGCCGTACAACGACACCCGCGGGTTGTCACTCATCCCGCCGTCGACGGCGACGAAGGTCCGACCACCGAATTGCGTCTTCACCGAGCACACCCGATACAGGGTCACGCCGGCGCGGCCGCTGATGGCCCGGCCCGGCTCCACCACGATCTGCGGGCGCGGGAAACGCTCGGCGGCGCAGGCCTCGTCGACGGCGTTCTCGATCACCTCGGCCAGCGCGTCGAGATCCAGCTCCCGATCGCCGGGGACATACGGGATCGCATGTCCGCCACCGATATTCAGCTCGGTGAGGATGACGCCGTGCCGGGCCCGGATATCGGCCATCGCGGCGATCATCCGGCGAATCGCCTCGCCGTACAGCGTGGGGTCGCTGACCTGCGAGCCGATGTGGCAGTGCAGGCCCACGAGCTCGAGGATGGGGTGCGCCAGGACGCGCTGCGCCGCGTCGGCGGCGTGGTCGCCGGCGAGGGTGAACCCGAACTTCTGGTCGCTGACACCGGTCGTGACGGCGCGGTGCCCATGGATGTCGATGTCGGGGGTCACGCGGATGAGCACCGGCTGGCGGCGACGTGCCAGGCCGGCGAGGTAGGCGATCTCCATGCAGGAATCCAGCACGATGCGCCCCACCCCGATGCGCACGGCCTCACGCAGCTCCTCGGGCGATTTGGCGTTCCCGTGCATGACGATGCGCGCCGGGTCGACGCCACCGGCCAGGGCCGTGGCCAGCTCACCGACCGAGCACACGTCGATGCCGAGCCCCTCTTCGCGGGCCCAACGGGCGACCGCCGTGCTCAGTAGCGACTTACCGGCGTAGACGACCTCGACCCCGCGCAGCGCCCGGCGATAGCGTCGCGCGCGATGCCGGAAGTCGGTTTCGTCGATGACGTAGGCCGGGGTGCTGAACTCGTCGGCGATATCGGCCAGCGCGACACCGCCGACGCACAGCCTGCCCTCCTCGTCGGGGTGGGCGGTGATAGGCCAGATCGCGGGGTCGAACCGCGGGGGAGCCGCGTGACCGAGAGACGGCAGAATGTCCAGCAATGTCATGAATCCAACCTGCGCCCGCGGGTAATCGGGTGGTGTTTTCTTGACGATCCCTTGACGATGCCGACCTCAATATTGACGCGGTTCGGCGTGTCCGGCGGCCCCCCTAGAATGGAATTCATCATGACCGCACCGGGGGCTGCTCGCCCAGAAACCCCGATCGCGGGGCTCGTTGAACTGGCGCTCACCGCGCCGACCTTCCAGCAGCTGATCGACAGCGCGGCCGCGTCGCCGGCCGAATTGAACCTGGTGGGTCCAGCCAGCGCACGGCTGTTCGTCGCCAGTGCGCTCGCGCGGTTGGGCCCTTTGCTGGTAGTCACCGCGACCGGGCGCGAAGCCGACGACCTGACCGCTGAACTGCGCGGCGTCTTCGGCGACGCCGTGGCCGTCTTCCCGTCCTGGGAGACGCTGCCGCACGAGCGGCTCTCGCCCGGCGTCGACACCGTCGGCGCGCGGCTGACGGTGCTGCGCCGGCTGGCCCACCCCGACGACGCGCGCCTGGGTCCGCCCCTGCAGGTGGTGGTGACCGCGGCCCGCTCGCTGCTGCAGCCGATGACGCCGGAGCTGGGCCAAGTCGAGCCGGTCACGTTGAGCGTCGGCGCGGAAGTCGAATTCGAGGGCGTGATCGCCCGGCTGGTCGAGCTGGCCTACACCCGGGTCGACATGGTCGGCCGGCGCGGCGAGTTCGCCGTGCGCGGTGGGATTCTCGACGTCTTCCCGCCGACGGCCGAGCACCCGGTGCGCATCGAGTTCTGGGGCGACGAGGTCAGCGAGATGCGGATGTTCTCCGTCGCCGATCAGCGTTCGATTCCCGAGATCGAGGTCGACACCCTGATCGCGGTGGCCTGCCGCGAGCTGCTGCTGACCGAAGAGGTGCGGCAGCGGGCCGCCGAGCTGTCGGCGCGTCACACCACGACCGAGCCCGCCATCACCGGCAGCGTCACCGACATGCTGGCCAAGCTTGCCGAGGGCATCGCGGTCGACGGCATGGAGGCGCTGCTGCCGGTGCTACGGCCCGGCGAACACGTGCTGCTGACCGACCAACTGGCGCAACGCACCCCGATCCTGCTCTGCGACCCGGAGAAGATCCGCACCCGCGCCGCCGACCTGATCAAGACCGGCAGTGAATTCCTCGAAGCCTCCTGGTCGGCGGCGGCCATGGGCACCGACGCTCCCGTCGACGTCGCGCAATTCGGCGGCTCGGGATTCGCCGAGCTGGACGAGGTGCGGGCCGCGGCCGCCCAGGGCGGGCACCCGTGGTGGACGTTGAGCCAGCTGTCCGACGAGTCGGCCGTGGAGCTGGAGGTCCGGGCGGCGCCGTCGGCGCGCGGGCATCAGCACGACATCGACGGCATTTTCGCGATGCTGCGCGCGCACGTCACGACCGGCGGCTACGCCGTCGTCGTCGCGCCCGGCGCCGGGACCGCGCATCGCGTGGTGGAACGGCTGGCCGAATGCGACACCCCCGCCGCCATGCTCGATTCCGGCGCCGCACCCAAGCTCGGGGTGGTCGGGGTGCTCAAGGGGCCGCTGCACGACGGCTTGATAATTACGGGTCATCCCGGCCCACACCTCGTCGTGATCACCGAGACCGATCTGACCGGCAGCCGGGTCGCCGCAGTGGAGGGCAAGCGGCTGGCGGCCAAGCGGCGCAACACCGTTGACCCGTTGGCGCTCACCGCCGGTGATCTGGTGGTCCACGATCAGCACGGCATCGGCCGGTTCGTGGAGATGGTCGAGCGCACGGTCGGCGGCGCCCGGCGCGAATACCTGGTGCTCGAATACGCGTCGAGCAAAAGGGGCGGTGGGTCCGACAAGCTTTATGTGCCAATGGATTCGCTGGACCAGCTGTCGCGGTATGTCGGCGGGCAGGCGCCCGCGCTGAGCAAGCTCGGCGGCAGCGACTGGACCAACACCAAGACCAAGGCGCGCCGCGCGGTACGCGAGATCGCCGGCGAGCTGGTGTCGCTGTACGCCAAGCGGCAGGCCAGCCCCGGGCACGCGTTCGGGCCGGACACCCCCTGGCAGGCCGAGATGGAAGACGCATTCGGGTACACCGAGACGGTCGACCAGCTGACCGCGATCACCGAGGTCAAGGGGGATATGGAAAAGCCGATCCCGATGGACCGGGTGATCTGCGGGGACGTCGGCTACGGCAAGACCGAGATCGCGGTGCGGGCGGCGTTCAAGGCGGTCCAGGACGGCAAGCAGGTGGCCGTGCTGGTGCCCACCACGCTGCTGGCCGACCAGCATCTGCAGACCTTCACCGACCGGATGACGGGGTTCCCGGTGACCGTCAAGGGCCTGTCCCGGTTCACCGATTCCACCGAATCTCGCGCCGTGATCGAGGGCCTGGCTGACGGATCGGTGGATGTCGTGATCGGCACGCACCGCCTGTTGCAGACCGGGGTGCGCTGGAAGGACCTCGGCCTGGTCGTGGTGGACGAGGAGCAGCGGTTCGGCGTCGAGCACAAGGAGCACATCAAGTCGCTGCGCACCCACGTCGACGTGCTGACCATGAGCGCCACCCCCATCCCGCGCACGCTGGAGATGAGCCTGGCCGGGATCCGCGAGATGTCGACGATCCTGACGCCGCCCGAGGAACGCTATCCGGTGCTGACCTACGTCGGCCCGCACGACGACAAGCAGGTCGCGGCCGCCTTGCGGCGCGAGTTGCTGCGCGACGGCCAGGTCTTTTACGTGCACAACCGGGTGAGCTCGATCGACCGGACGGCGGCCCGGATCCGGGATCTGGTCCCCGAGGCGCGGGTGGTCGTTGCGCACGGGCAGATGCCCGAGGAACGGCTGGAACGCACGGTGCAGGGGTTCTGGAATCGCGAATACGACATCCTGGTGTGCACCACGATCGTGGAGACCGGGCTGGACATCTCCAACGCCAACACGCTGATCGTCGAGCGCGCCGACACCTTCGGCCTGTCGCAGCTGCACCAGCTGCGCGGCCGGGTCGGCCGCAGCCGGGAGCGCGGCTACGCCTACTTCCTGTATCCGCCGCACTCGCCGCTGACCGAGACGGCCTACGACCGGCTGGCCACCATCGCGCAGAACAACGAGCTGGGCGCGGGCATGGCGGTCGCGATGAAGGACCTCGAAATTCGCGGCGCCGGCAATGTGCTCGGCGTCGAGCAGTCCGGGCACGTCGCCGGCGTCGGCTTCGACCTGTACGTCCGGTTGGTGGGTGAGGCCGTCGAGGCCTACCGGGCGGCCGCCGACGGCCACACCGTCACCACCGCCGAGGAACCCAAGGACGTGCGGATCGACCTGCCGGTCGATGCGCACCTGCCGCCGGACTACATCGCCAGCGACCGGCTGCGGCTGGAGGCGTACCGCCGGCTGGCCGCCGCGGCCTCCGACGGCGAGATCGACGCGGTGGTCGAGGAACTCGTCGACCGCTACGGGGCGCTGCCCGAGCCGGCCCTGCGGCTGGTGGCGGTGGCGCGGCTGCGGCTGCTGTGCCGCGGTGCGGGCATCATCGAGGTGTCGGCGCCGTCGGCGGCCACCGTGCGGCTCTCGCCGATGACGCTGCCGGATTCGGCCCAGGTGCGGCTCAAACGGATGTATCCGGCGGCGAGCTACCGGGCCACGACCTCCACCGTGCAGGTTCCCATCCCACGCGCCGGCGGCGTGGGCGCGCCGCGGCTCCGCGATGTCGAGTTGGTGCAGATGGTGGCCAACCTGGTGACCGCACTGCAGGGGCAGCCGCAGGTAGACCTTGGTATAACGAGTTCAGCTGCAGCGGTGTCCGGTGAGGAGCGACAAGCATGATCCGCGCCGGCGACGATATGGCGCGCAGCGACACAAAGGACGAGGAGGAGCGGCGCTTGATCGTGGTCTTGTTCGACCCCCGCCGCCCGTCGCTGGTGCCCATCGAAGCAATCGAGCATCTCGCCGGCGAGGTGCAGTACACCGAGGAGATGCCCGTCGCGGTGCCCTGGTCGCTGTCGGCGGCGCGGCCGGTGCACTCCGGTGAGGACGCGCCGGTGCTGCTGTCGTCCGACCCCGACCACCCGGCCGTGACCGCCCGGTTGGCGGCCGGGGCCCGGCTGATCTCGGCGCCCGAGACGCCGCGCGGCGAACGGCTGGTCGACGCGGTGGCGATGATGGACAAATTGCGCACCGCCGGGCCGTGGGAAAGTGAGCAAACCCACGACTCGCTGCGCAGGTTTTTGCTGGAGGAGACCTACGAGCTGCTCGACGCCGTGGGCAGCGGCAACGCCGACCAGCTGCGCGACGAACTCGGCGATGTGCTGCTGCAAGTCCTCTTCCACGCGCGCATCGCCGAGGACGCGCCGCAGTCCGCTTTCACCATCGACGACGTCGCCGCCGCCCTGATGCGCAAACTCGGCAACCGGGTACCGGGGGTTCTTGCCGGGCAATCCATTTCGCTCGAAGAGCAGTTGGCCCAGTGGGAGGAGCGTAAGGCCGCCGAAAAGCCGCGCAAATCGGCGATGGACGACGTGCACACGGGCCAGCCCGCATTGGCGCTCGCCCAGAAGGTGATTCAGCGCGCCGACAAAGCCGGCCTGCCCGCCGACCTGATCCCCGACGCGATCACCTCGATCTGCGCGTCGGCCGATGTCGATGCCGAAAGCGCCCTGCGCACAGCGGTTCTGGAGTTTGTCGACACCGTTCGGGGCGCGGAGCGGGCGATCGCCACGGCGCGCCGCGGGGGCGGCGTCCCGGAGGAGTTCGACGTTTCCCCGCTCGGCGAAGTCTCCGAACAGGAGTGGCGGGAGCACTGGCCGATGGGTGACTCGGAGGCCGAGCCGGCCGCCGAGGAGGTCACCGCCGACACCGAGGCCGACGAGGCCTGAGCGGGCGACGCCGCCTTGATTGCAGCGATGCCGCGGATTATTTACCGCCACCCCGCATCGGTGGGAGCGAGCGCCGCTGTGTTTGCCGGATTTGTCGTCGGCCGCTCGGTACTATCGCCGACGAGGTTGCGAATCTCCGTGGTCGGCGGTGGTCTGACCGCGCTAGCCAAGGCGACCGTCAGCTAATCGGTGATTAGCTGAAACCGGCAGAACGTCGGTGCGCCGAGGCCCGACGCAACCGTGCAGTCCACCGACGCATGCCACGATGGTGTGGCGGAAGTTAATGCAGGCGAGTTTAGGGGAGCTCAGGAAAGCATGGTGTCGCCGAGGCGTTGGATGCGCGCGGCCGCCGTGATCGGCGCGACCGCGATCGTTCTGGCCTCCAGCTGCACGTGGCAGCTCAGCCTGTTCATTCCCGACGGTGTGCCACCGCCGGCGGGCGACCCGGTGCCGCCGGTGGATACGCATGCCAGCGGTCGGCCCGCCGAACAGTTGCGCGCCTGGGCCGAGCAACGGTCGGCGGGATTGGAGATCCCGGTGATCGCGCTCGAGGCCTATGCGTACGCGGCCCGGGTCGCCGAAGTCGAGAACCCGAAGTGCCACATCGCCTGGACCACGCTGGCGGGCATCGGACAGGTCGAGAGCCACCACGGCACCTACCGCGGCGCGAGGCTGGCCCCCAACGGCGATGTCAGCCCCCCGATTCGCGGTGTCCGACTGGACGGCAGCGGCGGGACGCTGCGCATCGTCGACAGCGACGAAGACCTCACCGACGGCGACGGCGTGACGCGCGCCATGGGACCGATGCAGTTCATCCCGGAGACGTGGCGGCTCTACGGTGTCGACGCTCACAATGACGGCCGCGTCAGCCCGGACAACATCGACGATGCCGCGCTTGCCGCGGCGGGCTATCTGTGTTGGCGTGGAAAGGATCTCGCGACGCCGCGGGGCTGGATCACCGCGCTGCGGGCCTACAACAATTCCGGTGTCTACGCGCGGGCGGTGCGGGATTGGGCGACCGCTTACGCGAAAGGTCACCCGTTGTAGCAGGATGTATCGCTGACCCAGGCCTTACGCGAGCAAGGAGAACCCCAGTGCCGATTATCGAGCAGGTCGGGGCCCGCGAGATCCTCGATTCCCGCGGTAACCCGACAGTCGAGGTCGAGATTGCCCTGATCGACGGGACGTTTGCGCGCGCGGCGGTGCCGTCGGGCGCGTCGACGGGCGAGCACGAGGCCGTCGAGTTGCGCGACGGTGGCGAGCGTTACGGCGGAAAGGGTGTGCAGAAGGCGGTGCAGGCCGTGCTGGACGAGATCGGTCCGGCGGTGATCGGCCTCAACGCCGACGATCAGCGGCTGGTCGACCAGGCGCTGCTGGATCTGGACGGCACACCCGACAAGTCGAGGCTGGGCGGCAATGCGATCCTGGGCGTGTCGCTGGCCGTGGCCAAGGCGGCCGCCGATTCCGCCGCGTTGCCGCTGTTCCGCTACCTCGGTGGCCCGAACGCCCACATCCTGCCGGTGCCGATGATGAACATCCTCAACGGTGGCGCGCACGCCGACACCGCCGTCGACATCCAGGAGTTCATGGTGGCGCCGATCGGCGCGCCCAGCTTCGCCGAGGCGCTGCGCTGGGGCGCCGAGGTGTATCACTCGCTGAAGTCGGTGCTCAAGAAAGAGGGCTTGAGCACGGGTCTGGGCGACGAGGGTGGCTTCGCTCCCGACGTGGCGGGCACCACCGCGGCCCTGGACCTGATCAGCCGGGCCATCGAATCGGTCGGTTTCAAGCTCGGCGCCGACGTGGCGCTGGCTCTCGACGCGGCGGCCACCGAGTTCTTCACCGACGGGACGGGCTACACATTCGAGGGCAGCACCCGCACCGCGGACCAGATGGCGGAGTTCTACGCCGGGCTGCTCGGCTCCTATCCGCTGGTGTCCATCGAAGATCCACTGTCGGAAGACGATTGGGACGGCTGGGTCACCCTGACCGCGGCGATCGGCGACCGGGTGCAGATTGTCGGCGACGACATCTTCGTCACCAATCCCGAGCGCCTGGAAGAGGGTATCGACAAGGGTGTGGCAAACGCGTTGCTGGTCAAGGTGAATCAGATTGGCACGCTGACCGAGACGCTGGACGCCGTCGCGCTCGCCCACCACAGCGGCTACCGCACGATGATGAGCCACCGCAGCGGCGAGACCGAAGACACCACGATCGCCGACCTGGCGGTGGCCGTCGGCAGTGGGCAAATCAAGACCGGCGCCCCCGCCCGCGGCGAGCGCGTCGCCAAGTACAACCAGCTGCTGCGGATCGAGGAGGCGCTCGGCGACGCCGCCCGCTACGCCGGCGATCTCGCGTTCCCGCGGTATACGCCGCCGGAGGCCAAATAGCTTGCCCGGCAAGCCGGATCCGAAGCGGCGTTCCCCGGCCTCGCGCCCGGGGAAGGCCGGCGATCCGGTTCGGCGCCGTCGCTCGGCCAAGCCGTCCTCGAAGCCGTCTGCGAGGACATCGCCCACGGCGAACCACACCGGCCGCAACTCCACCCAGCAAGAGCACGTCGTCGAACCGATCACCCGGCAGGCCGCCGAATCGGTCGAGCTGCGCTCCGAGCAACGGCTTGGTTTCACCGCGCGGCGCGCGGCGGTGCTGGCCGCGGTGATCTGCGTGCTGACGCTGACCATCGCCGGACCGGTGCGCACCTATTTCGCCCAGCGCACCGAGATGAATCAGCTGGCCGCCAGCGAGGCCGCGCTGCGCCGTCAGATCGCGGACTTGGAGCAGCGAAAGACCAAACTCGGTGACCCGGCCTACATTGCGGCGCAGGCCCGTGAGCGGCTCGGCTTCGTGAAGCCGGGGGATATCCCGTTCCAGGTTCAGCTGCCACCGTCGGCGGCCGAGCCCACCCAGCCGGGATCCCCGTCGGCGAAACCGGTGAACAACGATCCGTGGTACACGTCGCTGTGGCACACCATCGCCGACGCGCCGCACCTGCCGCCGGCCAACCCGCCGCCCCCCGAAGTCCCGCCGCCGGCCGAGCCGGGTCCGCCCGCACCGAATCCCACGGGTCCCGGTGGTTGATCGTGCCGACCTGGAGGCGGTGGCCCGCCAGCTCGGGCGTGAGCCGCGCGGGGTACTCGAAATCGCCTACCGGTGTCCTAACGGTGAACCCGGCGTCGTGAAGTCGGCGCCGAAATTGCCTGACGGCACGCCATTTCCGACGCTGTACTACCTGACGCATCCGACGCTGACGGCGGCCGCGAGCAGGCTCGAGACGACGGGATTGATGCGCGAGATGACCGAGCGCCTGGGACAGGACGCGGAGCTGGCGGCCACGTACCGGCGCGCGCACGAGTCGTATTTGGCCGAGCGTGACGCGATCGAATCGCTGGGCACCACGTTCACCGGCGGGGGGATGCCCGACCGGGTCAAGTGCCTGCACGTGCTGATCGCCCATTCACTGGCCAAGGGGCCGAACGTGAATCCGTTCGGCGACGAGGCGCTGGCGATCCTGGCCGGCGAGCCCGCGATGGCGGGCGTTTTGGTGGAGGGCCAATGGTGAACGGCAGGCTCGCGGGAATCGACTGCGGTACCAACTCAATTCGATTGCTGATCGCCGACCTCGACGGGGGAGGGCGGCTGCACGACGTGCATCGGGAGACGCGGATCGTGCGGCTGGGGCAGGGCGTCGACGCGACGGGTGAGTTCGCGCCGGAGGCGATAGCCCGCACCAGGGCCGCGCTGGCGGACTACACCGCGCTGCTGAAAGAGCACGGGGTCGAGCGGGTGCGGATGGTGGCCACGTCGGCCGCCCGCGATGTCGCCAACCGTGATGACTTCTTCGCGATGACGGCCGACGTACTGGGGGCGGTGCTGCCCGGTGCGGTGGCCGAGGTGATCAGCGGCGCCGAAGAAGCCGCGCTGTCGTTCCGCGGGGCGGTTGGTGAATTAGACAGTGCGGCCGGGCCTTTCGTCGTCGTCGACCTGGGTGGGGGCTCCACGGAGATCGTGGTGGGCGGTGATGCGGTTGTGTCCAGCTACTCGGCCGACATCGGCTGTGTCCGGCTGACCGAGCGGTGCCTGCGTTCGGATCCGCCGACGCCCGCGGAGGTTGCCGCGGCCCGGCAGGTGGTGCGCGAGCGGCTCGAGGTGGCGCTGGGCGTGGTGCCCGTCGAGGACGCGCGGACCTGGGTCGGATTGGCCGGAACGATGACCACGTTGTCCGCGCTGGCGCACAATCTGCCGGCGTATGACTCTGCGGCCATTCATCTTTCGCGCGTTGCCGGCGCGGACCTGATGGCAGTGTGTGAACGGCTGATCACGATGACGCGCGCCGAGCGCGCGGTGCTGCCGCCGATGCACGCGGGGCGGGCCGACGTGATCGGCGGGGGCGCGATCGTGGTGGAGGAGCTGGCGCGCGAGCTGCGCGCCCGTGCGGGCATCGAGGAATTGACGGTGAGCGAGCACGACATCCTGGACGGCATCGTGCTGTCGATCGCTGAGTAAGTCGGTAAGTCACATCCGCCTCACCAGTCTCGAGGAAAGTGGGCACCGCTTTTGCCCACCTTCCAGCGACAACTCGGTGTGTCGTACCCCTATGCGACGGTCCGAGGATGGACCTACGCGGAATCGAGCTGCGTTACGTGCTCGCGATGCAGCTGGCGGTGCATGGGCCGGCGACCATCGCGGAATTGATCGATGCGCTGAAATGGCACAGCTTTGGGGTGCGCGGCAGGCCGTCGAAGGCGATCTCGGATGCGCTGCGGTGGGAGATCGAACATGGCCGGGTGCGCCGCCTTGGGCGGGGCCGGTATGGGCCCGGGTACATGCCGCGCGGCACCGAACATCGGATCCATCAGCGCGTGCTGGCGCTGCGCAAGGTGGCAACCGAGTTGTCGCTGAAAGGCGGGCACAAGGCATGCCCTCCCGCGCGGGGGCCAACGTGGCTGGTGTGACGTGCACTCGTGCCCCACCAAACTCACGCCTCGAAACGATAGCCCATCCCGGACTCGGTCAGCAGGTGTTTGGGATGCGACGGGTCGTCTTCGAGCTTGCGGCGCAGCTGCGCGAGATACACACGCAGGTAATGCGTTTCGGTGGCGTAGGCCGGACCCCAGACCTCCTTGAGCAGCTCCTCGCGGCCGACCAGCTTGCCGCGATTGCGGACGAGTACTTCGAGCATCCCCCATTCGGTCGGGGTGAGGTGGACTTCGCCGCCGTTCTTGGTGACCTTCTTGGCCGCCAGGTCGACCGTGAACGATTCGGTTTCGATCACCGGCTGCTCCAGTTCGGAGGCCGCGGCGTTGCGGCGGACCGCCGCGCGCAGCCGTGCCAAGAACTCGTCCATCCCAAAGGGTTTGGTGACATAGTCGTCGGCGCCGGCGTCCAGCGCCTCGACCTTGTCCGAGGAATCGGTGCGCGCGGACAACACGATCACCGGTGCGGTGAGCCAGCCGCGCAGACCGGCCAGCACGTCGATGCCGGAGATGTCGGGCAGGCCGAGGTCGAGGATCACCACGTCGGGCTTCTGCTCGGCGGCGGCGCGCAGCGCGCCCGCCCCGCTCGACGCGGTGACCACCTCATAGCCCCGCACGGACAGGTTGATGCGCAGGGCCCGCAGGATCTGCGGTTCGTCGTCGATCACCAATACGCGGGTCATGGGCGCCGCTCCTCATCGCCGCCGCCGAGCGACAGCCCTATCGGTTGCGGCGCAGCCATATCCACGATCACGGTCAGTCCGCCTCCTGGCGTGTCGGTGGCGGTAATGGTCCCGCCCATCGCTTCGACAAAGCCCCGCGCGACCGACATCCCCAGGCCGACGCCGGTGGTGGTGTCGTGATCGCCCAGCCGCTGAAACGCCTCGAAGATCTGTTCGTCGGCCCCATGCGGTATTCCGGGCCCTTCGTCGATGACGTTGATCAGCACCCGATCGCCCACCCGCCCGGCGTTGACCCGGACCAGACAGTTGGGCGCGTAGCGCAGCGCATTGTCGATCAGGTTGGCCAGCACACGTTCCAGCAGCCCGGCGTCGGCCAGCACCGTGGCGTCGTCCACATCCACCTTCACCCGGTCGATGGCGGACCGGAAAAAACCGGTGGCGCCCTTGCCGATGCTGACCAGGGCGCGTTGCACGGTTTCCTCCAGGTACACCCGGCTCAGATCCGGGTGGATCACCCCGGCGGCCAGCCGCGACGAATCGAGCAGGTTGCCGACCAGCGCGGTCAGCTGGTCAATGGACTCCTCGATGGTCGCCAGCAACTCCGCGGTGTCGGCGGCGGAGAACGCGACATCTTCGGCGCGCAGGCTGGACACCGCGGCCTTGGCCGCCGCCAGCGGCGTGCGCAGGTCATGGCTGACCGCGGACAACAGCGAACGCCGCAGTTCGTCGGCCCGCACGACCGCCTCGGTCCGGCTGGCTTCCTCGGCGAGCTCCCGCTGCCTGATCAAACCGGCGGCCTGCCTGGCCACCGCGCTGAGCACCCGCCGGTCCCGCGCGGAAAGCCTTCGGCCCGCCAGCAGCATCCAGAACTCGTCGTCGCCGACCTCGATCGCGGTGTCCGCGGAATCGACGGCGACGCAAGGATCCCTGCCCACGCAGGCGACGACGTCGGTCTTCGCCCCTCGGGCGCGCGCTTCCTCGGGCGGCTCCCGCAGCATGCTCACCGCACGCTGGGCGTAGGTCTCTCGCACCCGTTCGAGCAGCGTCTCGAGGTCGGCGCCGCGCAGCACCGACCCCGCGAACAGGGTCAGCAGCTCGGCCTCCTGCGACGCGCGGCGGGCTTCGCGGGTGCGTTTGGCCGCGAAATCCACCAGCACCGCGACCGCGACGGCGATCAGCAGCAGCACCAATTCGGTGATGGCGCTGTTGGGTTCGGCGATGGTGAAGCTGTGCCGCGGGGCGATCAGGAAGTAATTGAGCAGCAGGCCGGACAGTATTGCCGAAAGTGCCGCGGGCGCAACGCCTCCGAACAACCCGACGAGCAGCACGCCCACGAAGAACAAGGCGCTCTCGCCGCCGGTGTCCAGGTACGGGTCCAGCGCCGCGACGGTGAACGCGCAGATGATCGAAGGCACGATGAGGGCCGCCAGCCACGACGTCACCTGGCGCTCGCGGGGCGCCGGCGCGGCGGCGCGGAAGCCGCGTTTGGCTTCCTCGTGCGTGACCAGGTGCACGTCGATCTTGCCGGACAGCTCGACGATCCTCGGACCGATGCCCTCCTCGAACAGGCGCGCCCAGCGGGACCGTCGCGAGGTGCCGATCACGAGCTGCGTGGCGTTCATCTCGCGGGCGAAGTCCAGCAGGGCGGTGGGCACGTCGTCGCCGACCACCGTGTGCAGCGACGCGTCCAGGCTGGTGGCCAGCTCCCGGATCTTGGCCATCCGGGACTCCGACAGGCCGGCCAGGCCGTCACCGCGGATGATGTGGACCACCATGAGTTCGGCGGTGGACTTCGACGCGATCCGCGACGCGCGTCGTACCAACGTCTCGGATTCGGGTCCACCGGTGACCGCCACGACGACGCGCTCGCGGGCCTCCCACATGTCGGTGATCTTGTTCTCGGCCCGGTATTTGGCCAGCGCCGTATCGACCTGGTCGGCAAGCCACAGCAGCGCCAGTTCCCTTAGCGCGGTGAGGTTCCCGCGGCGGAAATAGTTGGACAACGCCGCATCGATGCGATCGGGAGCGTAGACGTTTCCATGAGATAACCTGCGCCGCAGCGCCTCTGGTGTGATGTCGATGAGCTCGACCTGTGCGGCCTGCCGCACGATCAGGTCCGGGACGGTCTCTTTCTGCTCGATGCCGGTGATCTGGGCGACGACGTCGTTGAGGCTTTCCAGGTGCTGCACGTTGACCGTGGAGATCACGGTGATCCCGGCGTCGAGCAATTCTTCGACGTCTTGCCACCGCTTGGGGTTTTTACTGCCCGGCGCATTGGTGTGCGCGAGTTCGTCGACGAGGACGACCTGCGGCCGCCGCGCCAGCACCGCGGGCACGTCGAGCTCGGGGAAGCGCCCGCCGCGGTATTCGATATAGCGCGGCGGAATGATCTCGATGCCCTTAAGCAGCTCAGCGGTTTTCGCACGCCCGTGGGCTTCCACCACGCCCGCCACCAGATCGGTGCCACGTTCCAGGCGCCGATGCGCCTCACCCAGCATCGAATACGTCTTACCCACGCCCGGCGCAGCACCCAGGTAGATGCGCAGCTCACCCCGCCTGGGCTGGTGGCCGCGGAGGCTGACGTCGCTCACGTCAACCATCATCCCCCTCGGAGCTAGCTCGTGACCGGATACCGGCGGTCGAGTTGCAGGTTGAGCTGCAGCACGTTGACGCACGGTTCACCGAAGAACCCCAGCGCGCGGCCGCTCCGGTTCTGCGCGACCACTTCCCGAATCCGATCCGGGCTGACATGGCGGACCCTGGCGACCCGCGCCACCTGGAGGTCGGCGTAGGCGGGTGAGATGTTCGGGTCGAGGCCGCTGGCGCTGGCGGTGACCGCGTCGGCCGGCACGGCCGGGTTCGCCGGTGCCGCGCCGCGAACGGGCACGGTCTGGCCGATCGAGTAGTCCTCACCGTACCGCGCGCAGTGAACGCGCACGCTTTCGTAGCGGGTGAGGAACGGCGCCGGCGTCGATCCGCACGGCTCGTTGACGCTGACCACCCGAGTCGGGTGGGCGACGTTTCCGCGCGCGTCGCGCGGACCGATCACCGACAACACCGCACCCACACCACCGCCCGTGCAGAATGGCCGCGACCCGTCGACACCCTCCAATGCGCCGACCGCAGCGCTGCGCGAACACACCGTCGTCAGCAGGCTCGGCTTGAAGCCCGCGTCCGACGCGGACTTGCCCGCCGCCAGTTGCGCCGGGTCGGCCGGCGTGTCGACGATGCTTTCCGGCCCGAGGTTACTGCCACCCGACGAGGTCGGGTCGTAGCCGGCGCCGGCCGCCGAGGGCCGGCTTTGGAAGTACTGCGGCAGCGGGTTGCCGTCGGTATCGGTGAACAGCTGGCCGATCAGCCTGCTGCCCACCGGCTTACCGTCCGCGGTGAGAATCGACCCCAGGGCGTTCTCCCGCAATCCCGGAAGCTGCGCGACCGCCCAGACGAACAGGGGATAGGCCAGACCGGTGATCGCGGTCAGCACCAGCAGCGCACGCAGCGCCGCCCAATGCAGGCGGACGAATTTCGTCATATCAGGACATCCCCGGGATGAATTGGACGATCAGGTCGATCGCCTTGATGCCGATGAACGGGGCGAGGATGCCGCCCAGGCCATAGACATACAGGTTGCGGCTCAACAGTTTTGACGCACTGCTCGGCGTGTATTGCACACCGCGCAGCGAAAGCGGGATCAGCAACACGATGATGATCGCGTTGAACATGACCGCGGACAGGATCGCCGACTGCGGGCTGTGCAGCCGCATCACGTTGAGCAGATCAAGGCCGGGGAACAGCGCGACGAACATCGCCGGGATGATCGCGAAGTACTTCGCGATGTCATTGGCGATCGAAAAGGTGGTCAACGCTCCCCGGGTGATCAGCAGTTGCTTGCCGATCTCGACGATCTCGATGAGCTTGGTGGGATCGGAGTCGAGATCGACCATGTTGCCGGCCTCTTTGGCGGCCGACGTGCCGGTGTTCATCGCCACGCCCACGTCGGCTTGCGCCAACGCCGGCGCGTCGTTGGTGCCGTCGCCGGTCATCGCGACGAGCTTGCCGCCCGCCTGCTCACGCTTGATCAACGCGAGTTTGTCCTCGGGTGTGGCCTCGGCCAGGAAGTCGTCGACACCGGCTTCATCGGCAATCGCCTTGGCGGTCAACGGGTTATCGCCGGTGATCATCACCGTCCGGATGCCCATCCGCCGCATCTCGTCGAACCGCTCACGCATGCCCTGCTTGACGACGTCTCTGAGGTGGATGACGCCGAGCACTCTCGCGTGCCCCTCGATGCTTTCCCCGACCACCAGGGGCGTGCCACCGCCGGCGGAGACGTTGTCCACGATCTCGCCGAGCCGCGGGGGAACGTTGCCCCCTTGGCCGCGTACCCATTCCGCGACCGAGCTGGCGGCGCCCTTGCGCAGCAGGTGCCCATCGAGGTCCACGCCCGACATCCGCGTCGTGGCCGAGAAGGCCACCCAGTGGGCCTGCGACAACTCGCCCGAGGTGCGCGCCCGCAGCCCGAAGTGCTGCTTGGCGAACACGACAACCGAACGGCCCTCGGGGGTTTCGTCGGCGAGGCTGGACAATTGCGCGGCGTCGGCCAGCCGTTCGGCGGACACACCCTCGAGGGGGATGAAGGCGGCGGCCTGCCGGTTGCCCAGCGTGATGGTGCCCGTCTTGTCCAGCAGCAGGGTGGTGACGTCGCCGGCGGCCTCCACCGCCCGCCCGGACATGGCGAGCACGTTGCGCTGCACCAGCCGGTCCATGCCGGCGATACCGATGGCCGACAGCAGCGCGCCGATGGTGGTCGGGATCAGGCACACCAGCAGCGACACCATCACGATGCCGGTGACACCGCTGGCGCCCAGCGCCTGGGTGTCCGGGACCCCGGGATGGTTCACCTTGGAGTAGATCGCCAGCGGTTGCAGGGTCGCGACGGCGAAGACGAAGATGATCGTCAACGCGGCCAGCAGGATGTTCAGCGCGATCTCGTTGGGGGTCTTCTGCCGGTTGGCGCCCTCGACGAGTCCGATCATCCGGTCGATGAAGCTGTCGCCGGGCTTCTGGGTGATCTTGACGACGATCCGGTCGCTCAGCACGGTGGTGCCGCCGGTGACCGCCGATCGGTCGCCGCCGGATTCGCGGATCACCGGGGCCGACTCGCCGGTGATGGCCGATTCATCTACCGAGGCAATGCCTTCCACCACGTCGCCGTCGCCGGGGATCGCCTGGCCCGCCTCGACCAGGACGACGTCGCCCTGTTGCAATTGCGTTGCGGCGACCGCTTCCTCGACGGCGGTGGCCCCCGGCGCCCAGTCCTTGAGTCGCCGGGCCACGGTGTGCGTTTTGGCCCGGCGCAGCGCGTCGGCCTGGGCCTTTCCTCGCCCCTCGGCGACCGCTTCGGCGAGATTGGCGAACAGCACGGTCAGCCACAGCCAGATCACGGCCAGCCAGGCGAACCAGGTCGGGTCGATGATCGCCAGGGCGGTGCTCCAGGCGGCGCCGAGTTCGACGATGAGCATTACCGGGTTGCGCCACAGGGTGCGTGGGTTGAGTTTTCGCAGCGCGTCCGGCGTCGAGCGCCACAGCATCGTCGGGTCGAGCAGGCCGCCCTGCACCCGTTTGCCGCCGCCGGGCGCGGTCGGTTGGGTCTGCTGCTCGGCGGAATCGATCGCGGTCGCGGTCATCAGTGGATTCCTTCGGCGAGGGGCCCGAGCGCGAGCATGGGCAAGAATGTGAGGGCGACGACGATCAACGTGACGCCGGCGACCATGCCCACGAACTGCGGCCGGTGGGTGGGCAAGGTGCCCACCGTGGCCGGTGTGTTGCCTTGGCGGGCCAGGGATCCGGCCAGCGCCAGCACCAGCACGATGGGCAGGAATCGGCCGAATGCCATGGCCAGGCCGAGCGCGGTGTTGTACCAGTCGGTGTTGGCGTTCAGCCCGGCGAACGCCGACCCGTTGTTGTTGGCCGCCGAGGTGAACGCGTAGAGGATCTCCGAGAGTCCGTGCGGCCCGCTGTTGAGCATGCCGGCGCGTTCGCCGGGCAGCGCCGTCGCGATCGCGGTGCCGGTCAACACGATTAGCGGTGTGACGAGGAAATAGCTTGCGGCGAGCTTGATCTCGCGCGGGGTGATCTTCTTGCCGAGGTATTCGGGGGTGCGTCCGACCATCAGCCCGGCGACGAACACGGTGATCACCGCCAGCACCAGAATGCCGTACAGGCCGGAGCCGGTGCCGCCGGGCGCGACCTCACCCAGCTGCATGTTGAACATCGTGATCATGCCGCCGAGGCTGGTCAGCGAATCGTGGGTGGAGTCGGCGGCGCCGGTGGAGGTGAGTGTCGTCGCGGCGGCGAACACCCCCGAGTCGGTGACGCCGAAGCGCTGCTCGACTCCCTCCATCGCCGCGCCGGTGGCCGTCGGCACCGTGCCGTGGTGCCGCGTCTGAAACCACAGCATGAAGGTGGTGCTGATCGTGTACAGTGACGCCATCACGGCCGCAATCGCATAGCCCTGCTTGGTGTTTCCCACCATCCGCCCGAACGTCCGCGGCAGCGAGAACCCGATCACCAGAATGAGGAAGATCTCTAGCCAGTTGGTCCAGCCGGTCGGATTCTCGAACGGGTGCGCGGAATTCGCGTTGTAGAAGCCGCCTCCGTTGGTGCCGAGTTCTTTGATGACCTCCTGGCTGGCCACCGGGCCGCCGGTGATGGTCTGCCGCGCGCCGTTGAGCGTGGTGACCACCTGGTCGTGTAGGTGGAAGTTCTGGATCGTCCCACCGGCGATCAGCAGGATCGCGCTGACGATAGCGACGGGCAACAGGATGCGCAGCGTTCCGCGCACCAGGTCGATCCAGAAGTTGCCCAGCTCGCCGGTGCGGGTGCGGGTGAAGCCGCGCACCAGCGCGACGGCCACCGCCATCCCGACGGCGGCGGACACGAAGTTCTGCACCGCCAGGCCGGCCATCTGCACGAGATGTCCCTGCGTCGATTCGCCGGAGTAGGCCTGCCAGTTAGTGTTGGTGACAAAGCTGACCGCGGTGTTCCATGCGAGTGAGGGCGTCAGCTTGGTGGCCGGATCATGCAGATGCAGCGGCAAGCTGCCCTGGACGAGCTGGAACACGAACAGGAACACAATGCTGATCGACGAGAACGCCAGCACGCTGCGGGCATAGGCTCCCCACGTTTGTTCCGAGCGCGCATCGACGCCGATCAGCCGATAGATCATCCGCTCGACAGCCGAATGGTTTTCGGCGGCATACACGCGAAACATGTAGTCCCCGAAAGGCACGTGGACGACCGCCACGGCTGCGACGAGAACAACGAGGAAGATGATCCCGGCCGTGGTGGTGCTCACTCAGAACCTCTCCGGGAACAGCAGGGCGCCAACGAGATAGAGCGCAATGAGGATGGAAAGCACCAAGCCGACCGCATTTTGGTAGCTCATAGCCGTTCGACCAGCTTCTGAGCCACGCCGAGCGCGGCGAACACCGCCACGGTCAGCACGATGTACACCACCACGCCCATCTCATCTCCGTTCCGCGCCAAGCACGCGCACCCGCAAGGGACGCCGCCGAGTGGCCCCACCATCAAGCGACGGTCTCGGAGGCAAAATCAGGTTGAAATTAACCGGGGCAGCGTCCGGAAGCACGTGTGGTTGACGGTTTTCTAACGGGGCTACCGTGCACCTTTACGGTTTATTGACGCCCCGTGGCTGCGGCGCTATCAGGGGAAGCCGTACCCGGAAAACCGTCTCGCCCTCGGTGGATTCGACGGTGACCGAGCCATGATGGGCCTTGACGATCGAACTGACGATCGGCAGGCCCAGTCCGTGACCGGAACCGTCGGACCTCGACTTGTCCGCTCGGACAAACCGCTCGAACAGCCTGGGCAAAAGGTCTTCGTCGATGCCGGGCCCGTCGTCGGTGACGGTCAATTCCACGAAAGGCGGCTCGGGACCGTCACGGTGGCAGGTGATTCCGGTCGTCACCGTGACCCCGGGAGGTGTGTGCACGCGGGCGTTGCCGAGCAGGTTGCTGACCAATTGATGCAGTCGGGCGTGGTCGCCCCGCACCCAAACCGGCTGGTCGGGAAGGTCTTTGACCCATTGGTGGGTCAGCGCGGCCACGGTCGCGTCGTTCACCGCATTGTTGGCCACCGCGGCCAGGTCGACGTCCTCGGACTGCAGATCCTGGCCTTCACCCAGCCGGGAAAGCAGCAGCAACTCATCGACGAGCAACGCCATCCGCCGGGCCTCGGATTCGATGCGGGCCAACGCGTATTCGGTGGTCGGAGGCAGCGTCGAACTGTCCTGACGGGTGAGTTCGGCGTAGCCCTGAATGGCGGCCAGCGGTGTCCGCAGTTCGTGGCTGGCGTCGCTGATGAATTGCCGCATCCGCAGGTCGGATTCGACCCGGTGCGCCAGCGCGCCATCCACGTTGTCCAGCAACCGGTTCAGTGTGCGGCCGACGATCCCGACCTCATTCTGCGGGTCGGTGTCCTGCGGTTGCACCCGGATGCTGATCCGGTGGTCGTCATCGGCGAGCGGCATGGCGGCGACGTTCGCCGCGATTGCCCCGAGCCGGCGCAGCGGACGAAGCGTGTACCCGACAACCCATCCGGTGAGTGCCGCGGTAAGCACCAATGCCCCGGCGATCAGCACGATGGTGGTGATCTGTTTGCGCGCGATGATCCGGTCGGCGAGGTTCTGCGACATCCCGACCACGAGCACGTCGGACCCATCCACGGTGCTGTCGAGCCGATAAGACCCCAGGCTGGCGAGCATTTCGGTCCGTGGCGGCCCGCCAGTCCACCACTGCCCTTCCAGCGCGGTGATGACGTCGGCCGGCGCGGGCTTCGGTTCGCCTTCGGAGAAAACCGCCGACCCGATCACGACGCCGTTGCGCAACACCGCGATGAGATTGCCCGGCGTCTGTCCGGTGAATTCCAGCATCGCCTCTCCGATCGGCGGCGTGCCCGGATGCGTCGAAGTGTGTTCGCCGTTGCGGTATTTCGTGTACTGGTGGCTGAACGCGTCGAGGGACTCGGCGATGTCGGCGTCGCTCATGGCGTCGACATAGCCGCGCAGGCTGAGCACCGAAACGATGCCAACGGTCACCAGCACCACACTGACGACGGCCAGCACGCCCAAAAGCAACTGCCGCCGCAGCGAAGAGGGAAACCACCGGGGAAAGGCCCCGGATGCGCCGGCCCCGTCTTGGGTCATTCCGCCGGCCGCAGCATGTACCCCACACCGCGTACCGTGTGAATCATCGGCTCCCGGCCGGCGTCGATCTTCTTCCTCAAGTAGGAGATATAGAGATCCACGATGCTAGTGCGACCGGCGAAGTCGTAGTTCCACACCCGGTCCAGGATCTCGGTGCGGCTCAGGGCGCGCCGCGGATTGCGCATGAAGAAGCGCAGCAACTCGAACTCGGTGGAGGACAGCGACACCGGTGTGTCACCGCGGGTGACTTCCCGGCTGGCGGTGTCGACCCTGAGGTCGCCGACGATGAGGGTTTCGGCGGTCGGCGTGGGCGGCGGGCCGGAACGGCGCAACAACCCGCGCAGCCGGGCGACCAATTCCTCCAGGCTGAACGGTTTGGTCATGTAGTCGTCGGCGCCCGCGGTCAGGCCGGTCACCCGGTCCATGACGGAGTCGCGCGCGGTGAGGAACAGCGTCGGGGTGTAGACGTCGGATTGGCGCACCCGCTCGAGGATCCGCAGCCCGTCCACGTCGGGAAGCATGATGTCGAGGACGAGAACGTCGGGGCCGATTCTCTCGAACTTGGCCATGGCCTCGCGCCCGTTGTGGGCGATGTCGACGACCCAGCCCTCGTAGTGCAGCGCCATCTTCACCAGGTTGGTCAGCGCCGGCTCGTCGTCGACCAGCAAAACCCTGATCGGTGAACCGTCGGCACGGTTGATCCTGGGCAGCTGCCCCAGGATGGCTTGGCGGGGGCGCTGCGAGCCTGGGTATCCGGCCATTGCGGTCATGTCCCTCCAATTCTGACCAGCCACACACCGGATTGTCACGGAGTTCATAGAATTCTCAAATGTAAGCCGGTGACTGGCGCGCTCTCGGAAGCCCCCTGGGATGCCGAGTCGTCGGCCCGTTGACACGGGATCACGACGCGCTTGTGCTCGCGAAACCAATGACGCCCGAACGGGTTTAATCGATTGAACAGCAGACGCAAACGGGGCCGCGCACCGGTCGGTGAGCGGCCCCGTTGCGAACGACGAGGCGTCAGGCCCAGCTGGAGCCGACGGCGCTGTCGGTGCTGGCCATGTTGTTGCCCGCGGACTGGACCTTCTGT
>NZ_LZHT01000013.1 GCF_001667315.1 Mycobacterium sp. 852002-10029_SCH5224772
ACACCGTCGGGGCCCGGCGTCGGCAACGCCGTCTGGGGCAGGGTGTCGATGCGGGAATCGTCGACGTCGATGACCGTCAGGTCGTGGCCGTCGAGGCGGTCGGCCAGATCGACAGTACTCAGCGCGGCAACCGGTTTGGCGTCGTCCAGCATGAACCCGATCCGGGAATCGGGCGACGCGGGGTCGATCGGCAAATAGGCCGCTCCGGTTTTGAGCACCGCCAAGATCGACGCGACGGCCTCGGCCGACCGCGAAAACAACAGCGCCACAGTCTGCCCCGGGCCCGCACCCAGGACGGTCAACAAATGCGCCAGCCGGTTGGACGCCTCATCGAGTTCCCGGTAGGTCACCGACCGCCCCTCGCAGACCAGCGCCACGGCCTCGGGGATTCGGGCCACCTGGGTGGCGAACAGCTCCGGCACCGACACCGGCGCGCTCGCCGGCAGGTTCAAAACCGCTGTGTTGCCAAGCTCTTCGAGGCGAGTGCGCTCCGCGGCGCGGAGCACATCCAACGACGACAGCCGCCGGCCCGGATCGGCGACCATTGTCGCCAGCACTCGCTGCAGCCGTTCGGCCAGATCCGCAACGTCGAAATTCGAAAACGGTTGTCCGGTGCCGACCGTGCTGAGGAACTGCTGGTCACCAAATCCGAGGAAGAACAGCCCGAAGTGGCCTACCGGACCGAAGCTGGTGTAGGTCGCGGTGGCGGGGACGCCGTTGAGGCTCAGAGTGAGGCGGGCCGGGACGAAGTTGACGACGACCCGGTTGGGCGCCTGCCTCGGTCCGTTGAAGTCGCCCTCGCCGTCAAGCGTGCGCGTCGGGAATTGCTGATGCCGCAATGCCTCTCGAGACCGCGTGTCGACACGCCGGCAAAAGTCGGCGAACGTGGTGTCCGGCGACGCCTTCAACACCAGGGGCACCACACCGGCGAGCATGCCGGGATGCGTCTTGGATTCCGGGTCCACTCGCCGGCTGACCGGGAAGTCGAGCACGACCTCGTCCGAACCGTCAGCGCACCAGCCACGCACCAGGAGCGCGCAGGCCGCGGTGAGTACCGACGATCGGCGGATGCCCAATGTCTTGGACAACTCTTTGACCCTGCCGACCACGGACTGATCCAATTGCACTGGCGGAGAGGGCGAATACGGGTCTCCCCCGCCATCGACCCTGGCCGCCGGATAATCCGCCCCACCGCCCGCGGGGCGATGCGCGCACCAATATTCCTGATCCTCACGGAATTTGGCGGACGCTTCGTATTCCAACTCGCTGCTGACGAGGTCATGCAGGTTGCCGAAGAAGGCGGGAGGAACAGGCTTGCCGGAAGCGAGCGCAGAGTAGATGGCGGCGATCCGTCGACCCAGCAGCGCAATGCCCATCCCGTCGATGGCGATGTGGTGGCACGTCGTGAACCAGTAGTACTCGTCGGGACGCGTACGGAACAAAGCGAATTTGATCATCGGGCCGGTGAGCGGCATCGGCGTTTGCTGGATCGATGCTGCGGTCTCTCGGACCTCTCGCTCCGGATCGCGCGCGTCGGTCAGGTCATAAAAAACCAGATCGACATCGTCGTAGTCGACGGCCTTTTGGAAGACCTGGCCGTCGGCCTCGAAGAAGCAGGCTCGCAGGCTTTCGGCCTCGTCGACCCCATGTCGCATGGCCTGGTGCAACAGGGCCGGGTCGATCGCGCCCTCGATACGGACCAGCACTCCCAGCTGCCACGCCACGTCGAAGTGGCCCGTTTGCTGCGCGAGCCAGATATCCAGCTGGCCCCGCGTCACCGGGAATGCCCGGTCCCCGACTTCCACTACACGCCCCCCACGGCTTGACCCCGAAACCCTTTCATACCGACAACGGTCGACAGATCACAAACCGGCGCTCAGCGTGTCGCGCAGACTTTTCGCCCGGATGTCGGCCCAGGTTTCTTCGATGTAGTGCAGGCAGGTTGCGCGGTCGGCTTCCCCAAAAACTACTCTCCAACCGGCGGGAATGGTAGCAAAAGTTGGCCAAAGGCTATGTTGTTCTTCGTTATTGACCAAGACGAAAAAACTGCCACTGTCGTCATCGAACGGATTGAGCTGCACCGGATGAACCCCCTAACGAGACGGAAATTGCAAATGCGCCGCGGCCAACATGAGCGGCGTTGTGCCGCTTATGGATTGAGCCGTCAAGCCCGGCCGCGATGTCGACTAGCGCACGCGGTCGAAAGCAGCGCCCGTGAGGTTGGACGCGATGGCAACTGCGTCACGACGGCCGTGGAAGACACCCTAACCGGGCTGACTCTACGACCGTCCATGCAGCCATTCACGGTCGCGGTGTACCCACTCCGTCCGCCTCGAAACATCTGAATTCCGTTCTCACGTAAGACAATAACAGTGGCCCTTGTTGCACTCGTGTCTCGCTGTCCAGCAAAACAGTTGTGCGGGTCTACGCTGGCATCATCGCCGCTGACACGTGTGTGATAGCGCCCACTTCCGCGGATCACCGAGGACAGCGCGGCCATTTGCCGACACGGCGATCGCGGCATCGCTTACTCCACCGCAAAATATTTGCCCTCGGCCCGTCGGACACAATCGGCGCGGAGGCCATAAACCGCGACGTAACCGATTACCTAGCCGCTGCTGCGTACTAAGTGACGTCTTTAACAGCGTATTCGCGGCTCACCAGTTCGGGGCACGGCGTTGCATCCCGCGCGCCAGATCCACGCTCCCGACCGTGCAAAAACACACGGACGCTTGCTAAGCCGGGCCCGATGGCATGGCGATCAGCATGACCAGGCCGGCTTCGCCGTAGCTAGCGGGGCCCCCGCTTGCCGCCGCGGCGCTTCGGCGAAGGGCTGCTTCGATGTTCGAGCGTCACCGAGCGCGCTCCGTTGGCTACGTCGTGGCCGCGATTTGTGCCGAGGTCTTGGCCGCCGTGATCGAGCAGCTGGCAAGCAGACCCGTTGTGACTGATCTCACGGGTGTTCGGTGCGGACGGCGTTCGTCGGGAAGGGCCGACGAACGCCCGCTTTCGCCGCTCGCCAGCGACCCCGAATCCGTTGACCAAGATCAACATTGGGCACACAGCCGACACATAGCTTTCACCGAACGCGACTTCCCGGCATCCCTTACCGTGACGCCTCTCTCGCCGGCGTTTAGGCGCCCACGCTCGCGGGTAGAGCTGCGGCCATGTGGGGGTCAGTGCTGGGCTTAGGGATTCTGGCCGCGCTCAATCCGGTTCGTCTCGGTCTTGCCCTGCTTATGATCTCGCGCCCACGACCGGGACCGAGCCTGCTTGCCTACTGGCTCGGTGGGTTGACGGTATGCGTGCCCGAGCTGTTGCTCCCCCTGATGCTGCTGAACTTCACGCCGATGTTCCGGCACGTCGCGCACGGGTCGGCTTCTCCGTCCACGAGCTCGACCCTCGAAAAGGTTCAAATCGCTCTCGGAGTGATCGGGCTCTCGATTGCAGTACTCATGACGCTGCGCTTCATGACCCGCCGACGGGCGGCGCACCCCGCACCGGGCGACCGATCGACGGCACTGTCGGCGGCCTCGGGTGCATCCATCGCAATGCCGCGGCTGCTGACCCGGGTGCAGGATGTTTCGAGCGACGACGGCTCCGCCTTCCGCCGCCTGCTCGGCCGCATCCACGAGGCGTGGGAGAGCGGATCGTCCTGGGTCGCATGGGTGATCGGGCTCATCTCGGTGCCGGTCGACGGCGTGCTCTTCATCGTCGCGATCATCGTGGCCTCGGGTGCCTCGATCACCGCGCAGGTCAGCGCCTCCATCGCCTTCATCATCCTGATGTACGCCGTCGTCGAGGTCATCCTCGTCGGTTATGTGGTCACGCCGGTCAAGACCCAATCCCTGCTCCGAGTGCTGCACGACTGGGTGCGGACTTACCACCGGCAGATCCTGGTGACCCTTTTCACGGTGGTGGGAGTCTCACAGCTGGCTCAGGGTCTGCACATCGTCTAGACCGCGTCTAGAGCGTGAGCGGGGCCGGGCCGTCAGCTCAGGTCGAACGCGGAGGGCGGTCCGACTGGACCAGCATGCGCGCGATCTGCTCGGCCCGGGTGTTCGTCTGCTGCGAGAGTCTGGCCAGCATCGCGAAAGCGCGATCGGCGTCGATATTGAATCGCTCCATCAGGATCCCCTTGGCCTGGCCGATGGTGTCTCGGGTCGCGATGGCTTGCGTCAATTGCTCGTTTTCGGCAGCCAGCGCCTGCTGGCGTTGGAGGTGGCGGGTGGTCTCCCCGGCGCTGACGGCCTCGAACGTGTGCAGCAGTTCGGCCGGATCCCAGGAGACACCGTGATCGACGTCGCGCGCGACCTCCGCGAGAAGTTGCCTGCTTTCGGAGACCTCCTTCACGCAGTGCACCACGCCGACCAGCTCGCCGTGGTCGAGCAGCGGTGAGTTGGTGGGGCTCCACACCTTGGGCAAGAATTCGTCGGGAGCGGCGGGGTCGGGAATGTCGTAGCGCTGCATCCGCATCTTGTGGGTGTGGCCGGTGCTCATCGCGGCCTGAAGGGACGACGCAAGCTTGGACGTCCCGTCGGATTGCAGATCCTTGGGGTTGTCCGGGAAAGCGTCGAAGAGATATTGCCCGAGTAACTCGCCGTGCTCCCGTAGCGTGACGCGTTCGTAGGCATTGCTTGCCGCCCGGATCCGCAGCTCGCTGTCCAGAAGCAAGCAACACACTCCCGAGACCACCTGGACCATGTCTCGGGCTATCGCATCGAACTGCTGCTGGTTGCGCACCGCCTCATTCACTACCCATTAAAACGGGCGCCCAACCATCGACGAGCGGCCCTGGGAATGCGCCGCGGTCGTGTCGTCGCACGGCTAGCGAACCGGACCCAACGAGCGCACTATCACGCTATGAGACGAGAAGTGAGCACCGAGATCGAAGTCGAAATCACCGCGGCCACGACGCTGGAGTTCCAGATTGCCGTTGCGCCACACCCGCATGCTGAGGTCTTCGAGTCGCTGAGCTTCGTCTTGAACGGACGGCGGATCCGTCCCTTGGAGGTCAGCGGACTGCACGGCAACCGCATCCACAAGTTCGACGCGGCGGTGGGCACGCTGCACGTCGACTACGCGGCGACGATCGTGGGCCACACCGATCCGGCTCCTGTGACCGACTACGACCAGTCGATGTACCTGCGGCCCAGCCGTTACGCCGAGGCCGACAAGTTCTACGGTTTCGCCGCCACCGAATTCGGCAATGACCGCGATTCGACGGCGCTGCTGGAGCACGTCAGTTCCTGGGTGGGCACCAGGCTCAACTATGTACCCGGCTCGAGCGATCCGATTGACGGGGCGGTGGACACGTTGCTTGCCGGCGAAGGCGTGTGCCGTGACTACGCGCATCTGGTGGTGGCGCTCCTGCGAGCGGTCAGTGTGCCGGCCCGCTTGGTGTCCGTCTACGCGCCCGGCGTACATCCGATGGACTTCCACGCGGTGGCCGAGGCTTTCGTCGAAGGGCAATGGCGCGTGGTCGATGCGACGCTGCTGGCGCCGCGACAGGCCTTGGTGCGCATAGCCACCGGTCGCGACGCCGCCGACACGGCGTTCCTCGATAATCACAAAGGCGCGATCACACTGAATCGGCTCGTGGTGAGTGCCGTGGTAGACGGCGACTTGCCGCGCGATTCGATCGACCAACTGGTTTCGATCCGCTGAGGCCAGCTGCGCGACCGGAACGGACCGTCATATTTGAGGTTGAGATCCGTTGTGCGACACCGTGCTTTCCCCATAACGACGGGGTACGGACACTGTGTGGCGATTCGTACTCGCGTTCGGGCAGGACCGGAGTAGTGTAGGAGCCGTCGTCGATACCTCGCACGTGACTGCTCATAGCCATGTCATCGCCGATTTGAACGATCTGGCCGATGTCGCGGTCAAGACGGGAGCGTCGATATGACGCCGCAGAACGACCACACCACTGCCGAGGGTCGGCAGGCCCCGCCCCTTCACACACCGCGCTTGCGGCTGAAACCAAAGTCGCCCCGCAGCGGGTATGTCGATGGAGCGTGGTGGCCGCACAGTGCGGATCTGACGGCGGAGCTGCCAGATCTGCTGGCAGTGTTATCAGTTCGACTTGGTCCGGTGGGCCGGGTCACCTACAACCTCGCCGAATGGGCAACGGCACCGGCAAAATTGGCATTTGGTTCCCAGACCGTACGACTCGACGGGTACCACCTCCAGCCGGTCCACACCGTCGAAGTCATCGGGCTCAATCGCACCAGGATCGTTCTCCTGGTGGTTTCGCCGCACACCGACCAACACCAGGCGCACACCGTCATGATGACCGCGGCCGGCCCGAACAATGCCTTGACGGTCGCCAGTCTCATGACCAGCGGGGAGGAAATGGAAGCCCGCGCGTAGGCCCTGCCGGCACGCACGCGTCAGTGCGAGTCAACGGAACCCGTGCCGCCGTGGTCCGGGCTGCGCTTTCGTCGGCCATGAATTGTGTAGCGGCAGCCGACTATTCCTTTGTCACATTTTTCGATCAGCAGCGCGAAGGGGCGGTGTAGACTCGAATAATCGGGACCAGCCAGGCCCCTAAAGTCAAAGGGCCACGATGTCTGATAAATCCCCCCGGCAAACCATGGGCAAGAAATCGGGTAAATCCCTGAAAGAGAAACGTGCCGCGAAGCGCACCAAGGCCGCGGACATCTCGCAGACCGAAGCCCTGCTAGTGACCAAGAAGCGCTGAGGCGACACCTGCCTCAATTCACGCCATTAGGTTTTCGCTGGATTGTGTTACGGTTGACCCGGATGTAACTGATTACATCCATGTTGAAAGAAAGAGAAGTTAGTATGACACAGGGAACTGTGAAATGGTTTAACAGTGAGAAGGGCTTCGGTTTTATCGCCCCGGACGGCGGCGAAAAAGACGTGTTCGTGCACCATTCTGAGATCCAAGAAAGCGGTTTCCGCACTCTTGAGGAGAATCAGCGAGTCCAGTTCGAGATCAGCCAGGGACCGAAAGGCCCCCAGGCGGTGGGAGTAACCACCCTCTAGCGATATAGCACGAAACCCCTGGGGCCCGTAGTTCGTTTCGGCCCTGGGGGTTCGTGCTTTCGTCGAGATGCGGGGCGCGCCAACCCAATTGCCGGTTCATACCGCGATCGCTAGGCGGTCCGGCCTCTTGGCTGCCGTCGACCACCGTGGGTGACCATCGCCGTCGCCAATCCGCGTCGGCTTACCTCGTTGTCCGCGACTGCCACGCGCGGTTGTCCCGCGGCGCCGCGAAACCTGTTCTCGGACGCCGTCTCTGGCGCATTGTCTGAAGTGGCGGACAAAAACCGATCGGGCAAGGCCAGTTTGCAGATTGTGCGGACCGTGAGTAGATACTGCCGCAGCAACGGCCCAGTGGTGTACGGCAAGTCGTAGGTGACGCACAACGCGCGCACCCGTTCGGCGATCTCGCGGTAACGATTGCTCGGCAGATCGGGAAAGAGGTGGTGTTCGATTTGATAGCACAGGTTTCCGCTCATGAACGCCAGTGCCGGTCCCGCCTGGAAGTTGGCGGTGCCCAGCATCTGCCGCAGATACCATTCGGGTTTCGTCTCGGTCTCCAAAACCGACGGAGCGAACTTTTCGGCGCCGTCGGCGAAGTGACCGCACACGATCACCGCGTACGCCCACACGTTGCGTAACCCGTTGGCCACGACGTTCGCCGCGAGTGTGCGGCGCCATCGCCGGCGGCTCAACGCGGGGAAGAAAACATAATCCTTGCCGATCTGGCGAGCCATCTTGCTGATCATCGTCTTCTTGTGGGCGGCTCTGCCGGCGTCGGTAATCTCGCGATCCCGAATCGCGTACAGGCCGTGCAGTGCGATGCCCCATTCGAAGGCGAGTGCCAGCAGCACCGCGCGCAACGGCTGCACCAAGGCGCCCGGCCGCCACTCCTGATCCCGAGTGACCCGAAGCACCCCGAAGCCGAGGTCGTCGTCCACGTCGACAATGTTGGTGAACATGTGGTGCCGGTGGTTGTGAGAGGACTGCCATTGCTTCGAGGGGCCGGCCATGTCCCATTCCCAGGTACTGGAATGAATTTCGGGATCGTTCATCCAATCCCACTGACCATGGCTGATGTTGTGGCCGAGTTCCATGTTCTCGATGCACTTGGCCGCAGCCAGTGTGGCGGTTCCGACGGCCCATCCGGATTTGCTCTTACTACCGACGATGGTCAGTCTGGCCGCGACCTCGAGGCAGCGCTGAAAAACGATGGCGCGCCGGATGTAGTCACGGTCCTTGGCGCCGCGCGAATTTTCGACGTCGCAACGGATCGTCTCCAATGCGGCCGCGAGTTCCTCTAGGTCCGCATCACTCAGGTGGGCGTATTCGGGTACTTCGGTAATCGCCACGGAATCAATGAGGTTCGGGCATGGTGGCGCGCGGCGGCTGTGCGGCGCCGCGCGGATAGGGCGGGTTTACGAACCGCGGCAAAAGGGGTCACGTCCGATCATATGGATGGTTTACGCGCGAGAGGCGAGGATCGACGCGAGCTCAGCTGAGCTGCGCACTTCTCGAGCTATAGAGCCGATACGCGCCAAGGCGCCCCCTGCGGAACCTACCCGGTCCGGCGGTGGGCTGAATCATCTGCTTGAGTACCTGCTTTACGGCTCTAGGCGTGCGTTGACCCCTGAGGGTACATGAACCGCGAGCTCGCTGGGGTGGGCGTGATCAGACAGATGCACTGCCCTTGGTCCTCGGCCTTCGGAGTCATCCGGCCTGCTCTCAGGATCGTCGGCCTTCTCACGCGACGGCCGCTCACAACTGCCCCACGGACACCAACACGCCGGACACTGCAAAAGCCCATAGTCTGGTGTTTTGGACGCCTGCGCTTTTCGAGAGGTAACGACATGCCCGCACCGTCGCCCGAGGTCTTCGACCGCCTGCGCCAGCTGGCCGCGATCAAAGACGCCACCGCACGCCAGACCAAGACGATCGACGAGGTCTTCACCGGCAAGCCGCTGACCACCATTCCCGTCGGCACGGCCGAAGACGTCGAAGCCGCATTCGCCGCGGCGCGCGCGGCCCAGGCCGACTGGGCGAACCGTCCGGTCAGGGAGCGCATCGAGGTCATCAGCCGGTATCGCGACCTGGTCGTCAAGAACCGCGAGTTTTTGATGGATCTTTTGCAGGCCGAGGCGGGCAAGGCCCGTTGGGCTGCGCAGGAGGAGATCGTCGACCTGGTAGCGAACGCGAATTACTACGCTCGGGTCGCCGCGGACCTGCTGAAGCCCCGCACGGTGCAGGCACTGCTCCCGGGCATCGGCAAGACCACGGTGGGTTACCAACCCAAGGGTGTGGTCGGGGTGATTTCGCCCTGGAACTATCCGATGACCCTGACGGCGTCGGATTCGGTGCCGGCGCTGCTGGCCGGTAACGCGGTGGTGCTCAAGCCGGACAGCCAGACACCGTATTGCGCGCTCGCGTGCGCCGAACTGCTCTATGAGGCCGGCCTGCCGCGGGCGCTCTACGCAGTCGTGCCCGGACCGGGCTCGGTGGTCGGCACCGCGATCATCGACAACTGCGACTACCTGATGTTCACCGGCTCGACCGCCACCGGCAGGCAGCTCGCGGAGCACGCGGGCCGCCGGCTGATCGGTTTCTCCGCCGAACTCGGGGGCAAGAACGCGATGATCGTCACGCGGGGCGCCAACCTCGACAAGGCCGCCAAGGCGGCCACCCGCGCGTGCTTCTCGAACGCGGGCCAGTTGTGCATCTCCATCGAGCGGATCTACGTCGAGAAAGACATCGCCGACGATTTCATCGGCAAGTTCGGCGCCGCGGTGCGGAACATGAAGCTGGGCTCCGCGTATGACTTCTCGATCGACATGGGGAGTCTGATCTCCGCCGGTCAGCTGGATACCGTGACCGACCATGTGGACGACGCGAAAGCCAAGGGCGCCAAGGTGATTGCCGGCGGCAAGGCTCGACCGGACATCGGGCCGCTGTTCTACGAGCCCACGGTGCTGACTGACGTCACACCGGAGATGGAGTGCGCGGCCAACGAGACGTTCGGTCCGGTCGTCTCGATCTATCCGGTGGCCGACGTGGATGAGGCCGTCGAGAAGGCCAACGCCACCGAGTACGGGCTCAACGCCAGCGTGTGGGCCGGCTCATCGGCGGACGGCCAGCAGATCGCCGCCCGGCTGCGGTCGGGGACCGTGAACGTCAACGAGGGTTACGCCTTCGCGTGGGGCAGTCTCGGCGCGCCGATGGGCGGGATGGGTCAATCCGGCGTCGGACGCCGCCACGGTCCCGAGGGCCTGCTGAAGTACACCGAATCGCAGACGATCGCGACCGCACGCGTGTTCAATCTTGATCCGCCGCTTGGCATTCCGTCGACTCTCTGGCAGAAGTCGATATTGCCCATCGTGCGGACGGTGATGAAGATTCCCGGCCGGAACTAACGCAGCCGGTCTCCGCGTTCGCAATACCGCATCTTGTTCTAGCGGCGGTCCGGCCGGAGATTTACGTCGCGGCTTTATGCCGTTCGTATCGTAAATCCGCGTTACGCTCTTCGATGTCAGCGGCACATCGCACGTCAGGAGTCCGCTATGAAGGCAGACGCGAAGCGATATGAGGAAGACGCTCGTCGGCTACGCCGGTACGCCACATTCGATAACTTCTCGGATGCTGAACTACAGCGTCTCGCCCGAGCAGCTCATCGCACTTCGACGAAGGCCCCGTTGCCGCTGATTCATGAGCAGACTCCGTCCGACTCTTGCTACATCCTGCTCAGCGGGGAGGTGGGGGTGTACGTCGGCCGGGATCGCATTGCCGCGCTGGGGCCGGGTGAGGTGATCGGCGAGTCGGCGCTCCAGCGTGGGACACTGCGTTCGGCGACCGTGACGACGATGGGGCCGGCCGAGTTATTACGTATCGAACGCGACGATCTCGCCACGTTGCTCGACGAGATACCGGCACTTCGCGAAATCATTGACACGTCTGTCGCGCGACACGTGCCTGTAGACCTGCCGCCGAAGCCAAAACCGTCGCGCTCCAAGTTGGGCGCCTCAGTCCGCACCGACTTGGTCGAGCGGTTTGAGAAGGCCGCCAACAGCGCCGGTGTGGACGTCGCGACCGCGCTCGAAGATGCGCTTACCCACTGGATCGAACGGGACGGCACAGCGTAGCCATTGCCTTCGTTGACCCCGACCTACTACCGTGCGTAGTATTCGGGGCATCTTGCCGCGCACAAGGGGGTGCAATGTGAGGTGGAGTTTCGCCCAGGTCGGGCTGCTGATCATTTGTGTTTTCCACGTCATTCAGGCGGTGATCGGGTTCATCCTCAATCCCAGCTTCGCGACCGGACCCACCGCGCCGACCGTCCAGTTGCTGGGAATGGACTACAACGGCTGGCACGCGGTCGCCGGTCTTGCCTTATTCGCTCCGGGCTTCGTGTTCGCAATGCGCAAGTCGTGGTCGGTGTTGTATCTGCTGCTCGCCGCGATAGCCGGTGCGCTGCCGGGTATTTGGGCGTTCTTCTCGCATCAGGTCGCGTTTGTGTTCAACTTTCCCAACAACACGACCGACGCCGTGGTGCACCTGGTGACCGCCGCGATCATGGTGGCGGTGGCGGCCGTGCAGATCTGGATGGACGGCGGGCTTCGAAACTCACTGGCCGATCTCCGCAGGGCGCCGTAGGAGTCTTCAGATCGCGCCGATGCGGGTAGTCCTTCGGTCGACGAAGGAGATTGCGATGGGCAAGCACTCAGAAAAAGATGACGACGAGCCGAAGGGCGGCCGTCCCGGTCCCGCGGATCACGGCCACGAGGGCGGCATGGCGACCCGCGAGAACGCGCCGGAACTCACCGAGCCCGACCGCGCGGACTGAACTGGTCCCCGCCGTCCAGCCCAGCTACTTCGATTCGGTGCGGGCTTCCTCGTAGCGGATGGACGCCACCAAAGCCACGGCGAGCAAGAACAGCAACGGCACGAACACCAGCGGGTACGCGGCGACCGCGGCCATGGCGATGAGCGAGCCTGGCACCGTCAACGTCAACGCGGCCATCGGATGCTTCTCGCTCAGACTGACGATCCTCGCGGGCGCCGCAAACGCGACCGCGGCCTGCTGGTACCGATCCGGCCAATCTCCGTAGTACGAGCAGCGGGTCTCGACGCCGCAACCCGCGCAGTTGCGCCCATAGGAGTAGCGGGTTTTGAGGCCGCAGCCCATGCAGGTGTGGGTTGTCATCGGGGCCATGGTCTCATCGCGTCGAGTGGCCGCCGCGGGCGAGGTGTTCAGCGCCCCATTCGTAGGCCGACCTGTGTCGGGCTGACAGGATTTGAACCTGCGACCACTTGACCCCCAGTCAAGTGCGCTACCAAACTGCGCCACAGCCCGCGCGCCAGTGGATCCACCGGCAGCAGGTCGAAAGCCTACCGTAAACGCTCCGCCGACCCGCCGGGGCGCCCAGCTTCTCCCGCGGCCGCTCGGCGACCATTACCTGACTTCCAAACCCGCTAGCGCATGCGCTAGCGGATTCGAGAGTCACCACTTGGTCCGGGAGAGGCCAAAGGCGCGGCGACAGCCCGGCGCTCAGCGCCGCCGGGCGCCCCGCTTTTCGCGCACCCGCACGTTGATCCGGATCGGCGAGCCCTCGAATCCGAAGGTCTCGCGCAGCCGGCGTTCCAGGAAACGCCGATACCCGGCCTCGAGAAAACCGCTGGTGAACAGCACGAACGTCGGGGGTCGTGCGGTGGCCTGGGTGGCGAACAGGATGCGCGGCTGCTTGCCCCCACGCACCGGGGGCGGGGTGGCCGCCACCACCTCCTTCAGCCAGGAATTCAGCGGGCCGGTGGCGATCCGCGCATCCCACGACGCCAGCGAGGTCTCCATTGCCGGCACCAGCTTTTGCACCGCGCGGCCGGTCTTGGCGGAGATGTTCACGCGCGGCGCCCACCGCAACTGCACCAGTTCGCGGTCGATCTCGCGCTCCAGCAGCTCGTGCCGGTCCTCGTCGACCAGGTCCCACTTGTTGAACGCCAGCACCAGCGCCCGGCCGGCTTCGATGACCATCGACAGCACCCGCTGATCCTGTTCGGTCAGCGGATCCGACGCGTCGATCAACACGACCACCACCTCGGCCGCGTCGATGGCCGAGTGCGTACGCACCGAGGCGTAGAACTCATGGCCGCTGGCCTGGCCGACCTTGCGCCGCAAACCCGCGGTGTCGACGAACCGCCACACCCTGTCGCCCAACTCGATGAGCGAGTCCACCGGGTCCACCGTCGTCCCCGCGACGTCGTGCACCACCGAACGCTGATCCCCGGCCAACTTGTTCAGCAGCGAGCTCTTGCCCACGTTGGGTTTACCGACCAGCGCCACGCGGCGGGGGCCACCGGGTTTGGCGACCACCTCGGACACCGCGGGCAGCGCGGCCAGCACCTCGTCGAGCAGATCGGCGACCCCGCGGCCGTGGATCGCGCTGACCGCGTGCGGCTCACCGAGCCCGAGCGACCACAGCATCGCCGCATCCGCTTCGGCCTTGTCGCTGTCAACCTTGTTGGCCGCCAAGAACACTGGCTTTCCCGACCGCAGCAGGATCCGGGCGGCGGCTTCATCGGCCGCGGTGGCGCCGACGACGACGTCAACCACCAGGATCACCGCGTCCGCGGTGCGCATGGCCACCGAGGCCTGCTCGGCCACCAGCTGCTGCAGGCCCTTCGCGTCGGGCTCCCATCCCCCGGTGTCCTGCACCACGAACCGGCGGCCGGTCCACAGCGCGTCGTAGGACACCCGGTCACGGGTGACGCCGGGGATGTCCTGCACCACCGCTTCACGCCGGCCCAGGATCCGGTTGACCAGCGTCGACTTGCCGACGTTGGGCCGGCCAACCACCGCCACCACGGGCGCCGGGCCGGCCTCCTCCTGTTCGTCCAGGCCGAATTCGACGGAATCCCAGTCGCTTTCGTCGCTCCACGTGCCGTCTTGGGTCATCGCACCGCCCCGCTTCGCTGCTGGACCAAATCCCGCAGGTGCGAAATCACCTGCGCCTCGGTCATCTCGCTCGTGTCGACGACCACCGCGTCGGGGGCCGCCCGCAGCGGCGAGACCGCCCGGGTGGAGTCCAGATGGTCGCGGCGGCGGACGTCGGCGAGCACGGCGTCGTAGTCGTCGGCCAGCCCGGCCGCCACGTTCTGATCGTTGCGCCGACGCGCCCGCGTTTCGGCGGACGCGGTCAAAAAGATCTTCACCGGCGCGTCGGGCAGAACGACGGTGCCGATGTCTCGGCCCTCGACGACGACGCTGCCCATCCCCTTGGCCATTTCCCGTTGCAGGGCGACGAGCCGGGACCGCACGGCGGGCACCGACGACACCGCAGATACGGAGGCGGTGACTGGGTCGCCGCGGATCTCCGCCGAGACATCCTCTCCGTCAAGGAAATAGCGGTCTCCGTCGGGGTGATAGTCCACCGACATCCGCACCGCCTCCGCGATGCGCCCGACGGCCTGCGTGTCGGTCGGGTCGATGTCGGCGCGCAAGACCGCCAGCGTCACCATCCGGTACATCCCCCCGGTGTCCAGGTAGCGCGCCCCAAGCGCTTTCGCCAACCCCTTTGACACCGAGGACTTTCCGGTCCCCGCCGGCCCGTCAATGGCCACCACGACGCAGTCACTCACAGCCCCACCGCCTTGTAGAGCTGCCCGATCTCGTCGTGCCCCAGCGCCCGGAAGCTACCCGGGCGTTGCTTGCCGAGCGACACCGGCCCAATGTCGGTGCGCACCAACGCTTCCACCGGAAATCCCGCGGCGGCCAGCAGCCGGCGCACGATGCGATTGCGGCCTTCGTGCAACGTCACCCGCAGCAGCGTCTTGCCCGGGATGGCGTCCACCACCGCGAACTCGTCGACCCGAGCCAACCCGTCGTCCAGCTCGATCCCGGCGCGCAGCGCCTTGCCGACCCCGCGCGGCACCGACCCTGTGACCGTGGCCAGATACGTCTTGGGCACCTCGTGGGACGGATGCATCAGCCGGTGCGCGAGTTCGCCGTCGTTGGTCAGCAGGATCAGCCCTTCGGTGTCGGCGTCCAACCGCCCGACGTGAAACAGGTTCTTGTTGCCGCGAACTCGGCGTTCGATCAAATCGCCGATGCACGGCCGGCCGCGGTCGTCCGACATGGTCGAGTGCACCCCGCGCGGCTTGTTCAGCGCCAGATACACCTGGGAATCGTCGAGGACGATCCGGGCCCCGTCGACGCGGATCACCGAGGCGTCCGGGTCGACCCGGGTGCCCAATTCGGTCACCACCTGTCCGTCCACCTCGACGCGGCCCTCGATGATCAACTTCTCGGCGGCCCGCCGCGACGCAATTCCGGCTTGGGACAACACCTTTTGCAGCCGGATACCCTCAGCTTCGACCATCAATCCTGGTCCACGTCGAACGTCAGCGCCGGGTCGGCCGCCTGGCCACCGGAAAGTTTGATGAAACGTGGCTCGCTGTCCAAGGATTCGCTGAGGTCCTCGATCGTGTCCACGTCGGGCAGCAGCGGTGCGATGTCCGGCAGGTCGGCCAGCGACGTCAATCCGAGGCGCTCCAAGAACAGTTCGGTGGTGGCGAACGTCGTCGCGCCGCTGTCGTCGTCCATCCCGGCTTCGGTGATCAGGCCGCGCGCCAGCAGCGTGCGCATCACGGCGTCGACGTTCACGCCGCGCACCGCGCTCACCCGCGCGCGGGTCACGGGCTGGCGGTAGGCGACCACGGCCAGCGTCTCCAGCGCGGCCCGGGTGAGCTTGGACCGCGCGCCGTCCAGCAGCAGCTTTTCGACGTACGGCGCAAACCGCGCGCGGGTGTACATCCGCCAGCCCTCGCTGTTTTTCCGCAGGTCGATCCCGCTGTCGCGTGCGGTCAATTCCTCGGCCATCTCCTGGAGTCTGGTGGCGACCCGGTACACCGGTTGCTGGGTGGCCGACGCCAGCGCCTCCGCGGTGACCGGGGTGTCCACCACCAGCAGCAGCGCCTCCAGCACCGAGCCCAGCTCCTCGGACTCCATGGGTGCGGCCTCGGCGATGTCCGGGATGCCTACATCGAGCTCGGAATCCAGGTCGGCGCCGGGATCGACGTCGGGCAGCACGTCGTCGCTGGGTCCGGCACCGTTGAGATGCCGTTCCTCCGCATCGCTGCGCTCTGCGTCGTCACCGGCCGTGCCGAAGCGCCGTTCCTCCGCATCGCTGCGCTCGTCACCGGCGCCGTTCATCATTCGTCCCGCACTTCTACCGAGGCTTCACTGACCGGACGTTCCCCGGTCCACGAAATTTGGAGCACGCCAAGCGGCTCTGACTGGTCGAATGCTACCGTCCCCGACCGATACAGTTCGAGCAGCGCCAGGAACCGCCCGACCACCTCCATCGACGCCTCACAATCGGCGACCAGCTCGGAAAACGTCGCCCACGCCCCGCTGCCCCGCGCCTCGAGGATCGCCAGCAACTTTTGGGCCTGCTCGGGAACCGAGACCTGCAGCTCGTGCAGGTGCGCCACCGACACCGTGGGGACGGGCCGCGGGCTGAACGCGATCGCCGCGATCTGGGCGAAGCGGTCGGCGTCGACGCCGATCATCACCTCGGGCAGCAGTTCGGTGAACCGGTCCTCCAGCGACACGGACCGCGGATAGCTGCGCAGCGCAGTGGCTTCCAGCTCGGCGAACATCTCGGCGACGTGCTTGAAGGCGCGGTACTGCAGCAGGCGGGCGAACAGCAGGTCGCGTACCTCGAGCAGCGCCAGGTCTTCGTCGTCGTCGACTCGTCCGGCCGGCAGCAGCCGGGCGGCCTTCAGGTCGAGCAGGGTCGCGGCCACCACCAGGAACGCGGTGGTCTCCTCGAGCTCCAGCCGGGGGCCGATTTCGCGGGTGTAGGCGATGAAGTCGTCGGTGACCTGGTGCAGCGCCACCTCGGTCACGTCGAGGCGATGGGCGAAGATCAGCTGCAGCAGCAGATCGAACGGCCCCTCGAAATTGGTCAGGCGGACCTGAAAGCCGTTCTGCTGGGTCGCCTCACCATTTGCAGTTGCGTTCACGCGCCGAATCGGTCGATGAACTCGCGGGCCAGCGCGCGATAGGCGATGGCCCCGGTGGATCGCGGCGCCCACGTGGTGATGGGTTCGCCGGCCACGCTGGTCTCGGGGAATCGGACGGTGCGGGTGATGACGGTGTCGAACACCAGGTCACCGAAACGCTCCACCACCCGGGCCATCACCTCGCGCGCGTTGACCGTGCGGGGGTCGTACCGGGTCAGCAAGATCCCGCTGATTTCGAGCTTCGGGTTGAGCCGGTCGCGCACCTTGTCGACGGTGTCGGTCAGCAACGCCAGGCCCCGCAGTGAGAAGTACTCGCACTCGGTGGGAATCACCACACCGTCCGCGCAGGCCAGACCGTTGACGGTGAGCAGGCCCAGCGACGGCTGGCAGTCGATCAGCACGTAGTCGTAGCGATCCAGCACCGGGTGCAGCGCCCGGCCCAGCGTCTGCTCGCGTCCCACCTCGTTGACCAACTGGATCTCGGCGGCGGACAGGTCGATGTTGCTGGGCACCAGATCCATGTGCTTGACCCGGGTTTGCAGCAGCACGTCGTCGATCGACACCCGCGGCTCCACCAGCACGTTGTGAATGGTCTTGTCCAGCTCGTAGTGCGGGACGCCCAGGCCCGCGGACAGCGCGCCCTGCGGATCCATGTCCACCAGCAGCACCCTGCGGCCGTACTCGGCGAGCGCGGCACCCAGATTGATGGTGGACGTCGTCTTCCCGACGCCGCCCTTCTGGTTGCACATCGCGACGACTTTGGCCGGGCCGTGCGAGGTGCGCGGCTGCGGCTCCGGGATCGCCCGCGGCGGCCGCCCGGTCAGGCCGAGCTCGACGCCGGTATCCGGCTGCTCGGTCATGGCGGGGGTGTTCGGGAGGTGAACATCGACCGAAAGTCTAACGGGTCCGCGCGCCGAAACCGGGCGACCCGCAGGCAATTAACCAGCCAATATGACGGAAATTCGGTGGTGAAACGCACATCCCGACAGCCTATTCACTCCAGTCACAGGAGCACCAGTTTGGACGGTTGATGTGGCTGCCGAAAGTGCTGTCGCCGGCGATAGCAATGTCCGGGATCGGCCTATCGTGGCGGCTATGAATCTGAAGCGGCGGATGCCCCTGTTGCGATGGTCGGTCTGGCGGATGGCCATCGGGAATCGCAACATCACCACGACGGGCCAGATCGGCGACGGGCGCGAGGCGGCCGCTGTCGAATACGTCCTGCGGAACGCCCGCGCCGGCGACATCGACGACGTGCTCGCCACCATCGACAAGTTCGCCTACGAAAAGTCGATGCTGATCAACGTCGGCGACGAGAAGGGACTGCTGCTCGACGCCGCGGTGCGGCGCGCCGATCCGGCGCTGGCACTCGAATTGGGCACCTATTGCGGCTACGGCGCGCTGCGCATCGCCCGGGCCGCACCCAAGGCCAAGGTGTTCTCGGTGGAACTCGCCGACGCCAACGCGGCCAACGCCCGCCAGATCTGGGCACATGCCGGCGTCGCCGACCGCGTGACGTGTGCGGTCGGCACCGTCGGCGACGGCGGCCGCACCCTGGACGCGCTGGCTGATCAGCACGGGTTTGCCGCCGGCGCACTCGATTTCGTCTTCCTCGATCACGACAAGCACGCCTACCTAGACGACCTGAAGAGCATCCTGGATCGGGGCTGGCTGCATCCGGGCTCGATCGTGGTCGCCGACAACGTGCGGGTGCCGGGCGCACCGAAGTACCGCGAATACATGCACCAGCAGCAGGGCAAGCTGTGGAACACCGTCGAGCACAAAACCCACCTCGAGTACCAGTCGCTGATGTCCGACCTGGTGCTGGAGAGCGAGTATGTGGGCTGAGCGTCGACACGACGTTCGGCGCGAAGGCCACGAGGGGAAGGGCGTCAGCGCGCCCGCGGGTGGGCTTCGGCCCACACTTCGCGAAGCGCGTGCACGGTGACCATGGTGTAGATCTGCGTCGTCGTCACCGAGGCGTGCCCGAGCAACTCCTGCACGACGCGCACGTCGGCGCCACCCTCGAGCAGGTGGGTGGCAAACGAATGCCGCAGCATGTGCGGCGACACACCCGAGGTGATCCCGGCGCGCTCGGCCGCGTCCTGCAGGACCTGCCACGCGCTTTGCCGCGACAACCGGCCACCGCGCACATTGAGGAAGATGGCCGGCGTCGCGCGCCCGCGGCGCGCCAACTCCGAACGTCCGCGCACCAGATAGGCGTCCAGCGCGGCCACCGCGGGCCGCCCGATCGGCACCAGCCGCTGCTTACCGCCCTTGCCGCGCAACAACACCGACCTGGCCTGGGTGTCGACGTCGTCCACGTCGAGGCCGACGGCCTCGGAGATGCGCGCGCCGGTGGAGTACAGGAGTTCCAGCAACGCCCGGTTGCGCAGGGTCAGCGGGCCGTCGGCCGGGCTCTCGCCGCCCGCCCCCTCCAGCAGCGCCAGCACCTGGTCGATGGTCAGGCTCTTGGGCAGCCGGCGGCCGGGCGTGGGCGGGCGCACCGCGCGCGCCACGTCGAGCTCGGCCAGCCCCTCGGCGGCGGCGAAGCGGTGCAGGCCGCGCACCGCGATCAGGGCCCGCGCCGCCGACACCGCCGACAGCGCCGCCGCCCCGGTCTCGGGGTCGCCACGGCGCAGCGCCACCAGAAACTCGCTGACGTCATCCTCGACCACCTTGGCCAGATCCTGAATTCCGCGGTCCGACAGGTGTTTTGTGTAGCGGCGCAGGTCGCGGCGATACGAGCTCAGAGTGTTCGCCGCGACGCCGCGCTCGATCGTGAGGTGGTCAAAGTAGCCCTGTAGTTGGGCATCCAGCGCCACCGTCGTCATGGCCCGGCCTTGCGCGCCGCGAACGCCGTAGGCCGGTCGACCCAGGGGCTGTCCACCGGACGGGGCTGCGCGAACCCTTCGGTGACGGCATGGGCCGCCAAAATCCCGGCGATGGCAATGGAATTCACGACGTCGCCGCTGAATACCCGGCGGGCGGCTTCCGCGATCGGAACCCAGCTCATCGTCATGTCGGCTTCCTCGTGATGCGCCTCGGGCCTGCCCACCTCGCTCAGCCCGGTGGCCAGATAAATCCGCACCGACTCGTCGCTGAAGCCCGGGGCGGAGTTGAGGTCGACCAGCACCTGCCAGCTATCGGCGCGCAGACCGACCTCCTCGTGGAGTTCGCGGGCCGCCGTGTGCTGCGGCGGCTCCCCCGCGACGTCGAGCAGCCCGGCGGGCAGCTCCCAGAGCCGCCGGCCGAACGCGTGCCGGTATTGGTAGACCATCGGGATGTTGTTGTCGGCGTCCAGCGCCGCGATGGCGACCGCCCCGTAGTGCTCGACGACCTCGCGCACCGCGGTGGTGTCGCCCGGCATCCGCACCCGGTCGCGGCGCAACGCGAAAATCTTTCCGGTGTACAGCGTTTCGGAGGACGCCGTGGAGAAGACGTGTTCAGCCACGGGACGCGGGCTCAGGTATGGGCCGCGCGGCGCTGTCCCGATGCTGGATGCCGTTGGACGACTGCTCGGGGATTTCCACCGGCAACCGTTCGCCGGCCTTGTACTCGATGGCCGCGCCGACGAATGCGACGAACAACGGGTGCGGCCGGGTGGGGCGGCTCTTGAGCTCCGGGTGAGCCTGCGTGCCGACGATGAACGGGTGCACCTCCGGCGGGTACTCGACGAACTCCACCAGGTGACCGTCGGGCGAGGTGCCGGAAAACCTGAGGCCGCTTTCAGCGATCTTGTCGCGGTAGGCGTTGTTGACCTCGTAGCGGTGCCGGTGCCGCTCGGACACCTCCGTCGCGCCGTAGGCTTGGGCCACAATCGAATCCGATTCCAGCACCGCGGGATAGGCGCCCAGCCGCATCGTGCCGCCGAGGTCGGCCTCACCGGCGACGATGTCCACCTGATCGGCCATCGTGGAGATGACGGGATCCGGTGTGTCCGGGTCGAATTCGGCCGAGTTGGCCTCGGTCAGCCCCGCCGAGCGGGCCGCCTCGATCACGATGCATTGCAGCCCGAGGCACAGGCCCAGCACCGGCAGCCCCCGCGTGCGCGCGTAGTGGATCGCGCCGAGCTTGCCCTCGATGCCACGGATCCCGAATCCGCCGGGAATCAGCACACCCTGCACGTCGCCCAGCGCCGCCGCGGCGCCGGCCGCGCTCTCGCAGTCGTCGGACGCCACCCAGACCATCTCCACCTTGGCGTGGTGTTTGAACCCGCCGGCGCGCAGCGCCTCGGCGACCGACAAATAAGCGTCGGAAAGCTCAACGTACTTGCCCACCAAGGCAATTCGCACCACCTCGTGCGGCTCGTGCACCCGCCGCAGCAGGTCGTCCCATTCGGTCCAGTCGACGTCGCGGAACGGCAGGTTGAGCCGGCGCACCACATAGGCGTCGAGTTCTTCGCGGTGCAGCACCTTCGGGATGTCATAGATCGACGGGGCGTCCGGGGTGGAGATGACGCCGTCGAAGTCGACGTCGCACATCAGCGCGATCTTGTTCTTCAGCGCCTCGGGGACGTCGCGGTCGCAGCGCAGGATCAGCGCGTCCGGGCTGATACCGATGCTGCGCAGCGCGGCCACCGAGTGCTGGGTGGGTTTGGTCTTGAGCTCGCCCGACGGGGCCAGATAGGGCACCAGCGAGACGTGCAGGAAGAAGACGTTCTCGCGGCCCAGGTCGTGACGCACCTGGCGGGCCGCCTCCAAGAAGGGCTGCGACTCGATGTCGCCGACGGTGCCGCCGATTTCGGTGATGACGACGTCGGGGCGGTTGCCCTCGGCGTCGGGCTGGGCCATCGCCATGATGCGCGCTTTGATCTCGTCGGTGATGTGCGGGATCACCTGGACGGTGTCGCCGAGGTATTCGCCGCGGCGCTCCTTGGCGATGACCGTCGAATACACCTGCCCCGTAGTGACATTCGCCGAGCCGGACAGGTCGCGGTCCAGGAAGCGTTCGTAGTGGCCGACATCGAGGTCGGTCTCGGCGCCGTCCTCGGTGACGAAGACCTCGCCGTGCTGGAACGGGTTCATGGTGCCCGGGTCGACGTTGAGGTACGGATCGAGCTTTTGCATCGTGACGTACAACCCGCGCGCCGTCAGTAGTTGACCGAGGCTACTGGCCGTCAATCCCTTACCCAACGAGGAAGCGACGCCCCCGCTGACGAAGAGGTGCTTGGTAGCGGTTTGCGGGTGCTTTCGCAACAGGCGACCTCCGTGAAGACGGGCAGGGCTTGAAATGTGTTTCTAGCGAATAACTAGATGGGCCTGCCGACCCACGGAAACCCACCCTAACATCCACGGCGTCGAGCCGCGGCGGACACGCCCGCTACTGAGGCACCGTGATCGATGTCGCTCCATGACCGGTGCCGTACTGGCCCACGTGGCCGCCGTTCATCAGGTCGTGCAGGCCCAGGACCGCGGTGATGCGTCCCGGCGCGACGTCCACGTCGTCGACCGTGCTGACCGCGGAGTTCAGGCCCGCGTCGGCGCGGGTCACCGCGACGGCGGCGCCGCCGGTCGCCGAACCGTCACGCCCGGCAAGCAGCGTGCCCGAGCCGTGCGGCGCCAGCGCGGCCGCGAACCGGGCCACGCTGGCCCCCTGGTTCCCGGCGTCCTGGGGCAGCGAGCCGCCGGTAACCACGAGCGCGGCGTTCGCCGCGCCCAGGTGATCGGTCGCCTGATAGGTGATGAAGCCGGTGTCGCGCAGCGCCGCCAGCACGGTGTTGCGCTGGGTGTCGTCCACCGCGGGCACCGCGGGGTTGGGATTGGCCAGCAGGGCGATGCCCATCAGGTCACCCGCCTGCGAGCCCTGGTCCACGAGCTTGGTGCTCAGCTGCTGACCGGCGGGCAGCACCGACGAGTTCACCACCGTCTGCAGCTTCTCCGCCGAGTTGGCCTCGACGAATTCCTGGGTCAGCGACACCGTCCCGGTCACCGCCCCGCCGGCCTGACCGATGAACTTCGACACCGTAGCCACGTCGTCGTCTTTGGCATCCGGGGTGCGGAACATCACCACCGATTTCCCGGCCAGCGCGTCGTGGACTATCCGGCCGACCAGTTGGGTGTCGAAATTATTTGCCGCGCTGAGCTTTTCGTTCAGCACGTTCTTCTGGTCGTTGAGCCCGCTGATCTGGGTGTTCAGGTCTTTCTTCTCGTCACGCAGGCTGGACAGCAACGTGTCCGACAGGAAGCCGGAGCCCAGCACCACTCCCACGGCCAACGCCAGGAACACGGCGGCCAGCGACAGGGCATGTTGGCGTAGCGAGATCATCTATGTGACCCACTTCTGCACCATCAGGCAGAAGTGGTTCCAGTAGTCCGTCACCCAGTGCAACACCAGCCCGTCGGTGCGCGACACCCACAGGGCGACGATGACGGCGATCAGCATTGTCATCGCCAGCAGCGCGATGGCGCCCGCGGAGATGTGGTTGCGGTACAGGGTGGCCACGGCCTTGGCGTCCACCACCTTCTCCCCGACCCGCAGCCGGGTCAGGAACGTGGACGGGTTGCTGTGCGCGCGGGTGCGGTCGAAGAACGTCTCGATGTTGGCGGTGTGGCCGGCGGTCACCAGCAGCGCGGCGCCGTGGTGATCGGCCAGCAGCAGGGCCAGGTCGATCGCCGCACCCGCAGCCGGGAACGTCATCGCCCCGACGCCGAGATCCTGGATACGTTCCAGCCCGGGCGCATGGCCGTCGGCGTCGGCGGGCAACACGACCTGGGCTCCGCACTTGAGCGCGTCGGCGCTGATCTGGTCGGGGTCGCCGACGATCACCTGGGGGCGATAGCCCGCCTTGCGCAACACGTCCGCGCCGCTGCCGACGCCGATCAGCGCCGGCTGGTACTCCTTGATGAACGGCTTGAGGGACTTCAGGTCGTCCTCGGCGCTGGGCTCGTCGGCGACGATCACCACGTGCCGGCGACGCAGGTCGACGTCGACGTCGGGGATGCCGATGCCGTCGATCAGCAGGGGGCTCTCGCTCTTGATGAACTCGATGGTGTTGCCGGCGAACGCCTCCAGATGGGCGGACAGGCCGCTCTTGGCCTCGCGCATCAGGTCGGCGATGTCGTGGTCGGTGCGTTCGGTGCCACGGACCAGCCGCCGATCGCCGGCGTACACCCCGCCCTCGTGCAGGCGAATCTTCGCGCCGTCTTTGACCTTCTTGAAGATGTCGGGTCCGGCTTCGTCGATCAGGGTCACCCCGTTGTTGACCAGCACCTCGGGCCCCAGGTTGGGGTAGCGGCCCGACACCGACGGCGAGGCGTTGACGACCGCGGCGATGTCGGCCTCCACCAGCGCGTCCGCGGTGATGCGATCCAGATCCAGGATGTCGAGCACGACGATGTCGCCGGGGCAGACCCTGCGCAGCAATCGGTCGATGTTCCGGTCGACGCGGGCGGTGCCGACGAGGCCCGGCCGGGCGGGATTACGGGAAAGCAGGCCTGACATCTTCATGGGGGCGATTCTGTCGGGGATGCGCGGGCTCGGTGGGGAGGCGCGCCGTAACATCAGCCTCAGAAGTTATCTAGAGTCCCATTAGTAACAGGTCGATGCCGAACCGGTCTCGACCGTCACGTGATGCCGCGAAACGCGACGGATGCCCGCCGTAAGCCGACGCTCGCGGCCCTAGATCTCGTCCTTCTGCGCCGCCTCGAGCAGTTCGCGGGCGTGCGCGCGGCCGCTGTCGGATTCGCCCAGCCCGGCCAGCATCCGCGCCAGCTCGGCAACCCGCTCGTCGCCGCCCAGGCGACGCACCACGCTGGTCCCCTTGGGGCCGGCCGCATGCACCACCAGGTGCACGTCGGCGTACGCCGCGACCTGCGGCAGGTGTGTGACCACGATGACCTGGTGGGTGCGCGCCAGCCGCGCCAACCGGCGCCCGATCTGTACCGCCGCCCGGCCGCCCACCCCGGCGTCGACCTCGTCGAACACCATGGTGGTGCCCGCGGCCTCTTTGCGGGACGTGGCCAGCACCACCTCCAGGGCGAGCATCACCCGGGACAGCTCGCCCCCGGAGGCGCTCTTGGCCAGCGGCAGCTGGTCCATCCCGCGGTGCGCCGCGAAACCGAACTCGACCTGGTCGACGCCGTCGGCACCGGCGCGGACGAGCTCGCCCGACGCAAGCCGCAGCGCGGCCGAGTCGTCGGCGGCCGCGTCGGGCACCGCATCCACGATCACGTCGATGGTGAATTGGGCGTCGGCCATCGCCAGCCCCGCCAGCTCGGCGGTGACCTCCTTGGCGAGCCGCTTGGCCGCTTTGCGCCGCGTGTTGCTGAGATCGACCGCGGCCTCGGCCAATTCGCGGCCGAGCTGGTCGACCCGGTCCGCCAGCGCCGTCAGGCCTGCCTCGGAGACGTCGAGCTGGGCCAGCCGTTGCCGCGCCTCCTGGGCCCACCGGATCACCCCGTCGACGTCCGCGGCGTACTTGCGGGTCAGGGTGCGCAACTCGCCCTGCCGGGTCAGCTTGGATTCCAGCGCGCTGGCATCGACCGGCAGCTCCTCGAGGAAGCCGCCCAGTTCACCGGCCGCGTCGACGAGCACGGTCAGCACCTCACCGATCTGGGCGGCCAACGCCACCAGCTTCGCGTCGTCGGTGGATTCCAGTGCGGCCCTTGCCTTTCCCAAGCTATCGGTGGCGCTGAGGCCGGACCCGTCGGTCTCGTCGGAGGACAGCGCCGCGCGGGCGGTGGCCGCGGCTTCGCGCAGGGTGTCCAGTTCGGAGAGCCGCACGATCTCGGCGACCAGGGCATCGTCCTCTCCGGGTTGTGGGTCCACGGCGTCGATCTCGTTGAGGGCGAACGTCAGCCGGTCGGCCTCGAGCGCGAGTTCGCGCATGCGGTTGCGGCGGTCGAGCAGGTCGCGCCGCGCCGACAACCACGCGTCGCGCAGTTTGCAGTACCGCTCGAGCGCGGGACCGGCCTTGGCGAACCGGTCCAGCGCGCCGCACTGCTCCTCGGGCCGGATGAGCCGCAGTTGGTCGTTCTGGCCGTGCAAGGTCAGCAGCCCGGCGGTGAAGTCGCCCAGCGATTTCGCGGGCACGCTGCGGCCACCGAGGTAGGCCCGCGACGGCCCGTCACGGCTGACCGAGCGCAGCGCGATCACGCTGCCGTCCTCGTCGCGTTCCGCGCCCGACGCGTCGAGCATCTCATCGAGTTTGACCACCATGGCCTCGTCGAGATCGGTTGTGCTGAAACGGCCTTCGACCACGGCCCGGTCGGCCCCGGACCGGACCCGGGTGGCGTCGGCGCGGGCGCCGCCGAGCAGGTGCAAGCCGGTCACCACCATGGTCTTTCCGGTACCGGTCTCACCGGTCAGCACGGTCAGGCCGCGGTCGAACTCCCCCACCGCGGAACTGATCGCCCCGAGCGACTCGATGCGGATTTCCGTCAGCATTCAGTCAGAATCCTGCACTGCGCCGTCAGTTCCCGCGCCACCCGGTCACCGGCAGGCGGAACTTGCGCACCAGCCGGTCGGTGAACGGGGCGCTGTCCAGACGGGCCCATTTCACCGCCGTGTCACAACGTTTCACCTCGAGCCGGCTGCCGGCCGGGATCAGTATCTCCCGGCGGCCGTCGCAGAACACGAGGGCGTCGTGGCCGTCGGCCTCGACCTCGATCGCGATGGTGGCGTCCGGGCTGGTGACCATGGGACGACCGAATAGCGCATGAGCGTTGTTGGGTACCACCAGGATTGCCTCGAGGTCGGGCCATAGCACCGGACCGCCCGCCGAGAACGCGTAGGCGGTGGATCCCGTCGGCGTCGCGACCAGGACCCCGTCGCAGCCGAAGGCGGACACCGGCCGCCCGTCGATCTCGACCACCACCCCGAGCACACCGAGCCGAGGGCCCTTTTCCAGGCTGACTTCGTTGAGCGCCCAGCCGTGCGCGGAAACCCGGCCGCCCTGGCTGACGACCACGTCAAGCGTCAAGCGGTTCTCCACCCGATAGTGCTGTGCGACAACGTGGTCGAGCACCTGGTCGATGGCCTCAGCCTCGGCCTCGGCCAGGAAGCCGATCCGCCCGAGGTTCACACCGAGCACCGGGATGCCGGCGTTGCGCGCCAATTCGGCGGCCCGCAGGAATGTCCCGTCGCCACCGAGTACCAGCACCAGTTCGCAGCCTTCGGCGGCATGCGCGTCGGCGTTGACCACGTCGATCTCGACGCCCATCGCCCGCATGTCATCGGGGGCCAGGTGCAACGGTCCCCGATCGACCGCCTCGGCGGACAGCACGCGAAGCCCAATTCCGTTGTCGCCCAGCGTTTTCTGTACGCGGCGGGCGGTCTCGGTGGCTTCCTCGCGGCCGGTGTGGACGACCATCAACACGGTACGTTCGGCTGGAGTCACTGCGGCCCGCTTTCCACCGCGTGGCGCACCGCGGTCACCAGTGCGTCTCCGGCGAGCGGACGGTCGGTCCGGGCGCGTAGCCAAAGAAAGTATTCGACGTTGCCCGACGGCCCCGGTAGCGGGCTGGCGGTGACGTCGACGGTGTGCCAACCCAGCTCGCCGGCGCGACGCGCGACGGACGAAACGGCGTCGGCGCGCAGGCCTGGGTCGTGAACCACACCGCCCGCACCGACCTGCCCCTTCCCCACCTCAAACTGTGGCTTCACCATGGGAACGATATCCGCGTCCGGTGTGGCACATCCAGCCAGCGCCGGCAACACCGTCGACAGCGAGATGAACGACAGGTCCGCCACCACGAGGTCGGCCGGCCCACCGGTCGCCTCGGATGTCAGGTCGCGAACGTTGGTCCGCTCGACGACGACGACCCGCGGATCGCTGCGCAGCGACCACGCCAGCTGCCCGTATCCGACATCCACGGCAACCACCTCGGTGGCCCCGCGATCCAGCAGGACTTCGGTGAACCCGCCCGTGGACGCGCCGGCATCCAGGCAGCGGCGCCCCGAGACGGAAATCTCGAACGCGTCCAGCGCCCCGATGAGTTTGTGCGCCCCGCGCGAGACCCAGCCGCGTTCGCCGCCGGTGGCCACCCTCAGCGCGGCGGTGACGGCGACGGCGGTGCCGGGCTTGCGTGCGGGCATCCCGTCGATGCTCACCTTGCCGGCGCCGATCAACTCCGCGGCCTGCTGACGCGACCGGGCCAGGCCGCGCCGCACCAGCTCGGCGTCGATGCGGGCGCGTCGAGACATGCGCGCACTCAGCCCTTCTCCGCCGACTCCAGCGCCGCCAGCAGCACGTCGTGCGCCTCGGAGAGCCGGCGCGCGATCTCTTCGAGCTCGTCGAGCGAGGGCACCTTGTCGGGATCCTCCTGGTCGTCGGGCTGGGGCAGCCGGGCCAGCAGGGCATCGATTTCGGCGCGAATCTGATCGGGGTCGATACTCATCGCGTCCCTACGCTAGTCACCCGTCAGCCGGTGTGCACCAAAGACCAGCGCTGCAGCGCGGCGCGCGCCCGGTCGTCGGCGGCCTCGACGCGCACGGAGTCAGAGTCCGATGACCCCCACACCGCGCTGGCGACCGCACGCACGATCGACAGGTCGTCTACCTCGTCCGACCCGTTGTGCCCGACGGTGATCGCGCGGTCCGCGACGTCGACCCGCCAACCCGGCTGCGGTCCGACCGCGAGCCGCTCGCCGTCGGTGTGCAGCGAGCGCAGATCGTGGCCGATATAGGTGGGGCGCTGGGCGGGCTTGGCGTACACCGCGTCCCGCGCGGAATTGACCCCGGTGAGCACCATCAGGCTGGGCAGCTCGGCGGCGTTGGCGCCTTCGATGTCGGTGTCGAGTCGGTCGCCGATCACCAAGGGCGCGCGGAAGTCACCCCGGGCGGCCGCGTCCCGCAGCAGGGCGGGCGCCGGTTTGCCCGCGACCTGCGGTTCGGCGCCGGTCGCGGCCCGCAGCGCGGCCACCAGGGACCCGTTGCCGGGCAGCAGCCCGCGTTCGGTGGGCAGAGTGAGGTCGACGTTGGCCGCCACCCACCGTGCGCCGGCCCGGATGGCCAGCGCCGCCTCGGCGAGTTCAGGCCACCCGATGGTCAGGGACAGGCCCTGCACGACGGCGGCCGGGCCGTCGTCGTTGCTGCGCACCGGGCGCAGTCCGACGGCCGTGATCTCGTCGGCCAAGGCCTCGGTGCCCACGATCAGCACCGGCGAGGCCGGAGGCAGCTGATCGGCCAGCAGCCGGGCCGCGCTTTGGGCACTGGTGGCGACATCGTCGGCGGTGGCGGTGAAACCGAGTTCGGTCAGGTGCGCGGCGACCTCGTCGGCGCTGCGGGAGGCGTTGTTGGTCACGAAATAGGCGCGGCTACGCACCTCGGCAAGCGCCTGCACCGCGCCTTCGGTGGGTTGACGGCCGCGAAACGCCGTTCCGTCCAGGTCTATCAGCAGGCAGTCATACTCCTGCGCAAGGCTTTTCACGTCGTCGGTTCCGTCACCTCAGCCGAGTTCACTGACCCGGTCTTCGGCATCGGTGACACCGTCGACGTCGGCGGCCGCCGAACGCAGGAACCAGTGCAGCGCCTCGTCGTCGCGGCCGAGCGCCAGCAGCGTGTCCGCGTAGGCGTAAAACAGCCGCGCCGCCGTGGAGCCGGTGCGGCCGGGATCCAGTTGGGGCGTGGACAAGACGGTCAGCGCCTGCTCCAGCTGGCCGAGGTCCGCGCGCGCCCCGGCGGCGACGATGCGTAACTCGTCGGCGTCGTCACCGGACAGCTCGGCGGCCTCCGGTCCGCGCGCGAGCTCGATCGCCCGCTCCGGACGGCCAAGTCCGCGTTCGCAATCGGCGATCAACGGGAGCAGCGCGGACTTGCTGCCCATCCGGCGGGCGGCGCGAAACTCCGCCAGCGCCTGCGACCAGTCGCCGCAGTGGTAGGCGGCGATCCCGACCGCCTCCCGGATGGTGGCGATCCGGCTGGACCGGGCCCGCGCCGCCCGGGCGTGGCGCAACGCCGCCTCCGGGTCCTCGTCGAGCAGCTCGCCCGCGGCGACCAGGTGGCACGCCACCGCGTCGGCGGTGGCGCGGTCCAGGGTGCTCAGTTCGCGGCGAACGTCAGGCGCCAGCTGTTTGGCTTCCACACCGGGCGGTATCGGCGGCCCGTCCTGCGGCGCGCGACCGGCCTGGGCGTCGCGGCGCTCGGCGCCCTGCGGCTGAGCGGGCCGCGCGCGTCCCGGACCGGACCAACTGCCGGATGCCGGCCGCGCTGCCCGCTCGCCGCGGTGCCTCTGCCTGTCGTCGACCACGCTGCCGAGAATACGGGCAGCCCCCGATCGGGAAACGCCTAGCTTGGCCGCCGGCTGCCCAGGAGCGGCGCGATCAACGCCGGGCAGTAGGTCCCGATCGCGACGATGGTGAACCTGCCGGCCGTCTCGTAGGACATGCCGTTGCCCTCGGCCATCTTGGACGCCACCCTGTCGAAGGATTCGCCGGGCTCGAAGAGCATCGGGCACACCGACTGTCCCATCGCCGTGGTGCCCGTCGGCTGGGAGTAGGAGATCCCGGCATTCGTCAGCGCCGACAGGAAGGCGTTGCTCAGCATGTCCGCGCGGATCGGCGCCGACAGTGCCGCGGCCAGCGCCACCAAGCCCGTGATCACCCCCAGCGTCCGCAGGACGGTCGAGGGCACACGCGTCGCGAAAATCACCGTGACAACAGTGGTCCCCGCGGGTCACGCCGACGACACGGTGAGGTAAAGATCTGTGCACGCACGTGTTTTGCGGCGGCCGATCGGGGGCCCGCCCGTCTAGACCTTTTCGACGCCGGCGACGGTGCGCTTGCCGCGGCGCAGCACCAGCCACCGGCCGTGCAGGAAGTCCGACGCCTGCGGCGACCAGTCCTCGCTGTCGATGCGGACGTTGTTGACCGAGACGCCGCCTTCGCCGATGGTGCGCCGCGCGGCCTTCTTGCTCTCGGACAGGCCGCTGGCGACCAACAGGTCGACGATCCCGTCGGGGCCACCGGGTTTGAGCTCGGCGACCGACGTCTCGCGCAGCGCCGCCGCCAGGGTGGCCTCATCCAGGCGGTCCAGCTCGCCCTGCCCGAACAGCGCCCGGCTGGCGTGCTCGACCGCCTCGGTGGCCGCCTCGCCGTGCACCAGGACGGTGAGTTCGCGCGCCAGCCGCCGCTGGGCGGCGCGTTGTTGGGGGCGATCGGCGGTGGCCTGCTCCAGCTCGCTCAGCTCGTCGGCCGACGAGAAGGTGAACCACCGCAGGTAGCGGATCACGTCGGCGTCGGCGGTGTTGAAGAAGTACTGGTACCAGGCGTACGGGGTGGTCAGCGACGGGTCGAGCCACAGGCTGCCGCCGCCGGTGGACTTGCCGAACTTGGTGCCGTCGGCGGCGGTCACCAGCGGCACGGTCAGCGCATGCACCGAAACGCCCAGCTGCTGGCGGACCAGCCGGACCCCGGCGATGATGTTGCCCCACTGATCCGAGCCGCCGATCTGCAGGCGGCAACCGTAGCGGCGGTGCAGTTCGACGTAGTCGTTCGCCTGCAACAGCATGTAGCTGAATTCGGTGTAGGAGATACCGTCGCCGTCCAGGCGGCGCCGGACGGTGTCGCGGTCCAACATGACGTTGACCGAGAAGTGCTTGCCGACGTCGCGCAGGAACTCGATCGCTGACATGGGGCGCGTCCAGTCCAGGTTGTTGACGACGACGGCGCCGGTGGGCGAGTCGTCAAAGTCGACGAAGCGTCGCAGCTGTCCGCCGATCCGTTCGGTCCACTCGGCGACGGTGTCCGCCTCGTTGAGCGTGCGCTCACCGACGTCGCGCGGGTCGCCGATCATGCCGGTGGCGCCGCCGGCGAGCACGATCGGGCGGTGGCCCGCCCGCTGAAACCGGCGCAATGCCAGCAGGGGCACCAGGTGTCCGGCGTGCAGGCTCGGCGCGGTGGGGTCGAAGCCGGCGTACACCGTCATGGGCCCGCGCTGGGCTTCGGCGGCCAGCGCGTCGAGGTCGGTGGACTGCGCGATCAGGCCGCGCCAGCCCAACTCGTCGAGGATCATGGTGTACGAGTCTTGCAGAGCGCCGGCGCCAGGCGTCGACTTGTGGTGCGGTTTCACCGGCGTGCTCGCCCACCAACTCGCCGTTCGCCGCTCGGCTAGTCGCTGGCGCCCGGCGCCGGGGCGCGCGGGCTGCGGCGGTACGCCGAAACCTCCGGGCGGCCGGGAAGCCACAACCGCCACGGCCGGTCGGCGGCCTGGCTGACGCCGACCCGCGGGCCGGACACGGAGCTCAGCGGTTCGTGCAGCTCGAGAGTCACCGGGCTGCTGTCGTCGAACAGGTCAATTCCGTTGTCGTCCATGGTGATTCCCATGGCCGCGCAGAGGTTTCCCGGCCCGCGCGCCAGCGCCGCGGTGTGCACCAGCTCGCCGCGGCGGGCCCGGGCGACGTCGGTCCCGTCCTCGAGCACGGCCGCCCGCAGCAGCACCGCGCCCGCGGTGCCGTCGGGCCCGCACGAGACGTTGGCGCACACGTGGATGCCGTGGCTGCGATAGGTGTAGAGCCGCCCCGGCGGCCCGAACATCACGAAATTGCGGGCGCGCAGACCCTTGTAGGAGTGCGCGGCGGCGTCCGGCCACGGACCGTCGGGCACGCCCCCGTACGCCTCGACCTCGACGACGATCCCGCTCACGCCTCGCGCGGTGAGGGTGGCGCCCAGCAGGCGGCTCGCGGCCCCGATCGGGTCTACCAACAGCTGAGCCGCGGCCCTGCCTGCGCGAGATCGTCGTCCAGCCTCGACCAATTCAGATCCTGAGTCCTCTTTTCAGTAACCCAACGAACCTACCGGCGGCCCAAACATGGCAGTATCCCGGTGTCCGGGACCCGAAGGAGCCCACATGCACGCGATAGACCCTGCCGCCACGGCGTGGCTGCTGGCCAGCACCGCGCTGGTCTTGCTGATGACCCCTGGCCTGGCGATCTTCTACGGCGGCATGGTCCGCACCACCGGCGTGCTCAACATGATGATGATGAGCTTCATCTCCATTCCGCTGGTGACCGTGGCGTGGCTGCTCGTCGGCTACACCCTGGCGTTCTCCGAAGACGAGGCCGACGGGCTGGTCGGCAACCTCAGGCACTTCGGGATGCTCGGCATCACCCCCGACACGGTTCACGGCACCGCAGTGCCCGAGTTGCTGTATGCCACGTTCCAGTTGACGTTCGCGATCGTCACGGCCGCACTGGTCAGCGGCGCGATCGCCGACCGCGCCAAGTTCGCCGCCTGGATGGTGTTCGTCCCGGTGTGGACGGTCGCCGTGTATTCGGTTGTCGCGCACTGGGTGTGGGGACCCGGCGGCTGGCTGGCCAAGCTGGGCGTCCTCGACTATGCGGGCGGTCTGGTCGTCGAGATCGTCTCGGGTTCCTCCGCGCTGGCGCTGGCGCTGGTGCTCGGGCCGCGCATCGGTTTCAAGAAAGATGCCATGCGGCCGCACAACCTGCCGTTGCTGTTTGTCGGTGTCGGGCTGCTGTGGTTCGGCTGGTTCGGGTTCAACGCCGGTTCTGCGCTGGCCGCCAACGGAACTGCCGCGGCCATCTTCCTCAACACCCTGGTAGCGGGGTGCCTGGGCATGCTCGGTTGGCTCGCGGTCGAACAGATTCGCGACGGCAGGCCCACCACCTTCGGTGCGGCATCGGGTGTGGTCGCCGGCCTGGTGGCCATCACTCCGTCGTGCGGGACCGTCAACACGCTCGGTGCGACTGTCGTCGGCCTTGCGGCGGGCGTCGTGTGCTCGTTCGCGGTGAGCGCGAAATTGCGCTTCAACTATGACGATTCGCTCGATGTGGTGGGCGTC
>NZ_LZHT01000014.1 GCF_001667315.1 Mycobacterium sp. 852002-10029_SCH5224772
ACAGCGTTGCCAGCTGGAGGCGGTTGGCCGCGATCTCGGGCGGCGGCACCACCGCCGCAAAAGCCGTCTCGAAGGCGATCGCCGCCACCGAGGCCGAATACGGGGAAATGTGGGCGCAGGACGCCGCCGCGATGTACGCCTACGCCAGCGCGTCCGCGGCCGCCACGCGGCTGGCACCGTTCACCGAGCCGCCCCCGACCACCAATGAAGCCGGGGTCGCCACCCAGGCGGCCGCGCTGGGCGAGGCCACCGGTGTGGCGAGCGCCACCGCCGCGGCTGGGGACGCCGCGGCCCCGCCGTCGGGCATCATCAGCGACTTGCTCGAGGCCATCGGCAACGCGTCCCGCGGTTACATGGAGTTCTGGGACCAGGTGCTCAATACCCTGACCGGGTCCCCCTTGGCGGGCACGACGTGGCAGAACACGTTCGGGATCCTGGCCGACATCGGCCGGTTCAACACGGTAGCCAGCGAAGCCCTGGCCCCGTTCAACCTTGCCATGACCGAGTTCAAATACTTCTACAACCTGCCGGTCGAGGGCCTGGAAATCCCGAAGTCCGCGCTGGGAGCCGGCCTCGGGATGCGGTCGGCCGCCGCGGGCCTGACCAGCGCGGTATCGGCGGACACGGGCACGGCGAACGTGGTGGGCAAGTTGTCGGTGCCACCGGCCTGGGCGTCGGCGACACCGGCGATCAGGTTGGCCAGCGGACTGGTGCCAACGGCCAGTCTGACCGCGGCCCCCGCGGCGGGCATCCCGGCAAGCCTGCTCGGTCACATGGCGTTGGGAAGCCTGACCGGAGGCGCCCTCGGCGCCGTGGCCCCTCAAGTCGTGAGCGGGAGGGGTATTCGGGCCCGCGCCGGCGGGGCGACGAAGACCGTCGCGCCCGTCAAACTCGACGACGTCATCGCGAAGCTGCAAAAGCAGCCCGAATCCGTGCAGCACTGGAATGTCGACAAGGCCGGGCTCGACGCTCTGCTCGACCAGTTGTCGACAAAGCCCGGCATCCACGCGGTGCACGTGTCCAGTGGAGACAAGCCCACGGTGACGTTGCCCGACGTTCGGCTCGGAAAGGCGGGAACGGCATGAAACCTCTCCTTGCGGTGCTCGCAGCCGTCAGCGTGATCAGCTTCGCGGCGTCCGCGCACGCCGAGCCGCAGGGCGACGATGCGGCGTTCCTGGCCAACCTCAGCAATTCCGGCATCACCTACAGCAACCCCAGCCAGGTCATCACGTCCGCCAAAGCCGTGTGCGGGTTGATGGGCAGGGGCGAAACGGGTTTGCAGGTCGTCAGCGACATCAAGAATCAAAACCCCGGCATGACGATGGACGCCGCCGCCAAATTCGCGGCACTCGCATCCAGCGTCTACTGCCCCCACCACATCACACCCAAAGCCGGTTAGCCTGGGTCTCGCCGCGCGCCGGGGGATACGCCCGACGTCAGCGGTTCGGTTGGGCTCCACTTGCGGTTAACCCGGATTTGGTTAGCTCCCTTCGCCGCCTTGCGACCGGGAAGGAGGGTGTCGTGGAAACGTTGAGCGCTGTCGAGTTCGCGCTGCGGTTGGGCGTCGGCGTGGGCTGTGGCGCCCTCATCGGCCTGGAACGGCAGTGGCGGGCCCGCCGCGCCGGGCTGCGCACCAACGCGCTGGTGGCCGGGGGCGCAACGCTGTTCGTCCTGTACGCGGCGGCCACCTCGGATTCCAGCCCCACCCGGGTCGCGTCCTATGTGGTGTCCGGTATCGGCTTCCTGGGCGGTGGGGTGATCCTGCGGGAGGGCGTCAACGTCCGGGGCCTCAACACCGCAGCCACCCTGTGGTGCTCGGCGGCGATCGGCGTGCTGGCCGCTTCCGGGCACCTGCTGTTCGCGTTGATCGGCACCGGCACGGTCATCGGCATCCATGTGCTGGGGCGCCCGCTCGGCCGGTTGATCGACCGCGACAACAGTGCCGACGAGGACGAAAGCCTCCTGCCGTATCTGGTGCAGGTGGTCTGCCGCCCCAAGCACGAGAAGTACGCGCGCGCCCAGATCGTCCAGCATGCCGGCGGCAACGACATCACCCTTCGCGGGATCCACACCGGGCACCCGGCCGACGACGAGATCACCTTGACCGCCCACCTGCTGATGAACGGTGACGCCCCGGCCCGGCTGGAGCGGCTGGTGGCAGAGCTGTCCCTGCTACCCGGAGTCCGCGCCGTCCAGTGGTATGCCGGGGAGGACATGCAGTCCGACGATCGTCGCTGAGCGTCCCAGCGTTCGTCGTAGTCTTACCTGTGTGAGTGCCCTTTCCGGCTTCCTGTCCGCGCTTCCCCCGCAGATGCGGGACCCGGTACTGCTCGCCATTCCGTTCTTCTTGTTGCTGTTGACCCTCGAATGGACAGCGGCGCGCAAGCTGGAACACCTCGCGACCGACGCCGCGCGCCCGGCCGCGGGGGCGCACCGCACCCGCGACTCGCTGACCAGCATCTCGATGGGGCTGGTTTCGGTGGCCACCACCGCCGGCTGGAAGACCCTGGCCCTGCTCGGCTACGCCGCAATCTATGCCTACCTGGCACCGTGGCACCTGTCGGCGACCCGCTGGTACACCTGGGTGATCGCCGTCCTCGGCGTCGACCTGCTGTACTACGCCTACCACCGGATCGCCCACCGAGTGCGGTTGATCTGGGCGACGCACCAGGCCCACCACTCCAGCGAGTACTACAACTTCGCCACCGCGCTGCGCCAGAAATGGAACAACAGCGGCGAGATATTGATGTGGATTCCGTTGCCGCTGTTGGGGATTCCGCCATGGATGGTGTTCTTCAGTTTCTCGGTGAACCTGATCTACCAGTTCTGGATCCACACCGAGCGGGTCGACAAGCTGCCACGGCCCTTCGAGTTCGTCTTCAACACGCCGTCGCACCACCGGGTGCACCACGGAATGGACAAGGTGTACCTCGACAAAAACTACGGCGGCATCTTCATCATCTGGGACCGGCTGTTCGGCACCTTCCAGCCCGAGCTGTTCCGCCCGCACTACGGCCTGACGAAGCAGGTCGACACCTTCAACATCTGGACGCTGCAGACCCGCGAATACCTCGCAATCGCCCGGGACTGGCGTACGGCGACCCGGCTCCGGGACCGGTTGGGCTACGTGTTCGGCCCGCCCGGGTGGGCGCCGCGCACCGCTGGTCAAACCGGCGCCCCCGCCCCGCTCGTGACCTCTCTGTAACATCGGCGCTCCCCGGCGCGAAAAGCTCAACGTGGAGGCCGGTTACGCCGTAACCTCGACCTCCCGTCAGTATCCGCCCGATGGATCGGAGTTGATGGTGCATCGCCTGGCAACGCGCGCCTTCGCCGCGTCGGCTACTGTCGCAGCGCTCACCTCCCCGCTGCCGACCGCGCCGGCAAAAGCCGACGTCATGGTGTATCCGGGCATGGAGATCCGCCAGGACAACCGCGTTTGCACGTTGGGATACGTCGACCCCAGCCTGAAAATCGCGTTCACCGCGGGGCATTGCCGGGGCGGGGGCGGAGTGGTCACGGATCGGGGCGGTACCGTCATCGGCCGCCTGGCGGCCTACCGGGACAACACCCCCAGCGGGACGACCGTGTCCACCAGCCAGGTGATCAGCGACTACGAAGCGATTGTGCTGGACGACGGCGTCACGGCGAACAACATCCTGCCGGGTGGCCGTCCCCTGGTCTCGGACCCCGCCCCGCCGCTCACCCCCGGCCAGCCGATCTGCCATTACGGCGTGATCACCGGGGAAACCTGCGGGACGGTGGAGAGCGTGAACAACGGCTGGTTCACCATGTCGCACGGCGTGCAGAGCCACAACGGGGACTCCGGCGGGCCGGTGTATCTGGCGCCCAGTGGCGGCCCGGGACAGCTCGTCGGCATCTTCAACAGCGTCTGGGGGGACTTTCCGGCGGCGGTGTCGTGGCGGGCCACCTCGGAGGAGGTTCGCCAGGACCTCGGGGCGGGCGACAACGCCCGCTAGCGGGCCCACTAGAGGCCCACTCGGTCCCCGTCAGGCCGTCTTGGTCAAGGCGAACACCGGAATCGTGGGCGCCGCGGCACGAAACTGCTCGTCACTGCTGTCCGGTGTCAGACCCGCAACGTAATCCTTGACCTGCCAGTACCACCGGGCCAGGTAACGCCTCAGCAGATCGGGTTTGGCCGCGTCGTCGACCTCGCTGGCCCGAACGCGTTGCCGGCGCCAACGTGGACCCACCTCCACGACGCCCGCGGCCCGGACGTTGCGCGCCCACTGGGTGTTGCCGCGCGGGGAGACCAGGTAATCCACGCCGTCGACGGTCAGGAGGTTGACCACGACCGCGCGCTGCTGGCCGGTCTTGCGGCCGCGGACGCGCAGCGCGCGGGTCCCGGCGATGCTGATCCCCGCGTCGGCAAGCCAACGGATCACCACGTTGGCGACGCGGGCGGCCCGGTTCGGTTCCTCATAGCGTGTGGACATGCTCGCGTCCTCTCGGCGAATCTAGTCAGAATCGTTGAGAGCGGTGCTCTCACTTTTAAACACGCTGCCACACCCCGGTGCAGAAAACAAGAGCAGTGTTCTCGGTTGTGTCAGACTGACCGCGTGGGCAAACGCCAGGAGTCACGGGAGCAGATCGAGGCGCGAATCGTCGAACTCGGGCGCCGCCAGCTCGCGGAGCGCGGCGCGGCCGGATTGTCGGTCCGGGCGATAGCCCGCGACCTGGGCATGGTGTCCTCCGCGGTGTACCGGTACGTCTCCAGCCGCGACGAGCTGCTGACCCTGCTGCTGGTCGACGCCTACTCCGACCTGGCCGACACGGTGGAGCGCGCCCGCGACACCGTGGGAGAACTGTGGAGTGACGACGTCATCGCCATTGCGCGGGCGACCCGACAGTGGGCCGTCGCGCACCCGGCGTGCTGGGCCCTGCTGTACGGCAGTCCCGTCCCCGGATATCACGCGCCGCCTGAACGCACGGTTGCCGTCGGCACCCGCGTGGTCGCGGCCCTGTTTGATGCCGTCGCGGCCGGAATTACCACCGGAGACATCCGGCTGACCAATGACCTTGCGCCGCAACCGATGTCATCCGACTTCGAACGGATTCGGCACGAATTTGGATTCCCCGGCGATGACCAGGTGCTTGCCAAGTGTTTTCTACTCTGGGCGGGGGTGCTCGGTGCCATCAGCCTCGAGGTGTTCGGGCAATACGGCGCGGAGACCCTCACCGATTCGGAGGCGATCTTCGACACCCAGCTGCGGCTGCTGGTGGACATGCTGAGCCAACATTGATGCCGCGGGCGCCGCGACGAACGCGCGAATTAGAACGTGTTCACCCGGAAGTTTCGGGCGCGGAGCGGGCCGGCATGGCAAAGTTGTGCGGACCCTTTCTGGCGGCCCGGCAACTGGACTATTCTGCGAGACGATGACGCTCCCCGTTGAATCGCCGACGCAGATCGCCTGGGTCACCGCCGACCTGGATGCCACCGAAACGGCTCTCACCGGCCTGTTAGGCGTGCGGAAGTGGGTGCGCATACCCGACGTGCACTTTGCTCCGGATACCTGTAGCTACCACGGCAGGCCCGCCGATTTCGTCGCCAGCATCTCCCTGAGCTACCTCGGCGACATGCAATTGGAGCTGATCCAACCGGTTCGCGGTGAGAACATCTATAGTGACTTTTTGCGGGATTGCGCGGCGGGTTTGCACCACGTCTGCATGGAGGCCGAAAGCCCCGAGCAATTCGACGCGGCGTTGGTGGAGGCCATCGAGCGAGGCGCGGCGGTCGTGCAGCAAGGCGTGATGCCCGGCGGAATCCAATTCGCCTATGTCTCGGCGCCGCAGGCGGGCGTGCCGTTTGTGGAGTTCGCGTACATCGCGCCCGAAATGAGGGCGTTTTACGACTACATCAAGCAGGAGCAACGGTGAGCCGCGCCAGCCACGACGCAGAGCGCAGCGATGAGAAGGAAAGGTGCCAATGAGCACGGAGATACCGGCAACAGTCAGTGCGAACGATGTGACGTCGTGGTCCGACGAGGTCGACGTGTTGGTGATCGGCTTCGGCATCGCCGGCGGCTGCGCCGCGGTCAGCGCGGCTGCCGAGGGGGCGCGGGTGCTGGTGCTCGAACGCGCGGCCGCGGCCGGCGGTACCACTTCGCTTGCCGGGGGCCACTTTTACCTCGGCGGCGGGACCGCGGTGCAGCAGGCGACCGGTCAGGACGACTCGGCGGAGGAGATGTACAAGTACCTCGTCGAGGTCTCGCGGGAGCCCGAACTCGACAAGATCCGGGCCTACTGCGACGGCAGCGTCGAGCATTTCAACTGGCTGGAAGACTTGGGCTTTCAGTTCGAGCGCAGCTACTACCCGGGCAAAGTCGTCGTGCCGCCGGGCACCGAGGGCCTGAGCTACACCGGCAATGAAAAGGTATGGCCCTTCTGTGAGCGGGCCACGCCGGCGCCGCGCGGGCACTCCGTGCCGGTGCCGGGGGAGTTGGGCGGCGCGGCCATGGTCATCGACCTGTTGGTCAAGCGCGCCGACGCCCTGGGTGTGCAGATCCGTTATGAGACAGGGGCAACCAACCTCGTCGTGGACGACGACGGCGCCGTCGTCGGTGTCGCCTGGAAACATTTCACCGACACGGGTGCCATCAAGGCCAGAGCCGTCATCATGGCGGCGGGTGGATTCGCGATGAATCCGGAGATGGTTGCCGAGCACACTCCCGCCTTGGGCCAGCCGCGGCGCACCAAGCATCACGGCCTGGCGGCGCCCTACATCCTGGGCAATCCGAACGACGACGGGCTGGCCATCAGGATGGGCGTCTCGGCGGGCGGGGCCACCAAGCACATGGACGAGTTGTTCATCACCGCGGCGGCCTATCCGCCGGAGGTCCTGCTGACCGGTGTGATCGTCAACAAGGAGGGCAAGCGCTTCGTCGCCGAGGACTCCTACCACTCGCGCACTTCGGCGTTCGTGCTCGAGCAACCGGAGCAGATCGCATATCTGGTCGTCGACGAAGCACACACCGAGATGCCCGCGATGCCACTGATCCGCTTCCTCGATGGTTACGAGTCGATCGCGGAAATGGAAGCCGCGCTTGGCATCCCGGCCGGCAACCTCGCAGCCACACTGGACCGCTACAACCAGTTCGCCGCCGCCGGCGAGGACGCCGATTTCCATAAGCAACCGGAATTCCTTGCGCCGCAAGACAACGGCCCGTGGGCGGTGTTCGATCTGTCGCTCGGGCGAGCGATGTACTCAGGCTTCACGATCGGCGGCCTCGCGGTGACCGTTGACGGCGAGGTGCAGCGGGCCGACGGCACCGTGGTGCCCGGCTTGTACGCCGCCGGTGCCTGCGCGTCCAACCTCGCCCAGGACGGCAAGGGTTACGCCAGCGGGACGCAGCTGGGTGAGGGTTCGTTCTTCGGACGCCGCGCCGGAGCGCACGCGGCCGGACGGGCCGGGGGAGCGTAGGCGCGCTAAGACCCGGCGCCGGAGCGCACGCGGCCGGACGGGCCGGGGGAGCGTAGGCGCTAGACCTGCGCGGGCTCCTTTTCGACCGGGCCCAGCTGCCACGCGCCGCCGCCAAGCAGGTGGAGCTGCTGCTCGTGGTGCTGCTCGACGGCGGGCCGATGGCTCACGCTGACCATGACGCACTCCGGCAGCTCCGCCCGAACCAGTTGGTACAGAGCGAATTCCAGGCCGGCGTCCAGCGCGGAGGTCGCCTCGTCGAGGAAGACCGCCTTCGGTCTGGTGAGCAGGACGCGCGCGAAAGCGACGCGCTGCTGCTCACCGGGGGACAGCACCTTGGCCCAATCCTGGTCCTCGTCCAGCCGATTGATCAGTGGCGCCAGCGCCACCTTGGTGAGCACGTCGCGCAGTTGCTCATCGGCGATGTCGTCCGGTGAATTCGGGTAGCACACGACGGTGCGCAACGTGCCGAGCGGCACGTACGGCAACTGCGACAAGAACATGGTCGCGTTGTCGCCGTCCGGGCGGCACAGCGTCCCCGAGGCGTACGGCCACAATTCGGCCAGACTGCGCAGCAGCGTGGTTTTTCCGGCTCCGGAACGTCCGGTGATCACCAGGGTGTCGCCGAGGTCGAGCTGGATGTCCAGCGAGTCGACCAACTGGTCGCCGTCGGGTGTGCGCACCTCGATGCCACGTAGCTCAACCGCGGTCTCTTCGCTGGGTTTGACGAGAATGGTTGGCAGCGCGCGGCCCTTGTCGTTGGCGTCGACGAGGCCGTGCAACCGGATGATCGCCGCCCGGAAGGCCGCGAACGCGTCATAGTTGTTGCGGAAGAACGACAGTGAGTCGTTGATGTTGCCGAAAGCCTGCGCGGTCTGGGTGACATCGCCGAAGGCGATCTCCCCGGAGAACAGGCGCGGCGCCTGAATCGCCAACGGCAGCGGAATGATGGCCTGCGTCGCCGACCAGTTCCATCCGTTGAAGATGATGGTCCGCCGGACGAACCTGCGGTAGTTGTCGATGATCGGCGTGAAGCGCCGCCACAATTGGGTACGTTCGACGCGCTCGCCCCGGTAGAAGCCCACTGCCTCCGCGGCGTCGCGCAACCGCACCAGGGCGTAACGGAACGCGGCGTTGAGTTTCTCGTTGTTGAAGCTCAGCCAAATCAGCGGGCGCCCAAGCCAAATCGCGACCACCGTCACGATCAAGACATAGATCAGGACGGTCCAGAACATCGCACGCGGCACGTTCACACCGAAGAGATCGAAGTCCCCGGACAAATTCCACAGGATCGCGGCGAACGAGATCACCGATGCCACCGCGTTGACGGCACCGAACAGCAGGGTGCTGGTCGTCCCGTTGGACGGGATGTTCGGGGTGCCGCCCACTCCCGCGGTGAAGATGTCGACATCCTGTTGGATGCGCTGGTCGGGGTTGTCAATGGTGTTGTCGATGAACAGATCCCGGTAATAGGCCCGGCCCGCGAGCCAGTCGTCCGTGAGATGGCCCGTCAGCCACATGCGCCAGGCGATGATGAACCGCTGCGTCAGGTAGATGTCGAGGATCACCCGGGCGATGAAGATGGCCGCCAGTAGGATGAAAATCCCGAGCGAGACCCAAAAGTTGTGGATCCCGGACTGTTTGACCTCGTCGTTACCCGTGGCGAGCCCTTTTAGTGCCACCTGCAAAGCCGTGTACATGTCGTTGCTCTGATAGCTGAACAGCACGTTGAGCCGGACCGAGAAGATCACCAGCAGCAGCAGCACGCCGAGGCCCAGCCACACTTTGACGCTGGCCCGGCCGAGGAAGTAGCCGCGGGTGATCCGCCAGAACTGCCGGCCCCAGGGCGTGAGGTAGCGGAACGCAAGCAGCACGCCGAACAGGCAGACGGCGCTGATCACCCACGCTATGGCGATCCATCGCAACGAATCCATGGGTGCCGCCGACCAGTTGATCGATGGCGTGAACGGCTTGGGGCCCATCGTCGCGTCTCCTTACGGTCGAGGGGACCGGACTCTCCTCAACTTCAAATCCTTCGGCGAAGGTACCCGAAGCATCTGGCTAGGCTGCGGTGATGACTACCGACGCCACCCCCGCACAAACATTGCATGCCGGACGCCTCGTCGCGCGGCGCCTGCGGGCCAGCGGAATCGATACCGTCTTCACGCTGTCGGGCGGTCACCTGTTTTCCATCTACGACGGCTGCCGCGACGAGGGTATCCGGCTGATCGACACCCGCCACGAACAGACCGCGACCTTCGCCGCCGAGGGCTGGTCGAAGGTGACCAGGCGGCCCGGCGTGGCCGCGCTGACCGCGGGGCCGGGCATCACCAATGGGATGAGCGCGATGGCGGCGGCGCAGCAGAACCAGTCGCCCCTGGTGGTGCTGGGCGGACGGGCGCCGGCCCAGCGCTGGGGCATGGGCTCGCTGCAAGAGATCGACCATGTGCCCTTCGTGGCGCCGTTGGCCCGTTTCGCCGCCACCGCGCAGTCGGCGGACGACGCCGCCCGGCTCGTCGATGACGCGTTGCTCGCCGCGGTCGGCGCACCGTCCGGCGTGGGTTTCGTCGACTTCCCGATGGACCACGTGTTCTCCATGTCCGACGATGACGGGCGCCCCGGGGCTCTCGTCGACCTGCCGCCGGGGCGCGCACCCAACGACCAGGCGCTGGCACGTGCCGCCGGTCTGCTGTCCGCGGCGAAGCGCCCGGTGATCATGGCCGGCACCAACGTGTGGTGGGGACACGGTGAGGCGGCCCTGCTGCGTCTTGCCGAGGAACTCCAGATCCCGGTGCTGATGAACGGAATGGCCCGCGGCGCCGTCCCGGCCGACCATCCGTTGGCGTTCTCCCGGGTTCGCGGAAAAGCGTTGGCGGAGGCCGACGTTGCGCTGATCGTCGGCGTGCCCATGGATTTCCGGCTCGGCTTCGGTGCGGTGTTCGGGCAACAAACCCAGCTCGTCGTGGTCGACCGTGTCCAACCCGAGCGCCGTCATCCGCGACCGGTGCAGGCCGAGCTCTACGGCGACCTGCTGACGATCCTGGCGGCGCTGGCCACCTCCGGTGGCGGCGGGCACCGCGACTGGATCGAGGAACTCCGCACGGCCGAGACCGCGGCGCGCGCCAAGGAGAAAACCGAGCTCGCCGACGACCGCGTCCCGCTGCATCCCATGCGGGTGTACGCGGAGCTGGCGCCCATGCTCGATCGCGACGCCATCGTGGTGATCGACGCCGGCGATTTCGGGTCCTACGCCGGCCGGGTGATCGACAGCTATCTGCCGGGGTGCTGGCTGGACAGCGGCCCGTACGGCTGCCTGGGTTCGGGCCCCGGCTACGCGCTGGCCGCCAAGCTGGCCCGGCCGGAGCGTCAGGTGGTGCTGCTGCAGGGCGACGGCGCGTTCGGTTTCAGCGGCATGGAGTGGGACACCCTGGTCCGGCACAACGTGCCCGTCGTGTCCGTGATCGGCAACAACGGCATCTGGGGCCTCGAAAAGCACCCCATGGAAGCGTTGTACGGCTACTCGGTGGTGGCCGAACTGCGCCCGGGAACGCGCTACGACGAGGTGGCGCGCGCGCTGGGCGCCCACGGCGAACTGGTCGCCGCACCCGGCGAGCTGCGGCCCGCCTTGGAACGGGCCTTCGCCAGCGGCCTGCCCGCCGTCGTCAATGTGCTCACCGACCCGAACATCGCCTATCCGCGCCGATCCAACCTCGCCTGACAGCCATCCGGGGCCGCGAGCGGTCGGCGTGTCGCGTACAAACACGCACGCTCGCGCCCGCTAGGGGGTCACGTACCGTTGACCTGTGCCTAAGACCACCCGCGCTCAACCCGGCCGGCTGAGCAGCCGCTTCTGGAAGCTGCTCGGCGCCAGCACCGAAAAGGACCGCAGCCGCTCGCTCACCCAGGTCGACGAGTCGTCGGAATACGACGACGAGGCGGCCGGGCTGACTGACGAGCAGCTGCGCAAAGCGGCCGGGCTGCTCAACCTCGAGGACCTCGCGGACTCCGAGGACATCCCGCAGTTTCTCGCCATCGCCCGGGAGGCGGCCGAGCGGGCGAGTGGGTTGCGGCCCTTTGACGTTCAGCTGCTGGGCGCGCTGCGCATGCTGGCCGGCGACGTGATCGAGATGGCCACCGGTGAGGGCAAAACCCTGGCCGGCGCGATCGCAGCCGCCGGGTACGCACTCGCCGGGCGGCATGTGCACGTCGTGACGATCAACGACTACCTGGCACGTCGTGACGCGGAATGGATGGGTCCGCTGATCGAAGCCATGGGGCTGACGGTCGGCTGGATCACCGCCGAGTCGTCCAGCGAACAGCGCAGGGCCGCCTATGGCTGCGATGTCACCTACGCCTCGGTCAACGAGATCGGCTTCGACGTGCTGCGCGATCAACTGGTGACCGACGTCGACGACCTGGTGTCACCCAACCCCGACGTGGCCCTCATCGACGAGGCCGACTCCGTGCTGGTCGACGAGGCGCTGGTGCCGCTGGTACTGGCGGGAACCACCCATCGGGAGACGCCAAGGCTCGAAATCATCAAGCTGGTCGGCGAACTGAACGCCGACGCCGATTTCGACACGGACTCCGACAGCCGCAACGTCCACCTGACCGAGGCCGGCGCACGCAAGGTCGAAAAGGCGCTCGGCGGCATCGATCTGTACTCCGAGGAGCACGTCGGCACCACGCTGACCGAGGTCAACGTCGCCCTGCACGCGCACGTGCTGCTGCAGCGCGACGTGCACTACATCGTGCGCGACGACGCCGTGCACCTGATCAATTCCTCGCGCGGGCGCATCGCGCAACTGCAGCGCTGGCCCGACGGACTGCAGGCCGCGGTCGAGGCCAAGGAGGGCATCGAGACCACCGAAACCGGCGAGGTGCTCGACACCATCACCGTGCAGGCGCTGATCAACCGCTACGCCACGGTGTGCGGCATGACCGGCACCGCGCTGGCCGCCGGTGAGCAGCTGCGCCAGTTCTACAAGCTCGGTGTGTCGCCAATTCCACCGAACAAGCCCAACATTCGTGAAGACGAGTCCGACCGCGTCTACATCACCGGCGCGGCCAAGAACGACGCGATCGTCACCCACATCGCCGACCTGCACGAGACCGGGCAGCCGGTGCTGGTCGGCACCCGCGATGTCGCCGAATCCGAGGATCTGCACGAACGGCTGCTGCGCCGCGGCGTGCCCGCGGTGGTGCTCAACGCGAAAAACGACGCCGAGGAAGCCCAGGTCATCGCCGAGGCCGGCCAGTTCGGGGTGGTCACCGTGTCGACGCAGATAGCCGGGCGGGGTACCGACATTCGGCTCGGTGGCTCCGACGAAGCCGACCACGACCGGGTCGCCGAATTGGGCGGCCTGCACGTCGTGGGCACCGGCCGCCACCACACCGAGCGGCTGGACAACCAACTGCGGGGGCGCGCCGGCCGGCAGGGCGACCCGGGGTCGTCGGTGTTCTTCTCCAGCTGGGAGGACGACGTCGTGGCGGCCAACCTCGACCAAAACAAGCTGCCGATGGAAACCGATGAGGACGGCAAGATCGTCAGCCCCAAGGCGGCCGGGCTGCTCGACCACGCGCAGCGCGTGGCGGAGGGGCGCATGCTCGACGTGCACGCGAACACCTGGCGCTACAACCAGCTGATCGCGCAGCAGCGCGCCATCATCGTCGATCGACGGGATACGTTGCTGCGCACCGCAACCGCGCGTGAAGAACTCGCCGAGCTAGCGCCGAAACGCTACGAGGAGCTGGCCGAGGAGATCTCCGAAGAACGCCTCGAAACGATCTGCCGGCAGATCATGCTCTATCACCTGGACCGCGGCTGGGCCGACCATCTGGCGTATCTGGCCGACATCCGCGAGAGCATCCACCTGCGGGCGCTGGGCCGGCAGAATCCGCTGGACGAGTTTCACCGCATGGCGGTCGACGCGTTCGCGTCGCTGGCCGCCGACGCGATCGAAGCGGCCCAGCAGACCTTCGAGACCGCGAACGTCCTCGAGGAGGAGCAGGGGCTGGATCTGTCCAAGCTGGCGCGACCGACGTCGACGTGGACGTACATGGTCAACGACAACCCGCTGTCGGATGACACGCTATCCACTCTGAGCCTGCCCGGCGTGTTCCGCTAGCGCGGCGCGTCGCCGAGTGTGCGGGCCGCCGCGCACTCGAGCTCGACAGTGCGGCCAGCCGCGCGTTCGGCGACGGTTTTGCCCGCCTCCCCAACGGTCCGCGCTGCGGACCGCGTCGCTTCCGCGTTAAGGTCACGGCTCATGGAGCCGGTGCTTCCGCCCAACCGGGTGCTGACGGTGCCCAACGCGCTGAGCGCTATCCGCTTGGCGCTCATTCCGGTGTTCGTCTACGTCTTGCTGGTCGCGCACGCCAACGGCTGGGCGGTGGCGATCCTGATGTTCAGCGGCGCCTCGGACTGGGCCGACGGCAAGATCGCCCGGGTGCTCAATCAGTCCTCCCGGCTGGGTGTGCTGCTCGACCCCGCCGTCGACCGCCTCTACATGGTCGCCGTTCCCCTGGTGTTGGCGTTCAGCGGGATCGTGCCGTGGTGGTTCGTCGTCGTCCTGCTCGCGCGGGACGGACTGCTGGCCGTGACGCTGCCGCTGCTGTGGAGCCGCGGGCTGTCGGCGCTGCCGGTGACCTACATCGGCAAGGCCGCCACATTCGCCCTCATGTCGGGCTTTCCGCTGGTGCTGCTGGGCAGCTGGGACGCGCTGTGGAGCCGGGTCGTGGGCGCCTGCGGGTGGGCCTTCCTGATCTGGGGCATGTACGGCTACCTGTGGGCGTTCGTGCAGTACGTGATTCAGATGACGCTGGTCCTGCGTCGCATGCCCAAGGTCGACCGGGGTTCGCGTCCGTCGGCCGCGGCGAAAGTGACTGACCATGGCTGACGCGGACCGCCTGCTCGGCGGCTACGACCCTAACGCCGGTCACAGCGCGCACGTAGCGGCGCGGCCACAACTGATTCCGGTGCCCTCGCTGCTGCGCGCGCTGCTGTCCGAACACCTGGATCCCGGCTATGCCGCGGCGGCGGCCAGGCGCGGCGCCGCCGCGAGCCCGCGGGGCGGACGCCAACGCGCGTTCGGTTGGCTGTGGCAGGCGCTGGCGGCGCTGCTCATCGCCACGGTCTTCGCCGCCGCGGTCGCGCAAGCCCGCTCGGTCGCCCCCGGGGTGCGCGACGCGCAGCAACTGCTGTTGGACAACGTGCGGTCGACGGAAGGCTCCGCGACCAAGTTGGCCCAGCGGCGCAACCAGCTCTCGACACAGGTCGATGACGTACAGCGCCACGCGTTGACGGAAGACGCCGAGGGGCGGCGCCTGCTGAAACGTCTCGACGCGCTCAGCCTGGCGGCGGGCGGCACGGCGATCATCGGGCCCGGACTGAAGATCACCGTGACCGATCCGGGCGCCAGCCCGAACCTTTCCGACGTGTCCAAGCAGCGGGTCAGCGGCAGCAGGCAGATCATCTTGGACCGCGACCTGCAGCTGGTGGTCAACTCCCTGTGGGCCAGCGGCGCCGAGGCCGTCTCGGTCGGCAGCGTGCGGATCGGGCCCAACGTGACCATCCGGCAAGCCGGCGGCGCGATCCTGGTGGACAACAACCCGACCAGCAGTCCGTACACGATTCTTGCGATCGGGCCGCCTCGGTCGATGCGCGATGTCTTCGACAACAGCTCGGGACTGCAGCGCCTGAGGCTGCTGGAGATCTCCTACGGCGTGGCGGTTACGGTGGATGTCGCCGACGGCCTCACGCTCCCTGCCGGATCGATCCGGGATGTCAAGTTCGCCAAGCAGATTGGGCCACAGTGAGAAAAGTCCCGAACGGACAGCGTCGCCTGGGCGAGACGGGAAAGCAAGCATGATCGGTATCGCAGCGCTGGCGATCGGCATCGTGCTGGGCCTGGTTTTTCACCCCGCGGTACCCGAAGTCGTCCAGCCCTATCTGCCGATCGCCGTGGTCGCGGCCCTCGATGCCGTGTTCGGTGGGCTGCGTGCCTATCTGGAACGGATCTTCGACCCCAAGGTCTTCGTGATTTCGTTCGTGTTCAACGTCTTCGTGGCCGCGCTGATCGTCTACGTGGGCGACCAACTGGGGGTGGGCACCCAGTTGTCCACGGCCATCATCGTCGTGCTGGGCATCCGCATCTTCGGCAATGCGGCGGCGTTGCGCCGCCGGCTGTTCGGGGCGTGACGCCATGACCGAATCGAGGTCAACGTGAGCCAGGATTCGACGGATCCCAGCGCCGGCCAAAGCGGTGACGGGCCAACCCGACCCGCTCACCCCGACGCCGAGGCGGCGCCGGATCAGGGTGCGCCGCGCGGGCGCCACGAACTGCCCGGGAAAAATCCCCGTCCCGCGATCGGGCCGGTCCGTCGTACCGGGTTGTCCGGGATGCTGCGCGGCGGTCGCTCCCGCCTGGGTTTCGGGACGCTGGCCGTCCTGTTGTGTCTGCTTCTCGGTATCGCCATCGTCACCCAGGTCCGCCAAACCGAATCGGGCGATTCGCTGGACACGGCGCGCCCCGCTGACCTGTTGGTGTTGCTGGATTCGTTGCGGCAGCGCGAAGGCACGCTCCGCAGCGAGGTGAACGAGCTGGAGAACACGCTGAATTCTTTGCAGGCGTCCGGCAACAACGACCAGGCCGCTATCCAGTCCGCCCAATCCAGGCTGGCGGCGCTGTCCATCCTGGTAGGCGCGGTGGGCGCCACCGGGCCCGGTGTCACCGTCACGATCGAGGACCCCGGGCCGGGGGTTTCCCCCGAGGCGATGCTCGACGTGATCAACGAGTTGCGCGCCGCCGGGGCCGAGGCGATCGAAGTCAACGACGCACACCAGTCCGTCCGGGTGGGTGTCGACACCTGGGTCGCGGGTATGCCCGGGTCGCTGACCGTCGACTCCAAGACGCTGTCGCCCGCGTATTCGATTCTGGCGATTGGTGATCCGCCCACCCTGGCCGCCGCGATGAACATTCCCGGTGGCGCACAGGACACGGTCAAGCGGGTCGGTGCGCGGATGTCGGTCCAGCAGGCCGATCGGGTGGACGTGACCACCTTGCGGCAACCAAAACCGCACCAATACGCTCAGCCCGTCAAGTGAGCAACTTCCGAACAGACAGGATCACTCGTGAGCGACATCCCGCCCGATCTGCACTACACCGCCGAACACGAATGGGTTCGTCGAAGTGGTGATGACACCGTGCGGGTGGGCATCACCGACTTTGCGCAGTCGGCGTTGGGCGATGTCGTGTTCGTTCAGCTGCCCGACGTGGGTGCCGAGCTGAGCGCGGGGGAGTCCTTCGGCGAAGTCGAATCCACGAAATCGGTGTCGGACTTGTACGCCCCGGTGTCGGGCAAGGTGTCGGCCGTCAACACCGATCTGGACGGCAGCCCGCAACTGGTCAACTCCGACCCATACGGGGCCGGATGGTTGCTGGATGTGCAGGTCTCCGACGTCGCCGAACTGGAGTCCGCCATTTCTTCGTTGCTCGACGCGGAGGCCTACCGCGGAACGCTGACCGAATGACGATTGCTAGTGTCCCTGCAGCCCCGCACGGCAAAGCCAGCGGTGCAGCCGGCACACGGGAAATCGAAGTTTCGGATCGTCAGGTGGTGGGCGCATTGCAGGCAGGTGCGCGGTACCGTCGACACATCGACCTTGTGAAGACCGGTATACCGGGCAACAAGACCTGGTGCGGAAGCCGGCCGACCGGCCCGGACAAACAACGCCACAGCGGCCAGTGAGGAGCAGCGCGTGACGGACATGGACTCAGGAAGTCCGCAAGAGCAGAATTCGGACGAAGTGACGGTAGAGACGACGTCTGTCTTCCGTGCCGACTTCCTCAACGAGCTCGACGCACCCGCGCAGGCGGGGACGGAAAGCGCGGTATCCGGGGTCGAAGGACTCCCGGCGGGTTCGGCGTTGCTGGTCGTCAAACGGGGCCCCAACGCGGGATCGCGGTTCCTGCTCGACCAGCCCACCACGTCGGCCGGCCGGCACCCCGACAGCGACATCTTCCTCGACGACGTGACCGTCAGCCGCCGGCACGCCGAATTCAGGTTGGAAAACAACGAATTCAGCGTGGTCGACGTTGGTAGTCTCAACGGCACTTACGTCAACCGGGAGCCCGTGGATTCCGCGGTGCTCGCCAACGGCGACGAAGTGCAGATCGGCAAGTTCCGCTTGGTGTTTCTGACCGGACCCAAGCAGGGTGAGGATGGAGGAGCTTCAGGCTAGTGAGCGCACCCGATAGCTCGGCACTGGCCGGGATGTCGATCGGGGCGGTCCTGGAACTGTTGAGGCCGGACTTCCCCGATGTCACCATCTCCAAGATTCGTTTCTTGGAGGCCGAGGGGCTGGTGACGCCGCAACGGGCCGCGTCGGGCTATCGAAGGTTCACCGCATACGACTGCGCGCGATTGCGATTCATCCTTACCGCGCAGCGCGATCACTACCTGCCGCTGAAGGTCATCCGGGCGCAGCTGGACGCCCAGCCCGACGGTGAGCTACCTCCTTTCACAACCTCCTACGCCGGCCCACGCCTGGTGTCGGTGACGGGAACCGGCGACGCCGGGGATACCGCGGGCGCGGGCTTCGCGACCGGCTCCGACAAATCGGCGGTGGCGCCCACGCACGTCCGGCTGAGCCGCGAAGACCTGCTGGCGCGCGCGGGCGTGGACGACGAGCTACTGACCTCGTTGCTCAAAGCCGGGGTCATCACCACCGGCCCGGCCGGTTTCTTCGACGAGCACGCGGTCGTCATCCTGCAATGCGCGCGGGCGTTGTCGGACTACGGCGTCGAGCCGCGGCATCTGCGCGCATTCCGATCGGCGGCCGACCGCCAGTCCGACCTGATCGCCCAAATCGCCGGGCCGATAGTCAAAGCCGGCAAGGCCGGCGCCCGCGATCGCGCCGACGATCTGGCGCGTGAAGTTGCGGCGCTGGCCATCACGTTGCACACGTCGTTGATCAAATCCGCCGTTCGCGACGTTCTGGATCGCTGAGGACTAGACTTCGGTCGACAACTTGGTTTCGGCGGTAGGGCGGATTTTTGACCTCGCCGTCGCTCCGAGTACCAATCCAACCGGCGCCACGAATGCGGAGGACAGACACAAATGGGTGAGGTTCGTGTTGTCGGCATTCGCGTAGAGCAGCCGCAAAACCAGCCGGTGTTGTTGCTGCGCGAAACCGACGGTGACCGTTACCTGCCAATCTGGATCGGCCAGTCGGAGGCCGCCGCCATCGCCCTAGAGCAGCAAGGCGTTGAACCGCCTCGCCCGTTGACACACGATCTGATCAGGGATGTCATTGCCGCGCTTGGACATTCGCTGAAAGAGGTGCGGATCGTCGATCTGCAGGAGGGGACTTTTTACGCTGACCTGGTGTTCGACCGCAACGTCACCGTGTCGGCTCGTCCCTCGGATTCGGTGGCGATAGCACTGCGCGTCGGCGTTCCCATCTATGTCGAGGAGCCGGTGCTTGCCCAGGCCGGGCTGTTGATCCCCGACGAGACCGACGAAGAGGGCGGCACCGCCGTCCGCGAGGACGAGGTGGAGAAGTTCAAAGAATTTCTCGACAGCGTGTCTCCCGACGATTTCAAAGCCACCTAGCGCCCGCAGCGGCCGGTTGCCGCTGGACTAGCCTGGTGGGGACATCACGGATGCGTCTCAACTGGCAACCTGATCTCGACACGCTGGCGGATAGCCCGCCCAGTTGGCCCCGAGGCGGCCATACTTTGATCACGACTTCAGGCGCGGCGGCTACGGGAAAGCGTAAGCTCACTAGCACTCGGGCCTGAGCAGACGTGGCTGCGATGCAGCCTTCAGACGCAGCTAACGACGAGAGCGCGATCGCGGAGAGGAACCACCGTGAGCGAGCAGCCACGCCAAGACCAGCTCAACCTCGAAGAGCAGGGAAACGCGGCGAGCAGTGACCGCAGCGTCACCGCCGCCAGCGCACCCGTGCAGCCCGGACTTTTCCCGGACGACTCCGTGCCCGACGAACTGGTCGGCTACCGCGGTCCGAGCGCGTGCCAGATCGCCGGCATCACCTACCGGCAACTGGACTACTGGGCCCGTACCTCGCTGGTGGTCCCGTCGATCCGCAGCGCGGCGGGCTCCGGAAGCCAGCGGCTCTACTCGTTCAAAGACATCCTCGTTCTCAAGATCGTCAAGCGGTTGCTCGACACCGGCATCTCGTTGCACAACATCCGCGTCGCGGTCGACCACCTGCGCCAGCGCGGCGTCCAGGATCTCGCCAACATCACCCTGTTCTCCGACGGCACCACCGTTTACGAGTGCACCTCGGCCGAAGAGGTCGTCGACCTGCTGCAGGGTGGACAGGGCGTGTTCGGCATCGCCGTGTCCGGCGCCATGCGCGAGCTGACCGGCGTCATCGCCGACTTCCCGGGCGAACGGGCCGACGGCGGCGAGTCGATCGCCGAGCCCGAGGACGAACTGGCGTCCCGGCGCAAGCACCGCGACCGCAAGATCGGCTAGTTCCTGCGCGCGAGGGTGCGCAAATGCCGCGCATCACGACGCGCCGGCGGACAAACACGCAGGCTCGCGGTGGGTTCAGACGGCCGAGTAAACTAGGCCGCGCATCGTATTCGTGCGGGAGAGTTCCGTGGCTGCCAGTCACGGACGCCGAAGGAGCAACACCTCTCCGTCAACCTCTCAGGCACCCGGACCGCGCGAAACAATGATGCCTCTGGAAAGCGGTGCAGACCTTGCCGGTCGACACCCGCCGATGGGGAAAGGCGTTCGGGAGAAGCATCCGGCGCCGAATCTCTCAGGCGCCCGGTGAATGGGTGAAGACAGAGGGAGAGGGCCGTTCGTCCTCTGCCCCGATATGTCTTTGACCGCCTACTCAGGAGTTTCCAGTGCCCGATCAATCCACGTTCGCCGCTCGGCACATCGGCCCGGACAGCCAGGCCGTCGCGGCCATGCTCGCCGTCATCGGTGTCGACTCCCTCGACGAGCTGGCGTCCAAAGCGGTCCCGGCGGGCATCCTGGACCGGCTCACCGACAGCGGCGCCGCCCCCGGTCTTGACCTGTTGCCGCCGCCCGCCAGCGAAACCGAGGCGCTGACCGAACTGCGCGTTTTGGCCGAGGCCAACACGGTGGCCGTGTCCATGATCGGTCAGGGTTACTACGACACGCTCACACCCCCGGTGTTGCTGCGCAACATCTTGGAAAACCCCGCCTGGTACACCGCTTACACGCCGTATCAGCCGGAGATCAGCCAAGGCCGGCTCGAGGCGCTGCTGAATTTTCAGACGATGGTGGCCGACCTGACCGGCCTCGAGGTCGCCAACGCCTCCATGCTCGACGAGGGCACCGCGGCCGCCGAGGCAATGACGCTGATGCACCGCGCGTCCCGCGGCAAGAGCAACCGGCTGGCCGTCGACGCCGACGTCTTCGTCCAGACCGCGGCCATCGTGGCCACCCGCGCCAAGCCGTTGGGCATCGAGGTCGTCACCGCCGACCTGCGTGACGGACTGCCCGACGGGGAGTTCTTCGGCGTCATCGCCCAGTTGCCCGGCGCCAGCGGCCGGGTCACCGACTGGGCGCCCCTGGTCGAGCAGGCACACGAGCGGGGCGCGCTGATCGCGATCGGTGCCGACCTGCTCGCCATGACCCTGATCACGCCGCCCGGCGAGATCGGCGCCGACGTCGCCTTCGGCAGCACCCAAAGATTCGGTGTGCCAATGGGATTCGGCGGCCCGCATGCCGGATACCTGGCGGTGCACGCCAACCACGCGCGTCAGCTGCCGGGCCGGCTGGTGGGTGTGTCGCTGGACGCCGACGGTTCGCCCGCCTACCGGCTGGCGCTGCAGACTCGCGAGCAGCACATCCGCCGCGACAAGGCGACCAGCAACATCTGCACCGCCCAGGTGCTGCTGGCGGTGATGGCCGCGATGTACGCCAGCTACCACGGCGCCGAGGGGCTGACCGCGATCGCGCGCCGCGTCCACGGTCACGCCGAGGCGATCGCCGCGGGGATCGGCGACGCACTGGTGCACGACAAGTACTTCGACACCATGCTGGCGCGGGTCCCGGGCCGCGCCGACGAGGTGATCGCCACGGCGAAAGCCCATGGCATCAACCTGTGGCGCGTCGACGACGATCACGTGTCGGTGGCGTGCGACGAGGCGACCACCGACGAGCATGTCGCCGCGGTGCTCGGGGCGTTCGGCGTGGCGGCGGCCGAGCCGAAATGTGCGGGCATCGTTACCCGAACCTCGGAGTTCCTGACCCATCCCGCCTTCACCCAGTACCGCACCGAGACGGCGATGATGCGCTACCTGCGCGCGCTGGCGGATAAAGATATCGCCTTGGACCGCAGCATGATTCCGCTCGGCTCGTGCACCATGAAGCTCAACGCCGCCGCCGAGATGGAACCGATCACCTGGCCGGAATTCGCCCGCCAGCATCCGTTCGCGCCGGCGTCCGACTCCCCGGGCCTACGGCGCCTCATCGCCGACCTGGAGACCTGGTTGGTACAGATCACCGGCTACGACGCCGTCTCGCTGCAACCCAACGCGGGGTCGCAAGGCGAGTACGCCGGCCTGCTGGCCATCCACGACTACCACGCCGGACGCGGCGAACCCCACCGCGACATCTGCCTCATTCCGTCCAGCGCGCACGGCACCAACGCCGCGTCGGCGGCACTGGCCGGGATGCGGGTCGTCGTGGTCGCTTGCCACGAGAACGGCGACGTGGACCTCGACGATCTGCGCGCCAAGATCGGCGAGCACGGTGACCGGCTGTCGACGCTGATGATCACCTACCCGTCCACGCACGGCGTCTACGAGCACGACATCGCCGACATCTGTGCAGCAACCCACGATGCGGGGGGCCAGGTGTATGTGGACGGCGCCAACCTCAACGCGCTGGTCGGCCTCGCACGGCCGGGGAAGTTCGGGGGTGACGTCAGCCACCTGAACCTGCACAAGACGTTCTGCATTCCGCACGGGGGCGGAGGACCGGGCGTGGGGCCGGTGGCGGTGCGGTCGCATCTGGCGCCGTTCCTGCCGGGGCACCCGCACGCCCCCGAGCTGCCCCAGGGGCATCCGGTGTCGTCGGCGCCGTACGGGTCCGCCTCGATCCTGCCGATCAGCTGGGCCTACATCCGGATGATGGGGGCCGAAGGCCTGCGCGCGGCGTCGCTGACCGCGATCACCTCGGCCAACTACATCGCCCGCCGCCTCGACGAATACTTCCCGGTGCTCTACACCGGCGAGAACGGCATGGTGGCTCACGAATGCATCCTGGACCTTCGGGGCATCACCAAGTCCACCGGAGTGACCGTGGATGACGTGGCAAAACGCTTGGCGGACTATGGGTTTCACGCGCCCACGATGAGTTTCCCGGTGGCCGGCACGCTGATGGTGGAGCCCACCGAGAGCGAGACCCTGACCGAAGTCGACGCGTTCTGCGACGCCATGATCGCCATCCGCGGCGAGATCGACCGGGTGGGCGCGGGGGAGTGGCCCGTTGATGACAACCCGCTGCGGGGCGCCCCACACACGGCCGAGTGCCTGGTGATCGGCGACTGGGACCACCCGTACACCCGGGAAGAGGCCGCCTACCCGCTGGGCAAGGACTTCCGGCCCAAGGTGTGGCCGCCGGTGCGCCGCATCGACGGCGCCTACGGCGACCGCAATCTGGTCTGCTCGTGCCCGCCGGTGGAGGCGTTTGCCTGACGGATCACCCGGGCGTTTGCGCCGGGGCCTGCAACGCCAGCGGCACCAGATACCGGCGGGCGAAATCGCGGGCCTTGTTCTGGTTGTAGATCGGGATGACGGAGTTGGGCGTCTTGATCAGCGAGATGATCAGCCGACCGATCATCTCGCCGACGACCTCGGTGTCAAGGTCGGCGGCCAGTTCGCCGCGCTCTTGCCATCGGCGCAGCCACGTCGCGATGTAGCTGCGGGATATGGCGATCAGGTTCTCGTCGGTCAGGTAGGCGGACAGTTCCCCGGCGGCGGGCGATTCCCGGATGCTCCGGGTCAGGAGCTTGGGCGCGGAGGCCTCGTGAACGAACGCGGCGAAGACTTCGGCGATGCCCTCTTGCGGTGTTGGGGCGCGGCCGGCGACCTCGGAGACCAGCGTGCTCAGCCGAAGTGATTCGTCCATGATGGTCAGCCGCACCAGGTTTCGCTTGTGCCGGAACCGGCGGTAGACGGTGGCGACGCCGACCCCGGCGGTGTCGGCGATGTCTTGCATGGTGGTGTTGGAGAAGCCGCGCTCGGTGAAGCAGGTGCGTGCCGCGGTGACGATCGTGCGGGCCGTCGGATCGAGGGTGGCCAGACCATCGGGCAGCAAGCCCAGCAGCATCGCGGGGTCTACCATCTGCCCTCCAGCCGATCGGGGTATCACGTCAATTCTGCGCTCCATCAGCGTATTCACCGGCATTAGCGGTGATCCGTTCCGGGTCCGACGTTGCCGGTGACGAAGGGCCGTCCTTGCGCTCGCGGTGCGGTCGCTTCACTGTGGTGCCGAATCAACTTTGGCTTGGCGCCGCGAACGAATCCAGCAATACCGAACGGTAACGGTCGCGGAGCCGCTCGTATTGGTAGCGGTTGTAGGCCAGGGGCTCCAGGGTGAGCCGGCGCGGCAACCATCGCCAGCCCATCTGCAACGCGGCGACGTAGACGGCGTACTCGACCTGCTCACGGGTGCCCCACCGGGCCCTAAGCAGCCGGCGCATCGTGGGGTGGGCGACCGCGGCCGAACACACGACCACCGGACGCGATACCAGCGTGGTCATCACCGGCCAGACCAATTGCAGCACGGGCCGCAGTTGCCGGGAGACCAACAACTTCGGGATTGGCGGGGCGACGAAGCTGCGATTGGCGAATTGCAGAAATTCGTTGTCGGCCAACTCGTTTGACGCGACGGCGTCGTAATACCGGAGCATGTCATGCAGGGTCGCCGGTAGCTTCCCCTGCTTGCTGGGCAGTTCCAGGAATTGCAGTTCCGAGCGTAGCGTCTGATAGACGACTTCCCTTTCGGCTGGGGTGAGATGACGCCCGCACACCCGCAGATAACCCTGATACAAAAGGTTGAGACCGCTGACGGCCACCCAGGTCCACACCTCGGGGTTCAGCGCGCTGTAGCGGGTGTCGCTGAACGAGTCCTTTCCGGTGCCGCGCACGTCGCGGTGCAATCGTTTGAGATCGGCCCGCGACACCTTCGCGTCCGAACTGTCGCCAAAGGCGGCCAGCGCCGTGAACGCGGCGCTGCGGATCCCACGGTCGGTGAAGTTGTCGGCGAAGCGCCCACTGCGATCCACTGCGGCCGCGATTTCCCGATGCGCCACCTGATCCAGGGCCAGGCGACCGAACGCCGCCGCCAGCGGTGACCCCGCGAACCACCTGACGTCGTCGGCCAATGCCCGATGCGCGGAATTCCCTTCCGGTTCGGGGGGCGGGAACGTCGCTCCGGATTTGTTGCCGCGCCGTCCGATTCGGCTTGTCGTCGTCATACCGCTCCTCCTTGCGCGCGTTGTTAGGCCGTCACACGACGGTCGCCCCGATTCGGTGACGCAATCGCATGTCCCACACCACCGCTTGCACACCGAGGCGCGTCAAGAACCGCGGGGTGAACAGGTCCAACACCCCGAAGACGCGCTGCCAGCGGTCGAATCGGCGTTGTTGCGCGTCCGACCAACCGAATCCGAGTTTCTCGCGCAGCTGCGGCGGCAGGTATCCCAGCGTCATGAAGAGATTCCATCCGCCGAACAGCGCCGAAACGGGGGCGGGCAGGAAATCCAGCCGCGCGATTCCGATCAGGTAGCTGCGCATGCGGTCGTCGAAGTCGAGCCGATCGAGTTGCTCCTGCCAGTACCGGTCGGCGGCTTCCCGGTCCGCGGGCCACATTTCGGGTGGCACCTGCAGTGTGGTGGCGAACACCGACGCGGCCTGGTGGACGGTCTCGGGATCGCGCCGGGATCGGCCGCCCCGCAGCCTGCGGGTGTCCTCGAAGACCGCGGCCATGCAGGACGCGACCCAGAGTTGGAGCGCGGGGTCGAACGCGTTGTAGCGCACCGGGCTTTGCGGGCCGGAGCGCACCTGGGCGTGTGCGGCGTTGACGGCTTCCCGGTACACCCGCCGATCCTGCGCGTTGCCGGCGATGGCCACCGCGATGTAGGTGAAGGTGGTGCGGGCCCGTTTGAAGGGATGTTTGTACAGATTGCCGCTGTCGACCTTGCTTTCCATCACGCCATAGGCCACACCTGAATTCGCCAGCTGCATCACGACATTCGCCGCACCATAGGCGGGGGACAGCCAGGGCGATATCTCCTCGGCCAGAAACGATGTGTCGGCCGAATCCGTGTCCGCTCGTTGGGCGTGTCGATCGAGCCGGGGCGGTGCGTCTTCCGGATCGGTGGGCAAGGGTTGGGCCATGGTGTGCCTTCCTGGGTTGGCCGACAGCTCAACGAGATTGGGTGCGATGCGCGGCGGAGTAACGGATCCGGTCTGGCAGTGCCCGATCGAGCGCACGTACCACGGTCACGGTGCGCTCACAGTGTTGCTGCCGTTCGGCCGACCATTCGATGCGAAGCCTGGACGGGACGGTGTCGGGCAGCAACCCCCGCCAGTCGATTCCGCACCGCCAGGTGGCCGACCCGGGGTCGATCGGATGAAACGCCGGCGTCGCTGCGGCATCCAGCTTTGTCGAGGGCATCTTTGCGGTGCGTCTTCCTAGATCAACGCTGATAGAAACAACGGTTCTTTCTATCAGGCAGTGTGGCACAGCCGAACGCGATTGGATAGATAGGGCCCGGAATTTCCGCGATGTTCCCTGGTCGGCACCGGGCATGGGGCGCTCGATAGCGCCGTGGATCGCGGTAGCTGCAGGCGGAGCCACCTATCACCCGGCCGGCCTGTTAGCTCAGGAAGGCGTTGACCGCCGTCGCGAGCTCGGGGGACGCCGATGAAGCGATGTTCTGGTAGCTGCCGCCACTGAGCTGGGCGACCGCTTCCCAGGTCGATCGGTCCGGATCGGCACCGAAATTGATGACGTTCACCGCGATCGGCTTGGCCGGATCAACGCTCTTACGGATGAAGTCCTGCAGCCCGGGGCCGTCCAAGCTCTGGTCGGTGTGCGGCCCGGAAGTGATTACCAACAGCGAATTGGTCTGGCCCGCACGGTAGTTCGCCTGCATGTCCTGGTAGATCATGCGCAAGGTGGTGAACGACACGGCACCGCCGCCCGACGAGTATTGCTTGTCCAGGGCGGCCGACAGTGCCGCCGAGCGCGGCTGACCGCTGACCGGATCGCCCAGCGGCCCGCTCGCCACCTCGGAGCGGCCCTCGTGACCGTCGAAGGTCCACAGGCCGACCACAGCGCTGGGGGGCAACGCTTTGATCCTGTCCTGAAGCGCCGCAACCACGTTGGCCAACCGGGACTTTGCGCCATCTTGGCCCGGCATCGACTGGTCAAGCATGATGGTCGTGGCCTGTCCGGTCGACGGGGCGGCCATGGCCTCGGCGAGGGTGGCGCGCACCGGGTCGTCGCCCACCGACAACGTCGACGGCACCGCCGGGAAGGTGGTCACCGGGCTGCTGGGGTTTTTGACCCCGTTGACCCGGAAGCCCGCCTTCGCCAGCATGGCGAGCTGGTCGGGCTTATGCATGAACCGGGAGAACTCGCTGGCCGCGGAGGCCTGTTCGCGGGTGAGCCACGAACCGCTGAGCAGCACGGTGGGGTAGTCGGCCACCGGCGCAGGACCCGGCGGAAGCCAGGAAGCCAAGGCGCTCTTGGCGTCCGGCAGCGATTGGCCGCGGGCGAACAGCTGCTGTTCGGTGGTGATTACCGCGTGCACCGGTGCGGTCGCCGCGTCACCGGGCTTCAGCAGCGTGTTCATCGCCTCGGTCAGCGAGTTGTCGGCCAGTTTGGGTTGGCCGTTCACCAGGGTGTGTACCGCGCCGGTGCCCTGCGTCACCGGGGCGCCCGGCGGTACCGACGCGGCCGCCACTGCCTCACCGGCCAGAAACGATGCGTCCCCGTTGCCGTTCATCGGTAGCGCCAGTCGCAGCGACCCCCAGGCGGGTAAATTCAGCCCCGCCAACGCATTCGGGTTGGTTTGCAGGCCGGGCAGTGCCGCCCAGTTCTGCTTGGCCAAGGCCGGCGCCAGGTCGGGGCGCACGGCAAGCACCACAGGTGAGCTGACCAGCGAATGGCTCTCGCTGATCGTCTTCTGGGCCGCGGCCCCCGCCAGGCGTGCGGCGGAGATCGAGCTGCCCGGGATCCACAGCGCCGGCTGGCCGCCCAGTTCGGCGGGCCACTTGCCGATGAAACCGTTGAGCACGGCGTCGGAGTCGGCCGGCTTGACGCTGACCACCATGCAGCGATCGCCGACCGGTCCGGCCGATTTGTTGTAGCTTTCCGCGAATTCCTGAACGGAACTGGCGATCGACGGGTCGGCGACGACGGCGACAGTCTCTTGGCCGCCCACGCAGCGGCCGGCCGCCTTGTGCGAGCGCTTGGACAGCGCGTCGCCGAAGAAGCTCCACAGGATCACCGACCCCACCACGACGACCACGGCGACCAGCGCCACGATCACGCCGATGCTGACGCCCCGTCGACCGCCCTCGCTGCGATGACCACCGCGCCAATCGGCGAGCCCCCGATGGCCGCCCCGGAACAGCGACGGTGAGGAGGCCGGTGGCTCCGCACTCGGCGGGCCGCCCTGCCGCGGCGGAAACTCCGGGTAATCGTCGGCAGTGCTGTCGGCGAATGCGTCGCCCGCGGCGTACGGCTCGTCGTCGGCGTAGGGCTCATCGTCGTCGGCGTAGTGACGTTCGTCCGAGTAGTAGTCCTCGTCCACGGAGTCATCGTCCGCGGAGTAATCGGCGTCCGCGGAGTGATCGGCCGCCTCGTCGGCGCCGGGGACCCGCTGCTGATGTCCTGCGTCATCACCCCGGGACGGCTCGTCGACCACGTCGTCGCGAGAGGGCTCGTCGAGGGAGTCGTCAGGGTCGGGCGCACTGTGCCTACCCATAGCAGTGCCCGCGGCCTTTCCGTCGATCCATCCGAATGAACTCGCCGCCGATTTTAGTCATCCGCGGCACTATTACACGTGCGAACCCGAATTGAGCGCAGGCTCAATTGGACTGCGCGGCGCGTGCCTTGAGCTCGCGCCGACGGCGATGCAGGATCGGCTCGGTGTAGCCGTTGGGCTGCTGCGTTCCGGTCAGGATCAGGTCCTGCGCCGCCAGGAAGGCCAGGTTGTCGTCGAAGTTGGGCGCCATCGGCAAATACGCCGCATCCTTGGCGTTCTGCTCGTCCACCAGCGGCGCCATCCGCTCCAGGCTTGCCCGCACGTCCTCCTCGGTGATCACACCGTGGCGCAGCCAGTTGGCCAGCAGCTGGCTCGAAATCCTCAGCGTCGCACGGTCTTCCATGAGCGCCACGTCGTGGATGTCGGGCACCTTCGAGCAGCCGACGCCTTGGGCGACCCAGCGCACCACGTAACCGAGGATGGACTGGCAGTTGTTGTCCACCTCCTCGCGGATCTCCTCGGAAGCCCAGGCCAGTTCCTTGGCCAACGGGATGGTCAGCAACTCGTCGATGTTGGTGCGCGTCTTGCCCGCCAGCTCCTCCTGCACGGCGCCCACGTCGACGTAGTGGTAGTGCATCGCGTGCAGGGTGGCCGCCGTCGGCGACGGCACCCACGCAGTCGTCGCGCCGGCCTTCGGCTGGCCGATCTTCTGCTCGACCATGTCGGCCATCAGTTCGGTCATCGCCCACATGCCCTTGCCGATCTGCGCCTTGCCCTTGAAGCCGGCGGCCAGGCCGATGTCGACATTGGCGTCCTCGTAGGCCTTGATCCACGTAGTGCCCTTCATCGCACCCTTGCGGATCATCGGGCCCGCCTCCATCGACGTGTGGATCTCATCGCCGGTGCGGTCCAGGAAGCCGGTGTTGATGAACACCACCCGGTCGGCCGCGGCCTTGATGCAGGCCTTGAGGTTGACGGTGGTGCGGCGCTCCTCGTCCATGATGCCGACCTTGAGGGTGCCCTGCGGCAGGCCGAGGACGTCTTCGACGCGGCTGAACAGCTCGCACGTGAACGCGACCTCGTCGGGCCCGTGCATCTTGGGCTTGACGATGTAGATGGACCCGGTACGGCTGTTGGCCAACGGCCCGTTCGCGTCGGTGGTCTTGAGCCCGTGGATCGCGGTGAGCCCGGTGAACAGCGCATCCATGATGCCCTCGAACACCTCTTTTTCTTCGTCACCCTCAGCAACGGTGACGATGGCGTCGTTGGTCATCAGGTGACCCACGTTGCGGACGAACATCAGGCTGCGCCCGGGCAGGGTCAGCTCGCCCTCGCCGTCCGGCGTCGTGTAGGTGCGGTCCTCGTTGAGCACCCGGCTGAACGTCTTGCCGTCCTTCTTCACGTCTTCGGACAGATCGCCCCTGTTCAGCCCGAGCCAGTTGCGGTAGCCGAGCACCTTGTCGTCGGCGTCGACGGCGGCCACCGAGTCCTCGAAGTCCATGATCGTGGTGATGGCCGATTCCAGGACCACGTCCTTGATGCCCGCGGAGTCGGTCTTGCCGACCGGCGATTCCGGATCGATGAGGACCTCGATGTGCAGGCCGTGATTGACCAGCAACACCGACCAGTTGGGAGAGCCGAGCTCGCCGGTGTAGCCGGCAAACTTCTCCGGGTCGGCCAGGCCGGCGGAGCCGTCGGCGGTCGCGACCTTCAGGTGGCCGTCCTCGACGGACAAGCCGGTCGCGTCGGCCCACGAGCCGGACTCCAGCGGCACGGCCTCGTCCAGGAACTTGCGCGCGTAGGCGATCACCTTGTCGCCACGAACCTTGTTGTAGCTCGACCCTTTCTCGGCGCCGTCGTCTTCCGGGATGACATCGGTGCCGTACAGGGCGTCGTAGAGGGAACCCCACCGGGCATTGGCGGCGTTCAGCGCGAACCGGGCGTTGAGCACGGGCACCACCAGCTGCGGGCCCGCGGTCGTGGTGATCTCGTCGTCGACCCCGGAGGTGGTGATCGTGAAATCCGCGGGTTCGGGCAGCAGGTAACCGATTTCGGTGAGGAACTCGCGGTACGCGTCGATGTCGAGCGGCTCGATCACGCGTTGTCGGTGCCACTTGTCGATCTGGGCCTGCAGCTCGTCGCGCCGGCGCAGCAGATCCTGGTTCTTGGGGGTGAGGTCGGTGACGACTTTGTCGACGCCCGCCCAAAAGCTGTCCGGGTCGATATCGGTGCCGGGCAGAGCCTCTTCGTTCACGAAGTCGTACAGCACCCGGGCGACGCGCAAATTCCCCGCCGACACGCGATCAGTCATGATTCTCCTCCGTCATAAGCCGCCCTGAACCACCCGTGGGCCGTCTATGGGCCAAAAAGGCCCCAATAAGCAATGCCATCAGCCTACCGAGCTCAGCCTGGCGAGCGTGATCCGCCGAACCGCCGCAGCAGGTCAAGGCGCACTGAGAGCCCCGAGAACGACGCTTGCGGCGGGCACCGGGATCGATTTCCAGCAACGCACATTTCGCGCGCAAGCCGTGCGGTGCGCTCTAGTGCCCTCTGATGCCCTCCAGCACTTTCTTAACTGGTAGCCGTGAAAGATCATACGGGCTGCCCGCGGTACGGCCCGCCGGCCAGTATCGCTAGGCGTCGCGCATCGTCCCGACGAAGTCTTCGACAAGGTCTTCCATCGCCACCATGGCCACCACGGCGCCGTTCTCGTCGGTCACCAATGCCAGGTGGCTGTTGTTGCGGCGCAGCCGCGACAGGGCATCGGCCAGCGGCAGCGTCCGCGGTAGCCCCGGCAGGGGCCGCACCTTCGCCAGATCGATCACCGTCTGCGGATCGTCATCGAGCGTCAGCACGTCCTTGATATGCAGATAACCGAGGAAGCTGCCGTCGACGTTTGCCACGGGGAATCGGGAGTAACCACTCTGGGCCAAGGCTTCCTCGACGGCGCCGATCGTCGGGCCCTTGCCCGCGGCGGCCACCGGCACCGCGTGCACCCCGGAGAGGGGCACCGCCACATCGCCGACCACCCGGTGGCGAATCTGCAGCGCGCGGGCCAGCCGGGTGCCTTCCTCCTGATCCAGCAACCCTTCCGATGCGGACTCGGCGATCATCTCGCTCAGCTCGACGGGGGAGACCGTGATCTCCAGCTCCTCCTTGCGTTCGACGCCGAGCGCGCGCACCACCACGCTGGCGCACTTGTCGTAGAACACGATGAACGGCCGGGCCACCCGCACGTAGGCCAGATACGCCGGGACGAGCAGCATCGCCGTGCGCTCGGGACCGGCCAGCGCGATGTTCTTGGGCACCATCTCGCCCAACAGCACGTGCAGCGTCACCACGATGGCCAGCGCGATCGCCAGCGACAACGTGTGCAGCAGCGCCGGGTGAATGGCGGTCAGCCCGAGCGCCGTGTGCAGCAGTTCGGAGACCGCCGACTCGCCGATCCGGCCGAGCAGCAGCGACGCGGCGGTCACGCCCAACTGCGCGCCGGCCAGCATGGACGGCAGCTGCTCCCCGGCGCGGATGACCGTGACGGCGGCGGCTTTGCCCTGCTCGGCCAGCGCTTCGAGGCGGTCCCGGCGCGCCGAGATCAGGGAGAACTCCGCCCCGACGAAGAACGCGTTCACGGCGATCAGCAGGAAGGCCAGCAGCACGCCCAAGGTGTCGCTCATCGGGGTCTGCCCGCCGCGGGGATTTCGCCGTGCCCACTGAGTTCGGTCAATTCGAGCAGGTCGATCCGGCGGCCATCCATCCGGATGATCCGGGCCTGCCAGCGCGTCACCGCGTCCAGCAGGCCGTCCGCGTCCAGGCCGGGCAGTTTCACCGTTTCCCCGGCCGCCGGGATGTGACCGATCTCGCGCAACACCAGCCCGCCGATCGTCTCGTAGGGGCCCTCGGGGGCGCGGAAGCCGGTGGCGGTGGCCACCTCGTCGATGCGTAACAGGCCCGACACCCGCCAGCCGGTGCCGGCGGGCACCACATCCGGGGTCGCGTCGTCGTGCTCGTCGCGGACATCACCCACGATCTCTTCGATCAAGTCCTCGAGGGTCACCATGCCCGCGGTGCCTCCGTATTCGTCGACGACCAGCGCGGTTTGCAGGCTGTTGGACCGGATCTCGGCCATCACCGCGTCACCGTCCAGCGTCGACGGCACCACCGCTACGGGTTGGGCCACCGTGGTCAGCAGCGTGCGGGCGCGCTCGGTCCGCGGAATCGCGAACACCTGTTTGACGTGCACGATCCCGACGGTCTCGTCGAGGTCGCCGTCGACGATGGGGAATCGGGAGAACCCGGACTCGGCGGCCGCTCTCACCAGATCGGCGACCGTGTCGTCGGTCTGCAGCGCCACGATCTTGGACCGGGGCGTCATCAGTTCCTCGGCGCTCAGGGTTCCGAACTGCAGCGACCGCCGCACCAGGCCCGCCGTCGCGGCGTCCAGGGCGCCGCTGCGCGCCGACGAACGCACCAGTGACAACAGCTCTTGCGGTGACCGGGCGGACCGCAGCTCCTCGGCCGGTTCGATGCCCAGCCGGCGCACGATCCAGTTCGCCGCGCCGTTGGTCAATCGGATCGCCGGCGTCAGCAGCAGCGAGAACAACAGCTGGGCAGGAACGACGGCGCGGGCGGTCGACAGAGGTCGCGCCACCGCCAGGTATTTGGGGACGAGCTCGCCGAACACCATCGACACCGACGTCACGATCACCAGCACCAGGACGGCCATGATCGCGTCGCCGACCTTGTCCGGGATGTCGAGCGCGTCCAGCCACGGGTGCGGCAGGTCCTCCACCATCGGATCGGTCAGGTAACCCGCCGCCAGCGTGGTGACCGAGATCCCGAGCTGGGCGCCCGACAATTGAAACGACAGCCGGTGGTGTGCGCGGCGGATCCAGCGGTCGCGGCGGGCACCGCCGCGGGCGTTTGCCTCGACGGCGCTGCGGTCCAGCGTGGTCAGCGAGAATTCGGCGGCGACGAACACGGCGTTGCCGAAGATCAGCACCGCGATCGCCCCAATGCTGATCACGGCGACGGTGACATTCATGAATTACGCCGCCCGCGGGTCGAAGGTGGCGGCCCGGCGACCGTGGAAGGCGCCGGGGGAGGCTCCGCATCGGGCGGCTCGTCCGACGGCCCGTGCGCCGGCAAGCCGATGGCCTGCGCGGGTGCCTGCGGCACGTCGATCCTTTCGCTGCCTGGTGGCCGAGCGGACGCGGTTGCTTCCGTCTTTGCTGCCTTATGCTAGCCCGGGTTGGGGCACTGCGGCGCCGACCATTCGGGGCCGCGCCGCCGCCGCGCGGGGACGACCGCCGGCCGGGGCCAACTACGGTATGCCTACCCTTACCCAGGTACGCTCTGCGCACTATGCCCGATGCCCCAACGGAAACGCCGTCAGTTCAGATCCTGCCGCGCGAACGGTTCGACATCGCCGACGAGGTCGCACAGATTCCCCGGCCACCCACGCCCTCCCTGGATCCGCCCTTCGGGCTGCGGGTCGCCCAGCTCGCGGATGCGGACATGGTGGCCGAGTGGATGAACCGTCCGCATCTGGCCGAGTCGTGGGAGTACGACTGGCCGACACCGCGCTGGCGGCAGCACCTGGGCGCCCAGCTCGAGGGCATCTACTCCCTGCCTCTGATCGGGAGCATTCGCGGTACAGATTGCGCCTACCTCGAACTGTATTGGGGCGCAAAGGATGTGATTTCACGCCATTATGACGCCCAGCCCTACGATCTGGGGCTGCACGCCGCCATCGCGGATGTGAAACTGGTGAACCGGGGATTGGGCCCGATGCTGTTGCCGCGGATAGTGGCCAGCGTCTTTTCGGTGGAACCGCGGTGCCGCCGGATCATGTTCGATCCCGACCACCGCAACACGGCCGCCCGAAGACTGGTCGAGTACGCCGGATGCACGTTCCTGGGCGAGCACGACACCGCGAATCGGCGGATGTCGCTCTACGCGCTGGAGGCCCCGACTACGGACGCATAACCGTGGCGGCGCCGATGTCGAACCCGAAGGGACGGCCAGCCTTACCCGCGCGTGTCACCAACCCAGCGGTAGCGGATGCCCCTCGGCGAACCCCGCTGTCGACTGCACCCCGACCACCACCCGCTCATACAGCTCCGCCAGGCTCGCGGCACCGACATAGGTGCAGGTGCTGCGCACCCCAGAGGTGATGTGATCCAGCAGATCCTCGACACCGCCGCGGACGGGGTCCAGCCCCATCCGGGACGTCGAAATGCCTTCCTCGAACAGCGCTTTGCGAGCGCGGTCGAACGCGGTGCCGGCGCCGCTGCGGGCGGCCACGGCCCGCTTGGACGCCATGCCGTAGCTCTCTTTGTATGGCTGGTCCTCGCGGTCGCGCATCAGGTCGCCGGGCGACTCGTAGGTGCCGGCGAACCACGACCCGATCATCACGTTCGACGCGCCGGCGGCCAGCGCCAGTGCCACGTCGCGCGGATGGCGAATGCCACCGTCGGCCCACACATGACCACCTAATTCCCTTGCCGCCGAAGCACATTCGACGACCGCGGAGAATTGCGGGCGCCCGACTCCGGTCATCATCCGGGTGGTGCACATCGCGCCCGGGCCGACGCCGACCTTGACGATGCTCGCCCCGGCGCCGAGCAGGTCGCGGGTGCCGTCGGCCGAGACCACGTTGCCCGCCGCCAGCGGCACGCCGAGACCGAGCGTTGCCACCGTCCGGATCGCCTCCAGCGTCTTGACCTGATGCCCATGGGCCGTGTCGATGACCAGGAGGTCGATCCCGGCCTCGACCAGGGACCGCGCCTTGGCCCCCACATCGCCGTTGATACCGACGGCCGCACCCACCCGCAGCCGGCCACGCGCGTCGACGGCCGGGGTGTACAGACCGGCGCGGATGGCGCCGGTGCGGGTCAGCACCCCGGCCAGCGTGCCGTCGGCATTCGTCACGACCGCGACGGCGACGGGCGACTGCTCGAGCAGGTCGAAGATCTTGCGCGGTTCGGTGCCCACCGGGGCGGTGACGAAGTCGGTCATCGCGACGTCGCGCACCCGGGTGAAGCGGTCCACGCCCAGGCAGCACGATTCGCTCACCAATCCCAGGGGCCGGCCCTCGAAGGTCACGACGGCGACACCGTGCGCCCGCTTGTGGATCAGCGCCGTCGCGTCGGACACCGAGTCGTCGGGCTCGAGCACCACCGGGGTGTCGAGAACCAGGTCGCGACCCTTGACGAACTCCACCGTCTGCTCGACCGCGGTGATCGGCAGATCCTGCGGCAGGATCACGAGGCCGCCGCGGCGCGCCACCGTCTCGGCCATCCGCTTGCCGGCCACCGCGGTCATGTTGGCGACGACAACGGGAATCGTGGTGCCCGAGCCGTCGCCGGTGGACAGGTCGACGTCAAACCGCGACGGAACCTCCGAGCGGTTCGGCATGATGAAGACGTCGTTGTAGGTCAGGTCGTATCCGGGTCGGTGCCCGTCGAGAAACCTCATCGCAGCTCAAGCCCCCTTACGCCCTCGAGTGTGGCCCGGCTACGCGGGCACTTCGGTGTGATCGCCGCTCCACAGCGTGTGGAAGCGCTTGTCGGGGTCGTCATCGATGCGGCCGTAGGTGTGTGCGCCGAAGAAGTCCCGCAACCCCTGGGTCAGCGCGGCCGGCAGCCGCTCGGTGCGCAGCGCGTCGTAGTAGGACAACGCCGAGGCGAAGCCGGGGATCGGGATGCCCAGCTGGGTGGCGGTGACCACGACCCGGCGCCAGCCGTCGATGGCGGCCTCGATCGCGCTGCGGAAGTAGGGCGCGACGATCAGCGTCGGCAGGTCGGCGTCTTCGTCGAACGCGTCCTTGATCCGGTTGAGGAATTTCGCGCGGATGATGCAGCCGCCGCGCCAGATGGTGGCCAGGTCGCCGGGGGTGATGCCCCAGTCGTGTTCGGCGCTGCCGGCCTGAATCTGGTTGAAGCCCTGCGCGTAGGCGATGATCTTCGATGCGTACAGCGCGCGGCGCACATCCTCGGTGAACTGTGTTGCGTCGGAAGGCTTTTCGCCGAGGTCGCCGGAGGCCAGCCCGGTGGTGGCCTTGCGCTGGGCCACCGACCCCGACAAGGCGCGCGCGAACACCGCCTCGGCGATGCCGGTGACCGGCACACCGAGGTCGAGGGCGGATTTCACCGTCCAGCGGCCGGTGCCCTTCTGCTCGGCCTCGTCGAGGATCAGGTCGACGAGCGGCTTGCCGGTCTTGGCGTCGGTCTGCTTGAGCACCTCGGCGGTGATCTCGATGAGGTAGCTGTCCAGGTCGCCGGAGTTCCACTCGGCGAACACGTCGGCGATCTCACCGGCGGTCTTGCCCAGGCCGTCGCGCAGCAGCTGGTAGGCCTCGCCGATCAGCTGCATGTCGGAGTACTCGATGCCGTTGTGCACCATCTTGACAAAGTGCCCGGCACCGTCGGGACCGATGTGGGTGCAGCACGGCACCCCGTCGACGTGCGCGGAGATCTCCTCGAGGAGGGGGCCGAGCGACTTGTAGGACTCGGCCGGGCCGCCGGGCATGATCGACGGGCCGTTGAGCGCGCCCTCCTCACCGCCGGAGATGCCGGCGCCGACGAAGTGCAGGCCGCGCTCCCGCATCGCCTTTTCCCGGCGGATGGTGTCGGTGTAGAGGGCGTTGCCGCCGTCGATGATGATGTCGCCGTCTTCCATGGCGTCGGCGAGCTCGTTGATCACCGCGTCCGTCGGGTCGCCGGCCTTGACCATGATCAGCACCCGGCGCGGCTTTTCCAGCGCGTTGAGGAATTCGGCGATGGTCTCCGAGCGCACGAACGTGCCGTCATCGCCGTGCTCTTTGAGCAGCGAGTCGGTTTTGGCGATCGACCGGTTGTGCAGCGCCACGGTGTAGCCGTGCCGGGCGAAGTTGCGGGCGATGTTCGACCCCATCACGGCCAGGCCCGTGACGCCGATCTGCGCGGTGCCTGTCTTGGAACCCGCCTGGGTGTCCGACGAACTCATGTCTTCGCCTCTCAATCGGGAGAACTATTCCGAAAAGCTTTCGGTGACACTGTGGCACAGCGCATAGATGCGCGCCCGGGGTGATCGGCCCGCCGCGGGCTCAGAGGTTGAACAGGCGTTCCAGCTCGGTGAGCCACGGCACGGCGAGCGCGACGGTGGGCACCACGAATACCGCGGCCGCGGCGAGGTACGCGGCCGCCGACAGCATGGCGCTGTTGCCGCGCCCGCCCAGCCGGCGCACGCGCAGCACGGTGCTGGGACCGCTCGCCGCGAGCGCGCCCGACGGCGCCCGCCCCGACGCGCAGGCGACCAGCGCCCGGGCCAGGGGAGCGCGACCGGCGGCGCGCACCGCGGCGTCGTCGGCGAGCAACTCGACCAGAAGCTGGACGGCGCCCAGCGCGTTGGCGCTGCGTACCAGCCGCGGGAAGGCCGCGTGCACGGCGGTGAACGCCTCCAGCACCAGGTCGTGGCGGGCCCGAAGGTGAGCCCGCTCGTGGGTGAGGATGGCCGCCACTTCGGCGTCGGCAAGCGTGCTCAGCGTTCCTTCGCTGACCACCACCCGGCTGCGCACACCGGGCAGGCAGTAGGCAAGCGGTTGCGGGACATCCAGGACGCGAAGGTCGCGCGTGCGGGCGTACGACGGGCAAAACGCTGCGCCGTGGCCGATCCCGACCAGGTCGACGACCATGCGGTGATGGGCCCGCCGCTTCCGGTTGGCGATCCCCACCCGCGCGATGGCGATCATCAATCGGGTGCCGACCAGCACGGTTAACCCGAAGACACCGATGTATGCCGTCCACAGCGGCCAGCCGAGCCGGTCGGCGGCGCCGATGATGCCGGTGGTGGGGTGCCCGTCGGGACCGGGCATGAGCAGCCGGGTGGCGATCGCGATCCCGGCGCTGAACGCCGACAACACCGCCGCCAGTGCGACGGCTTGCCACAACACCATCGCGGCGCGGGGAGCGCGCAGCGGCCAGCGCGCGCGTGCCAACATGGCCGGCACCGGACCGGTCAGTAGCACCGCGAGAATGGTGAAAGCCAGCGCGGACACACTGCTAGTGTCCCTCAGCCCTCCGGGCCGGCGCCAGCAGATGGCGAGTTATTGCGTTGATTGGCTTCCAGTTCGGCGAGCGCGCGCCGAAGCGCCTCCGCCTCGTCGGCGCCGACCCGCTCGACGAAGTGCACCAGCGCGGCCTGTCGGCCCCCCGAATCTTCGGCTTGGGCCAGTGCGTCCACCATCAGGCCGGCGACCAGTTCGTCGCGGCCGTGTACGGGGGCGTACCGGTGTGCCCGGTCATCGCGGATCTGGGAGACCAGGTTCTTCTTGGCCAGCCGTTGCAGCACGGTCATGATCGTGGTGTAGGCAAGGTCGCGCTGCGCCGACAACGCCTCATGGACCTGGCGAACAGTCTGAGGATCGGGCGTCGACCACAAATGGTCCATGACGGCCCGTTCCAGATCCCCCAGCCGTGTCAATTTGGCCATAGTTCGTTCATCTCCTGAGCGTCGGAACCAGACTACTCCCGGTTACTACCGACGGTCGTACCGAAAGCTGGCAAATCACTGTGCCGGCCACCGCGCGCACCCCGCCGCGAACAAATCGAACAATACCCCTTGCGAGTTAGGGCAGCCTTGCCTATGCTAACCGAGTCGAGCGATAACGGACCGTGTGAGAGTCCTGAGGGCTGCAGTGACCCCCGGTCTACTCGATCGGCGAGCCCCGTGCCTTGTGCACGGGGCTCAGCCGTTTGTTGGGGGTCGTTTGTTGGGTTGTCGTCCGGGTTGTCGTCCGGGACAGCGTTCTGCTGCGGGAGTGTTGCCGCAAGCGATGGTGTAGACACAGGGGCGTGCCAGAGCCGCAGGAAACGATCATTCCTCCCCATTTCTCCGCGCCCTTCGACCGTGAGATCGGCTTGCAGTTCACCGAACTCAGCCCGGACGGCGCCCGCGCCCAACTCGAGGTGACCCCGAAGCTTTTGCAGCCGATGGGACTCGTGCACGGCGGCGTTTACTGTTCGATGATCGAAAGCATGGCCAGCGTGGCCGCCTACACGTGGCTGGCCACCCGCGGTGGCGGGAATGTCGTGGGGGTCAACAACAACACCGATTTCCTGCGCTCCATCGGCTCGGGCATGGTCTACGGCACCGTCGAACCGATACACCGCGGCCGCAGCCAGCAATTGTGGTTGGTCACCATCACCGACGACGACGATCGGGTGGTTGCCCGGGGCCAGGTGCGACTGCAGAATCTCGAGCTCCGCGAAGGCTGATCCGAGGGCGCCGATTTGAGGCTCGGCTCGTCGAATGCCCAAGTCCGGGAACAGGACTCGCTAGCTGGCCCGTCTGGCGACGGGGCGCTTGGTCTCCGCGGCGACCACCGCCAGCTGTTCGAGCCGGGTGCGGGCGAACGCCTGCTGCTCGGTGATGGTGAGTTGACCCCGTCGGGTGCTCAGGAACGTCACCGTCCACGACAGCAGCGTGCTGATCTTGGTCTTGAACCCGACCAGGTAGACCAGGTGCAGGACCAGCCACGCGAACCAGGCGAACAGGCCACTGAATTCGACCGGGCCGATCTTGGCCACTGCGGAAAATCGCGACACCGTCGCCATCGATCCCTTGTCGAAGTACTGGAACGGTTCCCGTTCGGCCGGGTTCGCTCCGTCGAGTTCAGCCTTGATCGTGTTCGCGACGTACTTGGCGCCCTGGATGGCACCCTGGGCGACTCCCGGCACGCCTTCGACGGCGGCCAGGTCGCCAATGACGAACACGTCGGGGTGGCCCGGGACGGACAGGTCGGGCAACACCTTGACCCGCCCCGCCCGGTCGAGTTCGACCGTCGATTGGTCGGCGAGGTCGCGGCCCAGCGGGCTGGCCGAAACGCCGGCGGACCATACCTTGCAAGCGGATTCGATGCGCCGCACGGTGCCGTCGGAGTCCTTGACCGTGATGCCGTTGCGGTCCACATCGGTGACCATGGCGCCCAGCTGAATCTCCACACCCATTTTCTCCAGCCGGTCGGCGGCCCGCTGACCCAGCTTGTCGCCGAAGGGTGGCAGCACGGCGGGCGCGGCATCGAGCAGGATCACCCGCGCCTTGGTGGAGTCGATGTGACGGAACGAGCCTTTCAGCGTGTACGTCGCCAATTCCGCGATCTGCCCGGCCATTTCGACGCCTGTCGGGCCGGCGCCGATCACGGTGAATGTCAGCAGCTTGGCCCGTCGTTCCGGATCACGCGACCGCTCGGCCTGTTCGAACGCGCTCAGGATCCGCCCACGCACCTCGAGCGCGTCATCGATCGACTTCATGCCCGGGGCGAATTCGGCGAAATGGTCGTTCCCGAAATACGACTGGCCCGCGCCGGCGGCGACAATCAAGCTGTCGTAAGGGGTTTCGTAGGAGTGGCCGAGCAGATCCGATACGACGAACTTGCCGGCCAAGTCGACGTGGGTGACGTCGCCGAGCAAGACCTGGACGTTGCGCTGCCGGCGCAGGACGACCCGAGTGGGCGGGGCGATGTCGCCCTCGGACACGATGCCCGTCGCCACTTGGTAGAGCAGCGGCTGGAAGAGGTGGTGCGTGGTACGGGCGATCAGTTTGATATCGACATTGGCGTGCTTGAGTTTCTTTGCAGCGTTGAGCCCGCCGAAGCCCGAGCCGATGATGACGACTTGATGACGACGCTCCGGTCCAGCTGTGGTACCTGGCTGGGGGCTCATGTTTCCGCTGCTCCTGACGGGGGCTTTTGGACGCGACTGCGACTAGCAACCACGCTAGTCAGGCGGATACCCAGAACCCAACTCACAGCATGTGTAATCAACCACACCGTGCGCATCACTCCTGGTCGCCGGCGGTCGCTGTGGTGAAGTTATCAGTCCCGCAGGGATATCAGAGCCGCAGATCGCGTAGCCGTCATTGGGCGGCACCTTCTCCCGCGCAGTGGTCGTGGCCGGCCTGGATCATTCCGCCGGGTGCGCGCGCCAGCGCCGCCGCTTCCGCTTCCTCGCGCGTCGGACCCCAGCCCCCGAAGTACCTGGATTTGGCCCCGTTCAAGGCGAGCGCCATGCAGCCTCCCTGGCCGCTGGCCAGCAGACGACAGTCGCTGATGCTCTTGCGGCACGTATCCATGGCCGCCTTTTCGGCCGCGCCCTGGCTGGCCGCGCCATCGGCGATGCTGATGTGCCCGGTCGAATCCGATATCGCCATGGCGATCCAGTTGTCGTCGGCATGCGCGACGGGGTTCGGGGCGAACGCCACGCCCACGGCGATCGCGGCCCATGCTCGCTTCTTCATGGCCTTCCCGGCTTTTCTTCTGCGCTGCGCGACTGTGGCGCAGGTGAACGCTGCTACACGGGAAGTATTACCGGGCCACGACGAATCCGCGACCGGGGTAAGGCCTACAGCCCGACGAGCGGACGCAGCGCTGCGCCGGCCGCCTCGACGATGCCCGGTGTGTAGAACGGCAGGTTGATGATCACGCCGTCGATTCCCGCGTCGAGCACCTTGGTCTTGATCTGATCGGCGATCGAGTCCGGGGTGCCGACCACCATCCGCTGTTTCATCTCGGCGGGAATCTGGTCGAGGCTCGCGTTTTCATCGATCAGCACCGTGGTCAGCGTGCTGGTCTCCAGGGCGGCGGGGTCGCGGCCCACCTCTTCGCAGGATCGCCGCACCACCTCCAACTTGCCGGGTAACTCGTCGAATCCCGCGATCACGTTGAGGTGGTCGAAATGCCTTGCGGCGCGCGGGATTGTCTTCTTTTCGCCGCTGCCGCCGATCATCAGCGGGATGTGGTCGCGGAAGCGGGGATTGGCGAACGCCTCGCTGGTGCGATACCACTTGCCCGAGAAGGTGGCCTGCTCACCCTTGATCATCGGCAGGATGATTTCCAAGGCTTCGTCGAGCCGGTTGAACCTGTCGGTGAAAGTGCCGAACTCGAAACCCAACTGGTCATGCTCGAGCTCAAACCATCCGGTGCCGATTCCCAGAATCGCGCGGCCCTGGCTCACCACGTCCAGCGTGGTGATGATTTTCGCCAGCAGCGTCGGATTGCGATACGAATTGCCGGTCACCAGGGTGCCGAGTTGCACCCGCTCGGTGGCCGTGGCCAGCGCCCCCAGCGCGGTGTACGCCTCCAGCATCGGCTGATCGGGCGATCCCAACATCGGCAGTTGGTAGAAGTGGTCCATCACGAAAACCGAGTCGAATCCAGCGGATTCGGCCTCACGGGCTTGGGCGATGACGGTGGGGAAGAGTTGTTCTACGCCGGTGCCATAGGAAAAGTTGGGGATCTGCAGACCAAGTCGAATAGCCACGCTGATCACCGTAGCGACCGGCCCGCCCCGGGAGAAGGGTTTGCGACGGGTGAGCGTTACGCCTCAGGCGAACTGGGCCAGCGCGCCGTGGCTCACGTGCAACGTCTGACCGGTGATGTGCCGCGCGGCCGACGTGGTCAAGAACAGCGCCAAGCGCGCGACCTCCGCGGCGACCGGCGCGGGCGTGCGCGAGAGCCCGTCGTAGCCGGCCGCAGCGCTGCGCCCGCTGGCGACGGCGTTGACCGTGATTCCGCGCGTGCCGAAAACGCCTGCCTGTCCCGCGGTCCAATTGGCTAGCGTCGCTTTGATTGCGGCGTCGGCGCTGCCCGCCGGCGGGTTCTCGGGCACCACGCTGATGATCGACCCGCCCGAGCGAAGATGATCGCCCACGGTCTGGACCGTCAGCACCGCCGAAAGCACGGTCGCGTCAAGGGCATTGCGCCACGCGTTGGCCGTGTCGGCGATCGAGTAGGTGCGCGGGTCACCGGCCTCCCAGGCGGGGGCCGGCACGTTGACAATGGTGTCCAGGTGATGGGGGAACAGCGGGCGAGCCTCTTCGAGGCTGGCCGGGTCGGTGGTGTCGCAGACGATCGCGTCGACCTCGAGTTCCTTGGCGGCGATTTCCAGATCGCTCTTGCGCGCGCCCACGAGGGTCACTTTGTGGCCGTCGTCGCGGAAGCCCTCGGCCACCGTGCGCCCCAGCTCCGTATCTCCGCCGGTAACCAGTACCTCCACTGCCACGACCTCCTCTGCCTGGGACTCAGCGCGTTATGGCGTCAATCCCCGTATATGTTACTGGACAGTAGCTACCTGGCGAAATTTTTGCCGCCGCGACGCGCGGCTCATTTGGGTAACTATTCGAACGCCACGTGCTTGCGGCGATTCAGCCCCCAGAGGGGCCGCATCGTCGGCGGGTTAGGGTGTATCCATGCGTCGGATCGGAATCCTGGCCGGTGTGGTTTCGACAATGCTGGTCGCGGGGCTGGTCGGGTGCGGTGCCAAACCGCCGTCGGCGCAGTCCGGCCAGGGGCCCGGCAGCGTGATGGTGTTTGCCGCCGCGTCGCTCAAACCGGCGTTCACTCAGATCAGGCAGCAGTTCAAGGCCGAAAACCCGGGCACCGGCGTCGAATTCGAGTTCGCGGGCTCATCCGAGCTGGCCACCCAGTTGACGCAGGGCGCCACCGCCGACGTCTTCGCGTCGGCTGACACCGCGCAAATGGACACGGTCAGCAAGGCGGGCCTGCTGAGCGGCGACCCGAAGAATTTCGCGTCGAACACGCTGGTCATCGTCACCGCGCCGGGCAACCCGAAGAAGATCGGATCCTTCGCCGACTTGGCCAAGCCCGGTCTCAACGTGGTGACCTGCCAGCAGCCGGTGCCGTGCGGGGCGGCCACGCATCGCCTCGAAGCCGGCACCGGGGCGCGCCTCAACCCGGTCAGCGAGGAACCCAGCGTGACGGACGCCCTTAACAAGGTCACCAGTGGCCAGGCCGACGCCGCGCTGGTCTACGTCACCGACGCCAAGACGGCCGGAAGCAAGGTCGCGACCGTGACCTTCCCCGAGGCCACCGGCGCGGTGAACGTGTACCCCGTCGGCGTGCTGAAAAAGGCGCCACTTCCCACGCAGGCGCAGAAGTTCGTCGACCTGGTGACCTCCCCGGCCGGGCAGCAGATCCTGGCGCAGGCCGGATTCGCCAAGCCCTGATCGCCGGCGAACCCCAGGCTAGGGCTGAAACGCGGGAAGGACAGAGCCGGAATCGCGAATCTCCCAGATGCTGTTCTTGGTCACGCCGTCGAAGTTGATCTTGTTCAACGTCGCCCGCGAGTAGGTGAGGTCGATGGCGACCTGAGTCGAGGTATTGCCGTACGGGTCGGTCATTGGGAACGTGCCCTGAACGTTCACCGCCGAAGCCTCGGGATAGGTCGCTCGGGCGTACCTGAGAATGTCGATGGTGTCCAACCGCGCACCGTCTTTGATCAGCAGCTCGGTGTAGTTGTCTCGGATGGCGAATCGGGCGTCGACGATGTCGCCGTCCGGGCCCTGAGCAGTCGTGAAGGTGACGCCGTCGGGCTTCTTGGGACCGGCCGGCGTCGAGGGCGCCGCCTCGGTCGGTGTCGACGGCCCCGCCGCGGTCGCATTGCCAGAGGAGGCCGATTGGCCTTCGTTTCTTTCGTCGAAACCCCAGCTTTTGCCAACGATGACGAGGAGAACCAGCACGATGAGTATCGACAGCGCCAGGGCCGCCTTCCCGGAAATGCCCTTCTTGAGCGGCTCGGTGGCGAAAGCCCATTCGCTGGTCCAATTAGTGCCGTCGAAATACCGTTGCAGCCCATGGCCTATCCCCGCGGGATCGGGGTACCAGCCCGGCGCCGATTTGGGCGGGGGAGGCGCCGGTTCAGATGGCATCCATGCACCTTCGTCGTGACAGTGAGCGTCCGGCTATTCACGGCGATAGCCGCTCAACACCATTCTCCTCCATCGGCTGACCATCACTCACGGGCCACCACTTGCCGGCGGCAACAGTGAGCATCGGCCCCACCAGGTCGGTGTAGTACGAAGAGTGAGTGAGCAGGTCACGCATGAGCTTCCGAAGGGACTGCCGGCAGGAGGGTATGTATCAGCGTGCATAGCACGGATCTGCCCCGCTGGGTGTATCTCCCCGCGGCCGTCGGGACGATCTTCGTGGTGCTGCCCTTGCTGGCCATCGCGGTCAAGGTCGATTGGCCGCATTTCTGGTCGCTGATCACGAGCCCGTCGTCGCGGACGGCGCTGGTGCTCAGCCTTCAGACGGCCACTGCCAGCACAGTGCTGTGCGTGGCGCTGGGTGTGCCGATGGCGTTGGTGCTGGCCCGCAGCACGGCGCGGCTGGTGCGGTTGTTGCGGCCACTGATGCTGCTGCCGCTGGTGCTGCCGCCGGTGGTGGGCGGGATCGCGCTGTTGTATGCGTTCGGGCGGCTCGGATTGATCGGCCAGTACCTGGAGGCTGCCGGTATCAGCATCGCCTTCAGCACCACCGCCGTAGTGCTGGCGCAGACGTTCGTTTCGCTGCCGTTCCTGGTGATTTCCCTCGAGGGTGCCGCGCGTACGGCCGGCGCCGATTTCGAGGTGGTGGCAGCGACGCTGGGGGCGCGGCCCAGCGCGGTCTGGTGGCGGGTCACCCTGCCGCTGCTGGTACCCGGCGTCGTTTCGGGCGCGGTGCTGGCGTTCGCCCGCTCGCTGGGGGAGTTCGGCGCCACCCTGACCTTCGCCGGGTCGCGGCAAGGGGTGACCCGCACGCTGCCGCTGGAGATCTATTTGCAGCGGGTGACCGACGCCGACGCCGCCGTCGCGTTGTCGATCCTGCTGGTGGTGGTGGCGGCCCTGGTGGTGCTGGGTGTGGGCACGCGGCGGCTGACCGGCGCCGACGTCAGGTAGGGCCGGACCATGAGCGAATTGCAGCTGCGCGCGGCCGTTTCCGAACGTCATGTGGACGTGGAGTTCTCGGTGGCCGCGGGCGAGGTGCTCGCGGTGCTCGGCCCCAACGGCGCGGGCAAATCGACTGTCCTGCATGTCATCGCGGGCCTGCTACGACCCGATCACGGGGTGGTGCGGCTGGGGGACCGGGTCTTGACCGACACCGCGGCCGGAATCAACGTCCCGACGCACGACCGCCGGGTAGGGCTGCTGCTGCAAGACGCATTGTTGTTCCCGCACATGAGTGTTGCCGCCAACGTCGCGTTCGGGCCGCACAGTCGTCGCGGGAGGTCGCGGTCGGCCCGTACGGCCGAGAACGCGACGGCGGTGCGCTGGCTGCGCGAGGTGGACGCCGAGGATCTCGCCGAGCGAAAGCCGCGACAGCTCTCCGGCGGACAAGCCCAGCGGGTCGCGATCGCGCGAGCACTGGCGGCCGAACCCGACGTGTTGCTGCTCGATGAACCCCTGGCCGGGCTCGACGTCGCCGCGGCCGCCGCGATCCGGGCGGTGCTGCGCAGGGTCGTCACCCGCATCGGCTGCGCGGCGATCCTGGTCACCCACGACCTGCTGGACGTGTTCACGTTGGCCGATCGAGTGCTGGTGCTCGAGTGCGGCAAGATCGCCGAAATCGGCCCGGTCCCCAAGGTGCTCACCACGCCCCGCAGTCATTTCGCGGCCCGCATCGCCGGTGTCAACCTGGTCAACGGGACGGTCGACCGCGACGGCTCGCTGGTCGCGCACTCCGGTGGGCGCTGGTATGCAGCCCCGCACGAGCGAGGCGATCTGGTCTCGCCCGAGCAGGATGCGATCGCGGTTTTCCCGCCGACAGTGGTGGCCGTCTATCGCGAACAGCCGCACGGCAGCCCCCGCAACGCCTTTGAGGTCACCGTGGCCGAGATGGACATTCGCGGGTCGGCGGTGTTGGTACGTGGCGCTCAGCAACCGGATGGGGCCCCCGGCCTGGCCGCGGAGATCACCGCGGACGCCGCTGCGGAGTTGCGATTGACGCCGGGAGACCGGGTGTGGTTCTCCGTGAAAGCCCATGAGGTGACGCTGTATCCGGCCGCGCGCTGAGCGCAGGCGCCGGAGTCGTCGGGCCCCGCGACGGCGCCCGCCAGGTTGCACATTGGCAACATCGGCACAACTGCGCAGCATTAGTCCGCAAAGCTCCTTGCGTCACAGCGGTAACACGGTAGGTTCGTCGCCATGGAGCAGGTGGAACCGACCTCGACACGCCGCAAAGGACTGTGGACGACGCTGGCGATCACCACGGTGAGTGGTGCCAGTGCACTCGCCATCGCGTTGCCGGCGACCTCGAATGCCGATCCCGAGGTCCCGACCCCCGTCCCACCGAGCACGGCCACGGCCCCGCCCGCGCCCGTGGCGCCTGGCGCGCCGGCGCCGAATGGGCAACCGGCACCGGGTGATCCCAACGCGGTTCCGCCGCCCCTCGCCCCGAACGGGGCACCGCCACCGCCCGTCGACCCCAACGCGCCCCCGCCGCCACCCGTCGACCCGAACGCGCCTCCGCCACCGCCGGTCGACCCCAACGCCGGGCGGGTCAACAACGCCGTCGGGGGCTTCAGCTATGTCCTACCCGCGGGTTGGGTGGAATCGGACGCTTCCCATCTGGACTACGGCTCGGCGCTGCTGAGCAAGGTGACGGGCCCGCCGCCGATGCCCGACCAGCCGCCACTGGTTGCCAACGACACGCGCATCGTGATGGGCCGCCTCGACCAAAAGCTGTACGCCAGTGCGGAAGCCGACAATGCCAAGGCCGCGGTGCGGCTGGGTTCGGACATGGGTGAGTTTTTCATGCCCTACCCCGGTACTCGCATCAATCAGGACAGCACCCCGCTCAACGGCGCCAACGGAAGCACCGGCAGCGGGTCGTACTACGAAGTCAAATTCAGCGATGCCTCCAAGCCGAACGGCCAGATCTGGACGGGCGTCATCGGCTCCGCCAACGGCGGGAACGCGCAACGCTGGTTCGTGGTGTGGCTGGGAACCTCGAACAACCCGGTGGATCGGGGCGCGGCCAAGGCGCTCACCGAGTCGATCCAGGCTTGGACACCGCCGGCAGCCCCGCCTCCGGCTCCCGGTGCGCCGGGAGCACCTGCACCCGCGCCCGCACCAGCAGCGCCGGGTGCTCCCGCACCAGCACCCGCAGCGCCGGGAGCACCTGCACCCGCGCCCGCAGCGCCGGCGGCTCCGGGAGCACCGGCTCCCGCGCCGGTCCCGGGCCAGGCGCCGGCCGTAGAGGTCAGCCCCACCCCCACACCGGCACCGCAGCAGACCCTTTCGGCCTGACCTTCTGGATCGATCGCACCGGCGCGACCAAAACGATGGGTTAACCGTCTCCAATTCGGCCCTCGTTTCGTGACCCAAACTGGGTATACCGAAATGACGGCCCAGCAAAGTGCTGGGCTTTGCCAGCGATTGCAAGGAGACCGCAATGGACATCATGGCAGCTACCGAATACCTCGCTCGATCAAGCACACTCACCAGCGTCGGCTGGATCGGCTACATCATCATCGGTGGTATCGCCGGTGCGATTGCCAGCAAGATCATCCGCGGTAGCGGAGCAGGCATCCTGATGGACATCGTGATCGGCATTGTGGGCGCATTGATCGGCGGTTTCGTCTTGAGCTTCTTCGTCGACACCGCGAGTGGCGGCTACTTCTTCACCTTCTTCACCGCGCTGCTCGGCTCGTTGATCCTGCTCTGGATCGTCGGCATGGTGCGCAGAACATAGCAACTTAACCCGTTGCGGCCGTGGTGGTTAGCGGCATGATGGTGTGATGGCTTCACCGGTGACCACCACGGCAATGCGTGCCTGGCGCGTGCGTCGGCCGGGGCCGATGGACACCGACCCGCTCGAACAGGTCACCACCGAGGTGCCGCGGCCCGGGCCGTCCGAACTGCTGGTGGCCGTGCGCGCGTGCGGGGTGTGTCGCACCGACCTGCACGTCACCGAAGGCGACCTTCCCGTCCACCGCGACCGGGTCACGCCCGGACATGAAGTGGTGGGCGAGGTCGTCGAAATCGGGTCCGAGGCCGATGCCGAGTTTCGGGTGGGGGACCGGGTCGGCATCGCGTGGCTGCGTCACACCTGCGGCGAGTGCAGATACTGCCGTCGCGGCGACGAGAACCTGTGCCCGAAGTCCCGCTACACCGGCTGGGACGCCGACGGCGGGTACGCCGAATTCGCCACCGTCCCAGCAGCGTTCGCACATCCCCTGCCCAGCGGTTACAGCGACAGCGAACTCGCCCCCTTGTTGTGTGCGGGCATCATCGGTTACCGCTCACTAGTACGCGCCGAGCTGCCACCCGGCGGGCGGCTGGGTCTCTACGGTTTTGGCGGCAGCGCGCACATCACCGCGCAGGTCGCCCTGGCGCAAGGCGCCGAGGTGCACGTGATGACCCGCGGATCCCGGGCCCGCGAGCTGGCAGTGGAACTCGGGGCGGCATCCGCACAGGGTGCGGCGGATCCGCCGCCCGTGCCACTGGACGCCGCGATCCTGTTTGCCCCGGTCGGTGATCTGGTGCTGCCCGCGCTGGAAGCGTTGGATCGCGGCGGCACGCTGGCGATCGCCGGGATCCACCTATCGGATATCCCGACCCTGAACTACCAGCGTCACCTGTTCCAGGAACGCCAGGTCCGATCGGTCACGTCGAACACCCGGGCCGACGCGCGGGCCTTCCTCGACTTCGCGGGCAGGCACCACATCCAGGTCACCACGCCGGAATATCCTCTCGGGCAAGCCGATCGGGCGCTGGCGGATCTGAGCGCCGGACGCATCGCGGGTGCGGCGGTGCTGCTGGTGTGATCGGCGTCAGGTGGACAAATGCCACACGAACGCGGCCGCGAGCGCACCGAGCCCATTCAGTGACCAGTGCAGGGCGATCGGCGCGATCAGGCTGCCGCTGCGCCGGCGCAGCCAGCTGAAGACGAAGCCCGCGGCTCCAGTCGCCAACACGGCGCCGGCCACCCCCGTCAGCATTCCCACGATGCCACCGCCGAACAGCCGGGTGAAGCCCACATTGCTGCTGGTCAGCCCGAACGACGTGGCCACATGCCACAGCCCGAACAGCAGCGAGCCCGCCAGCGCGACCCCGCGAAAGCCCCAGGCCCGGTTGAGCGCACCGTGCAGGACGCCCCGAAAAGCCAGTTCCTCGGGGATGACGGTCTGCAGCGGGATGATGACCATCGAGGCGACCATCGCCCCCGACATCGTGGCGTAGCGGTTGTTCATGAACATCGGCCGGGTCGCCGGCAGCAGCACGCCGACCGCGATCACCGATGCCACCACGGCCACGGCCGCCAGCGCGTAACCCAGGCCTGGCTTCCAATGCTCTCGGCCCAGGCCGAGGTCCACCCAACCCAGACCGCGGCACCGCATCAAGATGACCAGCCCGACGGCCGCGGCGGGAACGGTGGCGATGCTCGCCCACGGCGTGGTGAAGTGCGCGATCAGGTCCGTCAGCACGAGAACCACGACGACGACGGCGATGTCCAGATGGATCCGGAACCGGTGCAGCGCCGGAGGCTGGGCCACCTGTGGGTGAACGTCAGCTGTCCCGGTGGCCGCATGCATTCGGCCAGTCTAGCGGCGGGCGCCGCCACCGCAGGCCAACGAGATTGCCGTCAGGTAAATCTCATTCGCTCTTTCTGCCGGTCAGACCGGTCGCGCCGCCTCCCAGGTCGGATGGGTCGCCTCGCTCGCATCACTCACGACGCTCGTTCTGCTCGCTCGCCTCCCAGGTCAGATGGGTCGCCTCGCTCGCATCACTCACGACGCTCGTTCTGCTCGCTCGCCTCCCAGGTCCACCCCGAAATCTTCGGGTCGTCCTCGCCGTGCTCGCGCGTGTACAACCGCGCGGCCAGGCGGGCGTCGACCATGCGCTGCCGCAGCATGGCGGCGCGACTCGCCAATCCGTCGACCCGGTCGATGACATCCATGACCAGATGGAAGCGGTCCAGGTCATTGAGCATCACCATGTCGAAGGGCGTCGTCGTGGTGCCGCGTTCCTTGAAGCCGCGCACGTGCATATGCGCGTGGTTGGTGCGGCTGTAGGTGAGCCGGTGGATCAGCCACGGATAGCCGTGGTAGGCGAAAATGACCGGTCTGTCCGGGGTGAACAGCGCGTCGAACTCGCGGTCCGGCAAGCCATGCGGGTGCTCGGTATCGGGCTGCAACCGCATCAGGTCGACGACGTTGACCACCCGGACGGCCAGCTCCGGCAGTTCGGAGCGCAGGATGTCGGCGGCGCCCAGCGTCTCGAGCGTCGGGATGTCCCCGGCGCACGCCAGCACCACGTCGGGTTTGTCGGTGGCCGTGCTCGCCCACTCCCAGATGCCCAGGCCGCGGGTGCAGTGCGAGATGGCTTCGTCCATGTCGAGGTACGCCAGCGCGGGCTGCTTGCCGGCGACGATGACGTTGATGTAGTCGCGGCTGCGCAGGCAGTGATCGGCCACCGAGAGCAGCGTGTTGCCGTCCGGCGGCAGGTACACCCGGGTCAACTCGGGTCGCTTGTTGGCGACGAGATCGATGAAGCCCGGGTCCTGGTGGGACGCGCCGTTGTGGTCCTGTCGCCACACGTGCGAGCTCAGCAGGTAATTCAGCGATGCGATCGGCCGCCGCCACGGCAATTCCCGGCTGGTTGCAAGCCATTTCGCGTGCTGATTCATCATCGAGTCGACGATGTGCACAAACGCTTCGTAGCAGTTGAACAGGCCGTGCCGCCCGGTCAACACGTAGCCTTCCAGCCAGCCTTGGCACAGGTGCTCGGACAGCACCTCCATCACCCGGCCGTCGGGCGCCAGATGCTCGTCGTCGGGCTCGACCTCGGACAGCCACACCTTGTCGGTCGATCCGTAGACGGCGTCGAGCCGATTGGACGCCGTTTCGTCGGGCCCCATGAGCCGAAATCGGTCCCGGTTGCGGGCGATCACGTCGCGCAGGAACGCGCCTAACACCCGGGTGGCCTCGTGCGTGATGGCCGCCGGCCGCTCGACCGGCACCGCGTAGTCGCGAAAATCCGGCAGGGCGAGATCGTGCAGCAACAACCCGCCGTTGGCGTGCGGGTTGGCGCTCATCCGCCGATCCCCGGCGGGTGCCAGCGCCCGCAGCTCCGACCGCAGCCGGCCGGTGTCGTCGAAAAGTTGCTCGGGTCGATAGCTGCGCAGCCACTGCTCGAGCTGGGCGCGGTGTTCGGGATTGTCGTGTGTCTCGGCGAGCGGGACCTGGTGTGAGCGCCAGGTGCCCTCAACCTTCTTGCCGTCCACCATCTTTGGCCCGGTCCAGCCCTTCGGTGTGCGCAGCACGATCATCGGCCACACCGGCCGCTTCACCTCGTTGCCGCCACGCGCCGCGCTCTGGATGGCCGCGATGTCGTCGAAGGCGTCGTCGAGGGCGGCGGCCAACTGCTGGTGCACGGCGGCCGGATCGTCACCGGCGACGGTGATCGGCCGGTACCCGTAGCCGCGCAGCAGCGATTCCAGTTCCGCGTGCGGGATGCGGGCCAGCACGGTCGGATTGGCGATCTTGTAGCCGTTGAGCGCCAGGATGGGCAGCACGGCACCGTCGGTGACCGGGTTGAGGAACTTGTTGGAGTGCCAGCTGGCGGCCAGGGGCCCGGTCTCGGCCTCACCGTCGCCGACGACGCAGGCCACCACCAGATACGGGTTGTCCAGGGCGGCGCCGTAGGCGTGCACCAACGCGTAACCGAGCTCACCGCCTTCGTGAATGGATCCCGGCGTCTGGGCCGCGACGTGGCTGGGGATGCCGCCGGGGAAGGAGAACTGCCGGAACAGCTTGCGCAGGCCTTCGGTGTCCTCTTCGATGCCGGTGTACACCTCGCTGTAGGTGCCTTCGAGGTAGGCGTTGGCGACCAGCCCGGGGCCGCCATGACCCGGGCCGGTCACGTAGATGACGTCGGCGTCGCGGTTGCGGATGACCCGGTTCAGGTGCGCGTAGACGAGGTTGAGCCCGGGCGTGGTGCCCCAGTGCCCCAGCAATCGCGGTTTGACGTGATCGGTGGTCAGCGGCTCGGTGAGCAGCGGGTTGTCCAGCAGGTAGATCTGGCCGACCGACAAATAATTGGCGGCGCGCCAGTACTTGTCGATCAGGTCCAATTCGTCGTCGGAGAGCGGAGATCCAGCGGGCGCGGAGGTTCGGGTTTCTAAGCTCACTCGGCCGATTGTCCGCGCCTTCGGTGAAGAATGCTCGTGCGCGCGATTACTCTTCGCCGCGGGCGCGGGCTTCGTACGCCTGTCGTTTTTCGACGTCGACGTCGTCGGTGAATACGTGGTCGCCACCGAGCATCCGGTTGAGGCCCTCGGCGATCCGGCGCGGCCAGAATTTCTGGGACACCACCATCGCGCCCGCCGCCTTGGTGATGCGCACCCGCGGCTTCGGGTGGGCCACCAGCCTGACGATCGCGTCGGCGATCTCGGCGGGCTCGGCGTTGCGGAACCCCTTCATCCCGGGTGTCCCGGCGACCAGCTCGGTGTTGACGAACGTCGGCAACACCGTGGAGAACTTCACCCCGGCCGAGCGGTACTCCAGCCGGGCCGAGTCGGTAAACGCGACCACCGCGTGCTTGCTGGCGCAGTAGGTCGCCAAGCCGACGATGTAGAGCTCCCCGGCCAGCGAGGCGACGTTGATGACGTGGCCCTTGCCGCGGGGCACCATGCGCTGGGCCGCCAGCTTGCTGCCCAGCATCACGCCGTAGACGTTGATGTCCAGAATCCGCCGGGTGACCGCGTCCGGCTCGTCGACGATGCGGCCGACGGGCATGATGCCGGCGTTGTTGATCAGCACATCGATCGGGCCGAGCTGGCGTTCGACCTCGTCGAGGAAGTCCGAGAACGAATGCGGGTCGGTGACGTCGAGTTTCCCGTAGACGTCCAGGCCCAGGTCGGCGCCCGACTCCTTCACCCGCACCTCGTCGACATCGCCGATGGCGACCCTGGCGCCCAGATTGTGCAGCGCGGTCGCGGTGGCCAGCCCGATTCCCCGGGCGCCGCCGGTGATCACAATGACCTTTCCGCGGACCTTGAGGCCGATGGAAGCCGTGTCAGCCATGTTCGGTGCCCTCCGATTCTTGACGGGTGTCAACTAAACAATCCGGTAAGCACAGCACTCGGAGTCCGACCGCGCAACAACCGATGGGGTCCCACCCGAGGCGACGACGGGTCAGCGCACGGCCAGCCACACCAGGCTGGCGGCGCCGGCCAGGGCGCAGTAGATCGCGAACGGGGTCAGGGTCCGGGTCTGGAAGTACCGGGTCAGGAAGCGCACGGCAAGGTAGGCGCAGACGAACGAGGCGACGCTGCCGGCCAGCACCTGGCCACCGATGCCGGCGCCCAGCGGCCCGAAGAGTTCGGGGATCTTGTACACCCCGGCGGCCAGGATGATCGGCGTCGCGAGCAGGAAGGAGAAACGGGCGGCGTCCTCATGCGAGAGGCCGCGCCACAGGCCCGCGACGATGGTGATCCCCGAGCGGCTGATTCCGGGGAACAGGGCCAGGATCTGCGCGGCGCCGATCAGCGTTCCGCGGGGCAGCGAGAGCTGGGCGAGCCGATGATCCGAGGCCTCGTCGCCGTGCTCGAGCTCGGCGTCGCCCGCCGCGGGTTGGCCCGGCCCCGGCGTGGGCGCGATGCGGCGGCGCAACACCTCGCCCACGTACAGGGCGATGCCGTTGAGCAACAGGAACGTCGCCGCCGGGACGGGCTTGCCCAGCGTAGTGCGGAACAGCTGCTCCAGCGCGAGGCCGGCCAGACCGACCGGGATGGTGCCTGCCACGATCAGCCAGGCCAGCCGCTCGTCGGGCGTCTGGATGCGGCGATGCCGCAGCGAGGAGAAGAATCCGCCCAGGACGCGCACCCAGTCGCGCCAGAAGAACAGCAGCAGGGCGGCGGCGGTGGCCACATGAAGGCCCACGATGAAGGCCAGGTAGGGCGAGTGGGGAGCCGAGACGCTGAGATCCTGGGCCCATCGCCCGCCGACGAGCGCCGGCACCAAGATCGCGTGCCCCAGGCTCGAGACCGGGAACAGCTCGGTGACGCCTTGGAACGCGCCGACCACCACGGCCTCGACGTAGCTCAGGTGGGCGGTCATAGTGGATGCCTCCATCGGACGACAGTCGGGCCTCGCGGTCGGCCTGTGACGATAGCCCACGCCGCGCCGGGGCGGGTCCCCGACTGAGCGTTCGGTCCGGGCCGAGCGGGAGGGCGCCGAATCCGCTTGCCCACCCGGCCATTTGGCGATCGCCCGCCCGGTCAGATGGGTCAGCGCCCGCCGTGCAGCGCCCTGACCAGGCAGGTACGGTGTGCAGATGGTCGACGGGTTGCTCGATGCCGTGCGCGTCCTCGGCTTGTCGAGCGGTGTCGCCGAGGCGGTGACCCGCCTGTTCGCCGACCTGGGCGCCGACGTCCTGAAGGTGGAACCGCCGGGCGGCTGCCTGGGACGTGACGGGCTGCCGACGCTGCGCGGCGCCAGCATCCCGTTCGCCGTGCACAACGCCAACAAACGCAGTGCGGTGCTCGACCCGTTCGACGACGAGGACTGCGCCCGTTTCCTCGACCTTGCCGCCGACGCCGACATCGTCGTGGACACCGGCTTCGACGAACGCGGCGCCATGTTCGGAACCTCCGGCGAGGAGCTGGCGACTCGCTACCCCCATCTGGTGGTGCTGTCGATCACCGACTTCGGCGCGACGGGCCCGCGGTCCTCGTGGCGCGCCACGGATCCGGTGCTCTACGCGATGTGTGGCGCGCTATCGCGGTCTGGCCCCACCACCGGCAGCCCGGTGTTGCCGCCGGACGGCATCGCTTCGGCCACCGCGGCGGTCCAGGCGGCGTGGGCCGCGCTCGCGGCGTACTACAACCGACTTCGTTGTGGCACAGGAGATTACATCGACTTCTCGTGGTTTGATGCCGTCGTTATGGCCCTCGACCCGGCCTTCGGCGCGCACGGGCAGGCCGCCGCCGGCATCCGGCGCATCGGGCGGTGGCGGGGTCGCCCGAGGAACCAGGATGCCTACCCGATCTATCCCTGCCGGGACGGCTACGTCCGGCTGTGCGTGATGGCCCCGCGGCAGTGGCGCGGCCTGCGGCGCTGGCTCGGGGAGCCGGATGACTTCCAAGACCCCAAATACGACGTGATCGGCGCGCGGTTCGCGGTCTGGCCGCAGATCAGCGAGCTGCTGCAGAAGTTGTTCGCCGAACAGACCATGAAGGATCTGGTGGCCGCCGGCCAGGCGCATTGGGTGCCCATCGCCGCGGTGCTGACGCCGTCGCGGATCCTGGGGTCGGACCATTTCCAGGCGGTGGGTGCGATCACCGACGCCGAGCTCGTCCCCGGTGTGCGCGCGGGCGTGCCGACCGGATATTTCGTGGTCGACGGCCGGCGCGCGGGTTTTCGCACGCCGGTGCCCGCCGCGGGGCACGACGAACCGTGCTGGCGCGGCAATCCGTCGGTGGTGCCGTCGGCCTCGGGCCGGCTCGGCGACTATCCGTTTGCGGGACTGCGGATTTTGGACCTGGGCATCATCGTGGCCGGTGGCGAGCTGAGCCGGCTGTTCGGCGACCTGGGTGCCGACGTGATCAAGGTCGAAAGTGCCGAGTATCCCGACGGATTGCGGCAGGCCCGGGTCGGCGAGGCCATGAGTGAATCCTTCGCCTGGACCCACCGCAACAATCGGGGCTTGGGGCTGGACCTGCGCAGCGAACAGGGCAAGACGGTCTTCCGCCGGCTGGTCGCCGAGGCCGACGCGGTCTTCGCCAACTTCAAGCCGGGAACCCTTGCCGCACTGGGGTTTTCCTACGAGGAGCTACGCGGCATCAACCCGCGGATCGTGCTGGCCGAAAGCAGCGCGTTCGGGGACACGGGGCCGTGGAGCGCGCGGTTGGGGTACGGCCCGCTGGTGCGCGCCACGACCGGCGTCACCCGGCTCTGGACGGCCGACGGCCCGGCGGACGATACCGACGCGGCCCGGCATGCCTTTTACGACGCGACGACGGTGTTCCCCGACCACGTGGTCGGCCGGGTCACCGCGATCGCGGCGCTGGCCGCGCTGATCCACCGCAACCGGGCCGGCAGCGGAGCCCACGTCCACATCTCACAGGCCGAAGTCGTGGTCAACCAGCTCGACACCCTCTACGTCACGCAAGCCGCGTTGGCCGCGGGGATCCCCCAGATCCACCAAGACACCAGCCTGCACGCCGTCTATCCCTGCGCCGGTGACGACGAATGGTGCGTCATCTCGATCCGGTCCGACGACGACTGGCGGCGCGCCGCTTCGGTTTTCGACCACCCCGACTGGGCCGACGACCCACGGTTCGCCACCGGCGACGCGCGCTTGGCCAATCGGCGCGAGCTGGTGGAACTGGTCTCCGCCTGGACGCGCACCCGCACCCCGGCGCGGGCCGCCGAACTGTTGCAGTCGGCCGGGGTTGCGGCCGGGCCGATGAACCGTCCGCCGGACATCCTCGAAGACCCGCAGCTGATCGCGCGCAACGTCTACTGCCCGATGACCCATCCGCTGATCGAGAATCCGTTGCCGGCCGAGACGGGACCGGCGCCCTACCGCCACATTCCGTCGGCCCGGCAGGCCCCGGCGCCTCAGCCCGGGCAGGACACCGTCGAGATCTGCCGAAACGTGCTGGGAATGAACAGCGCCGACATTCAGCGGCTGATCGACGATCGCGTCCTGTTCGCCCCGACCGACAACGCCTGAGCCACCGCCGATCGCCCGAGCGTGCGGCCCGCCGCACGCTCGCGCCCCAATGTGCGGCGAGCCGCACATTGGGGGTCCGATAAATTCGTCGTATGACCGTTGACCCCAGAACCCCGGTTTTGATCGGCTACGGCCAGGTCAACCATCGCGACGAGATCGATCCGACCAAGCGGTCCATCGAGCCCGTGGACCTGATGGCGGCCGCCGTCGAGCAAGCCGCCGGCGCCGCGGTGATCGAGGCGGTCGACTCGATCCGCGTGGTCAACATCCTGTCGGCCCAATATCGGGACCCCGGCCTGTTGCTCGGCCAGCGAATCGGAGCCTCCGACTTCACCACGCTGTATAGCCCGGTCGGCGGCAACGTGCCGCAATCGCTGCTCAACCAGGCATGCCTGGACATCCAGCGGGGCCGCGCGGGCGTCGTGCTGCTGGCCGGCGCCGAAACCTGGCGCACCAGACGGGGGCTGCGGGCCCAGGGCGGCAAGCTGGTGTGGACCGAGCAGGACCGCTCCGTCCCGATGGCCGAGGTCAGCGGTGACGACGTCCCGATGGCCGGCGACGCGGAGATCAGGATCTCCCTCGACCGGCCGGCCTACGTCTACCCGCTCTTCGAGCAGGCGCTGCGGGTGGCGAACGGCGAGTCGATCGACGATCACCTCAAGCGCATCGGGGAGTTGTGGGCACGGTTCAACGCCGTGGCGGTGGACAACCCGCACGCATGGATTCGCAAGCCGTCGTCCGCCGACGACATCCGCCACGCGAGCCCGCAGAACCGGATGATCAGCTGGCCCTACACGAAGTTGATGAACTCCAACAACATGGTTGACCAGGGCGCGGCGCTCGTTTTGACCTCGGTCGAGCAGGCCAACCGGCTGAAGATCCCGGCCGAGCGGTGGGTGTATCCACACGCGGGCACCGACGCGCACGACACACCGTCGATCGCCGAGCGTCACGAACTGCACCGGTCCACCGCCATCCGGATCGCCGGCGCGCGGGTCCTCGAGCTGGCGGGCGTGGGCATCGACGACGTCGATTACGTCGACCTGTACTCGTGCTTTCCCTCCGCGGTGCAAGTGGCGGCGGGCGAACTCGGGTTGAGCCTCGACGACCCCGCCCGGCCGCTCACCGTGACCGGCGGGTTGACGTTCGCTGGTGGCCCGTGGAGCAACTACGTGATGCATTCGATTGCCACCATGGCGGAGTTGCTGGTGGCCAATCCGGGTCGGCGCGGTCTGATCACCGCCAACGGCGGCTACCTGACCAAACACAGTTTCGGCGTCTACAGCACCGAACCGCCGGCCGAATTTCGTTGGGAGGATACGCAACCGGACGTCGATCAGGAGCCGACGACGGACGCGGTGGTCGAGTGGGAAGGCGTCGGCACGGTTGAAGCGTGGACGACGCCGTATGACCGTGAGGGACAGCCGGAGAAGGCCTTTCTGGCCGTGCGCACGCCCGACGGGTCGCGTGCCCTGGCCGTGGTCACCGATGGCGCCGCGGCGCGGGCATCGGTGCGCGAAGATATCGGTGGCGTCAAGGTTGCCGTCGCCGCGGATGGCAGCGCGACGCTGCAGTAGCCCCGTCCGAGGGCACGGCGCCAGGTCGGTGCGCCATTCGTGGGTAACGGTCGCGTAGCCCGTGCCGACTTGCCTATTGTTGAGGGCTGAGGGTTGGGGGAGGTGAGCCCAGGTGCACATCCTGGTTACCGACGCCACCGGCGCTCTCGGGCGGCTGGTCGCTGGGCAGCTCATCGCTGCCGGGCACACGGTCACCGGCATTGCTGAGCTCCCGCATCCGTGCCTGGACGGCAACGTCGAATTTGTTTGCGCATCGCTGCGCGACCGCGTCTTGCGGGAGCTCACCGACGAGGCCGACGCGGTCATTCACCTGGCCCCCATCGATCCCGTCGCGCCCGGCAGCGCGGGCATGGACGGGCTGGCGCGGGTGACCGACGCGGCCGCCCGCACCGGCTCCCGCCTGCTGTTCGTGTCGCAGGCCGCCGGACGGCCCGAGGTGTATCGGCCGGCCGAGGACCTGGTGTCCTCGAGTTGGGGGCCCACCGCGGTCGTCCGGATCGCACCGCCGGTCGGACGCCAACTCGACTGGATGGTGTGCCGCACCGTGGCCACGCTGTTGCGCACCAAGGTCTCGGCGCAACCCATGCGCGTGCTGCATCTCGACGACCTGATGCGGTTTTTGGTCCTGGCGCTCAACACCGATCGCACCGGGGTGGTGGACCTCGCCAGCCCGGACACCATCAACATGGTCACCGCCTGGCGGGTGCTGCGGGCCGCCGACCCGCGTTCCCGGCTGCACCGGGTCCGCAGTTGGTCGCAGCTGATGCCGGAGTTCGATGTTGCTGCAGCACAAGAGGATTGGATGTTCGAGTACGGCTGGCACGCGCTTGACGCGGTCGCCGACACCGCGCGTGGACTGGTCGGCCGCCGGCTCGACGCCGCCGGCGCGATCAACCACGGGGGACAGCTTGCGCTGCCCGTCGAGGTGCTGCCGCACTCCAGGCGCCCGGCCGACCAGGTGCACACCGCCGCACCGGAAGGCCTGGAAGGCGAATTCGACGACCACATCGATTCGCGGTTCCCGGTCTTCAGCGGTACCGCCCTGGCCGAGGCGCTGCCCGGACCGCTCACCCCGATCACGCTGGACGTCCAACTGGGCGGACTGCGCACCGCGAGCCGGGTGCTGGGACAGGTCCTCGCGCTCGGCGGCGTGGCCGCCGCCGAATGGGGCAGCAGAGCCATCGCCGTGTTCGGCCACCGCGCCTACGTCGGGGTATCGGTCAACATGATCGTCGCCAGCCAACTGCCCGGTTGGGACCAGGACGCCGTCGTCCGCGACGCCCTCGTCGGCCAGCCCCAGGTCGGGGACCCCCTGCCGTTCGGCGATCCGCCGTTGACGGCCGGAGCGCTTGGCTCGCTCGCCAAGGCCGTCGCCGCGGGACGATCGGTTGCCCTGCTGCGGCACCTGCGGGCGGACACCCGGGCCTATCGCGCCGCCGCGGACGCCGAACACCTCGATGCCGGCCAACTGGCGTTGCTGCCCGAAGCCGCGCTGGAAGTGCGGCTTCGGCTGTTGCGCGACCGCATTCACCAAGGCTGGGTCCTCAATGCGCTGTGGTTGATCGACACCGGTGTCACCGCCGCGGCGCTGGTGCGCAGCCCGGCGGGACGCAGCGTGGCCGGGCTGGGCATGATCACCGACAGCGGCCTCGTCGCGGCGGAGACCGCCGAGTTGGCGTCGGCGCTACGCGCCGACCCGCCGTTGTGCGCACTGGCCGCCGAAGGCAACCTCGCGAGCATTCGTGCGCTGTCACCGGAGACCGCCGCCACCCTGGACGCCGTCGTCGCACGGATCGGACACCGCGGCCCGGGCGAGGCGGAGCTGGCCGGCACGACCTTCGCCGACGACCCGACGATGCTGCTGACCGCCGCCGCCGCGGCCGCGCCGCCCGAGCCCGCGCCGGTCACGTTGGCCGAGCGGCTGGCCGCCAACGCCCGCGGCTCGCGGGAGCTGGCCCACGACACCACGATGCGGTTCACCCACGAGCTGCGGATGACGTTGCGCGCGTTGGGAGCTCTACGGGTCGAGGCGGACGCGATCGACGCCGTCGACGACATGTACTACCTGACCTGCAACGAGCTGGTCACCATGCCGGGCGATGCGCGGCTGCGGATCAAACGCCGCCGCACCGAACGCGAACGGCTGCAGGCGCAATGTCCGCCGGACGTCATCGACGGGACCTGGGCGCCCAGCCAGCACAGCGCTGACGCCTCAGGCGCCGAGCCCGCCGGTGCGGAAGGCTCAGCCGAGCAGCTCGCGCAGGGGTGAGTGCGGGTCGGCCAGTTTGTCGGCGTCGACGGAAGTCCTGGACCGGATCAGCGCCTTGACGTCATCGAGCACGTCCCAGATGTTGACGTTCATCCCGGCCAGCACCCGGTTGTCGCCGTCCAGCCAGAAGGCGACGAACTCGCGGCCGGCGACGTCGCCGCGAAACACCACTCGCTCGAAGCTGGGGGCGTGGCCGGCGTATTCCATGCCGAGGTCGTATTGGTCGGTGAAGAAATAGGGCAGCTCCGCATATTCGCCTGGCGCGCCCAGCATTCCGGCCACCGCCACGGCGGGCTGTTTGAGCGCGTTGGCCCAGTGCTCGGTGCGGATGCGTGCGCCGAACAGCGGGTGTTGGGCGGCGGCGATGTCGCCGACGGCATAGATGTCGGGATCGCTGGTGCGCAACGACGCGTCGACCAGCACCCCGCCGTCACCCAGGGACAACCCGGCCTCATCGGCGAGTTCGACGTTGGGCTTGGCGCCGACGCACACCAGCACGGCGTCGGCGCTGATCGTCGCCCCGTCCCGCGTCCGCAGGCCGGTCGCCGATCCGTCGGCCTGGGTGATCTCCTCGACCTGCATCTCGAGCCGAAGATCCACCCCGTGCTCGCGATGCAGGGTGGCGAACACCTCGCCGACGGTCTCACCCAGCGCGGCCATCAACGGTTGTTTGGCGGCTTCCACCACGGTGACGTCCACGCCCCGCTGACGCGCACTTGCGGCCACTTCCAGCCCGATCCACCCGGCGCCCACGATCGCGAGCGAAGCCCCTTCGGTCAGAACAGCATTCAATGCCGCGGCGTCCTCATAGGTGCGCAGGTAATGCACACCGCCGGAATCCGATCCCGGTATCGGTGGGCGCCGCGAGGCCGATCCCGTCGCCAGCAGCAGCTTGTCGTAGCCGACGGTGGTGCCATCGGCCAGCCCCACGGTGTGGCCGTTGGCATCCAGGGAGGCCACCCGCGTGCTAAGGCGGAGGTCGACGTTGTTGTCGCGGTACCAGTCGGAGTTCTGCACGGTGAAATCTGTCAGCGACTTTTTGCCGGCCAGATAGTCCTTCGATAACGGGGGCCGCTCGTAGGGCAGATGCTCCTCGTCGGCGAACACAATGATGTGCCCATCAAAGTGATTGTCGCGCAATGCTTCTACGGCTTTGGCGGCCGCGAGTCCGCCGCCGATGATGACGAAGCTGGTCGGGTTGGCCATGGGGGTGCTCCGTTCTGTGGAAATTTCAGCCTACTCGTGGACGCTCAGCGCAACAGCTCGCGCAGGTCGAGCGCGTTGCGCACCGCGTGGCCGCCCAGGTCGTTGTTGAAATACATCCACACGTCCTTTCCTGCACCGTCCCACTGGGCGATCGGGTCGGCCCAGCGCCGCAAGTCGTCGTCGGTGTAGGAGCCGGCATAGTTCGCCTCCGGATCCGGGCCGTGCATCCGGATGTACACGAAATCGGTCGTCGCGCGGGGGACGCAGTGCAGCCCGAGGCCACTCATCACCACATATGCGGCGCGGCGGCGTTCCAATAACTCGAACACCGCGGGGTCGTTCCACGACGGATGACGCAATTCGATGGCGACGCGGATCGACGCGGGCATGCGCTGCAGGAACGAATCCAGGCGCGCGTCGTCGCGCTGCTGTTCGGGGTGCAGCTGCACCAGCAGCACCCCGTGGCGGTCGCCCAGGAGGTACCAACAACGTTCGAACCGTTCGACCCACGGTTCGGGCGAGGCAAGCCGACGGTAGTGCGTCAATCCGCGATGCGCCTTGACCGACATGGTGAAACCGTCCGGCAGTTGAGCGCGCCAGCCCTCGAACGTCGAATCCTTGGGCCACCGGTAGAAACTGGCGTTCAGTTCGACCGTGTCGAACACCTCGATGTAGCGGGCGAGCCGTTTCGCCGACGGGGTTCCCGGCGGATACAGCACATTGACCCAGTGGTTGTAGGACCAACCCGAGGTACCGATTCGAATGGCCACGGTGCGCTCAGCCGGTCACCTGCTGACGCACATCGTCATTCAACGACGCCCTGACCAGTGCGGCGGCCAGCCGCGCATTGGCCCGCGGCGCAAGCATTCCCAGCTTCTTCGGCTCGGCGGGCAGACCCAATTGCTTGGCGGTGGCGGTGGCCCGGTCATCGAAGTACGGCCGCACCCAGGTCCACACGTCCTGAACCTCGCGGAGGTAGATGTCGGCGCCGGTGTCGCCGATTCCCTTGAATGTCTTGAGCATTCGTTTGGCCGCGGCCACATCATGCCCGCTACGATCGGCCAACTCACGCAGATCACCGGCGTAGTCGTCACGAAGGCGTTCGGCCATATCGGTGAGCCGGGTCGCCGAGCTCTCGTCGTAGCGCACGTAGTGCGCGCGCCCGAAGGCGTCGATCATGGTTTGTCGATCCGAGGCCAGGACGGCTTTGGGCGTCCGCAAGCCCGCCCTGAAGAGTTCGCGCGCGGCACCCATGGCGATGGCCGCATCGATTGGCTTGCTGGCCAGCATGCACAGCACCAGCAGCTGGAACAGCGGCATCGGCTTGTCGCCCATCGTGATCCGCGCCTGCGCCGCATAGGTTGTGCCGGCAACATCGAGCAGTCGTCGCACCCGCTTGTCCATGCCGCACCGCGTACCCCGACGATGCTGGGGCAAACCGGACGCGCTATTTGGGCGGCAGGCTGCGGGCGTGGTCGAGCCCCCGGGTCACCCAACTGTGCAGCTGGCGTTTGGTTTGCACCCCGGCAGCCTCGACGCGCAACCAGCCTCTGGCCTCGCGCCCGGCCATCACCATGGGGCTGACGTGCGCACGCCCGGCGAGTTTGTCGGCGTCCGTGCGCGGCACCCGCACCAACAGCCCGCCCTGGCCGCTCACGGCCACCGACATGTTGCCATTGACCAGGAACGCCAAACCGCCGAACATGCGCTTCTCGTCGATGCCCGGCTGGCACCCGAGGAGTTCGCGGACCCGGTTGGCCAGGTCTTCGTCGTAGGCCATGCGCCGACCTTAAGCCCGTCCGCCGACACGCGCGGCGGTGTCAGTCCAGATCCACTCGGATGGTCAGCAGGTCGCTACCCATCAGGCGCACCACCGCGCTATTGAGCTTGGGCAGGTTGCCGAGTCGCTGCAGTGGGTCGTCGTCGGGCATCAGGTGGGCGGTTCCGGTTGCCCACCGACCGCCCACGCGCACCCGGACGGCGGGGTTGGCCTTGATGTTGCGGACGTAATCGGACCGTTCGCCGTGTTCGGAGACCATCCAGAACTGGTTGTTCACGACGCGCCCGCCCACCGCGGTGCGCCGCGGCTGTCCCGACTTTCGGCCGATGGTCTCGAGCATGGTCACGGGCAGTTGCCGGCCCACGGGGTTCACCACCATCCGTTGAACTCGATGGACCACTTGCCGTTTCAGATCCCGGATGTCAGTCATACGTTGCGATTCTGCCGCACGAGAACAGCCGCCGCAGGTGCGGCGGCTGTCCCCTCGTGCCGGTTTAGGTCGCGTATGCGACGAATTGACCGCCGGGCAGGAAAACACCCCACTGATTTACGGCCGGGTTAAATACGACTGGATAGTCGCCCGGTTGACCCGGCGGCATCCAGCGGGCCGGAAGCCCGTAGCCGATCGGGTCGTTGTACTGGCCCGGTGGCGGGAATCCGTTCTGCCCGGGCGGAAGCGGGGTGCCCGGACCATTGCAGTTGACGCCAGGTCCGGCGTTACAAATCGGCATCCCCTGCCCCGGCAGCGGTCCCGGTGCGTTCTGGCCTGGTACGGGATCCGGCCCCGGCACATTCGGGCCAGGCACCGGCCCCGGCACATTCGGGCCAATCGGGTCGGCTTGCGCCAAGCCGGCACCAATTCCGAGCGCACCGGACGTCAGTGCACCTGCAACTACGGCGCCAGCAGCGATTCTGTTCAACCTCATGATGAACTCCTTATCGAGCCGCTCGGCTGCCATCGGGCAGCCTCACTGCAATGATGTGTTGTCCGTCATCCGCGCCGTTTGACGTCGGATAGAGGTCATCCCCCCTCGGCCGGTCTTCCCTCTGCGCTTACACGTACCCGTCCCCGGGGCCGGCCAAAACTTCTGGCCGGCCCCGGGGAATCGCGTCAGGAGTGACCCAACGGGGGTTCACCAGCGCTCGCGATCAGTTGCGCACCGGGATCAGGCCGCCACCGTGGCGGTCTCGGCGGCCGGCGCCAGCGCCTCGGCGACGATCTCGGCGACGTCGGTCATGGGCCGCACGTCCAGCGCCTCGAGCACCTCCGCGGGCACGTCATCAAGATCCGGCTCGTTGCGCTGCGGAATGAAAACCGTTGACAGACCGGCACGCTGGGCGGCCAACAGCTTCTGCTTCACACCGCCGATGGGCAACACGCGGCCGTTCAGCGTGACCTCGCCGGTCATGCCGACGTCGGAGCGGACCTGGCGTCCGGTCGCCATGGACACCAGGGCGGTCACCATGGTGACACCGGCCGACGGGCCGTCCTTGGGCACCGCGCCCGCGGGCACGTGCACGTGGATCCGCCGGTCCAACGCCGCGAGGTCGACGCCGAGCTCCGAAGCGTGCGAGCGCACGTAGGACAGCGCGATCTGCGCCGACTCCTTCATCACATCGCCCAGTTGACCGGTCAGTTGCAGACCCGACTCACCGTCGGTAGCGCCGGCCTCGATGTACAGGACGTCACCACCGAGCCCCGTCACGGCAAGGCCGGTGGCCACACCGGGCACCGCCGTGCGTTCGGCCGATTCCGGCATGAACCGCGGACGGCCCAGGTAGTCAACCAGATCCGGCTCGTCGATCCTCAGCGCTTCGGGAGCCCCGTTCGTTTCAGCGGCCAGCTTGGTGGTCGCCTTGCGCAGCGCCTTGGCCAACAGCCGTTCGAACTGTCGCACACCGGGCTCGCGGGTGTAGTCGGCGGCGATCTTGCGCAACGCCGCGTCGGTGACCGCGACCTCGTCCTCGGTCAGCGCCGCCCGCTCCCGCTGCCGGGGCAGCAGGTAGTCCCGCGCGATGGCGACCTTGTCGTCCTCGGTGTAACCGTCGATCGCCACCAGCTCCATGCGGTCCAGCAGGGCCGACGGAATGTTCTCGATCACGTTGGCCGTCGCCAGGAACACCACATCGGACAGATCCAGGTCCAGATCCAGGTAGTGGTCGCGGAAGGTGTGGTTCTGCGCCGGGTCGAGCACCTCGAGCAGCGCCGCACTCGGGTCGCCGCGGTAGTCGGAACCGACCTTGTCGATTTCGTCCAGCAGCACAACGGGATTCATCGTTCCCGCCTCGCCGATCGCGCGCACGATCCGGCCCGGCAACGCGCCCACATAGGTCCGACGGTGCCCGCGGATCTCGGCCTCGTCGCGCACACCGCCCAGGGCGACGCGCACGAACTTGCGGCCCAACGCGCGGGCCACGCTTTCACCCAGCGACGTCTTTCCCACGCCGGGGGGACCGGCCAGCACCATCACCGCGCCGGAGCCGCGGCCGCCGACCACCTGCAGCCCGCGCTGGGCGCGACGCGCCCGCACGGCCAGGTACTCGACGATGCGGTCCTTGACGTCCTCTAGGCCGTGGTGATCGACGTCCAAGACCTCCCGCGCCGCCTTCAGGTCGGTGGAGTCCTCGGTCTTGATGTTCCACGGCAGGTCGAGCACGGTGTCCAGCCAGGTGCGAATCCAGCCGCTTTCCGGGCTCTGGTCGCTGGAGCGTTCCAGCTTGCCGACCTCGCGCAGCGCCGCCTCACGCACCTTCTCGGGCAGATCGGCCTCCTCGACGCGGGCCCGGTAATCGTCGGAACCATCGGGTTCGCCCTCGCCCAATTCCTTGCGGATGGCGGCCAGTTGCTGGCGCAGCAGGAACTCCTTCTGCGTCTTCTCCATGCCCTCGCGCACGTCTTCGGCGATCTTGTCGCTCACCTCGACTTCGGCGAGATGGTCGCTGGTCCAGTCGATCAGCAATCGGAGGCGATGGCTCACCTCTGTGGCCTCCAGCAGCTGCCGCTTCTGCGCGTTGGTCAGGTAGGACGCGTACCCGGAGGTGTCGGCCAGCGCCGACGGATCGGTCAGCTTGTTGACGTAATCGATGATCTCCCAGGCCTCGCGGCGTTGCAGCATGGCCAGCAGCAGCTTCTTGTACTCCGCTGTGAGTGTCTTGATCTCGTCGGTCGCCTCGGTCTCGGGGACCTCGGTCACCTCGACCCACAGCGCCGCTCCGGGACCGGATGCACCGGCTCCGATCTGGGCCCTACGCTCGCCGCGCACCACCGCGGCGGTGCCGCCACCGGCGATCCGCCCGACCTGCAGGACCTTCGCGATCACGCCGTGCGAGGGATAGCGGTCCTCGAGCCGTGGGGCGATCAGCAGCTGTCCCGATTCGCCGGCCTGGGCGGCATCGATCGCCGCGCGGGCGGCGTCGTCCAGCGCGATCGGCACCACCATTCCGGGCAGCACGATGGTGTCAGTGACAAACAGCACCGGCATCGACTTGGCTTCAGCCATCAAATCCTCCAAAAGTTGAGTCTGATGCGCTTAACCCAGCCGGGCACCGGTTTGTTCCCGCGGGCCCGGCTACCGCGAGTGTGCGGCCAGCCTCACACGGGCCCGCGAGTGTGCGGTCAGCGTCACACCGGCGGCACGGGGCCCAGTCGCTTCATTTGCGTGACGTGCTGGGGCGAGAGCTCCTCGAGGCATGTGACGCCGAGCAGGCGCATCGTGCGGGTCACGCCCTCGCGCAGGATGTCGATCGCGCGGCTCACCCCGGCCTCGCCGCCGGCCATCAGGCCGTACAGATAGGCCCGCCCGACCAGCGTGCACCGGGCCCCGAGCGCGATCGCCGCGACGATGTCGGCGCCCGACATGATCCCGGTGTCCACCAGGATCTCGGTGTGCTGACCCAGCTCGCGTGCCACCGTGGGCAACAGGTGGAAGGGCACCGGGGCCCGGTCCAGCTGGCGCCCGCCGTGATTGGACAACACGATGCCGTCGACGCCGCGGTCGACGACCGCGCGGGCATCCTCAAGCGTCTGAATCCCTTTCACGACGAGCTTGCCGGGCCACTGCTCCTTGATCCACTCCAAGTCATCGAAGGTCAGGCTCGGGTCGAACATCGTGCTCAGATACTCGGCGACCGTGCCGGGCCAGCGGTCCAGCGACGCAAACGCCAATGGCTCGGTGGTCAACAGATCGAACCACCACTTCGGGTGCGGCACGGCGTCCAGAACGGTGCGTAGCGTCAGCGTGGGCGGGATGGTCATGCCGTTGCGGTTATCGCGCAGCCGCGCGCCGGAGACGGGAACGTCGACGGTGGCCAGCAGCGTGTCGAAGCCGGCGTCGGCGGCGCGTTTCACCAGCTCCATCGAACGCTCGCGGTCGCGCCACATGTAGAGCTGAAACCACTTGCGGCCCTGCGGGACGGCGGTGACCAGATCCTCGATCGCGCAGGTGCCCAGCGTGGACAGGGAGAACGGGATCCCCGCGCGGGCCGCCGCGTGCGCGCCGGCGATTTCGCCCTCGGTGTGCATCAACCGGGTGAAACCGGTGGGCGCGATCGCGAACGGCAACACGACCGGCTGGCCCAGCACGTTCCAGCCGGCGGTGACGTTGCTGACGTCACGCAGGATCATCGGATGAAATTCGATGTCGCGGAAGGCTTGTCGAGCGCGCTCGAGGGACAGCTCGTCTTCGGCCGCGCCGTCGGTGTAGTCGAACGCCGCCTTGGGAGTGCGCCGCTTCGCGATGCGCCGCAAGTCCTCGATGGTGTAGGCCGCGGCGAGGCGCCGCTTGGTCGTGTTGAGCTCGGGCCGTTTGAATTGCATTAGCGGCGCGAGGTCGCGCACTTTGGGCACTCGTCGGTGGACTGCCTTTCGCCTTTCGAGTTCCATAATGTGCAACCGTAGTCACGTGACATCGGCAGGCGACCCCTTCGATCTCCAGCGTTTTGTGGACGCCCAGGCTCCGGTCTACGGCAACGTCGTCGCCGAACTGCGCGACGGACGCAAGCGCAGTCACTGGATGTGGTTTGTCTTCCCGCAGCTGCGCGGGCTGGGCGGCAGCCCGACCGCGGTCCACTACGGCATCTCCTCGCTGGACGAAGCTCGCGCGTACCTGCGCCACGAGCTGCTGGGGCCGCGGCTGCGCGAATGCGCCCGGCTGGTCACCGCGGTGCAAGGGCGATCGGTCGGGCAGATTTTCGGTTCGCCGGACGATCTCAAGCTGTGCTCGTCGATGACGCTGTTCGCCCGCGCCACCGAGGCCAACGACGACTTTGTCGCGGTCCTCGAGAAGTATTACGACGGCCGCCAGGACCGGCTGACGGTGGCGCGGCTACCCGCGCCGTAGGCGGCGCCCTGAAACCGGGTCTAGACCGGACTCAGGATCCGCCAGCCCCGAGCCTCGACGACGACGGTGTCCAGCACCTCCGGCGGCGGGGCCGCCGACCCGCCGATCACCTGCGCGAGTCCCGTGCCCAGCTCTGACAACGAAACCTGCAGCGGGGCGTCGTCGATGTTGAGCACCACCAGCAAGGCGTCCTCGCCGTTGCGTGTCTCGTAGACGTAGTGCCGGTTTTCCAACCGCAGCGCGGTGGTGGATGCCGCGTGCAGCCAGGGGTGGCGCCGGCGCAGCCCGACCAGGTACTGGTGCAGCCCCCAGATCTCGACGCCGAAGTCATCGAGTTGCAGTGGCGGAGAGCCGAATTCGGGACGAACCGCATCGTCACCGCCGAACCGTTCTTCCTTGACGCCGCGGAACCCGAGCTCGTCGCCGGCGTAGACGCTGGGCACCCCGCCGATGGTGAGCAGCAGCACCAGCGCATGGGCGACGTGCGCGGGGTTTTCGAGCCGGCTGGCGATGCGGGTGACGTCGTGATTGCCGATGAACGTCAGCGGCGCGTAGCGGCTCAGAAAGTCGTTGTGGCGCTGCAGCGCCCAGTCCAATTCGAAGAAGTTGGCGTCGTTGAGGCTGCTCCAGATCGCCTTCCACAACTCGTATTGGGTGGCCGAGTCGAACGTGGCGGCCTCGACGACCGCTGCATAGTCGCCGTGGATGAGCTCGCCGACGAACCAGGCGTCCGGATACCGCTCGCGCACCCGTGGCAATGTCGAGGCCCAGAAGTGTTGTGGTACGGCGTAAGCCGCGTCGAGGCGCCAGCCGTCGGCGCCACGCCCCAACCAGTGCGCCATCACCTCGACGGTGTAGTCGACGACGTCGGGGGTGTCGTGGTTGAGGGTGATCAGCCCGTCGTGCCCCTCGAACGTGTGGAAGCGTCCGGGGCGCCCGCGAAACCAGCGCGCGGCGGCGGCGTCATCGGCCGCCTGGCGGTGGCGCGGGAAATCCACCCCGACGTGGTTGAACACGCCGTCGAGCAGGACCCGCAGGCCGCGACGGTGCGCTTCGGCGACGAGATGGTCGAAATCGGCGTCGTCACCGAGTCGCGGATCGATGCGGTAGTGGTCGGTGGTGTCGTAACCGTGTGTGCGCGAGGCGAAGATCGGGCCCAGTGCAATACCGGATGCCCCGAGTTCGATCGCGTGCTCCAACCAGTCGACGAGCCGCCGCAGCCGGTGTTCCTCCGGTTGCGGCGGCTCGTGTGACTGCGGTACGGGGTAGGCGCCCACGAACCCCAGGGGATAGACCTGCCACCAGATCACGTGCTGAACCCAGTCGGGTCCCGACACGGCGCTGGTCACGACGGCACGATCAGCCGACCGCCGCCAGCGTCTGGGACGCGACAATCGCTTGGGCCACGCCCGAAACGATCGCCGCGGCCTTCAGCGCCTCCTGGATGGTTTCCCGGCTGACACCGGCCTCGCGCAGCGTGTGCTCGTGGGAGGCCACGCAGTCCGGGCATCCGTTGATCGACGACACCGCGAAGCACCAGAGCTCGAAGTTCGCCTTCTCCACGCCGGGATTGGCGATGATGTTCATCCGCAATCCCGCGCGCAGGTCGTCGTACTTGCCGTCGAGGAAGCCCCGGCCACGGTAGAACACGTTGTTCATTGCCATGACCGATGCGGCTCCCAGCGCCGCATTGTAGGCCTCGGCGGACAGGGTGTCGGCCGCCTCGGCGCCAATCTCGCTGAGCACCTGCGTATTCCGGGTCGCAGCGGCGCTCGCCAACAGCGTGCCCCACAGCTGCTCCTCGTTGAGCTCGGTCGTACGAGTGATCGAGCCCAGGTTGAGCTTGAGGTCCTTGGCGTACTCCGGCAACGCTTCTTTGAGATTCTCGACGCTCATTTCGCCTCCTAATCAAACCCTAGGGGATCGGCGCGTGGATCAGGCCGACTGCCTGAGCAGCTCGCCGGCGTCCAGCGTCGGGTCGCCCTTGCGCCAGTTGCACGCGCACAGCTCGTCGGACTGCAATGCGTCCAGAACGCGCAGCACCTCTTCGACGTTGCGGCCCACCGAGCCGGCGGTGACCGAAACGAACTGGATCTCGTTGTTGGGGTCGACGAGGAAGGTCGCCCGGTCGGCAACACCGTCGGCGTTGAGCACGCCGGTGGCCAGGCTCAGCTCACGCTTGATGTCCGAGAGCATCGGGAAGGGCAACTTCTTGAGGTCCTCGTGCTGCGCACGCCAATTGAAGTGCACGAACTCGCTGTCGATCGACACGCCCAGAACCTGCGCGTCGCGGTCGGCGAATTCGTCGTTGAGCTTGCCGAAGGCGGCAATCTCGGTGGGGCACACGAAGGTGAAGTCTTTCGGCCAGAAGAACACCACGCGCCACTTGCCGGCGTGGTCCTCGTCGGTGATGGTGGTGAAGTAGTCGTCGGGCTGTTTGGCGTCGACTTTGGACAGATCGCCCGCGATCAACGCGGTGAGCTCATACTCGGGGAACTGGTCGCCGATGGTCAGCAGAGGCATGTCCGCTCCTTTTTTGGATTTACTCAAGATTAGTGTTCTTCCACCATGTTCCCGCGTAGTCTTGTTGAAGTAAAGGTGATATTTCCCACTACACTTATAAGTATGTCCGATAAGACTTATCAGCCAACGATCGCCGGTCTTCGCGCGTTTGTCGCGGTGGCCGAGAAGCGTCAATTCAGCAGCGCCGCAACAGCTCTCGGCGTCAGCCAGTCGACCTTGTCGCAGGCCCTCTCGGCGCTGGAGGCGGGCCTGGGCGCCCAGCTCGTCGAGCGCTCGACACGGCGTGTCTTCTTGACGCCCCAGGGCACGGAATTGTTGCCGCGCGCCCAGGCCGTCGTCGAGGCGGCCGACGCGTTCAGCGCCGCCGCGGTGGGCGCGTCCGATCCGTTGCGGGCCGACCTGCGACTGGGGCTGATTCCCACCGTGGCGCCCTACGTGCTGCCGACCGTGCTGGCCGGGATCGCCGAGCAACTACCGGGGCTGACGCTGCGGGTGACGGAAGACCAGACCGAGCGGCTGTTGGCGGTCTTGCGCGCGGGGGCGTTGGATGCGGCGTTGATCGCCCTGCCCGCCGAGACCGCCGGAATCAGCGCAATCCCCATCTATGACGAAGATTTCGTTCTCGCCTTGCCCCCCGGCCATCCGCTGGCGGGCAAGCGCCGCGTTCCGGCGACCGCGCTGGCCGATCTGCCGTTGCTGCTGCTGGACGAGGGGCACTGCCTGCGCGATCAAGCGCTGGACGTCTGCAACAAGGCAGGGGTGCGGGTGGACCTGGCCGACACCCGGGCCGCGTCGCTGGCGACCGCGGTGCAATGCGTGACCGGCGGTTTGGGTGTGACGTTGATTCCGCAGAGCGCGGTGCCCGTCGAGGCGTCCAGGAGCCGCCTGGGCCTGGCGCAGTTCGCGGCACCGCGCCCGGGTCGGCGGATAGGGTTGGTGTACCGCTCGTCGAGCGGTCGCGACGAGTCCTACCGTGAGCTGGCCGGGCTCATCGGGAAATTGATCAGCAGCCAGCACCCGGTCCGGCTGGTGAAGTAGACCTACCCGGCGGGCGCCCAACGGTAGGTTCAGCCTATGGAAAAGGTAATCGCCGTGCTCATGCGCGCCGACTCTGACGACGATTGGTGCGCCCGCCAGCGGGGGCCGGTTGCCGATGCGCTGCTGGAGTTGGGTGTGCCCGGACTGTCGGTCAATGTCCGTGATGACGCGGTGCGCCCGTCGTTGATGACTCTCACGACGCTGGACCCACCAGTCGCCGCGGTGGTGAGCATGTGGACCCAGCAGTGCTACGGCGCGCAAATGACGGCCGCGCTCGGGCTGCTCGCCCGGGAGTGTGAGCGGCTGGCCGCCTACCTGGTGACCGAATCGGTCCCACTGAGCGCCCCTACCGTCGAATCCGGTTCCCGCACACCGGGGTTGGCCAACATTGCGTTGCTGCGCCGGCCCGCGGGCATGGACCAGGCGACGTGGCTGACCCGTTGGCAGCGCGACCACACGCCGGTAGCCATCGAGACGCAGTCGACGTTCGGCTACACCCAGAATTGGGTGGTGCGCACGCTCACCCCGGACGCGCCGGGTATCGCCGGCATCGTCGAGGAGTTGTTCCCGGCGGAGGCGATCACCGACCTGCAGGCGTTCTTCGGAGCCGCCGACCACGACGATCTGCAACATCGGTTAGGGCGAATGGTGGCCAGCACGACGGCATTCGGCGCCAACGAGAACATCGACACCGTGCCGACGAGCCGCTACGTCATCAGCACGCCGTTCAGGGAGTGAGGACTTCGGATGACAACATTGCACGAGGCCGTGGGATTGGCCGCGGCGGAAACCGGGCTGGCGGTGGTGTCCACGGTGCGCGGCGACGCGACAGTGCAGGCATCGCTGGTCAACGTGGGGCTGCTGTCGCACCCGGCGAATGGACAACCGGTGCTGGGGTTTACCACTTACGGCAGGGTCAAACTGGCCAACCTGCGGGCCCGGCCACAAGTGGCCATCACCTTTCGCGACGGCTGGCAGTGGGCGACCGTCGAGGGCCGCGCGGAGCTGATCGGTCCCGACGACACCCAGCCCTGGCTGACGGATCCCGATCGGTTGCGATTGCTGCTGCGCGACGTGTTCACCGCCGCGGGCGGCACCCACGACAACTGGGACGAGTACGACCGGGTGATGGCTTCCGAGGGGCGCGCCGTGGTGCTGATCGCCCCAACCCGTGTCTACAGCAACGGCTAGCCTCGCTAGGCTGCTGGCGTGACGCTGCAGATCGACGACGACAACCGGGTACGCACCCTCACGCTGAACCGGCCGGAGGCGCTCAACGCCTTCAACGAGGCCCTCTACGACGCCACAGCCGAGGCGCTGCTGGCCGCCGCCGACGATCCCGAGGTGGCCGTCGTCCTGCTGACCGGTGCCGGTCGCGGGTTCAGCGCCGGTACCGATCTGGGCGAGATGCAAGCCCGCATCACCGACCCGGACTTCACTCCGGGCAAGCATGGCTTCATCGGACTCATCAACGCGCTCAGCGCGTTTCCCAAGCCGCTGATCTGCGCGGTGAACGGTGTGGGGGTGGGGATTGGTGCCACGATTCTCGGCTATGCCGACCTGACCTTCATGTCGTCCACGGCCCGCTTGAAGTGCCCGTTCACCAGCCTTGGCGTCGCGCCAGAGGCGGCGTCGTCCTATCTGCTGCCGCAGCTGGTGGGTCGGCAGAACGCCGCCTGGCTGCTGATGTCGTCCGAATGGGTCGAGGCCGGTGAGGCGTTGCGGATGGGTCTGGTCTGGCGGGTGTGCGAGCCGGACGAGCTGCTGCCCCAGGCCCGCCACCATGCCGAAATCCTTGCCTCCCGGCCGATCTCGAGCTTGATGGCCGTCAAACACACGATGATGGAACCGGTCCGCCCCGAGATCGCGGCGGCCACTGCGCGAGAAAACGCGCACTTCGCCGAGCTCATGGGCGCGCAAGCGAACGCGGCCGCGCTGGCCGATTTCAATAAGGGCTGAGGCGGCGCGCCGGCGTCAGGCCGACGGCGCCGTCTCCAACTTCGCCGAGTCGGCGAGGATCGCCCGCAGTGTGCGCCGGCAGCGACCGCAGTCGCCGCCCGCCCCGCACGCGGCGGCGATTTCTTTGGAGGTCGATGCACCCTGCGCGACGACGTCGCACACGGTCTGGCTGGTCGCCCCGACGCACAGGCACACGTACATCAGCGCACCCCCTGCATGTAGGCGTTCCCTTCGTCGAAGCCATGCGACCCGATGTCAGCCCCGCGCCTGCTCTCCCGGGTACCGGAGCGCCCGGACGGAAGTGCTGAACAAACATGCCGCATATTAGTGGAGTCTAACCTAACTTGATTAGTGAAGTCTAACCTAACAACGGGGTGATTAGACTATCTCCGCAACGCACTGAGTGCAGCCAAACCTTGCTAGAACATTTGCGGCGGCCGTGGCAAAGTGCTGCTACAGCCCAGGTTTGTGCGCTCCAGCCCAGCGCACCAGCCGCGGCCGAACATGACAGCCGCAGACACCGTAGGAGTGAAAATGCAAGGGGATCCGGAAGTTTTGCGTCTACTCAACGAACAGTTGACCAGCGAGCTCACCGCGATCAACCAATACTTCCTGCATTCCAAGATGCAGGACAACTGGGGTTTCACCGAGTTAGCTGAGCACACCCGTGCCGAGTCCTTCGACGAGATGCGGCACGCCGAGGCGATCACCGACCGCATCCTGCTGCTCGACGGGCTGCCGAACTACCAGCGCCTCTTCTCGCTGCGTATCGGCCAGACCTTGCGTGAGCAGTTCGAGGCCGACCTGGCCATCGAATACGAGGTGATGGACCGGCTCAAGCCGGCCATCGTCCTATGCCGCGACAAGCAGGACTCCACCACCGCCACCCTTTTCGAAGACATCGTGGCCGACGAGGAAAAGCACATCGACTACCTCGAGACGCAGCTGGAGTTGATGGACAAGCTGGGCGTAGAGCTGTACTCGGCGCAGTGTGTCGCGCGGCCACCCAGCTGACCCGACCAGCGGCGACGTAGGTAACCTCGGGCTGGCATGACGAGCCCGAGAGCAGCGGTTACCCAGGCGACCCCGGCCGCGAGTTCCGCGGCCAGCGGCGAGCTGATCAGTCCGCAACGGCGCAATCTGATCTTCGTCGCGATCGTGCTCGGCATGCTGCTCGCCGCGCTGGACCAGACGATCGTCGCGACGGCCCTGCCGACGATCGTGGCCGACTTGGGCGACGCCGGACATCAGTCCTGGGTCGTCACCAGCTATCTGCTCGCATCGACCGTCGTCACTGCGCTGGCCGGCAAGCTGGGGGACCTGTACGGCCGCAAGCGGGTGTTCCAGGCGGCCATCGTTTTCTTCGTCATCGGATCGGTGTTGTGCGGGCTGTCCCAATCGATGGCCATGCTGGTGGGATCGCGTGCCCTGCAAGGGATCGGCGGCGGCGCCATCACCGTCACCGCCAGCGCGCTGATCGGCGAGGTCGTTCCGCTGCGGGAGCGGGGGCGATACCAGGGCATCCTCGGAGCGGTCTTCGGCGTCACGACCGTCATCGGTCCCTTGCTCGGCGGCTACTTCACCGACTACCTCACCTGGCGGTGGGCGTTCTGGGTCAACGTGCCGATCTCGGTGGTCGTGATTTTCGTTGCCGCCGCGGCGATTCCGGCGCTGGCCGCATCCACCAGGCCGATCATTGACTACGCCGGAATAACGTTCGTCGGCCTCGGCGCGGCGGGCCTGACGCTGGCGACCAGCTGGGGCGGCACGCTGTATCCGTGGGGGTCGCCGGCGATCATCGGCCTGTTCGTCGGCGCCGCGGTGGCGCTGGGCGTTTTCGTGGTGGTGGAACGGCGCGCCACCGAGCCGATCTTGCCGATCCGGCTGTTCTCCAGCCCAGTGTTCACCGTATGCTGCGTGCTGTCCTTCGTCGTGGGCTTTGCGATGCTGGGCGCGCTGACGTTCCTGCCCACCTATATGCAGTACGTCAACGGCGTTTCGGCGACCACCTCGGGACTGCGCACGCTGCCCATGGTGGCGGGGATGCTGGTCACCTCGACCGGCAGCGGCACCCTGGTCGGCCGCACCGGCCGCTACAAGATCTTTCCGGTGGCCGGCACCGCGCTGATGGCGCTGGCGTTTCTGCTGATGGCTCGGATGGAGCCGTCCACGTCCGCCCTGATCCAGTCGCTGTACCTGCTCATCCTGGGTGCCGGCATCGGATTGTCCATGCAGGTGCTGGTTCTCATCGTGCAAAACACGTCGGACTTCGAAGACCTCGGTGTCGCCACGTCGGGGGTGACGTTCTTCCGCACCATCGGAAGTTCGTTCGGCGCGGCGATATTCGGCTCGCTGTTCGTGAACTTCCTCGACCGCCGCATCGGTGCGGCCCTGGCGGCCGGCGGCATCCCACCCAGCGCGGTCAGTTCGCCGGGAGCCCTACACCGGCAGCCCCATGACGTGGCCGCGCCCATCGTGGCGGCCTACGCCGAATCGCTCACCGAGGTTTTCCTCTGGGCCGCCCCGGTCGCCGTGGTCGGCTTCGTGCTGGCGCTGTTCCTGCGTGAGGTTCCGCTGCGGGATATCCACGACAGCACAGTCGATCTCGGCGACGCGTTTGGCATGCCCACGACCGAGACACCGGAACAGATGCTGGAGAACGCGATCGCGCGGATGTTGCGCGGCGAAACCGGCATGCGGTTGCGCAGCATCGCGATGCGACCCGATTGCCGGCTCGACGTCGCCGCGCTGTGGGGAGTTTTGCGCATCAATCGCTACACGCAGATGTACGGAGCCGCTCGTCTCACCGACATGGCCGACTATCACCGGATACCGTTCGAGGTTCTCGAGCCCACCTTCTCGCGCCTGACGGCCAGCGGTTACGCGCGAAGCGACGGCGAACAAATGTGGCTCACACCGGCCGGCGCCCAGCAAGTCGGCTATGTGCACTCGCTGCTGGTCGCCTGGCTCGTCGACAAGCTCGCCCGCTCGCCGGGCTTCGAGGGCCGGCCGGACCGGCGCGCGGTGCAGGCCGCGCTCGAACGCGTCGCGCATCGGGTTCTCGCCCAACGCGATTGGCATGACGAAACGCCGGCCGTGGCTAGCGACTCGACCGGTCGCTAACCGGTGGCGCCCCCCGTTTCCCGGCAACCGCGACCCAGGCCGTTAGGCGGGCGTACCATCACGCCATGAGCCGAATCGGAACATTTGCTGACGACGACCTGGCCGGCTGGTTCGCGAAGTCTCCGCACATCGGCGGCGCGCTCGGCGCCGTCAGCCAGGCGGTGTACACCAAGAACCGGTTACCGTTGCGCACTCGCGAATTGGCGCGCGCCGTGATCGCCCACCGCAACCAATGCGTCGTCTGCGTCAACACCCGCGACGAAGACGGACCCGCCGCGGGCGTCGATGAAGAGTTGTACGACCACGTCCAAGACTGGCGCACCTGGCCCGGCTACAGCGACCAGGAGCGACTCGCGGCCGAGTTCGCCGACCGTTTCGCCACCGATCACACCGCCCTGCGTGACGACGAAGACTTCTGGAGCCGCTGCGCCGTGCACTTCTCCGATGAATTGCTGGCCGACCTCGCGCTGTCCTGCGCGTTGTGGGTGGGCATGGGTCGGGTGTTGCGGACCCTCGACATCGGCCAGGCCTGCAAGCTGACCATTCCAAGCCGCGTATAGCGGTTTCCCGCGCTTCGACGTCCGGGCAGCCGGCGATGACACGCGCTGCGGGCACAAACGGCGCCAGCGCGGTGTTGCGCAACGGGTGAGGCAACGCAGAGGGAGACGCCGGTGAAAGTTCGCTTCGGCGTCGGGCTGGGTGCGGACACCGCCCCGGATCAGCTGGCCGCCGTCGTCGATCATCTCGAGGCCAACGGCGTGGACTCACTGTGGTTTTCCGAGCTGGTGTACTCCCCGGCGGTCGATCCGATGGTCGGGATGGCCTACGCACTGGCCCGGACGACCCGGTTGAAGGTGGGCACCTCGGTGGCCGTGCTGCCGGGGCGTCATCCGGTGCTGGTCGCCAAGCAATTGGCGTCGTTGGCGGCCCTCGCCCCGAAGCGGGTCCTTCCGGTGTTCGGTCTGCGTTCGGCGATTCCGGCCGAGCGCGAGGTGTTCGTGGTTCCCGACGGCCAGCGGGCGGCGGTCTTCGACGAGTCGCTGCGGGTGCTGCGCTCGGCGTTGGACGAGGATTCGGCCACGTTCACGGGCCACTACTTCACCGTCACCGGTGCGGCGGTCGCGCCGAGGCCGGCACCGCCGCTGGACATCTGGTTGGGCGGGTCGGCGCCGGCGGCGTTTCGGCGCATCGGCGCGCTGGGCGACGGCTGGCTGGGTAGCTTCCTCACCCCGGCGGAGGCCAGGGCCGGGCGTGAGGCGATCGAGCGGGCCGCGGCGCGGGCCGGCCGGCACATCGAACCCGACCACTTCGGGATCTCGTTGGCCGTCGCCGACGGCGACCTGCCCGCGGAATTGGCCGCAGCGGCCCGCAAGCGCCGCCCGGACCTCGACCCCGGTGAGCTGATCGCCGCCGGGTGGGATCGGCTGCACCGCCAACTGGACGCGTACCTCGAGGCCGGGTTGACGAAATTCGTCATCCGGCCGGCCGGTAGGGCACCAATGGGCGGGTTCCTCGATCGGTTCGTCGCCGAACTCGTCGGCCGCCAGAACTGATCGATCACGCGGGCAGCGGCACGGTTTGCCCTACCCGGGCACCGCGAGGCTGCAGAATGACTGCCATGACCGGCACACCGCTTGCCGCCGCGGCGATTGCCCAACTGGAGGCCGAGGGCGTCGACACGGTCATCGGAACCGTCGTCAATCCCGCCGGCCTCACCCTGGCCAAGGCGGTTCCGATCCGGCAGACCGCCACGTTCGCGGATCCCGGTCTGGGCGCCAGCCCTTCCTGGCACGCGTTCGCCATCGACCAGACCGGGATCGCGTTCACCGCCGATGTGGGTGTGGTGGGGGACCAACGTCTTCGTATCGACCTGTCGGCGTTGCGCGTCGTCGGCGACGGCCTGGCATGGGCGCCTGCCGCGTTTTTCGAACAAGACGGCACACCCGTATCCACCTGCGGCCGGGGAACGCTGCGACGAGTCGAGACCGCGCTCGCCGAAGCCGGCATCGATGCGGCCGTAGGCCACGAAATCGAGTTCCTGCTGGTCGCCCCCGACGGTGGGAGGCTGCCGTCGACGCTGTGGGCGCCGTACGGCGTGGCCGGTCTGCTGGAGCACGAAGCGTTCGTCCGGGATGTGATCGGTTCGGCGACGGAGGCCGGCATCGCGCTCGAACAGTTCCATGCCGAGTACGGCGCCAACCAGTTCGAGATCTCGCTGCCGCCGCAACCCGCGGTGGCCGGCGCCGATCAGCTGATACTGATGCGGCTCATCGTCGGCCGCGCGGCGCGCCGCCACGGCCTTCGCATCAGCTTGTCGCCCGCACCGTTTGCCGGCAGCGTCGGATCCGGTGCCCACCAACATTTTTCGCTGACCACACCGGGCGGTCCACTGTTCTCGGGCGGCACCGGCGCCGGCGGCATGACGCCGACGGGGGAGAGCGCGGTGGCGGGGGTGGTTCGCGGCCTGCCGGAAGCCCAGGGCGTGCTGTGCGGATCGATTGTGTCGGGCCTGCGGATGCGCCCCGGTAACTGGGCCGGCGCTTACACGTGCTGGGGTACCGAAAACCGCGAGGCCGCAGTGCGATTCGTCACCGGCGGACCCGCGAGCCCGCGCGGCGGGAATGTCGAGGTCAAGGTCGTCGACCCCTCGGCCAACCCGTACCTGGCATCAGCGGCCATCCTGGGGCTCGCGCTGGATGGAATCACATCCCAGGCCACGCTGCCGCCCGAGGTCACGGTCGACCCGGCGGTGCTGTCCGATGCCGACCGTGAGCGCGACGGCATTGTGCGGCTGACCGATTCGCAGGCCGAGGCGATTGCTGCGCTCGATGCTTCACAGCGGATGCGGTGCATCCTGGGCGATCAGGCGGTCGACATGGTGGTCGCTGTTCGCCGACTCGAACACGAGGGCTACGGCGATGTGGACCCCGAGCAACTGGCGGACCAGTTCCGCATGGCCTGGAGCCTGTGACGGGGCCGAAGATGAGCGCCGATACCCGCGACCTGGCCGAGCACATCGGCGAGGTGTCGCTGATCGATCAACACGTCCACGGTTGTTGGTTGACGCCCGGCGAACGGCAACGCTTCGAGAACGCACTCAACGAGGCCAACACCGAGCCCCTCACCGGTTCGGGATTCGACTCACAACTCGGGTTCGCCGTGCGCGCTCACTGCGCCGCCGTCCTGGGACTGCCCAAACACGTCGATCCGCAGGCGTATTGGGAGCGTCGTCGCCAATTCGGCGAAGACGAATTGGCCCGCTTGTTCCTCTCGGCCGCCGGCGTCGGCGACTGGTTGGTGGACACCGGGATCGGAAGCGGCGGCGTCGCCGGGGTTGCGGGGATGGCTCGGTTATCCGGTGGCCGTGCGCACGAAATCGTGCGCCTCGAGGAGGTGGCCGAGCAGGCCGCGCACGCGCCGGGTGACTATGCGACGGCGTTCGAGGAGATCCTGCGCGGGCGCGCGGCCGACGCCGTTGGCACCAAATCGATCCTGGCCTACCGGGGCGGTTTCGAAGGCGACCTCAGTGAGCCCTCGACGACGGAGGTTGCCGAAGCGGCCGCCCGGTGGCGCGGCCTCGGCGGGACGCGGTTGCAGGATCGGGTCCTGCTGCGGTTCGGGTTGCACCAGGCGCTGCGACTCGGCAAGCCATTGCAGTTCCATGTCGGGTACGGCGATCGTGATTGCGACCTGCACAAGGCCAATCCGCTCCTGCTGCTTGACTTTCTGCGCCAGTCGGCCGACGTCCCGATCGTGCTGTTGCACTGTTATCCCTACGAGCGGGAGGCCGGCTATCTGGCCCAGGCGTTCAACAACGTCTATCTCGACGGCGGACTGAGCGTGAACCACCTGGGGGCGCGGTCGCCGGCGTTCCTCGCGCGACTGCTGGAGCTGGCGCCCTTTTCCAAGATCCTTTACTCGTCAGACGGATTCGGTCCCGCGGAACTGCATTTTCTCGGCGCGGTTCTGTGGCGGCGGGGCCTGCACCGAGTGCTATGCGAATTCGTCGATGTCGGTGACTGGAGCGAGGCCGACGCCATCCGGGTGGTCGATCTGATCGCCCGCGAGAACGCCGAGCGCATCTACAACCTCACGCCGCCCGGTTGACCAGCCATGAGATCCGATCCGGTACCAAGAATTTTCACAATTCCGATGTAACGAACCCTGTGGGCGCATAGGCTTGCAGAGACGGAATCGGGCAACGTCACCAAACTGAGGCAACAAGGAGGTTTGGGCACATGTTGTCCCGCGCTGCGGTCACCGCGACCGTCGTCACCGTCTCCGCAGTCTTGGTGCCTCCGGCCTACGCGTCACCCAGTGGGGGTCGTCATACCCCCAGTTCTGGTGACTGCCTGCCACATCCCCAACAGGGCGGCTTGTAGCCAAGCCCTACCGCAGTTTGTGCCGAGGGAATGCCGGAATGGTCTATGAGGGGTGGCCATGCCGGCATTCCACGGCGCCGCGTATCGAGTCGACGCATTGCGTTGCGCAGCAAGTCCAATCCGCGAGGGTTCCCCTGAAAGGGAAACGTCAGACGAGCGCCGACGCGTCGAACACCCAACTTGTATCGCCGGTCGCCAAAGCCTCGAAGTGGTTCGGGGGAGCGAAGGCCACCAGGCTGTTCATGTCCCAGTAGTCTTTCCAGACCGTGATCTTGCCGTCGACGACTTTGTGGACCGTCACGAACCGCAGCACACCCTGTTCCCCGGTCGCGAATGTCCATGTCTCAGAGTGCTCGTAGAGCACGTCGGAACCGTTGGACACCAGCACGCCGGGGTGGTTCTCGTAGCCCGCCAAGTGCTCGAGACCCATCTTGAGACGTTTGACGGTGTCCACCGGACCGCGGGCCGACAAGGCCGGAACCGGCATGTCGACGTAGAGGCAGTCGTCGGACAAAAATGTCGGGATCGCCTCCCAATCACGCCGCGAAAGGGCCTGCCACAGGCCATGGACGACATCCTCGACCGCGATCATAGATACCTCTGTCATACCGGCAAATAAACTCGGTTGCCGCGCCGGTGTCAACCATTGGGGCTCGACTCGCTCCTGAATCGCGATCGGTCAGCTTTCCGCGGCGGCCATCGACCGGGCCGGTCCCAGCGCCACCGGCAGTGACGACCATCCCCGCAGCACGCGGGTCTCGCGCCGGCTGCCGGCACCTGCGGCGCGCACCTCGGGGAAGCGGTCGAAGAAGGTCCGCAGACCCACTTCGCCTTCGGCGCGGGCCAGGGCCGCGCCGAGACAAAAATGCCGCCCGCCGGAGAAGGCGAGATGCCGTCCGGCGTTTGACCTTTCGATGTCGAAACGGTGCGGGGCATCGAACACGGCCGGATCCCGGTTCGCCGCAGCCAGATACACCAGCACCAGGTCGCCACGCGTGAGCTGTCGTCCCGCGATCTCGACGTCGCCCCGCGCGACCCGCGCGGTCAATTGCACCGGCGATTCCAGCCGCAGGATCTCTTCGACGGCATTGGGCCACAACTCAGGGCGTCGCCGTAGCGCCTCGAGGTGCTCGGGCGCGTCCAACAACATGCGAATCCCGTTGCCGAGCAGGTTCACCGTGGTCTCGAAGCCCGCCGCCAGCACCAGCCCGGCGATCGCCTGAAGCTCGTTCTCATTGAGATAGGTCTCCGCAGAGCCACTTTCGGCTGTCTGGATCATCTGGCTCATCAAATTGTCGCTGGGGTCCAGGCGCAGCCGGTGCAGATGTCCGGCGAGCCAGGCACTGAACCCGGCGATGCCTTCCTGCACGCTGCGGTACTGCCGCCACGGCAGTCCGATGTCAAGGCTCGGGGCGGCCAATTCGCCGAAGTTCAGGACGAGTGGCCGGTCCGACTCGGGCACGCCGAGGATCTCGCTGATGATCGAGACCGGAAGCTGTGAGCAATAGCGTCCGACGATGTCGACCACACCGGACTCGCCGGTCAACTGATCCAGCAGTTCGGCGGCGGTCTGCTCGACCCGGTCCCGCAGCGCGGCGACCGCCCTGGGCGTGAATACCGCCGACACGGCCTTGCGGTAGCGGGTGTGGTCGGGGGGCTCGACGGCCAGCAAGGACGGTGCGCGCAGCGGATGCAGCAGGTCGTCGCGGGTGCGGCGCTCCAGCCAGCGCAGCGGGGTGGGCAGATTCGATCCGAAGATCAGCACCCGGAAGTCGTCGGACCGCAGCAGCTCGTGGGCGAGCGCATGGTCGGCCGTCAGGTAGGCGACGCGGCCCTTCACCAGCTTGCCCCTGGCCCGGACCTCGTCGTAGAAGCGCACCGGATCGGCGGCTACCGCCGGGTCGGCGATCAACCGGGCCTGGACGTCGCCTCGGCGGGCGCCGAACGCCGCGGCGCCGCGGATGAAGCCGTGCATCGCGAACCAGTGCAGTCGTTGTTTCACTGGCCCTCCCTCGCTCAGGTGTCGGTACGAGCGTAGGCGTCGCGCATCGCGAGAGTCAGCACTGCGCGACGATTTTGAAGTCGGTGGTGACCACCTTGTTGGGGTTGCTGCTGTCGATGCCGTACGCGCTGCCGGTGATGGTGTACGCGTCATTGGTGAGGTCGACGTGCGCGTCTCCCACGCCGCCTTGCCAGAAGCTGCCCGTGAAGCCGTCGACGTTGCGAATCTTCACCCACTGCGGCATGACTCGGTACCCGCTGAGCAGCACCACCGCTTCGACGCCGCCGTCGTGGTCCGGAATTTTGATGGTCCGATACATCTGGTCTTGCCGGCAGGCCGGGGGACGTGTCGTGTGCGTGGCGCCGTCGATCGTCACACGGGCGGCCCGGCGAGGTGTCGTCTGCGCAGAGCTGCATCCCGCGACGCTGACGACGATCGCCGCCAGGACCAAAGCGACTGTGCCCACACGGTTTTGCACCAGCCGATCTCCTTACCGCCGCTTCGGCGTTAGCGCGGGTAGGGCCTTGACGATACTGCGTCGCACGAATTCCGGGCTCAGCCCCTTGAAAAAGTCAATCAAGCGAATACTCCTTGGCACATACCAATGCAGCCGCTTCTGATGGTGGTAGGCCCGCCACGCCGTTTCGGCCACGCTGCTGGCCGGCATCAACCGCAGCATGCCTTTTTTGGGCGCGGTGGCGCGCAGCTCCTCGGCCGTTCGCGGCGCGCCGCCGTCGTCGGAGTGGTTGGTCGTCGTGGTGAGGATGGCGGTGTCGATCAGACCGGGTAGCACGTCGGCGACGCGCACCCCGTGGCGCTGCCATTCCACGCTCAGCGCCTCGGTCAGCCCTTTGACCGCGTGCTTGGTCGACGAGTAGACAGCGAGGCGGGGCATTCCGTATGTCCCCGAGGAGGACGACGTCGAAAACATCATGCTGCCGGGGGTCTTCTTGAGGTACGGCAGCGCGCCGTAGGCGCCGGTCAGCACCGCTTTGTAGTTCACATCGACGAGGCGCATCGCGGCGTCATACGGCACGTCCTCGAACCACCCGGATTCGCCGATGCCGGCGTTGTTCCACATCATGTCGAGGCCACCACCGGTATTGCCGGCGCAGAAGTCGGCCAGGGCACCGTCCAGGGCCGCCTTGTCCGTCACGTCGACGGCCCGGGTCCACAACTGATCGCTACCCAGTTCTTCGTTGAGCGTGGCCAGGCCGTCCTCGTTGCGGTCCACCGCGCCCACTCGCCAACCCTTGGCGTGGAACAGCTTTGCGCCTTCGCGACCCATGCCGCTGCCCGCGCCGGTGATGAAGACCGATTTCACGACGCGTCAGCCTCGACCACATCTTTGATGCGATTCAGCGTCTTGGTCATATCGCGAACGTTGCGACGCTTGCGCAGAAAGCCACCGAACAACCAGTACACGCTGAGCCATGGCGCCGGGTTGAGCCGAAACGACTCGGTGACGTCCGTCCCGCCGCCGCTGGGCGCCAATCGGTAATGCCAGTTGTTGACCTCCCGGTCACCGAGCAGAACCGTAAAGCCGAATTCGCGACCCGGTTCGCACGCGGTGACCTTGCAGGTCGTCCAATACACCGGTCCCATCTCATTACGCCGGACGTGACCGCGGAATTTCGCGCCGAGCGCCGGGCCGGTCGCGTCGCCCAGCCACTCGGCTTCGAAAACTTCCGGGGAAAACCGTCCGGTGTTGCGCACGTCCGCGATGAGATCCCAGATCTTGGCCGCAGGCGCCGCCATGTGAACAGTCGCCGAACCTTCCATGGGCTGATCCAAACACAGCTTCGTGCTGGGTCATAGACCACACGGGCGTTTCATCAGCGCGGGATGGCCGCCTGGATCAGCCCGTTGAGGATCTGCTTGATGCCCTGGGCCGGGTGCGAGTACCAACCGATCGGCAGCCCGGACTGCGCGCCGCACTTCGGCCAGGGCTCCACGCCCTCTTGAGCGAAAACCCGGTTGGCCACGGCGATTTGCTGCTCCCTGGATGCGGTCGCCGGGTTGCCGACGCCGCCGTAGCGAGCCCAGGTGCCTGGTTTGAATTGCAGTCCACCGTAATTGCCGTTTCCGGTGTTGGCGTGCCAGTTGCCGCCAGATTCGCATTGAGCGATCGCGTCCCAGTTGGGAGCGGCATCCGCGCTCACCACACCCGTGGACGAAGCCATCGACGCTGCAACGAACCCGCCGACCGCTACGGACTTGACGAGAAGCCTGCAGAGACTCTTCATGTCAAGCTTTTCGGCGCGTGTGGCCAAAGCGTTACCTATTCGAAAATGGCGCGAGATATGCCTTCTATCTGCGGAAATCGCCTTATCGCCAGGCCAAATTAGCCGGTTAGAAAATGGTGAGGAAAAATTAAATTATTGCTGGCAATACGATTGAGTCGCTGACCACAGGGCGCGTTGGTAAAGGGCATCGAGCTGACGGCTTCCGATGACGTCGCTCCTCGCGGCATCGAGTTGCGGCCCGCACGCCGGCGAGTGCAGCACGTCCCAGTGGTCCGATATCTGAGTCAGCATCGCCTGGTTGAGGCCGTCGATCGCCGACCGCGACGCCGACAGGTCCGGCGAGTCGCCCGGGGCTTCTCCCGGATCCAGCTTCCAGTCCGCGAACCGGCTGTATTCGATGCCCTCCGTCGCGCCGATCTGGTCGCCGAAAACCCGGATGACGTAGGTGCGGTCGATGTGTGCGGCGACGGCCTCGTCGCCCAGCTTTGCCAACTCCTGACGAACGCGTATCGGGTCCTCAACGGCCCCATGCTTATTCCATTTATAAGCGGCCACCGGCTCGGCAACCTGTAACCGTTGCGCGGCGGTGTCGACCAACTGGGTCAGGGGGCTCACGCTGTCGGCGCGAGCCGGCACCGGCAACGCCACCAGGCCGGCGGCCACCACACCACAAAGCGGAACCAGGAACGGGCGGCTGCGGGGCATAACGACGATTCTGACGTGATCGCCGCCCCTTAACGCACTACTGCGCCTGACGGTGTTGTCGTCAAGCGCAGTAGTGGCCGTCGGGTGAGGGTTATCCGCCGCCGCCCGAGGAAGCGCCCAGAGCGCTCTGCAGGTCGGGCTTCATGGCGTTGAGCTGGGCTCCCCAGTACTCCCAGCTGTGTGTTCCGTTGGCGTTGAAGTTGAACACGGCGTTGTGGCCGCCGGCCGCGTTGTACGCGTCCTGGAACTTCAGGTTGCTGCTACGCACGAAGTTCTCCAGGAACTCGGCCGGCATGTTCGCCCCGCCCAGCTCCGACGGTGTGCCGTTACCGCAGTACACCCAGAGCCGGGTGTTGTTACCGACCAGCTGCGGGATTTGCAGGCTGGGGTCGTTGCGCTGCCAGGCCGGGTCGCTCGACGGGCCCCACATGGCGTCGGCCTTGTAACCGCCGGCATCTCCCATGGCCAAACCGATCAGCGACGGGCCCATGCCCTGGGACGGATCCAGCAGAGCCGACAGCGATCCGGCGTAGACGAACTGGTTGGGGTGGTTCACCGCCAGGATCATCGCCGAGGAGCCCGACATCGAGATACCGATCGCGGCGCTCCCGGTGGACTTGACACTCTTGTTGGAGGCCAGGTACTGCGGCAGTTCGCTGGTGAGGAACGTCTCCCACTTATAGGTCGAGCAGCCGGCCTTCCCACACGCCGGCTGGTACCAGTCGGCGTAAAAGCTGGACTGACCGCCGACCGGCATGATGACCGACAGGCCCGACTGGTAGTACCACTCGAACGCCGGGGTGTTGATGTCCCAGCCGTTGTAGTCGTCTTGAGCCCGCAGCCCGTCCAGCAGATAGACCGCGGGGGAGCCGTTGCCGCCGCTTTGGAACTGGACCTTGATGTCCTTGCCCATGCCCGCGGACGGCACCTGCAGGTATTCGACGGGCAGACCCGGACGCGAAAATGCGTTCGCGGTCGCCGCGCCGCCGGCAATACCGATCAGGCCCGGCAGGGTTACAGCCGTTGCTGCACCGACCAAAAGCCGGCGCCCCCAGGCCCGGACCTTATCGCTCAGATCTGTCATACCTGCCCCTTGTCGGATGTGGTCGATGTGATCACGGTCTCACGAGAATTTACCGTGTAAGTCCGTCAAATGTCGATTGGGACGCGAACGCGTCTCGCTTTTGTATCGCTTTAACCTCGCAATTTCGCCACCCGGGCATCCGAGCGGCGACGATCCGCGAGTACCCGCTCGACGCCCGCCTAACCCACCCTCTGCGGAAACTGCCAGGCAGCAGCCCCACGACCCGGTGGAGGGGACGCCGGAAGCCCGCGTGATCCGGCACGATTGAGAAAGCGCCGCAAATGAACCCGGACCGGTTTCGGCGTGACGCTCAGCGATCAACAACGTGTCGCGTCTTTGACCGTTTGACGGTGTGCCGTCGCTGCGCCGCGACACCGGAAATTATTCGCATCACCGAGAAAACGACGCCGTGTCCCGTGCCGTTCAACGACAAACCGGTTCGCCCGCGTGTCACGGGGCCAAGGACCGACCGGGGCAACCCGACTTGCGCCGAGCGCGTAGGCTCTGTCGAAGCAAGCCGATGAAGACCACGCTATCCCGGGTCGGTTCCGGCTCTCACGAACCTCCGCACCAGCGGTTTCATGGTGCGTGTCGGTGTGTTTGAGAGCCGAGGCGCGGGACCGATTGGGGCATAAATTTGGACACGGTACTTGGCCTGTCAGTGACGCCGACCGCCGTTGGGTGGGTCCTCGCTGAAGGACACGGCGCAGACGGGACCATCCTGGATCACCAGGAGTTGGCGCTGCGCGCCGGCCACGGCGTGCGCGCCGTAAGCACCGCGGAGCAAGTCGTCAGCGAGGTGTTGCGGGTCGACACCGCGGCGGCCGCGAGCGATCACCGCGTGCGTGTCATCGGAGTGACCTGGAACGACGAAGCATCCGCACAGGCCGCGCTGGTATTGGAGGCGTTGACCGACGCTGGTTTCGACAACGTCGTGACGGTCCGATTCCTCGAGGCCATCGAGACTTTGGCGCAGGCCATCGCGCCCGTGATCGGCTACGAACAAACAGCGGTCTGCATCCTCGACCAAGACATCACGACCGTCGTCATGGTCGACACCCACGACGGGGAAACCCAGACGGCGACCAAGCACGTGCGCGGCGGACTGGACGGCTTGACCCGGTGGCTGACCGGCATGTTCGACCGCACCGGATGGCAACCGGGCGGCGTTGTCGTCGTCGGCGCACACGACGACATCGACGGGTTTTCGTGGCAACTCGAAAAGGCCTTGCCCGTGCCCGTTTTCGTGCAATCAATGGCCCAGGTGACGATCGCGCGGGGCGCGGCGCTGTCCGCCGCTCGCAGCACCGAGTTCACCGACGAACAGCTGGTGGCGCACCGCAGCGAACCCGTCTCCTCAGCGCCCGCTCGGCAGCGACACTTGTCGTACGCCGGAGCCCTCACCGCGTTGGCCGCCGGTGCGGTCACCTTCGTCGGCTCGGTGTCACTCGCGGTGGGTATTCACGTGGGTCCGGCCAGCGCGCCCGCGCCAAAGCACACCACCCATTCGCCCACGCCGCAGGCGGCCGAGGCCGTCAAGGTACTCACGCCGCTTCCGGCGGTGCCGCCGGTCCAGCGGCCGCCCGCACCAGCCAAGCCGCCGGGCGGCGAGCCCGCCGCCGAGCAGGCCGCGCCGGAGGAGCAACCGGCCGCCGGCGACGAACGGCAACTGGATTCCGGTAACCAACAGCCCTACTTGACGCGGGTCCTCGAGCACATACCCGGCGACACCGCGGCCGATTCCGCGCCGCACCCGGCGACCGAGCCGCAGCCCTGATTTCAACCGCGCCGGGACTCAACCGTCCTTGACCTGAAGCGCGGTAAAAGACAACGAAACGTCGTCTGCGACCTGGACCGAGCCCATCAGCAGCGAGTAGGGCTTGATGCCGTAATCGGTTTGACGGACCGTAGTTTCACCAGACATCCGCCACGAGTCTCCGAGATCTTCTGTGCGCAAGTCGATTACGTGCTCTCGCGTGGCGCCCCGGATCTCGAGTGTGCCGGTGAGACGGTACCCGTCGTCGGCCTGCCCGATGACGTCTGCGGTGTAGCGAATCTCGGGAAATCGGCTGGCGTTCAACGACTTCAAAGCGTTGGACCGGACCTGGGCCTTTTCGGCGCCGGAGAGCCCTTTGACGCCGCCCTCACCGCGCAGCACGCCGAACGAATCGACCTCGACCGCAAGCTGCGCAGAGACGGGTCGGGAGCCGGCCCAGCTCACTGTGGCACGCCAGCGCGACATCGCGATGGTGAGACGATGGCCCATTCGTGCCGCTCGGCCGACAACACCGGTGTGGAGCAACAATTCACCGTCGGACGCGCCGATCGTCCACACCGTGCCTTGGTCAGAACTCACGAACCGAGGGTGTCACATGGTCAAGACGGTGCGGTAATGCGCCCGCCCCTGCTCCAACGCCGCATAGCCTTCGGCGGCCTGCGCCAACGGCAACTCCTCGACCCACGCCCGAACACCGGACAGGACCGCGAAAGCCATGGTGTCTTCGACGTCTTTGGCCGTCCCGGAGGGATGACCGACGATGCTGACTCCGGGGATTATCAGCTGTACGGGGCTGATCGGCAGCGGCTCGGGTGTGACGCCGATGGTGACCAGCTCACCCTGGGGGAGTATGCCGCCGACCGTGGCGGCCATCGCCTTCGAATTGCCCGCGGTGGCCAGGACGACGGTCGCTCCGCCCAAGTCCTTCAACGCGTCGGCGGGATCGTCGGCTGTGGAATCGATGTAGTGATGGGCACCCAGTTTCCGGGCATCATCGGCCTTGCCGGTACCGCGGTTGATCGCGATGGTCTCGAAGCCCATCGCCCGGGCGAACTGCACGCCGAGGTGCCCCAGGCCGCCGACACCGAGTATCGCCACCCGATCGCCGGGCAACGCCTTGGTGTGACGCAAGGCGTTGTAGGTGGTGACGCCCGCACACCCGAGGGGGGCGGCTTCGGTGTCGGAGAGCTCGGCCGGTATCCGGGCCAGTGCGCTCACCGGCACCGTCACCGACTGCGCGTATCCGCCGGGGTAGTGCCAGCTCGGTACCTTCGCGTTCTCGCAGTGAATGAACAGGCCTTTGCGGCATTGATCGCAGCGATAGCAGCACCCGCCGAACCAGCCGACCGCAACACGATCGCCGATCGCGAAATCCTCGACGCCCTCGCCGAGTTCGGTGACTTTGCCTGCGATTTCATGCCCCGGAGTCAGGGGCCACGACATCCCCGGGAACCCCCCGTTGACGAATTGCTCGTCAGTGCCGCAGATGCCGCACGCGGCGACCGTCAGCCGTACCTCATCGCGACGGGGTGATTGGGTTTCGACCTCAGCCAGCTCTAACGGGCCGCCTGCGGACTGGATCCGGACAGCTTGATGCGTGGGCATCGGCTTAGCTTAAGGCGTGACAGGGGATTTCGCTGTTCCGTCGGTGTGATAGTCCACCTGCCAATGCTTGATCCCGTTGAGCCAGCCCGACCGGAGGCGTTCGGGCTTGTTGATCGATTCGAGGTCCGGGATGCCATCGGCGATCGCGTTGAACATCAGGTCGATCGTCATGCGCGCCAGGTTGGTTCCGATGCAGTAGTGCGCGCCGGTGCCGCCAAATCCCACATGTGGGTTGGGATCGCGCAGGATGTTGAAGGTGAACGGGTCGTCGAACACGTCCTCGTCGAAATTGGCCGAGCGATAGATCATCACGACGCGCTGGCCCTTTTTGATCTGCACGCCGGACAGCTCGTAGTCCTCCAGCGCGGTCCGCTGGAACGACGTGACCGGGGTGGCCCACCGAACGATCTCGTCGGCCGCCGTGCCGGGACGCTCCCGCTTGAACAGCTCCCACTGATCCGGAAAGTCGGCGAAGGCCATCATGCCCTGGGTGATGGAGTTGCGGGTGGTCTCGTTGCCGGCCACCGCCAACAGGATCACGAAAAAGCCGAACTCGTCGTCGGAAAGCTTGTGGCCGTCGATATCGGCCTGGACCAGCTTGGTGACCAGATCGTCCCCCGGATTCTTCGTCCGCTCGGCGGCCATCTGCATGCCATACATGATCAGTTCGACCGAAGCCGTGATCGCGTCATTGCTGGCGAACTCGGGGTCCTGGTCTCCGACCATCTCGTTGGACCAGTGGAAGAGTTTCTTGCGGTCTTCCTGCGGCACGCCCATCAGTCCGGCGATGGCCTGCAGCGGCAGCTCGCACGACACCTGCTCGACGAAGTCGCCGCGCCCCTCGGCGGCCGCCTCTTCGACGATCCGCCGCGCGCGTTCGGCGAGATCGCCGCGCAGGCGTTCGACGGCGCGGGGCGTGAAGGCCCGCGAGATGATCTTGCGCAGCCGGGTGTGTTGCGGCGCATCCATGTTGAGCAGGACGAACTTGCCGCGCTCGATCTGCTCACCGACCGTGCCGTCCTTGTAGCGCGGCAGGGCCGTCTTCTGCAGGCTGGAGAACACGTCGCTGCGCAGGGAGATCTCTTTGACGTCCTTGTGCTTGGTCACCACCCAGAACCCACCGTCGTCGAACCCGCCGACGCCGATCGGTTGCTCGTTCCACCAGATCGGTGCGATCCGGCGCATTTCGGCCAGCTCTTCCACGGGCAGCCGCTCGGCATAGATGTCCGGATCGGTGAAGTCGAAGCCGGGAGGCAGATTGGGAACCGGCTTGGTGCTGGGCTCGACGGTTGACATGGCGCACTCCTCGATACGAAGTCGTCTAGGCGTCCTTGTGCAAGGAAACCATTGCTGGACCACGGTTGGGAAGCATTGACGCAAGATCGCCGGGGACAAATTGGAACGTGTTCTTCAGGTGTGCTTACTCCGCCGCGGCAAGCCGTCAGCGGGCATTGGGGCCGCACGCCGAAACCGTCTTGTGGCGAGCGGCCCGACCGATATGCTTTGGTGCAGGTCACCGGCGACGACAGGCGGGGTGGAACATGATTCGGGAATTGCTGAGCGCCGCTTCGATAGCGGGCATCACGATCGGCATGGCGCCGTGCGCGGCCGCCGACCAGCATTACGACGGCGACGTTCCGGGCATGAATTATCAAGCTTCGCTGGGCGCCCCGTGCGACAACTACGAGCGCTTCATCTTCGGCCGAGGGCCTAGCGGCCAGGCCGAGGCCTGTCACTTCCCGCCGCCAAACCAGTTCCCCGCGGCCACCGTCGGCTACTGGGTCATCTCCTATCCGCTGTACGGCGTGCAGCAAGCCGGTGCGAAATGCCCGGGGTCCCAGGCCGCCGCGCAGTCGGACGCCGGGCTTCCGATGCTCTGCCTGGGAGATCGAGGGTGGCAAGAGGGATGGTTCACCGGTGCGGGGTTCTTCCCTCCGGAGGGGTAACGGCATGAGCGCAGTCCAGCCCGCGCAAGCGCAGGTCCCGCGCTGGCTGCGCTACGTCCTGGCGTCGGATCGCGCCGGGTCGGCGTGGTACATCGGCACCGGCTTCTTCTTCGCGCCGGTACTGGCCGTGTTCTCGCCGTGGCCCGCCGTCACCGAAGTGCTGTGGGGCATCATCGCGGTGGCCGGGCTCTGGCTGGGGCTGCTCGGCATCGCGATGGCCATCGGGCTGGCCCGAATATTGCGCTCGGGGGCCGAAGTTCCCGAAGACTACTGGCGCTCGCTGGTGCACTACTAGGGCCCAGGCCCCACGGTCGACGCAGCCCTGCCGGCCTCACAACGCCAAACCACACCGGTTGCGCACTTCTGACTCGGGACACTGGTAGGCCTCGCCGCCGGCGAGAAACGGTGCCGTACCGCGTCTAGAGTTCAGGGCAACGACCCGGCAACAAAAGGAGATTCGAGATGGCCTTCAATCCCAAAGATGCGGTCGACGCGGCGAGGGACATCGCGACCAACGCCGTCGAAAAAGCTTCCGACATCGTCGAACACGCCGGCGACATCATCCGGGGTGACCTCGCCGGCGGCGCCAGCGGCATCGTTGCGAACTCCATCGACATCGGTACCTATGCGCTGGACCGGACGAAGGAAGTGTTCACCGGCCGGGAAGACGTCGACGACGTCTAGGCCCGCTGGCAGGCAAGCCTCCGTCGTCAGACGGAGGCGGCCTCGTTGAGCTCGTCCAGCCTGTTGGTCGCTTCCAAGTACTCCTGCACCCAGCGTTCGATGACCGTCGACGTCTTCTCCACCTTGGTGAACTGACCGACAACCTGACCGACCGGGTTGAACGCGACGTCGACCGATTCGTTCGGGTACCTATTGGTAGCCCGCACCGCCATGCCGGACACCATGTACTGCAACGGCATCCCGAGCGGCTTGGGGTTGTCCGGCGCCTCCCATGCCTCGGTCCAGTCGTTGCGCAGCATGCGGGCCGGCTTGCCGGTGAACGACCGGCTGCGGACGGTGTCGCGGCTGCCCGCCTTGACGTAGGCCTCCTGCTGGACGGGGGTGTTCGAGGATTCCTCGACCATCAACCACTGCGATCCGGTCCACGCGCCCTGCGCGCCCAGAGCCAGCGCGGCCGCGATCTGCTCACCGCTGCCGATGCCGCCGGCGGCCAGCACCGGAACCGGGGCGACCTCCTTGACGACCTGGGGCCACAGCACGATCGAGCCGACCTCGCCGCAGTGGCCGCCGGCCTCGCCGCCCTGCGCGATGATGATGTCGACGCCCGCGTCGGCGTGCTTGCGAGCCTGCGAGGGGGAGCCGCACAGCGCGGCGACCTTGAGACCGGCGTCGTGAATGTGCTTGATCATGTCGGCCGGCGGGGTGCCGAGCGCGTTGGCGATCATCTTCACCTTCGGGTGCTTGAGCGCCACCTCGACCTGGGGCGTGGCCGTAGCCTCCGTCCAGCCGAGGAGCTGCAGGCTGTCGCCGTCGCTGTCCTCGACCGGCACACCGTGATCGGCGAGGATCTTCTTTCCGAAGTCAAGGTGCTCCTGCGGCACCATCTTGCGCAGGGTCTCGGCCAGCTCCTCCGCGGACAGGTGTGAGTCCATGCCCTCGTACTTGTTCGGGATGACGATGTCGACGCCGTAGGGGTGGTCGCCGATGTTCTCGTCAATCCAGTTGAGCTCGATCTCGAGCTGCTCGGGCGTGAAGCCGACGGCCCCGAGCACGCCGAACCCCCCGGCCTTGCTGACCGCCACGACGACATCGCGGCAGTGGGTGAAGGCGAAGATCGGGAACTCGATGCCGAGTTCGTCGCAAATAGGGGTGTGCATTACAACTCCTGGGATGCTCGCCGAATTGGAACGTGTTCTAGTTTAGTACGGAGCTCACTGACGTGGCCAGCGGGCCCGGCCCTGCGCCCTGTTACTACGACCCGTCGCTGAATCGTGGTGCGATGCGGTTCACCGCCCATCAGCGGCTCCCGACCAGCACTTTCCGGCACCCCCGCAAAGCCCCTGGCGGACGAGGACGGCGCGCCGATATGCGGTGGTTGCCGATGCTTGATCCCGCGCCGAGCGAGCGGGTAGCGTAGTGCTGCAATTACGAAACCATGCGTAGCGTAATTGGCCACCACACCACGCGAGAGGATCTCCCTTGATGCGCAGCCGCTACGCCGGCGATCCCTTCACCACAGCCACACCCGAGATCGCCGCCGCGCTAGAAGATGTCAGCGTCCCCACGCTGTTGCTCTCGCTCGTCCACATCACCGGCGACCCCCGATTCATCCGCGACTTCAAGCAGATGGGCATCTTCCTCAACGAGGTCCAGGGCTTCATGTCGGAAGAGGACAAGGCGCGCGCCCGCGCCGAGGCGCTGTCGGTGATCACCGAGTATCGGGACCGCGGCTGCCCCGAACCCGAGCCGCTGAGCCCGGAACTCATCAGGGAAATGATGGACTGGGCGGCCTGTGAGCACGTGCCCGACGACTATCTCTGCCTGGTCTCCGAAGAGCTGGACCTCGACGGCGTCGACCCCCGGCGCCCCGCCGCGTTGCCGGCCGAGAGCGCGGCGCAGCTTCCCGTACTGGTCATCGGGTGCGGCGAATCCGGCATCCTGGCCGGCGTGCGCCTCAAGCAAGCCAACATTCCGTTCACCATCGTCGAGAAGAACGCCGGCCCCGGCGGAACATGGTGGGAGAACAGCTATCCCGGCGCCCGGGTCGATGTGGCGAACCATTTCTATTGCTACAGCTTCGAACCCAACAACGACTGGACCCATTTCTTCGCCGAGCAATACGAGCTGCGGGACTATTTCACAAAGGTCATCAACGAACACGACCTGGCCGACCAGATACGTTGGCAGACCGAGGTTCTCGCAGCCGAATGGAACGACGACGAAGGCACGTGGAACGTTTCGCTGCGATCGGCCGACGGGAAGACGACCATCGTGCACGCGCGTGCGCTCATCACCGCGGTGGGCCAACTGAACCGTCCCAACATTCCCGCGTTGGATGGAGCCGACACCTTCGAAGGACCATCGTTTCACTCGGCGGCCTGGGATCACTCGGTCGATCTGGCAGGCAAGCGGGTCGCGCTCGTCGGAGCCGGCGCCAGTGGTTTCCAGATCGCGCCAGCCATCGCGGAGGACGTCGAGCGCCTGACGGTGTTTCAGCGGACCGCGCAGTGGATGTTCCCGAACCCGATGTATCACGACGAGGTCGGCGACGGTGTGCGCTGGGCGATGCGACACCTGCCGTTCTACGGGAGGTGGTACCGGTTCCTGGTGCTGTGGCCCGGCTCGGACAAGGGCCTGGACGCCGCCGAGGGTGACCCGAACTACGCCGATCAGGATCACGCCGTCAGCGACATCAATGCCGGCGCGCACATGATGTTCTCTCAGTGGATCAGCAGCCAGGTCGGCGAAGATCCGGAGTTGTTGGCCAAGGTGATGCCGGACTATCCCGCCTGCGGCAAACGCACGCTGCAGGACAACGGCAGCTGGTTGCGCACGCTGCAGCGCGACAACGTCGAATTGGTGCGCACATCCATCGAGCGGATCACGCCGCGCGGCATCGTCACCGAGGACGGTGTGGCGCACGACGTCGATGTCATCGTCTACGCCACCGGGTTCCGGCACACCGATGTGCTGTGGCCGCTGAAGGTCACCGGCCGCAACGGAGTCGACCTGCACGCGATGTGGGGGAGCAGGCCGTATGCCTACCTCGGGATCACCGTCCCGGAGTTCCCGAACTTCTTCATCGTCTACGGGCCCGGAACCCACCTCGCCCACGGGGGAAGCCTGATCTTCCAGTCCGAACTGCAGATGCGCTACATCGACCAGTGCCTGGCGCGCCTGGCCGAGACCGGCGTGCATTCGGTGGAGCCGAAACCCGAGGCCGCCACGGACTGGCACCGCCGGACACAGGCCCAGATCAAGAAGATGGTGTGGTCGCACCCAGCGGTCAAGCACTCGTATTTCAAGAACGCCGACGGCGAGATTCACACCGTTAGCCCGTGGCGTCTCAACGAGTACTGGTCCGCGGTGCGCGAACCCGACTGGTCACAATTCGTAGTGCGCCAGAAAGAGCAAGCGCGACAGGGAAAGTGAGCACACCGATATGCGCACGGTAGTCGTCGATGGGCCTCGCAGCATCCGGGTCGAAACCCGCCCGGACCCAACGCTCCCGGGTCCCGACGGAGCGATCGTGGAGGTAACCGCCGCCGGAATCTGCGGATCCGATCTGCACTTCTACGAGGCCGACTTTCCGATGCCCGACCCGATCGCGCTCGGCCACGAAGCCATCGGCACGGTCGTGGAAGCCGGGCCGCAGGTGCGCAACGTCAGGGTCGGCGATCAGGTCATGGTGTCGTCGGTGGCGGGCTGCGGCGCCTGCGCGGGGTGCGCCACCCACGACCCGGTCATGTGCCACTCCGGCTTTCAGATCTTCGGCGGGGGTGTGCTCGGTGGCGCGCAGGCCGATCTGCTCGCGGTGCCGGCCGCCGATTTCCAGCTGCTGAAGATGCCCGAGGGTATCAGCACCGAACAGGCTTTGTTGCTCACCGACAATCTCGCCACCGGGTGGGCGGCGGCACAACGGGCCGACATTCCCTTCGGGGGTACCGTGGCGGTCATCGGGCTGGGGGCCGTCGGGCTGTGCTCGCTGCGCAGCGCCCTTTTTCAGGGCGCTGCAACGGTTTTCGCGGTTGATCAGGTTGACGGCCGGCTCCAGCGTGCCGCACAGTGGGGGGCGACCCCCCTCAAGGCGCCGGCGCTCGCGACCATCCTCGAGGCCACCGGCGGCCGCGGCGCCGACGCGGTGATCGACGCCGTCGCCACGGACGCGTCCCTGACCGAGGCGCTCAACGCCGTGCGGCCGGGCGGCACCGTCTCGGTGGTCGGTGTGCACGACATGAATCCGTTTCCCCTCAACGCCCTGGGCTGCCTGATCCGCAGCATCACGCTGCGGATGACCACCGCGCCGGTGCAGCGGACCTGGCCGGAATTGATCCCGCTGCTGCAGTCCGGTCGCCTCGATGTCGACGGCATATTCACCACGACAATGCCTTTGGACGACGCGGCCAAGGGCTACGCGACCGCGGAGTCGCGATCGGGTGATGATGTGAAGATCCTGTTGAAGCCGTAGCTTTTTGTGGCAGCATGAGCATCATGCGCTGTGCCGCAATTCAGCTCGAAGCCGTGCCCGCCGACGTCGACGCCAACCTCGCCAGCACCGAACGCCTCGTCGAACGGGCAGTTGCCGCGGGTGCGGACACCATCGCGTTGCCGGAGTTCTTCACCACCGGAGTCGGCTTCTGGCCCGAACTCGCCGACGCCGCACTACCGCCCGACGGCAAAGCCACCGATCTTCTGCTGAGCCTTGCGCGGCAGCACGGCGTGATGATCGGTGGTTCGTTGCTGATCCGAGATACAGACCGAAACGTGCGCAACGCTTACCTTCTCGTCACCGCGGAGGGCGTTGCCGGGCGTCACGACAAAGACCTGCCGACGATGTGGGAGAACGCGTTTTATGTCGGTGGCCACGACGACGGCGTGATCGAGACGGGTACCGTGACCGTGGGTGCGGCGGTCTGCTGGGAGTTGATGCGCACCCAAACGGTGCACCGGCTGCGTGGACGTATCGATCTGGCCATGACCGGTTCGGGCTGGTGGTCGATCCCCGACTGGTGGCCCAAGGCGAGCTTCCGCCGGATGGAGGCGCGCAACGCGGCCACCGCCATGCGAGCAGCGGCCTCATTCGCGGGCTACGTGGGGGCCCCGGTCCTGCACGCGGCGCACGCGGGTGGGCTGCACTGCCGCATGCCGTGGCTACCGTTGGACTACGCCGGCCGGTTCGAGGGCGGCACCATGATCGTCGCCGCCGACGGCACGGTCTTGGCCTGCCGAGACCAGACCGAGGGCGAAGGGGTCGTCGTCGCCGACGTCGAGGTTGGACGCCGCACCCCGATCATCCAGGCGCCCAAGGGTTTCTGGCTGCACCAACGTGGCGCGCTGGCCACCATCACCTGGCACTACCAACGCCTGCACGGCAGGCGCTACTACCGCCGCCACGTCGCGCGAGCCGCGTCCTGATCCTCACCGGCTGGCAGTGATGTATTGGGACCGCATGAATCCGTCGATCTTCACGTCGACCTCCGGCGGGGTCATTCCGTAACCGGCTTGCAAGTCGAGCGTGTTGCGAACGGGTTCGACGGCCCACCCGTGCGCGGTCAGCCACTCCGCAGGGTCGGACTGTGGTTCGTACGTCAGCGCCGAAAAGTCAACGTTGCCCGACACATTGACCCCCGGGTGGTTCGCCTCCAACGCATGGAGCTGATCGTGATCCAAGCGCGAGCCCAACGCGCCGATGGCGATCCGGCTTCCCGGCGCGCTGAGCCCGCTGATCCGGGTGAACAGCGCGTGTTGCGCCTCGTCGGTCAGGTAGGGCAGCAACCCCTCCACCGACCAGGCGCTCGGGCTCTCCACGTCAAACCCGGCCGCCTCCAGCGGCCGCGACCAGTCGGTGCGCAGATCGGCGGCGACCTCGAGCCTGTGCGCCTTGGGCGCGGCACCCTGCTCGCCGAGCACCTGCGCCTTGAATTCGAGTACCTTCGGCAAATCGACTTCGAAGACCCTTGTGCCGTCCGGCCATTCAAGGCGGAACGCGCGCGAATCCAGCCCAGCGGCAACGATGACGGCCTGCCGGATGCCCACCTCCCCGGCGGCGAGGAAGAAGTCGTCGAAGAAGCGGGTCTGCACGCCGTACAGGCGCGGGAAGGCCAACTCGTCCTCGGAGCTACCCGGGTTGGCTAGCACCCCCGCCAAATACGGGTCCCGCGAGGCGGCGATGAAGACTTTGGCGTATTCGTCGCGCACCAACGGATGTGGGCTCATGGCATGCAGCGCACGCCATCCCGCCACGAGCAGCGCGGTGTAGCCGACGCTGCTGACGATGTCCCAGTTGTCATCGTCGGAGCGGAGCGATCCAAATCCCGGTGTCGTGCCCATGGCCGCCCTCCCGTCACCTCGGCCAAACGCCGATTTTTCCCAACGTACCTGCGGGGCGGCGTCAGAGTTCCAAGAACACCGTCACCGGACCGTCGTTCACCAACTCGACCTGCATGTTCGCGCCGAACACCCCGGTCTGTACGTCGGCGCCCAAGGCCTGCAGCGCCGCCGCGAACTCCGCCACCAGCGGTTCGGCGATGGCCCGCGGCGCTGCCGCATTCCATGACGGGCGGCGGCCCTTGGCGGTGTCGGCGTAGAGGGTGAACTGGCTGACGACCAGGATGGGAGCGTCGACATCGGCCGCGGACCGCTCCTCGGCGAGAATCCTTAGGTTCCATAGCTTCTCAGCGAGCCGCCGCGCGGTGTCGCGATCATCGGTATGGGTGACGCCGACGAATGCCAGCAGGCCCTGGCCGTCCGGCCGGATGGCGCCCGCCACCGCGCCGCCGACCGACACCGCTGCTGAGGAGACCCGTTGCACCAACACCCGCATGGGTCTCGATGCTGCCAGACCGGCCGGGACGCGGGTGGGTACGCTCGAAAGGGTGTCCGTGCTGGTCGCGTTTTCCGTCACCCCCATCGGAGTCGGCGAGGCTGTCGGCGAGATCGTCGCCGATGCGGTTCGGGTGGTGCGCGAGTCCGGCCTGCCCAACAAGACCGACGCGATGTTCACGGTGATCGAGGGCGAAACGTGGGAGGACGTCATGGCCGTGGTGCAGCGCGCGGTCGAGGCGGTGGCCGCCCGCGCGCCGAGGGTCAGCACGGTGATCAAGGCCGACTGGCGCACCGGGGTCAGCGACGCGATGACGCAGAAGGTCGCCTCGGTCGAGCGTCACCTCACCGAAGGCTAGGCCCGCACCGCCGCCCGAAACGCTTGCTCGGCCGCGTCACCGTGGACGGCGAAGACCACCTTCTGTAGCGAACCCGGCTGGTGGTGCCGCACGGCGTCGACCATCAGCCGGGCCGCCTCGTTGAGCGGGAAGCCGCCGACGCCGGTACCGAACGCCACCAACCCCAGCGTGCGGCATCCAAGTTCGTCGGCCTTGCGCAATGTCGAAGCCGTGGCGGCGCCGATGATCTCGGCGGAGGTCGGGCCCCCGAGCTCCATCGTCGCCGCGTGGATGACGTAACGCGCGCGGGCGGGCCCGAAGTGCAGCGCGAATCGACCCAGAAGGCGCCGATCGGGCTCGGCGAAGCGATCGAGACCACGGCCGGCGACATGCCCGCGCGTTACGTCATCCACGCGGCGACGATGGAGCTCGGGGGCCCGACCTCCGCCGAGATCATCGGCGCCGCCACGG
>NZ_LZHT01000015.1 GCF_001667315.1 Mycobacterium sp. 852002-10029_SCH5224772
GCCGGGGCGGGGGGGGCTCGCATTATCCTGTTCCTGCGCGCGGGGCCCCGGGGGGGCCGGCCCCCCCCCCCACCCCTCGAGGCCGACGAACACCCCGATGGCCAGCACCACGGCCGCGGCGGCCGACGCCACCCAGGTCACCACCCGGGTGCGGCGCCGCCGCCACCGCACCGTCGCCAGCAACGACGGCAACAACTCGTCCGACATCTCCGGCGCCGGGCCGGACTCGTCGATCGCGGCCACCTCGTCGCGGTCCAGCTGCGAAAGCAGGGCCGGCACGCCACTGAGGGCGGCGACCGCCCCCCGGCAGGCCGGGCAGTGCGCCATGTGCGTCTCGAATTCGCGGCGTTGCGCGGCCGACAGCGATCCCAACACGTATGCGGCATCCCACATCGCGTAGCGGTCTTCGGGAGGGCCGATATCCTGCACCGGCGTCCTCATTTCATCCATGTCCGTCACCCCTCAAGCATTCGGAGACCCTCATCGGGTAACCCCAAGTTCCTGCAGAGTGAGTCGCAACGCCCGCACGGCATAGTGTAGTCGCGACTTCACCGTTCCCTCCGCGATGCCGAGATCTGCAGCGATCTGCGTGGTGGTCCAACCGCGGTAGTAGGACCGTTCGATCACAGCTCGGTGATCGGCCGACAACTGGACCATCGCGTCCGCTATCAGCAACCGGTCCAGCGCTGCGTTGACCTCGTCCGGCGTGGATTGTTCGGGCGCCCCCGCCACGTCTGTCGAACCCACAACGTTGCGGAACCGGGCGCTGCGCCGGTCGTCGATGATCATGTTGCGGGCCACGGTGAACAACCACGCCCGCGCCGAGCGTTCGGTGTCCCCGACGACTTCGGGATGTTGCCACGCCCGCAGCAGTGTCTCCTGGACCACGTCCTCGGACTGGCGGGTGTCCCCCGTCAGGCGCAACGCGTAGCGCCACAGCACCGCGGCGTGCTCGTCGTAGAGCGCCTTCATCAGAGCGGCCTCGGCAGCCGCGCTGCTAGCGACACGAGCCACTCGATCACCTCCTGCCGACTAAACGAGTCGAGCAGGCGCTGGGTTCAATGCCCGCGACCCGCTGCGCCCGGCTTCGCCGCGCTTGCCATCGCGGCGAGTTCAATGCCCGCGACCCGCTGCGCCCGGCTTCGCCGCGCTTGCCATCGCGGCGAGTTCAATGCCTCAGGCCAGGGTCAGGATGCGCGGCCCGGCATCGGTGACCGCGACGGTGTGCTCCCAGTGTGCCGCACGCGACCCGTCGGTGGTGGTGACCGTCCACTGGTCGTCGAGCACCACGGTCTTGCCGGTTCCCAGCGTCAACATCGGTTCGATCGCCAGCACCGACCCGGGAGCCAGCAGCGGGCCGCGCCCAGGAGAGCCCTCGTTGGGCAGGAACGGGTCCATGTGCATCTGCCGGCCGATGCCGTGGCCGCCGTAACCCTCGACGATCCCGAAGGCCCGCGAGTGGCGCGCCTCGGCCGCGTGCGTACCCATCTCGATGGCATGCGAGACGTCGGTCAACCGGTTACCGGGCACCATCGCCGCGATCCCAGCCTCCAGCGATTCCTTCGTGGCCTGGGACAGCGCGTCATCGGCCGCATCCAGGGCCCCCACGCCGAAGGTGATCGCGGCGTCGCCGTGCCAGCCGTCCAGAACCGCACCGCAGTCGATCGATACCAGGTCACCAGGGGTTAAAACCTCTGCGGCCGAAGGGATTCCGTGTACCACCCGCTCGTTGACCGACGCGCAGATCGACGCGGGATAACCGTGATAGCCCAGGAACGACGGCACCGCGCCGGCGTCGCGGATCACCGATTCGGCGATGTCGTCCAGGCTCAGCGTCGACACCCCGGAAACCGCGGCGGCGCGCACGGTCTGCAGCGCGGCCGCCACGACCGCGCCCGCCGCGGCCATGGCGTCGAGTTCACCGTCGCTGCGCTGCGGCACCACCTTGCGACTCCGCAGCCGCGCCAGGGGGGTCATTTTTACTTGCCCAGCGCCTGCAGCGCGCGGGCGAACACTTCGTCCATGGTGCCGATGGCGTCGACCGTCTTGAGCTCGTCGCGGTAGTACTCCAGCAGCGGCGCGGTCTCGTCGCGGTACACCTTCATCCGGTTCAGGATGATTTCGTCGGTGTCGTCGGCGCGCCCGCGCGACTTGAGCCGTTGTAGCAGCTCGTCCTCGGAGACCCGGAACTCCAGCACCGCGTCGATGTCGGTGCCCCGGCGTCCCAGCATGTCGTGCAGCGCTTTAGCCTGCTCCGTCGACCGCGGGAAGCCATCCAGGATGAACCCGTTGGCCGCGTCGGGATCGCTCAGGCGGTCGTCGACGAGCTGGTTGGTCAACTCCGAGGGCACCAGGTCGCCGGCGTCCAGGTAGCGCTTGGCCTCGAGGCCGAGTTTGGTTCCATTCTCGATGTTGCTGCGGAACAGCTCACCAGTGGAGATGTGCGGGATCCCGAGCTTTTCGGAGAGCTTCTGGGCCTGCGTTCCCTTGCCCGCCCCCGGCGGGCCCAGCAAAACGACTCTCACTTCAAGAACCCTTCATAGTTGCGCTGCATCAGCTGACTCTCGATCTGCTTGACCGTATCCAGGCCGACGCCAATCATGATCAACACCGCCGTACCGCCGAACGGCAGATTCTGAACCGCCCCGCCATTGCCGATCTGCAAGAAGACGTTGGGCAGCACCGAAATTGCGCCGAGGTAGACCGAGCCCGGCAGGGTGATCCTGCTCAGCACGAACCGCAGGTAATCGGCGGTCGGCTTGCCCGGCCGGATGCCAGGGATGAACCCGCCGAACTTCTTCATCTCGTCGGCGCGCTCGTCGGGGTTGAACGTGATCGACACGTAGAAGTACGTGAAGAAGATGATCAGCCCGAAATAGATGCCGATGTAGACCGGATCGCTGGGGTCGGACAGGTAGCTGCCGACGAACTTGTCCCACCAGCTGTTGCCGACGCCGCCGCTGCCGCTGCGGATCAGCTGAGTGATCAGGTGCGGGATATAGATGAGCGAGGACGCGAAGATCACCGGGATAACACCGGCCTGGTTGACCTTCAGCGGCAGATACGTCGAGGTGCCGCCATACATGCGCCGGCCCACCATGCGCTTGGCGTACTGGACCGGGATGCGGCGCTGACCCTGCTCGACGAACACCACGCCGATGATGATGATCAGCGCGGCGACGAGGACGGCAGTGAAGATCATCCCGCCCCGGCTGTCCAGAATGGATTTGCCCTCGGCCGGGATGCGGGCCGCGATGCCGACGAAGATCAGCAGCGACATGCCGTTACCGATGCCTCGTTCGGTGATCAGCTCACCCATCCACATCACCAGCGCCGCGCCGCCGGTCATCACCAACACGATGACGACCAGCGTCAGGATGCTCTGGTCGGCGATGATCTCCAGCGAGCAGCCCTGCAGCAGCCCCCCGTTGGCCGCCAGCGCCACGATGCTGGTGGCCTGCAGGACGGCCAGCGCGATGGCCAGATAGCGGGTGTACTGCGTCATCTTGGCCTGGCCGGACTGGCCTTCCTTACGCAGTTCCTCGAAGCGCGGGATGACCACGGTGAGCAACTGCACGATGATGCTGGCGGTGATGTAGGGCATCACCCCCACCGCAAAGACGGTGAGTTTGAGCAGCGCGCCGCCCGAGAACAGGTTGATCAGCGAATAGATCTGGCCGGCCGCGCCGCCGCTGGCCTCCTTGATGCACTGTTGCACGTTCGGGAAGTTGACGCCGGGGGACGGCAACGCGGCGCCGACCCGGTACAAGACGATGATGCCGAGCGTGAAGAGGATCTTCCGCCTGAGGTCGACTGTCCGCAACGATGAGATGAAAGCGGAAAGCAACTCTTCCTCCTGCGCAGCCGGGGGTTTCCTGCATCACGCGCCCAACTCCCGCAGGCCAGGACGTACGGCGTCGCGCGTCAAACCGTGTACGAGACTAACAGCTGGTCCGGTCAGGTCCGGTCAGGGCCTTTCCGGTGGCCGTTAACCGGGTGTCGGCGCAGCCGGCCGCGGGCACCGGAAAAAGCACAGGAAGCCGTCAGCCGGAGGGCGTAGAGTTCGTCTGGCTCGTTGCATTTGCTAAGTAACTTGGGGAGCAGTATGACGCGCACTGACCAAGACAGCTGGGACTTGGCCTCGAGCGTCGGAGCCACGGCCACGATGGTCGCCGCGGCCCGCGCGCTGGCCAGCGGGGGGACCAATCCGATCATCAACGACCCGTTTGCCGCGCCGTTGGTGCGCGCGGTCGGCCTGGATTTCTTCCGCCGGCTGGTCGACGGTGAGATCACCGCGTCCGAGACCGAAGAGGCGTCGGGAGGCGGCGGCAAGGACCTGGCGCTGGAGACCGATTCGATCGCGGTGCGCACCCGCTTCTTCGACGATTTCTTCCTCAACGCCGCCCGCGGCGGGATTCGCCAGTCGGTGATCCTGGCCGCCGGCCTCGACGCCCGTGCCTACCGGCTGAGCTGGCCGTCTGGGAGCGTGGTCTACGAGGTCGATCAGCCCAAGGTCGTCGAGTTCAAGACCGCCACCCTGGCCAGCCTGGCCGCTGCCCCGACCGCGGACCGGCGGACCGTCAGCATCGACCTGCGCGAGGACTGGCCGGCCGCGTTGCGCGGCGGCGGCTTCGACGTCACCCAACCGACGTCGTGGAGCGCCGAGGGCCTGCTGATGTACCTTCCGCCCGACGCACAAGACCGGCTCTTCGACAACATCACCGCGCTCAGCGCCCCCGGCAGCGAGCTGGCCACCGAATATCACGCCGACAACGGCACGACGATGTTGCAACGCGCGCAGGAATTCAACGACAGGTGGGCCAAGGCCGGCTGTGACATCGACCTGTCGGGACTGTTCTTCGACGGCGAGCGCAGCAACGTCGTCGACTACCTCACCGGTCGGGGATGGCAGGTGACCACCCGGCCGCGGCGGGAGCTGTTCGGCGACTACGGCCTGGAATGCCCCGAGGGCCCCGACGCCGATGACACGGCGCAGTTCCCCAACATCGTCGCGGTCACCGCGACGCTGGGCTAGGCGCTTTCCCGCGGTAACGCTCAGCGGGGTTTGGCCGCGGGTGCGCGCACGACCATCGGGACCGCGGGGAAACACCACGCCATCTCCGAACGCGACTTGCGCAGGGCAGCGGTGCCGTAGCCCCGCTTGCGGTGATCGGGATGGATCCAGATCCGCACGTTCACCTCGCCGTGGACCAGCTCGCCGAAGACCATGCCGACCTTCTCGCCGGAGTCGACGGCCACGAACCACGCGGCCTCCTCGTCGTCGACGCGCCCCAGCGCCGCGCTGATCTCGTCGTCGACGTTGCCGGCCGGCCCGCCGGAGCCGTCGCCGGCCGCGCCGATCTCCTCGGTGCGCACGGCGAAGATGTCGCGGTCGGTCGCGGCGGAGAAGGGCCGCAGCTCCAGGGTCTCCCCCGAGCTCGCCGGACGCTCGCCCAGCGTGAAGCTGAGCTGCTTGTTCAGGTCCTCGAGTTCGGCCAGGATCGTGCGGCGCGCGTCGATGGTGAGCTGATCGAACGACATGCCCATCACCGCTTCGGCGGCCAAGTGGGACGTGTCGAGCAACCGGACGATCGCCTCCACCGCGGCCGTCCTGTTCTCTGATTCCACGATGGCGTCGGCGATTTCGTGCCGCCGCTCCACGGCTTTCGACAGGGCGTCGGCGATTTCGCGGCGGGTGGCTTTGCGGTCGTGGTCGGTCATCGCACCAGCCTAGAACGGCGGTGGTGCCACCGCGCTACATCTGCGGTCCGCCATCTCCAGGAACCGTTGGTAGCGATCGTCGACCGCGGCCGCCCAGGCGGGATCGGGATCGACGATGTGCTCGGTGCGCGCCCACCGGGCGGCATCGGCGATCGTCGTCTCCAGACCGGCCGCCATCCGCGCCAGGAAGGCCGCCCCCAGCGCGGCCCCTTCCGCCACCCCGGACACCTCGACCGGGCGGCCGGTGGCGTCGGCGATGGCCTGCAGCCACGGCCCGACCCGGGTGCCGCCGCCGGTGACCGTGATGCGCGACACCGGTGCGGCGGACAGTTCGATGAGCCGGCGCACCACGAAGCCCGACGCCTCGTAGGCGGCCCGCCGCAGGGCGGCGGCGTCGTGGGTCAGATCCAGAGCCTCGAGCGCACCGCGGCGGTCGGGGTCGTGCAGTGGGCTGCGCTCGCCGCGCAGGTAGGGTGACCACACCGGGACGCGGCCGGGTTCGACTGCCGTCGGATCCGCCTGTGCCACAACGCGATCCACCCAGCCGAGGAACAGCCCGCCGGCGTTGCTTGCCCCGCCGATCTGACTCTTGCCGGGCGTGGTGTGGGGAATGGTCCACAGGCCCGGCATCTGCCGGGCCTCCGAAATTGTGGTCCACACGATCAGCGTGGTGCCACACATCACCAGCACGTCGCCGTCTCGGTCGGCACCGGCCACGATCTGTTCGCACAGCGCGTCGATGGCGCCGGTGGCCAGCGCGGCGCCGCCGCCGCGCACCTGGCCGACGACCGCTCCCATGCTTTCCACCCGCGGCATCTGGTCGACGTTCGCGCCGCGCTCGGCACACGCGGACCGGTCCCAGCCGGTCCCGTCGAACAACGGAAACGCCGTGGCGGCGGTGGCGATGTCGATCACCGCGTGCCCCGCCAGCGCGTGGTTGGCCACCGCTGGCGCGGGCCAGTAGCCGGCGGCGTCGGGCGCCCGCGCGGCCGTCCAGCGCAGGAACTCGGCGGCCTCGCCCAGCGCGGGCAGCGGTTGCATGTCACTGCCGGGGGTACGGCCCCGGCCGTCGCCGTACAACAGCCCCGGTGTGATCGGCGTGCCCGTGTCGTCGACGGCGGTCATCGACGGCACCATCGCCGAGACGGCCACCGCCGCGACGTCGGGCTGGTGCACCAGTTCGTTCAGGGCCGCCGACGGCCCGCGCCGCCACGCCTCGTCGGCGTCGTGCTCGAGCCGGTCGGCCGCGGGCACCCGCAGCTCGTGGGGGATGCGCACCCGCGCCGTCACGTTGCCGTCGGCGTCGGCGGCTATCGCCTTGACCGCGGTGCTGCCGACGTCGATGCCGATTGTGACGTCTTTGCGTGACACGGGCGTCACCGTACGCCAGCATGGGCATTCGTGACGTCTAAACCGCGCGCCTTGGTGACCGCCCCGCTGCGAGGGCCGGGCTTCGCCAAGCTGCGGCAGCTGACCGACGTGATCTATGACCCATGGATAAGTGAGCTCGAGCAGACCCCGCTGCGCATCTACAGCGCCGAACAGCTGGCCGAACGGATCGCGCGCGAAGGCGCCGAAATCGTGGTGGTGGAAAGCGATTCGGTGCGTGGCCCGGTGTTCGACCAGGGGTTGCGGGCGATCGCATCGACCCGCGGTGACCCCAACAACGTCGACATCGCCGGGGCCACCGCGGCCGGCATCCCGGTGCTGAACACCCCCGCCCGCAACGCCGACGCCGTCGCCGAGATGACGGTGGCGCTGCTGCTCGCCGCCACCCGCCACGTGCTGGCGGCGGACGCGGATGTGCGCAGCGGCAACATCTTTCGCGACGGCAGCATCCCCTATCAACGGTTCCGCGGCGGCGAAATCGCGGGACTCACCGCCGGGCTGGTGGGGCTGGGCGCCGTTGGCCGCGCCACCCAGTGGCGGCTGTCCGGGCTGGGCTTGCGGGTCATCGCGCACGACCCCTACAACCCTGACGCGCGGCACAGCCTCGACGAGCTGCTGGGCGAGGCCGACATCGTGTCCCTGCACGCGCCGGTCACCGACGACACCGCCGGCATGATCGGCGCCGGCCAGTTCGCGGCGATGCGCGACGGCGTGGTCTTCCTCAATACCGCCCGCGCCCAGCTGCACGACACCGATGCGCTGGTCGATGCCCTGGTCGCGGGCAAGGTGGCCGCCGCGGGGCTGGACCACTTCGCCGGCGAATGGCTGCCGGCCGACCACCCGCTGGTGGGGATGGGAAACGTCGTGCTGACACCGCACATCGGCGGCGCCACCTGGAACACCGAGGCTCGGCAGGCGCAGATGGTGGCCGACGACCTCGAGGCGTTGTTGAGTGGCGACGCGCCCGCCCATATCGTCAACCCGGAGGTGTTAGGGCCATGACGTCCGTGAAATCGGTCGAGAACGCGGAGACCGCGGTGCTGGACGCGGCGAAGGACATGCTGCGCCGGGGCCTTGTCGAGGGCACCGCCGGCAACATCTCGGCTCGCCGAGCCGACGGCAACATCGTCATCACCCCGTCATCGGTCGACTACCGCGACATGCAGCTCGACGACCTGGTGCTGGTCGACCCGACGGGTTCGGTGCTGCAGGCGGCCGACGGCCGGTCGCCCTCCTCGGAGATGCAGCTGCACCTGGCCTGCTTTTCCGCCTTCGACGACGTCGGCAGCGTCATTCACAGTCATCCGGTGTGGGCCACCATGTTCGCCATCGCCCACGAGCCGATCCCAGCCTGCATCGACGAGTTCGCGGTGTACTGCGGCGGGGACGTCCGGTGCACCGCCTACGCCGCGTCCGGGACCCCCGACGTCGGCACCAACGCGGTCACCGCACTCGAGGGCCGCGGCGCCGCGCTGATCGCCAACCACGGCCTGGTGGCGGTGGGACCGCGGCCCGACAAGGTCTTGCATATCACCGCGCTGGTCGAGCGAACCGCTCAAATCGTTTGGGGTGCACGGGCTCTCGGTGGCCCCGTGCCGATCCCCGAGGACGTCAACCGGAACTTCGCCGCGGTCTACAGCTACCTGCGCGGCAACGCATGACGCAGCGGGTCCGGTTCGGCCGCGCGAGCGTGTCGCGGGTCCTAGAACTCCGGTTCTCGTTGGGCACAACGTCTTTCCCCCGCACCCCGCAGTCGGGCTGGCACGACAATGCCGACTTGCTGGTGCCCGACTTTTTCGATCCCGACACCGATCAGTGGCACATTGCGGTGCAGAGCTGGGTCATCCAGACCGACGGCCTGACCGTCATCGTGGACACCGGCGTCGGCAACGACCGGCTGCGCCCGCACATGCCGCCGCTGGATCACCTGAACACGGCATTCTTGAGCGCGCTCGGATCGGCGGGTATCGACCGCAACGCCGTCGACGTGGTGGTCAACACCCACCTGCATTCGGACCACGTTGGCTGGAACACCATGCTCGAAAACGACGCATGGGTGCCGACATTCCCCAACGCCCGGTATCTGCTGCCCGACGCCGACTACTGCCACTTCGAACCCGACGGGCCCGCGGGGCGCGCGACGCCGCACACCGAGGCCGAACACGCCCAGCAGCGCGGCGACCAGCTGGTGTTCGCGGACAGCGTGTTACCCATTGCTGGTGCGGGACAACTGATCCGGTGGTCGGACGACTACCCGATCAGCCAGTCGCTGCGGCTGCGACCCGCCCCCGGGCACACACCGGGCTCCTCGGTGCTGTGGCTGGATGCGGGTCAACCGGCGGTGTTCGTCGGCGATCTCACGCACAGCCCGCTGCAACTGCGCCGGCCCGGCGACGCGTGCGCCTTCGACGTAGACGCCGCCGCGGGCGCGGTTACCCGCCGGCGCATCTTCACCGAGGCCGCACAGGCGAAAGCGACGGTGATACCCGCGCACTATCCCGGCCGCGGGGGCGCGACGATCCGCGCCGCCGACGACCAATTCGAAGTCGATCACTGGTTGGACATTCCAGCGCTGTGACGCGCCACTTCGCCGCTGATCGAACGCGACCTTGACCGCGCCGCTGTTGCCCTGACCGGCGATCGCCAAAAAGGCGTCGCGCCAACGCGGTAACCCAAACGTATGGGTGACGTAGGTCCACTCGGTGGGCGGCGGCCAGGGCCGCGCCCGATCCCGACAAGGCACCCGTGATGGCCACCCGCTTGCCCGCGTACGCCATCAGTAAAGGTTGCCGAGAATCGCGGGCAGCGTACAGTGGGAGCAGCTTGTTATATCGGCTAAATATTAGATTGACTACCTCCGATAGGGGCACAACCATGACTTCCACCAGGTACGAGGGCGACACCTGGGACCTCGCCTCCAGCGTGGGCGTGACCGCGACCATGGTCGCGGCGGCCCGCGCGATGGCCACGCGCGCCGAGCGCCCGCTGATCAACGATCCGTTCGCCGAGCCGTTGGTCAAGTTGGTCGGCGTCGACCTGCTCACCCGGCTGGCCAGCGGCGAGCTGGACCCGGCCGAGCTGAACGACGTCCACGACGGCGCCGCCGGGTCCGCCGGGGCGATGTCACGGATGGCCGACAACATGGCGGTGCGCACCAAATTCTTCGACGAGTTCTTCACCGACGCCACGAACGCGGGCATCCAGCAGGCGGTGATCCTGGCCTCCGGGCTGGACGCGCGTGCCTACCGGCTGGCGTGGCCGGCCGGGACGGTGGTCTACGAGGTGGACCAGCCGCGGGTCATCGAATTCAAAACCCGCTCGCTGGCCGAGCTGGGCGCGGCGCCGACCGCCGAGCGGCGGGTCGTGGCCGTCGATCTGCGCGACGACTGGCCCGCCGCGCTGCGGGCCGCCGGGTTCGACCCGGCGCGGCCGGCGGCGTGGAGCGCCGAGGGCCTGCTCGGCTACCTGCCCCCGGACGCCCAGGATCGCCTGCTGGACACCATCACCGAGCTCAGCGCGCCGGGCAGCCGGCTGGCCACCGAGAGCGCGCCCAACCCCGAGCCCGGCGACGACGAGAAGCTGAAGGAGCGCATGCAGACGATCTCCGAGCGTTGGCGTGCGCACGGGTTCGATCTCGACATGGCGGGGCTGGTCTACTTCGGCGAACGCAACGAGGCCGCCCCCTACCTGGCCGATCACGGTTGGCGGCTGAACAGCGCCAGCATCCGGGATCTGTTCGCCGCCAACGGGCTTGACCCGCTCAGCGACGACGACATGCGCATGGGCGAGATGCTCTACACGAGTGGCACCTATGAGTGAGGGACGCGCCGACGGCGACAGCTGGGGGCCGGCACACAGCGTGGGAGCGACGGCCACGATGGTCGCCGCCTCCCGCGCGGTGGCGTCGAAGGGGCCCGATGCGCTGCTCGACGATCCGCTGGCCGACCCGTTGGTCCGCGCCGTGGGGCTGGATCCGTTCATCCGGATCATCGACGGGGAGATCGACTTCGAGGACGATCCGCTGTTCAACCGCAGGGCGCGGGCCGAACAGATCACGGTGCGCACCAGGTTTTTCGACGACTTCTTCACCGGCGCCACGCACGACGGTGTGCGCCAGGCGGTGATCCTCGCCTCCGGCCTGGACACCAGGGCCTACCGCCTGCGGTGGCCGGCGGGAACCGTGGTCTACGAGATCGACCAGCCCGACGTCATCGCCTTCAAGACGAACACGCTGGCCGGGCTCGGCGCGGCCCCCACCGCGCAGCACCGCACGATCAGCATCGACCTGCGCGATGACTGGCCGGCGGCCTTGCGCGAGGGGGGTTTTGACGTCACCCAGCCCGCCGCGTGGAGCGCCGAAGGGCTGCTGCCCTACCTGCCGCCCGAAGCTCAGGACCGGCTGTTCGACAACATCACGGCGCTGTCCGCCCCGGGCAGCCGGGTGGCGACCGAACACGTGCCCGACCCTAACGCGTTCTCCGACGAGCGCTTGGCGCGCATCTCGCAGCGGTGGCAGCGCTTCGGCTTCAACCTCAATGCGGCCGACCTGTTCTACCGGGGCGAACGCAAGGTTGTCGTCGACTATCTGAGCGGCCACGGCTGGCGGGTGAGCGCCCATCCCGCCCGGGAGTTGTACGCCCGCAACGGGTTTGAGTTCCCCGAGGACGAGATGGCGGCCACCTTCGGTGACCTGAGCTACGTCGCCGCGACCCGCGAGTAAGGTTCTGTCCATGCCACGCACTCACGACGACAATTGGGATCTGGCGTCCAGCGTCGGCGCCACCGCGACGATGGTCGCGGCCGGGCGCGCGATGGCGACCAAGGATCCGCGCGGTCTGATCAACGATCCGTTCGCCGAGCCACTGGTGCGCGCGGTCGGGGTGGATTTCTTCACCAAGATGATGGACGGCGAGCTCGATATCGACGCGATCGAGAACGCCTCGTCGGTGCGCTTCCAGGCGATGATCGACGGAATGACGGTGCGCACCAAGTACTTCGATGATTACTTCATCGACGCCACCGGCTCCGGGGTGCGTCAGGTCGTCATCCTGGCGTCCGGCCTGGATGCGCGCGCCTACCGGTTGTCGTGGCCGGGCGGCACGGTGGTCTACGAGATCGACCAGCCGCAGGTGATCGAGTTCAAGACGACCACGCTGGCCGGCATCGGCGCAAAACCGACCGCCGACCGGCGCACCGTCGGCATCGACCTGCGGGCGGACTGGCCCACCGCGCTGAAGGACGCCGGATTCGACACGGCGGCGCCGACGGCGTGGCTGGCCGAGGGCCTGCTGATCTACCTGCCACCGGACGCCCAGGACCGGCTGTTCGACAACATCACCGCGCTCAGCGCGCCCGGCAGCACCATCGCCACCGAATTCGTGCCCGGCATCGTGGATTTCGACGCCGAGAGGGTGCGGGAGATGTCCGGGTCGTTCCGGGACCACGGCGTGGACATCGACATGGCCTCGCTGGTGTACACCGGCGAACGCAACCATGTCGTGGACTATCTGTCGAGCATCGGCTGGCACGCCCAGGGCATTACCCGAACCGAGCTCTTCCAGCGGGGCGGCTTCGACGTGCCCGCCCCGGAGAACGACGACCCGCTCGGCGAAATCGTCTTCATCAGCGGCAGGCTATCCGGCTAGCGCGGCTAGAGCCGCCACGGCCCCACCCACAGCGCGCTGGCGCCGCTGAAGGATCGTTCGACGTTGTCCACGACGGCGCCGATAGTGCGGCCCAGCAGCGCGCCCAGCGCGTCGGGCAGCGACGCGGCAGCCGGTTGCGAGGAAGCCTGCGGCCGAAGCATGTCCAGCAGCGAACCACTCGGGTAGGTGACGATGCGCACCTCGGTGTCCTCGTCCAGTCCGGCAAGGATTTTCGCGCGGCGCAACGCGGTGCGGAACCCGCCCAGCTCGTCGACCAGGCCCCGCTCCAGCGCGTCGGCACCCGTCCAGACCCGGCCCCGCGCGACCCGGTCGACGGCATCGGTGGTCAGATTGCGGCCGTCGGCGACCCGCTCCACGAAGTCCGCGTACACCAGGTCGGCCTCGGCCTCCCGGTGGGCGCGCTGCTCCGGGGTGAATGGTGCATCGATCGCCCAGGCGTCGGCATTGGCGTTGGTGCGCACCGTGTCCGACCCGACGCCCAGCCGCGCCAGCAGATCACGGATCACCAGCTTGCCGGTGAGCACACCGATCGACCCGGTGATCGTTGCCGGGCTGGCGACGATCGCGTCGGCCGCCACCGCGATGTAGTAGCCGCCGGAGGCGGCGACCGCACCCATCGACGCCACCACCGGTTTGCCGCGTTTGCGTGCCCTTTTCACCTCGCGCCAAAGGGTTTCCGACGCGGTGACGGAGCCGCCGGGGCTGTTGACCCGTAGCACGATCGCGGACACCGAATCGTCGGCGGCGGCTTCCCGCAGCGCCGGCGCGATGGTGTCACTACCGACCGTGGAGGCGCCGAACGGCAGGAACTGGGGCCCGCCCCGCCCGTCGACGATCGTCCCATCGATGTTGATGACGGCCACCTTCGGCTTGGGACGGCGACCGGGCACCGAGGGCATCGGCGGGGCCAGCCTCGACCGGGTCGCACCCGCATAGCGCGACACATACAGCCGGGGCGGCTCGCCGTCCTCGGGATTCTCGTCCGAATGGCCTCGCGGCCCAACGAGTTCCGCGATCCGGGCGTAGGCCTCGTCACGGAATCCGATCTGGTCGACCAGGCCCGAGGACACGGCCTCCTCGCGCAACAGCGGCGCACGGTCGGCCAGCGCGTCGAGCACTTTCGCATCGAACTTGCGTGATTGCGCGACCGCCTGCCACACCTGTTCCCGGATGCTCTCCAACATCCGGGTAACCGCCTCCCGGTGGGCCTCGGTGAAACCGTGCTCGGTGAAACGGTTTGCCGCCGACTTGTATTCGCCGCGCGCGACGACTTCGGCTTCGATGCCGGCCTTGTCGAACGCGTCGCGCAAAAACGTGGCGTTGCTGGCGAAGCCGATCAGCCCGACGCTGCCCGCGGGCTGCATCCAGACCTCGCCGAAGGCCGAGGCCAGGTAGTACGACAACGTGCCGGGGTAGGTCTCGGCCCACGCCAGTGAGGGCTTGGCGGCGGTGAACGCCACGATGGCCTCGCGCAGCTCCTCCACCGCGGCCGCCGGTGACGCCGTCAGCTGCACGCGGGCGATCAGCCCGGCGACCCGCGGATCCTCGGCCGCCCGGTAGATGGCCGACACCGTGTCGCGCAGCGACACCGGTCGGTTCCCCCCGGTGATCATCGCCAGCGGGTCGAAGCCCGACGTCTCCGGCGGCATGGAGCGCAGATCCAACTCGAGCACACAGCCGTTGGGCACGCCGTGATGGCGGGCGGTATCGACCCGGCCGGCCAGGGCACGGACCTCGTCGACACCGGGTATCGGGGGCAGGAAAGCGAACATGTCTGCAGACTACCGAGAGTCCGCCGTACGGTGGTCCGGTGAGGTTTTCCATCGCCATCCCGCAGTTCGACTACGACGGTTCTGGCGATGGTTTCGACGCGGCGGGGCTGCGGTCCTTTCTGGCCCGCGCCGAGGAGCTTGGGTTCGAGGGTGGCTGGGTGCTCGAACAGGTCATCGGTCCCGCACCGCTGCTGGCACCGCTGGAGTTGCTGGCCTATTGCGCCGCCTGCACCGAGCGGCTGCGCCTGGGCGTCGGCGTGCTGGTGACCTCGCTGCACGAGCCACTTCAGTTGGGCTCGGCGATCACCGCCGTCGACCGACTCAGCCACGGCCGCCTCGACATTGGTGTCGCCCCCGGGGGCGGTCGGCGGAAATTCGCTGCCTTCGGCGTGGACAAGGACACCTTCGTCTCGTACTTCACCGAGGGCCTGGAGCTGATGAAGGCCGCCTGGTCCGACGAGCCCCGGGTGACTTTTCATGGCCGGTTCCGCGACGTCGACGACCTTCCCGTGGCGCCCAAGCCGGTGCAGCGACCGCACCCGCCGATCTGGTTCGGCGGCCAGGCCCCCAAGGCGCTGGCCCGCGCCGTGCGGCACGGCGATTCGTTCCTGGGCGCCGGCTCCTCGACCACCGAGGCATTCGCCGGGGCCGTCGCCGTCGTGCGCCGCGAGCTCGACGAGCAACACAAGGACCCCGCCGGCTTCACCATCGCCAAGCGGGTCTACCTGGCCGTTGACGACGACGCCGCCAGGGCCACCGAACGCGTGCTCGCCGGGCTGGACCGCATCTACGGGCGGATGCCCGGCGTGCAGGACGTGCCGGTGTCCGGCACCCCCGACGACGTGGCTCGCGGGCTGCGCGAGGTCATCGACGCCGGGGCGCAGATGCTGTTACTGAATCCCGTCGGCACCGGCGTCGCCGAGAACCGCGAGCAGATGGAACGCCTTGCCGCGGAAGTGATTCCGCGGCTGAGTTAGCGGCCCGGGGCCTACAGCTCGGTGGCCGAGCCGCCGGCGGCGGTGATCTTCTCGCGTGCGCTGCCGCTGAACTTGTGCGCGGACACCTCGATCTTGACCGTCAACTTGCCGTCGCCGAGGACCTTGACCAGAGAGTTCTTGCGAACGGCGCCCTTGGCCACCAACTCGTCCACGCCGATCGAACCACCCTGCGGGAAAAGCCGGTTGAGGTCGCCGACGTTGACGATCTCGTACTCGGTGCGGAACCGGTTCTTGAATCCCTTGAGCTTGGGCAGCCGCATGTGGATCGGCATCTGGCCACCCTCGAAGGTGGCCGGCACGTTCTTGCGTGCCTTGGTGCCCTTGGTGCCGCGGCCGGCGGTCTTGCCCTTGGAGCCTTCACCGCGGCCGACCCGAGTGCGGGCCGTCTTCGACCCGCGCGCGGGTTTGAGATCGTGCAGCTTGATCGTCATTTCTTGCCACCTCCGGTCCCGGCGGTCGTCGCCTCGGCCGGCTCCACCTCGACGAGGTGGCTGACCACCGCGATCAGACCGCGGGTCTGCGCGTTGTCCTCGCGGATCACCGAGTGGCGGATCCGCCGCAAGCCCAGGGTGCGCAGGGACTCACGCTGCTTCCAGCGGGTCCCGATGGTGCTGCGCACCTGGGTGATCTTCAGTTGACTCATGGTTGGGTCCTCGAAATCTGCGCCTCACGTGCCGCGGCACTGGCCAGCGCGTCGCTCTCCCGGCGCGCCTTGAGCATTCCGGCCGGCGCAACGTCCTCGATGGGCAGCCCGCGGCGAGCGGCCACCTCCTCGGGGCGCTGCAGCAGCTTGAGCGCGGTGACGGTCGCGTGCACCACGTTGATGGCGTTGTCGCTGCCCAGCGACTTGGCCAGGATGTCGTGCACGCCAGCGCATTCCAGCACCGCGCGGACCGCGCCACCGGCGATCACACCGGTACCCGGGCTGGCCGGGCGCAGCAGCACCACCCCGGCGGCCGCCTCGCCCTGTACCGGGTGGGTGATGGTCCCGCGAATGAGCGGCACCCGGAAGAAACTCTTGCGGGCCTCCTCGACGCCCTTGGCGATGGCCGCGGGAACTTCCTTGGCCTTGCCGTAGCCGACCCCGACCATGCCGTTGCCGTCACCGACGATCACCAGCGCGGTGAAGCTGAATCGCCGACCACCCTTGACCACCTTGGAGACACGGTTGATGGCGACGACCCGCTCCAGGTAGTTGCTCTTGTCGCCGTCGCGGTCGCGGCCACGACCGCCGTCGCGCCGACCGCGGTTGTCGCGGTCGCCGCGCGAGTCACGGCTGTCGCCGGCGCCTTGTCCGCCGGCTGGCTGCTCCGCCATTATGCGGTCCTCCCAGTAGTCATCAGAACTTCAATCCGTTCTCGCGTGCGGCATCGGCCAGCGCCGCGATCCGTCCGCCGTAGGTGTATCCGCCACGGTCGAAGACCACGCTGTCGATGCCGGCGGCCTTGGCACGCTCGGCGATCAGCTGGCCCACCCGCACGCTACGGGCCTTCTTGTCTCCCTGCAGACTGCGCACGTCGTCCTCGATCGACGACGCGGCGGCCACCGTGGTCCCGTTCTCGTCGTTGACCAGTTGCACGTGAATGTGTCGCGCGGACCGGTTGACCACCAGCCGCGGACGCTGCGGGGTACCCTCGATCTTCTTGCGCAGCCGGGCGTGCCTACGCAGCCGGGAGACGCGCCGACTCGCGGATACGCTCTGCCCCACCGGCTTTCGCGCTGTGGTATCAGCCTGTGATTGCGCCATGATTACTTACCTGTCTTTCCGACCTTGCGGCGGATCTGCTCGCCCTCGTAGCGCACGCCCTTGCCCTTGTACGGGTCGGGGCGACGCAGACGGCGAATGTTCGCCGAGATCTGGCCGACCTTCTGCTTGTCGATCCCGGTGATGGTGAACTTCGTCGGCGACTGAACGGCGAACGTGATGCCGTCCGGTGCCTCGATCACCACGGGGTGGCTATAGCCCAGCGCGAACTCGAGGTTGGATCCCTTGAGCTGTACGCGGTAACCGACGCCGAAGATCTCCATCTTGGTGGTGTAACCCTGCGTCACGCCGGTGACCAGGTTGGACACCAGGGTGCGCGACAGCCCGTGCAGCGAGCGGTTGCGCCGCTCGTCGTTGGGGCGGGCCACCACGATCGCGCCATCATCGTTGCGCGCCACGGTGATCGGCTCGGCCACGGTCAGATCCAGGGTGCCCTTGGGGCCCTTCACCAAGACCTTCTGACCATCAATTGTTACGTCGACTCCGGCGGGAACCGGAACCGGCTGCTTACCAATACGCGACATCTCTTACCCCCTCACCACACGTACGCGAGGACTTCGCCGCCCACGCCCTGCCGGGCTGCCTGGCGGTCGGTCAGCAGGCCCGAGGAGGTGGAGATGATCGCCACACCCAGGCCGCCGAGAACGCGCGGCAGATTGGTGGATTTCGCGTACACCCGCAAACCGGGCTTGGACACGCGGCGCAGGCCGGCGATGCTTCGCTCCCGGCTCGGCCCGTACTTGAGCTGAACGATCAGCGACTTGCCGACCCGAGCATCCTCGGTCCGGTAGTCGGTGATGTAGCCCTCGCTCTTGAGGATCTGGGCGATGTTTGCCTTGATCTTGGAGTGCGGCAACGTCACCTCGTCGTGATACGCCGAATTGGCGTTGCGCAGACGCGTCAAGAAGTCTGCGATCGGGTCCGTCATCGTCATGACAGCGTTGGTACCTTCCTCGCGATGGTTCCCGGTCCGGGCCTGTCGCGCACCTTTTCTGGGTTGGTCTGGGGGATCTGGCTCTTACCAGCTGCTCTTTTGCACGCCGGGCAGTTCGCCCGCGTGCGCCATCTCGCGCAGGCAGATCCTGCACAGGCCGAATTTGCGGTAGACCGCGCGGGGGCGGCCGCACCTGTTGCAACGCGTGTAGCCGCGCACCGCGAACTTCGGCTTGCGTGCGGCCTTGTTGACCAGTGCCTTCTTTGCCATTACTCAGTTCTCCTTGAAGGGAAAGCCGAGGGCCCGCAGCAGCGCTCGTCCTTCGTCGTCAGTCGTCGCCGAGGTGACGACGTTGATGTCCATGCCGCGGACCCGGTCGATCTTGTCCACGTCGATCTCGTGGAACACCGACTGTTCGGCCAGCCCGAAGGTGTAGTTGCCGACGCCGTCGAACTGCTTGGGAGAAAGGCCGCGGAAGTCGCGGATACGGGGCAGCGCGATCGAGGTGAGACGGTCGAGGAACTCCCACATCCGGTCCCCGCGCAGTGTGACCCGGGCACCGATCGGCATGCCCTCACGCAGTTTGAACTGCGCGATGGATTTGCGTGCGCGACGGATCTCGGGCCGTTGCCCGGTGATCAGCGCCAGGTCGCTGACGGCGCCGTTGATCAACTTCGCGTCCCGCGCCGCGTCGCCGACGCCCATGTTGACGACGACCTTGGTCACCGTCGGGATCTGCATGACGTTGGCGAAGCCGAACTGCTGCTGCAACGAATCGCGAATCTCGCTGCGGTAGCGCTCTTTCAGGCGTGGCTGAACTTTTTCTGCAGTGGTCATCAGATGTCCTTGCCGTTGCGCTTGGAGATGCGGACGCGCTTGCCGGTCTCCTCGTCGACCCGGTAGCCGACACGGGTCGGCTTGCCGTCCGAGTCGACCACCATCACGTTGGAGGCGTCGATCGGGGCTTCCTGGGTGACGATTCCGCCCGACTGGGCTCCGCGCTGGTTGGTCGAAATAGCGGTGTGCTTCTTGATCGCGTTGACGCCCTCGACCAGCACCCGGTTGCGCTCGGGGTAGACCTTCAGCACCTTGCCCTTGGCGCCCTTGTCCTTACCCGCGATCACCAGGACGGTGTCGTCCTTTTTGACCTTCATTTACAAAACCTCCGGAGCCAGCGAGATGATCTTCATGAACCGCTTCTCGCGCAGTTCGCGGCCGACGGGCCCGAAGATGCGCGTCCCGCGCGGGTCGTTGTCGGGCTTGATGATCACCGCGGCGTTCTCGTCGAATTTGATGTAGCTGCCGTCGGGACGCCTGCGCTCCTTGACCGTGCGAACCACGACGGCCTTGACGACATCCCCACGCTTGACATTGCCGCCCGGAATGGCGTCCTTGACGGTGGCGACGATGACATCGCCGATGCCGGCGTAGCGTCGCCCCGAACCGCCGAGCACACGGATGCACAAGATCTCCTTGGCGCCGGTGTTGTCGGCGACCTTCAGCCGCGATTCCTGCTGAATCACTCGATCTCCTGACCTGGTTGCGTGTGCACGGCAGGAGAACCCACCTGGGTGAGCATTCGGCGGGCATAACCCACCAAAAACCTGACGTGCGCGGTCTTTGTCACCGAAGGGCACGCGGGGCCGATTCGCACCGGCCGAGGTCTGCCCAAGGCAACCCCTAGAGTCTAGGGGACGACCAGCTCAGAGCCAAATTCTGGGTGGACGCCATCGAGATGGCGAAATTCTGCACCTAGAACGGCGGTGGATCGTCGTCGGGCCCATCCGTGGCGGGCCAGGAGTAGCTCACCGATGGGGCCTGCCGGGCCAGCCGGGCGTCGCGGTTGTGCTTGCGCTCGGTGGCGATGCGGGTGGCGCGGTCTTGATCGCGGGTGCGGCGACGTTTGGGCATCATCGCGGTGCGTTCGGCGCAGTAGTTGGGGGGTGGGTCGGTTTCGGTGGCCGGGATCGCACCGGTGGCCTGGCACAAGCTGGGGAACAGCAGGGCGCTGCCCGGGGTGGTCACACGCGCCAGCCCCAAAACGTTTTCACCAAATGATGGGTGCGGCACAGCGCCTTGAGGTTGGAGGCATGGGTCGGCCCACCGGCGGCGAACGGGATGGTGTGGTCGAGGTCGCAGGCGGTGGCCGGGCGGTCACAGCCGGGCCAGCGACAGGTCAGATCCCGACACCGCACGAAATCGGCCAGCGCCCTCGAGGGCACATACCCGGGCTCAGGTGGCGCATCGCCGGGATGGACCAGCGGCACCACGGTGGCTGAGGCCGCCAACTCGGCCACCAACTCCGGGGGGATCAACCCCTGCGCACCAATCTCGCAGCCGGGCGCCGCACCGGTGCCGGCCAGGCTGGCCTGCTCGGCGATCACATGGACCACCACCGGGCTCGCGGGCCGTGTCCCGGCCGCGCAGTCGGTGCGCCCGCAGCGACACCCCAGCCGGTCGGCGTCGGCGGCCAAAGCCCCCAGCGCATCGGCGCGGCGCTGCTCACGGCTGCGCGGGTCGTGTTCACACACCGTGGCCGCCAACGCATCCAGGCGCCGATCCAGGGCGTGCGCGTGTGGGCTGGCCACTGTGCCCTCCAGATGCGCCAGCCCATCCCCCATATCGGCGAACCAGACTTCCCGCCCGGCCGCGCGTTCCTGGCGGCGGCGCACCGCATCGGCATCAGCTTTGGCCACCACCTTGTCGACCTGCGCGCCAAGCCGGCCCTGACTCATCGACGGCCACCGCCCCACATTTGCCGCCAACACCGCATCCACCGCGCCCATCACCTCAGCGTCCACGATCAAATCCGTGCGGAACACGATCGTCTGAAACATCCGATAATCGATATCCCCGGCCGCAAACACCGCCCCCACCTTCGGCAGCCGCTCACGCATCGCCCGGGCATAACGCACCCGACTGGCGGCCAACCCCACACCGATCCGCAACTGCGCACCCACCTCCGCAGCCACCGCCGCCTCGGTATCCACCGCCCACTCCTCGGTTTCCGAACACCGCGACAACCGATACGAAAACAACTGCCCAATAGCCGCCAACTGCGCCGCGGCCGCCCGATTCTCCACCCGCGCGACCGCACCAATGTGCTCCAACAATCCCACCGACACCGGCGTCGACGACGGATACTGCCGCTCGATGAGCTCATCGAACTCAGCGATCACCGCACACCGCCGCTTCATCGAACATACGTTCGACTATGCCACCAGGGTCCGACACTGCGCCAGTCGCGCTGCCTAGGCCGAACGCGTATCCGCCACGCAGCGAAATCCGATGTGGGTCGTCGCCGAGTCCTGCGATTGCGGGGACCGGGCCGCCGGCCGGTACCGGTGGCAGTACTCCGGCGCGCACAGATGGCTGCCACCCTTCAACGTCTGGCTGACGGCTGGGTCGGCCGGGCCCGACGGGGTGCAGCAGGCTTTGGGCGGCGAGTCGAGCCGATGATGCGGGGAGAACTCGGTGGCGGTCCACTCCCAGACGTTGCCGATCATGTCGACGAGGCCGAACGCGTTGGGCGCAAACGTGCCGACCGGCGAGGTCCCGACCCAGCCGAGCGCCCCGTCATTGCGGTAGGGGAAGCTGCCCTGCCAGGTGTTGGCCATCAGCCGGCCGCCGCTGGTGGCCTCATCGCCCCATGAGTACGTCGTCGCGCTGCCGGCGCGGGCCGCGTACTCCCACTCGGCCTCGCTCGGCAGCCGCCGCCCCGCCCAGCGCGCGTAGGCCGCGGCGTCGGGATAGGCGACCTGCACCACCGGATGATCGCCGCGGTCCGCGACGTTGCTGTCGGGCCCGAACGGATGACGCCAGCTCGCGCCCGGCACCCACTGCCACCAGTGTCGCCAGTCACGCAGGTCCACGGGCCCCGGCGTCGACCGGAAAACCATTGCGCCCGGGCACAAATCGTCGGGATCGGCCCCGGGGTACAGCGCCGGGTCGATCGGTTGCTCGGCCACCGTCACATAGCCGGTGGCGGCGACGAATTCGGCGAACTGCGCGTTGGTCACCGGGTGCCGCTCCACCGCGACGGGACCCACAGTGACGGTGTGGATCGGCGCCTCTTCCGGGTAAAAGCTGGTCGAGCCCATGCGGAATGACCCACCCGGGAGGTCGACCAGTTCGCTCAGCACGCGTCCAGGGTATGACGAATCCCGGTTCAAGCCTTGGTAGGCGTTTTTTGATCGCGTTGTCGCCACCAGCCGACGGGAACAGGGTGAGCGCGACGACCGCGAACAGCATCGCACCGTACCGCGGGCGGCCGTTTTCTCCCGGTGGGGCCCGGACCCGGTGACGACGCCGGCCGAGATGACCCCGGCCTCGTACGAATCGAACGGCCAATTCGCGGGGTCACCCGCGGTATCAGTGGTCAGCACGCCAAAGTTCTTGTCGTACAACGTATCTTTGGGATAGACGAGCACAGTGACCATCAGCCGATTGGCGACGGTGTCGGGAAGGCGCCGACGATCCCGAAAGCGATCGCGGCTTGCCGTCCGCGTGCACCGGCCGGCGCCGCGGGCCGGGAGGTCATTGGGCCATCACGCAGCGTGATGACCGCAGCGCGTACCGCACTTTTCAGCGGATAACGAAGCGGGCTGCGGGCCCGCGATTTTGCCGATCCGGTGGCGGCGCCCGTCGCGCAGTCGCGTCAGTCACACGGTCGCGTCAGTCACGCGAAAACGCAAGGGCGATCTCGGTTTCCACGTCCCAGTAGGGGCGGCCGGACAGGTCGACGGTGACCTGGGCGATGGTGCCGCCGGTGAACGCGAACGGCGCCTTGAAGCGACTGGACACGCCCGATCCGCCGTTGCGCCCGACCGTGATGCCGGCGCCCGCCAGCCCGAAGGTGCCGGGGTGGGTGATGACCCCGGGCCGCGTGCCGACAACCTCGTCATCGATGAACAGCGTCAATTCGCCCAGCGGCGTGTGACTGTTTTCGACCGTTCCGGTCCGCGAATAGCTGGCGCCGAACAGATGCCTGCCCAACGGGACCGCCCGCGACGAGGAGATCTCCTGCTGGCGCTCGCCGAGGAAGTTGTAGCCGTAATGCAACCGTCCGTCCTGGATGAACAGTACGTGCCCGCCGTGCGCACCGCCCTGCTTGAACAGGACACCCTCGGCGCCGGTGGTATCGACGGTCACCTCGGCCAACACGGAGAACGACCGGCCGCGGATTTCAGCGGCGGCGCCGATGCTCACATCCGCGCAATCGGGATAGTAGATGTAGCTGGACCGCTCACCGACCAGATACGGCCGTGACCGCCCCAAGGTCTCCAGGATGTTGAAATCCGAGAGCGGCAACCCGTTGTATTTGGCGGACTCCGAGAACCACAACGCCTTGAGTTCCTCGAGTTTCTCCGGGTTTTCGGCGGCCAGGTCGCGGCACTGGCTGCGGTCTGCCTCGATGTGGAACAGCTCCCAGCGGTCGGCGTCGAAATGCGACCAACCGGCCGGTGTGGCCGCATGCACGGTGTTGGCGAACCAGCCCTCATGCCAGATCCCGCGGGTGCCCAGCATGGTGTAGAACTGGGTGTCTTTTCCGGTAGCGGCACCCGGATCGGCAAGGGCCGCTTTGAAACTGACGCCGTCCAGCGGCTTCTGGGTGATGCCCCGGACGGTTTCCGGCGGGGTCATGCCCAGTAGGTCGTAGACCGTCGGGGTAATGTCGCAGACGTTGACGTAATTGTCCCGGATCTCGCCGTGTGCGGCAATCCCGTTGGGCCAGGAGATGATTGCGGTGTCGGCGATACCGCCCTCGTGGGAAGCGTATCGCTTGTAGAGCTTGTAGGGCGTGTTGAACGCCATCGCCCACCCGATCGGGTAGTGGTTGTAGGTCTGCGGGCCGCCGAGATGCTCGAACAGCTTCATGCTTTCTTCGACCGTGTCGATGTAGCCGTTGAAGAACTTGCCCTCGTTGACCGATCCGTTCGGGCCGCCCTCGCCGCTGGCGCCGTTGTCGGAGATCACCACGATGATGGTGTTGTCCAGCTGACCCGATTCCTCGAGATAGTCCAGGATCCGGCCGATCTGGTCGTCGGTGTAGCTCAGAAACCCGGCGAACACCTCGGCCATCCGGGAGAACAGCTTCTTCTCGTCGTCGCCCAGCGAGTCCCAGGGCCGTACCGTGTCCTGCAACGGCCAGTCTTCGCCGCCCGGCCCCTTCACGTCGAGGTACGGGTTGACCGGGGACAGCTCAATGTCAGCCGGCACGATACCCATCGACTTCTGCTTTTCCAGCACGATCTCGCGGTAGCGCTCGTAGCCCATGTCGAAGTGTCCGGCGTAGCGGTCGGCCCATTCTTTGAACACGTGATGGGGCGCGTGTCCGGCGCCGGGGCACACGTAGGAGAACCAAGGCTTCTCGGGCGCAATCACTTTGGCGTCGCGGATGAATTCGATCGTCTTGTCGGCGAGGTCCTTCGAGAGGTGGTAGCCGTCCTCCGGGGTCGCCGGCGGGCTCACCGGGTGGTTGTCATACACCAGGTCGGGATACCACTGGTCGGTCTCCCCGCCCAGGAACCCGTAGAACCGTTCGAAACCACGCGAGATCGGCCAATGCCGCTTCGTCGACGCCAGGTTCGATTCTTCCAGGGGCGTCAGGTGCCACTTGCCAACGCAGTAGGTGTTGTATCCCTGTTCGGCGAGCGCCTCGGACAGCAGCGCGGTGTCGAACGGGATGCGACCGTTGGCGTTGGGGAAGCCCTCGGTGAACTCTTCGATGGTGGCCATGCCCACGGTTGTGGCATTGCGCCCGGTAAGCAGCGACGCCCGGGTCGGCGAACACAGCGCGGTGGTGTGAAACTGCGAGAGCCGGATACCGCGCTCGGCGATGCGTGACATGGCGGGCATCTCGACCAAGCCCCCGAAACAGTCCCAGGTCGCGATGCCGGTGTCATCCCAAACCAAATACAGGATGTTCGGTGCGTTCTGCGGCGCGGTCGGCGCGGCGTAGGGACCCCAATCCGGTTCGGAATCCCGGATATCGAGCTCGATCTTGCCGTGAAAGTCTCGCGAGTCAGTGGACATGCGCCGAGCGTAACGTGGCTGCGAATTTTCCGACCTAGATTCGCAGTGACGTTACATTCGGAGCAAAGCAAAACGCCCGAGACGATCAGGTCTCGGGCGTTTTGATGTCGCTGCGAGGAATTACTTCGCCTTTTCCAGAATTTCGACGAGCCGCCAACGCTTGGTCGCCGACGTCGGGCGCGTCTCCATCAGCGAGACGCGGTCGCCGATCCCGGCGGCGCTGTTCTCGTCGTGCGCCTTGACCTTCGTGGTGGTCCGGATGATCTTGCCGTACAACGGGTGACGCACGCGGTCTTCCAGCTCGACCACGATGGTCTTCTGCATCTTGTCACTCACCACGTAACCGATGCGCGTCTTGCGCCGGCCGCGCACCTTGGTGTTCGCCGGAGTGTTCTTGGGGCCCTTGTCTTTCGACGCGGCCTGGGCTGCGGCGGCCTTCTTGGGGGCGGCCTTCTTGGCTTCTGCCATCACGATTCCTTACCATCCGGGCCGGAAGCCAGGCCCAGTTCTCGTTCGCGCAGCACGGTGTAGACGCGCGCGATCTCCTGCCGCACGGTGCGGAGCCGGCGGTTGTTGGTGAGCTGGCCGGTCGCCATCTGAAAACGCAGATTGAACAGCTCTTCCTTGGATTCGCGCAACCGCTCGGTCAGCTCCTCGTCGGTGAGCTCGCGCAGTTCGCCCGGCGAAATTCCCACTGCCATCAGAACTGATCCTCTCGAGTCACGATGCGCGCCTTGATCGGCAACTTGTGGATTGCGCGGGTCAGCGCCGCCCGGGCGATCTGCTCGTTGGGGTAACTCAGCTCGAACAGCACCCGGCCCGGCTTGACGTTGACCACCCACCACTCCGGCGAACCCTTACCCGAACCCATCCGGGTTTCCGCGGGCTTCTTGGTCAGCGGGCGGTCGGGGAACACGTTGATCCACACCTTGCCGCCACGCTTGATGTGCCGGTTGATCGCGATACGAGCGGACTCGATCTGCCGGTTGGTGACGTAGGCGTGCTCCAGAGCCTGGATGCCGTAGTCACCGAAGTTCACCGCCGTGCCGCCGCTGGCGATGCCGCGCTGGCGGGGGTGGTGCTGCTTGCGGTGTTTAACTCTGCGGGGAATCAACATGATTCAGCTCTCCGTGCTTTGTGGTTCTGCAGCGGGTGCGGCCGGTGCGACGCTTGCAGCGCCCTCTTCGGCGCTGGCGGCCCGGCCGGCCTCGGTGCTGGTGGCCGTGGTGCCCGACGCGCCACTGCGGCGGGGGCGGGTACCCGACGGACGCTCGCGCCGCGAACGCTCGGCGCCCGCGGGCGCGGCGGCGGCCAATTCGCGCTTGCCGCCGACGATGTCGCCCTTGTAGATCCACACCTTCACGCCGATCCGGCCGAAGGTGGTCTTGGCCTCGTACAAGCCGTAGTCGATGTCGGCGCGCAGCGTGTGCAGCGGCACCCGGCCCTCACGGTAGAACTCCGAGCGGCTCATCTCGGCGCCGCCGAGACGGCCGGAGCACTGCACCCGGATGCCCTTGACGTTGGGCTGACGCATCGCCGACTGAATCGCCTTGCGCATCGCCCGGCGGAACGCCACCCGGTTACTGAGCTGCTCGGCGACGCCCTGGGCCACCAATTGCGCTTGCGACTCAGGGTTTCTGACCTCGAGGATGTTGAGCTGCACCTGCTTGCCCGTCAGCTTCTCCAGGTCGGCACGGATCCGGTCGGCCTCGGTGCCACGCCGACCGATGACGATGCCGGGACGCGCGGTGTGGATGTCCACCCGGACGCGGTCGCGGGTGCGCTCGATCTCCACGTCGGCGATCCCGGCACGCTCCAGGCCCGTCGACAGCAGTCGCCGGATCGCGACGTCTTCCTTGACGTAGTCCGAGTACTGCTTGTCGGCATACCAGCGCGACTTCCAGTCGGTCGTGATGCCCAGCCGGAAGCCGTGCGGATTGATCTTCTGGCCCACTAGTCTGAGCCTCCCTTCGCGTCAGAAGTCTCAGACGTCTTGGCTTCGGCTTTCGGTGCGGCCTTTTTCGCGGACGCTTTCGTGCCCGAACCGGCCGCGGCCTTCTTGGCGGGCGCCTTGGTGGCCGGCGCCTTCTTCGCGGCGGCCTTGCTGGCCTCGGCGCGACGGGTGCGGGTCGACTTCGCCGCCCGCTGGTCCTTCGGCGGCCGGCTCTCCACCACGACCGTGATGTGGCTGGTGCGCTTGCGGATCCGGAACGCGCGGCCCTGGGCGCGCGGACGGATCCGCTTGGCGGTCGGGCCCTCGTCGGCGTGGACGGTGGCAACTACCAGGGTCGCCGGGTCCAGTCCGTTGTTGTTCTGCGCGTTGGCCACTGCGCTGGCGATCACCTTGGCCACCGGCTCGCTGGCGGCCTGCGGCGCCCAGCGCAAGATGTCCAGCGCGTCGGCCACCGAGCGGCCGCGCACCAGGTCGATCACCCGGCGCGCCTTTCTCGGCGACACCCGCACGAAGCGTGCTTTGGCCACCGCCGAGGGAAATTCAGTCGTGGTCATCGCCGTTTGGCCTTCCGGTCGTCCTTGATGTGTCCCTTGAAGGTGCGGGTGGGCGCGAATTCACCAAGCTTGTGACCGACCATCGACTCGGTGACGAACACCGGGACGTGCTTGCGCCCGTCGTGCACGGCGAAGGTGTGGCCGATGAAGTCAGGAATGATCGTCGAACGGCGCGACCATGTCTTGATCACCTGTTTGGTGTTCTTCTCGTTCTGCGTGTCCACCTTCTTGAGCAGGTGGCCGTCGACGAACGGGCCCTTCTTCAGGCTGCGTGGCATCTGTTACTCCTCGACTTCCTAGCGACCGTGCTTCTTGCCGGTGCGCCGGCGTCGGACGATGAGCTTGTTACTGGCCTTGTTGGGATGGCGGGTGCGGCCCTCGGGCTTGCCCCACGGGCTCACCGGGTGGCGACCACCCGAGGTCTTACCCTCACCACCACCGTGCGGGTGGTCCACCGGGTTCATCACCACACCACGGACCGAAGGGCGCTTGCCCTTCCACCGCATGCGGCCGGCCTTGCCCCAGTTGATGTTCGCCTGCTCGGCGTTGCCCACCTCGCCGACCGTGGCGCGGCAGCGCACGTCGATGCGGCGGATCTCACCGCTGGGCATCCGCACCGACGCGTAGGTGCCCTCCTTGCCGAGCAACTGAATGCTCGACCCGGCCGACCGCGCCAGCTTCGCGCCACCGCCCGGCCGCAGTTCCACGGCGTGGATCACGGTACCGGCCGGGATGTTGCGCAACGGCAGGTTGTTGCCCGGCTTGATGTCCGCGTTCGGACCCGTCTCCACCACGTCGCCCTGCGAAAGCCCCTGCGGCGCAATGATGTAGCGCTTCTCGCCGTCCAGGAAGTGCAGCAACGCGATGTTGGCGGTCCGGTTCGGGTCGTATTCGATGTGCGCGACCTTGGCGTTGACGCCGTCTTTGTCGTTGCGACGGAAGTCGATCACCCGGTAGGCGCGCTTGTGGCCGCCACCCTTGTGGCGGGTGGTGATGCGGCCGTGGGCGTTACGCCCGCCGTGACCGTGCAGCGGACGCACCAACGACTTCTCCGGGGTGGAACGAGTGACCTCGGAGAAATCGGACACGCTTGCGCCGCGACGGCCGGGGCTCGTCGGCTTGTACTTACGAATTGCCATGTCTAATCAGGTCTTCCTCTCGCGGCGGCTAGGCCGGTGCCCCGAACAGATCGATCGGCTTGCTACCGGGCGCCAGCGTGACAATCGCCCGCTTGGTGCTCTTGCGCTTGCCGAATCCTGTTCTGGTGCGCTTCCGCTTACCCTGCCTGTTCGCGGTGTTCACCGATGCGACCTTGACGGAGAAGATCTTCTCGATAGCGATCTTGATCTGCGTCTTGTTCGAATCGGGGTGCACCACAAACGTGTACACGTTGTCATCGAGGAGCGAATAGGACTTCTCCGAGATGACCGGGGCCAAAATGATGTCGCGGGGATCAGTGACGGTCGCCATCAGGCCGAAACCTCCTCGGGAGCACCGGTGTTGGCGCTGATATAGGCGTTGAGGGCCTCCACGCTGAACACCACGTCGTCGGCGCGCAGCACGTCATACGTGTTGAGCTGGCCGGGTGTCAGGATGTGCACACCGGGCAGGTTGCGCACGCTCTTGGCGCCGGCTTCGTCGCTGCGCCCGATGACGACCAGCACCTGCTTGCGGTCGGTCAGCGTACCCAGGAACGCCTTGGCGTTCTTGGTGGACGGGGTCTGACCCGACACCAGCTCGGTGATCGCGTGGATGCGCCCGTTGCGCGCCCGGTCGGACAGTGCGCCGCGCAACGCCGCGGCGATCATCTTCTTGGGCGTGCGCTGGCTGTAGTCACGCGGCTTGGGGCCGTGCACGACGCCACCACCGGTGAACTGCGGCGCCCGCGTGGAACCCTGCCGGGCACGGCCGGTTCCCTTCTGCCGGTAGGGCTTGCGGCCACCGCCGCGGACGTCGCCGCGTGTCTTGGTCGAGTGCGTGCCCTGCCGCGCCGCCGCCCGCTGCGCGGTGACCACCTGGTGCATCAGCGCGATATTGGCCGGGGCGTCGAACAATTCGGCCGGCAACTCGATCGATCCGTCGACCTTGCCGGCCGGCGTCTTGACGTCGATCTTGAGCGTCTTGGAACCTTGTGCTGCCATCACTTCTCACCTCGTTTGACCGCGCTGCGGACCACCACGAGTCCACCGGTGCGGCCGGGGACTGCACCCTTGATCAGCAGCACGCCGTTCTCGGTATCGACCTTGTGCACCACCAGGTTCTGGACGGTCACGCGGTCGTTACCCATCCGGCCCGCCATCCGGGTGCCCTTGAACACCCGCGCGGGGGTGGCGCAACCACCGATGGAACCCGGGCGACGGTGCACGGCCTGGGCGCCGTGACTGGCGCCCTGACCACGGAAGCCGTGGCGCTTCATGGTGCCGGCGAAGCCCTTGCCCTTGGAGGTTCCGGTCACGTCGACGTAGCTGCCGTCGGTGAAGATCTCCGCGGTCAGCTCCTGGCCGACCTGGTATTCGGCGGCCGCGTCCGGGTTGTCCAGCCGCAACTCGGCCAGAAACCGGCGCGGGTTGACGCCCGCGGCCGCGTACTGACCGGTCACCGGCTTGTTGACCTTGCGCGGACTGATCTCTCCGTAGGCCAGCTGAACGGCGCTGTAACCGTCCTGCTCCGGCGTGCGGATGCGGGTCACCACGTTCGGCCCGGCCTTGACGACCGTCACCGGCACAATCTTGTTGTTCTCGTCGAATACCTGCGTCATGCCCAGCTTGGTACCGAGAATGCCCTTACGCGCCATTGCTCTGTAACTCCCTACTGGATGTTGACGTCGACACTGGCCGGAAGGTCGATGCGCATCAGCGCGTCGACGGTCTTCGGCGTCGGGTCGAGGATGTCGATCAGCCGCTTGTGCGTGCGCATCTCGAAGTGCTCCCGCGAGTCCTTGTACTTGTGCGGAGAGCGGATGACGCAATACACATTCTTCTCGGTCGGCAGCGGCACCGGCCCTACGACACTGGCACCAGTGCGGACGACGGTCTCGACGATCTTTCGCGCCGACGCGTCAATGGCCTCATGGTCGTAGGCCTTAAGCCTGATGCGGATCTTCTGTCCCGCCACGCTTTCTCCTACCCTCACTCCTGTTGAGGCCCTCAATCCGGGCCTGATATCCGTGTCCTCAGTGCCACCGGCGCGCCGATCGGGCCGGCCATTTGTTGGCCGATCGAGCGTTGCGCCGGATAGTGCGCCGCTGTTTACCTGTCGTGGTCCACCGGCCCCCGCGGTCGGGTGTGTCACCCTCACGCAGCCTCAGCGCGCCAATTTCGGGATCGAAATTGCGCTCTCAAAGGATGGGACCGGACGCGCCCGTTTGGACGCTGGTCGTATGCCCGACCAGGCGCGAACCCGGCTCAAGGCAACCTGAACAGTATGCCTTAGATCATGGCCCGAACAAAATTCGGGCCCGATCCCGGGCCCGATGCCCCCCACCCGCCCGGGGCCCGGTCACAAGGCGCGGCTAACGCGCAGGTCAGGGGGCTTGTGATGGCCGGTGCCGACACCAAGACTAGTGCCATGAGCACACCGACCGTTGATCCGGTAACAGCACAGGCCGTCAAGGTGTTCGCCGACCCCACCGCGTACGCCGACGAGCCGCGGCTGCATGCGGCGCTGACGCACCTGCGCGCGCACGCGCCGGTGTCGTTGGTCGATTGTCCGCCGTACCGGCCGTTCTGGGCGATCACCAAGCACGCCGACATCATGGACATCGAGCGTGAGAACATGCTCTTCACCAACTGGCCGCGACCGGTGTTGACGACCGCGGAAGGCGACGAGATGCAGGCCGCCGCCGGCGTTCGCACCCTGATTCACCTGGACGACCCGCAGCACCGGGTGGTGCGCGCGATCGGCGCCGACTGGTTTCGCCCCAAGGCGATGCGCGCGCTGAAGATCAGGGTCGACGAGCTGGCCAAGATCTACGTCGACAAGATGATGGCGGCCGGCGGCGAATGCGACTTCGTGCAGGAGGTCGCCGTGAACTACCCGCTCTACGTGATCTTGTCGCTGCTGGGCCTGCCTGAGTCGGACTTCCCGCGCATGCTCAAACTCACCCAGGAACTGTTCGGCGGCGACGACGAAGAGTTCAAGCGCGGCACCACGCCCGAGGAGCAGATGCAGATCCTGCTCGACTTCTTCGGCTACTTCAGCGGTCTCACCGCGGCGCGGCGGGCCGACCCCACCGACGATTTGGCGTCGGCGATCGCGAACGCGCGAGTGGACGGCGAGCCGCTGTCGGACATCGACACGGCCTCCTACTACGTGATCATCGCGACCGCCGGCCATGACACCACGAGCGCCACGATCGCCGGCGGCCTGCAGGCGCTGATCGAAAACCCCGACCAGCGTGCCCGGTTGACCGCCGAGCCCGCACTGATGCCGCTGGCGACCGAGGAGATGATCCGCTGGGTGACGCCGGTCAAAGAGTTCATGCGCACCGCGGTCGCGGACACCGTCATTCGCGGGGTGCCGATCGCCGAGGGTGAATCGGTCTACCTGTCCTACGTGTCGGCGAACCGCGACGAGGAGGTGTTCGAAGACCCGTTCCGGTTCGATGTCGGCCGAGACCCCAACAAGCACTTGGCCTTTGGCTACGGTGTGCACTTCTGCCTGGGGGCCGCGCTGGCCCGCATGGAAGTGAACAGCTTTTTCACCGAGCTGCTGCCCCGGCTGGAGTCCGTCGAGATCTCGGGGGAACCCGAACTGATCGCCACCACATTCGTGGGCGGTCTCAAGCACCTGCCGATTCGGTATTCGCTGCGCTAGCGCGGCTGGTTTGAACGTGTAAGAAGCCGTCGACCGCCGCCAGGGCGCATTCGCGGTAGTCGAAGTCGGGCAGGGTGGACAGGCGGCCCAGCACCAGGGGGCCGATCAGCATGGCGATCGCCCGCGATCGGTCCACCTCGCCAAGCTCGGCGGCCTCCTGGCTGTCGAAGATGACGTCGAACGGCTCCGCGTACTGCTGGGCGATGCGCTCGCGCAGGGTGGTGATCGCCGCGCTGTCGGCACTGACGCTGTGCCGGGGTTCGGGCAGGCCTTCCAGGTCGCGCCCCAGCGCCAGCCAGGACATGGCCGTCATCACGGTGGGCGCCTGGGCGACGGCTTCGGCCTGGGCCAGCACCACCGCGACCAGGCGGTCGCGCACCGAACCCTCGGCCGGCGGGGTCGGCGACACCGGTATCAGGCTGTTGAAAGCCGCTGCCAGCAAGTCGTTTCCGCTCGGGAAGTGGCGGTAGAGGGTTGCCCTGGCCACGTTGGCCGTGCGGGTGACCGCGTCGACCGTCACCGCACTGGGACCCCCGGCGCGCAGCAGCGTGACCGCGGCGTCCAGCAGCCTGGCCCGCGACCTGGCGGGGCGCGGATCGGTCGTCCCGGCGGTCATGGCGGCCACCTCCTGTTTGAAAACGAGACTATCGGTCTACCTACAAGACTATTGGTCTCGAAACTTCGCACGCCCCGAGGAGCGCACCCTATGGTTGAAACCCTGGTCCGGCCTGACCAGCGTACTGACGGGACCGGCATCGGCGACAGCTCGCGGGCACGAAAGTGGACGCTGGCCGTCGCCTGCACCGGTGTCGCCCTGGTCGTGGCGTCGATGACGGCCCTGAACACCGCGCTGGGCGATCTTGCGGTGGCCACGTCGGCCACCGCCTCGCAGCTGAACTGGATCGTCGACGGCTACACGGTAGCCCTGGCGTGCCTACTGTTACCCGCCGGAGCCCTCGGCGACCGCTACGGCCGGCGCGGCGCGCTGCTGACCGGACTGCTGGTGTTCTCGATCGGTTCGACGGCACCGGCGCTGTTGCACGATCCGTCCCAGATCATCGCGGGCCGGGCGGTGGCCGGGATCGGCGCCGCGTTCGTCATGCCCGCCACGCTGTCATTGCTGACGGTGGCCTACCGAAAAGAGGAACGCACCAAGGCCGTTGGGATCTGGGCCGGTACGGCCGGCTCGGGTGGGGTGATAGGCATGCTCGGTTCCGGCCTGCTGCTTCGTTTTTGGGACTGGCACGCGATCTTCTGGTCACTGGGTATCGCCGGGCTGGTGATTTTCGCACTGGCGTGCACCGTCGCACCGTCTCGCGACGCGGCCGCCCCCCGCGTGGACTTGCCGGGTGCGGTCCTGATCGGCGCGGCGGTCGCCATCGCCGTGGCGGCGATCCTGGAAGCGCCCGGGCGCGGGTGGAGCGACCCGCTGGTGTGGGGCGGGCTCGTCGCGGGCGCGGTGATCGCCGCGGTGTTCGGTGCCGTCCAGTTGCGCCTGGCATCGCGCGGCCGGGAGCCGCTGCTGGATGTCCGGTTGTTCGCCGACCCGAATTTCGCCACCGGGGTCGCCGCGATCGTCATCCTATTCGGCGCCACCTTCGGATTCTTCTACGTCGGCATGCAATACGTGCAGCAGATCATGGGCTACTCCCCGCTGGCGACGGCGATCGCCTTCGGACCGTTCATGGTGCCGCTGGGCATCTTCTCGGCCCTGTCGTTCTGGTATGTGCCCAGGCTGGGCCTGCGTCTGGTGTTGTTCGTCGGCACGCTGCTGATGGCGGTGGGATTCGGGTGCATGTCCGGACTGGACCTGCATTCGACGTATCTGGAATTCGCCTGGCCAACGCTGATACTCGCCACCGGGATCGGAATATGCACGGCGCCAACGACTTCAGCAATCATGAGCGCGGTTCCCGACGAAAAGCAGGGCGTCGCCTCAGCGGTGAACGACACGTCGCGCGAAATGGGCGGCGCGCTGGGCATCGCGGTGTCCGGCTCCATCCTGGCCGGCCGCTATTCGCACGAGCTCGCACCGCGGCTGGCGGACTTTCCCGCGCCGATCCGCGATCAAGCCACCGACTCGCTGGCGAAGGCGGTCGAGGTCGCCGGCCGGCTCGGGCCCGAGGGTCAGCGGCTTGCCGACATGAGCAAGAGCGCATTCCTGGCATCCCTGCACGCCTCCACCATCACGATGGCCGCGATCGTTGCCGGCGCCGCCGTGGCGATCGGCGTGTGGGCGCCCGGTCGCGACGGTCGCCAACTACGCCCGGTACGGCGGCTGCTGGCCGGCCGCCGTCACTGAACGAATTGCGCGGCCCGGTGCCCGATCATCACGATCGTGGCGTGCGGCCCGCGGCTGGTGATCGCGGGCAGGATCGAGCCGTCGATCACCCACAGGTTGTCGACGCCGTAGACCCGGCACCGGGGGTCGATGACGGCCCCCGGGTCGCCGTCGGCGCCCATCGGCGCGGTACCACACAGATGTTGCGACGTGGACCAGACGGCCGACGCGGAATCGATTGTGCCACCGCCTAATTCGCGGGCCAATTCGCTGCCCCGGCGCAGGGCCGCGACGTCGTCGGGCTCGGTGTCGTAGCGGTGCTCGATGCGCGGCGCCACGTCGGGATCGGCCGAGACCAGCGTGAGGCGCCCGCGCGCGCGTGGTTGCATGAGCGCCACCCCGATGTGCGGCCAGTCGGCGTGCCCGGCGGTACCGTCGCCGGTCATCGCCACGAATCCGCCGGTGTACGGCCTGATCTCGAGGCCGTCGGCCGTGCTGAGCACCACCTCGAGCACCGGCCGCCCCGGGGCCACCACCCAGTCGGTGGGCAGGACCCACTCGGCGTGATCGCTGAACGATGCCCCCACCGGCAGTGCGGCGACCACCGGGACGCCGGCGGCGCCCAACATGCCCGCTTCGCCGATGCCCGAAAGCATGAGGAGATGTGCCGTCTCAATGGCTCCCCCGCACAGCACGATTCGGTCGGCGGTGAAGGTGGTGTGGCCGTGCGGTCCGACCGCGTCCACCCCCACCGCGGCGGTCCCGGCGAACCGCAATCGCGCCACGCGGGTCTGCGCGTGCAGGCGCAGGTTCGGCCGGCTCAGCGCCGGGATCAGATGCGCAGCGCCGGGCCCCCTGCGCACACCGTCGACGATATTGAGCGGTACGGCGCCTATCCCCGAAACCGGCTTCGCCGCTGCGTCGTTGAGGTCGGCGATCCAGTCGAACCCGGCGCGCTCCGCGGCGGCGATGAAACGCTGTGTGGTTCCGGTCATTTCGCGGGTGCGGCGTACGAGAATGGGCCCGGCGTCGCCGTGGGCGGGACCGTCGAAGTCCAGGTCGGTCTCGATGGCGCGGAAGCTGTCCAGCACGTCGGCCCATCCCCAGCCCGGTAGGGCGATGCGATCGAAATCGCGGGGCAACCCGCGGCAGAAATAGCCGCCGTTGATCGCTCCCGACCCGCCGACGGTTGCGCCGCGCACGAGGGGATGCCGGCGGGCGGGTTCTTCGGTGAGGCGGGTCTGATAACGCCGGACCAGCGGACTGCCGGCGCCGATCGGCAGCTGCAGCCCGTTGGCGGTCTGCGCGAGCAGGCCCGGATCATCGAGCGACGGGCCGGCCTCGAGAACGGTCACCGTGCGGCCGGGATCGGCGGAAAGACGTTCCGCGACAACAGATCCGGCACTGCCGGCGCCGACGATCAGCACGTCGCTGTGCGAGACGGCTGCGGTCAAGGCGGTGGCTAACTCCGGATCTGGGGTTTCAGGGCGCGCACATTGCGCTCCCGCAGCACACCCCACCACAACCCGAGGCCGTACGCCAGGTCGTCGACGCGCTTGAGCACCAGATAGGTCGGCAGTCCGATCGGTTCGACATCGTCACCGATGGCGTCGCGGCGGCGAAGCCAGTCGACCACGCCGTCCATGACGGCAGCGACCACCACCACCCGCCGGAAATGGCGCGACATGGTCGCGGCCACCAACGCCAGCGGCCAATAGTGCCGGCACAGGGCCGACGCCAGCTGCAGCGCCGCCGACCACAGGCCGCGGCCCGCGATCGCCGCGACATCGGTCATCGACGTCTCGGCGCTGCGCATCGCCCGCGCGATGCGCCGGCCCGTCAGGACAGCCAGCAGGATGGACGCCAGCCGCGACAGCGTGGACCCGAATGCCATCAGAATCCACGTCATCAGCGCCCAGCCGGAGATCACCACCGGCGCGGTCTTGTCCGGGTGGCGCACCGACAGCGGAGCCGCCGAGCCGCCGTAAAACGCTTTGCGCGCAAGCCAATCCCGTAGTTCGGTGCGGTGGTCGTGGGCGACCAGCGCGATCGGCTCGTAACGCAGCCGGGCACCCGACTCGATCAGCCGCCAGCACAGGTCGACGTCCTCGCCGGACTGCAAGGTCTCGTCGAACCCGCCGACCTCCCGGATGGCCGAGCACCGGCAGATGATCGCCGCGCTGGGGACGTAGGACACCGTGCTGTGGGGCAACACCGGCGCTTCGCGTTCACCGAGGTCGAGCGAGGAGTGCACCGCCTCGTAGCGCGCCACCACGTTCTCGCTGTGCGACAGGCCGACGATGCGCGGCGCGACCAGGCCAACGGTGGGATCGCAGAAGTGACCGAGCAGGGCTTCCAGCCAGCCCCGGCGCGGCGCGACGTCGGAATCCAGGAACGCGACGAAGTCCGTCCGGCAGGCCGCCAGCCCGCTGTTGCGGGCGGCCCCCGGGCCCTTGCTGCGATGGTGGCGCAACACCTCGATGTCGCAGTGCGCGCCCACGAAGTCCTGCGGCTCGACCGGGTGGAACGAGCCGTCGTCGACCACGACGACGCGCAGGCCGCGCAGCGCGCTCACCAGGCGCCGCACGCCAGAAAGGTTGTTCCGCACCGGAATCACCACGGTGACGTCGTGGTGCGACGGGCCGCCCGCCGGCCGGGGATGGGCCACCGTGGCGTCCAGCAGGGTGCGGGCGAGCTGGGCGCTGACGTCGTCGCGCACCTTCAGCCGGCCGTCGCAGAGCATGTCCTGTGCGGCCGGGGCCAGCTTGAGCAGCCGGGTCGGCGAACCGCCGAGCAGGGCCGAGCCGTCGCCGAGGACCCGCACGCGGCGATCGACCTGGACGGCGAACCCGTCGGGCAGCCGGGGCGCCGGCGCGGTCATGCCAGCATCCCGTCGGGGCCGGGCCCCCACCGGGCGATGCGGCGGACGCACCCGTCGACCATCTCGGTGAAGATGCGCTCGCCCTCGGCGGCGGTGGCGGTGGTCGGGTCGCCCAGCACACCGAGGGGGCTGACCGCCGCGACTCCGCCGCGGCGCATCGACCCGAGCAACTCCGGCAAGGGGGCGGTGTTGCCGGCGAGCCATCGGTCGGTACGAACGTCGGCCGGCGAGATATGCAGCAACACCGATGTTTCGGTATGACCGGCGTGGGCGTCAGCGCCGGCGGCAACACAGGGGCACCATCCGGCGTCGCGGCCCTCGGCGCGCAGTCTGGCCACCGCCGCATTCAGCGCGGGGACGTTGCCGCCGTGGCCGTTGACGAAGACGAGGCGCCGGGCCCACGCGGCCGCCGACCTGCCGTACTCGACCAGCAGCAGCGTCAGCGCCTCGGTACCGAGCGAGATCGTCCCCGCGAAACTCTGGTGCTCGCCGCTCGCGCCGTAGGCGATGGCCGGCGCCACCAGCCACCCGTCGCCGAGGCGGGCCCGAACCCCGCCGGCGACCGCCGCGGCGATCCGGGTGTCGGTATCCAGCGGCAGGTGCGGCCCGTGTTGCTCGGTCGACCCCAGTGGAACCATGACCGACGGCGACATCCCGGACAGCTGGCTCGACGTCGCTGCTCCTAATTCGCCGGGTACGGGCACTCGGTGATGGTAGGACGAATTCACCTGGCGTGCACCAATTCTTGAAGCTTGAATAAAAGTTTTTTTCCGCGCCGTTCATCGGGCATTCGAATCGTCGGCTCGTTCGTCACGGGTACCCCGCCCGTACCACCATTTCCGAGCCCGTCAAATAAATCCGACAAAGCCGCCCTGGATAGCCCGGCTTACGTTATCCGCCGGTCGACGGCACGCCCAGCGCCCGCGTGAAACCGGGTGGCACCAGGATGTCGCCGGGTCGCAGGTCGTGAATCGAGGAATGCCCCAGACCCATCAGCGCCGAGTCGATGCCGCCGCGCAAGATGTCGAGGACGTTCTCCACGCCCGGTTGGCCCGCCGCGGCCAGGCCCCACAGGTACGCCCGGCCGACCATCACCGCACGCGCCCCCAGCGCCACGGCCTTGACGACGTCGCTGCCGCGCCGGACGCCGCCGTCGAGCAACACCTCGACCTGATCGCCGACGGCCGCGGCTATCGCGGGCAGGGCGCGGATCGAGGCCGGGGTGCCGTCCAGGTTGTTGCCGCCGTGGTTCGACACCGAGATCGCCGAAACCCCCGCGTCCACAGCCCTTTTGGCATCGTCGACACGGATCACGCCCTTGAGCATGAACGGGCCGCCCCACAGTTCGCGAAGCCAGGCGATGTCTTCCCAGGTCGGCGGCGGCGTGCCCATCCACTCGCCGTAGGCCGCGAAGAAGGGGGGCCCGGGCTCGCCGCGGCGGCCCTGGTTGGGCACCCGCAGCTCGGGCGGCCGCATGGTCTTCGCCCACTGCAAAAACCACCGCGGCTTGGTGATGACCTCCGGGCTCATCTTGAGGATGGTCTTGAAGTCCATCTTTTCCGGGATCGAGGGGCTGCCCCAATCCCGGCCGTGCGAGAAGCTCCAGTCGGTGGTGACGATCAGGCCCATCGCCCCGGCCGCCCGGGCGCGCTCGACCCGTGCGGCGATCGCGTCGCGGTTACCCAGCCAGTACACCTGGAAGAACAACTTGGGGTTCGCCGCGATGACCTCTTCGATCGGCTTGCTGGCGAACGAGGACAGGCCCATGGCGATGCCGCGGGCGGCGGCGGCCCGCGCGACGGCCACCTCACCGTCGGGGTGCACCGCTTGCACGCCGGTCGGTGAGATCAGGACCGGCATCGAAATGTCCTGCCCCATAACGCTGGTCGCCATGTCGCGCTTAGCCGGCGCGCCGACGACATGGGGAGCGAAGCCGAGTTCGCCGAATGCTTCGACGTTGTCGGAGACGGTGATCCCCTTTTCGCTGGCCGAAATCAACGATGAATAGGCTGACTTCGGCAACCGCCGCTTGGCGCGTTGCTGCGCGATGGCGACGGTTTCAAACCATTTGTCGGCCATTGTCACACCGGGCTTTCATCACACATGCGCGCCGGTGGCGTCGCCGGCGTGACCGTCGGCGGGCGCAGCGACAGCGTCAGCGGCACCGGTTGACGGATCCGCTTCCCGCGGGAGTGGTCGGCCCGGGGGCGCGGCGTCTCGCGGTCGTGTTCCAGCGCCGACGCGCTGTGGCCCTGGACGCATTCGGGGTCCGGCCCGTCCAACGGCAGCCCGGTGAAGAATTTGGCGGCCATGCACCCGCCCCGGCAGCTGTCGTAGTGCCCGCAGCTGCCGCAGGCGCCCGCCGACTGCGGCTCGCGCAGCTCGCGGAACAGCGGGGCGTTTTTCCAGACATTGTCAAAACCACCGTCCGAGACCACGTTTCCGGCCAGGAAGCGGTCGTGGATGGCGAACGGGCAGGCGTACACGTCGCCCACCGGGTCGATCAGGCACACGACGCGGCCCGCCCCGCACATGTTCAGGCCGGCCAGCGCGCCGGACTGGCCGAGCGGGGCCAGGTGAAAGAAGGAGTCGCCGGTGAGCACCCGCTCACCCTTGGCGACCAGCCAGTCATACAACTGGACCTGTTGGTCTGCGGTGGGGTGCAGCTCTTCCCAGACGTCGGCGCCACGCCCGGAGGGGCGTAGCCGGGTGATCCGCAGCGTGGCACCGTAATGGCTTGCCAGCGCGGCGAATTCGTCGAGCTGGTCGACGTTGTGCCGGGTGACGACCACGGAGATCTTGGCGTCTTTGAAGCCGGCGTCGGCCAGATTCTCCAGCGCACGTACCGCCATGTCGAACGACCCGGGCCCGCGCACGGCGTCGTTGATCTCGGCGGTGGCCCCGTCCAGCGAGATCTGCACGTCGACGTAGTCGCTGGCCGCCAACCGCTCGGCAACCTCGGGCGTGATCCGGACGCCGTTGGTGGAGAACTTCACGCCGACGTGGTGGGCGGTCGCGTAGTCCACGAGTTCCCAAAAGTCCGGCCGCACAGTGGGTTCCCCACCACCGATGTTGACGTAGAACACCTGCATGCGTTCCAGCTCATCGATGATGTCCATGCACTGACGGGTGGACAGCTCCCGCGGGTCCCGCTTGCCCGACGACGAGAGGCAGTGCACGCAAGCCAGGTTGCAGGCGTAGGTGAGCTCCCAGGTGAGGCAGATGGGCGCGTCGAGCCCGTGCTCGAACTGCTCGATCAGCCGCGGTACGGCGGCTTGGGGCGGTGCGGTCATTGATGGTCATCCCGGGGCACCAGCATGTTGGAGTCGACGAGCACACCCAACGCGTGCAGGTAGGGGCCCTGCCCGGCGTCGCCGACGCCGGCCGCGCGGCAGGCGGCGCGGACATCGGGGTGGTCGGCCAGCGATTGCACCACCGTGAGGATGGTGCGGTTCTTCAGGAACGACAGCTTGCGCGTGCCGAAGTGATACAGCAGCGCGCCGAACGGTTCCGGCCGCACCGCCACCTGCGGGTGCAGTCGCCAGCCGCGATCAGGATCGAACACGGTGTCGCCGGCGGGGCGAGCCGCGCGAGCCTGCGCGGGCGCGGGCACGGTCAGTAGACCCCGCACATGCCGTCGATGGACACCTCTTCGACCAGGGTCTCGGTGACGAGTTGGGTGTCAGTTTCGGTCTCGTGGTCCACGGGGCCTTGCCTTTCGTCGGGTCTTGACAACGATGGGGTCTGAGTCACACTCGCCGCCAGAATATGGCATCGAGTGCCGAAATGGAAGGGCGGGGTCCGAAGATGCCGCAGCCGCGGGTGGGCAGGCGCCGTTCGACCACGCCGGGCCAGATCACCGATGTCGCCATCGACCTGTTCACCGCCCGCGGCTTCGCCGACGTGAGCGTCGATGACGTCGCCCAGGCCGCCGGCATCTCCCGCCGCACGCTGTTTCGCTATTACGCATCCAAGAACGCCATCCCCTGGGGCGATTTCGACACCCACCTCGCCCATCTACGGGACCTGCTCGACAACGTGGATGCCAGGGTGGGCGTGGGCGATGCACTGCGTGCTGCGTTGTTGGCGTTCAACACGTTTGACGAATCGGAGACCGCCCGGCACCGCAGGCGCATGCGGGTGATCCTGCAAACCGCTGAGCTGCAAGCGTATTCGATGACGATGTACGCCGGCTGGCGCGAGGTGATCGCCGGGTTCGTGGCGCGCCGTTGCGATTGCAAGACAACCGATTTGCTCCCCCAGACCGCCGCCTGGACGATGCTGGGGGTCGCGCTGTCGGCCTACGAACACTGGCTCAGCGATGAGTCCGTCCCGTTGCCGGTCGCCCTGGGCAATGCCTTCGACGTCGTCGGCGCCGGGCTGAACGGGCTGGACAATTGAGCGTCGAGCACCTGGTGCACACACTGCGAGCCCAGGGCAGGTTCTGTGCCTCGTCGGGCTCCGCGATGTATGGCGAGCTGTTCGAGCTGGTGGCCGGCGACGTCGACGCCGGCGGCGTGTTCGCCACCATCCTGTCCGGGCACCGGGACGCTCCGTCGCGCGACGCGGTCCCGCTTCGGCTGCTCGGCGGGCTGCACCGGCTGGTGCTCGACGGCCGGGCGGCGCGATTGCGCCGCTGGTACCCCAGCACCGGCGGGACCTGGGACGCGGGATCGGCCTGGCCGGAAATCCGCGACACCGCGGCCGGCCACATTGATGCGCTGCGCGCGGCATTGGGGCAACCACCGCAGACCAATGAGGTCGGGCGATCGGCCGCACTGATCGGCGGATTGCTGCACCTCGATCAATCCGCTTTGCCCATACGGCTTTTCGAGATCGGATCCAGCGCTGGACTGAACCTGCGAGCGGATCAGTACCGCTACCGCTTCGCCGGGAGCCAGTGGGGACCGGCCGACTCGCCGGTGACCATCGATGACGCGTGGCGCGGCGCGCTGCCGCCCGGGCGCGGGGTGCGGATCGTCGAGCGGCGGGGGTACGACATCGCGCCCATCGACGTCGCCGGCACGGACGGGGAGATAACCGTGCTCAGCTACGTCTGGCCCGACCAGGACGCGCGCCTGGCACGACTGCGCGGGGCCATCGAGGTCGCGCGCCGGGTCCCGGCCGCACTCGAGCGCCAGACGGCGGCCACCGCGGTGGCCGGCCTGCAGCTGGCCGACGGCACGCTGACCGTCCTGTGGCATTCGATCACCTGGCAATACCTGTCCGCCGACGAACGCGACGCGGTGCGCGCCCATGTGGACGCACTGGCCGCACGCGCGGATACGCGCTCACCGTTCGCCCACCTGACGATGGAGCCCGCACGCTCTGGTCCCGACGCATCGATCAGGTTCGAGGTGCGCGCTCGCAGCTGGCCCGACGGTGATTCGCGCGTTCTGGGCGAATGCCACCCGCACGGCCCGCCGGTGCATTGGCATTGACTCCACGCAGCCGAATTGCCGGACCATGTCCGGCAATTCGGTTGCGTAGACGTAGCGCGTACTAGGTTCCCATGAAGGTCATCGGGTCGTGCAGCACTCGCGTGCCGTCATGCAATCCGTCGATGGCCTCCATGTGCTCGGGCTCCAGGGTGAAGTCGAACACGTCCAGGTTCTGGGCGACGCGCGCGGGCTTGGACGACCGCGAGACGACCACGTTGTCCAACTGCAGGTTCCAGCGGACCAGCACCTGCGCCGGCGTGCGGCCGTACTCGGCGGCGATCGTCGTCACGGTCGGGTCCTCGAGCATCTTGCCGACGCCCAGCGGGCTGTAGGACTGCGTGGTGACGTCGTGTTGGGCGTGCGCCTGGCGCAGCTCGGCCTGGTTGAGGCGCGGGTGCAGCTCGACCTGGTTCACCGCGGGCACCTCGGCGGTCTCCTCGATGACGTTCGCCAGCAGTTCCTCGGTGAAGTTGCAGACGCCGATCGAGCGGACGTGCCCCTCGTCGCGGGCGATCTTCATGCCCTCGAAGCTCTCCACGTACTTGCCCAGCTTCGGCGCCGGCCAGTGGATCAGGTAGAGGTCGAGGTAGTCCAGCCCAAGTCGGTCCAGGCTCTCCTTGCATGACTCCTGGGCGCTGTGGAAGCCCTGCCTCGAGGTACCCAGCTTCGTGGCGACGAACAACTCCTCACGCGGGATGCCCGACGCGGCTATCGCACGCCCGACGGCTTCTTCGTTTCCGTAGGAGGCAGCGGTGTCGATGAGGCGGCAGCCAGCCTCCAGGGCCGCGAGTACCGAGCTTTCCGTTTCCACATCGGACAACTTGGCTACCCCCAAGCCAAGTACGGGCATCTTCGCCTCGTCGTTGAGGGCGACGGTCGGAATCGCGCTGGGAGCGCTGTATATCTCATCAATCACTGTCACTTGTCAATCACCTGCCTGCCAAGTTGGGTGCTGGGTTATCTGGGTTAGAACGATTCAGTGGCAGCCGTTAAGCCGAGCCGTTTAAGCCAACCCATTGCATTGCGCAATGGCCCAACATCGTTCGCTTGGCGACAGTAACGGAGCTCGGCAACCGATGCACCGGAATCGACGAGCACGGTCGTCGCAGCAAAAATCATCGGGGATCCGAGTTACGCTTTTCCAGCACAATAGGTTTGGCATCGCCCTGCTGGCAATTTTGTGACACCTACTACAGGCGCCTCGCGGTGCCCGCCATCGCGGGCTTCAAAACATTCACGTCGGGTGATGTGCATCACCATCGAATTGGCTTGTGCGGCATGTCCAATTCGTGGCTAAAACCCCAGGAAGACGGTGGTCCTGCGCCGGAAATATTGAGGTCTAAGCGTTTTCGATCGACATGCGACCCACCGGGGTGCATGTGACGCGAAATCGCTTACCCCTTATGCTCAAAAAGCGCCGAACGCACGCCAACACCGGAAGCGAGGCAAATCCTTCCCATGAAGACAATGCAAGAGCTTTTCGAAATTGCCTGGCAAGCAACGCAAATCGGTGCCACCACGCTCAAGAAATCGCAGCCGAGTTCGGTGCAGCACAAGGGCGACCGCGACCTGGTAACCGACATCGATCTCGCGATCCAGCGCGACATCGCCGACTACCTGGCCCAAACCACGCCTGACATCGCATTACTGGCCGAAGAGTCCGAGGAACAGCCGGACATCGAAACGTCTGAGTGGCTCTGGGTGCTCGACCCCATCGACGGAACATCGAACTTCGTCCACGGGCTTCCGCTGTGCGCGGTATCGCTGGCCCTGCTCCGCGGTGGCCGCACCGTCGTCGCCGTCACCCACGCTCCTCTGCTCGGCAAGACCTACCACGCCATCGACGGCAAGGGCGCGTTCCTGGGCGGCCGGCGGATCACCGCCAGCGCCGCCGACAGCCTCAGCGGGGCCATCGTGTCCCTCGGCGACTACGCCGTCGGCCACGACGCCGGCAGGCTGAATCAGCAGCGGCTGGCGCTGACCGCTGAGCTGGTGCCCCGCGTCGAGCGCATCCGCATGATCGGGGCGGCGACGCTGGACCTCGCCTTCGTCGCCGAGGGCGCCCTGGACGCGTGCGTGATGATGTCCAACAAGCCCTGGGACACCGCGGCGGGGACGCTGATCGCCCGCGAAGCGGGGGCGCTGCTCACCGATGCGCAGGGCAATCCGCACACCCACAAGTCCGCGTCGACCGTCATCAGCGCGCCCGGCATCGCCGAGCAGCTCGCCACGGTCATCCGGAACAGCGAGGTCTCGGGCGACCGGTACGCGGCCGCCGTCGGCTGAGGCAGGACAGCCGAATAGGCGGTCAGCTCAGCATTTCGGCGATCGGCACGGCCGCGGCGATCTTGGCGCGGACCTTCATGACCTTGCCGGGCATCCCGCCGCCGACCACTCCGACCAGGGCGCCGTCGCGTTCGTAGTAGGCCAGGAACTTGCGGCCGTCGTCCTCGACGACGTGGACGATGTCGCCGGCCTCCGGCTCGCCCAGGCACTGGATCTTGACGTCGTACTGGTCGCTCCAGAAGTAGGGGACGACCACCACCGGGGGAACGTCCTGCCCCAGCATCGCGGGCACCACGGCGCGGGCCTGGTCGGCGACATTGCTCCAATGTTCCACGCGCCCTTGATGTCCCGTCGCGTCCCGCCAGGACGCGACATCGCCGAGCGCCCACACGTTCGGCGCGCTGGTGCGTCCCGCCTGATCGCAGATGACGCCGTTGTCGACGGTGACGCCGCTGCCCTCGAGCCATTCGGTCGCCGGGCGCGACCCGATGCCGACCACCACCAGGTCGGCCGTCAGCTCGGTGCCGTCGCTCAGCACCACCGCCTCGACGCGCGTGTCACCGCGCACCTCCGCCACCCCGACGCCGAGGCGCACGTCGACGCCTTCGGCGCGGTGCAGCCGGGCCACCAGCTCGCCGATCTGCTCGCCGAGCACCGCGGCCAGTGGGGTCGGCTGGGGCTCCACCAGCACCACCTCCACGCCCAGGCTGCGCAGGCTGGCCGCCACCTCGCAGCCGATGAAACCGGCGCCGATGACGACCGCGCGCCGCGCCGCCGACGCGTGCTCGCGTAGCGCCAGGCACTCGTCGAACGATCGCAGCACCCGGATGCCCTCCAGATCGGGAATCGCCGGGATGCGTCGCGGTCGGAGTCCCGTGGCGATGACAAGTTCGTCGTAGCGCAGTGTCGTCCCGTCGTCGAGCGTCACCGTCTGCACCGCGGTGTCCAGACTGCGGGCGGCAGCCCCGAGGCGCAGGGTGATGCCGTTCTCGTCGTACCACTCGCGCGGTTTGAGCGCGGTGTCGTCGACCTCTTTGCGCAGCACCTCTTTCGACAGCGGCGGGCGGTCATACGGCAGGTGAACCTCGTCGCTGACGATCGTGATGGGCCCCGAGTACTCCGATTTGCGCAGCTGCTCGGCGGTGCGGGCGGCGGCCAATCCGCCTCCGACGATCACGATTCCGTTGGTGGCGCTTTCGTCACTACTCACGTGGAGTTCTTAGCACGATGGCCGGTCAGTACTTAAGGGCACCCTTATCCACGGGGATCTGCGTGCCGGTGAGCGTGCCCGACCCGTCGCCGGCGAGCCATGCCACGACGTGGGCGACTTCGTCGGCCGCCATGAAACCGTTGGGCTGCACCGGCATTGGGGGGAAGCTGTGCACGAAGCTGGGATGCCTGGCAAATATCTCCATCATCGCTTCCGGCTCGATCATCGGGGTCTCGACCGAGTACGGATGGATCGAGTTGACCCGGATGCCGTATTCGCCGAGCTCGATCGCGAGCGTGTTGGTCAACGCGGTGAGCCCGTGTTTGCTCGCCGAGTAGTGGCCGTTGCCCGGCGTGGCCTTGAGTCCCGCCGACGAGCTGACGACCACGATGGAACCGCCGTTGCCCGCCTCGATCATCGCGGGCACGGTGGCGCGCAGCGTGCGCCAGGTGCCGGTCAGGTTGACGTCGATGACCGCGTCCCACTGCTCATCGGTGAGCTCCCAAATGCGGCCCCAGCTCAGCACTCCGGCGTTGGCCACCACGATGTCGAGCCGGCCGAACTGCTCCATCCCGTCGGCCACCAACTCGCGCAGCGCGGCGTCGTCGCGGACGTCGACCTCGCGGGCCAGGATCTTGCGTCCCTGGCCTTCCACCAAACGTGCGGTCTCGTCGAGGTCATCGCGGGTGGCGGGCGGATAGGTCACACTCGCGGACGCCGGCCCGCAGATGTCCAGCGCGATGATGTCGGCGCCCTCGGAGGCCAGCCGCACCGCGTGCGACCGCCCCTGCCCGCGGGCCGCCCCGGTGATGAATGCCACCCGTCCCTGCAGTGATCCGGCCTGTCCAGCCACGTGTAACCCCTTCGACCGCCGATAGATCAAGCCAGGCTAGCAGCGAAACTGAAACGTGTTCTAATTCGCCCGTCGGTGGCCGGACGAGCCCTCAGATTTCGGAGATGATCTGCGCGCGCCGGCTGTTGTATTCCTGCTCGGTCAGCGCGCCACTGGCGTGCAGATCGCTCAGCTCCTGCAGCCGCGCGGCGATCGACGGTTCGGGTGGCGTGACGACCGCCGCCGGAGCTGCCGCCCCCGACTGGACGCCGGCCCCCGGTTGGGCGGCCGGCGTCTGTTGCTCGGCCGCGCGGCGCACCACCGCCTGAATCTGGCCGCGCAGCGCCGGGTTCGACCGGATATCGACCATCCGGTCGAGCGGAACGTTGTTGGCCTTGAGGACCTGCAGGATCTCCATCAGGGGGCCCGCCTGTCCGCTCAGGTCGTAGGTCCGGTTGTCCTCGGCCACCGTGAACTGCGCGGGCACCAGACCGTTGACCAAAGCGCTTCGCTCCCAGTCGATCCGGTACTCATTGGTGGTGGGGTTGACCAGGACCACCACCTTGCGGGCGTTGAGGTTGCCGAGCCGGGTAACGCTGGCGATCACGCGGTCTTCGCTGTCGAACGGCAGGAATCCGGGGCCGGCGATGTGCAGGTGCACCTTGACGACCTGTTGGTTGTTGACCCACGTCCCCGTTTCGGTGATGCCGGTGATCTGCGCGAGCGCCAGCACGCCGCTCTGCTCGAGCGCGGCCGCCTTCGCCGACGACTTGGCGCCATAATTGGCCAGTGCGAGCGCGACCAGCACGTCGGCCGCGGTGATCAGCAGGCCGACGTAGAACATCCACTGCAGCAGGCTGTCGAGACCCATGACGAAGTACACGACCAAGAAAATCGGCCCGACGAGGCCGCCGCACAGCAAAACGACCAACTGTGCCTTCAGGTAGCGCGCTAACACTTGCCCCTCCTCGGCTTGCTGGGGATTTCGTGTCAGATTAGCGTTCGGAGTGGCCCCGCGAACGCGATACGCGCAAACCGATTTCAGCCGCTTAGCGGCGGTCGCAAACGCGGCCCCCGCGGTCGCAAGCGCGGCGTAGCCGGGCGCAGCGGGCCGCCGCATCGTCGAGCCGGGCGCAGCGGGCCGCCGCCATCAAGCTGGCGGATCGGGCGGCATGATCGGTATCCGGCGCACGGGCGGCGCAGCCGACTGTGACGCCGTCGGCGAGTGCGGCGCCGTGCGCGGCGATACCGGCAGCGTCGTGGCGGGAGAGGCCTGCGGCGCCACCTCCGCCTGCATGGGTGCGGCCGCGCTGGTCGGCGGTGCCGACGCCGTGGGCTGGACGGTCGCCGGGGAACCGGCCGGTGTGTAGGCCGGCGGCGCCACCCGCGCCGGCCCCGCCGGTGCGGTGGCCGAGGCCAGGGTGGCTCCCGCCGGCGCCGCGGCGACCGGGGTACCGGCCGGTGCAGGTGCCGCGGCGGCCGCCGCCGCCGTCACCGCCGCCGCCAGGGGCCCCGCGGGCGCGGTCGGCGCGGAGGCGCCCATGGCCCCGGCCGTCATCGTCGGTACCTGCGCGGCCATCGACGCGGGCGCCGCCGCGGTCTGCAGGGGCGTGGCGTTGGCCGCCTCGGTGACGGCGTACTGCATCGCGCCGCCGTTCATCAGCTGCACGAATTGGCTATGGAAGGCGGCCGCCTGAGCGCTGAGCGCCTGATAGACCTGGGAGTGGGCGTCGAACAGGGCGGCGATACTCGCCGACACCTCGTCGGCGCCGGGGGCGAGCACGCCCGACGTCGGCCCCAACGCCGCCGTGTTGGCGGAGGTGATCGTCGACCCGATCCGGGCTAGATCCGTCGCGGCAGCCGCAACGAATTCGGGAGTCGTTTGAACGAACGACACCGGCACCTCCCCGCCACGCCTACGGTCACCGAACTATGCGCAAAATCCTAGTCCAGGCCGCGCCGCGCCCGCATCATTTCAGCGCCCTGATCCGGTCCGGCGATGCGCGCAGCGGACAAGGCCCGGATTGCCGAGTGGCAATCCGGGCCTTGAACGGACTCAGTACTGACTCAGTAGCGAACTACTTGATGATCTTGACGACCCGGCCGGCGCCGACGGTGCGGCCACCCTCGCGGATCGCGAACCGCAGACCGTCGTCCATGGCGACGGGCTGGATCAGCTTCACCGAGATGTTGGTGTTGTCACCGGGCATCACCATCTCGGTGCCCTCCGGCAGCGTCACCACACCGGTCACATCCGTGGTGCGGAAGTAGAACTGCGGACGGTAGTTGTTGAAGAACGGCGTGTGCCGACCGCCCTCGTCCTTGGACAGGATGTAGACGCTGCCCTCGAACTCGGTGTGCGGCGTGGTGGTGCCGGGCTTCACGACGACCTGACCCCGCTCGACGTCCTCACGCTTGATACCGCGCAGCAGCAGACCGACGTTGTCACCGGCCTGACCCTGGTCGAGCAGCTTGCGGAACATCTCCACACCGGTGACCGTGGTCTTGGTGCTGGTCGGCTTGATCCCGACGATCTCGACTTCCTCGTTCACGTTGATCACGCCGCGCTCGACACGACCGGTGACCACGGTGCCACGCCCGGTGATGGTGAAGACGTCCTCCACCGGCATCAGGAACGGCTTCTCGGTCTCGCGGACCGGGTCCGGGATCGACTCGTCGACGGCCTCCATCAGGTCCTGAACGGACTTGACCCACTTCTCGTCGCCCTCGAGCGCCTTGAGCGCGGAAACCCGCACCACCGGGGCGTCCTCGTCGAACTCCTGGGCGGCCAGCAGCTCGCGGACCTCCATCTCGACGAGCTCGAGCAGCTCCTCGTCGTCGACCATGTCGGCCTTGTTGAGGGCGACCAGGATGTAGGGCACGCCGACCTGACGGGCGAGCAGCACGTGCTCACGGGTCTGCGGCATCGGGCCGTCGGTGGCCGCGACCACCAGGATCGCACCGTCCATCTGGGCCGCGCCGGTGATCATGTTCTTGATGTAGTCGGCGTGCCCCGGGGCGTCGACGTGGGCGTAGTGACGCTTGTCGGTCTGGTACTCCACGTGCGAGATGTTGATGGTGATACCGCGCTGACGCTCCTCGGGCGCGTTGTCGATCTGGTCGAACGCGCGGGACTCGTTCAGGTCCGGGTACTTGTCATGCAGAACCTTGGTGATAGCCGCGGTCAGCGTGGTCTTGCCGTGGTCAACGTGACCAATGGTCCCGATGTTGACGTGCGGCTTCGTCCGCTCGAACTTCGCCTTCGCCACTTCTGTGTCCTCCTGGACTAGTTGGTGCTTGTTAAAGCAGTGTTGGTGTTTTCAGTTGTGCCGCGCCCCAGGCTTTCCAATGACCCGGCAAGATTACTCCGCTGCTGGGCGTTACTGGCCCGTCGCCTTCGCGATGATCTCCTTTGACACGTTCGCCGGCACTTCGGCGTACGAGTCGAAGACCATGGAGTAGTTCGCCCGGCCTTGGGTCTTGGACCGCAGGTCGCCGACGTAGCCGAACATCTCCGACAGCGGCACATGCGCTTTCACGACGCGCGCACCGCTCCGCTCCTCCATGGCCTGGATCTGGCCACGGCGGGAGTTCAGGTCGCCGATCACGTCGCCCATGTAGTCCTCGGGCGTGGTGACCTCGACGGCCATGATCGGTTCCAGGATGACCGGCTGCGCTTGCGCCGCAGCCTTTTTCAAAACCTGCGAACCGGCGATCTTGAAGGCCATTTCCGACGAGTCGACCTCGTGGAAGGCCCCGTCGAGCAGGGTGACCTTCAAGTTGACCAGCGGGTAGCCGGCCAGCACGCCGTACTGCATGGCGTCCTGCGCGCCGGCGTCCACCGACGGGATGTACTCGCGCGGGATGCGCCCACCGGTGACCTTGTTCTCGAACTCGTAGGTCGCACCGTCCTCGCCGTGGAACGGCTCGAGGCTGATCAGCACCTTGGCGAACTGGCCGGAGCCGCCGGTCTGCTTCTTGTGGGTGAACTCGACCTTTTCCACCGTCCGCTTGATGGTCTCCTTGTAGGCGACCTGCGGCTTGCCGACGTTGGCCTCGACCTTGAACTCGCGGCGCATCCGGTCCACCAGGATGTCCAGGTGCAACTCGCCCATCCCACCGATCACGGTCTGGCCGGTCTCTGCGTCCTGGTGCACCTTGAAGGTCGGATCCTCCTCGGCGAGCTTTTGGATCGACAGGCTCAGCTTCTCCTGGTCGCTCTTGGTCTTGGGCTCGATGGCCACCTCGATGACCGGGGCGGGGAAGGTCATCGACTCCAGCACGACCTGCTGGTTCGAGTCGCTCAAAGTGTCACCGGTGGTGGTGTCCTTCAGCCCGATCACCGCATAGATGTGACCGGCCGAGGCGGTCTCCACCGGGTTCTCCTTGTTGGAGTGCATCTGGAACAGCTTGCCCAGCCGTTCCTTCTTGCCCTTGGTGGCGTTGATGACCTGGCTGCCGGAGTCGACCTTGCCCGAGTACACCCGGACGTAGGTCAGCTTGCCGAAGAACGGGTGCGTCGCGACCTTGAAGGCCAGCGCGGAGAACGGCTCGTCGGTGGACGGCGTGCGGGTGACCTCTTGGTCCTCCTTGCCCGGCGCGTGCCCGACGGCCGGCGGCACGTCCAGCGGCGAGGGCAGGTAGTCGATCACGGCGTCGAGCATGGGCTGCACGCCCTTGTTCTTGAACGCGCTGCCGCACAGCACCGGGTAGGCCTCCGAGCTGATGGTCAGCTTGCGGATGGCGCCCTTGATCTCCTCGACAGTGAGTTCTTCGCCGCCGAGGTACTTCTCCAGCAGCGCCTCGTCGGTCTCGGCGACGGCCTCGAGCAGCTTGGTGCGGTACTCCTCGGTCTTCTCGGCGAGCTCGGCCGGGATGTCGATGGTGTCGTAGGTCTCGCCCAGCTTGGTCTCGCCGCGCCACACCTTGGCGTTCATCTCGACCAGGTCGACAATGCCCTCGAAGTCACCCTCGGAGCCGACCGGCAGCTGAATCGGGATGACGTTGGCGCCGAGGCGCTCCTCCATGGTGCGGACCGAGAAGTAGAAGTCGGCCCCGATCTTGTCCATCTTGTTGACGAAGCAGATGCGCGGGACGTCGTACTTGTCGGCCTGCCGCCAGACCTGCTCGGACTGCGGCTCGACACCTTCCTTGCCGTCGAAGACGGCCACGGCACCGTCGAGCACGCGCAGGCTGCGCTCCACCTCGACGGTGAAGTCGACGTGCCCGGGGGTGTCGATGATGTTGATCTGGTTGTCTTTCCAGAAGCAGGTGGTGGCCGCGGAGGTGATGGTGATCCCCCGCTCCTGCTCCTGCTCCATCCAGTCCATGGTGGCGGCGCCGTCGTGTACCTCACCGATCTTGTAGCTGATACCGGTGTAGTAGAGGATGCGCTCGGTCGTCGTCGTCTTGCCGGCGTCGATGTGCGCCATGATGCCGATGTTGCGGACCTTGGTGAGGTCGGTCAGCACGTCCTTCTGTGCCACAGAAGTCTTCCCACTCTTTCGATTGCTTGGTTGCTGTCTTTCGCGGTCAGGCCAGCGCCCCGGCCCGCGCGCCGGAGAGACCTACCAGCGGTAGTGCGCGAAGGCGCGGTTGGCCTCGGCCATCTTGTGGGTGTCCTCACGTCGCTTGACGGCGGCCCCCAGACCGTTGCTGGCATCCATGATCTCGTTTGCCAGGCGCTCGACCATGGTCTTCTCCCGGCGTTGCCGCGAGAAGCTGACAAGCCAGCGCAGTGCCAGCGTGGTGGACCGATCCGGACGCACCTCGACCGGCACCTGATACGTGGCACCCCCGACGCGGCGGCTGCGCACCTCGAGGGCGGGCTTGACGTTGTCGAGAGCACGCTTGAGCGTGATCACGGGATCGGTGCCAGTCTTGTCCCGAGCTTGTTCGAGCGCACCATAAACAATGCGTTCGGCGAGCGATTTCTTCCCCTGCAGCAGGACTTTGTTCACCAGCTGGGTGACCAGCTGTGACCCGTAGACCGGGTCATTGACCAACGGACGCTTCGGCGCGGGCCCCTTGCGCGGCATCAGCTCTTCTCCTTCTTGGCACCGTAACGGCTGCGAGCCTGCTTGCGGTTCTTGACGCCCTGGGTGTCGAGCGAACCGCGGATGATCTTGTACCGGACACCAGGCAGGTCCTTCACCCGGCCGCCACGCACCAGGACCATCGAGTGCTCCTGCAGGTTGTGACCCTCGCCGGGGATGTAGGCGGTGACTTCAACCTGGCTCGTCAGCTTCACGCGGGCAACCTTCCGAAGCGCGGAGTTCGGCTTCTTCGGAGTGGTGGTGTACACGCGGGTGCATACGCCACGACGCTGCGGGCTGCCCTTGAGAGCCGCGGTCTTGACCTTGGCGACCTTGTCCCGGCGACCCTTGCGGACCAGCTGCTGAATGGTTGGCATCTACCGGCTTTCTCTGTTCGTGTTCGGCATACTTCTGGCGTCTTCAAGTCTGTGTACTGCAGTTATGTCCGTCCGCGTCACCCCGCGTCCGGGTGTGTCGCATGCGCTGCGCACCGGACTTAGTCCGATGCATCGTGGACACGCGAATTTGCCCGGCATTCACTTCCTTACGGTTAGGCGCCGTAAGCCGCCAGGCACGAGGAACCACAATACCCGCCGCCGGTCTCGCAGGTCAAAGCGGCGGCTAACCCCTGGCGCCGTCGTGGGCGGTGCGCCGTTCCAGGCCCGCGGCCAGCCGCAGCACCATGTCGGAGAACAGCGCGTCGGTGTCGATGTCGTCCATGACACCGGTCATCTCCAGCAGCACGAAGCCGTGCAACGCCGACCAGAACTCGAGCGCCGCATGGAAGGCGGCGTCGCCATCGAGTCCGTAGGAGGACAGCACGGCGATCACCGGTGCGGCCGCGCCGCGGGTCGCGGCCGCGTATTCGGGATCGTCACCGCCCAGCGGCATCCGGGTGAAGGCCGAGTAGCGGCCCGGATGATGGTGGGCATAGCTGCGATACGCGCCCGCCATGACGAGCACGGCGTCGTCACGAGCGCGACCCTCGCCCACCCGGTTGAGCATCGTGATGATGTCGTCGATGACCCGAATCCGCACCGTGCGGCGCAGATCCTCCAGGCTGTCCACGTGGTTGTACAGCGACGGCCCTTTGGTGCCCAGCTGCGTCGCCAGCGCGTTGATGGTCAGCGCGTCCCAGCCCTCGCGATCCAGGAACGTCAGCGCGCCGTCGACGATGCCGTCCCGGCTCAGTTTGGTCAGCCGAGAGCCGGGGCGACCCGCGCGTTGGCGCCCGGCCGCCGACGGCGGTTCCGGTTGAACTGCCATGGCGGTCGCCCTTCGTCGCGGGAACGTGTTGCGGTTAACTAATGACTCTAGTTGACGGTTGTTCGGACATTAGTCTCCCCGGAGGGACATGAGCGCCCCGCGAAGGAAAATAAATTCTGCCATCGGGCGGGCAAATGCACGTAATGTCATCCTTGGCTCATTCGAGCAGACGACCCGTCCAAAAGGGGGGCCCGCAGTGAAGTGGACAGCTGTCGCCGGGTCACTGGCCACCTGCGTCATCGCCGTCGTCGCCACCGCAGCCTCACCGGGGCTCGCGCAGGCCAAGAACGGCGACACCCATGTCATCGGCGAGGACATGGAGCAGACGGTCGACTGCAACGACGCCACGCTGCTGGTCAACGGCTCCTTCCTCACGGTCACCGCGCTAGGTAACTGCTACGCCGTGACGGTGATGGGTTCGTCGAATGTGGTTATCGCCGACTCGGTTTCACATGACATCACGGTCTACGGCCACGACCAGACGGTGTTGTACAAGGGCGGTCAGCCGTTCCTTTGGGACCGCGGCCGTGAATTGGGCATGACCAACCGGCTCCAGCAGGTGCCGGGCTGAGGCACCATACCGAGGGGAATCAGAAAACGATGCGCGTCCATATCTTCGCTTTGGCACCGGTGGCCGCGGCCCTGGTGCTGGCCGGCTGCAGTTCGACGGCCAACCCGCCGGCTGGGTCGTCGACGACCACCACGAAGAGCAGCGCGACGACGAGCGCCGGCGCCGCGCCGACGACGGGATCGAGCGGGCCGAGCACCACCGCCTCCCTCGAGATCGGGAACACGGTGAACTACGGGTCGATGGGCACCACCACCAACCTCGACTGCGCGAGCGGCAAGTCGCTGAACGTGGCCGGTTCCGACAACACCCTCACCGTCACGGGCACCTGCGCGACGGTGAACATCGGCGGCACCAACAACAAGATCACCTTCGACAAGGTCGAGACACGCATCACCGTGCTGGGGATGGACAACACCATCACCTACAAAGACGGTGATCCCAAGGTCGACAACCTCGGCTCGGGCAACACGATCAACAAGGGCAGCTGACCGCCCGGGCGGCTAACCGGCGCCGGCGCCGTGCCGTCCCGCGCCCGCGGCGAACCGCCCGGCTCCTTCGTTCGCCTCGGCGGCCACCCGGGAGATGCTGGCGAATTCGAAGTCGAGCGCCTCGGATTCCGTTGTCCCCCATTGATGTAGCGCTGAGAGCCGGTCCGAGCGCAGGCACTGCTGCGGCAACGCCGCGAGTTGTCCTGCCAATTCCTCTGCGGCCTGGCGTGATTGGCCCTTGGGGACCACCCGATTCGCCAACCCGATGGCCTGGGCTTCGTCTGCGCCCACGGCGCGACCGGTGAGAATCATATCCATCGCGCGGCTATGGCCGATCAGCCGCGGCAGCCGCACGGTGCCGCCGTCGATCAGCGGGACGCCCCAGCGCCGGCAGAAGACCCCGAACACGGCGTCCTCCTCGGCCACCCGCAGATCGCACCAGACGGCCAATTCCAGACCCCCGGCGACGGCGTAGCCGCTGACCGCGGCGATGACGGGTTTGGACAGCACCATCCGCGTCGGCCCCATCGGGCCCGGGCCGCTCCGGTGCACAGCGTTGGCTTCGGGTGTGCCGAATGCCTTCAAATCGGCTCCGGCGCAAAATGTTCCGCCGTCGCCCCACAACACGGCCACCGACGCGGTGTCGTCGCGCTCGAACTCCTCGAAGGCGCCATACAGCGCGGCGGCCGTCGGGCCGTTGACCGCGTTGCGCGCCCCCGGCCGGTCGATGATCACCGTGGTCACCGGGCCATTGCGCTCGACGCGCACCGGATCACTCATGTCGCCTCCGCACATAGTGGTTCGCGCCGCTGCAGCAGTTCAGCGGCGAAGTCGTGGTAGGCCGCCCGCAGCGCGGCGCCGGGCCAGTCGGACGGCAGGAGTTCGTCGGGCAGGACGGGGTCGGCGAGCAGGTGCCGGACAGTCGCCGCGGCCACCACGAACCGGCCGGGAATGTCCGGCGCGGCGGTCATTTCGTCGAGCAACCGGTGCCCGGCCTGCGCCCAGGCGGGCAGGTCCCACAGCCGCGTGGCCAGCTCGGCGGGGTCGTCGTCGCGGGCGCGCAAGACCCGGACCCTGGCCGTCACGTCGGGGCCGAGCTCCGCGTCGATGTTGTCGGGCCGCATCCAAACCCCCTCGCGCAGCTCACCAAAGCGCTTGCCGTGCATGGCAGTTCGCAGCGCAGCGCGGGTGCGGGCGTCGTCTCCCACGCTGGTCACGATCAGCGTGATCCACTCCCCGTGCCAGGGGCGCACGCGAGGGTCGATGGCATCGTCCTGGCGCCGTTGGCGGGCGAGTAGGCGATCCGAGAGCCGATAGCCGTCCGCGTTGCGGACCAGGTCGCCAGCACCGACCATCCGGGTCAGCGCAACCCGCAGCGCCGACTCCTTGATGCCGAAATCCGAAGTGAGCCTGACCAATTCGCTGGCGCGGGCGTGCGCCGGGTGGGCGCCGAGCAGCACGCTGAGGACGACCGACCGTGCCGTCATGTCCGGCATGGCTACACTCCGGACGCCCGGCGGCCGTGGTCGCCGAACGGTTCGTCGCGATGCCGTACCGCCTCACGGAATCCGTGCTCGACCGCGTCGGCGACGAACGCGTGGCCCTCGGGCGTGTGGCGGGCGACGCCGTCGAATACCGTGCTGACCATCCTGCTGGTGGCCACTCCCTGTTGCAGCAGAGCGGAATTCAGTGCGAGCTTGACCATGATCAGCTGGTTGACCGGCACCGCGGCGATCCGCTCGACCAGCCGCTCGGTGCGCTCGTCGAGGTCCGCCGGTTCCGGCGCCTCGATCGCCCATCCCCACTCGGCGGCCTGCGCGCCGGTGATGCAATCGCCGGTGAACAGCAGTCGTTTGGCGCGCTGGTCGCCGAGGCGGTGCGCCCACAGGCCCGCGGCCGGCACGCCCCACACCCGGGTCGGCGGGTACCCGATCTTGGCGTCGGCGGAGGCGATCACCTGGTCGGCGTGCAACGCGATGTCGGTGCCCCCGGCCACGCAGTAGCCGTGGATCTTGACCACCGTGGGCTTGTCGGCGTGCATAAGGCTGGAAAACCCCCGCACGAAGCGGCTCATCATCTGGTAGTCGATCATCGGATCCCAGGGCTGATCCGCCAGATGGTTGACCGCCTGGGTCTTTCCGTCCAGCACCGTGCCCGCGTAAGCGCCGGTGCCACCGGCCGTGCCGGTGCGGTCGGCGTAGGCGCTCAGGTCGAAGCCCGCGCAGAAACCCTCGCCGCGACCGGACACCAGGATCACGTGCACGCCGGGATCGAGGTCGGCGCGCTCCACCAGCGCCGAGAGCTCCAGCGGAGTGTCCGCGACGATCGCGTTGCCCTTCTCCGGCCGGTTGAAGGTGATGCGCGCAACCCGGTCCGTGACCTCATAGGTCATCGTTTTGAGGTTGTCGAAGTCGACCGGCCTGATCGCGTGCGTCATGAGCGCCGCTCCGCCCCGCAAGCGGGCGGTGCCCCCGCCTCGTCGCTCATTTCCCTGTCGTCGGCGGCGCGAGTCATCCCTTTACTAGAGCACGCTCGAGAATCGGCGCGAGGTCGAGCCCGTCCGGCATGGTGCCGAACGCGCCGCCCCACTGGCGGTCGAGCCGGGTCGTCAAAAACGCCTCGGCGACGGCGGGATGGCCGTGGCGCACCAACAGCGAACCCTGCAGCGCCAGGCAGATGTCTTCGGCGACCTTGCGCCCGCGGTAGGCGATCGTCTCCAGGTTGGCCAAGTCCGCTCGTAGCCGCCCGACGTGGTTGCCCAGGCGGGGGTCCTGACCCGCGCTGTCGGCGATTTCGTCGAACAGCACCTCGATGCATTCGGGGCGAGTCGCCATGGCGCGCAACGTGTCCAGCGCGCTGACGTTGCCCGAGCCCTCCCAGATGCCCATCAGCGGCGCCTCCCGGTACAGCCGCGGCATGCCGGAGTCCTCGACGTAGCCGTTGCCGCCCAGGCATTCCAGCGCCTCGGCGGCGTGCGGGGTGGCGCGCTTGCACACCCAGTACTTGCTGGCCGCCAGGCCGATCCGGCGCAGCAGCGTTTCCTTCTCGTCGCCGCGCACGGCTTTGTCGGTGGCGCCGGCCATCCGCATCGCGACCATGGTGGCCGCCTCCGCCTCGACGGCCAGGTCGGCCAGCACGTTGCGCATCAGCGGCTGGTCAATGAGATAGGCGCCGAAGGCCTTTCGGTGCTGGGCGTGATAGATGGCGCGGGTCAGGCCGGTGCGCATGCTGGTGGCGCTGCCCAGGGTGCAGTCCAGCCGGGTGAGGTTGACCATCTCGATGATGGTGGGCACGCCGCGGCCCTCCTCCCCCACCAGCCAGGCGATCGCGCCGTCGTATTCGACTTCGCTGGAGGCGTTGGCGTGGTTGCCGAGCTTGTCCTTGAGCCGCTGCAGGAACATCCGGTTGCGGGTGCCGTCGGGCAGCACGCGGGGCAGCATGAAACACGACAACCCTCGGGGTGCCTGCGCGAGCACCAGGAAGATGTCGCACATCGGGGCCGAGGTGAACCACTTGTGGCCGGTCAGGCTGTAGGTCCCGTCGGCGTTGCGAGTCGCCTGCGTGGTGCCCGCACGCACGTCCGAGCCGCCCTGCTTCTCGGTCATCGACATGCCCGCGGTGATGCCCGCTTTGGTGGTGGCCGGCTTGAGTTCCGGGTCGTATGCGCGGGTGGTCAGCAACGGCTCGTAGACCTTGGCCAGCTCCGGGTTGTGGCGCAGCGCGGGCACCACGGCATACGTCATCGAGATCGGGCAGATGTGCCCCGGCTCGACCGTCCACACCGAGGTCTTGGCGGCGCGGACGACGTGCGCGCCCGGGCGCTCGTCGGCCCAGGGCGCGGCATGCATGCCGTGGCCGATCGCCGCGCGCATCAGTTCGTGGTACGCGGGGTCGTATTCGACCTCGTCGACGCGATGGCCGTTGCGGTCGTGGGTGTGCAGGATGGGCCGGTTGCGGTCGGCGAGCTCACCCCACCGCTGCGCCTCGCGGCTGGCCGTCAGCGCGCCGACCTCGTTCACCTCGTCCAGGCCCCACTGGCCGCCCTCGCGGATCAGGGCCTCGATGAGCACCGCCGAGGTAGCGGGGTTGTGGTCTTCCAGGGGTGGGACCTGGTTGGTGACGACATGGGTATCCGACATGTCCTCAATATTACATTTTTCCGACAGTTGCACAAGAGCTGTAATGGTCAGCGTGGGTGGGCGGCGAAGAACTGCCACAGTTCTCGCGTCGCGAAATCCGGCCACTCGTGGCCGCCGCCGTCGACCGTGAGGAGCGCAACGCCGCGGCCGTCGGCGCAGTCCGCGGTCGAGGTGGTGACCGGGCCGTCGGCGGCGGTGGACGGGGCGCCGCACCGATCGACGTTGCGCCAGAACGCATTCACGTTCGGCACGGGGGGGCCGTTGATGACGCTGTAGCCCGGCCCGCCGCCATAGGGCACCAGGTCGTCGGCGGTGCCATGAATGTGCATGACCGACATCGGGTGCGGCGTCGGGCAAGCGTTCAGTTGGGTGCCCGCGACCGGGCCGATCGCCGCGAAAATCTCGGTGGTGCACGCCAGCGTGTAGGACATGATGCCGCCGTTGCTCATGCCGGTCGCATAGACCTTGGCGGCGTCGATGCCGACGTTCTTGGCGATGTCAGCGACGGCCGCTGTGATGAAGCCGACGTCGTCGACGCCTTCTCGTCCGGACCGGCCGCAGCAGGTTTGCCCGTCGACGTTCCAGGCATGGTCGAGCCCGTCGGGGTAGGCGACGAAGAACTTCCCCGAATCGGCCAATCCGTTCCAGCGGTAATCCTTTTCGGCTTCCCTGGCGCTTCCCGACACGCCGTGCATCATGACCACCAGCGGGGCCGAGGCGGGCACTCCCGCGGGCTTGTACAGCCGGTAGCTGCGATCGAGCTCACCGACCTTGAGGTGGTGGACGCTGGTGCCGGTCACGAAGGCCGACGGCAGGCTGGCGACGCCGGGGAAGCAACCCGCGATCGTCAGGACAACAGCCAGGAGCGTGGGGAGTCGGCGCAGCATGGATCAAAGGTAAGCGCTGGCCCTGGTCTCAGCCGCCTGTTTTCTCCCGCAGGAACGCGATGTCGTCCTTGCGGCCCTCGTCGGCGGTTTCGCAGATGACCGGGGCGTCGGCGGCCTTGACCACCGCGGCGAGCAGCTCGGGATCGATCTGCCCGGTACCGAAGTTGGCGTGCCGGTCGGCACCCGAGCCCGCCGCGTCCCTCGAGTCGTTGCAGTGCACCAGGTCGATGCGGCCGGTCAGCGCCTTGATCCGGTCGACCGCGTCGATCAGCTGCTCACCGGCGGCCCAGGCATGGCAGGTGTCCAGGCAGAACCCGATTCCCTTGTCGCCGATGTGATCCCACAGCCGGCCGATGGTGTCGAAGTGGCGGGCCATCGCATGGTCGCCGCCGGCGGTGTTCTCCAGATAGACCTGCACGTCCGTTTCCAGGTAGTCCAGGGCCTTGACCCACCGCTCGAAGCCGGCGTCCATGTCATTGTCGTCGGCGTGGCCGCCGTGCACGATCACCGCCGTCGCGTTGATGGCCGCGGCCGCGTCGCAGGTGTCTTGCAGAATCTTGCGCGACGGGATGCGGATGCGGTTGTTTGCCGAGGCCACGTTGATCAGGTACGGCGCATGGACGTACAGCGGAATGCTCGACGCCTTGAGCGCCTCGGCGTCGTCACGCGGCTTGGGCTTCTTCCAGCTCTGCGGGTTGCCGAGGAAGAACTGCACCACGTCGGCGCCGTCGGCCTGCGCGGCGGCCAAGGGATCGTCTTGGTGGACATGCGAACCGATGAGCACGTGGCCAGTGTAGTGACGGGTCCTGACGCCGGCGACCGCCCGGCGCACGAAAAAGCCCCGGGCGGACCCGGGGCTTTTTCGTTTTTTCGTTGCCGAACTAGCGGTAGTCGCTGTAGCCGTAGTCGTCCAGCGGCACCGCGGCACCGGTGGCCGCGCCGAAGTCCGGGCTGTAGTACTGATCCTCGTAGGACGGGATCGTGTACGCGGCGGCCCGGGCCTCCTCGGTCGGCTGCACCGCGATGTTGCGGTACCGGTTGATCCCGGTACCGGCCGGGATCAGCTTTCCGATGATCACGTTTTCCTTCAGACCCTGCAGCTTGTCGCTGCGGCAGTTGATCGCCGCATCGGTCAGCACGCGCGTGGTCTCCTGGAACGACGCCGCGGAGAGCCACGAGTCGGTGGCGAGGCTCGCCTTCGTGATGCCCATCAGCACCGGACGTCCGGCGGCGGGCTCGCCGCCCTCGGCCACCACCCGGCGGTTCTCCGCCTCGAACTCCGCACGGTCGATCAGCGAGCCGGGCAGGAACTCCGTCGCGCCCGAGTCGATGATGGTGACGCGGCGCAGCATCTGGCGAACGATCACCTCGATGTGCTTGTCGTGGATCGACACACCCTGGGCGCGGTAGACCTCCTGGGTCTCCCGGACCAGGTGGATCTGCACCTGGCGGGGACCTTGCACGCGCAGCACCTCGTGCGGGTCGGCCGAGCCTTCCATCAGCTGCTGGCCCACCTCGACGTGGTCGTTGTCGGAAAGCACCCGCTCGGAACCGTCTTCGTGCTTGAACACCCGCAGCCGCTGCCGCTTGGAGAGCTTGTCGTACACGACCTCCTCGCCACCGTCATCGGGAACGATGGTGATCTTGTAGAAGCGCTCACCCTCCTCGAGGCGGACCCGCCCGGTGACGTCGGCGATCGGCGCCTTACCGCGCGGCACCCGCGCCTCGAACAGCTCCTGGACACGCGGCAGACCGCCGGTGATGTCCTCACCGACACCACCCTGGTGGAACGTGCGCATGGTCAGCTGCGTGCCGGGCTCACCGATGGACTGCGCCGCGACGATACCGACGGCCTCGCCGATGTCGACCAGCTTTCCGGTGGCCATGGACCGCCCGTAACAGGTCGCACATACCCCGGTGCCGGTGGTACAGGTCAGCACGGAGCGCACCTTGATCTGCGTGATGCCCGCGGCCAGCAGGGCCTCGATCGACGGGTCACCCAGGTCTTCACCACGCGCTACGACGACCTTGCCGGCCTCGTCGACCGCGTCGGCGCCCAAAGTCCGTGCGTACGCCGAGGTTTCGATGTACGGGTCACGGATCAGGGTGCCGTCCGGCTGGCGCTCGGCCAACTCGACGAGGATGCCCCGCTCGGTCTCGCAGTCGTGCTCGCGGACGATGACATCCTGGCTCACATCCACCAGACGACGGGTCAGGTACCCGGAGTCGGCGGTACGCAAAGCGGTGTCCGCCAAGCCCTTTCGAGCACCGTGGGTGTTGATGAAGTACTCCAGCACGGTCAGGCCCTCGCGGAACGACGACTTGACCGGACGCGGGATGAACTCACCCTTCGGGTTGGTCACCAGACCCTTCATGCCGGCCAGCGTTCGGGTCTGGGTGAAGTTACCCGTGGCACCCGAGTCGACGATCGTGATGATCGGATTGTCGGCCGGGTAGTGCTCACGCAGCGCCTGACCGACCTCGTCGGTGGCTTCCTTCCAGATCTCCACCAGCGCCTCGTTGCGCTCGTCGTGGTTCAAAGCACCACGCTGGAACTGCTTTTCGACCTTTTCGGCCCGCTCCTCGTACTGGTCGAGAATCTCCTTCTTGCGCGGAGGCACGAGCACGTCGGCCATCGACACGGTGACACCGCTGCGGGTCGCCCAGTAGAAGCCGGCGTCCTTGAGCTTGTCCACGGTCTGCGCGACCACGATCATCGGGTAGCGCTCGGCCAGGTCGTTGATGATGGCGGCCTGCACCTTCTTGTGCATCTGCTTGTTCACGAACGGATAGCCCACCGGCAGCAGCTCGTTGAACAGCACCCGGCCCAACGTGGTCTCGGCCAGCCAGGCGTCGCCCGGCCGCCAGCCGTTGGCGCCGAACACCTCGGTCTCGATCTCGGCCGGCGGACGCAGCTGGGTCAGCCGCACCTTGATCTTGGCCCGCACCGACAGCACGCCACGGTCGGACGCCATGATCGCCTCGGCCGGTGAGGAGTACACCCCCACCTCGGGCTCATCCTTGGCGGCCGCCTTGAATTCGCCCTTGTCACCGTCGACCTCGGTGGTCAGGAAGTACAGACCGGTCACCATGTCCAGACGCGGCATGGCCAGCGGGCGGCCCGACGCGGGCGACAGGATGTTGTTACTCGACAGCATCAGGACGCGGGCCTCGGCCTGCGCCTCGGCGGAAAGCGGCAGGTGCACCGCCATCTGGTCACCGTCGAAGTCCGCGTTGAACGCCTCACACACCAACGGGTGCAGCTGAATCGCCTTGCCTTCCACCAGCATTGGCTCGAAGGCCTGGATACCCAGCCGGTGCAGGGTGGGTGCGCGGTTCAGCAGCACCGGGTGCTCGGCGATGACCTCTTCGAGGACATCCCACACCTGGGGACGCTGCCGCTCCACCATGCGCTTGGCGCTCTTGATGTTCTGCGCGTGGTTGAGGTCGACTAGCCGCTTCATCACGAACGGCTTGAACAGCTCCAGCGCCATCAGCTTGGGCAGACCGCACTGGTGCAGCTTCAGCTGCGGACCGACCACGATGACGCTGCGGCCCGAGTAGTCGACACGCTTACCGAGCAGGTTCTGGCGGAACCGGCCCTGCTTGCCCTTGAGCAGATCGCTCAGCGACTTGAGCGGGCGGTTACCCGGCCCGGTGACCGGGCGGCCACGACGGCCGTTGTCGAACAACGCGTCCACGGACTCCTGCAACATCCGCTTCTCGTTGTTGACGATGATCTCGGGCGCGCCGAGGTCGATCAGCCTCTTGAGGCGGTTGTTCCGGTTGATCACGCGGCGGTACAGGTCGTTCAGGTCGCTGGTGGCGAACCGGCCACCGTCGAGCTGCACCATCGGGCGCAGTTCCGGCGGAATCACCGGCACGGCGTCGAGCACCATGCCCATCGGCGAGTTGCCCGACTGCTGGAAGGCGGCCACCACCTTGAGCCGCTTGAGGGCGCGAAGCTTCTTCTGCCCCTTGCCGTTCTTGATGACGTCACGCAACGTCTCGGCCTCGGCGTCGATGTCGAAGTTCTCGATCAGCTTCTGGATCGACTCCGCGCCCATGGCGCCGGTGAAGTACTCGCCGAAGCGGTCGATCAGCTCGCGGTAGAGGTTCTCGTCGACGATCAGCTGCTTGGGAGCCAGCTTGGTGAAGGTCGTCCAGATCTCCTCGAGCCGGTCCAGCTCACGCTGGGCCCGGTCGCGCAGCTGGCGCATCTCGCGCTCGCCGCCGTCACGAACCTTGCGGCGCGCGTCGGCCTTGGCACCCTCGGCCTCCAGCTCGGCCAGGTCGGCCTCGAGCTTCTGGGCGCGGGCCTCCAGATCGGCATCGCGCTGGTCCTCAATGGCCTTGCGCTCCACCATCATTTCGGCCTCGAGCGTCGAGAGCTCGTTGTGGCGCATCTCGTCGTCGACCGAGGTGATGACGTAGGCGGCGAAGTAGATGATCTTCTCGAGATCCTTCGGCGCCAGGTCGAGCAGATATCCCAGCCGCGACGGCACGCCCTTGAAGTACCAGATGTGAGTGACCGGGGCAGCCAGTTCGATGTGGCCCATCCGCTCACGACGCACCTTGGCGCGAGTCACCTCAACGCCACAGCGCTCACAGATGATGCCCTTGAACCGGACGCGCTTGTACTTGCCGCAGTAGCACTCCCAGTCGCGAGTCGGTCCGAAGATCTTCTCGCAGAACAGCCCGTCCTTCTCTGGCTTCAGAGTGCGGTAGTTGATCGTCTCCGGCTTCTTGACCTCGCCGTAAGACCATTGCCTGATGTCCTCCGCGGTGGCCAGGCCGATACGGAGTTCATCGAAGAAGTTGACGTCGAGCACGTAACTCCCTTTCCCCTTGCGGGTTTAGTTACCAATACGAGGCTGGCTTGAGCAGCAATGAGCTTGCCGCTAGGCCAGGTCCTCAACAGACGCAGATTCGTTGCGGGACAAGTTGATCCCCAGGTTCGCCGCGGCCCGCTCGAGGTCCTCGTCCTCGCCTTCGCGCAATTCGATCGCCGCGCCGTCCGAGGAGAGCACCTCGACGTTGAGGCACAGCGACTGCAGTTCCTTGAGCAACACCTTGAAGGACTCGGGGATGCCCGGCTCCGGGATGTTCTCGCCCTTGACGATCGCCTCGTACACCTTGACCCGGCCGACCGTGTCGTCGGACTTGATGGTCAACAGCTCCTGCAGTGTGTACGCCGCGCCGTAGGCCTGCATCGCCCAGCACTCCATCTCACCGAAGCGCTGGCCGCCGAACTGCGCCTTACCGCCCAGCGGCTGCTGGGTGATCATCGAGTACGGCCCGGTGGAGCGAGCGTGGATCTTGTCGTCCACCAGGTGGTGCAGCTTCATGATGTACATGTAGCCGACGGTCACCGGGTACGGGAACGGCTCGCCGCTGCGGCCGTCGAACAGCACCGACTTGCCGTCGCCGTCCACCATGACCTCACCGTCGCGGTTGGGCAGCGTGCAGGACAGCATTCCCTGCAGCTCCTCCTCCTTGGCCCCGTCGAACACCGGCGTCGACACGATCTGACTCGGCTGCGCGTGCCGCAGCTCCTCAGGCAGGTTGGCCGCCCAGTCGGGTGAGCCGTCGATGTTCCAGCCGGACTTGGCGACCCAACCCAGGTGGGTCTCCAGGATCTGGCCGATGTTCATCCGTCGGGGCACACCGTGGGTGTTCAGGATGATGTCCACCGGCGTGCCGTCCGGCATGAACGGCATGTCCTCCTGGGCCAGGATCTTGCCGATCACACCCTTGTTGCCATGCCGCCCGGCCAGCTTGTCGCCGTCGGAGATCTTCCGCTTCTGGGCCACGTAGACGCGCACCAACTCGTTGACGCCGGCCGGCAGCTCGTCGTCGTCCTCGCGGGAGAACACCCGGATGCCGATGACCTTGCCGGACTCGCCGTGCGGCACCTTCAGCGAGGTGTCGCGGACCTCCCGGGCCTTCTCACCGAAGATCGCGCGCAGCAGCCGCTCCTCCGGCGTCAGCTCCGTCTCCCCCTTCGGGGTGACCTTGCCGACCAGGATGTCGCCGTCGCGGACCTCGGCCCCGATGCGCACGATGCCGCGCTCGTCGAGGTCGGCCAGCACCTCGTCGGAGACGTTCGGGATGTCCCGCGTGATCTCCTCGGCGCCCAGCTTGGTGTCGCGGGCGTCGATCTCGTGCTCCTCGATGTGGATCGAGGTGAGCACGTCCTCCTCAACCAGACGGTTGGAGAGGATGATCGCGTCCTCGTAGTTGTGCCCCTCCCACGGCATGATTGCCACGAGCAGGTTCTTGCCCAGCGCCATCTCGCCGTTCTCGGTGCACGGACCGTCGGCGATCACCTGGCCGGCCTCGACGCGGTCACCCGCGTCGACGATCGGCGCCTGGTTGGCGCAGGTGCCGTGGTTGGACCGCTCGAACTTGCGCATCCGGTAGGTGTGGCGGGTGCCGTCGTCGGCCATCACGGTGATGTAGTCGGCAGAAACCTCCTCGATCACCCCGGCCTTCTCCGCGACGACGACGTCGCCGGCGTCGATCGCGGCGCGCAGCTCCATGCCGGTACCCACCAGGGGCGCCTCGCTGCGCACCAGCGGAACCGCCTGGCGCTGCATGTTGGCGCCCATCAGGGCCCGGTTGGCGTCGTCGTGCTCGAGGAACGGGATCATCGCGGTGGCCACCGACACCATCTGGCGCGGCGACACGTCCATGTAGTCCACCTCGGACGAGGGCACGTACTCGACCTCGCCCGCCTTGCGGCGGACCAGGACACGCGACTCCTCGAACCGGCCGTCGGCGTCGATCGGCGAGTTGGCCTGCGCCACGACGTGGCGGTCCTCCTCGTCGGCGGTCAGGTAGTGGATCTCGTCGCTGATCACACCGTCGACCACCTTGCGGTACGGCGTCTCGATGAACCCGAACGGGTTGACCCGCGCGTATGTCGCCAACGAGCCGATCAGACCGATGTTGGGACCCTCCGGGGTCTCGATCGGGCACATCCGGCCGTAGTGCGACGGGTGGACGTCACGGACCTCCAGGCCGGCGCGCTCACGGGACAGACCGCCGGGGCCCAGCGCCGAGAGGCGGCGCTTGTGGGTCAGCCCGGACAGCGGGTTGTTCTGGTCCATGAACTGGCTCAGCTGGCTGGTGCCGAAGAACTCCTTGATCGCGGCGACGACCGGCCGGATGTTGATCAGGGTCTGCGGCGTGATGGCCTCGACGTCCTGAGTGGTCATCCGCTCGCGGACGACGCGCTCCATCCGCGACATGCCGACCCGGATCTGGTTCTGGATCAGCTCGCCCACGGTGCGCAACCGACGGTTACCGAAGTGGTCGATGTCGTCGGTCTCCACGGGAACCTCGGAGCCACCGGGCACCGTCATCGTCGGCTGGCCTTCGTGCAGGCGCACCAGGTACTCGATGGTGGCGACGACGTCCTCTTCGGTCAGCGTCGAGCTGGTGATCGGCGCACCGACATTCAGGCCGAGCTTCTTGTTGACCTTGTAACGACCCACCCGGGCCAGGTCGTAGCGCTTCTCTTTGAAGAACAGGTTCTCCAACAGAGTCTGCGCGGACTCCTTGGTCGGCGGCTCGCCCGGACGCAGCTTGCGGTAGATATCCAGCAGTGCCTCGTCGGTGCCGGCGGTGTTGTCCTTCTCCAGCGTCGACATCATGATCTCGGAGAAGCCGAACCGCTCGTGGATCTGCTCGTTGGTCCAGCCCAGCGCCTTGAGCAGCACGGTGACCGGCTGGCGGCGCTTGCGGTCGATGCGCACGCCGACGGTGTCGCGCTTGTCGACATCGAACTCCAGCCAGGCGCCGCGGCTCGGAATCACCTTGACGCTGTGCAGCAGCTTCTCGGTCGACTTGTCGATGGTCTCGTCGAAGTACACACCGGGCGAGCGGACCAGCTGGCTGACCACGACACGCTCGGTGCCGTTGATGATGAAGGTGCCCTTCTCGGTCATCATCGGGAAGTCACCCATGAACACCGTCTGGCTCTTGATCTCACCGGTGTTGTTGTTGATGAACTCGGCCGTGACGAACAGCGGGGCCGCGTACGTCATGTCCTTGTCTTTGCACTCGTCGACCGGCGCCTTGACCTCGTCGAAGCGCGGGTCGGAGAACGACAGCGACATCGAGCCGGAGAAGTCCTCGATCGGCGAAAGCTCTAAGAGCACCTCTTCGAGGCCGCCCACCGGGGTGACCCCCGCGGCCTTGCCCTCGCCGCGTGCGGCGGCCGCCTCACGCCACCGCGGCGCGCCGATCAACCACTCGAAGGCGTCGATCTGCACGTCAAGCAGGCCGGGAACCTCGAGCGGTTCGCGGAGCTTGGCGAAGGAAACTCGGTTGGGCGCTCCAGGCACGGAGCTGTTTGAGGAACTTCCGTTAGAGGAACTCGGTCCGTTAGAGGAACTTTGTGGGCGATCCGTTTTGCTCTGGCGGAAATCAGCCAAGATGCATCCTTCCAGCACCTCGTGCGACTAACGAAGGCCGGGATCACCGGCCAGCTCGCCGCGAATTTTGTCGGTTCGGCCGGCGAACGATCTGTCCGGATCTCACGCGCAACTAAAGAACTAAGCCACGTAATGGGGCTCAGGCTTAGACCACAGTGTCAGGTGGCGGGTGAGGTGGGCAGGAGGTAGCCAGCGCAACGTCCAACAATAGCGCAGGACGGCGCATTCCTCAACTTCCCAGCACTAGGAGTCCAGGGATATCGGCGCTGGCTGGCATCTCGACATTCCGCTGGATTCATGCTGCCCAACAGACTGGCTCGTTTAGGGCCCGTCGTCAAGAGGGCGGGCCGCCGTGTTACGCGGAGTTATCGCGCAACCGGCGGCCGGGATGTCCTAGTCGCCGATCTCGTGCGCGCGGTACCTGTGGGTGCCCTCGAGGTCGTCGAGGATGGCGGTCTGAGCCGTCTTGGGCAGGGTGTGCAGAATCTCGCGCACCCGAGCCTGGCGGCGCGCGACGGCCTTGCGCTCGGGCATTCCGGGCGACGCGACGATCTGCGGGGGCACGCCCTCGATCTCCTCGACACCGCCCGCATGCTGTCCCGCATCCAGCGCCGCCTGCTCTTCGGCCATGGTCGCCTCGTCCTTTTCCTCGGACATGCCGATCGGCCCGATGCGGCGGCCGTTGAGGAACTGCCGCACGACCGGCTCGTCGCTCGTCAGCAGGACCTCGCGGGGGCCGAACATGACCAGCTTGCGCCGGAACAACATGCCCATGTTGTCCGGCACGGTGCGGGCGATGTTGATGTTGTGCGTCACGATCAGGACGGTGGCGTCGATCTGGGCGTTGATGTCGAGGATCAGCTGGCTCAGGTAGGCGGTACGAACCGGGTCAAGGCCGGAGTCGGGCTCGTCGCACAGGATGATCTGCGGGTCCATCACCAGAGCGCGGGCCAGGCTGGCGCGCTTGCGCATACCGCCGGAGATCTCACCGGGGAACTTCTTCTCATCGCCGCCGAGACCGACCAGGGTCAGCTTCTCCATGACGATGTCACGGATCTCGCCTTCCTTCTTCTTGGTGTGCTCGCGCAGCGGGAAGGCCGCGTTGTCGAAGAGATTCATCGAACCGAACAGGGCGCCGTCCTGGAACATCACGCCGAACAGCGTGCGGATCTCGTAGAGCTCCTTGGCCGAACACTGCAAGATGTCGGTGCCGTCGATGACGACCGAGCCGCGCTCCGGGCGCAACAGACCGATCAACGACTTCAGGAACACCGATTTGCCGGTACCCGACGGCCCCAGCAGGACGCTGACCTCCCCGGCGGGGATTTCCAACGTCACGTCTTCCCAGATTCTCGAGGAACCGAAGGACTTCGTAAGTCCATTCACCTCGATTGCGACGCCCATGGGAAATCCTTCCGTCGACACTCGTGCCCGCCACCTGCCCTTTTGTGTGGCATGAGTCACTGTAGCGCACAGCTGCCACACGGCATCAGGGTTGCCGAACACGGCGGAGAAAAAATTGGCCGTGCTGAGATCAGCCGGAAGCCCCGACGGCGCAACTTATTTGACGTACGTGTTAGCCAGCCGGCGCCCAGTTGCCGTGGAAACCCATCGGCACCCGCTGCGGCAGATGCACGGTGGCGACGTGCTCAAGCGTCTGCGCATCCAGTAACACGAGTTGGCCTTCGGCGCGCTCGCGGTGATATCCGAAGCCCATCAGGATGCCGTCGTCCTCGGTGCGCGCCGCGGGGTTGGGCACAAAGGACATCTCGCCGAGCAAAAGGCCGGCATCGACCTCGGCGGTCGTGCTGGTGGCGGTGGCGTAGTCGTGCTTGTACAGGGCGGTGGACATCTCGGAGGTCCCGCCCGACAGGTACCCGCCGTCGGTGCCGATGGTGTAGCCGAACCGGTGCCGCCCGCCCAGCAAGGCCTCGTTGATACGCGGGAACTCCTGGGGGCGATCGTCGCGGCGTTCGCTGTCCACCGACCCCGTCGCCAGGTTGACGGTCCAGCGATCCAGCGTCGGCCGGCTGTCGCCGGGACCGCGCAGGTCACGGTCGAACATCCGCGAGTAGCGCACCACGTCGAGCACCAAAACCTCTGCCCCGTCGCGCATCTCGGAGTAGGCGTTGAGCGGGTGGTAGACGTAACAGGGCTCGATGTCGAACCAGCGGACGTCCCGATTGCCGCCGTCGCGCGGCATGACCCCGATGCGCGCCGGGTAGTCGTCGTCCCACCTGTAGGGCATCCGATTGGTCGGCTGCCGATTGCGATTGATCGCCGTGGTCATCGGGCTGGGCATCCGCACCCGCCCGATCAGTGACTGCATGACCAGCCGGGCCGGCGCACTCAGCCAGCGGGGCACGTTCGTCGGCATCACCTGGATGGGGTCGAATGTGACCGGCAGGTCGTAGATCACCACGTACTTGTCGGTCAGCGAGAAGTCGTGCATCATCGGCGACCCGCCCACCTCGATGTCGACGGTGCGCCGGGCCCGGCCCGCGGTGTCGATCACCGAGTACTGGACGGTCCGCCCGCGGGTGAACGAGTAGGACACCGCGTGCAGCTCGCCGGACCGAGGATCGGCGTGCGGATGGGCGGTGTATCCCCCGAACAGGGTGCCGTCGAAATCGCAGGGCCCCTCGGTGTCCAGCTCGTCGGTCAGGCGGTAATTCGCCCCGCCCCCCTCGACGAGCGCAAGTGTTTGTCCGGCATGGCTCAGCACATTGGTGTTGGGTCCGACGGAGAGCATGCCTGCCCGTGGGTTCAAGCCGCTGGGCGCCGGTTCGCCGAGTGCGTCGCAGACGTGGGTGGTGCGCACCCACCGGTTGCGGTACCAGCACGCCTCACCGTCGCGCAGCGCGACCCCGTGCACCATGCCGTCGCCGCTGAACCAGTGGTAGACGGCCGGGTCGACCTCGGCGACGGGGTTGGGGCCGTTGCGTAGGTAGCGCCCGTCGAGGTGGTCGGGGATGCGCCCGGTGACCGTGAGGCCGGTGGCGGTGACCTCCGCGCGCACCGGGGCCAGGAAGCCTTCGAGGTACGGATTCGCCGACGTTTCGATTCTCGTGGTCGTCATGGCTGAACTCCTATAACATCGTTATTTCAGCGTTATTGGCACGCTACGCCCCGGGTGAGAGGATGGCAAGGATGGCTTCGGAGATGCAGGGCAGCGTCCACAGTGTTCGCAGCGTTCGTCAGGACATGCTGTCCGCGGCGGTCGACCTGCTGCACGAGCACGGCCCCGACGCGCTGCAGACCCGCAAGGTGGCCGGCGCCGCGGGCACCTCGACGATGGCGCTGTACACCCATTTCGGCGGGATGGGCGGGCTGATCGCGGAGGTGGCCGAGGAGGGTCTGCGGCAGTTCGACGCCGCGTTGGCCGCCCCCGAGACCGACGACCCGGTCGCCGACCTGTACGTGATCGGTGCCGCCTACCGGCGCTACGCGATCAAGCGCCCGCACATGTATCGGCTGATGTTCGGCAGCACCAGCGCGCACGGCATCAACGCACCCGCCCACAACGTCCTGACGCTGACGATCGACGAGATCGAGCGCGGCTACCCCAGCTTTGCGCACGTCGTGCGCGCGGTGCACCGGTGCGTACTGGCGGCGCGGATCGGCGCCGGCGCGGCCGATGACGACGCGGCGGTGGTGGCGGTAGCGGCCCAGTTCTGGGCGTCGATCCACGGGTTCGTCATGCTGGAACTGGCCGGCTATTACGGCGATGACAGCTCGGCCGTGATCCCGGTGCTGAGCGCGATGACGACGAACCTGCTTGTGGCCCTTGGGGATTCACCGGAGCGGGTGGCCCAGTCGCTACAAACTGCGATGCACGCACACTGAGCGCACGAAACCCCCGGGATCTCCATCCCGGGGGTTTACGCGAACTGACTTACTTGACGGTGACGGTGGCGCCGGCGGCCTCGAGCTTGGTCTTGGCCTCGTCGGCGGCCTCCTTGGCGACCTTCTCGAGCAGCGGCTTGGGCGCGCCGTCGACCAGGTCCTTGGCCTCCTTGAGGCCCAGGCCGGAGACGATCTCGCGGACCACCTTGATGACGCCGATCTTCTTGTCGCCGGCGGACTCGAGGATCACGTCGAACTCCGACTGCTCCTCGGCGACCTCGGCGGGCGCACCACCGGCGGCCGGGCCGGCCGCGGCGACGGCGACCGGGGCGGCCGCGGTGACCTCAAAGGTCTCCTCGAACTTCTTGACGAAGTCGGAGAGCTCCAGCAGGGTCATTTCCTTGAACGCGTCGAGCAGGTCGTCGGTAGACATCTTTGCCATGGGTGTGGGTCCTTCCTTGTTTTTCCCAGGTTCGGGGTGGGTTGTTATTCGGCTTCGGCCGGGGTTTCCGGAGCCTCAGTGGGTGTTTCCGAAGCTGGTTCTGGGGCGGGTTCCGCGGCGGCGGCGGGTTCGGGAGCTTCCGGGGCGGCGGCCGGAGATTCTGTGGCCTTCTTCTCTTGCAGCGCGGCCGCGAGCCGGGCGACCTGCGACGCCGGGGCGTTGAACAGCCCGGCCGCCTTGGCGAGGTTGCCCTTCATCGCGCCGGCCAGCTTGGCCAGCAGCACCTCGCGCGACTCGAGGTCGGCGATGCGCTCGACTTCGGCGACCGTCAGCGCGCGGCCGTCCATGTAGCCGCCCTTGATGACCAGCGCCTTGTGCTCCTTGGCGAAGGTCTTGATGGCCTTGGCGGCGTCGACCGGCTCCCCGGTGATGAACGCGATGGCCGTCGGGCCGGCGAACAGTTCGTCGAGGCCGTCGACCCCGGCTTCCGAAGCAGCCCGCTTGACCAGCGTGTTCTTGGCCACCGAGTAGGTGGCCGAGCCGCTCAGCGAGCGCCGCAGCTCGGCCAGGTTGGCGACCGTCAGACCGCGGTACTCGGTGATCAGGGTCGCGGTTGATTCCTTGAACTGCTCGGCGATGTCCGCGACGGCGGTGGCCTTGTCAGCCCTGGCCATGCCTACCTCCTGAGGTGAGTCGTGCGACGTGTCGTCTCGATTCCCCGAAAACGACGAACGCCCCGGCGCAGGAAGCGGCCGGGGCGCAAAACACGCCGGCGCGAGCCGGCGTTGGTGCCTCGTCCTCCTGCGTGGGCCGCCGGGATACTCCCGGACCTTCAACCGATTGCTCGGTGACCGACGGTCTTCGGTGGAACGGCTAACACCATAGCGTGGCCTGGGCGGTCAGCCAAAACGGAGCTCAGATGACGGCTCAGACGACCGCCAGGGTCAGCAGGACGAGCACCGCCACCAACAGGATTACCCGTAGCCGGTGCAGTCGATCCCACCGCAGCGCGAGCTGGCGCGAGAGCTCGCCGGTGGCCGGCCATTTGGCGATGCGGTTGTTGATGGGTACCAACACGGTGACCGACAGCAAAACGACCAACGCCATCAGGGCGCCGGCGGCGCCGAACAGCCAATCGCGCGGCGCTGCGCGCTCCTTGATGGCGAGCGCCACCAACAGCAACAGGCTGAGGGCGTACCAGAACGGCAACGTGGTGCCCAGCGCTCGGGCGGCGCCGCCGCGGGCCGCGCGGAAGGCGTCGTCAGGCAGTCGCGCGATGAGCGGGTGGAAGAACACCGCGACCCCCAGCTCCACGCCCACCAACAGTCCCGTGATCACAAGCGCGAGCGCGTCGATGCTGTGGTTCATGGCAGTCAGCGTAAGGATCTGACTGGGGCGGCCTGCGGCGCGTCAGCTGAGGGCCGCGAGCCGGGCTGCCCCGATCAGACCGGCTGCACCGCCGAGCTGCCCGGGCACCACCCGCAGCCCGGACAAGAAATCCAGCCCGGCGTAGTCGGCCAGCTTGGCCCGTAACGGGTCGAAGAGCAGCGGCCCGGATTTGGCCACCCCTCCCCCGATCACGACGAGGTCCAGATCGCAGACCGCCCCGACCGAGGCGATCATCGCGGCGAGCGCGTTGGCCGATCGGTGAAACGCCCGCTGAGCCAACGGGTCTCCGGCCGCCGCCGCGACGGCCAGGTCGCTGGCGCCCGCCCCGGGCGGCGCGGACCACCCGTTTTCCCGCGCCCAGCGCACCATCCACGGTCCGGACGCCACCGTCTCCACGCAGCCGTGGCCACCGCACGTGCACGGCGCGCCGTCCAGTTCGACCACGACGTGCCCGACGTGACCGGCGTTGCCGGTGCGCCCGGTGTAGGGGGCGCCGTCGAGCACCAGGCCGCCGCCCACCCCGGTGGAAACCACCATGCCCAGCAGGAACCGGGCGTCCGGGCCGGCGCTGCGGCCCGCCCCGATCCAGTGCTCCCCCAACGCCATACACACACCGTCGCCGCCCAGCACGACCGGCAACCCCGGCACCGTGGCCGCGACCTTGTCGCGCAGCGGGAAACGGTCCCAGCTCCCGATGTTGATCGGGCTGACCGACCCGGTGCGCAGGTCGACGGGCCCGGCCGACGCGATGCCGACGGCGGCGACCGCGCCGTCCGCCGCCCGGACCGCGTCGGTGATCATCGCTTCGACGACGGCCCACACGTCGTCGGCGCAGGTGGTGACCGGGGTGGGGCGGACCGCCGTGTACACCAGCGCACCGCCCGAATCGACCAGTGCGGCAGCGATTTTGGTGCCGCCGATGTCCAGACAGAGGGTACGCATGGCGTTCAGTGCCGGTGGGTGTTGTCGGGTTGACGGGGGTCGCCGGGGTGCTCGTGGCCCGGCGCGAGCCGCACCAGCTCGGCGCGCCGAGCGTCCAGCCACAGCCGGAAGGCGCGCCGCCGCGCGGCACCGCGCAGATGCTCGGCGATCACCGATCCCACCTCGCGCAGCGGTGGCGCGGCCGACGCCGTTGTGCGCCAGCCATTTTGGCCCCCTCGGGTCGTGGCGAACCGCAGCGGGTTGCGGGCGTGATAGGCGGCCACCTGGTCGTCGCTGACCTGCACCGCGGCGGTGACATCGGCGAACAGCGCCCGGGCGCGCGGATCGGCCAGCACGGCCGCGGCGATGCTGCCGATCTCGAGCCGTGCGGTCGCGTCGGGCAGCAGCTCGGCCTCGGACGGCGCGCCGCGCGGGGTCAGCCCCCGCGCGCCCGCCTCCGCGGCGACCACGCGTTGGGTCACGATCAGTTGGGTCAGCCAGCGCCGCAGCTGGCGGCCCTCCCGGGTGCCGCCGGCCGGCAGCGCGCCCGCTCCCCGCGCGGCGCGCAACCGGTTTTCGGCGGCGTCGAGGACAGCGGACGACACGGGGACGCCGGCGACGGTCGCGATCGGCCGGCCGCTCATGTCACCGTCACCTGTACCGCGGGCGAGTAGACCAGCCGCCCGGCGCAGCCGATGCGGACCAGCGCCCACCACTGGCCGGGTTCCAGCCAGGGCGGCGGGGTCAGGCGGAAGTCGAGGTCGACGGTGCCGCGGGCGGGCAGCACCGCGCCGAGCGCGGCGGGGCCCATCCATTCCCACGTGCCCCAGGGGCTGATCAGATGCGCCTCGAGCGTCAGGTCGGCCCGGCCGTGGGTACCGACGGTGACGGTCAGGTCACCCGCTTCGCCGGGCCGCAACGTGACCCCGGTGGGCCCGTCGGCAAGGTAGACCAGCTCGCCGGGGTCGACCGGCCCGCCGCCCACGGTCACCACGCACACGTCCTCCACCCCCTGCCGCCAGGGGGCCGGGATTTCATCCCCGGTGAGGCGCAGCTCGGCCCGGACCGGGTAGAGACCCGGTGCGGCGCGGGCCGGGACCGACACCACCACGTCGGCCTCCAGGTGGCCGCCGCTGCACAGGGTGAAGGGCAGCTCCGCCGGTGCGGCAGACCAGCCGTCCGGACACGCCAGGACGACCGCGCCGCGCAGCGTGGCGTCGCTGCAGTCGCTGGCCGCGGTGAGACGCATGGTCACCTGGGCGCCGGGCTGCGCGCTGATCAGCGTCGGGTGCAGGTGGGCGACCGCCGGCAACCCACCGAGCGGCGCGGGGCCCCGGTTGTGCAGCCAGTAGCGGGCGTACAGGGGTTGGGCAACCTCGGCCTGCGGTGCCAGCCCGACGGCGGGCGACGGCGCGGCGGGCGTGTCGAGGCGGGCGAGCACGGTCGCCACCTGGTAGCCGTGCAGGTCGACCGAATCCAGGCGCTCGGCTGGGCGTTCCAGGAGATCGGCGCGCCGCAGCTCGCCGATCGCCGCGAAGTCCGAGCCGAGGACGACGCGGGTGGCCGCACCGGTCGTTTCCACCAACCGCAGCGCGACCGCGTTGGGGTCGAGCGGCGCCGCGCTGCCCGCGGTCAGTGGATTGCCGGCCGCCTTGAGGGCCGCCAGGTGCACCGATTCGGCCTGCTCGACGTGTAGCAGCGAACCGGCCGGCGGCAGCGCGCCGGGGCCCCGGCCCCCGGCGACGGCGAGGAGCGGCTGGGAGAACTGCGCGCTGCGGGCGGGGATTTCGGCGCGCCGCCAGTCGCCCCGTCCGCTGACTAAGGCGTAGTCGAAATCATGGGTCCAGTGCTGAAGCTGGAAGTTGGAGCCGTCCGGCGCGGTGCGGCGCGGGTCGTCGATCCAGATGCCCGACGGCCAGCCGGTGCAGGAGCGCATCAGCGCGGTGTGCAGGGTGCCCTCGGTGTCGACGGCGAAGCTGGGCACCCCCCGGTTGAGCAGGGCGACGGTGCGATCCTCGAACGCATCCGCTCCCGACGGGTGTTGCTGCGCGACGACGATCTCGGCGTCACGCAGGTCCTCGGCCACCGACGCGATCCCCGCCCGCAGGCCCTGCTCGTCGCGGCCGTCGATCACCAGCACCGGCAGCGCCCGCAGTCCGCGCAGGTCGGCGCCGGGCGCCCACACCGCGGCCAGCGGCGTCTCGGCGGGCACCCACACCCTGGCCCGGCCGGTCGCCGCCAGCTGGCGGTCCAGTTCGGTGGCGTACATCGGATCGGCGTGGGCCAGCACATCCTTGGTGAAGGCGTTGCGACCCGGCCCGCCCAGCGCGATCCGCACGTCGGGCAGGTTGGAATCCACCTCGAGGTGGCCGTAGCGCGGCTTGTCCGCGGCGCTGCAGGTGGCCGTGACGCCGGCGCGGACCAGCGCCACCATCAGCTCGCGGGCCAGCGGCGCGGACATCGTCTCCGCCGGCGACACCACCTCGGCGACCGAGATCGCCCGCACACCGGCCCCCGACACCCGGACCCGGGCCGCCGAGGACAGGCCGAACCAGCCGTACGCGGGGTTGTCCAACGTCCAGAGGTGCCGGGCGGTGTCCACCGAGCGGGAGCCGTCGGGGGCGGCGTGCAGCAGCGCGAACCCCCGGCCGACGACGGCGTCGCCTACCTCGCTGACCGGCATGGCGCCCGGCACCGGGCACGGCCAGCGCAGCCGCACCAGCTGATCGGCGCCGGTGAACTCGTCGATCGTGGTGCGGCAGTCCACCCGCGGGACTCCCCGCCACAGCGTCAGGGTTTTGGTGTAACGCAGCAGCGTGCCGATCCGGCCGCGCACCACCACCCGCTGGCCGAGCGGACCGTGGTAGGCCTGCACCCGCGCCCGCGATTCCGACGAACACACCACCGGCCCCCTGGGCAGCAGATGCCACGGGCCCTCGCCCTGGCTCGGGTGCGACGGGTATTCCTCGTAGACGGCGAGCTCGTTGCCCACCCGGCCCTCGGCGATCAGCTCGCGGCCGTCGTCGATCAGCGAGGCGACCGCCCCGCCGCGGGCCGCGTCGACCTCGAGCCGGTAGTGCTCGTTGGCGATCACCGCTCCCGGCGCCGGCGCCCAGCCGCGCGCCCCGTCATCGGTGGGAACCAGCCGATAGGCCCGCCAGCCCAGCGACGGGACGTCGCGGGCCAGCCAGGTGACCGAGCTGCCGCCGTGCTCGACAAGCGCGGGCAGCTCGGCGCCGTCGGCGTCCAGCACCCGCACGCCCGCGCGCAGCGGCGGGTCGACCCGGGCGGTGACGAGGTCGTCGCGCCGGTGGGCCAGCGGGTTCCACACGACCACGTCCCCCTCGACCGCACCGGACAGCAGCGCCAGCGAGTTGTCCCGGGCCGCGCGGCCCAACTCCCACGCGTCGCGCCAGCCAGTCAGCAGGTCGAGGTAGACCTGGTCGGATTCCGAGCCGGTGATCGCGTCGTGGTGTGCGCCGTAGGCCAGCTGCACCCACGCCTTGGCCAGGGCGGCATGCGGGTAGTGGGCGCCGGCCATCAGCGCCGCGAACACCGCGAAGCGCTCGGCGGCCAAGACGGCGTTCTCCGCGGCCCGGTTGGCTTGCTTGGTGTCGATGTAGGACACGTCCTTGCCGGTGTAGATCGGGTTCATGTCCCGGGTCTGCGGTGACGGCGCGCAACCGCGCTGCGCCAGCTCCGCGCGGACCGCCGCGAAGAACTCGCGCGGCAGGGCGCACCTGAATCGCGGCCAGGTGTAGCGGGCCGCCCAGTCGCGATGGATCGCGGTGACCCACGTGTTGGGTGGGGTGTAGTCGGTGCCGACGGGCAGCAGCACGTTGCGGGTCAGCGCCACCTTTTTGAGCTGATCGAACAGCTCGTACGTGGCGTCCTCGGCGTCGCTCAGCGACGTCGCGGAGTCCATCCACCAGCCCGCCGAGTAGTGCGCGGGCATGTAGTGGGTGAGCAGGCCGCGACCCGACGGCGAGATCCACTCGAACTCGCTGCAGAACTGCATGCCGCCCAGGCCGCCGTCGCTGTGCATCGGGCCCCACTGGTGGTGCGGTCCCCGCGCCCACGAACTCGACGTCAGTCCGGCGTCGGCGGCCAGCCCCGGGAACTGCGGGTCGTGGCCGAACACGTCCAGCTGCCACGCGGTCGCCGGGTCGGCACCCAGCACGCCGCGCTGGAAACCCATGCCGTGCACCAGGTTTCGGATCGTCGTTTCCGGGCTGGTGAGGTTGGTGTTGGGTTCGTTGTAGGTGCCGCCCATCACCTCGACGCGGCCCTGCGCGATGAGCCGGCGCAGGTCGGCGCGGTCTTCGGGGCGGGTGTCCCAGTACGGCTTGAGGTAATCCACCTCGGCGAGCACGAACTTGTATTCGGGCTCGCGGCGCGCCATCTCCAGGTGTGCGTGCACGAGCTCGAAGCCGTTGGTCTGCCGGGCCCGCCCCGGCGGGTCCTCGGTCCATGCGCTGGTGTAGGCGCCCTGCGTGTTCCACCACACCGGGTCGTAGTGGAAGTGACTGACCATGAACATGGTCCAGCCGGGCTCGGCGATGATGAAGTCGAACGGCAGGTGGGCGCCGCCGGCGCGCACCTGCGCGGACCGTCGCTCGCCCACCACGGGACGCCGCACGTCGACCGGGACCTCGATCACGTCGCGGCCGGGCTCGGCGAGGACCTCCCCGCTCAGCCCGTCGCCGTCGACGCGGATCGGCGTCGGCGCGGCGCACCCCTCGACCGTGACCCGCACCAGCTGCAGCGGGACGTCCGGCGGCCCGACGAAAAGCTCGGTCGCGTGCGCCGAAACCAGCTGCATCCCCGCACTTTACGGCGTGAGAGCGAACTACGATCGGACAATGCCCGCCCTCGCCCGGCCAGTGGCCGACGAACGCAGCGCCCTGCGCGAATTCCTCGCGTTCCACCAGAGCGCGTACTTCGCCGTGTCACTCGGCCTCACCGACGAACAGGCCCGGTCCACGCCCTCGGTCAGTGCGTTGTCGATCGGCGGGCTGATCAAGCACGCCACCGGGATGCAGCGCAGCTGGATGGCGCGCGTCGCCGCCGCGCCCGACGCGCCGCCGAAAGACACCCGCCCGTTCGACCAGATCAGCAAGGAGTTCGCGGACCAGCACGTGATGGCGCCCGACGAGACGCTGGACGGGCTGCTGCGGGCGTTCGAGACGCAGAACGCGACGACGTTGCGGCTAGCCGAGACCGCGGACCTCGACGCCGCGGTGCCCGTGCCGCGGGACATCCCGTGGTTCCCCAAGGACCAGCAGGCGTGGTCGGTGCGCTGGGTGATCCTGCACGTGATCAATGAGCTGGCGCGGCACGCCGGGCATGCCGACATCATCCGAGAGACGATCGACGGCGCCACCATGTATGAGCTGATCGCCGGACTCGAGGGCTGGTCGATCCAGGGGTGGGTGCAGCCGTGGCGAAGCGGGGATCGGCCCCGGTAGAGATTGGGACTTGCCAGTACCGATTTGGCAGACTGCTGGAATGAGTTCTACCAAACATCGCGACGTGGCCAAGCTCGACCGGGTGCCGTTGCCGGTCGAAGCGGCCCGGGTAGCGGTGACAGGTTGGCAGGCCACCCGCTTCGCCGCTCGCATCGTCACCGCGCTGCCCGGCCGGGGGCGGTGGCAGCAGAAGGTGATCAAACAGCTCCCCCAGACCTTCGCCGACCTGGGACCGACGTACGTCAAGTTCGGGCAGATCATCGCGTCCAGCCCCGGGGCGTTCGGCGAATCGCTGTCCCGGGAGTTCCGCGGCCTGCTGGACCGGGTGCCGCCCGCCGACCCCGGCGAGGTGCACAAGCTGTTCATCGAGGAGCTCGGGGGCGACCCGTCCGAGCTGTTCGCCAGCTGGGACGAGGTGCCGTTCGCGTCGGCCTCGATCGCCCAGGTGCACTACGCGACCCTGCACAGCGGTGAGGAGGTCGTCGTCAAGATCCAGCGGCCGGGCATTCGCCGCCGGGTCGCCGCCGACCTGCAGATTCTCAAGCGCTTCGCCCAGGCCGTCGAGGTGGCCAAGCTGGGCCGGCGGCTGTCCGCGCAGGACGTCGTCGCCGACTTCTCCGACAACCTGGCCGAGGAGCTGAATTTCCGGCTGGAGGCGCAGTCGATGGAAGCGTGGGTGTCGCACCTGCACGCCTCCCCGCTGGGCCGCAACATCCGGGTGCCGCAGGTCTATTGGGACTTCACCAGTGACCGGGTGCTGACGATGGAGCGGGTGTCCGGCATCCGCATCGACGACGTCGCCGCCATCCGCAAGGCGGGGTTCGAGGGCGTCGAGCTGGTCAAGGCGCTGCTGTTCTCGCTTTTCGAAGGCGGGCTGCGGCACGGGCTGTTCCACGGCGACCTGCATGCGGGCAACCTCTACGTCGACGAGCAGGGCCGCATCGTCTTCTTCGACTTCGGCATCATGGGCCGCATCGATCCCCGCACCAGGTGGCTGCTGCGCGAATTGGTGTACGCGCTGCTGGTCAAGAAGGACCACGCCGCGGCGGGCAAGATCGTGGTGCTGATGGGCGCCGTCGGCACCATGAAGCCCGAAGCCGAGGCCGCCAAGGATCTGGAAAAGTTCGCCACCCCGCTGACCATGTCGACGCTGGGCGACATGTCGTACGCCGACATCGGCCGCCAGCTGTCGACGCTGGCGGACGCCTACGACGTCAAGCTGCCGCGCGAGCTGGTGCTGATCGGCAAGCAATTCCTCTATGTCGAGCGCTACATGAAGCTGCTGGCACCCAGCTGGCAGATGATGGCGGATCCGCAATTGACGGGGTATTTCGCGAACTTCATGGTCGAAGTCAGCCGCGAACACTCCTCCGACGTCGAGGTATAGGAGCGCGCGGTGCAGGTCCGCACGGGACACGCCATATCAGGCGACCTGAAGCTGTACTACGAGGACATGGGCGACATCGACGACCCGCCCGTCCTGCTCATCATGGGGCTGGGGGCCCAGCTGGTGCTGTGGCGGACCGCGTTCTGCGAAAAGCTGGTCGACCGCGGCCTGCGGGTCATCCGGTACGACAACCGCGACGTCGGCCTGTCCAGCAAGACCCGGCATGTCAGCGCGGGACAGCCGCTGGCGACGCGGCTGGCCCGGTCCTGGCTGGGTCTGCCCAGCCAGGCGACGTACAAGCTCGAGGACATGGCCGACGACGCCGCGGCCGTGCTGGATCATCTGGGCATCGACCGCGCCCACATCGTGGGCGCGTCGATGGGCGGCATGATCGCCCAGATCTTCGCCGCACGGTTCCGTGAGCGGACCACCACCCTGGCGATCATCTTCTCCAGCAACAATTCGGCCCTGCTACCGCCGCCGGCACCGCGGGCGTTGCTGGCGCTGCTGAAGGGGCCGGCGCCGAACTCGCCGCGCGAGGTGATCATCGACAACGCGGTGCGGGTCGGCAAGATCATCGGGAGCCCGCGCTACCGGTTGCCCGACGAGCGGGCCCGCGCCGAGGCCGCCGAGGGGTACGACCGCAACTACTACCCGCAGGGCGTCGCGCGGCATTTCGCCGCGGTGCTGGGCAGCGGCAGCCTGCGGCGCTACAACCGCGGGACCATCGCCCCCACCGTGGTGATCCACGGCCGGGCGGACAAATTGATGCGGCCGTTCGGCGGCCGCGCGGTGGCGCGGGCCATCGACGGCGCCCGATTGGTGTTATTCGACGGGATGGGTCATGATCTGCCACAGCAGTTGTGGGATCAGGTGGTTGGCGTACTGACAAGCAACTTCGGCGAGGCGTATTGAGCCAAAAAGCATGCCGTAGAAACATTTCCCCGCATTTCCAGTCCAAGGCGGCGGGTTGTACGGTTGTCGAAGGAGGGTGGGTGTAGCAATGGTGAAGCTGGAGCCGTATTACGAAGAGTCGCAGGCAACCTACGACATTTCGGACGACTTCTTCGCGTTGTTTCTCGACCCCAACATGGTGTACACCTGCGCCTATTTCAAAGACGACGACATGACGCTGGAACAGGCACAGCTGGCCAAGCTGGATCTGGGACTGGACAAGCTGAACCTCGAGCCGGGCATGACGCTGCTCGACGTCGGGTGCGGCTGGGGCGCGGCCGTGGTCCGGGCGCTGGAGAAGTACGACGTGAACGTCATCGGCATCACGCTCAGCCGCAACCACTACGCGCGCACCAAAGCGAAGCTGGCCGCGATCCCGACAACGCGGCGAGCCGAGGCCCGGCTGCAGGGCTGGGAAGAGTTCGACGAGCACGTCGATCGGATCATCAGCTTCGAGGCCTTCGACGCATTCAAAAAGGAACGTTGGCCCGCGTTCTGGGATTGGGCCTACGAGACCCTCCCCAACGACAGCCGGATGCTGATGCACAGCATATTCACGTATCCGCAGTCGCACTGGAAAGAAGTCGGCATCAAAATCACGATGACCGACCTGCGTTTCCTGCACTTCCTCGGCAAGGAAATTTTTCCCGGCGGGCAGATGTGCGGCGAATCCGACATCGTCGACCTTTCGCGGGCCAGCGGTTTCTCGCTCGAGCAGACGCAATACCTGCAGCCGCACTATGCCCGGACGCTGGACACCTGGGCGGCCAACCTGGAGGCCAATCGCGAACGCGCGATCGCCCTGCAGTCCGAAGAGGTCTACGACCGCTTCATGCGCTACCTGACCGGTTGCGCCGGCCTGTTCCGCAAAGGCATCTCCAACGTGGCCCAGTACACGCTGACGAAGTAGCGTCGGCGGAAAAGTAGACTTTGCCTCCGCGGTCGGCCCCGCGACGCGCGCTGCACCCTTAGGAACCGATGCCTCGACGTTGGGTATCGTTGCTGGTCACACGAGACCCCTCGATCCGTGCGTGGATATAGGCAGTGATCGTCATCCAGGAGAACAGGACCAAAATGGCTGAGCAACCGACTGGCCCGACGAAGACGCGGACGCGCTCGGAGGACATTCAGGCGCATTACGACGTCTCCGACGATTTCTTCGGCCTGTTCCAGGACCCGTCGCGGATCTACAGCTGCGCCTACTTCGAGCGCGACAACATGAGCCTGGAAGACGCCCAGTACGCCAAGATCGACCTCAACCTCGACAAGCTGGACCTCAAGCCGGGCATGACCCTGCTGGACATCGGCTGCGGCTGGGGCACCACCATGAAACGCGCCGTCGAGCGGTTCGACGTCAACGTCATCGGCCTGACCCTGTCCAAGAACCAGCACGCGCGCAGCCGGGAGTTGCTCGGCTCGATCGACAGCGGCCGCTCGCGTGAGGTGCGGCTGCAGAACTGGGAGGACTTCTCCGAGCCGGTCGACCGCATCGTGTCGATCGAGGCCTTCGAGCACTTCGGTCACGAAAACTACGACGACTTCTTCAAGCGGACCTTCGACATCATGCCCGACGACGGCCGGATGACCGTCCAGAGCAGTGTCAGCTACCACCCGTACGACCTGGCCGCGCGCGGCAAGAAGCTGAGCTTCGAGACGGCGCGGTTCATCAAGTTCATCGTCACCGAGATCTTCCCCGGCGGCCGGCTGCCCACCACCCAGATGATGGTCGATCACGGCGTGAAGGCTGGTTTCGTTGTGCCCGAACCGCTTTCGCTGCGGCCGCACTACATCAAGACCCTGCACATCTGGGGTGACACACTCGAGTCCAACCGGGATAAGGCCATCGAGGTCACCTCCGAAGAGGTGTACAACCGCTACATCAAGTACCTGCGCGGCTGCGAGCACTATTTCGGTGACGAGATGCTCGACGTCAGCCTGGTGACCTACGTCAAGCCGGGCGCGGCCGCCTGAATTTCCGCAGCGTCTGTCGGATTGGCGCTGCGCGGTTCGTCGAGTAGGTAGAGAGTGGAGCAGACGGCTTCGCTCACTACCGGAGGTGACGACCATGCAGTACTTCGCCTTGTTGATCAGCAACGAGCAAGACCGTACGCCCGACGATGCCGCCGCCGCGATGGCAGCATTCGAGAGCTTTCACGCCAAAGCCGGGCCGGCGATCAAAGCCGGTGACGCGCTGGCGCCCGCCGCGGACGCGGTGGCCATCACCGGCGGTCCGGATGCGCCGACGGTCACCGACGGGCCCTTCGCCGAGGCCGCCGAGGTGGCTTGCGGTTATTACGTCTTCGAAGCCGAAAACCTCGACGAGGCGCTGGCACTGGCGCGCGATGTCCCGGTCGCCGCGTTCGGCGCGGTGGAGCTGTGGCCGGTGGTCCACGCCGTCGAGCCGTCCCGCGCGCTCACCGGCAACGACTGGCTCGCACTGCTGGCCGAACCCGCCGAATCCGCGCATACGCCGGGCACGCCCGAGTGGGAGGCGGTGGCGGCCAAGCACGTCGATCTGCACGCCGCCGCCGGTGATCACGTGATCGGCGGCGCCGCGCTGCACGACCGGTCCACGGCCACGACCGTGCGGGTGCGCGACGGCGAGGTCCTCATCACCGACGGGCCATACGCGGAGGGCGCCGAAATCGCCACGGGCATCTACCTGTTGAGCGCCGCGGATCGCGACGAGGCCGTCAAGATCGCATCGATGATCCCCGCCTCGGCAGTGCACCTGCGCCAGCTGGCGGGGGTCTCCGGCCTGTAAGCAGATGGCCGACCTGGACGGCGTCTTCCGCCGGGAATGGGGCCCGGCCGTGGCCGCGCTCGCGCGGTGGTCGGGTGACCTCACCGTCGCCGAGGACGCCGTCCAGGAGGCCTGCGCCGAAGCGCTGCGCACCTGGCCGCGCGACGGGATGCCCGTCAACCCGGGCGGGTGGCTGGTGACCGTTGGCCGTAACCGCGCCCGGGATCGCCTGCGACGCGAATCCGTGCGCCCCGGAAAGGAATTGGCGGCCGTGCTGGACGATATCAGGGCGCGCACCGAGCGCACCGACCCGCATCCGGTTCGCGATGACGAGTTGCGGATGATGTTCACCTGCGCACACCCGGCGCTGGACCGGCAATCACAACTGGCGCTGACGCTGCGGCTGGTGTCCGGTCTGACCGTCGGCGAGATCGCCCGCGCGCTCCTGCAGACCGAGACGGCGATCGGCCAGCGAATCACCCGCGCCAAGAACAAGGTTCGGCACGCCAACATCCCGCTGCGCGTCCCACCGGCCGAGCTGCTGCCCGAGCGCACACCGCACGTGCTCGGTTGCGTCTACTTGGTGTTCACCGAGGGCTACTGGTCGACCGCGGGGCCCTCGGCCATCCGGGACGACCTGTGCGACGAGGGGATCCGGCTGGGCGGGGAGCTGTGCGCCCTGCTGCCCGAGGAGCGGGAGGCGCACGCGCTGTCCGCCCTTATGCTGCTGCATGATTCGCGACGCACGACCCGGGTGGACGAGTCCGGGATGCTGGTGCCGCTCGAGGATCAGGACCGGCGCCGATGGGACCGCGCACGCATTGCCCGCGGGCTCGACCGGTTGCGGCGGGCCCAGGGTTCGACGGGCGCCTATCTGCCCCAGGCGGTGATCGCCGCGCTGCATGCCACGGCGTCGTCGTGGGAACAGACCGATTGGGTCACCATCTGCTCGGCCTATGACCGGCTATGGCGGATCACCGGCTCCCCGGTGGTGGCGGCCAATCGCGCGCTGGCGATCGGGTTTCGCGACGGTCCCGACGCCGGCCTGGCCGCCCTGGACAACGTGGCGGGCGATCCGCGGCTCGTTCGCTCGAACCTCGTCGCGACCGTGCGCGCCGACCTGCTGCGCCGCGCGGGCCGACCGGCTGATGCGCTCACGTGGTACCGAGCGGCGTTGGCGTCCAACGGATCTGAGCCGGGCCGCGCGTTCCTGCAGCGACGCATCGCCGAGTGCGGGGGTTAACACTCACCCGCGAGCAGACACAAAAGCACCCAACGCGCCGAGAAAAAGGGGCTTTCGCGTCTGCTCGCGAAAGATCAGGCCTCAGAGAAGTTGCGGGTGACCGACGGGTCGACCGGAATGCCCGGGCCCGTCGTCGTCGACACGGTGATCTTCTTCAGGTACCGGCCCTTCGACGCGGACGGCTTGAGCCGCAGCACCTCGTCGAGCGCGGCGCCGTAGTTCTCGGCGAGGGACTTCTCGTCGAAGGAGGCCTTGCCGATGACGAAGTGCAGGTTGGCCTGCTTGTCGATGCGGAAGTTGATCTTGCCGCCCTTGATGTCGGCCACGGCCTTGGCGACATCAGGGGTGACGGTGCCGGTCTTGGGGTTGGGCATCAGGCCACGCGGGCCGAGCACCCGCGCGATGCGACCGACCTTGGCCATCTGGTCCGGGGTCGCGATCGCGGCGTCGAAATCCAGCCAGCCGCCCTGAATCTTCTCGATCAGGTCGTCGCTGCCGACCACATCAGCGCCCGCGGCGACGGCGGCGTCCGCTTTGTCGCCGACCGCGAACACCACGACCCGGGCCGTCTTGCCGGTGCCGTGCGGCAGGTTGACCGTGCCGCGGACCATCTGGTCCGCCTTGCGCGGGTCGACGCCCAGCCGGATCGCCACCTCGACGGTCGCGTCCTGCTTGCTCGACGACGTTTCCTTGGCGAGCTTGGCCGCTTCCAGCGGGGAGTAGAGGCTGTTGCGGTCCACCTTCTCGGCGGCGGCGCGGTATGCCTTGCTGTTCTTGCTCATTGATTCATCCAATCTGGTGTTGGGTCGTGGTTATCGGGCCGAAGCTGGCCCTCCCACGGTGTTCGGGTATTACTCGACGGTGATACCCATCGACCGGGCGGTGCCCGCGATGATCTTGGCGGCCGCGTCGATGTCGTTGGCGTTCAGGTCCGACTTCTTGGTCTCGGCGATCTCCTTGACCTGATCCCACGTGACCTTGGCGACCTTGGTCTTGTGCGGTTCGGCCGAGCCCTTGCCCACGCCGGCGGCCTTGAGCAGCAGCTTGGCGGCGGGCGGCGTCTTGAGCGTGAAGGTGAAGCTGCGGTCCTCGTAGACCGTGATCTCCACCGGGATGACCTGACCGCGCTGGTTCTCCGTGGCGGCGTTGTATGCCTTGCAGAACTCCATGATGTTGACGCCGTGCTGACCGAGCGCGGGCCCGACCGGCGGCGCCGGGTTGGCCTGTCCCGCCTGGATCTGAAGCTTGATCAGCCCGACGACTTTCTTCTTCGGGGCCATGAGATTGTGCTGTTCCTTCCTGGTTTACGCCCGGCGAATGCGCCGGTTTAGAGCTTGGAGACTTGGCTGAAGGTCAGTTCGACCGGGGTTTCGCGGCCGAAGATCGACACCAGCACCTTGAGCTTCTGCTGTTCGGCGTTGACCTCGTTGATCGTGGCCGGCAGCGTGGCAAACGGGCCGTCCATGACGGTGACCGACTCGCCGACCTCGTAGTCGACCTCGATGGTCGGGCGTTCCAGCCCGCCGACCTCGGCGGCGGCGGCGGTGGTTGCCGCACCCTTGGCGGCCTTCTTCGCCGCGCCGCGCGGCAGCAGGAACTTCACCACGTCGTCGAGCGTCAGCGCCGACGGACGCGAGGTCGCCCCGACGAAGCCGGTGACGCCGGGGGTGTTGCGCACCGCGGCCCACGAGTCGTCGGTCAGATCCATGCGCACCAGGATGTAGCCGGGCAGCACCTTGCGGTTGACCTGCTTGCGCTGGCCGTTCTTGATCTCGGTGACCTCTTCGGTCGGCACTTCCACCTGGAAGATGTAGTCCCCGACGTCGAGGTTCTGCACACGCGTTTCGAGGTTGGCTTTGACCTTGTTCTCGTATCCCGCGTAGGAGTGGATGACATACCAGTCGCCGGGCTTGCTGCGCAGTTCCGCCTTGAGCGTGACCGCCGGGTCGGCCTCTTCGGCCGGCTCGTCGTGCGCCTCGGCGGCGTCGTCCGCGGTCGCCTCGGTGACCTCGGAGTCCGCGGGGGCCGCCGTGTCGTCAGAAGCCTCAGAAGCCGCCGAAGCCTCGGCGTCGGTGGTCTCTTTCAGGTCGACCGCGTCACCCGGGGACGGGTCACCGTCGAAGGTAGTCACGGGTGTGAGTCCTCTCTGTCACTTTGAAAAGCGGCGTCACTCGCTCAGCCGAACACCAACAGCACCAGCTTGGTCAGGCCGAAATCCGCCAGGCCGACCAGCGCCACCATGAAGGCCAGGAAGACCAGCACAACGGAGGTGTACGTGAGCATTTGCTTGCGGTTGGGCCAGATGACCTTCCGCATCTCCGCAACGACCTGCTTGAGGTAGTTGTAGACGAACACGACCGGGTTGGCCCGACTGTCCGCGGATTTCCTCGGCTTGGCGGCCTTCTTGGCTTTGGCGCCCTTCTTGGCCTTCTCCTTGCCGGAGCCCTCGATCTCGTCCGGCGACTCGGCGTCGGCGTCGGCCGGTTTTTGCCGGGATCGCTTACCGGTCGGGCGCTGCGGCCGCGTCACCACCGCCGTCCGACCGCCGCTCGCGCGGCCGTCCTCGGTCTGGGTGCCGTCGCTTGTGGCGTCGTTGGCAACATCGCCTTCGTCGCTCACCGCACGCTCCTTTGTTTGCTAGTACCCCGAAAGCCGTCCCATCGGTGGCGGCACATTCTTCCAGTGTCCACCATGGCACATTCTTGTTGTCTGGTTCCTCCTCAGGCCCCCGGGCCCGCATCGTCTCCAGACGCTCGTCGGCCGGTGTCCCGTCCGTCTTCAGCAGGGGCGACAGGACTTGAACCTGCAACCTGCGGTTTTGGAGACCGCTGCTCTGCCAGTTGAGCTACGCCCCTTCGCGGTTGGCAGGCCAACCTGCGCTTACCTACCGGGGCTTACATGACACGCGCGCCTTCCGATTGCTCGACTCACGGAAAGCGCGCTGGTGCTGGGAAAACCCCGAGGTCCGAGTGTACATCGCAGCAGGAGTCAGATACTAATTACGCCGTTCTGACGACCTGTCCGGAGTTGGCGTCCCATTTGAGGTTCGCGGACCCGTCGGTGTACTGGCTCATCAAGGTGGTGTAGGCCTCCATGACGATCTCACCAGCTTCGTTGGTGCAGATGTTCTTGGTGACGACGATGTCGGCGCCGAAACGCTCGTCCACCGATTGGATTTCCATCCGGGCCCACAGCTTGTCGCCGGCCTTGATCGGCATAGAGAACACGAACCGCTGGTCGACCTGGACGATCACCATGGTCTCCATGCCGATGTCGACATGCCGGAAGAAATCCAGCTGAACCAGCTTGGCGAAGATCGTCCCGAAGGTCAGCGGTGCCACGATCGCACTGTGGCCGAGTTCGGCGGCAGCGTCTTCGTCGAAATACGCTGGATGGTCGTTCTTGATGGATTGCGCAAACGCGCGGAGTTGCTCACGACCCACCACAAAATAATCCGCGTAGCGCCAGATCATTCCCCGGATGTCTGTTTTGAGCGCCATGCACTATGCCAGGGTCGCGGACGCGATGGCCCTGCCGAAGATCTTCTTGCCGCCGGTGGTGGCCGTGAGCGCGATGGTCACGGACTTGGTCTCCGGGTCGGCCGACTTCACCCGGCCGCTGAAGACCAGTTCGGCACCCTTGCCGTCGTTGGGCACCGGCACCACGGCGGTGAATCGCACGTTGTACTCGGTGACCGCGCCGGGGTCGCCGATCCACGAGGTGACGTAGCCACCGCCGATGCCCATGGTGAGCATGCCGTGCGCGATCGCGGTCTCCAGACCGACGACCTTGGCGATCTCGTCGTCCCAGTGGATCGGGTTCAGGTCGCCAGATACGCCCGCGTAATTCACCAGATCCTGTCGGGTCAGCGGGTAGGTCTTCTCTGGAAGCTGGTCACCCACCTTCACGGAGCTGAACTCACGCAGTGGCATCAGTAAATCCCTCATCTCCATCATCGCCGGCACGGCCCGCCAGGGTCGTGTAGGTCTCTTGCACGACGTCACCGGCCTCATTGGTGATGACGTTCTTGGTAACGATGATCTGGGTGCCGTGCGACACCCGCACCGAGTCCACGTAGACGTCGCAGTAGAGCTTGTCGCCGGCCACCAGCGGCGCGAAGAACTTCAGCACCTGGTCGACCTGAACGATCTGGGCGTCCTGGACGGCGACGTTGGCGTGCTTGAAGAATGCGGTCTGCGCCGTGTAGCCGAACACGCAGACAAATGTCAGGGGGGCGGGCAGCCCCTTATAGCCGAGGTCGGCCGCCGCCTTCTCCTCAAAGAACGCCGGGTCGTCGTGTTTCACGGCGACCGCGTACTCGCGGATCTTCTCCCGCTCGACCTCGTAATAATCGGGGTAGCGGTAGTGCATCCCGACGATGCTTTCGGTTAACGGCACGGTTCTTAAACTACCTAGTCAATCGGAATAAACGCTGGCGGGCCGCCGCTAGCGTGTCTCCCGATGCGCCTGGTGCTTACCGCAGTTGGAGCAGAACTTCTTCAGCTCCAGTCGGTCCGGGTCGTTCCGGCGGTTTTTCTTGGTGATGTAGTTGCGGTGCTTGCACACCTCGCATGCCAAGGTGATCTTCGGCCGTACGTCGGTACTGGACGCCATGACGGTTCTCTCTCGATTCTTGAAAAAATCTGTGCTGTTCTGTTGTAGCGATGGCCGGACTCGAACCGGCGACCTAACGATTATGAGTCGTTCGCTCTAACCGACTGAGCTACATCGCCTCTGGCCACCCCTTTGGGGCCGGGGCCGCCACGCCTGCTCGGCGTCCGCCGAGCCCCCTAACGGAATCGAACCGTTGACCTTTTCCTTACCATGGAAACGCTCTACCGACTGAGCTAAGGGGGCCGTTCACCCGAAGCGATCAGTCGCGCGGGCCTAAAAGAGGGTACAACCTGGCTCGCAGCGGCACCAAACCACGAGTACCGCTGGACAGTGGCCAACGGTGATTGCCCGAAACGCCGGGCTCATCCGACATCGACGAAGCCGGTGCGCGGCTCACCCGGGCCCGACGGTGCGGCGCGGTTGCCACGCGTTGAGGTTGCTGAATTCGTCGTACTCGTCGTCCTCTTCGACGGAAGGGTCCTCATGAAGCAGGGTGCGCAGCGCGAGATTGACGGCCTCGCGCGCGCCGGCGACACCGAAGCGGCGGATCGCCTCATCGACCAGTTCGAGGTCGACCTCGATTTCGACCTTCTTCTTCATGCGCCAACAATACCCACTGAAAACGAGCCCAACCGGGCGCTCAGCAGGGGTGTCACCGCCTCGGGGCGGCGCAATCGAAGCGGTGGCGGACTACCCGCGGCCCGCCGCGATCCGGGTCCTAATCTGGTCACGTGTCAGAAGACCGGCTGTACTTTCGTCAACTGCTCTCCGGGCGCGACTTCGCCGCCGAGGACATGTTGGCGACGCAGATGCGCAACTTCGCCTACCTGATCGGCGACCGGCAAACCGGGGATTGCGTGGTCGTCGACCCGGCCTACGCCGCCGGTGATCTCCTCGACGCCCTCGAGGCCGACGGTATGCATCTCTCCGGGGTGCTGGTGACCCACCACCACCCCGACCACGTCGGCGGATCGATGATGGGCTTCTCGCTGCAGGGCCTGGCCGAACTGCTGGAACGCACGGCGGTGCCGGTGCACGTCAATACCCATGAGGCGCTGTGGGTTTCGCGAGTCACCGGGATCGGCCTCGGCGACCTGACCGCGCACGAGAACCATGACAAGGTCAGCATCGGCGATATCGAGATCGAGTTGCTGCACACCCCGGGCCACACCCCGGGCAGCCAGTGTTTTCTGCTCGACGGCCGCCTGGTGGCCGGCGACACGTTGTTCTTGGAGGGCTGCGGGCGCACGGACTTCCCCGGTGGCGACTCCGACGAGATGTACCGCAGCCTGCAGCGGCTCGCGACCCTTCCCGGTGATCCGACGGTGTTTCCGGGGCATTGGTATTCGGCGCAGCCCAGTGCCTCGCTGTCGGACGTCAAGCGTTCCAACTATGTGTATCGGGCCGCGGACCTTGACCAATGGCGAATGCTGATGGGTGGCTGAGCAACGGGGTGATCGCTCGATGGTGACCATTCGGCGCCCGGCCCTGTGATATAAGCGGAGGGTGGATTCCATGGGTTGGCTCCAGGACAGCTGGCATGGGGTCACCGACGTCGGGTCCAGCACCTGGATTGCGTGGGCAGCGTGGGCGGCGATCGCCCTCGCCGTCGTCACCCTGGTCTTCACCAACAGCCAGATCGCCCGCAATCGCCGCGCGGCGGCGGAAAAAACCCGCCCGCACGTCGGGGTGTTCATGGAGCCGCACCCCGCCGACTGGCACGTGATCGAACTCGTGGTCCGCAATTTCGGCCAGACCGCCGCGTATGACATCGAGTTCGCGTTCGTCAATCCGCCGACGGTGGCCGAATACGAAAGCGCCACCGACGGTTACGCCGACGTCGTCGAACTGCGACTGCCCCGTGAGCTGCCGGTGCTGGCGCCCGGCCAGGAATGGCGCCTGGTGTGGGATTCCGCGCTCGACCGCGCCGAAATCGGCAGTGGCATCGAGTCGCGTTTCACCGGGACCGTCAGCTACTACGACCGACCCGCTCAGCCGCGCGACCGGCGGTTCTGGCGGCGCGAGCGCTCTCCGCTGCACACCGAGGTGGTGCTGGACTGGGATGCCCTGCCACCCGTCCAGCGCATCGAGTTGATGACCACCCATGACCTGGCGAAGCGGGAAAAGGAGAAGCTGGAGCTGCTGCGCAGCCTGCTGACCTACTTCCACTACGCCAGCAAGGAGACCCGGCCCGAGGTTTTCCGCAGCGAGATCGAACGGATCAACACCGCGGTTCGGGAGACCCAGGACAGATGGCGCACCCGCCAACTCGACGAACCCACCGATGTCAGCCTGCGCTGGAGTAACGCCGAAGACGATCTGGGCAAACACCACAGCGCGCCCGCCTGACGGCAAGGAGCCACCCATGACCGCCCCGGTCCACTACAGCACCAAGGACTCCCTCGCCATCATCAGGATGGACGACGGCAAGGTCAACGCGCTGGGCCCGACCATGCAGCAGGCGCTGAACGACGCGATCGACACAGCCGAGGCGGACAACGCCGGGGCGCTGGTGATCACCGGCAACGAGCGGGTGTTCAGCGGCGGCTTCGACCTGAAGATCCTCACCTCCGGCGAGGTGCAGCCCGCGATCGACATGCTGCGAGGCGGGTTCGAGCTGGCGTATCGCCTCTTGTCGTTTCCGAAGCCGGTGGTGATGGCGTGTACCGGCCATGCGATCGCGATGGGGGCGTTCCTGTTGTCGTCCGGCGATCACCGGGTGGCCGCGCATGCCTACAACATCCAGGCCAACGAGGTCGCGATCGGCATGGTCATCCCGTATGCCGCGTGCGAGATCATGAAGCTGAGGCTGACGCCGTCGGGGTATCAGCAGGCCGCCGGGCTGGCCAGAACGTTCTTCGGTGAAACCGCCCTTGCCGCAGGCTTTATCGATGAGATCGTGCTGCCCGAGATGGTGATGGACCGCGCCGAGGAAGCCGCCACCGAATTCGCCGGGCTGAATCAGCGCGCCCACGCCGCGACCAAGCTGCGCGCTCGGGCCGACGCCCTGGCGGCCATCCGCGCCGGCATCGACGGGATCGAAGCCGAATTCGGGCTGTAGGCCAGGCACCTGCCTGACGTGGTTTCGGGGGCCGCTGCGGGGGAAGTCCTCTGCCCGTGACGATAGATCGCATCGCGAACCCCTGGGGGACGCGCACCCCGTATGAACCCGGCACCCGCTGGCCGGAGCGGGTCGACACCTACCTGGCCGACGGGATCACTCCCGAATCGGTGGATCGCTGGGTGCAATCGGCGGCGGTGTTGCACTCTAACGGCGACGGTCTGGACATCGCCGTCAAGGACGGGCGGATCGTGGGCGTGCGCGGGCGGGCCGTCGACCGCGTCAACCACGGGCGCCTGGACCCCAAGGATCTGTTCGGCTGGCAGGCGAACGCGTCCGCCGACCGGCTCACCACACCGATGGTCAGGACCGGCGGCGAGCTGAAGCCGTGCGACTGGGACACCGCCATGGGGCGGATCGTGGACCGAACCAGGGACTTGCTCGACAACTTCGGCCCCAGCTCGATCGGCTTCTACACGTCGGGACAGTTGTTCTTGGAGGCCTACTACACCCAGGGCGCCATCGCGCACGGGGCGATCGGCACCAACCACGTCGACGGCAACACCCGGCTGTGCACCGCGACGGCGGCCGAGGCGCTCAAGGAGTCGTTCGGCTGCGACGGACAGCCGGGGTCCTACACCGATGTCGACCACGCCGACGTCATCGCGTTGTTCGGGCACAACGTCGCCGAGACGCAGACGGTGCTGTGGGCGCGGATGCTGGACCGGCTGGCCGGCGACGCGCCGCCGGCGATCGTCTGCGTCGACCCCCGGCTGACGCCGGTCGCCAAGCGCGCCACCGTCCACCTGGCGCCGGTGCCGGGCACCAACGTGGCGCTGATGAACGGCCTGCTGCACGAGATCATCGGCAACGGCTGGATCGACTCGGACTACATCGACTCGCACACAGTCGGTTTCGACGAGCTACGCGGCCGGGTCGAGGAGTTCCCGCCCGAACGGGTCGCCGAGATCTGCGGCGTTGCGGCCGAGGACATCCGGCACGCGGCGCGGCTGCTGGGCACGGCGAAGCGGCTGCTGTCCACCGTGCTGCAGGGCTTCTATCAGTCGCATCAGGCCACCGCGGCGGCCGTGCAGGTCAACAACATTCACCTGGTCCGCGGCATGCTGGGCAAGCCCGGATGCGGTGTGTTGCAGATGAACGGGCAGCCGACGGCGGAGAACACCCGCGAATGCGGCGCCGACGGGGACCTGGCCGGTTTCCGCAACTGGTCCAATGACTCCCACGTCGCCGAGTTGGCCCAGTTGTGGAACCTCGAGCCCCTGCAGATTCCGCACTACGGTCCGCCCACGCACGCCATGCAGATGTTCCGCTACGCCGAGGAGGGGACGCTGCGGATGCTGTGGGTCACCGCCACCAATCCGCTGGTGTCGCTGCCGGAGTTGCCCCGCATCCGCGACATTTTCTCCCAGGAACGGCTGTTCCTCGTCGTTCAGGACATCTTCCTGACCGAAACCGCCGCGATGGCCGATGTCGTGCTGCCCGCCGCGGCGTGGGCGGAGAAGACCGGTACCTTCACCAATGCCGACCGCACCGTGCATCTGTCCGAAAAGGCAGTCCAGGCACCGGGTTCCGCGCGCCCGGACCTCGACATCTTCCTGGACTACGCGCGCCGGATGGACTTCCGCGACAAGGACGGCCAGCCGTTTCCGCCCTGGACCGATGCCGAGTCGGCTTTCGAGGCGTGGAAGAAATGCAGCGCGGGCCGGCCGTGCGACTACACGGGTTTGAGCTACGAGAAGCTGCGCGGCGGCAGCGGCATCCAATGGCCCTGTAACACAGAACATCCCGACGGCACCGAACGGCTCTACGCCGACGCGAAGTTCTGGGCGAAGCCCGAATACTGCGAGGCATATGGCAAAGACCTGATCACCGGCGCCCCGCTGCAGCCCGACGAATACCGCTCGATGAACCCTTACGGCAAGGCGATCATCAAGGCGGCCGAATACGTTCCACCGCATGAGCGGACCAGCCCCGAGTTCCCGTTCGCGCTGATCACCGGCCGCACCGTCTATCACTTCCATACCCGCACGAAAACCGCACGGGCCCAGCAGCTTCAACAGGCCGCACCCGAGGTATGGGTCGAGGTCTCGCCGGGCGATGCACGCCGTCTGGGCATCGCCGAGGGCGAGCTCGTCGAGGTGAGCACGCCGCGCGGACGCATCAGGTGCGCGGCGCGGATCCGCGACATCCGCGACGGCGTCCTGTTCGTGCCCTTCCACTACGGCTACTGGGACCTCGACCAGGAAGGGGCCGGCCACGGCCACCACCGGGCCGGCAACGAACTCACGCTGACCGATTGGGATCCGGTGTCCAAGCAGCCGATCTACAAGACGGCTGCCGCCCGGCTGCACAAGGTCCGCGGGAGGCACGCGCAGCGAAACGGGTCGGCACCCGCGGGCGCGGCGCCGGCGTCGGCCGGCGTGACCGAAGTCCTATCGGCGGGGAGTCGGCCATGAAGCTGAAACTGGCGATCCGCGAACTGCACCGCTCCGAGCGCAAGCTGGCCCATGAACTCAATGTGGTCGCCGCGCGCCACCACAGCGACCAGGACGTCAGCCACCTGGCGCAAGACCTGGCCGGCTGGTCCCGCCATCACCTCGCCGAGTTGGCGCGGCACGGCCGGCATTACGGCCTGCGCCTGTCCGCCGACCCGCGCACCGGCGCGATCACCGGTTTCCTGCAATCGCGGATCGGCGGCTTGCTGCGGCACCGACCGGAGCCGGGCCTGATGCTGCTCGCCGACCTGCGCCGGATTCACCGGCTGGCGGCGGGGGTGTCGCTGGATTGGGAGTTGCTGGCCCAGGGTGCGCAGGCGGCCAAGGATTCCGAGCTGCTGAGCCTGGCCTCGCGCTGTCATCCCGAGACGCTGCGGCAGATGCGCTGGGCCAACGGGATGCTGAAAGAGCTTTCGCCGCAAGTGTTGATGAACTAAAACCGCGAACGCGGTGGCCGCCCGTGAGCCGCCACCGCGTTCCCTTCGCCTCCTCGCCGCCAGTCTGACACGTGCGCGCCGGGCCGTCACTTCACCCGGCGGGCCGACGGCTTACCGGAACCGGTCCAGATAAGCCGGCCAGTCCCACGTCGACAGGAAGGCCTGCGCCGCCGCATAGCCGCTCTCGTAGAGCTCTTCGAGGCGGCCCCTGGAGACGTCGAAGTCGAGCACGCCCACGTCGGTGGATTCGACCGCGATGGCGCGCGCCGCGACCCACGGCTTGCTGAGATGGGTCTGATCGTGGCCGGCCAGCATCGTGGTGACCAGGCTTTCCAGCAATGCCGTCTGTTCGAGGAAGCGCAACGGTTTCAGGGCCGGCATCACCGCGCCGATGCCCTCGGTGAGCCTCGGCAGGACCGTGATCCCGAACGTGGGCCAGCGCGGCACGCCGCCGTCGGGCCGGTCGAAAGTGTCGATGGGGAAATTCGACAGCACACCGCCGTCGACCAGGGTGGACGTCGTGCCGTCGGCGCCGGTCAGCTTGACCGGGCGATAAAAGAACGGGATCGCCATCGAGGCGCGCACCGCGTCGGCCACCGGCTGCTCATCGGGATCCAGACCGTAGAGCCGCCGATAGTCCCACGGGAACCGCACCAGCTGCGCCGCCGTCACGTCGGCAACGGTGACCACCAGCTTGTCGCGCCGCCCTTCGAGCAGGGCGTCGTCGTCGAGGTGCAGATCGCCGAAGACGGTGACCCCGAAGTTCTTCAACTCGCTGCGAATCCAGTCGTGGGCCGCGTCGCCGCGGTACATGCTCGAATCGGTGACCAGCCCCCAGGCCGCACCGAGATAGGGGACGGGTCCGGCATCGCGCCACTTGCGCAGCGGGACCGAGAAGGCGAGCTCCTTGACCTGCGCACCGGTCAGCTGAGAATCGTTGGAGCCGGCTGCCAGGATCGCCGCGACCACGGAACCGGCCGAGACCCCCGAGACCCGCTTGATCGAATAACCCGCATCGATCAGCGCGACGATGGCGCCCACCAGACCGATGAACTTGACGCCCCCGCCGGAGAGCACGAGATCGACCGGTTTCGGCCGGCGCTTTTTCGATGCCATCTACTTCTCCGACGAAACCCATTGGTAGGGAAGGAATTTCCCGTCGAAGGTCACCACGACGCGGTCCCCGGACGGGTGCGGCTTCTTCTGTAGGTCGACGCTGAAGTTGATCGCGCTCATGATTCCGTCCCCGAACTGTTCGGCGATCAGTTCCTTGAGGGCGCCGCCGTACACCTGCAGTGCTTCGTAGAAGCGGTAGACGGTCGGGTCGGTCGGCACTGCGGTGGGCAGCCCGCCCCGCATGGGGGCTCCGGCCAGCACGGGCACCGCCGACGCGTCGAGGCCGAGCATCTCGGCCAGGACCTTGGCCTGCTCGACCGGGATCGGGTGCTGTCCGAGCAACGCCGCGGTGGTCCATACCACCGGTCTGCCGACGGCGTCGGCGAGCTGTTGCCACGTCAGCCCCTTCGCCAGGCGCGCGACGACGATCTGTTCGGTGAGTTCGGTTCTCGTCATGGGTCCCAGCATGCACGCCGGACGCGCCGGGACCACGCCTCAGCCCGGTTTGGTCGCGGTGACCAGCCGCGTGGAGAACCAGGGGCCGCCGTACCACATGCGCCAGCCGAGATTGCGCCGTCGCACGTTGCGCCAGCCCAGTTCGCGCAGCCGGTCGGCGTGCTGACGGGTCTCCCAGAGGTCCGCGATCGCCAGCCGGCCGCCCGGTCGCAGCACGCGCGCGGCTTCGTCGAGCGCCTGTCGCCGGCCGGCATGGCCGCCGATGTTGTGAATGGCCAGGTTGCTCACGATCACGTCGACGCTGTCGTCGGCCAGCGGCAGCGCGGTCATGTCGGCGGTGTGCACCTCGATGCGATCGGCGACGCCTTCGGCGACCGCGTTGGCCAGCGTGGCCTGCTGCGAGTTGTCCGTCTGGTCCGCCTGCCACAGATCGACACCGATTGCGCGGCCCCGCGGCAACCGCTTGGCCGCGGCCAGCAGCACCGCACCACGTCCACACCCGAGGTCGAGCACCGTCTCGTCGCCGGTGAGCCGCAGGTCGCGCAGAACGCGGTCCCACACAACGAATTTCCCGGACCGCGTCGCGTACATGTACAGGAGCGTGTTTCCCGCGATGCCGGCGCTTGACACCGCGGCCAGCGCCGCCCTGAGCCGTTGGCCGCGCGCCCAGCTGATCCCCGCCCACACGGCCAGGGCGGCGGCTTGAGCGCCGATGCCTATCGCCTGGGTTCGCGCCGAGACTTTGTGGAAAGACCCATCGACTCCGTAATCGCCCTGGTGGTCATGCACGCCCCTCAGCTTACGACTCGGCAAGTCGCCGAAGGTTTTTCACGCGTCCTCACCACCGGCCGTAATGCACGACCTCGGAAAACGGCCGGCGATTCGGTTCGCGGATCGGGCGCAGCGGTCGATCGGCGGGATAGCCGACACCGAACAGGAAAGCCACCAGGTGATCGTCGGGCACGCCCAGGATGGCGCGTGCTTTCTCCTGATCCCCCACCGACGAATGACCGGTCCCGATTCCCAGCTCCGTGGCGGCGATCATCATCGCCATGGTGGCCTGGCCGATGTCGTAGTTGTCGGTGACCACGCGACGCTCGTCGGGCGGCACCGGCGCCACGATCGCGATCGCGGCCGGCGCCGCGGCGATGTGACCGGCCCCCCGCCAGACCGTGGACAGCTGCCGCAGCTGGGTGCGGTCGGTGACGATGACGAAATCCCACGGCTGACGATTTTTTGCCGACGGCGCGCGCCACCCGGCTTCGGCGATCCGGTTGAGGTCCTCGCCGGCGATCGCCCGCGGTTGGTACTCGCGCACGTTGCGTCGCGCGCAGATCGCGTCCCAAGCGTCCATCTGGTTTACCTCCCGGCAGCTGTTTTCCCAAGTATTGACGAAGCTCGCCCGAAGGGGCGCCGTCGAAGTTTGCTTACCGCGATATTGGGAAAGCCGTGAACCAACCTCGCGGCCCGTTCGTGGATAACTGAATGCACCCGAGTCAGAAAGGCGGGTAGCCGCCGTGGCCGACAACCTGACGCCGCACTTCAAAGAGGTGCAAGCCCACTACGACCTGTCGGACGACTTCTTCCGGCTGTTTCTCGACCCCACCATGACCTACAGCTGCGCGTATTGGGACCGCAACCGGGACATCCCGCTGGAAGAGGCGCAGCTGCGCAAGATCGACCTCTCGCTGGGCAAGCTGGGCCTGCGGCCCGGGATGACGCTGCTGGATATCGGCTGCGGCTGGGGCGCCACCATGCGCCGCGCGATCGAAAACTACGACGTCAACGTCATCGGCCTGACCCTGTCGACACACCAGGCGCAACATGTGCAGCAGCTCTTCGACGCGCTGGACACCGAACGCAGCAGGCGGGTACTGCTGCACGGCTGGGAAGAGTTCGACGAAACCGCGGACCGGATCGTCTCCATAGGCGCGTTCGAGCATTTCGGCTATGACCGCTACGACGACTTCTTCGCCATGGCGTATCGCACCCTTCCCGACGACGGGGTGATGCTGCTGCACACGATCACCATGCTGACCCCGCAGCAGATGGTCGAACGCGGCCTGCAACTGTCCGAGGAGCAGACGAGCTTCAACGAATTCATCGCCACCGAAATTTTTCCGGGCGGCCAGTTGCCGGCGATCGAGATGGTGGAGTTCCACGCCTCCAAGATGGGTTTCAACCTGAAACGCCGGCAGTCGCTGCAGCTGCACTATGCCCGCACCCTCGACTGCTGGGCCGAGGCGCTGCGGGCGCACCACGACGAGGCCGTCGCGATTCAGTCCGAGCAGGTCTACCAGCGCTACATGCGCTATCTGACCGGCTGCGCCAACGCATTCCGGGCCGGATACATCGACGTCAACCAGTTCACGCTGACGAAGTAGGCCCCGCCGGGCGCCGGGGGTTTATCGTGACAGCGCAATGCCGCTTCATCTACACCGCGCCGAGCGCACCGATCTGTTGGCCGACGGTCTGGGCGCTCTGCTGGCCGATCCGCCGGCCGACCCGTTCGCCACCGAACTCGTCGTGGTCCCGGCGCGCGGCGTGGAGCGCTGGCTGAGCCAACGGCTGTCGCATGTGCTCGGTCGCGCCGGCGGCGGCGGGGTTTCCGGCGGCGTGTGCGCGGGGGTTTCGTTCCGCAGTCCGGGCTCGCTGATCGCCGAGATCACCGGCACGGCCGACGCCGATCCGTGGTCGCCGGAGGCCATGGCCTGGCCGCTGCTGGAGGCGATCGACTGTTCGCTGGACGAACCGTGGTGCCGCACGCTGGCAACGCATGTCGGGCACTTCCACACCGGCGCGGAGGCCGAGCTGCGCCGGGGCCGCCGGTACGAGGTGGCCCGCCGGCTGGCCGGGCTGTTCGCCTCCTACGCCCGGCAACGCCCGCAACTGCTGCTCGACTGGCTGGGCGGCGACCCGGGTGAGCTCGACGAGGACCTGCGCTGGCAGCCGGAGCTGTGGCGGGCGCTGGTTTCGCGGGTGGCGGCCGATCCGCCGCACGTTCGCCACGCCAACGCCCTCGCGCGGCTTTCCGAGGCGCCCAGCGACCTGCCGGGGCGGCTGTCGCTGTTCGGGCACACCCGGTTGTCCCGTACCGATTCCGAGCTGCTGGCCGCGGTGGCCATCCACCACGAGCTGCATCTGTGGCTGCCGCACCCCAGCGACCGGCTGTGGCGGGCGCTGGCCGGTGCGCACGGGGCGATCCCCCGGCGCGGGGACACCAGCCACCGGGCCGTGCGCCATCCACTGCTCGCCACGCTCGGACGGGATGTGCGCGAGCTCCAGCGCGGCCTGCCGGCGGACCCGCAGACCGACGAGTACCTGCCCGGCGAGGCGCGCCCGGACACGCTGCTCGGCTGGGTGCAGTCCGACATCGCCGCCGATGTCGTTCGGTCGCAGGGGCGCACGCTCGCCGACGACGACCGATCGGTGCAGATCCACAGCTGCCACGGCGCGGCCCGCCAGGTCGACGTGCTGCGCGAGGTGCTGCTGGGCCTGTTGGCCGACGACCCGACGCTCGAGCCGCGCGACATCCTGGTGATGTGCCCGGACATCGAGACCTACGCGCCGCTGATCGTGGCCGACTTCGGGCTCGGCGACGTGGTGCACGGCGCGCATCCCGCCCACCAGCTGCGGGTGCGGCTGGCGGATCGTTCACTGATCCAGACCAACCCGCTGCTGCAGGTGGCCGCCCAGCTGCTGGCGCTGGCCGGCGGCAGGGTGACGGCCAGTGAGGTGCTCAACCTGGCACAGGCCGCGCCGGTGCGGGCCCGTTTCGGCTTCACCGACGACGATCTGGAGGCCATCACCCGCTGGGTGCGGCAGGCGAACATCCGGTGGGGACTCGACCAGGAGCATCGGCGGCCCTACCACGTCGACTTCGTGCACAACACATGGCGTTTCGGCATCGACCGGATATTGGCCGGCGTGGCGATGTCCGATGACTCGAACGCGTGGATCGACGCGACACTGCCGCTCGACGACGTGAGCAGCAACCGCGTCCCGCTGGCCGGTCAGTTCGCCGAATTCGTAGCCCGCCTACAGCGCGTGGTCGACTCCCTCACCGGCACAAGACCATTGGCCGAGTGGCTGGCCACCCTCGCCGACGGCATCACGCTGTTGACGCGGGTGTACGACGCCGAGGAATGGCAGGCCGGTCAGGTGCAACGAGAGTTCGCCGCGGCCCTGGGGCACGCCGGGTCGCGCAGCGACACCATGCTGCGCCTGCCCGACATTCGCGCGCTGCTGACCCGGCACCTCGCCGGGCGACCGACGCGGGCCAACTTCCGCACCGGCACCCTGACGGTATGCACCATGGTGCCGATGCGCTCGGTCCCCCACCGGGTGGTGTGCCTCGTCGGCCTCGACGACGGACTGTTCCCGCGCCTCGGCGTCGCCGACGGGGACGACGTGCTGGCCCGCCGCCCGATGACCGGGGAACGCGACATCCGCTCCGAGGACCGACAATTGCTGCTCGACGCGATCGGCGCCGCCACCGAAAAGCTGGTGATCACCTACACCGGCGCCAACGAATATTCGGGGCAGCCACGCCCGCCCGCGGTGCCGCTGGCCGAATTGCTGGACACCCTCGACATGACCACGGCCACGAAGGTTCGCCACCGTATCGTGGTCGAGCATCCCTTGCAGCCCTTCGACATTCGCAACGTCATCCCCGGTGAACTGGTGCCCGGGATGCCGTTCAGTTTCGACCCCACGGTGCTGCGCGCGGCGCGCGCGGCCGCCGGCGAACACACCGAAGCACCGCGGTTCATTGCGGCGCCGCTGCCGCCCCCGCCGGCCGGCGACGTCAACCTCGCCGACCTCGTCGGCTTCTTCAAGGACCCGGTGAAAGGCTTTTTCCGCGCGCTGGAATTCACGCTGCCCTACGACGTCGACGGCGTCCAAGATGCCATGCCGGTCGACATCGACGGCCTCGAGGAGTGGACCGTCGGCGACCGGATGCTAGGCGACATCCTGCGCGGGATGAGTCCGGATGATGCGCGGCAGGCCGAATGGCGTCGCGGCACACTGCCTCCGGGTCAGCTGGGATGGCGCAAGGTCACCGAGATTCGCGAGCAGGCCGCGACGTTGGCGCTCGAGGCGCTTCGTCATCGCCCCGCCGACGCCGCCGCCTATGACGTCGACATCGACCTGGGCGCCGGGCGTCGGCTCACCGGCACGGTGTCCCCCGTCTACGGCGATGCCCTGGTCTCGGTGACCTATTCGAGGCTGGACGGCAAGCACCTGCTCGAGTCGTGGATTCCGTTGCTGGCGTTGGCGGCTCACGACCGCGGCCGCGACTGGTCGGCGGTGTGCATCGGGCGGATGCGCCGGGGTAGGAGCATCCGGACGGAGGGACTGGCGCCGCCGGGTGGCGATCCCGTCGGGGTGCTGCGCGAGCTGGTGACAATCTACGATGCGGGACGGCGGGAGCCGCTTCCGCTGCCCGTCAAGACGTCCTATGCGTGGGCGGCCGCCCGGCACGGCGGCGACGACCCGGCGGCCGAGGCGCGGCGCCGATGGAGATCCAGTGACCGCTACCCCGGCGAGGACCAGGCGCCCGCGCACGTGCGGGCGTGGGGTCGCGGCGCGCCGCTGGAGGACCTGATGCAGCCGGTGCGGCCGGGCGAGGAGTGCGACGGCGAAGACAACCGGCTCGGCGCCTACGCGGCCCGGCTCTGGCTGCCGATGCTGCGCGCCGAGCGGAGGCCGGTCTGATGGAGCGCTTCGACCTCTTGGGCGCGCTGCCGGCCGAGCGCTCCACCACCGTGCTGGAGGCCAGCGCCGGGACCGGCAAAACGTTCGCGCTGGCCGGTCTGGTGACGCGGTATCTCGCCGACGGTGCGGCGAGCCTGGATCAGATGCTGCTCATCACGTTCGGCCGCGCGGCCAGCCAGGAGCTGCGGGAACGTGTCCGCTGCCAAATCGTCGACGCCGTACGCGCTTTCGACGACCCGTCGACGGTCGGCGACAACCAGTTGGTGGCGTACCTGCTGGAGGGCACCGACGATCAACGCGCGGTGCGTCGGCAGCGTCTTCGCGACGCACTGGCCGGCTTCGATGCGGCGACCATCGCCACCACCCATCAGTTCTGCCAGCTGGTGCTGCGCTCGCTGGGCGTGGCCGGCGACACCGCCGCGAGCGTGACCCTGCTCGACAGCCTCGACGACCTGGTGGTCGAGATCGTCGACGACTTGTACCTGGCGCACTTCGGACAGCAACGCGACGACCCGGCGCTGCACTATTCCGAAGCGCTGAGGCTGGCGCGCGAGGTGGTCAACAACCCGTCGACGCAGCTGCGGCCGCGCGATCCGGACCCCGATTCGCGGGCCGCCGTCAGCCTCAGGTTCGCCAATGACGTTCTCGCCGAGCTCGATACGCGTAAGCGCCGGCTGGGCGTCCTCGGCTACGACGATCTGCTGACCCGGCTGGCCGACGCGCTGGCCACCGACGACTCCCCCGCCCGGCTGCGCATGCATCAACGCTGGCCGATCGTCATGGTCGACGAGTTTCAGGACACCGACCCGGTGCAATGGCAGGTGATCGACCGCGCGTTCAGCGGGCGTTCCACCGTGATTCTCATCGGCGACCCCAAGCAGGCGATCTATGCGTTCCGCGGCGGTGACATCGTGACCTACCTGCGGGCGGCCGAGACGGCGGGCCGGCGCAGGACGCTGGACACCAATTGGCGCAGCGACTCCGCGCTGCTGCAGCGGCTGCAGGTGGTGCTGCGCGGCGCCCAGCTCGGTGACCCCGCGATCGTGGTCAACGACGTCGGCGCTCATCACCGGGGTCATCGGCTCGCCGGCGCGCCGCGCAACGATCCGTTCCGGCTGCGTGTTGTATCGCGAAAGACGCTGGGCCGACGCGGCATTCAGAACCTGCCCATCGACGAGCTGCGGGAACACATCGGCGCCGATCTCGCCGCCGACATCCGCGCCCTGCTGGCCGGCGGCGCCACGTTCGACGGTGAACCGCTGCAGGCCCGCGACATCGCCGTCATCGTGGAAAGGCACCGGGACGCGCACGCCTGCTTCCACGCGCTCTGCGATGCGGGTGTCCCGGCGGTCTACACCGGGAACACCGACGTGTTCACCTCCGATGCGGCCGAGGACTGGTTGTGCCTGTTGGAGGCGTTCGACCAACCGCACCGGCCCGGCATGGTGCGGGCCGCCGCCGCGACGATGTTCTTCGGCGAGACCGCCCAAACGCTGGCGGTCGGCGGTGACGCCCTCACGGATCGGATCGCGAAAGCCCTGCGGGAGTGGGCAGGTCATGCCCGCGAACGCGGCGTCGCGGCCATTTTCGAAGCCGCCCAACTGTTGGGGATGCGCGATCGAGTGCTCGGCTGGCGGGGCGGTGAGCGGCACATGACCGACCTGGCGCACATCACCCAGCTGTTGCAGGAGGTGGCGCACCGCGAGCATTACACCCTGCCGGCGCTGCGCGACTGGCTGCGACGGCAACGCGACGAGCGCGGCGGCGCACCCGAACGCAACCGCCGGCTCGACAGCGACGCCGCGGCCGTCCAGATCATGACGGTCTTCGTCAGTAAGGGCCTGCAATACCCGATCGTGTACCTGCCGTTCGCGTTCAACCGCAACACCCAGGACAGCGACGTGGTGCTGTTCCACGACGAGGATGGCGCGCGTTGCCTACACGTCGGCGGCAGGGACAGCCCGGACTTCAAAACCGTTGAGCGGCTGGGTCGTAAAGAGGATGCCAGCGACGACAGCAGGCTGACCTATGTCGCGTTGACCCGGGCGCAGTCCCAGGTGGTCGCATGGTGGTCACCGGCGTACTACGAGCCCAACGGCGGCCTGTCGCGGCTGCTGCGCGGGCGGCGGCCCGGCGAACCCGTGGTTCCGGACCGGTGCGAACCCGCGAAGGTCTCCGACGACGACGCCCTGGCCCGGTTGCGGGAGTGGGAGGCGGCCGGTGGGCCGGTCATCGAGGACTCGCTGGTGGCGCCGGCCCCGCCGCTGCCGCCCGCGCCGATGCCCCCGCACCTGGACAGCCGCCACTTCCACCGCAGCATCGACACCACGTGGCGGCGCACCTCCTATTCCGGCCTGATCCGGGTGGCCCAGGCCAGCGGGGTCGGCAGCGAACCCGACGCCGCCGAACTCGACGACGAGGTGGGTGATATCCCGTTGGCCTCGCCGGTGGCCGGGCCGGACGTGCCCTCGCCGATGGCGGACCTTCCGGCGGGCGCCACGTTCGGCTCCCTGGTCCACGCCGTGCTGGAGACGGCCGACCCGTTCGCCGCGGACCTGGCGGCCGAGCTAGAGGCGCACATCCGGGAGCACTCGGCGTGGTGGCCGGTCGCCGTCACCCCCGAGGCGCTGGCCGCCGCGATGGTGCCGATGCACGACACGCCGCTGGGCCCGTTGGCGGGCGGGCTGACGCTGCGCCACATCGGGCGCTCGGATCGATTGCGGGAACTGGATTTTGAGCTTCCGCTGGCCGGCGGCGATCGTCCCTCGGTCGCGCCCGAGGTCCGACTGGCGGATCTGGCGCCGCTGTTGCGCGAGCACCTCCCGGCCGACGATCCGCTGGCGTCGTATGCCGACCGGTTGAGTGACCCCGCGCTCGGTGATCAGTCGTTGCGCGGTTATCTCACCGGTTCGATCGACGCCGTGCTCCGCATTCCCGACGGCACGGGGCACCGCTTCGTGGTGGTGGATTACAAGACCAACCGGCTCGGGGATCCGGAGCGGCCGCTGACGGCCGCCGACTACGACCGGCAACGGATGGCGGAGGCGATGCTGCATTCGGACTATCCGCTGCAGGCGCTGCTGTACTGCGCAGTGCTGCACCGGTTCTTACGTTGGCGGGTAGACGATTACGACCCGGTCCGGCATCTCGGGGGTGTCCTCTACTTGTTCGTGCGGGGCATGTGCGGTGCGGAGACCCCGGTGCTCGACGGGCACCCGGCCGGCGTCTTCAGTTGGCAGCCGCCGGCGTCGTTGATCGCGGCCGTGTCGGACCTGCTCGATGCCCAGGGGGTGCCCGCGTGACGGTGGAGGTGATGTCGGCGACCGGGTTGCTGCGCACGTTCAGCGATGCCGGTGTCCTCGAGGCCGCAGATGTCCATGTCGCGCAACGGCTCACCGCGCTCATCCATGAGTCCGACGAGCGGGTGGCGTTGGCGGTCGCCCTGGTGGTGCGCGCGCTGCGGGGCGGCTCGGTCTGTGTGGATCTGCGCGCGGCGCCCGCCCAGGTCAGCGACGCCGACCTGCCGTGGCCCGCCGCCGACGACTGGCTGGCGGCGGTGCGGGCCAGTGCTTTGCTCGGACCGCCACCGGTGCTGCGTCTTTTCGGCGATCTGCTGTACTTCGACCGGTACTGGCTCGAGGAAGAGCAGGTGTGCACCGACCTGCTGTCCCTGTCGGCCGCACCCGTCGTCGTCGAATCATCCAGCTATGACCGGCTTTTCGAGCCCGGCTACGAAGAACAGCGGGTGGCCGCCGAAATCGCGGTGTCGCAGGCGGTGACCGTGCTGACCGGCGGCCCCGGCACCGGGAAGACCAGCACGATCGCGCGGCTGCTCGCCCTGCTGATCGAGCAGGCCGAGCGGGCCGGTCTGCCGCCGCCCAGGATCGCGCTGGCCGCACCGACCGGCAAGGCGGCGGCGCGGCTGGCCGAGGCGGTGGCCGCGGGAGCCGAAAAGCTCCGCCCGGTCGACCGGGCGCGGCTGACCGGCCTGCCGGGCACCACGCTGCACCGGCTGCTGGGACCGCGGCCGGATACATCGGTGCGGTTCAAGCACAATCGCGCCAACCGGCTGCCGCACGACGTCGTCGTGGTGGACGAGACGTCGATGGTGTCGTTGACGATGATGGCGCGGCTGGTTGAAGCGATCCGGCCGGACTCCCGGCTGATTCTGGTCGGCGACCCCGACCAGTTGGCCTCGGTCGAGGCGGGCGCCGTGCTGGCCGACCTGGTGGACGGGCTGGCCGCCCGCGGTGACGTGCGGGTCGCCGCGCTGCACACGCCACACCGGTTCGGCACGTCGATCGGCGCGCTGGCAGAAGCGATCCGGGTCGGTGACGCGGACCGGGTCGTGGAGCTGCTGGCGGCCGGCGGTGAGCATGTCGAGTGGGTGGAGTCCGGGCGTCCGGCCGATCGGCTGCGGGAGGTACTCGTCGCGCACGCGCTGCGGCTGCGATCGGCCGCGCTGGTGGGCGCGTCGACAGAGGCGCTGGCCACGCTGGACGAGCACCGGCTGTTGTGTGCGCACCGCGAGGGACCCTACGGGGCGACGCACTGGAACACACTGGTGCACAAATGGATTGCCGAAGCGACCGGCCAGCCCGCCTGGTCGCAGTGGTACGCCGGGCGTCCGGTGTTGGTGACGGCGAACGACTACGGGCTGCGGCTCTACAACGGAGACACCGGCGTGACGGTGGCCGGCGCGGACGGCTTGCGGGCCGTCATCGCCGGCGCCACCGGACCGCTGGACTTCGCGACCAGCCGCCTCGGCGAGGTCGAGACCATGCATGCCATGACCATCCACAAGAGTCAGGGCAGCCAGGCCGACGAGGTGACGGTGTTGATACCGCCGGAGGATTCGCGATTGCTGACGCGGGAACTGTTCTACACGGCGGTGACCCGGGCGAAGGCCAAGGTGCGGGTGGTGGGACCCGAGGCCTCGGTGCGCGCCGCCATCGAGCGCCGCGCGATGCGGGCCACCGGATTGCGGCAGCGGCTGCGGGCCGACGCCGCGACGAGTTGACAGCCGGCATGGACGACAACGACGGTCCCACACCGACATCGCGGGCGGCATCGCCGACCGCGTCGCGACGCGGCCACTTTTTGCGCCTCGCCGTGTTTGTCACCTTCCTGGCCCTGGTGTTCTACCTGGTGGCCGTCGCGCACGTGATCGACATCGAGGAGGTCCGGCAGGTGGTGTCGGCCACCGGTCCGGCCGCGCCACTGACTTACGTCGTCGTCTCGGCCGTGCTCGGCGCGCTGTTCGTTCCGGGCTCGATTCTGGCCGCGGGCAGTGGGTTGTTGTTCGGTCCGCTGCTGGGCGTGTTCGTGACGCTGGGCGCGACGGTGGGCACCGCGATCGTCGCGAGTTTCGTCGGGCGGCGGGCCGGGCGCGACAGCGCCCGGGCGCTGTTGGGTGCGACCCGGTCCGACCGCATCGACGCCCTCATCGGGCGCCGGGGGCTGTGGGCGGTGGTCGGGCAGCGGTTCGTCCCCGGGATCTCGGACGCGCTGGCCTCCTACGCGTTCGGGGCGTTCGGAGTTCCGCTGTGGCAGATGGCCGTTGGCGCGTTCATCGGATCGGTTCCGCGGGCCTTCGTCTACACCGCGCTGGGCGCCTCGATCGCCAACCGCTCCTCGCCGCTGGCCTACGCCGCGATCGCGGTGTGGTGCGTGACCGCCGTCGCCGGCGCGTTCGCCGCGCATCGCGGATACCGGCAATGGCGTGGACACGGCCGCGGCAGTGGCGACACGCCGGACCCGGATCCGCACACCGGGCAGCCCTGATGGGTTATCCGCGTGTGTCAGCGCGGTGACCCCAGCATCTTCTTCCACGCCTCGTCCCCGATGTTGGTCGAATTCGCAACGGAATACACCACACCGTCGGGACCCACGACCGTGCCGCTGCGCACGTCGTAGAGCGCGGTGGGCAGCGTCGCCGGCGTGTAAATGCACGGGTTGGGTTGCTGCCCGTTGCACCGGACGCTGCCCGATCCGGGGCGCTGCAACGGATCGCTTTTCGGCGGCGGTGTGCCGGGCACCTGATCGGCGGGCAGCGGGTTGAGGCCGTTGTCGACGGACGGCGCCGGGATCACCTGACCGGGCTTCACGGGTTGGTCACAGCGCGCGCCCGGCGCAGGACAGGTGAGTATCTGATCGGGGTCGCCGTACCAGGGGTTGGTGCCCACCGGCACATAGGGTTCGGTGCTGCGGCATTCGCGCGGGGTCGCCGCCCGCTTGCCCGGCACGTCGACGCACGGGTAATTGCGCGCCCCTCGAACCACATTCGTCGCGTCCATGGGGATCTTGCAATACATGCCGGCCGGGAGCGGCGCCGTGGTGGTGTCGGCCGGAGCCCGCCATTCCGATGCCGGCAAGAAGCCGGTCAGGCATGGCGGTGGTTGGTTGAGCGATATGGCGCCGACGCCGAGGGCGGCCTGGCCGGGAGATTGCGCGGTCACCGACTGGGCGATCGCACCCGACTGCGGCAGGAACACCAACGCCTGCTCGACGCCATTGTGGTAGCGCTTGAGCATGTCGATGACGACCTCGAGATTGGCCAGGGTCTGCGGCAGCGACTCCCGCACGTCGCCGAACGTGGTGTTGACCTGAGCGGCCGTCGGCGGCGCGTTGGCCAGAACGCTGCGCAACGCCTGATCGTTCTGCGCGGTCTGCCCGGTCACCGTGCTCAGGTTGGCGGCCCAACGCCTGATCGTGCCAACGGAATCGGCCTGGCTGTCGATGATCGGTGCCGACCGCCCGATGATGTCGTCGACGTCATCGATGCTGCCCCGCATGTCGTGGGCGATCGCCTGGGTGGCATCCACCAGGCGGCGCAGCGACGGCCCCAGCCCACCCAGCGCCTGCGACGACTCGTACAGCAGTGCGGCCACCTTGTCCTTGGGCAGCACCGCCAACCCGCGGTTGGCGGCATCCAGGGCGGGGCCGATCTGGCTGGGCACCGTGCTTTTGGTGATCGTCTGTCCGTCGCGCAGGTACGGGCCCCGGTTGGCGGTCGCAACCAGGTCGATGTATTGCTCGCCGACCGCCGAGACCGAGTGCACATTGGCCGACGCGTCGGTCGGTATCTGGTAGCCGTTCTCGATGCTCATCGTCGCGCGCGCGCCGCGCTCGGTTGGTTCGACACCGGTGACCTTGCCGATGGTGATGCCCCGATAGGCGACGTTGGCCGTGCGGTACAGGCCCCCGGATTGCGGCAATTCGGCATACAGGGTGTAGCGGCCGACGCCGACCAAACTCGGTATCCGCAGGTAGTACCAGCCGAGGATCACCACCGCGGCCACCGCCACGCCCGTCAACAGCACCAACTGCGTTTTTATCAAGCGGGGCAGCATCTTTCATTCACCCCTTTCCACCAGCGGCCCTCCCGGGGCGTCGTTGGGGTTCGGCGTGTAGCGCACGTCCGGGATCATGGTGTCCGGATCCCGTCCCCACGACTGCTCGAGCGCCCGCAACGCGCCGGACAAGCCGGTTCCGGTCAGCATCGTGTTATCGATGGTCGACAGTGTCAGGTCGAGCGCGGCGGACACGTTGACGTAGTCACCGCGGATCACCTGCTTGACGTCGTCGATGTTGAACGGCGCTGTAAGACCCAACTTCAGCGCTCCGGCCACGAACGGGCCGGCCAGGACGAGTTGGCGCAGCGGCCGCTGCAGCGACCGCAGGTCCCGGTCCAGGTTGGGCCGGGCCCCGGCCAACGCCCGGTTGGCGGCGCTGCTGAATCGGCCCAGGGATTCGGTGGCGTCGGCGAACAGCTCGCGGGTGTCGGCGAAATGCTGAATCAGCGGCGGGATGTCGGTCAGAACTTGGTCCAGTGTGTCTTTGCGGTCCGCGAAGATGGCCAGGAGCTCGTTGGTCGAGTCGATGGCGCGGGTGAGGTCGTCGCGCTGGCGGTTCAGTTCGGTGATGAATGTGTCCAACCGCCCGAGGAATTCGCGGATCTGATCGGCGCGGCCATCGAGGGCGTTGACGACCTCGGTCTGGATCGAGTCGAGATTCGCGATGCCGCCACCACTGAGGATCACCGCGACGCTTGCCAACGTGCGTTCGACGGTGGGGTACGCCGAGGAATCCTTCAGTGCGATCGTGTCGCCGCTCTTCAATGGCCGCGCGGACGGGGTCTTCGGCGCGGTCAGCTCGACATGCTGAGTGCCCAGCAGGCTGGTCTGGCCGATCTTGGCGGTCGCGTTTGCCGGTAGCTTCACGCCCGGATCGAGATCCAGTCTCAGCGTCGCGATCCAGTTCTTCAGGGTGATGGCACGCACCGTGCCGACCCATACATCGGCGACCCTGACCCGACTATTGGTGTTCAGCGCCAAGGTATCTGGCATCTGCACGTAAATCGTCATGTGGTCGGCGCCCGTGCCGCGCCCGACCGGTAGCGGCATGTCAGCGATGCCCCGCCAATGGCAGGACGTCAACATCACCACGGCCAGCAGCATCGCCAGCCCGCGGCTGGCGGCTCCGATGATCAGGCGCCGCGCTGCCGAGCGGTTCGGCTTGCCGTTCACGCTCACTGGCCCGGGCCTGGTCGCGTGGGTGGCGGAAACCACGGCGGGGGTGGCGGATTCGACTCGTCATAGGCGTTCGGCGGGCCGGGCGAACTGACCCCGGGCGGCGGTGACGCGATGTCCTGACCACCCATGAGCTCGGTCAGCGATTCGGGGGTGAGCATCGCGGCGGTGGACGGCTGGACCTGCGTGCCCTGCATCCCGGGCGCAACCACCCAGCCCGGCTCGTGATTGCCATGCGCCAGTGGGGTGTCGCGCGCAAAGATTCCCGGGACGGTGGTGTCCTTGTATCCCGGCGGCGGCCGCAGCCGCTCTTCGGAGTACGCCACTTCCTTGGGCAGAGTGGCCGCCGAGTTGAACAGGTTCAGGCTGGCCGGTGGATAGTTGAACTTGATGGCGTCCAAAACCGGCGCCAGATACTGCGCGCACAGCTCGGCCGAGTCCTGATAGCCCAACCGGCTGCCGGCCTGCATGGCGCTGCAGATGAAATGAATCGGGTTGGCGAAGTTGGGGAACGCGAACAGGCCCACCAGCGAGCTGTGCGCGGGTTGGTAGAGGTTGTTGAAGTTACCCGCAAAGGTGGGCAGCACGTGCAACGCGGTTTCCAGGCCGTCCCGCGGCTCGGGCTGCAGGATCGTGGTGGTCACGTCACCGAGGTTGTCGACGTCGTGAGTCAGCGCGGACCCGTTGTCGTTCAGGAATTTTCGAGCGACGCCCAGCACGTCGTCGATGTGGGTGATGGTGTCGCTCACGTCGTGGTCGGATCTGGTGAACCAGTCGGTGAATTGGGCCAGGTTGTCGTTGAGTGCGACGAACTGTTGACTGTTCTGGTACAGCGCGGTGACGAACTGGGCCAGGCTTCGGGTGATCGCGACGAAGTCACCTCGGCCCTCGTTGAGCGCGGTCAACGCCTGCGACAAGCTGTTCAGGGTTTCGTTGACCTGCTTACCCTTGCCGGCCAGATTGTCCGCGGCCGATTCGATCACGTCGCCGAACGGGCCCGCCGGCTGCTGGGGTGTCGGGCCGAGCTGGCGCAGGATCCCGTTGATGGAGTCCCGCAACTGATCCCACTCCACGGGCACCTGGGTGCGCTCGATCGGGATGACGTCGCCGCCGCGCAGCACCGGGCCGCCGGTGTAGGGCGGTGACAACTGGATGGTGCGCGAGGCCACCAAGCTGGGGTTGAGCACCGACGCGGTGGCCTTGGCGGGCACCTGGTAGGTGTTGTCGTAGTGCAACGTGACTCGCATCTTGTCGCCGGCCGGCTCGATCTTGTCGATCGAACCGACCCGCACACCCATGATCTGGACTCGGTCGCCCGGGTACAGCGCGAGTGTCTCAGAAAAATACGCGACCACCGTGGTGGTGGTCAGCCTCCGGTAGAGCTGCGCTCCGGCGACCGCCGCGATGAAGACGAAGACCACCGCCAACGCCCCTACGACGACTACCCGGGCGGACACCGTGGGCAATTTGAGGCTGCGGATATCGAAGATGGTGCTCATCGGCGGCCACCACCTGTCCCCGGCGGCGGCCCCGGCCGCGCCGGTGGCCCTGGCGGATTCAGGTTCTCGGTACGCGCCCCGGGTGGGGCGTGCACCGGGAGCGGCACGGCGGTGCCGGGAACGTCCGGCGGCGCCTCGCCCGGCCGCCCCGCGCTCGGAACGCCGGGTGCCGGCGGCGGCCCGTCGGGATTTGGCCGGGACGCCTCAACATCCAGCGGAGCCGGAAAACCGTCGGGGACCGAGCCAAACGGGCCTTGGCCGGAAAGTGCGCAGGGCAGCGGGTTTTCGGGCCGTGGCGGGCTCTCGGCCGCCGGTGTGTACGAACACGGCGACCCCGGCGGTACGGCCGGTCCCGGATGATCCGGAGTGCCCTCGAGCACCGGCGGCGCCGGCGGCGGGGCACCGTTGGGCAACCGGGTGCCGTTGGGATCGGGCCAGCGAAACGCCGGCAGCCCGGCGCTGCGCCAGAAGTTCTCCGGGTCGATGCCCCGCTTCTTGAACGCCGCGTCGACCCAGGGCTGAAGGACTTGGTAGGGCAGCAGATTCGCCACGATCGCCTTGAAGAACGGCCCCGAGGCGACGGCCTCGGTCAGGGACGCGGTGTACCTGCTGACCAGTACCAGCACGTCGGAGAGTTCCTTCTTGCGCTTGACCAGCTCGTCGCTGACCGTGCCCAACTGTCGCAGCACTTGGTGGGCGTTAGGGTTTTCCTTGATGAAGCCGGACACCTGCGTGGACACCGCCGACACGTTGCTCAGCAGTATGCTCAGCGCCTGGCTGCGGTGTCGGAATGCGGCCAGCAGAGTGTTGGCGTTGACCAGCAACCCGTCCACCTGTTGGCTGCGGTCGCCGAGCACGCGAGTGACCTTGTCGGCGTTGGCCAACAGCTGTTTGATCTGATCGTCCCGATTGCCGATGGTGCCGGAGAATTTGGCCACACCGTCGAGGGCGGCCTTCAGATGCGGCGCGGTCTGATCGAATGTCTCCGACAAAACCTGCAGCGACCGCTTGACGACGTCGATGTTCCAGTCCGTCGCGGCCTTGGTGACATCGACGAACGCGTCGTAGATTTGGTAGGGCGTGGTGGTCTGTCCCGACGGAATGATCCCATTGGGCCGCAGTGGATCCGAGCCACGGGGTTGGATCGCCATGTTCTTGCGTCCGAGAAAGGTGTCGGTGCGAATCGCCGCGCGGCTTTGCGTCCCGATCGTCTTGCCGGGCATCGTGAAGCCCACCAGCACGCGGTCGCCGCGGATCACCAACGAGCGCACCAAACCGATGTTCACCCCGGCGATTTGCACCTTGTCGCCGGCGCTGATGCCGCCGCTGTCTGCGAATTGCGCGTAGTAGGTCGGTGTGGCGAACAGCATCGGAACGCTGGTGAAGCTCTGACCCACACCGACGACGAGCAACGTGACCAGCGTGCCCATCAGTCCGACGCGGGTGCGGTTGAACTCGGTCAGCGTTCTCATTGCGGCGTGCACCTCCCCGTCGGCTGTCCGAAGAGCTTGACCGTGCGTACTGGGCCGCCAGGCTGTAATCCATTGACCTTGATCGCGATGTCGCACAGGTAGAAGTTGTAGAAGTCGCCGTAGATGCCGCCGGCACGGCCGATCACGCGGAACGCGTCCGGCAATTTGGCCAGCACGTCGTCGAGCGTCGGCAGGTCGTTGATGAGCGACTGCTGGATGCCCTCGAGGTGTCCGAGCGTGCCGTGCAGCAATGGCCGGTCGTCGCTCAGCAGACCGGCCAGGGTTCCGGCTGCGTCGCTGATGTGTGCGGTGGCGGCGGCCAGCGGATCGGCCCTGTTCTTCAATCCAGTGATCAGCGATTCCAACTTGTCGACCGTGCGGTCGAACTCCCTCTCATGCTTGACGGTCGTGGCCAGCACGGTATTCAGGTTGTTGATGACCTCACCGATCGCCTTGTCGCGATCGGCCAGGGCCCCGGTCAGCGCGGCGGTCTGGTCGAGAATGTCGTTGATGGTGGCGCCCTGTCCCTGGAATACGGTGATGATCGACTGGGCGATGCTGTTGACCTTGTTCGGGTCCAATGCCTTGAAAAGCGGCCGGAACCCGCCGATCAGCGCGTCGAGATCCAGCGCCGGCTGGGTGTGCTCGAGCGGAATGCGGCCACCGGGATCCAGCCGTCGGCCGCTCTGGCCGCGTTTGAGTTCCAGGTAGCGGTCGCCGATCAGGTTGAGATAGCGGATCGACGCGGTCGTCGCCTGATCCAGTGGCAGTGAGCGATCTACGTTGAACTCCACCAACACTCGGGTGTCCCCTTGGGTCAACGTCACCTTGGAGACCTTGCCGATCTCCACCCCCGACGCGCGCACGAATTGCCCCGCCCGTAGCCCGCTGGCATCGGTGAACATCGCGGAGTACCCGGTGGTGCGGTCGAACCGCACCTGGCCGAACACGATGATGATCATCACGGTGAACGTGGCCAGCACGCACCAGAAGATGCCGAGTTTCACCGCTGTGCGAGTGACTTTCATGGGTTGATCGTGTTCTCCCCGTATTGGCGTCCCCAGACATATTCGGTGGCCAGCGGCTGGCCGATCTCGAGGTGGTTGTAGGGCGCCAGGCTGGCGCCGGTGTCCATCACCAGATACGGGGCGGGCCACAGCTCCCGCGTGATCTTCTGCCAGCAGCCGGGCCGTCCACCGGGGCCGCCGTGAGCGTTCACCCGCGGCAAATTGTCCGGGTAGACGTACGGGTTGGGCGCACCGATGATTGAACCGGCCGCCGCTAACGAATAGCCGTTGCCGCCGGCCGCTTTCGCCACTTCCGGTGCGGCGTCGTGGAAGTTGCGGATCATGCAGAACAGTTCGGGGCTGTAGCCGTCGAGCAGATCAGCGGTGGGGACCAGATCGGCCGCCCCGCGCACCAGATACGGCCCACCCTGCGCGAAAATGTCTTCGCCACTGTGACCCACGCCCACCGCCGCCAACAGCGCCGCGTCCAGGTCACCCTGTTGACGGGTCAGCGTGCGCGCAGTGGTCACCGCATTGCGCAGAAAATCCCACAGGTCGGGTGCGGCCCTGGTGTAGACATCGGCCAGGTCAGCCAACCGCCGCACGTCATAGCGGATCTGGGGCATTCGTGGATTGAGCTGCGCCAGAATCTCGTTCCCGTTGACGATCGACTCACCGAACTTGCCTCCCAGCCCGTCCAGCGCCTGCGCCAGCGCGGACAACGTGGCGTTCAGCTCGATCGGATCCACCTTCTCGGCTATCGCGTTCACCGTCTCGAACAACGTGTTGAATTCGGTGGTCACCGACCGCGCATCGATCACGTCATGAGTCGAAATGCGCCGCGGCGAAGGCTTTTCCGGTGCCACCGGTGATGTCAGTGACACGTATTTATTGCCGAACAGGGTCGCCGCCTCGATGGTGGCCGCCACATTGGCCGGAATCAGCCTGATGTAGCGCGGGTCCACGTCCAACATCAGCTTGGCTGCCGGAGCCCCGTCACGCTCGATCTCCGAGATGCCGGCCACCCGGCCGATCGCGACCCCGTTGTAGGTGACTTTGGATCCCGGCTCCATCACCAGGCCCGCCCGCGTGGCGACCATCGTGAGCTCGGTCTTGGGTGTGAAATCCCCCCGAAACTGCAGATACACCAGCAGCAAAACCAGGCCGCAGACCAATAACAGCAGCACACCCTCGACGTACACCCACGCGCGTCGGCTCTTCCGCGTCACCGGTGTCGTCATGGCGGCTACACCGTGAGGTTGAAATTAGGGTCGACGCCGTAGAGCGCCAACTGGGCGAGCAGGACCACCACCACCACCGAGACCAGCGAGAACCGCATCGATCGACCGACCGCCTGGCCGACGCCCACCGGCCCCCCGCTGGCGGTGTAGCCGTAGTAGCAATGGGTGATCATCACCACCACGGCGATGATGACGACCTCGAGCACCGACCAGCCCACGTCTTCGGGTCGCAGAAACGTGCGGAAGTAGTGCTCGTAGGTGCCGTTTGATTGTCCGTAAAAAACTGTCGTCACGACCTGACCCGAGGTGAACGCCATGTCGAGGGCGAGGGCGTACAGCGGCACGATCACCGCCAAGCCGCCCAGGATCCGCGTGGAGACCAGAAACGAAATCGATTTGATGCCCATGACTTCCAGCGCGTCGATCTCCTCGCTGATCCGCATGGCGCCCAGCTGGGCGGTGGCGCCGGCGCCGACGGTGGCGGCCAGCGTGACGCCGGCGACGATGGGCGCGGCGATGCGTGTGTTGGCCAGCGCGGCAAAGAATCCGGTGAAGGCCTCGACGCCGATGTTGCCCAGCGACGCGAAGCCCTGGATGGCGATCAGCGAACCGCCGGACAGCGTCACAAACCCGATGATCGCGACCGTGCCGCCGACGACGGCCATCGCGCCGGTGCCCATGCCGATCTCGGCGACCAGCCGCAGCGTCTCCCGCCGGTAGTGGCGCATCGCCCACCCGATCTGCCCGACGCTGATCCGGGCGAACCGCGCGAAAAGGCCGATCTGCCAAAGCCTTCGGGCTGTGCCGCCGCCATAGCGGTCCAGGTTGGCTGCCGTGCGTGGGTAGCGGGCGCGCAGCGCGCCGGGCGCCGATATCGCCGTCATGTCAGCGCCCCGTCCCGAACCGGACGCCGATCGTCGTCAGCACCACGTTGACCGCGAACAACGCGATCACACACAGCACCAGGGTCTCGTTGACGGCGGTGCCGACGCCCTTGGGGCCGCCCTTCGTGGTCAGCCCGCGATAACAGCCGACCAGGCCGGCGATCGTTCCGAACGTGGCCGACTTGACCACCGAAATGATCACCTCGGGCAGACCGGTGATCAGGGTGAGGGTGCTGACGTAGGCGCCGGCCGAGATGTGTTGGATGAAAACACCGAACACGAATCCGCCCACCAGGCCAATGGTTATCACCGCACCGTTGAGCAGGGTGGCGACGATGGTCGCGGCGACGACGCGGGGTACCACCAGCCGGTGGATCGGGTCGATGCCGAGCACCTCCATCGCATCGATCTCCTCGCGGATGGTGCGCGCGCCCAGGTCGGCGCAGATCGCCGTGGACCCGGCGCCGGCGATCACCAGCACGGTCGTCAGCGGGCCCAGTTGCGTGACCGCACCCAATGCAGCGCCGGCGCCCGAGATGTCGGCGGCGCCGAACTCCGCCAGCAGGATGTTGAGCGTGAAGATGATGAGCACCGTCAGGGGAATCGCGACCGCGAGGGTGGGCAGCAACGAGACGCTGGTGATGAACCAGCCCTGCTCGATCGTCTCCCGCCATTGAAAAGGCCGTCGAAACAGCGCTTTGCCGGTCAGCACGCAGGTCCGGAAAAAGCCGCCGACCGCGTCGATTCCGGGCTGGATCTGGCCACGAAGATAGGTGGTGATCACGGCGGAGGTGCTCACGCCCGTTCCGCCCAACGGTCGAGTGCGGCCAGCATCGTGGAGTTGGCGAGTGCGAGAACGTCGTGGGCGGTTGTCCTCGCCGTGGCGACGTCGCCGGCGCAGATTGCCTCGGCCAGTTCCCGATACAAGTCCGTGCGGTTGACCTCGGCGGCCATGTCGGCGGCCAGGGCGGCCAGCGCCCCCTCATATGCGGCGCGAAAAGCGTTGTACATCAATCGAAAGACGATTGAACCGGAGCTGTCGACCACATGGTCCCAGAACGCCAGCGAGGCGCGTTGCCACTCGACCGCTTCTCCGGAGTCCTCGAGGGTGCGCAGCGGGTCCTCGAGCAATGCAGCCAGCGCGGCTCCGTGTTGTTCGGCGGCGAGTTCCGCGACCTTCGGACCGATACGCAGCCGGGCCTCGAGGATGCTGCGGAAAACACTCGCGTCGAGTTCGCCAGTGCGGAAAAGCAAGTGGGGCAGCAGATCAAGGCCGGCATGCCGCCGGAAATCGCGCACCGTCGTCAGGCCGCCCTGGCGCACCTCGACCAGGCTGGCCGCCGAGAGCCGCTTGAGCGCCTCGCGAACGGCGGGCCGGGACACCCCGAATACCTCTGCCAGTCGGCGCTCGCTGGGCAACGCCGCACCGGGTGGCATCGCGCCGCTGAGCACATCCGTCGCGATTTGGTCGAAGACCGCTTCCGGCACCGATCGGCGAATTACGGTCTGCAGCGCCATGCCGCCAGTGTCGCTGGCCGGCGGCCAGTCAGATGGTCAGACCACCGGCGTGTCGCCAATCTTTCCCGAGGCGGTTAACTCGCCGTCCGCTGCGCCGCGACGAACAGGTTCCCGGGCACGTAGTCCCGGACCTCGTTGGCCGCCGCGCGCCCGTAGCCGGCCATCAACGCGTCGGACGGCGTCACCGTCACGTCCCAGCCGTGCCGGCCGAACCAGTCACCGACGTCCTCGCGCTGCTCGAAATACCACAGTTCGTCGGTCCGCGGGACCTCCCGCTGCGGATCGACCTGCGCCATCAGCGTCCGGATCCTGTCCATGCGCTCGCGGCGCTTCGCGCGAACCTGCGGGTCGAGGAACGTGGGTCCTAACGCCTCCACGGCGACCCGGCTACCGGGAGCGGTGAGCCCTTGAACGCGGTTGAACAGCAACTCCTGCGCGGCCGCCGGCAGGTACGGCATCAGCCCCTCGGCCGACCACGCGCTGGGCGCTTTAGCGTCAAAACCCGCCTGTCGCAACGCCTCCGGCCAATCCTGACGCAGGTCCACCGCAACGGCGATGCGATTACAGGCGGGCTGTGCCCCGTGCTCGCCGAGCGTCGACGCTTTGAAGTCGAGCACCCGGGGTTGGTCGAGTTCGTAAACCGTCGTCCCCGCCGGCCACGCCAACCGCCAGGACCGGGCGTCCAGACCGGCCGCCAAGATCACCGCCTGCCGGATCCCCGCGCCGGTCGCATCGAGGAAGAACTTGTCGAAAAACGCCGTCCGCGAAGCCATGTAGCCCACCATCGCCTGCATCTGCAGCGGCAAGGTCGGTTCGGCCTGGACGACCTCGGCCGGCAGCTGGCCCGCGGAGTGCCAGTTCCACACGCCGTCACCTGCGGCGTCCAGGAACACCTGGGCGAATGGATCGCTGATCAACGGGTTTTCGCCGCGGGTCTCCGCCGCGCGGGCCGCGGCCACACCCAGAGCGGTCGCCCCCACGCTTTCGGTGATCTCCCAGCTGTCATTCTCGGTCCTGGCCACGCGCACGTCCTTCCCACTTGGCTAGCACGGCTATCTACCCGACCCTACGCGCGGCGGATGAGTGGGAGCTGTCAACGAGCCGGGTATTTAAGCTAACTTGTCGGCGAGCCCATCAGCAGGGGCGAAAGCGCGGCGTCAGCAATGCCGAGCGAATCCGAAGGATCGTTGATACATGCGAGTTGACGGGCGGGACATCACCGTTTCCGGCAGCCTGCTGCAGCCACTGACCCGACGGACCAACGACATCCTGCGGCTGCTGTTGGCCGCACTGTTTTTGGCGTTGGTGATCACGGGTTCGGTGATCACCCGCCCGCAGTGGATAGCGCTGGAGAAATCCGTCTCGCAGATCGTCGGCGTCTTGTCGCCCACCCAATCCGATGTGGTGTACCTGGCCTACGGGTTGGCGATCGTGGCGCTGCCGTTCATGATCCTCATCGGCCTGATCGTCGCGGGGCAGTGGAAGCTGCTGGGCGCGTACGCGACCGCGGGGCTGAGCGCGATCGTCCTCTTGTCGATCAGCGGCACCGGCCTGGCGGCGCCCCGATGGCACTTCGACGTCCACGACCGGCTCAGCACCCTGCCGGCACAGTTGCTCGACGACCCGAGATGGATCGGGATGCTGGCGGCGGTGCTGACGGTGTCGGGCCCCTGGCTGCCGGCGCGCTGGCGGCGCTGGTGGTGGGCGCTGCTGCTGGCCTTCGTGCCCATCCACCTGGTGATCAGCGCGATCGTTCCGGCGCGATCGCTGGTGGGCCTGGCGGTCGGGTGGGTCATCGGCGCGCTGGTGGTGCTGGTCGTCGGCACCCCCGCGCTCGAGGTCCCGCTGGACGCCGCGGTGCGCGCCATGGCCAAAGCAGGCTTCGTCGTCTCGCGGCTCACCGTGGTGCGGCCGGCCGGGCGCGGCCCGCTCATCCTTTCGGCCGACGGCGAAGATGCCGGCCACGCAGCGCTGATCGAGTTGTACGGCCCGCATCAACGCAGCGGCGGCGCGCTGCGCCAGCTCTGGGGGAAGCTGAAGCTGCGCGACACCGAGACCGCTCCCCTGGTGACGTCCATGCGCCGCGCGGTGGAGCACCGCGCCTTGATGGCGATCGCCATCGGTGACACCGGGCTGGCCAACACCGCGACGATCGCCCTCGCCCCCCTGGCCCGGGGATGGATGCTGCACTCGCACAAGCCTGCTCGCGGCACGTCCATCGACCGCTGCGCGACGACGACGCCCGTTCGCCGGCTGTGGGAATCGCTGCGGATCCTCAACGACCGTCAGATCGCCCACGGTGACCTGCGCAGTCAGCACATCACGGTCGACGACGGCGCGGTGTTGTTCGGCAGCTTCGGCAGCGCCGAGTACGGCGCGACCGACGCCCAGCTTCAGTCCGACATCGCGCAGCTGCTGGTGACGACGTCGGCGCTGTATGACCCGAAGTCGGCGGTGCGCGCGGCGATCGACGTGTTCGGCGCGGCCACCATCTTGTCCGCATCGCGTCGGCTCACCAAAGTCGCTCTGCCGCGGTTCATTCGGCGATCGGTGCCCGACGCCGGCACGGTCATCTCCGGGGCGCGCGCGGAGGTGAAGCGCCAAACCGGCGCCGATCAGATCAGACCGCAAACCATCACCCGGTTCACCCGCAGCCAGATGTTTCAGCTGGTGCTCTTCGGTGCGCTGGTCTATGTCGCGTATCCCTTCATCAGCACGGCGCCGACGTTCTTCTCCGAGCTGAAGTCGGCGAACTGGTCGTGGGCGGCGCTGGGCTTGCTGGTGTCGGCCCTGACCTACGTCGGTGCGGCCGCCGCGCTGTGGGCCTGCACGGATGGCACGGTGAACTTCTGGACGCTGTCAATTGCGCAGGTGGCCAATACTTTTGCGGCGACCACCACACCCGCAGGTGTCGGTGGGTTGGCGCTGTCCACCCGGTTTTTGCAGAAGAGCGGCCTGCCGGCGATGCGGGCCACCGCGGCGGTGGCGCTGCAGCAGTCGGTCCAGGTGATCGCGCATCTCGCGCTGCTGATCGTGTTCACCGCCGCCGCCGGCGCCTCGATGAATCTCTCGCACTTCGTGCCGAGTGCGACGTTGCTGTATCTGATCGCCGGTGTGGCGCTGGGCATCATCGGCACGTTCTTGTTCGTGCCCACGCTGCGCAGGTGGCTGGCCACCGAGGTGCGCCCGAAGCTGAACGAGGTGATCAGCGATCTGGTGAAGCTCGCGCGCGAGCCCCGGCGGCTGGCCGTGATCCTGCTGGGGTGTGCGGGCACCACGCTCGGTGCGGCGCTGGCGCTGTGGGCCAGCATCGAGGCTTTCGGCGGCGGGACGACGTTCGTCGCCGTCACCGTGGTCACGATGGTCGGCGGGACGCTGGCTTCGGCCGCCCCGACGCCGGGCGGCGTGGGCGCCGTCGAGGCGGCGCTGATCGGTGGCCTGGCCGCCTTCGGCGTGCCGGCCGCCATCGGTGTGCCGTCGGTGCTGCTGTACCGGATGCTGACCTGCTGGCTACCGGTGTTCGTCGGGTGGCCGGTGATGCGGTGGCTGACCACCAACGAGATGATCTGAGCGGGCCGGCTAGGAGTTGGCGGATTCAGCCTGCGTGACCACGAGAACCGTTGACCTACGCACACTTTGGCCGACGGTAGTGGTCAAATACACCAGGTAGTAGTCCTCGGGCACCGACTGTGCCACCGCGATCGGGACCGAAACCTTGGCCGCCCCGTCCGTGGCGAACTGGCCGGACGTGGGTGTCACGGTGATCCCGGCGTCGGAGGAGGTGCCGGAGACCGAGTAGCCTCCGGCGTCGTCGATCATGCGCTGAGCGTCGAGGCTGACGGTTCCCGTGTGCCCGGGTGCGATCGTGACGACGGGTTGGGCGACGTTGACGGTCACCGTCGAACTGCCCTCCCCGAACGACGGTGGCGCATCCGATTCTGCTGTGCCCCAGCGCTTGTCGGGATAGGCGGCGAGCGAGAACGTCAGCGTGCCGCCGGTAGTGATGATCGACTCCGGCAGCGACGTGCGCTCGGTGGGACGGCCGTCGATCTTCAGGCCGCTGATGTATTTGAGGTGGTGCGGCGCGGACGCGCCGGGGGCGGAGATCCGCAAGGACTTGTCTGCCGGGAGCGCGATGTCGATACGATCGAAAAGCGGTGCGCCCACGGTGAGGATCGACGTTCCCGGGGTGGCCGGGTACAGGCCCAGCGCCGCCCACACATACCAGGCGGACAGAGCGCCCAGGTCGTCGTTGCCCGGCTCGCCGTCAGCCGTCGGCGCGAAGAGCCCCCGCACCCGGTCGACCGTGCGCTGAGTCTTCCACGGTTGACCGATGTAGTTGTACAGCCACGGCACACCGAAACTCGGCTCGTTGCCCGCCCACAGATAGGGCTGGTTGGGGCCGACGTTGAGCTTCTCGGTGAAGCGATCGAGCCGGTCGGCCACGGCAGCGCGGCCGCCCAGGGCGGTCACCAGGCCCGCGACATTGTGCGGCACCGACCAGACGTACTGCTCGGCGTTGCCCTCGTCGTACCCGATTTGGCCGAAGTTCTCCGGGGACACCACGACCGCGGGGCCGGAGCGAAAGAATCCGCTCCAGCTGCGCGACACCACGGACTGGGTGGTGGGATTGAACAGGTTCTGCCAGTACTGCGACCGTTTCTGGAATTCGGCGGCGGTGGCGGCGTCTCCGAGCGAGTCGGCGAACCGGGAGATGGTGAAGTCGTCGATCGACCACTCCAGCGTGATCGACGCGTCGGCGATCCAGCCGTTGCGGCCGAATTCCAGGGTGAACGGCGCGTAACCGAACCGCAGATAGGTCTCGATGCCGGGCCGCTCCACGTAACCGGCCAGCCCCGCCCCGCCCTTGGTCGCCCCGTCCACCATGTGGCGCAACGCGGCGCGGGCGTCGAAGTCCTTGGCCCCGAACGTATTCAGGTTGACGATGAGCGGCACCACGCTGTCTCCGGTCATCTCGCCGGTCGCGGCGTTGGCGAACGCCCAGCGCGGCAGCGAACCACTCTGCTCGGCGTCGTTCACCAGCGATTGGGCCATGTCGCTGGCCCGGTCCGGAAACAGCAACGCCTGCAACGCCGCCAGGCATCGATAGGTGTCCCAGTCGGAGAAGTTGGCGTATTGCGTATGCCCCGCCGCCACGGTGCGGATAGCGCCGTCGAACCCGACGTAGCGGCCGTCGGCGTCGTTGAAGATGTTGGGGTGCAAGAGGGATCGGTACAGGGAGGTGTAGAAGGTCGTCAGATCGTCGACATTGCGGCCGGCAACCGAGATGCGGGACAGGGCGGCGTTCCATTCCCGCGATGCGGCGGCGCGGACGTCGTCGAAGTTCGCCGCGTCCTCGGCCGCCAAGTTCGCCCGCGCACCCTCGATTCCGACGTAGGAGATCGCGGTGCGCACCTCGAGCACCGAGCCAGCCGGAAACCCCACGTAGCCACCGCTGTACGGCGCGTTCGCGCTGCGTGCCCCGGCGTAGACCATGGCGCCGTCCCAGGAGCCGTACGAGGTGAAGGGCCGGCTGAACTTCATGGCGAAATACACCGTGTAGGCGTTCGGCTTGTCGCAGAACCCGCCGCTGGTGGCCCAGCCCGTGATGGTGGTGTTGTCCTCCCCGATCTGGATGGTCGCGCGGGAGTTGCCCGCCAGCGACGAGCCCGAGCGCACCTGCAGCAGGGCGGGGCGGCCGTTGTCCGGGTAGCTGAATCGACCGACGCCCGTGTGCGCGGTGGCGGTCAGTTCCGCCTTCACTCCGGTGCTGGGAAACCGCACCGTGTAGTAGCCGGGCACGCCCTGCTCGGTGTCGTCGTGGGCGATCGTCTCCCAGGCGTTCCAGGGTTGCAGGCCGACGCCGCCGGTGGCCGGCAGCATCGAGATGTCGCCGAACGCAGCGCATCCCACCGACGCGTGAGTCATGCTGAACCCGGTCGAGCGCGGGTTGTCGTAGTTGTAGCCGGCGTAGTTGCCGGCGGTGTCCGGCGAGTACTGCACCATCCCGAACGGGACGGTGGCGCCGGGGAAGTTGTTGATCTCACCGACCGTCTCGCCGCCCGTCCCGGTGCCGATGAGCGTCGCAACGTGATCGACCGGATTCGCCACGAAGACGGGCGGGCCGTCATACCCCTTCGGCGGCGCCGCCGCGATGAAGGTCATGAAGACGGCCGAGGCCGCGATGACCGCAATCAGCGCCCTTCGTGACCGCATACCTGTCTCTTACTCCGATAACGGCCGCGCAGCGGTGTATTGCGGTGGCGTTTTGACCCGCGAATTGGATAACGATCGGCGCGCGCCCGGACGGCCGGCAAAAGACGCAGAATTCTGGCAAACGCATAGGAATTTTCGGTTACTGTCATTTCAGCGTTGCCGACCCAGGTACCTGCCCTATTTTCGGGAGATTGAATTAATGAAATATTTGACTCTAGCAACCATTTCCTTGGCGCTGAGTTTGGCGCTCGCCGGTTGCGGCAACGACCACAAATCCGGTGACAAAACGCCGACGTCCACGACTACCACCTCGTCGCAGACCTCGTCGACGACCTCGTCGCAGACCGGCGGGGCACCGGCGGCGAAAGCCAAGTACACCGTCGCCGACTACGTCAAGGACAACAACATCTCCCAGACACCCGTCCGCCACGGCGATCCCGGGCCGAGCGTCGACCTGCCGGTGCCCACGGGCTGGCAGCCCAACCAGGACTCGGGCACCTCCTGGGGCAGCATCGTGCAAAGCCACCCCGCCAATCCCTCCGATCCGCCCACCATCTCGTCGTTGTTCTCCAAGCTCACCGGGAGCGTCGATCCGGCCAAGGTCCTCCAATACGCCCCGGGCGAGGTGCAGAACCTGCCGGGATTCCAAGGCGGCGGTGATGGTTCCGCGTCCACGCTCGGCGGTTTCCAGGCCTGGCAGTTGGGGGGCACGTACGAGAAGGGCGGCAAAACCCGCGTCATCGCCCAGAAGACGGTGGTGATCCCCAGCCAGGGGGCGGTCTATGTGCTGCGGCTCAGCGCCGATGGCCTGGAGGGCGATCAAGGCCCGCTGATCGAAGCGGCGAGCGTCATCGACGCCCAGACCACCATCACCGGCTGAGAGGTGGTCCGCCGAGCCGAATTGGCCCTACGGTAAACGCATCACAGAGCAGTCATATGCGGTCGATGCCGGGCATCCACCGTCGGCGCTAATGCGTCTCATCAACCCGGTGATGGGGTTTCTGCTGGGCAGCCCCTTCGCCGGGGCCGCGCGCAAGCAATTCATGGTGTTGAGTTTCACCGGCCGCAGGACGGGGCGCCCGTATTCAATTCCGTTGAGCGCGCACCTGATTGATGGTCAGCTTTACGCACTGACCGGTGCGCCATGGAAGCAGAACTTCCGCGATGGCGCCCCCGTCGACGTCGTGTACGGCGGTAAGACGACGGCGATGCGCGGCGAGCTCATCCGCGACCGGGCCATGGTTTCGGATCTCTTGTTGCGCGCTGCGCAGTCCTATGGCCTGGCGCGCGCGCAGCGCATGATCGGATTGAAATTCCGCGATCACCGCATACCGACGCGCGACGAGTTCGCCGAGGCGGTCGACCGGCTCCACCTGGGCGCGGTCCGGCTGAGCGCGGCGCAATAGCCGCTCAGCCGGCGGTGTCGCCGGGATGGCGATCGCCGCCGGGCGCACCCAGGTGCGCGGCGCGCAGGCACCGGTCGAATCGCGAACGCGCGGTGATGACTTCCTTGCCCAGCGCGGTGAAGTCTTCGGCGATTCGCTGGGCGAGCGACCCGAGCTTCAGGTTTCCCGATTGGGACAGCGTTTTGAGCATGGTGAACGCAGCGTCCTCGTCGATGCCGTAGATCAGCATCAGCATCCCCTTGGTGCGGTCGATCACGCCGCGGCGCCGGACGATCTCGGAGACCTTGGCGGTGATGGATTCCTCGCGGGTGCGGGTGGGCGCCGGTGTGACTTCGATGTAGAAGCCGTGGGTTCCGACGACCTCGTCGTTGTCGTCGCAGAATCGGTCGCCCACCACGAGGACATGGTGGATGAGCCCGCGGGTGTCCACGATGCGGTGCCGCGTGCTGAACGCCTGACGACGCCTGATCATGTCGTTGATGATCTCGACCACCTGGGGGCGGTCGGCCGGATGCTTGTGCGACAGCACTAGCTCGGTGGTGGGTGTCACGGTGCCGGGTTGGTAGCCGTGCATGCGCTGGACCTGGTCGGACCACACCCAGCGCCGGCCCTCGAAGTAGAAGCGGAACCAGCCCGCGCACTGCGGTACGTCGCCGGCCAAACCGCGCTCGATCGCTGCCGCCTGGCGGTCTAATTCCCAAGCCATGGCGGATGTTTCACGTCGAGAGCAATCGGACTGGCGGCAGAAAGCAGCGGCGATCTCGCGTGGATCGCCGATGCCCGCGCGGGAAAACTGGCACTGCATGTGCAGGAGTGAGCTGCTACCCCCATGGCGGTGAGATTACAGTTTCTGACCGGTGGTCACCGCGGAATAAAGAAAATTGCCGGACGAGTAAGTTTGGGCTCCGCTCACTCGCACGGGCCCGCGCCCGCGGCCGCGCGGGTGCGGGTGACGACGGGTTGTTCGAAGCCGGCGTCGACCACGGACTGCCGCACCGCTTCGCCGACCAGCCCGGTGCGCTCGATGGGCACCAGCGCGATCACACAGCCGCCGAATCCGCCGCCGGTCATCCGCGCGCCCAGCGCGCCCGCGCGCACCGCGACATCCGCGATCAGGTCGATGCGTTCGGTGGTGATGTCGAAGTCCTCACGCATGGAGGCGTGTGAGGCGGTGAAGATCCGCCCGGCTTCGGCATAGTCCGAATCATTCAGCGCCGTGACGCAATCGATGACACGCTGGTTTTCGGTGAGCACGTGGCGGGCGCGACGGGCGTCGACCGGGTCCCTTACCGCCGCCAGGTCGGCGGTCCCGCGGTCCCCGACCTCACGCAGTGACGACGCGCCCAGATCGGCGGCCGCCCGCTCGCACGACCGGCGCCTGGCCGCATAGTCGCCGCCCGCATGACTGTGGCGCTCCCGGGAGTCGATCAGCAACAGGGCGACGCCGGCGGCGTCGGGGTCGAATGCCACCGGTGTGACGGCGAGGTCGGCGAAGTCGATCAGCACCGCGCTCGCCGGCCGGCCGAACAGCGAGGCGAGCTGGTCGAGCAAACCCGTTGGCGCACCGACATATTCGTTTTCCGCCCGCTGGGCGAGCCGCGCCCGCTCTTTGAGGTCGATGCGCACACCGGCGGCCGAGGCGATCGCGCCCAGCACCGCGCATTCCAACGCCGCCGAGGACGACAGGCCCGAACCCATTTCTACGTCGCTGCTGATCGACATCACGCCGCCGGGCACCGGATGGCCCCCCCGGCGCAGCGCCCACATCACCCCGGCGACATAGGCCGCCCAGCCGGTCACCTCCCCCGGAGCGGTGGTGATCGGGATGCGTACCGGAACATCGGCGCGGTCACTGGCCACCGTGATCGCGTCGCCGGGGCCGGGTGTGAAGGTCGCCACGGTGCGCTGCGGCAACGCGATCGGCAGCGAGAAACCCAGGTTGTAGTCGGTGTGCTCGCCGATCAGGTTGATCCGCCCCGGCGCGCCATAGCGCACCGTCACTGCAGTTCCCGTAACCGCTCGGCCACGCTTTCGGGGGTGACGTCACTGATGAAGGCGTCCATCGCCGATTCGGAGGCCGCCAGGTACTTGAGCTTGGTGGCGCTGCGCCGGATGGACATCAATTCGATGTGGAAGTATCCCTCCGCCTGAGCTCCGGTGCCGGAATACTGGTGCACCGCCGAAATGTAGGGCAGCGGTGCGGAATACATCCGGTCGAAACGCTTCAGCACGTCGAGATAGACAGCCACGAACCCATCCACTTCGTCCTCGTCGAGGCCTATCACGTTGGGCACGAACCTGTTCGGATAGATGTGCACCTCGACCGGCCAGCGCGCCGCGAACGGCACGAACGCGGTGAACAAATCATTACGCGCGACGATGCGACTGCCGTCGGCGACCTCGCGGGCCAGCAGATCACCGAACAGGTTGCTGCCGTGGCGTTTTCGGTGTGTGCGAGCCTGTTCCAGCATGGCGGCCGTGCGCGGCGTCAGATAGGGATAGCCGTAGATCTGACCGTGCGGATGGGTCAGCGTGACCCCGATTTCCTCGCCGCGGTTCTCGAAGCAGAACACCTGCTCGATGCCCGGTGTGTCCAGCAGGTCGGCCGTGCGGTGCCGCCACGCCTCGACCACCAGCCGCGCGTGCGCAGGCTCCAACTCGGCGAAGGACCCGGTGTGGTCGGCCGAAAAGCAGATCACCTCGCAGCGGCCATGCGCCGCGGCGGACACGAAGCCGTCGACGTCGCCGGGGTCGGGAAGCGGCATCGCGGCGCCGGACAGGCTGGGAAAGCGGTTCTCGAAGACGACCACGTCGTAGTCGGGGGCGGGTACCTCACTGGTCAGCCCGGTCGGACCCGGACACAGCGGGCAGGCCTCCGGCGGCGGCTTGTAGGTGCGGTCCTGGCGCAGCGCGGCGATGATCACCCACTGCCCGGTGGTTCGGTCGAACCGCAACTGCGACTGCCCCGAGGGCGCAGCGGCCCCGGTGGCGCGCGCCGGCAGCGGCCGGCGATCCGCGACCGGCGCCGGATGATGCCCGGGCAGCGAGAAGAACAGCAGGTCACGACCGTCAGCCAGCTTCGCGCGCGTCGGCGGAGTCACGATGTCGAAGACTAGCTTGGTCAGGTATGTCCCGGCAGCGAGCAGACACCGAGCCGCACGCGAGCCGGCCTGACAGTGCGATTCCGCGGCTGCTCGCGGAGACGAGGGGGTCCCCGATCTTTGCTGGCTACGATCGCGCCCGCAACTGGGTGATCGGCTCCGATCCTGGCTTGCTCCGGCTGCGGATGGCGACTCGGACGACGGCCGCGCTCGGCCTTTCCCTGCTGGTCCTCTTCGTCCTCACCAGGGCCACGGGACAACCCCTGACGGTCGCACTGCTGGGCGTCGTCATCACCATGGTCGCGTCGCGATCCGTGAACGAGCCCGACCCCCGCCGGCAACGAATCACCATGGCGCTGTTGCCCGTCCCCGCCGCGGTGGCCATCACCGCCGCCGCGCTGCTGGCGCCGCACGTGGTGGCCAGCGATGCCGTCTTCGTGGTGATCGTGTTCACCGCGGCCTACATCCGCCGCTTCGGGGCGCGCGGCAGGGCCCTGGGGATGGTCGCGTTCATGTCGTACTTCTTCACCCTGTATCTGCGGGCCCGAGTCTCGGAGCTGCCCTGGATGATCGGCGCGGTCGCGGTGGGCGCGGTGTGCACCTACGTGATGACCACCTACGTGCTGCCCGACCGGCCCGAGCGGGTGCTGCGCGCCACCATCCGCTCGCTGCGGGCGCGGATGGCGATCGTCGTCGACACCACCGCCGAAGTGGTGCGGACGGGCCGCCTCGACGAACGGCGGCGGCGCCGCATGCGGGCGCGCACCGTCCGGCTCAACGAGACCGCCCTGCAGGTGCAAAGCCAGATCGAGGACAACGCCGATCCGGGCACGGTGTGGCCCGGCGTCACCGCCGAGCAGCTGGCGCCGTGGCTGCTGGACGCCGAGCTGGCCATCGAATGGGTCGCCACCGCCGGCCGCCGTGCCGCCGTCGTGGTGGGCGAGGACCCGGAAGCCATCCCCGCCCCCACCCGGGTGGCGCTCGTGGACGCGCTGTCCCAGCTGGCGCGGGCGATCCGCCTGCCCGAACCCGAAGGGCTGCGCCGCGCCGCCGGCGACGCGCAACGGCTGCTAAACGAGCGGCGCGGCGCCGCGGCGGCCGATGAGGACCCGGGCGCCACCGCCGTCCGCCGCCTCGCCCTGGCGATCATCAACGCCGCGGGGGCCACGTCCGACGTGCGGGCGATCGTCGACCGCATGGCCGCCGGCGCCCCCCTCGACGACGCCGACGGCGAGCGCCCACCGACTGCGGAGCGCGCCGCGCCGGAGGAGACGCCCGGAGAAGACCACCCCGGCGGGCTGCTGCCGACCACCCGGCAAGCCATCCAGGTCTCCGTCGCCGCATCGCTGGCCATCGTCGCCGGGGAGCTGGTCTCGCCGGCCCGCTGGTATTGGGCGGTGATCGCCGCGTTCGTCATTTTCGCCGGCACCAACTCCTGGGGCGAAACCCTGACCAAGGGCTGGCAGCGCCTGCTCGGCACGCTGCTCGGCGTGCCCGCCGGCGTGCTGGTGGCCACGCTGCTGACCGGCCACCAAGCGGCCGCGCTCGCCGGAATCTTCGCGTGCCTGTTCTGCGCCTTCTACTTCATGACGGTCACCTACAGCCTGATGACCTTCTGGATCACCACGATGCTGGCGCTGCTGTACGGCCTGCTCGGGCAGTTCTCCTTCGGCGTGCTGATGCTGCGGATCGAAGAGACCGCGATCGGTGCCGTCATCGGAGCGACCGTGGCCATCGTGGTGTTGCCGACGAACACCCGAACCGCGATCCGCACCGACACCCGCGCCTTCCTGACGAGCCTGTCGGCGCTGATCGAGGTCTGCACCGCGACCATGTTCGGTGAGGACGAGGGCGCCAGCCCGTCCGAACTGGCGCGCCGGGTCGACCGGGATCTGCAGCAGTTCCGGGTCACCGCCAAGCCACACCTGGCGGGCGTCGCCGGGCTCGCGGGCCGACGCAGCATCCGCCGCGCCTTGCGGATCTTCACCGCGTGCGACCAGTACGGCCGCAGCCTGGCGCGCAGCAGCGAGCAGTATCAGGACCCGGTCGGTTCACCGCCGCTCGCCCAGGCCTTTTCGGCGGCCGCCGCCCAGACGCGACGCAACATCGAGGCGTTGCAGGAGGCCATCGATGGTGGTCACGCACCGACCCTGCTCTCGGCGGCCGACGACCTCGACGCCGCCGAAACCCTGGCCCGGCAACGCGACGGCGACGGTCAGGGCGGGCAACCACGGCCCGACACCCGGCGATTCCTCACCGCGGTGCACGCCCTTCGCCAGATCGAGCGGGCCATCATCACCGCCGCCACCAATCTCGGTGGGCGCGAACGCGTCCAGACCGCCGGCCTCGCCCCGCGCTGACGCGCGGCGCCCCGGTTTGCTACCGATCGCGCACGCACGCGGCTACCATTGTGCTAACCGTCGAGGTCCGTAGCCACAGCCGAGGAGCAATCCCATGGCCCCACCGAACCTTCCGCCGGGTTTTGATTTCACCGATCCCGACATCTATGCCCACCGATTGCCGGTGCAGGAGTTCGCCGAATTGCGCGCCACCGAACCGGTCTGGTGGAACGAGCAGGCGCCGGGGCAGGGCGGATTCGGTGATGGCGGCTACTGGGTGGTGACCAAGCACCGCGACATTCGCGACGTCTCGCTGCGCAGCGACGTGTTCTCGTCGGCCGCGAAGTCGATCGTCCCGCGTTACCGGGAAGACTTGGCGGCCGGGCAGATTGAGGCCGGCCGGGCGTCGATGATCATGATGGACGATCCCGAGCACACCCGGCTGCGCAAGATCGTCTCGCGGGCCTTCACGCCGCGCGCGGTCGAGCGGCTGCGCGCCGAACTCTCCGAGCGCGCGCGGCGCATCGTTACCGACGCGGCGGCCGCGGGGTCGGGCGACTTCGTCCGCCAGGTGGCCTGCGAGTTGCCGCTGCAGGCCATTTCCGCGCTGCTCGGCGTGCCGCACGAGGACTACGACAAGCTGTTCGACTGGACGAACAACATGATCGGCAGTAACGACCCGGAGTTCGCCGGCAACGACGCGCTGACCTCGGCGGGCGAATTGATGTGGTACGCCATGCAATTGGCGGCGCGCAAGGCCGAGGAGCCCGGGTCAGAAAATCCAGACATCGTCACCACGCTGATCCGGGCCGATGCCGACGGTCAGCGCCTCTCGGAGGCCGAGTTCGGCATGTTCGTGGTCACGCTGGCCGTCGCCGGAAACGAGACGACGCGCAACTCGATCACCCAGGGAATGATGGCCTTCACCGACCATCCGGACCAGTGGGAGTTGTTCAAGGCGCAGCGACCCAAGACCACGGCCGACGAGATAATCCGTTGGGCCACACCGATCACGGCGTTTCAGCGCACCGCGCGCGAGGACACCGAACTCGGTGGCGTGGCCATCACGAAGGGCCAGCGGGTGGTGTTGTTCTACCGCTCGGCCAACTTCGACGAAGAGGTCTTCGACGACCCGTTCACCTTCGACATCCTGCGCAGCCCCAACCCGCATGTCGGTTTCGGCGGCACCGGAGCGCACTATTGCATTGGCGCCAACCTGGCCCGCATGACGATCGACCTCATGTTCAATGCCCTCGCCGATCGGCTGCCCGACCTGGCCCCGCTGGAGAACCCGCAGCGCCTGCGATCGTCGTTCATCAACGGCATCAAGCACTGGCACGTCGATTACCTGGGCGCCTGCCCGGTCAATCGAGGCGCTTAAACGGGACGCGACAGCCCGTTCAACACCACGCACTCCGCGGCGGGCCCGCCGCCGCACTCGACCTTCGAGGTCGCGATCAGCTCGGCGATGTGGCTTTCGAGCATGCGCAAGTCCGCGATCTTTGCCCGCACCGCCGTCAGATGCAGCTCCGCCAAGTCACGGGCCTGCAGGCACGAACGGTCGCGATCACGTGTGAGTTCGACGAGGCCGCGGACCTGCTCGACCGAGAAGTCAAGGTCGCGGCAGCGTCGAATGAACGTCACCCGGCGCACATCGTCGTCTTCATAGCGACGCTGACCGCCAACCCGTCGCGGGCGGGGCAGCAGACCGATTTGTTCGTAGTAGCGAATCGCCGGTGCCGTCGTCCCGGTTGCATCGGCAAGCTCGCCGATTTTGAGAGCCATATGCCCATGGTCTCCCGTGCTGCCTTGACCCTCAACCCACGTGAAGTCCGATCCTGGAGTCATGTCCACCGACGATCGATCCATACCGGCCGCTTGTGCCCTCCCGGTGTCCGACCACGCGGCGCGGATTGCGTGGATAAAACAGCTCAACGCGACGGCCCTGCAGACCTATCAGCGCGACGGTCACCGCGTCCGGCTCCGGTACCGGCCGGCAGCGGCCGCGCTGGCGCGGGAACTAATTCGTCGGGAGCGGGAGTGCTGCCCGTTTCTTCGGTTCAGCACCGAGGCAGACGACGACGCATTTGTTGTGATCATCGACGCCCCAGCCGATTTGGGCACTATCGCCGACGATCTGCTTTCGCCCTACACCCAACCGGGAGTCCAGTCGTGATCGACGTCATGCGCGAGAGCGACGGCGACGTGTTGGGACTGCGGGCGAAGAACAAGCTGACCACCAGCGATTACCGCGACGTGCTCGTGCCCGCGGTGCGAACCTTGCTCGACCAGTTCGGCACGTTGAACGTGCTGTTCTTCATCGACGAGCCCTTCGATGGATGGACCCTGCGCGCGGCGTGGGTCAACACCCTTTTCGATATCAGGCACCGCAACGACTTTCGCAGGGTGGCCGTGGTCGGCGCACCACGCTGGGAACAATGGTGCGTCAACGTCGCCGCCGCGTTGCTGATGAGCGGCGAGTTGCGAACGTTCGACCGTGAACGCCTAGACGCCGCATGGGAGTGGGTGCGAACGTAGAGGCCACCATGAGAATCGCCATCAGCGGTGCTGGAGTGGCCGGGGCGTCGCTTGCCCACTGGTTGCATCGCAGCGGCCACACGCCGACGCTGATCGAGCAGGCGCCGCAATTCCGCACCGGCGGTTACATGATCGACTTCTGGGGCGTCGGCTACCAGGTGGCCAAGCGGATGGGCATCGAAGGACCGATCCGGGCCGCCGGCTACGACATGGAACGGCTCCGTTCGGTCGGGTCGCGCGGCGAGGTCAAGGCGGACGTGGACGTCAACGTCTTTCGCCGCCTGCTCGGCGACGACTTCACCAGCTTGGCGCGCGGCGACCTGGCCGCCGCGATCTACGCCACCCTCGAGGGCAAGGTCGAAACGGTCTTCGGCGACAGCATCGCCTCCGTCGACGAGCGCGACGACGGTGTTCGACTCGGCTTCGACAGGGGCGCCGCGCGCAATTTCGACCTGGTGATCGGCGCCGACGGGCTGCATTCCACCGTGCGCCGTCTGGTCTTCGGGCCCGAGCGACAATTCGAGCGCTATCTGGGCTGCAAGGTGGCGGCCTGCGTGGTCGACGGTTACCGGCCGCGCGACGAACTGGCCTACGTCACCTATGCGGCACCGGGGCGGCAATTGGCGCGTTTCGCGCTGCGCGGCGACCGGACCACGTTCTTGTTCATCTTCCGCGCCGAACACGACGGCGCCGGCGTGCCACCAAAAGAGCAGCTACGCAACATGTTCGGTGACTGCGGCTGGGAAGCCAACACCATGCTGGCCGCGCTTGACGATGGCCCCGCCGGTGTCGACGACCTGTACTTCGATGTCGTGAGCCAGATCCACATGAACCGCTGGTCGCGGGGGCGAGTGCTACTCGTCGGCGATGCGGCCGGATGCATTTCGCTGCTCGGCGGCGAGGGCACCGGCCTGGCCATCACCGAGGCCTACGTGCTGGCCGGCGAGCTCGCGCGGGCCGGGGGTGACCATCGCCGCGCGTTCGACGCCTACGAGACGCGGCTGCGTCCCTTCATCGAAAGCAAGCAAGCCGGCGCGGCGCGGTTCATCGGTTTCTTCGCCACCCGGACCCGATTCGGTCTGTGGGTGCGCAACATGGCCATCCGCACCATGAATTTCGCCCCGATGGCGACGCTCCTCGCGGGCGACGTGCGCGACGACTTCGAGCTGCCCGACTACGGCATCTGACTACCGTGCCGGCGTCCGCGTGGCCGCGGGCGTGGCGGCGGGGAGCTCCCGGATCGCCCGCACCCGGATGCGAGCGCCCCGATGCGGCACCAGGACGACGAATTTGAGCCTTTGGTGTTCATCGGCCGCCGTGGTGGTGCTCAATTCGGTCCGGCGAAGGATCTCGCGGAGCACCACGCGCATCTCGACCATGGCGAATCCGGCGCCCAGACAGCGCCGGTTGCCGCCGCCGAACGGGAACCAGGTCGTCGGGCTCAGCGTGGCGCCCAGCATGCGGTCCGGGTCGAACCGGTGCGGGTCCGGGTACACCGCGGCGCTCGTGTGCACCAGCCCTATTCCGGGTGCCACCGTCACCCCGGCCGGCAGCCGGTATCCGGCGACGTCGGCCGGTTCGGTGAGGATCCGCCCCACGTCGAACACCACCGGACGGATCCGCAGCGTTTCCTTCGCCAGCGCGTCGAGATATTCGTCGCCGGCCGGATCGCCCGCGGCGCTGGCCTCGGCGGCGGCCACGGCCTTGGCCAGTACGGCCGGATGGCGGGTCAACCGTTCGAGCGCCCAGGACAACCCGTTGGCGGTGGTGTCGTGCCCGGCCACCAGCAGCGTCATCAGCTGGTCTCGCAGCTCACGGTCGGACATCGTGTCCCCGCCGATGTCGGCGCGGACCAGCATCGCCAGCACGTCGGTGCGGTCGGCCAAGTTTGGGTCCGCGCGGCGCTCGGCGATCTCTGCGTAGAGCAGACGGTCGGCTTCGGCGATTCGCCGACGCAGCCCCCGCCACGGGAGATAGCGCTGCAGGTCCGGCTTCGCCAGTGCCAGCGTCGTCCACGGGCCGACGGTGAGCAGCCGGGGCATGATCGCACGCAGCGCGGCAAGCCGGGCCGGGTCCGAGGCGCCGATGACCGTCCGCAGGATCACCTCGAGGGTGATTTCCGACATCCTGGGCGCGGCCGCGAAGCTCGTGCCCACCGGCCACTGTGCGATCTTCGCCGCGGCGATCTCGGCCATCAGTCCGGCTTGGCGTGCGACGGCGTCCCGATGAAACGGCGGCACCATCAGACGCCGCCGATCGCGGTGGACGTCTTCGTCGATCACCAGCAGGGAGCTCTCGCCGAGCAAACCGCCCAGAATCGAATTGGCCTCACCGGCGTGGAAGACACGCGGGTCGCCGGCGAATACCGTCTTGATGTCGGCGGGGTCGGCCAGATACACGAGCGTGCCGATCGAGGCGACCCGCAGCGTGAACACGCTGCCATAACGGCGACGGCAGGCGGCGACGAAGTGCGACCCGCTGTGCAGCATCAAAGCGGCCTGTACCGCCCGGGGCAGCCGGGGCCCCGGCGGAAATGCGGGCGCTGCTTTGCGCATCGCCACAATTTTACGACCGGCGCGCGCATAAAGCGGGGTTGCGTCGCCGGGCACCTGAATCACAAGGGCAGCCGGGTGGTCTCCGCATCGCGGTGCTCGGTGGCGATGAAGTCCTCGATCAGCTCCACCACCTGGTTCGGCGCTTCCACCTGCGCGAAATGACCCACGTCGGGCAGAATTTCGAGCCTGGCGTCGGTACGAGCCTTATGTGCGGCATACGCGTGGTCGACGGGGATGATGCCGTCGCGCTCTCCCCAGATCGCCATGACCGGCAAGTCCTCACGCAGCGAGAGCCTGTTGAGCGCGCTGACCGCCTGGCCTCGGTAGTCGACCACCGACCTGAGCGTTCGCAGGAATGACTGCCGCGTCTGGCCATCGGACAACGACGAGTAGGCGCTCCACAGCTCGGCCCCGCGCGGCGACTGGATGCCCGCGCTTCTCAACCAGGACCTGAGCTTGTTGCCGGCGGACAGCACGGGCGGCGGCGCGATGATCGGCAGCACCAGTTCCGCTCCGGGGGCCGCGAGCAGCCGCAGCACCCATCCCACATCGGGACCGAGCCCGCCGCTGCTGATCAGGATCAACCGCTTGGCGTAGTCGGGGTGCTGATAGACGAACTGCATCGCGACCCCACCGCCGAGCGAATGACCGACCACGGTGGCCTGGCTGACGCCGAGTTGGTCGAGGAAATCGCGCAGCCACACGGCGAACGCGCCCAGCGAGTAGTCCGTGCGGGGCTTCGCCGACTCGCCGTGACCGAGCAGGTCGGGCGCGATGACCCGGAACCTCTTCGACAACGCCGGTATGACCGACCGCCAGGTGCCCGAACTGCCTGCCATGCCGTGGATGAGCAGCAGCACCTCGCCCTCCCCCTCGTCGCGGTAGGCGATGCGATCGCCATGTAGCTCGAGAAATTTCATGTCACTCATGGGGGCTGTGTACCCGCTTTGGTCCTGCTCACGACCGGGGTCGCGGCAAATGCCCGCCGGTTGAGCAATGATCTAGTGCATGACCGAACCGGTTGCGGCCCGCGTGGCCGTCTACCTCGACTTCGACAACATCGTGATCTCCCGCTACGACCAGATTCACGGGCGAAACTCGTTTCAGAAGGACAAAGCCAAGGGCCTCGAGCAGTATTCCGAGCACCTGGCCCGGGCGACGGTCGACGTCGGCGCGATCCTCGACTTCGCGTCGTCGTTCGGGACCCTGGTCCTCACCCGCGCCTACGCGGACTGGTCGGCGGACATCAACGCCGGGTACCGCGGACAGTTGGTGGCCCGCGCGGTCGACCTGGTGCAGTTGTTCCCCGCGGCGGCCTACGGCAAGAACGGCGCCGACATCCGGTTGGCCGTCGACGCGGTCGAGGACATGTTCCGACTGCCCGACCTGACCCACGTGGTGATCGTGGCCGGCGACTCCGACTACATCCCGCTGGCCCAGCGCTGCAAGAGGCTCGGCCGGTACGTGGTGGGCATCGGGGTGGCGGGGGCATCGAGCCGGGCGTTGGCGGCGGCCTGCGAGGAGTTCGTCGTGTACGACGCACTGCCGGGGGTTCCGGTGGTCGACCGCGAGGCGGCGCCGGCCGAGGCGGACCCCCCGAAGCGGCGCGGCGGGCGCGCCAAGGCGGCCCAGCCCGAGGAGCCGGAGCCGCCCGACGCGCAAGCCGCCGCCACCGCGCTGCTGATCCGCGCGCTGCAGATCGGCTTGGAGAAAGACGACGTCGACTGGCTGCACAACTCCGCGGTGAAGGCACAGATGAGGCGCATGGACCCGTCGTTCAGCGAAAGGTCTTTGGGTTTCCGGTCATTCAGCGACTTTCTGCGTTCGCGGTCCGATGTCGTCGAGTTGGACGAGACCTCGACGACACGGATGGTGCGGCTGCGCGCACACGATTGAGCAGTGCGGCGTGCATCCCGCCGCAATGCATTTTCTCTTCGATGTATGGCGTTTTCCACACCCGCACGGTTCGCCGCACGGGTTGTCAGCCGATGTCGTTGACAGCCCCCCGCGGTGGCCATACATTGTCTGAAAGTCGTCCGCAGGTGGTGGGGGATCGATGAGGAGACCGTCATGACCGTCGGTGCCGCTCCCCCAAGCGTTTTCGATGCCGATCTGCCCACCCTGTGCTACCGCGACGACGAAACTCCCGCGGAGATCTATCCGCGCCTGCGGGAGGCGCAGCGGCACGCACCCGTCGCGCTGGGACCGCACGGCCCCGAGGTGCTCGGCTACCACATGGTCCGGTCCGTTCTGCGGGATACGCGATTCCAGATCCCGCCCGGCCTGAATCTCCTTGTCCAGGGCATCACTTCGGGCCCGCTGTGGGACAAGGTGGTCAACAGCCTGCTGTGCCTCGAGGGCGACGAGCACCACCGGCTGCGGAGCCTGACCTCCAAGGCGTTCACGCCGAAGGCCACCCTGCGCCTGCACGACACCATGGTCGGCGTGCTGAACGACCTGGTCGATCAGGTGGCCGACGCCGGGCGCTGTGACATCGTCACCGACATCGCCCGCCCGTATCCCGTGCCGATCATCTGCGCGCTGCTCGGGGCGCCGCGCGAGGATTGGCAACAGTTCTCACTGTGGGCGGACGACGTTTTCAAGGCCTTCAGCTTCACCGTCGACCTGACCGAGGTCGAGCCCGTCGTGATGCGCGCGTGGCGCCAGCTCGACGCCTACGTCGACGAGATGGTCGCCCGCCGCCGGCACAGCCTGACCGACGACCTGCTGTCCGATTTGATCCGCGCCGAGGATGAGGGCGACCGTCTCAACGCGGCCGAACTGCGCATGCTCGCCGGGGGGCTGCTGCTGGCGGGGACGGACACCACCCGCAACCAGGTCGCCGCGTCGGTGCACCTGCTGTGCCAGCACCGGCAGCAGTGGGAGCTGTTGCGCGCGCGGCCGGAATTGGCGATGCGTGCCGTCGAGGAGACCATGCGTCACTCGCCGATCGTGTGCGGAACGCTGCGGCTGGTGGCCGAGGACGCCGACGTCGACGGCTACGTGTTCCCCGCCGGCACGATGGTCCTGGTGAACACCGGCGCGGCGAACCGCGACCCCGCGGTCTACGACGACCCGGAACGCGTCGACATCACCCGCGAGGGCGCCCCGCCCATCCTGACGTTCGGGGGCGGCGCGCATTACTGCCTCGGCGCCAACCTGGCCAGGCGCGAGATCGCCGAGGCGCTGACCGTCTTGACCGGCCGCCTGCTCAATCCGCGCATCGCCGGGCCGGCGCCATGGAAGCCGATGGGAACCCTGAGCGGCCCGCTGAGCCTGCCCCTGGAGTTCGACAGCTAGTCCTCCGGCGTTGAGTGTGCGCTCTGGGCGTCGAGTGTGCTCTGGGCGTCGAGTGTGAATCCACGGCTTTGACTGTGCGCACAGGGTGTCGACACGCCGAGCGCGGCCGCCGTAGCTTCACACCGAAAGCCGGAGCTTCACACCAAACGCCACGGCTTCACACCGCCAATGCGGCCAGGCCGCGGCAATCGTTAGTCCTCCGCCAAGTCGCGGTGGCATCGGGGCGGCTTTACGCTCCTGTGGTCACACGAACGTCATGGGGGTTTCGATGGGTGCAGCCTGGGGGCGCGCCGTCGTCGCGTCGACCGCCTGCCTGGTCCTGGCGTCGTGTTCGGAAACCGTGTCGGCGCCCCCGCTGACCCCCACCGCGTCGACGTCGGCTTCGAAAACCAGCACCCGCGCGGCCGCGGCGCCCGCCCCGATCACGGGACCGCTGGAAAAGGATTGGAAAAGCTATGGCGGCACCGCGTATTTCGGTTGCCCGCAGACCTTTTCGGCGGGCAAGTCCGCGCTCGACGACATCCGGCCGAAGATCTTCGACCCGAAGACGGGGCAGTACATTGCGCCCGCCGTCCCCACCGTTCCCGCCGGCGAGAACCTCACCGGCGCGATGTGCGCGCTGACCGGCGGCGCCGCCGACATGAAGGTCGTGTACGTGGTCACCACGGTCAAGCCGGCGCAGGCCCCAGCGCCCGAACTCTCGAAGACCACCGCATATTCCTACGACTGGGCCTCGGGCCGGCAGGTGGCCAGCAAAGAACTGCAGCCGCCGTCCCCGGGTCTGAAGTTGACTGCGCCGAAGGAATGGGGGCTGGCCTCGACCTCCTCGGGTGTGGCGTGGGTGAACGCCTTCACCGACGGTCGCGCCGCCGCGTCCCCACCCCGAACCGCGGTCCTCTCCGGCGCCGACCTGGCGATCATGTGGGACGACCCCCAGCCCGCCCGGGTATGGCAGGACGTGCTGGCGTTTCAACGCAACACCGATCCCGGTAGGGCCTCGGGAGCCGAGCTGCGCCGCCCGACCGGGGAAGCGATCTATCAGGACAACGACGTGCAATCCGTGGACGACGAATTAACCGACGGCCCAAATACATTGGTGAAGCTCACCCGCAGGGATTCGTCCAATCCCCCGGCGGTGTCGACCATGTTCTACGACCTCAACGCGAAGTCCATCATCAAGATCGGCGATTCCGATCGGGTTTCCGGCAGCGGGCTGACCGCGTCATTGTCCGGCGGGAAACTGTTGGTCGACGGCCACAATTCGGACAACTCCTCATTCGGGTTCGGCGTGTGGAACCTACGCGACCAACGGTGGGATTTCCTGAAGAACCGGGACGACGCCAAGAAGCTGTCGATTTCCAAGCTGGCGTTCTTCGAGGACCACCTCTACCTCACCGGCGCCGGCGGGACATTCTCGGTAATCGCGCTGCCCGCAACGGATCCCGTCGCCTCCAGCTGGTCGGTACGCCCGTTCGAGCGGATCTCCGGATGGACGCTGGTGTGCCGCGGCGAGACCGCGCCGTCGGCCAATGGCGAATGCAAGGAGATCGTCATGGTGCAAGACCAGGACGGCCACTACCCCGGACCCTGGTTCTGACCTTCGGATGCGAGGACGTGGGGAAGCCGGACCAGTCGCCGCACCATAGGACACCCTCCCGGCCGATGGGTTGGAGGAGTCGAACCGGGAGGGTGCCTGCTTGGCGTTCAATGCTCGTACGTCACTGTCCGGCGCGTTGGTCGGATTGGACGACGAAGAAAAGCCGGTCGGCGAAAGCGATGGCATCGGCGATCTTCTCGGCCAGCTCGGCGGCGCGGGCCTTGCGGACGCCGGCCAGGCCGGTCTGCGCGGAGAGGGCCGATTCGCGCGCTGTCGTCAGTGCGCTGCGGCACTCGCGGAGTACTGAGATGGTGGCGGGACTGATAGACATGTCGCCCCCTAGAAATCGCGCTCTCACAGCAGTACCCGCCGCGGCACCCGCCACACCGGTGCGGCGCAAATTTTTACAATTGGTTTGTAGAAATTGCGCACGTGTCGCACAACGGCACCGGCGGCCCTGGCCTACCGGCCGGTCGCCCGGCCAGCGTCGCTCAGCGGGGCAAGCGGCGGCGCGCCACGCGGCTGCGCCGAGCAAACCGAATCTTAGGGGTTGCAGACACTTGCGGGCCTGCAACCGTCAGGCGGGAGGGTGCGGCCAGGCGGCCGGCATCCTCCCCGGAACCAAGAGGCCATCGATCTGAAAAACTGTGGTGGCAGGTACAGGATTCGAACCTGTGAAGCTTTCGCGACGGATTTACAGTCCGCTCCCATTGGCCGCTCGGGCAACCTGCCGCCAGACAGGTTACAACGAGCGAGTAGACAAAGCACAAACGCCTATCACCTGATGAAGGGACGGAATGCATGGCGGACTCATCGTTCGACATCGTCAGCAAAGTGGATCGCCAAGAGGTCGATAACGCGCTCAACCAGGCCGCCAAGGAGCTGGCCACCCGGTTCGACTTCCGCGGCACCGACACCACGATCGCCTGGAAGGGCGACGAGGCCATCGAGCTGACGTCGTCCACCGAGGAACGCGTCAAGGCGGCCGTCGACGTCTTCAAGGAGAAGCTGATCCGCCGCGACATCTCCATGAAGGCCTTCGACGCCGGCGAGCCCCAGGCCTCGGGCAAGTCCTACAAGGTCAGCGGGTCGCTGAAGCAAGGCATCAGCAGTGAGAACGCCAAGAAGATCACCAAGCTGATCCGCGATGACGGTCCCAAGTCCGTCAAGACTCAAATCCAGGGCGACGAAATCCGGGTCACCAGCAAAAAGCGCGACGATTTGCAGGCAGTCCAGGCGATGCTGAAGCAGGCCGACCTGGACGTGGCGCTGCAGTTCGTCAACTACCGGTGATTCTCGGGGCGCGAGCGTAACGGCACTGCGATTTCCGGCGCACTTTTTCGCCGTGAGGTTACGCTCGCGGTCCAAATGCGAGTCGCGGTCCAAATGCGAGCCGCGGCCCAATGCGAGCCCCCGCCCGCGCAATGCGACCCGGTTTGGCCGGTTACTAGCCCGACCAACCGGTGGGTCTCTACGCTAGTGACGAGTCCCACAATTTGAGCGAGGTTCACGATGACCGTGACTCCCCAGGAGGCCGCCGGCCACGACGAGACCGAGGCCGACTACTCCGACGTCATCATCGTCGGCGCCGGCATCTCCGGTATCGACGCGGCCTATCGGATCACCGAACGCAATCCGCAACTGACGTACACCGTCCTGGAGCGGCGCGCGCAGATCGGCGGGACCTGGGACCTGTTCCGCTACCCGGGGGTGCGCTCCGACAGCAGCATCTTCACGCTGTCCTTCCCGTTCGAGCCGTGGACCCGCAAAGAGGGCGTGGCCGACGGTGTGCACATCCGCGAGTACCTGAGCGCCACCGCGCGCAAGTACGGCATCGAGGGCCACATCCGGTTCAACAGCTACGTGCGCTCGGCGGACTGGGATTCCTCGACCGACACCTGGACGGTCACCGTCGAGCAGGACGGGGCGCGCAAGCTCTACCGCGGCCGCTTCCTGTTCTTCGGCAGCGGCTACTACAACTACGACGAGGGCTATACGCCCGACTTCCCGGGCATCGAAGAGTTCAAGGGCACGGTGGTCCACCCCCAGCACTGGCCCGAGGACCTGGATTACGCCGGCAAGAAGGTCGTGGTGATCGGTAGCGGAGCGACCGCGGTGACGCTGCTGCCGTCGCTGTCGGAGCGCGCGGCCCAGGTGACCATGCTGCAGCGCTCACCCACCTATCTCATCTCGGCGTCCAAGTACGGCACCGTCGCCTCCGTCTCTCGAAAGTTGCTGCCCCGCAAGCCCGCTCATCTCGTCGTCCGCATGTACAGCGCGCTGACCGAGGCGGTGTTCTTCGCGTTATCCCGCAAGGCGCCGGGGCTCGTGCGATGGCTGTTGCGGCGCAAGGCGATCAACAGCCTGCCGGCCGGCTACGACGTCGACACCCACTTCAAGCCCAGCTACAACCCGTGGGACCAGCGGATGTGCCTGATCCCCGACGCCGACCTGTACGAGGCCATCAGCGCCGGACGCGCCGACGTGGTCACCGACCACATCGACCATTTCGACGCGACCGGTATTGCGCTCAAATCCGGCGGGCACCTCGACGCCGACGTCATCGTCACCGCCACCGGCCTGCAGCTGCAGGCCCTCGGCGGCACCACAATCAGTCTGGACGGCAACGAGATCAAGACCAGCGACCGCTTCGTCTACAAAGCGCACATGCTCGAAGACGTGCCGAACCTTTTCTGGTGTGTGGGCTACACCAACGCGTCATGGACGCTGCGAGCCGACATCACCGCCCGGGCGACGGCAAAACTCTTGGAACACATGAGGTCTCACGGCTACACGCACGCCGCCCCGCACCGCGGCAACGAGCCGATGACCGAGAAGCCGTCGTGGGACATCAACGCCGGCTACGTGCTGCGTTCGGTACACGCGCTGCCGAAGTCGGGCACCAAACGGCCGTGGAACGTGCGGCAGAACTATCTCGCCGACGCGATCGACTACCGCTTCGACCGCATCGAAGAGGCGATGGTGTTCGGCCGGGCCGCCGACCGCGAACCCCTGGCGGGCTAGGAGCAGCGGAGTTCGTGAACTGCTTCTAAAACTCAGATGTCGGCAATACGCTGATCGCCATGGCATCTGACAAGCGCGAGCCCAAAGTCGTTGTCCTCGGTGGCGGTTCCTGGGGCACCACCGTGGCCTCAATCTGCGCGCGCCGCGGGCCGACGCTGCAGTGGGTGCGCTCCGAGGAGACCGCCACCGACATCAACGACAACCACCGCAACAGCCGCTACCTCGGCAACGACGTCATCCTGAGCGACACACTGCGCGCCACCACCGACTTCGCGGAGGCGGCGAACTCGGCCGACGTCGTCGTCATGGGCGTGCCCTCGCACGGCTTCCGCGGGGTGCTCACCGAACTGGCAAAGGAGCTGCGGCCGTGGGTGCCGGTGGTGTCACTGGTCAAAGGGCTCGAGCAGGGCACCAACATGCGGATGTCCCAGATCGTCGAGGAGGTGCTGCCCGGGCACCCCGCGGGCATCCTGGCCGGACCGAACATCGCGCGCGAGGTGGCCGAGGGCTACGCCGCCGCCGCGGTGCTGGCCATGCCCGACCAGCATCTGGCGACGCGGCTGTCCGGACTGTTCCGTACCCGGCGCTTTCGCGTGTACACCACCGACGACGTCATCGGGGCGGAAATGGCCGGGGCGTTGAAGAACGTGTTCGCCATCGCGGTCGGCATGGGGTACTCGCTGGGCATCGGCGAAAACACCCGCGCGCTGGTGATCGCCCGCGCACTGCGCGAAATGACCAAGCTGGGCGTCGCGGTGGGCGGGCATCCCGACACCTTCCCGGGGCTGGCCGGACTGGGCGACCTCATCGTCACCTGTACCAGCCAGCGCAGCCGTAACCGCCACGTCGGTGAACAACTGGGGGCGGGCAAGCCGATCGACGAGATCATCGCCTCGATGAACCAGGTCGCCGAGGGCGTCAAAGCCGCCAGCGTGATCATGGAGTTTGCCAACGAGTTCGGCCTCACCATGCCCGTGGCCCGTGAGGTCGACGCCGTGATCAACCACAATTCGTCCGTCGAGGAGGCCTACCGCGGCCTGATCGCCGAGGTTCCCGGTCACGAGGTGCACGGCTCGGGCTTCTGACCTGGGCGTCCCCCGCTGGCCAAATTCAAATCTTTGCGTTCTCTATGGGCCGGCCCCGTCGGCTTGACCCAAGTTTGCCAGCAAAATACCGTCAGACCAGGTAGCCAGCGGTATTCGGGTGCGATCCTACGGATCATCTCGCCGTAATCTGCTGCACGCCAACCCGTTACGAAGATGTAACTGGCCGCGAGATGGGGCGGATATCGGAACATCCCCCGCAAACTCCCAACGAGGGACGGGACCGATGCTAGACATCCAACAGGCGGGCGATCGGAAACGCATCGGGCCACCCGCCGACCGGTTGCGCGGCCTCATCCGGCATGACCTGCCCTCCTCGCTGGTGGTCTTCCTGGTCGCGCTCCCTCTGTCGTTGGGGATCGCGATCGCATCCAACGCCCCGGTGCTCGCCGGTCTGATCGCCGCGATCGTCGGGGGCATCGTGGTCGGCAGCCTGGGTGGATCCCCGCTGCAAGTCAGCGGGCCCGCGGCCGGGCTTACCGTCGTCGTTGCCGGCCTTATTTCCGAATTCGGTTGGGGCATCACGTGTTTGATCACCGTTGCCGCCGGAATCGTGCAGGTTCTGCTGGGGCTGAGCCGCGTGGCGCGCGCCGCGCTGGCGATTTCACCGGTCGTCGTGCACGCCATGCTGGCCGGCATCGGCATCACGATTGCCCTGCAGCAGGCGCACGTGTTGCTGGGCGGAAAGTCCAAGAGCACGGCCTGGCACAACCTGATCGGCCTGCCGGGTCAAATCATCGGTGCGCACCGGCCGGGGGTGATCCTGGGCGTTCTGGTGATCGTCATCCTGGTCGCCTGGCGGTGGGTGCCCGCCACCGTGCGCCGGATTCCGGGTCCCCTGGTCGCCATCGTGGCGGCGACGGTGATTTCGATCGTCTTCGGATTCCACGTGCGCCGGATCGACCTCGAGGGGTCACCGCTGGACGCGCTGCAGCTGCCCGACCTCCCCCACGGCAACTGGGGCGCGTTCACCATCGGGGTGATCACCGTCGCGCTCATTGCCAGCGTCGAGAGCCTGCTGTCAGCGGTGTCGGTCGACCGGATGCACCACGGGCCCCGCACCGACTTCAACCGCGAGCTGGTCGGACAGGGGGCCGCCAACATCATCTCGGGGACCGTCGGCGGGCTGCCGATCACCGGGGTGATCGTCCGCAGCTCGACAAACGTCAACGCGGGCGCCAAATCCCGCGCCTCGGCGATCATGCACGGCGTCTGGATCTTGCTGTTCACCATTCCGTTCGCCGGCCTGGTCGAAGAGATCCCCACCGCCGCTCTTGCCGGTCTGCTCATCGTCATCGGCGTTCAGCTGCTCAAGCCGGCCCACATCGAAACCGCAATGAAGCACCGCGATCTCGCGGTGTACGTGGTGACCGCGGTCAGCGTCATCTTTCTCAACCTGCTGCACGGGGTGCTGATCGGGCTCGCGCTGGCGATCGCGCTGACCGGATGGCGGGTGATCCGGGCCAAGATCGATGCCCACCAGGTCGACGACGAATGGCGAGTGGTCATCGGGGGCGCGGCCTGCACCTTCCTGGCGCTGCCGAGGCTGACGCGGATGCTGGCGTTGGTTCCCCAAGGCGCGACGGCGACGGTGGCCATTTCGGTGCACTACCTCGATCACGCTGCGCACCAAGCGATTACCGACTGGCAGCGCCAGCACGAGGCGACGGGCGGCATGGTTCACATCCAGGGCGTGGTCGAGACGGGTCACCGCGGGACGCACGACCCGCTGGTCGAGGCGCAAACGCCCGGAGCCGCCGCGTAATTGCCCGCCGCGCATCGCCCGTTCGGTCAGTCGACGTCGATCCTGATGTGCAGCCGCTTGCCGCAAACCTCCGCAAGGCGCTGCAGCACATCCACGCGCGGCACCTCGTCTCCGCTCTCCCACGCGGCGACCTCCGCCCGGGTGGTGCCGAGTGCGTGCGCCAGTTGCTCCTGGTTCATATCGGCACCGGCACGTGTTTCGAAAATCAGGTCGGGCAAGTTCAGCGCCAGCCCGGCTTCGTGAATATCGATCGAATGAGAGTCCGACATCGCAATCACCGCTTTCATTAACGGCAGCCAAAGGACTACAGCTAACTCCGATGTTACGTGTGGTTCGGGCTATGTGCACGCGGCGTTGTGCCGCCGTTACTACCGCCCGGCCATCTGCTCCAGCCGGCGGATGCGGTCCTCGATCGGCGGGTGCGTCGAAAACAGCGACCCGATCCGCTCGCCGGCGCGGAAGGGGCTGGCGATCATCAGGTGTGCCTGGCTGGCCAGCTGAGGCTCCGGCGGAAGCGGAGCCACCTCGACCCCGCCGGAGATCTTGCGCAGGGCCGACGCCAGGGCCAGCGGGTCGCCGGTCAACACCGCGCCCGATTCGTCCGCCTGGTATTCCCGTGACCGGGACACCGCCAGGCGCACGACCGTCGCGGCAATGGGGCCCAGCAACGAAACCAGCAGCAGCGCAAAGGGATTCTCGCCATCGCGGTGGTTACCACCGAACATGCCGGCGAACATCGCCATGTTGGCCAGCGCGGTGATCACCGACGCCATCGCGCCGGCGACGCACGAGATCAGGATGTCGCGGTTGTAGACGTGCGAAAGCTCGTGTCCCAACACGGCACGCAGCTCACGCTCGGTGAGAATGCCCAAAATCCCGGTGGTGCAACACACCGCGGCATTGCGCGGATTGCGGCCGGTCGCGAACGCGTTGGGCGCGTTGGTGTCGCTGACGTACAACCGGGGCATCGGTTGGTGCGCGGCGGTGGCCAGCTCCCGGACGATCCGGTACATCGCGGGCGCCTGGAGCTCGGAGACCGGCTGCGCATGCATCGCCCGCAGCGCCAGCTTGTCGCTGTTGTAGTACGTGTAGATGTTCATGCCGATGGCGAACAGCACCGCGATGAACATCGCGGTCTTACCGAACAGCGAGCCCACAAACACGATCAACGCGGACATGCCGACCAACAGGGCGAAGGTCTTCAACCTGTTGGTGTGCGGATGCCAGGTCATCGGTGTCCTCCTAGGACATACCGGAGCAGACTCCGGAACGCTCGTTCATTGTCGACTATGGAACGCCCGAAACGGGTCAAGGAGTTCCGTGACCGGCTAGCCGTGGCGGCTGATGGTGTAGTCGACCAGCGTCTGCAGCGCGTGCCGGCCGGGCACGTCGGGCAGCAGGGCCAGCTCCCCGTGCGCCTGCGCCGCGTACTCGTGCAGCACCTGCTTGGCCTTGGCCATGCCCGCCGACGCCCGCAGCAACGCCAGCGCCTCGGCCACCACCTCGTCGTCGTCGATGGGCCCGACCAGCAGCTCGCGCAGCCGCGCCGCTTCGGGACCGGGTTCGCGCAGCGCGTAGACCATCGGCAAGGTGTGCACACCTTCACGCACGTCGGTGCCGGGCAGCTTGCCGGACTCGTGGGAGTCGCTGTCGATGTCGATGATGTCGTCGGAGATCTGGAACGCGGTGCCCACGATGCCGCCGAGGCGGCTGAGCCGCTCCACCTGGTCGGCGTCGGCGCCGGAGAACATGGCACCGAACCGGCCCGCCGCGGCGATCAGGCACGCGGTCTTCTCGTACACCACCTTCAGGTAGTGCTCGATCGGGTCCGCCCCTTCGGCCGCGCCCGTCAGGCCGCGGGTCTCGCGCATCTGCCCGGTCACCAGCTGGGCGAACGTCTCAGCGATCAGGCGCACCGCCTCGGGACCCAGCCGGGACACCAGCCGCGATGCGGTGGCGAACAGGTAATCGCCGGCCAGGATCGCGACGTTGTTGCCCCAGCGCACGTTGGCGGTGGGGGTGCCGCGCCGCACCTCGGCCTCGTCCATCACGTCGTCGTGATACAGCGTGGCCAGGTGCACCAGCTCGATCACGGCGCCGGCGATCGTCACGTCCACGGCGTCGGGGTGGGGCCCGAGCTGCGCCGACAACACGGTGAACAGCGGCCGGAACCGCTTGCCGCCCGCCTTGAACAGATGGGTCAGCGACTCGGTCATGATCTCGTCGGCGCTGCGCAGCTCGGTGTCCATGAGCTGCTCGATCCGCCCGACACCGTCGCGCACCGTCGCCGCGAAGGCCGCGTCACCGAGATCAACGCCCGCCACCACCGTCGCCGGAGTATTCACGGGACCAAACATACTGGTGTGCATGAAGACGCGAGCGACCCGAGCCCACGTGGTGGTCGTGGGTGCCGGACCCGCCGGTTCGGCGGCGGCGGCCTGGGCCGCGCGCGCAGGCAACGAGGTCCTGGTCATCGATTCGGCGAGCTTTCCCCGCGACAAAGCCTGCGGTGACGGGCTGACCCCGCGCGCGGTCGCCGAGCTGGAACGCCTGGGCCTCGGGGACTGGCTGGACACCCGCATCCGGCACCGGGGATTGCGGATGAGCGGGTTCGGCGGCGAGGTGGAAGTGGACTGGCCCGGCCCGTCCTTCCCGTCCACCGGCAGCGCGGTGGCCCGCGTCGAGCTGGACGACCGGATCCGCAAAGTCGCCGAGGATTCCGGGGCGCGGATGATGCTGGGCACCAAAGCCGTTGGCGTGCAACATGACTCATCGGGCCGGGTGACGTCGCTGACCCTGGCCGACGGCACCGAGGTGGGGTGTCGCCAGCTGATCGTGGCCGACGGCGCCCGTTCGTCGCTCGGGCGCAAGCTGGGCCGGCGGTGGCATCAGGAAACGGTGTACGGCGTCGCCGCCCGCGGATACCTGAGTACGCCGCGTGCCGACGACCCCTGGCTGACCTCGCACCTGGAACTGCGCGGACCCGACGGCTCCAAGGACAAAGTGCTGCCTGGCTACGGCTGGATTTTTCCGCTGGGCAACGGCGAGGTGAACATCGGCGTCGGGGCGCTGTCGACGTCGAGACGGCCGGCGGATCTGGCGCTGCGGCCGCTGATCGACTACTACACCGACCTGCGCCGCGACGAGTGGGACTTCACCGGCCCGCCCCGGGCGGTGTCGTCGGCGCTGCTGCCGATGGGCGGCGCGGTGTCCGGGGTGGCCGGGGCCAACTGGATGCTGATCGGCGACGCCGCGGCGTGCGTGAACCCGCTCAACGGCGAAGGCATCGACTACGGGCTGGAGACCGGCCGGCTGGCCTCTGAAATGCTCGAGCTGCTCGATGGCGGCGACCTGTCGCAGGTCTGGCCGTCGCTGCTGCGGCAGCACTACGGTCGCGGGTTCTCGGTGGCGCGCAGGCTCGCGCTGCTGCTGACCTTCCAGCGATTCCTGCCCTCGACCGGGCCGATCGCCATGCGCTCGCCGACGCTGATGACCATCGCCGTGCGGGTGATGGCCAACCTGGTCACCGACGAGGACGCGGACTGGGTGGCGCGCGCCTGGCGCGGCGGTGGCCGACTGTCGCGGCTGATCGACCGCCGGACGCCGTTCAGCTGAGCGCATCGCCGCTGGTCGGCGGGTGCGGCGGGCCCAATGGGGCGCTCGATCGGCCTGCGCCGTTTGTCGGCGGGCCTGATACCGGGCGTGTATAGTCCAGCTAATGAAGGGAACGATGCTGGCTACTATCGGTGCCGCTGCTGTTGCTGCTTTCGCGCTGGCCGCGCCGGCGCAGCTCTCCGCTCCGGCGCAGGCGGATCCCCCGCCGACGGCGCCGTACCCGACCCCGCGGACACCGTCACCGCCCAGCGACTACGACGCGCCGTTCAAGAACACCGTCAACGGCTTCGGCATCTACCAGCCGCAGGACCAACTGGCGTGGCTGGGCAAGATCACCTGCGACCGGATAGATCACGGCGTCGACCACGACGCCCACCAGTCCGCGACGTTCATCCAGCGCAACCTGCCGCGCGGCACCACCGAGGGCCAGTCGCTGCAGTTCCTCGGCGCGGCGGTCGACCACTACTGCCCGGAACACGTCGACGTCGTCCAAGCGGCCGGCAATCACTAAAACCGCCTCAGCGCGGGGGCAGGTACCCCGCGTGTAGGGCGACGATGCCGCCCGTCAGGTTCCGCCACCGCACCCCCACCCAGCCGGCCTGGGTCAGCTGCTGCGCCAACCCCTCCTGGTCGGGCCACGCCCTGATCGACTCCGCCAGGTACACGTAGGCCTCGGGGTTACTCGACACCGCCCGCGCCACCCGCGGCAGCGCCCGCATCAGGTATTCCTTGTAGACCGTGGCGAACAGGCCGTTGGTGGGCGTGGAGAACTCGCACACCGCCAGTCGACCGCCCGGACGCGTGACGCGCGCCATCTCGCGCAGCGCGGCTTGGGTGTCGACCACGTTGCGCAACCCGAAACTGATTGTTACGGCGTCGAATACGTCGTCACCGAAGGGCAGCCTGGTGGCGTCGCCGGCGACCTTCGGCACGTTGCGCGCCGCCCCCGCCGCCAGCATGCCGACCGAGAAATCGGCGGCCACACACCACGCGCCGGATTTCGCCAGCTCGACAGTCGATACCGCGGTGCCGGCGGCGAGATCCAGCACCCGCTGGCCGGGCCGGAGTTCCAGCGCCGCCCGGGTGGCCTTGCGCCAGTAGCGGTCCTGGCCCATCGACAGCACGGTGTTGGTCAGGTCATAGCGCCGGGCGACGCCGTCGAACATCGACGCGACGTCCCGGGGGTCCTTGTCCAACTCCGCGCGGCTCACCACACGGACGGTACCCCTGGGGAATTACGCGGCGACAGCAGCGTTGCAACTCTGCGTGACTGAGAAAGTGTGGTTTATCACCGGTACATCGCGAGGTTTCGGACGGGCCTGGGCGATCGCGGCGCTGGAGCGCGGCGACAGGGTCGCCGCCACCGCCCGCGATACGGCGTCGCTGGACGACCTGGCGCGCAAGTACGGCGACGCGCTGTTGCCGATTCGATTGGACGTCACCGACCGCGACGCGGACTTCGCGGCGGTCAAGCAGGCGCACGACCACTTCGGCCGGCTCGACATCGTGGTGAACAACGCCGGCTACGGCCAGTTCGGGTTCGTCGAGGAACTCTCCGAACAAGACGCACGCGACCAGATCGAGACCAATGTCTTTGGAGCGCTGTGGATCACCCAGGCCGCGCTGCCGTACCTGCGCGAGCAGGGCAGCGGCCACATCATCCAGGTGTCCTCGATCGGGGGCATCACCGCGTTCCCATTGGTAGGCATGTACCACGCGTCGAAGTGGGCGCTGGAAGGCTTTTCGCAGGCGCTGGCCCAGGAGGTCGCCCCGTTCGGTGTGCACGTCACGCTGATCGAGCCGGCTGGCTTCGACACCGACTGGGCCGGTCCGTCGGCCAGGCACGCCGAGCCGCTGCCGGCCTATGACGACATTCGCGCCGCCGTGCAGGCCGAGCGCAGCCGGCGGTGGGCCAGCCCGGGTGACCCGACCGCCTCGGCGGCCGCGCTAGTCAAGGTGGTCGACGCCGAAAAGCCGCCGCTGCGAGTGTTCTTCGGCTCGTCCCCGCTGGAGACGGCCAGGGCCGACTACGAGAGCCGGCTCCGCAACTGGGAGGATTGGCAGCCCGTCGCCGAATTGGCGCAAGGCTGATCGCAGGCCGTCACTGACCCTGCGCGTACCGCGCGGCGAACAGCCGGCGCCGCTCGAACGGCGACAGCACCGCCTCGTAGTGGCCGAGCAGCTCGTCGCAGATGACCGGCCAGCTACGGCCGATCACGCTGCGCCGCGCGGCCGGCGCGTAGCGTGGCCGTTCGGCGATCAGATGCGCGACGGCCTCGGGCAGCCGCGCCTCGAACTCGTTGACCCCCAACAGCAGACCCGTCCGCCACGGCGTGACGAGGTCGCGTGGGCCGCCGGCGTCGGGGGCGATGACCGGCAACCCCGACGCCAGCGCTTCCTGCACGACCTGACAAAACGTCTCGTGCTCACCGGGATGCACGAACACGTCCATGCTGGCGTACGCCGCGGCGAGCTCGTCGCCGTAGAGCGCGCCGGTGAAAACCGCTGTCGGCATTGCCGATTGCAGCCTGTCGCGGTCGACACCGTCGCCCACGATGACAAGCTGCACCGCGCCACCGCCGGCCAGCCCGGCAAGTCGCTCGACGTGTTTCTCGGGCGCGAGCCGGCCCACGAACCCGACGATGGGTTTGCGGTGAGGCGACCACCGCCGCCGCAGCGCTTCGTCGCGCGCCGACGGCGCAAACTGCAGCACGTCGACGCCGCGCGCCCACCGGTGCACTCGCGGAAAACGGTGGGTGACAAGCGCTTCCATCGTTACACTGGACGGGGCCAGGTTGCGGTCGGCGAGGCCGTGCAGGTGGCGAAACCAGGCCCAGGCGGCGCGTGCGGTCATCGGGATGCCGTAGCTCGCCGCGAAACCCGGTACGTCGGTTTGATACACCGCGACCGTCGGCACCCCCAGCCACCGCGCCGCGCGCACGCCGCCATAGCCCAGCAACGCCGGTGACGCCAGATGCACGACGTGGGGGTCGAATCCGCGCAGCACGCTCACCAGCCGGGGCGTCGGCACGCCCAGCGGCAGCGTGGTCACCTTCGGAAACATCCGCGACGGCACCCGGTGCACGCGGATGCCGTCGTGAATGCGCTCCGCGGGCGGTTCGCCGGGGGGCGTGTCGGGGGCGATGACGAGGGCTTCGTGGCCCGTGCGGCGCAGATGCTCGAGCACCCGGATCACCGAGTTGCTGACACCGTTGACTTCCGGCAGGAAAGATTCCGCGACGATGGCAACGCGCACACCATCACCGTGTCAGCGCCGGCTGTCGACAAGGTTGCCTACCGGCATCCGTCACGCGAAATTTGCAGGTTCGGCGGTTTCGGCGCGGCGGTCCAGCCACTTGTCCAGCAGCGCCAGCAGCACCAGGATGGCCGCCGCGGCCAGCCAGCCCACCACCGCGAGGGATCCCGCCGGGATGATCGCCAGCCCGGCGTTGCGATGCTGCACGCGGACCAGGTTGGGGTCGTTCTTGTTGTACTCGACGTAGATCCGCATCCCGGTGGCCAGGTGGGACGGATAGAGCACACCGAGCTCGGGACGATAGGTGACGCGCTCGGGGGTGACGAATTCGATCGTGGAGCGACGCGGCCCGGCGCTGAGCACCTCCGCCTGCGCGACGCCCATGTGGTGGCTGATCGCGAGGTCGTCGCGCCAGGCGCCGGCCACCAGCAGCATCGACTGCAGCGTGACCAGGGCGGCGACGATCAGTACCGCAATCCGGGCCCACCGCAACGCGATTCTGGCGCGCGTTTTCGTCGGTTCATCACTGCGTCCATGAATCAGTATGTGCAGCAGAACCTTTGGGGATCGCACCATCTACCCGCGCCTCATAGCGCCGCCTTGATGGCGGCGTGCAGTTGCCGCAGCGAGGAGCGGTCCGCCTTGACTTCCAGCACCCGCATCCCGGGGCCGGGTTCGTCGAGGGCGGCGCGCAATTCGTCGACCTCGATCTGACGGCTCTCCACGTGGTAGGCGCGGCACAGCGCGCCCACGTCGACATCGTGCGGGGTGCCGAACACCCGCGACGACACGTCGGAAAACCGCGGGTCGCCCTGCTCGAGCAGCTCGAAGATGCCGCCGCCGTTGTCGTTGGAGACCACGATGGCCAGGTGGCGCGGGGTCGGCTCGGTGGGGCCGATCAGCAGCCCGGAACTGTCATGCACGAACGTCAGATCGCCGATCAGCGCGACGGTGCGCGCCGGGCCGTCCGCGTTCCCGTCCCGTTCGTGGGCGAGAGCCGCCCCGATCGCCGTCGACACCGTCCCGTCGATGCCGGCGACCCCGCGATTGGAGCGCACCCGGATGCCGTGGGTGTCCAGGCCGACCAGCGCCGCGTCGCGGACCGGGTTGGACGCCCCGAGCACCAGCTGGTCACCGGGCCGCAAGGCGTCGGCCACGGCCGCGGCGACGTGCAGGCCGGTGGTCAGCGGGTGCGCCGCCAGCTGGCCGCGCACCGCGTCGTTCGCGTGCCGGTTCGTCTCCGCGCAGCGGTGCAGCCACGCCGGGTTCGGCGCCCCGGTGGTGACAGCGCGGGTGCCGGTGGCCTGCGAGTTTCCCGAGACGTCCGGCCAGCGGGGGCCAGTGGTCAGCGCGTACACCGGCACCTGGGGGTCGGCCAGCAACGCCGACACCGGCCTATGCAGGGTCGGGCGCCCGAGCATGATGACCTGCTTGGGCCGCAGCAAGGGCAGGGCCAAGGGGTGCAGCGGGTTTTCCGCGGCCGGCGCCGTCGGCTCGGCCACGGTCGGCAGCTGCGCGAGAGCCGGGTGCGCGCCCGCGCCGTGACCGGCGATGACGACCGTGTCGGGTGTGAGGTCGATTTCCAGCGGCTGGTCGAAGCTGACGGGCGGGGTGTAGGTCCACGGCCGGCCGCCCGGGCGGCCCGGGGGGATCACCGCGCCATGGGGTGCGGGACCGGGCACCAGCGGTTCGCGCAGCGGGATGTCGAACTGGACGGGGCCGGCGTTGGCGGTGCGAGACCCGGTGGCGGCGGCCAGCACCCGGCAGGTGGCCGAGCGCCAGGTGGCGTTGTGCGCATCCAGCCGCTCCGGGGCGTCCTCGGCCAGGCCCAGGCTGATGGCGGCCCGGACCTGGGTGCCGAAGTAGCCCAACTGTTCCATGGTCTGGTTGGCGCCGGTGCCCAGCAGTTCGTAGGGTCGGTTGGCCGACAGCACGATCAGTGGAACCCGCGCGTAGTTGGCCTCCACCACGGCCGGGCCCAGATTGGCGACGGCGGTGCCCGACGTCATGGCGACACACACCGGCGCGCCGGCGGCGATCGCCAGGCCGATGGCCAGATAGCCGGCGGTGCGCTCGTCGATGCGCACGTGCAGCCGGATCCGACCGGACCGGTCGGCGTCCTGCAACGCGAAGGCCAGCGGCGCGTTCCGCGAACCCGGGCAAAGCACCACGTCGCGGACACCGCCGCGAATCAGCTCGTCAACGACGACGCGAGCCTGTGTCGTCGAGGGGTTCACTCCTACAGGGTGTCACAGCCCGCTGACGATGCCCGCCGCACAGCGGCGGGAGGAGGAAGCGGGCAATCCAACCCAGCCCGTTCATCGCACGCCGAGCGTGGAGTTATTGCGGCCCTATCGCGTGATTTCGCCCCGCAAGTCGACGTTGGGCGCCTATCTGGGTTCGTCGAAGAACTTCAGCATGGCGGCGTTGACGGCGTCCGGCCGTTCGAAGAAGCCGAGATGGCCGGTGTCGGGAATCTGCATGTAGCGGCCGTTGGGCAACGCGTCGGCGACCTCCCGGCCCAGATACGGCGGCGTGAGGACGTCGTCGGAGAAGCCGATCACCAGCACCGGCGTCGCGATGCTGCGGTAGGCCGACAACCGGCTGGTGTACGGCGCGATGTCGAGCTGGGCGCGCATGCCCGGAGTGGACTTGACGGGCCAGGTGGAAAACATGGCGATCCAGTCGGCGACCGCGGTGTCATCATTGAGTGTCTTGCGGGAAAAGTTTTCCAGCAGGCGGATTTTCGCCTCGTAGGCGGCCGGCAGCGTGACGCCGGCGTCGGCCAGCTCGGCCTCCGCGTCGCGAAAAAACTGCCGCGCGCGGTCCATGCGGCCGCGGGTGCCCATCAGCACCGCCGAGCTGACCAGGTCGGGCCGGGCGAGCATGAGTTCTTGGGTGATGAAGGCGCCCATCGACATTCCGACGATGCGGGCGGGGGCCGCGTTCAGCTCTTCGATCAGCGCCACGGTGTCGGCGACCATGGTTTGCGTCGAGAAGCCTTCCGCGTTCTCCGTGGCGCCGATTCCGCGATTGTCGAAGGTGATGACGCGGTATCCGGCCGCCAGGAACGCGGGGACTTGATAGGGGTGCCAGGTCCGTCCGGCGCCGCCGTGGCCGGCGATAAAGACCACGGGCTCACCGGAGCCGCGGTCGTCGTAAGCCAGGTTGATCACCCGGACGACGGTACAAGCAACCGATGGCACACCTTGACCCGGTCGATCCACCACTGCCGACGCTGCGACGGTGCCGCCAGCGTGCGCAGCCGCGCCGGATCCGGCGTCACCGGGCCGACGCCCAGGCTCCCGTCGACGGGTGCGGCGGTCTCGGCCACGTCCTCGAGGAACAACCCGCCGGTGCCCAGTCCGCACGCGTGCCGAAGCTGCGGCAGGGCCGCCGCGGCGGTCAGCCCGGCGGCGATCCCCACCGCCGAGTCCAGCGCGCTGGAGACCACGACGGGGATGTCGATCTGGTCGGCGATGGCGAGCATGGCCGAAATCCCGCCCAGCGGAGCGACTTTGAGCACCGCGATGTCGGCGGCGCCGGCGCGGACCACGGCCAGCGGATCGTCGGCCTTGCGGATGCTTTCGTCCGCGGCGATCGGCACGTCGACCCGCCGGCGCAACTCGGCGAGTTCGCCGACCGTCGCGCAGGGTTGTTCGAGGTACTCCAGCGGGCCGTCGGCGGTCAACGCGGACGCGGCGGCCACCGCCTGCTCGACGCTCCAGCCGCCGTTGGCGTCCACCCGCACGGTCGGCATCAGGTCACGCACGGCGTTGACCCGCGCGACGTCGTCGGCCAGCGTCTGCCCTGGCTCGGCGACCTTCACCTTGGCCGTCGCGGCGCCGGGAAAGCGGGCCAGCACCTCGCCCACCTGGGCGGCGGGCACGGCCGGCACGGTGGCGTTGATCGGGACGCGGTCGCGACGGGTCGGCGGCGGCCGGCGGTAGGCGGCTTCTATCCCGGAGGCCAGCCAGTGCGCGGCCTCCGGCGGCTCGTACTCGACGAACGCCCCGAACTCCCCCCAGCCGGCGGGGCCCTCGATCAGCGCGACTTCGCGGGTGGTGATGCCGCGGAACCGCACCCGCATGGGCAGCGCGACCACGTGCAGGCGGTCCAAAATGTCCTCGAGTGCCGCAGTCACGCGCTGTAGACCTGCCGGCCGGCCAGATACGTCGCCCGCACGTCGAGGTCGGCGATCCGCTCGGGCGCCACGGTGCGCGGGTCGGCTGAGAGCACCACCAGGTCGGCGTACTTGCCGACCTCCAGCGAGCCGATCGCGTCGTCGGAGAACAGTTGCCAGGCGGCGTCGATGGTCTGCGCGCGGATCGCCTGCTCGACCGTCAGACGCTCCTCGGGTCCGAGCACCCGGCCGCTCGGCGCCGTGCGGGTCACCGCCACGCTGATGTTGCGCAGCGGCTCCTCGGGCGTGACCGGCGGGTCGTTGTGCAATGAGATCCGCATCCCGGTGGCCACCGCGGATCCCGCTGGCATCCAACGGTTTCCACGCTCCTCACCGAATAGGCCGTCGACGATGACGTCGCCCCAGTAGTGGATCTGGTCGACGAAGATGCTGCAGGTGACGCCGAGATCGTGGGCGCGCCGCAGCTGCTCGGGCCGGATGGCGCCGACGTGCTCGAGTCTTAATCGGTGGTCGTCGCGCGGGTGGCGCTGCAGCGCCTCTTCGTACACATCGAGGATGGTGTCCACGCCGGCGTCGCCCTGCACGTGGCAGGCCATCGGCCAACCGAGCGGGAAGTAGGCGCCGACGATCTCGTGCAGCTGCTCGGCGGTGTAGTTGGCGCAGCCGCACGAACCGGGGGCGACGCCGATGATCCGGGTGGCCTCGGTGTCCAGGTAAGGAAACGAGAGGTCGATGTTGCCGATCCAGGGCGAGCCGTCGACCCAGATCTTGATGCCGACCTGGCGCAGGATGTCGTCGCCCTGCCCGGGTGTGGCGGCGGTCGACATCTGCGGGTTGGAGATCTCGTAGGTCCGCAGCCGCACCGTCAGCTGTGCGCGCAGCTGTTCGACCAACGGCCGGAACCCGGGGTCGAACGCCATCTCCGAGCAGGTGGTCAGTCCGGCGCGATTGAGCCGGGCACACTCGGCGAGCAGCATTCGCGGGTAGTCGGCGAAGTCGATGACCCCGCCCAGCAGGGGGAACACCGCGCCGGTCTCCTCGGCGGTGCCGTCGAGTTCACCGTTGGCGTCGCGGCCATACTTGGCGCCCTTGGGGTCGGGGGTGTCGCGGTTCAGGCCCTGCAGCTGGGCGGCGCGCGAGTTGAAGTAGGCCTTGTGCCCGGAGTTGTGCATGATCACCAGCGGGCCGTCGGGCGCGATGCCGTCGAGCCAACTCAGCGTCGGTTCCGGAAGACCGTTCTGCAGCAGCGGATCCCAGCCGTTGAGGTAGGCGCCGTCGGATCCGCGCCGCGCGACCTCCGAGTGCACCGCGGAGACCACGTCGTCGGCGCTGCGCATGGTGACCGGCCGGATGTCGACGAGACGGTCCGACAGGGCGACCGCCTCCATCAGCGGATGGCCATGGGCCTCAACGAATCCCGGCATGACGCAGCCGTCGGCGATGTCGATGGTCTGGGTGTCGGGGCCGGTGAGTTCGGCCACCTCGGCCCGGCTACCGACGGCGATGATGCGGCCGTCGGCGACGGCGAGCGCCTCGGCGGTGGGCCGCGTCTCGTCGACCGTCAGGATGGTTCCGGTGACGACGAGATCTGCCTGTCCCATGAGTAGCGATCCTAGTGGCGATCGCGAGAGCGGCGGGGCCGGTCGAAGCGGGTCGTCACGGGTCAGGCAATGATCCGGGGGGACGGCTGAGGGTGCGGCGGACCCAAATTGCAACACGTTCTAGTCTTGCCACATGACGGACGATCTGTTGCGGAACCCGACCCACAACGGCCACCTGCTCGTGGGCGCGCTCAAGCGCCACAAGAACAAGCCGGTGCTGTTCCTCGGCGACACCACGCTGACCGGTGGTCAGATGGCCGAGCGGATCAGTCAGTACATCCAGGCGTTCGAGGCGCTGGGCGCGGGCACCGGCGTGGCGGTCGGCCTGCTCTCGCTCAACCGCCCCGAGGTGCTGCTGATCATCGGCGCCGGCCAGACCCGCGGCTACCGGCGCACCGCCCTGCACCCGCTGGGCTCGCTGGACGACCACGCGTACGTGCTCAACGACGCCGGCATCAGCTCGCTGATCATCGACCCCAACCCGATGTTCGTCGAGCGTGCGCTGGCCCTGCTGGAGAAGGTCCCCGGGCTCAAGCAGATCCTCACCATCGGCCCGGTGCCCGAAGCGCTCAACGGCGTCGCGGTCGACCTGGCGGCCGAGGCGGCCAAATACGACCCGCAGCCGCTGACCGCCGCTGACCTGCCGCCGGATCAGGTCATCGGCCTGACCTACACCGGCGGCACCACCGGCAAGCCCAAGGGCGTGATGGGCACCGCGCAGTCGATCTCTTCGATGACCCAGATCCAGCTCAGCGAATGGGAATGGCCGGAGGACCCGCGGTTTTTGATGATCACCCCGCTCTCGCACGCGGGCGCGGCGTATTTCCTGCCCACCCTGATCAAGGGTGGCGAAATGCACGTGCTGCCCAAGTTCGACCCCGCCGATGTGCTGAAAACCATTGAAGAGAAACGCATTACGGCCACTTTTCTGGTGCCGTCGATGCTGTACGCGCTGATGGACCACCCGGATTCGCACACCCGCGACCTCTCGTCGCTTGAGACCGTCTATTACGGCGCGTCGGCGATCAACCCGGTGCGACTGGCCGAGGCGATCCGCCGGTTCGGCAAGATCTTCGCCCAGAACTACGGGCAGTCCGAGGCCCCGATGGCCATCACCTACCTGGCCAAGAACGAGCACGACGAGAAGCGGCTCACCTCGTGCGGGCGCCCGACGCTGTTCGCGCGGGTCGCGCTGCTGGGCGAGGACGGCAAGCCGGTGCCCCAGGGCGAGCCGGGCGAAATCTGTGTCAGCGGGCCGCTTTTGGCCGGGGGTTACTGGAACCTGCCGGAGGCCACGGCCGAAACCTTCAAGGACGGCTGGCTGCATACCGGCGACATGGCCCGCGAGGACGAGGACGGCTTCTACTTCATCGTCGACCGGGTCAAGGACATGATCGTCACCGGTGGCTTCAACGTGTTCCCGCGCGAGGTCGAGGACGTGGTCGCCGAGCACCCGGCCATCGCCCAGGTGTGCGTGGTCGGCGCACCGGACGACAAGTGGGGTGAGGCCGTCACCGCGGTGGTGGTGCTGCGCGCCGACGCGCCCCGCGACGACGCGGCGATCGAGAAGATGACCGCCGAGATCCAGGCCGCGGTCAAAGACCGCAAGGGCTCGGTGCAGTCACCCAAGCGGGTGGTGCTCGCCGAATCGCTGCCGCTGACCGGGCTGGGCAAGCCCGACAAGAAGGCCGTGCGGGCGCAGTTCTGGGAAGGCGCCGAACGCTCGGTGGGCTGACGCCGGCCGCTCCAGTGTGCGGCTGTCCGCACACCCGCGGCCGAACGTGCGGCTGGCCGCACACTCGGCGCATGAGGGGCCGAGAGGTAACGTCGCTGCCTATGGGAAGCGCCAACCGCGTCCGGCCCCCGTGGTGGCTGAAGCCGGCGAACAAGGTCTTCATCGGAATGTCACGGCTGGGAATGAGTTTCGGCGGCGAGAGTCCGGTCGTGTTGACCGTGCCCGGCCGTAATTCCGGCGCCGCGCGATCGACGCCGGTGACCCCGATGGTCCTCGACGGCACCCGGTACGTCGTCGCCGGATTCCCCGGCGCCGACTGGGTGGCCAACGTGCGCGCGGCACAGCAGGCGACGATCGCGCGCGGCCGGCACGTCGAGCGAGTGCGGATGGCCGAGTTGTCGCCCGACGACGCGCGGCCGATTCTGCGGGCCTTCCCGACCGAGGTGCCCACCGGCGTCGGTTTCATGAAGCGGGCGGGCCTGGTCACCGACGGGCGCCCCGAGGAGTTCGAGGCGCTGGCCGGCCGCTGCGCCGTGTTCCGGCTGGACCCGGTATAGGAGCTGAAACCCTTGAGTGACAACCCGTTTGATGCACAGGCTTGGCACGTTGTCGACGGCTTCGACGACCTGACCGACATCACCTATCACCGGCATGTCGACGACGCCACCGTGCGGGTGGCCTTCAACCGGCCCGAGGTGCGCAACGCGTTTCGGCCACACACCGTCGACGAGCTCTACCGGGTGCTCGACCACGCCCGGATGTCGCCCGACGTGGGTGTGGTGTTGCTGACCGGTAACGGCCCCTCCCCCAAGGACGGCGGCTGGGCGTTCTGCTCCGGCGGGGATCAGCGCATCCGCGGACGCAGCGGCTACCAGTACGCCAGCGGCGAGACCGCGGACACCGTCGACACCGCGCGGGCCGGGCGGCTGCACATCCTCGAGGTCCAGCGGCTGATCCGATTCATGCCCAAGGTGGTCATCTGTCTGGTCAACGGGTGGGCGGCCGGCGGCGGGCACAGCCTGCACGTGGTCTGCGACCTCACCCTGGCCAGCCGCGAACACGCCCGGTTCAAGCAGACCGACGCCGACGTCGGCAGCTTCGACGGCGGCTACGGCAGCGCCTATCTGGCCCGCCAGGTCGGCCAGAAGTTCGCCCGCGAGGTCTTCTTTCTGGGGCGGCCCTACAGCGCCGAGCAGATGCACCACATGGGCGCGGTCAACGAGGTGGTCGATCACGCCGACCTCGAACGAGTCGGTGTGCAGTGGGCGCGCGAGATCAATGCCAAATCCCCTCAGGCGCAACGCATGCTGAAGTTCGCGTTCAACCTGCTCGACGACGGCCTGGTGGGCCAGCAGCTGTTCGCGGGCGAGGCCACCCGGCTGGCGTACATGACCGACGAAGCCGTCGAGGGCCGCGACGCGTTCCTGGAAAAGCGGGACCCGGACTGGAGCCGGTTTCCCCGGTACTTCTGAGGCCGCCCGCCCGCCTAGACTCGCGTCCCGTGAGTAAGAGTCCGCTTCGACGGTTCACCGACCAGCTGGTGCTGGCCACCATGCGACCGCCCATGGCCCCGCAGGTGCTGGTCAACCGGCCGCTGATCAAGCCGATCAACCTGGCGGGGAAGCGCATCCTGCTCACCGGGGCGTCCTCGGGGATCGGCGAGGCCGCGGCCGAACAGTTCGCCCGCGAAGGGGCCACGGTGGTCGTCGTCGCGCGGCGCCAAGAGCTGTTGGACGCACTCGCCGAGCGGATCACCACGGCCGGCGGTAACGCCACGGCGATCACCTGCGACGTCTCGGACATGGACGCCGTCGACGCGCTGGTCGCCGACGTCGAGAAACGGTTCGGCGGCATCGACATCCTGATCAACAACGCCGGCCGGTCCATCCGCCGTCCGCTGGCCGAATCGCTGGAGCGCTGGCACGACGTCGAACGCACCATGGTGCTCAACTACTACGCGCCGCTGCGGCTGATTCGCGGCCTAGCGCCGGGCATGATCGAGCGCGGCGACGGCCACATCATCAACGTGTCGACGTGGGGGGTGCTCTCGGAGGCGTCGCCGCTGTTCGCGGTGTACAACGCGTCGAAGGCCGCGCTGTCGACGGTGAGCCGGGTCATCGAAACGGAGTGGGGCGACAAGGGTGTGCACTCCACGGCGCTGTACTACCCGCTGGTCGCCACCCCGATGATCGCGCCGACCAAGGCGTACCAGGGCATGCCGGCGCTGACCCCGGAAGAGGCCGGCGAGTGGATGATCACCGCCGCCCGCACCCGGCCGGTACGCATCGCGCCGCGGATGGCGATCGCCGCCAAGGCGCTGGACACCTTCGGCCCCCGCTGGGTCAACGCCGTCATGCAGCGCCAGAGCATTCAGCCCAACCGCAAGGGCGACAGCTGACCCGACCAGCGCGATCACGCCGTGTGATAGACACGAGGCATGGAGATCCTGGCGAGCCGGATGCTGCTTCGGCCTGCCGATTATCAGCAGTCGCTGGCCTTCTACCGCGATCAGATCGGCCTGGCGATAGCCCGTGAATATGGCGGCGGCACAGTGTTTTTCGCGGGGCAGTCGCTGCTGGAGCTCGCCGGGTACGGCTCCCCGGACCACTCCCGCGGCCCGTTCCCGGGTGCGCTGTGGCTGCAGGTCCGCGACATCGAGGCAACCCAGGCCGAGCTACGCTCCCGCGGCGTGTCGATCGCTCGCGAGGCGCGCCAGGAACCGTGGGGCCTGCACGAGATGCACGTCCTGGACCCGGACGGAATCACGCTCATCTTCATTCAGATCCCCGCGGACCATCCGCTACGGCGCGACACACGAGGTGAACGGCAGGCAAATTCCGGTTAACTGAAAGGTAACATTCGGCGACGACTGAAAATACACCCGCGTTTCACGTCATGCCGCATTCGACAATGGATTGCCCCTACCACCAGAATCAGGCTCTGTGAACATCCAATTGTTCCTCTTGATCGTCGTTGTAATCACGGCATTGGCTTTCGATTTCACCAACGGCTTCCACGACACGGGCAACGCGATGGCCACCTCTATCGCCAGCGGCGCGCTCAAACCCAAAACGGCCGTCTTACTCTCCGCGGTACTGAATTTGGTGGGCGCGTTCCTGTCCACCGCCGTCGCCGCCACGATCGCCAAAGGCCTCATCGACTCCAACATCGTGACACTGGAACTGGTGTTCGCCGGCCTGGTCGGCGGCGTCGTCTGGAACCTGCTGACCTGGCTCCTCGGTATCCCCTCGAGTTCATCGCACGCCTTGATCGGCGGCATCGTCGGCGCCACGATCGCGGCCGTCGGCGCGCACGGAGTGATCTGGAAGGGCGTGATCTCCAAGGCCATCGTTCCGGCCGTCGTGTCGGCGATCCTGGCCATCCTGATCGGCGCGGTCGCCACCTGGCTGGTCTACCGTGTCACCCGCGGCGTCCCGAAAGCGCGCACCGAGGCGGGTTTCCGGCGCGGCCAGATCGGCTCGGCCTCGCTGGTCTCGCTGGCGCACGGCACCAACGACGCGCAGAAGACGATGGGCATCATCTTCCTGGCGCTGATCTCCTACGGGTCGGTCAGCAACACCGCCACCATGCCGCCCGTGTGGGTCATCGTGAGCTGCGCGTTGGCGATGGCGACCGGCACCTACCTCGGCGGGTGGCGCATCATCCGGACCCTGGGCAAGGGCCTGGTCGAAATCCAGTCGCCGCAAGGCATGGCCGCCGAGTCCTCCTCGGCCGCGGTGATCCTGCTCTCGGCCCACTTCGGCTACGCGCTGTCGACGACCCAGGTGTGCACCGGGTCGGTGCTGGGCAGCGGGCTGGGCAAGCCCGGCGGCGAGGTCCGCTGGGGCGTCGCCGGCCGCATGGGGGTGGCCTGGCTGGTCACCCTGCCGCTCGCCGGGCTGGTCGGCGCCTTGACGTACGAGATCGTGCACCTGATCGGCGGCTACCCGGGCGCGATCGTCGGCTTCACGCTGCTGGTCGCGGTCTCGGCCACCATCTACATCCGCTCGCGCAAGATCAAGGTCGACCACCACAACGTCAACGCCGAATGGCAGGGCGATCTGACCAGCGGGCTGGACGCGGCCGATGACCCACGACCACCCGCCGATGCCGGACCCATACTCGGCGACATCGCGGCCCGATACGACTCCGATGACCCGTCGCTGAAAGCGAACGCCTCATGAGCCACATCGGCGACTGGTTCAACTACCAAGCCAGCTTGAAGATTCTGCTCTTCGCCATGCTGGCCGGGGCCGCCCTGCCGGGGCTGTTCGCCCTCGGGATACGGCTGCAGTCCGGGGGCGCCGGCGACATCGAGTCCGGCGGCGCCAGCAACGGAAACGCCCCCCACCGCAACCCGATGCTGACCGCTTTGGCGTGGACCATTTATGCGCTGGTCATCGCGGCGATCGCACTGGCCCTGCTCTACATTGCCCGGGACTTCATCGCCCATCACACTGGCTATCCGCTGCTCGGAGCGAATCCCAAGTAGCATCGTTCAATGTCTACCGAGTTGGCGAACCGGACGCCGGGGAGAGCTGCATCCGCGTGAACGGATTCCTCAATTCCATCGTTTCGTGGCTCCGCGCGGGCTATCCCGAGGGCGTGCCACCCACCGACACCTTTCCGGTCCTCGCGCTGCTGGCGCGCCGGTTCTCCAATGACGAAGCCAAGGCGGTGGCCAGCGAGCTGGTGCGGCGCGGCGAGTTCGACGACGTCGACATCGGCGTGCTGATCACCCAGATCACCGACGAGCTGCCGTCGCCGAAGGACGTCGAGCGGGTGCGGGTGCGGCTGGCGGCCCAGGGCTGGCCCTTCGATGATGCCGATCAGGCCGGAGATTCCGCATAGCCGTACTGCGCGCAGTGCACGTTCCGTCGGGGTCGGCGGCCTCGACACTGTTGCCCGCGCTGGAACGGGTACTGCAGGGACGCGACCCCGCCCTGGTGGCGCTGGCCGCGGGCGACGATCGCGAGTCGGCAGCATTGCGGGCGGGGCTGCGGGTCGGGGACGCCATCGACGACGACGTGGCCCTGGTGGCGGCGACGTCGGGAACCACTGGCACCCCCAAGGGCGCGCTGCTGACCGCCGCCGCCCTGCGGGCCAGCGCGACGGCCACCCACGACCGTCTCGGCGGGCCGGGCGGCTGGCTGCTCGCCCTGCCGCCACACCACATCGCCGGGGTGCAGGTGCTGGTGCGCAGTCTGCTCGCCGGCACCACCCCGGTCGAGATGGACGTGTCGGCTGGGTTTGATCTCGCCGAATTGCCCAGTGCCATAAGCGCATTGGATCCCGGCCGGCGATACACCTCACTGGTTGCCGCACAGTTGGCCAAGGCGCTCACCGACCCGGCGGCCGCGGCCGCGCTGGCCGGACTCGACGCCGTGCTGCTCGGCGGCGGACCCGCCCCGCGGCCCGTCCTGGACGCCGCGGCCGCAGCCGGCATCACCGTGGTCCGCACCTACGGCATGAGCGAGACCGCGGGCGGGTGCGTGTACGACGGCGTCGCGCTGAATGGGGTGCGGCTCCGCGTGACCGACGGGCGGATCGCCATCGGGGGCGCGACGGTGGCCAAGGGCTACCGCAACCCCATCGAACCGGACCCGTTCGCCGAGCCCGGCTGGTTTAAGACCGACGACCTCGGCGCCATCGACGACGCGGGGGCGCTGACGGTCCTGGGCCGCGCCGACGACGCGATCAGCACCGGCGGGCTGACCGTGCTGCCGCAGCCGGTCGAGGCGGCGCTGTGCACCCACCCCGCCGTGAGCGATTGCGCGGTGTTCGGGCTGCCCGACGGCCGGCTGGGGCAACGCGTGGCCGCCGCGATCGTCCTCCGAGACGGCGGCGTGGCGCCGACCCTGGACGCGCTGCGCGCGCAGGTGACGCGCACCCTGGACGCCACCGCCGCGCCGCGCGAGGTACACATCGTCGACGCGCTGCCGCGCCGCGGCATCGGCAAGGTCGACCGCGCGGCGTTGGTGCGCCGCTTCGGCGGCGCGAGCGATCAATAGGCTGTTCGTCCGTGAGGCTCGCTCGACGGCAGGCAGTGCGGGATGTGGCGGCGGTCGCGGTCGGGGCGGCGCTGGTGGCGGCGGCGTTCCTGCTGCCGCGGATGAACCTGGGGGTGCGGCCGCGCGTCGATGTCGGGCGAGAACAGTTCGCCACCCACGCCGGCGCCGCGCCGATCTTCGGCGAGTGGCTGATCCATGCCGGCTGGGGAACCGGCCCGGCCATCGCCCTCGCCGTCGCCGTTATCGCGTGGGGACCGATTCTGGCGCAACGGCTTTCGTGGCGGGCGTTGACGCTGGGCAGCTGGGCAGTCGCCGGGGGATGGGGGTTCGCGCTGGCGATGATCGATGGCTGGCAGCGGGGCTTCGCCGGCCGGCTGACCACCCGGGACGAATACCTGTCGCAGGTGCCCGGCATCACCGACATCCCGGCCACACTGCGCACCTTCGCCAGCCGGATCGTGGACTACCAACCGCATTCGTGGACCACCCACGTGTCGGGGCATCCGCCCGGCGCACTGCTGACATTCGTCTGGCTGGACCGGATCGGCCTGCACGGTGGCGCCTGGGCCGGGCTGCTGTGCCTGCTGGTCGGCTCGAGCGCGGCGGCCGCCGTGGTGATCGCCGTGCGCGCGCTGGCGGACGAGCCGACGGCGCGGCGGGCCGCCCCGTTCGTCGCACTGGCGCCGACGGCGATCTGGGTGGCGGTCTCCGCCGACGGATACTTCGCCGGGGTGGCGGCGTGGGGCATCGCGCTGCTGGCCGTGGCGGTGCACCGCCCGGTCCGGTTCCCCGCGCTGACGGCCACCGGCGCCGGGCTGCTGCTGGGCTGGGGCGTGTTTTGTAACTACGGCCTGATGTTGATGGGGCTGCCGGCGTTGGCGGTGCTGGCGTCGGCCCAGAAGCCTCCGCGCGGGGGCTGGACCCACTGGCGCGCGATCCTGCGGGCCCTGGGCCCGGCGGCGCTGGCCGCGATCGCGGTGGCGGTGGCCTTCGCCATCGCCGGGTTCTACTGGTTCGATGGCTATAGCCTTGTGCAGCAACGCTATTGGCAGGGCATCGCGAAGGACCGGCCGTTCCAATATTGGAGCTGGGCCAACCTGGCGTGCGTGGTGTGCGCGATCGGGCTGGGTGGGGTCGCCGGGCTCGGCCGGGTGTTCGACTGGGCCGCGATCCGCCGCCGCTCCGGTTTTCACCTGGTGTTGTTGGCCGTGCTGGCCGCCATCGTGTGCGCGGACCTGAGCATGCTCAGCAAGGCCGAGGTGGAACGCATCTGGTTGCCGTTCACCGTCTGGCTGACCGCGGCGGCCGCACTGCTGCCGATCCGGTCGCACCGGATCTGGCTGGCGCTCAACGCCGTCGGCGCCGTGGCGCTCAACACGATCATCTTGACGAACTGGTAGGGCCGGCTACAGGCCGGCCGCGCGGGTGACCCGGGTGAAGCGGCTGTCGGGTCCGCAGGCCTGGCGCACCACCGCGACGTCGTCGACGACGTCGACGTCCGCCAGCATCTGGACGGTCACGACATCAATACCCGTGTCGCGCAACGCCTTCAACGTCAGCTCCCCGGTATCGGGCGCCGACATCGGAACCGTGCGCAGGCACTGGGCCATCGCCGGCGCGCCCACGCCCAGCACCCACCAACCCCCGTCACGGGCCGGCCCGAGCACGGCCGGCGCGTCGAGCAACCGGCGCGCGCAGCCGGTCAACAGATCGGGGGTCACCTGCGGGGTGTCCATCCCGATCTGCAGCACCGGCAGCCCGTCCGACGACGCGTCGGCGTGCGCGTTGGCAAGCCGGGCGGCGAAATCGTCGCCGCGCTGGGCGATCACGGTGAAGGACCCCAGTCGCCGCCGGATTTCGGCGGCGCTCGCCGCGCCGTCCAAATCCCCGGTGAGCGCCACCACCCGCGCCGCCACCGGCGCGTCGGCCACCGCGTCCAGCGTGTCGAGCAGTGCGGCGGCCGCGATCTCGGCAGCCGCTTTGTCACCGACGCTCGCCGCGAGCCGCGTCTTGGCGCGGCCCGGCTCCGGTGCCTTGGCGACCACCAGCAGGGTCACCGGCAGAGCAGTCACGAGATGACCTTCCAGAAGTCGAGGATCGCGGTGATACTGCCGCGCAGCGATCCGCTGACCTTCGACTTGCCGCCCGTGCGCGGGCCGTAGCTGACGTCGAGTTCGACGACGCGCCAGCCGGCGGCCGCGGCGCGCACCAAAAGTTCCAGCGGATAACCCGATCGGCGGTCGGCGACCCCCAGCCCCAGCAGCGCCTCGCGCCGGGCCACCCGCATGGGCGCGATGTCGTGCACCGGCAGGCCGTGGCGGGTGCGCAGCCGCCAGCTCATGACGACGGTGCCGATGCGCGCCACCCACGGCCAGTGCAGCCCGGGCACCGGCCGGCGCCGGCCGGTCACCAGGTCCGCGCCCTGCTCGAGCGCGGCAACCAGCCGTGGCAGTTCGCCGCCGTCCATAGAGCCGTCGGCGTCGATGACCGCCACGATCGGGGTCGTCGCGGCCATCACGCCCGCGTGCACGGCCGAGCCGTACCCGGCCCGCGGTTCGGTGACGACCTGGGCGCCGTACCGCCTCGCGATACCGGCCGTGTCGTCGGTGCTGTTGTTGTCGACCACCAGCGTCCGGTAGCCGGCCGGAATGGCGGCCAGTACCGCCGGCAGCGACTCCTCCTCGTCGAGGCAGGGCAGGACCACCGTGACCAGGCCGTCGGTGTCGGGCACGCGTCAGAATCCGCGGTGAGTGCGGGGTTCCTGCGGGACCAGCGGCTGCTGCGAATGCGTCGGCGGCGCGGTCTGCTGAGTGTGTGTCTGCGTCGGCGCCTGGGTGGTTTGCTTGGTGCTCGGCGGCGCATACGTCGTCGTCGGAGGCGAATACGTGGTCGTCGGGGGCGAATACGTGGTCGGAGGCTGCGACGGGGTCGTTGTCGGGGGCGAATACGTCGTCGTCGGAGGCTGCGACGGGGTGGTCGTCGGCGGCGAATACGTGGTCGTCGGCGGCTGCGACGGGGTGGTCGTCGGCGGCGTGTAGGGCGTCGTCGGGTTGTACGGCGGGTTCCAGGGCGGGTTCCAGCCCGGGATCGGGATGGGAATCGGAATAGGAACCGGCACAATAGGATTCGGGCGCGGTGCCCAACCCGGATCGGGGTTGGCCGGGGCTTCGGGAACGGGAGCGACCTGCGGGGGCGCCATGTGCTCAGGGGCCGGGACGGTGCCGCCCTGGAACCCGGCGTTGGGCTGGTCGGCCGGCGGCGGGGGCAGCGGCGCCTGCTGCTGGCTGGGCAGGATCGGCATGAACTTGCCCGGAGTGCCATTCTGGACCCCCACCACCGGCTGCTGGGCGGCGGTCGGGCGAACGGCGACCGCGATCGCGGTGGCCAGCGACGCCAATCCGATGACCGCGAACGCGATGACGGCGTTGCCGATCACCAACGATCGCCGCGACAGCTTCGACGGCGCGGCCTCGTCGGCATCGGCGTAGTCGCCGAATTCGGGGCCGTAGTCGTAGTCGTCGAATTCGGGGTCGTACTCGTCCATCTCGCCCGGATAGACCCCGCCCTCGTCGGGCATCGAATACGCCAGCTGCGGTTCCTCGGCGTCCGGCGCGGGCACGACCGTCGTCTCATCGCCGGTGAGCCCCGCCGCGGGTGCCATCGCGGTCGCCTCCCCGACCGCGGGCGCCATCGCGGTGGCGTCACCGGTCAGGCCGACCGCGGGTGCCATGGCCGTCGCATCCCCGGCGGACAAGGCCGCCGCGGCGATCGCGGCACCGCGGGCAAGCGCAAACGTGGGATCGTCGGCGACCTGCACCCGCATGGTGGACGCGTCGCGCAGTTCATCGGCGACCCGGTTGAGGTCGGGCGAGGCCCCCAGGAGATAAACCTCTTCCGGCGCATCCGGCTGCGCGCTCAGGTTCGCCATCATCGCCTGGAACGCGGCGGTCACGTCGCCGCCCGAGGCGCCCGAGGCGGCGGCCAGCGGCTGGCTGGCCAACACGGTCGGCGGCACGTCGGGATCGCCGGTGCCCGAACCCACCACCGACAGGGTGGCCGTCGCGTCGTCCATCACCAGCGCGGCGCCGGGCCGCCCGGCAGCGCGCATCAGCGCGGCCACCGCCTGCGACTCCGAAAGCACCGCCACGTTGTGAACGCCGGAATCCTCCAGCGCCCGCCTCAACTGGTCGGCCCGCGGATCGTCGGTCCAGCACAGCCGGGTGCCGACCAACCGGTGGTTCTCTTCGGCCAGCAGCCGATTGGTTCCGACCACCGTCTCGGTGAGCGTGCCGATGGGATTGTCGGCGAGGTCGACGACGGATTGGTCGATCACGTCGGCGCCCTGGGCGTCCGACCCGAGAAGCGCCAAGCGGGCGACGGGGCCGGTGACCGCGACCCCCAAAACGACGTCCATCCCGCTTCTCCTTCACCCCGGCTACCCCGCAGCCACCAATGTCCCGGCATCATTACACTTGCAATACCGTCGGCAGTGTCAGTCATTCGGCGACAAGGTTCGCCTACTAGCGCAGCGTAACCAGCTTTTCGAACGACAGGACGGTCGCCGCGGAATCACGCCGCCCCGCGGCCGGTCCCGGCCACTGTCACGGCATCCGAACGGAGAATATGTTCGCAAGGAAGCAGTGCACACGGCTCGGCAGGGTATTCCCCCGCCGGGCGGCCGCAACTGCGCCGAAAGTAGTGGTCCTTGAATCCCGGGGGGCATGGTGAGCCAGAGCAGTGACGACACGCCGACCGGCCCCATCGGCGGCCAGGTCCAGCAGGCGCCCGCGCCCCGCATCATCCGCCCGCACGCCACCGGCGCCACCGCGGCCAGCCCCGGGGGGACGGGTCGGCGCTGGCCCCTCGTCAGCGACGTGACCGCGGTGATGCTGCTCGTCGTCGCCGTGTTCCTGCCGTGGAACTTGTACTTCGGTGTCGGGATTCCCGACAGCAGCCCGGCGCTGTTCGCGATGCTGGTCGCGGTCACGGTGCTGGCCATCGCCGGCGTCGCCGTGGCCGGTTCCTGGAGGTCGTCCGGCGCGCGGTTCAACCCGGCCGGGGCGGCGCGGCTTCGGTTGGCGCTCAACGTCCCCTACCTGCTGCTGGTGCTCGCCTTCGTCGTGTTCGACGCGTACGAGACCGTCCGGCTCGGCGGCACGGTCAACGTGCCGGGCGGTGTGGGACCGGGGGCGTGGGTCGGCGTCGCCGGCTCGCTGTTGAGCGCCCAGGCGGTGCCGGCCGGCGCGCTTCCCGGCCCGGTCCCCCCGGGCGACGACTACACCGGTTGGCACCGCTCCGCCCGGATCATCGGCGCGGTGGCGATGCTCGCGGCGGTGCTCAGCTTCGGTTTCAACCTGTACTGGCGGGTTCGCTACGCGCTGCAAAGCACTGGCGGCGCAGCGGAATTCGGCAAACAAAACATCGCGGTGATCGCCACCGCGGTGGTCTACGGGGTGGTGGCGCTGGTCGCGGTCCTCGTCGCCACCAGGTGGCTGCTGCACCGCACCCGGGCGAGCCGGTTGACCACGGTCGCGCTCGGCACGTCGACGTTGGTCGCGGGGATCCTGGTGTGGCTCCTGCCCGGCGGTCGCGACCTCGACGCCTTCCATGGCATCGCACAGAACACCTCGACCGCCGGGGTCGGGTTCGAGGGCTACCTGGCGTGGGCGGCCGGCGCGGCCCTCTTCGCGCCGCGGGTGCTGTTCGGTCACCGAAACCCGTCGCCGACCGAGGAATCAGCGTGGCGGGCGACGACCCGAAATGGCTTGCTGCTCATCGCCGTGTGGGCCGTGGGGTCGATCGCGATGAGGATCACCGACCTTGTGGTCGGCATCATCCTGGACTATCCGTTCTCCCGGTACGACAGCCTGGTGCTGGCCGCGTTCGATCTGATGACCGCGGCCCTGGCGATCTGGCTGCGCCGCAGCCTGGCCAACCTCTCCGCGCGACTGGTCTCCTCACTGTGTGGGCTGGTCGCCGCCCTCAGCGTCGCCCGCGTGGTCGTCGGCATCGCTCTGGCGCCGCGGTTCGCGGAATCGCCCAATTCGCCTGCGCAGCACCCGGTCTACGGCAACGACCTCGCCCAGCAGATCACCAGCACCTTCGACGTGACGCTGTGCGGGCTGGCCCTGGGCATCCTGGTGGCCGCCATCATGGCCGAGCAACTCAGCGGGCGACGCCTGGCTCGCCGCGCCGCCCGTAAGCGCGCTGCCGACGCGAACGCGGCCGCACCGACCACCCGGGTCCGCGTCGGTCAGGCCACCGGGCCGTCTTCCGCGGCGACGACCCGCATCCCCACCGGTGGCCCCGGCTCGGAGAACGACCCGCCCACCGCGGAGATACCGCCGCTGGCGGACTCGCCCAGGATCTTTCGCGGCGACGACTCCGGGACGCGGCAGATACCGGTTCGCGAGCCCCAGATTTACCGTCCGCCGCAGAACTAGAGGTTCACCGAAGCGGCGCGAACGCGAATTCGCGCAGCCCGTCGCCCGGCGGGATCACCGCGCGAAACCCCAGCACCTCGGCGGCCCGGGACGGGTCGGCGACGATGTGGCGCACGTCGCCGCTGCGGTACTGGCCGGTGACAACCGGGGCCAGCGAACCCCCACGCGCGTCGCACAGCGCGCCGGCCACTTCCAAGATTGAAATGGGTTGTCCCGAGCAGACATTGGCTGCGAGGAAACCCTCGTTGTGCTGTAACGCCGCGACGTTGGCGGCGGCCACGTCATCGACGTGGACGAAGTCGCGCATCTGACCGCCGTCCTCGAAAACCCTTGGCGGATCGCCCTTTTCCAGTGATGACCGGAAGATCGCGGCCACCCCCGAATAGGGCGTGTCGCGCGGCATGCCGGGGCCGTACACGTTGTGGTAGCGCAGCGCCACCACCGAGCCACCGGTCGCCTCCGACCAGGCCAGCGCGTAATGCTCCTGCGCGGTCTTGCTGGCCGCGTACAGGCTGCGTGGCCGCGGGCAGGCGTCTTCGTCGACGAGGCGCCAGGCCAGCTCCTCCCCGCCGATCGGACACCGGTGCTCGAAGACCCCGGCGTCGAGGTCCACGCGCCGACGCGGCAACGGGTCCACGCGTCCGTGCCGTGGGCAGTGATAGTTTCCCTGCCCGTACACCACCATCGACGACGCCAGCACCAGGCTCCGCACCCCGGCGGCGAACATCTGCGCCAGCAACACCGTGGTGGCCAGATCATTGTGGCCGCCGTAGGCGGGCGCGTCGGCGGCGTCCACACCCGCACCCACCATCGCCGCCTGGTGACACACCACGTCCACCCCGGCCAGGAGCGGGGCCAGGGCGTCGGCGTCGCGCACGTCGATTCGGTGACACCCGTTCGGTAACACCGGGTTTGGCCCGTGCGCGGCGGGCAGCAGAACGTCGACGGCGACGACGTCGTGGCCCCCGGCCCGCAGCGCGGCGCTCACTCGCGCACCGATGAAACCGGCCGCGCCGGTCAACAGCACCCTCATGGGAGTTCGACGGGCAGCGTCACGCCGGTGTGGGGTAGGCAGTGCGTGCAGGCGCGGTCGGCGGCGACCCGGCCGATGGCCTGACGCACCAAGGCCTTGAACGGCTCGATGTTCCTTTCGAATTCGGCGAACACATCGACGGCCTTCACGCCCTCGCCCGTGCTCACACCCGCGTCCAGGTCGGTAACCAACGCTATTGCTGCATAACAGATTTCGAGTTCACGGGCGAGCACCGCCTCCGGGTATCCGGTCATGTTCACCAGCGAAAACCCGGCGGAGGCGAACCACCGGCTTTCGGCGCGGGTGGAAAAGCGCGGCCCCTGGATCACCACCATGGTGCCGCCGTCGATCACGTCGGGGAGGTCGGTGACCGCGGCGCGCAGCATTGGGCAGTACGGGTCGGCGAAGTCGACGTGGATCCCGCCGGAGTCGAAATAGGTGTCGGCGCGGCCGCGCGTGCGGTCGACCAGTTGATCGGGCACCACGATCGCGCCGGGGCCGAGTTCGGGTTTGAGGCTGCCGACCGCGCACGGCGCGAGCACCCGCCGCACCCCGAGCTTGCGCAGCGCCCACATGTTGGCCCGGTACGGCACGGTGTGCGCGGAGAATTCGTGCTTGGCGCCGTGGCGGGGCAGGAACGCGACGTCGTGTCCGCCGATGGCGCCCACGGTGACCGGGGCGCTGGGCTGTCCGTAGGGGGTGTCGACCGTGACGTCGTCGGCGTCGGATCCGAAGAAGGTGTAGAAGCCGCTGCCGCCGATGACTCCGAGCATCCGACCATTGTGGTGCATGACGCGGGTGTGACTGCGGGTGCGGGGCCCGCTTGCTGGCAGGATGGCGTTGTGGCCAATCTCGGGCAGTGGGTTTCCGGTGCGCGGCCGCGGACGTTGCCCAACGCGGTGGCGCCGGTTGTCGCCGGCACCGGCGCCGCGGCCTGGCTGCACTCCGCGGTGTGGTGGAAGGCGCTGCTGGCCCTGGCCGTCGCGCTCGCGCTGATCGTCGGCGTCAACTACGCCAACGACTACTCCGACGGCATCCGCGGCACCGATGACGATCGGGCCGGCCCGGTGCGCCTGGTCGGCTCGCGGCTGGCGGCCCCGCGGGCGGTGCTGAGCGCCGCGGTCGCGAGCCTGACGATCGGCGCGCTCGCGGGGATCGTGCTGGCGCTGTTCAGCGCGCCGTGGCTGATCGTCGTGGGCGCGGCGTGCATCGCCGGGGCGTGGCTGTACACCGGCGGCTCGAAACCCTACGGCTACGCCGGTTTTGGCGAGGTCGCGGTGTTCCTGTTCTTCGGCCTCGTCGCCGTCCTCGGCACCCAGTACACCCAGGCGTTGCGGGTGGACTGGGTGGGCCTGGTGCTGGCGGTGTCGATCGGGGCGCTGTCCTCGTCGGTGCTGGTGGCCAACAACTTGCGCGACATCCCCACCGACGCGCGGTCGGGCAAGATCACCCTGGCGGTGCGGTTGGGCGACGCCCGCACCCGCATTCTGTATCAGGCGCTGCTGGGCACCGCCGCAGCGCTGACGCTGGTGCTCATGGTCGCCACACCGTGGTGCGCCGCGGGGCTGGTGGCCACGCCGCTGGCCCTGCGCGCCATGGCCCCGGTGCGATCGGGCCGCGGCGGCCCGGAGCTGATCCCGGTGCTGCGCGACACCGGCCTGGCGATGGTGGTGTGGGCGATCGCGGTGGCCGCGGCGCTGACGGTGGGTACCTAAAGTGCGAGCAGCCGAAACGGCCCCCGATAACCACGGTTTTGGGGTACTTTTGCGTCTGCTCGGGGATAGCGAAGGACCGCAATGAAGCAGATTTCCGCGACCAGCGGGCCCACCAACATCGGCCTGCTCAGCGTCGGGTCATACCGCCCGGAACGGGTGGTGACCAACGACGAGCTCTGCGAAAACATCGACTCTTCCGACGAGTGGATCTATTCGCGGACCGGGATCAAGACGCGGCGCTTCGCCGCCCGCGATGAATCCGCCGCCTCGATGGCGACCGAGGCCGGGCGGGAGGCGATCGACAAGGCCTCTCTCGAGGCGTCCGACATCGACTGCATCATCGTCGCCACCAGCACCCACCTGCTGCAGACCCCGGCGTGCGCCCCGGCGGTCGCCGCGGCGCTGGGCGCCACCGGCGTGCCCGCCTTCGACGTCTCGGCCGGATGCGCCGGGTTCGGCTACGCGCTGGGTGTCGCGGCGGACATGATTCGCGGCGGGACCGCCGCCAAGGTGTTGGTCCTGGGTTCGGAGAAGCTGTCCCCCACTATCGACATGCAAGACCGCACCAACTGCTTCATCTTCGCCGACGGCGCGGCCGGAGTGGTGGTGGGCGAGACACCCGCCCAAGGCATCGGGCCGACCGTCTGGGGCAGCGACGGCAACCAGGCCGCCGCCATCCGCCAGGACATCGACTGGCTCGACTACCTGGAGAATCCCACCGGCCCGCGCCCCTACCTGCGGCTCGAGGGCAGCGCGGTCTTCCGGTGGGCGGCCTTCGAGATGGGCAAAGTCGGCCAGCAGGCCATGGACGCGGCGGGGGTCCGGCCCGACGAGATCGACGTCTTCGTGCCGCACCAAGCCAACAGCCGAATCAATGAGATTTTGGCCAAGAGCCTCGAGTTGCGGCCGGACGCGGTGCTCGCCAACGACATCGAACACACCGGAAACACCTCCGCGGCGTCCATCCCGCTGGCCATGGCCGAGGTGCTGGCGAAGGGGGCCGCCAAGGGCGGCGACCTGGCCCTGCTGATCGGTTACGGCGCCGGCCTGAGCTATGCCGCCCAGGTGGTCCGGCTGCCCAACGGCTGAGCCGTCACCCGTCGTCGCGTGCCTCGTCGGGCGCCGCGTCCCCGTGCAGCCGGGCCTGCAGCAGCTCACGCTCCCGTCGGCGCCGTTCGCCGGCGATGGCCAGCGCGGCGGTGGCGCGCCGGCGCAGCGGGGCGAACACCCAGATGCCCAAAGGCATCGCGATGACCAGAGCGAACAGCGCTGCCACCACGAGGGGGAACTGCGTGATGCCCGCCAGGCGCGCGACGCCGTAGATCACGGCGGTGAGCACCACCGCCAGCAGCAACCGCGCCGCCATGTATGCCAAGACGGGAACGACGACGTGGTTTCCGGCGCGTTCGCCGCCGGCGTCGTTTGCCGGGCCGCCAGTGCTGTGGTCGCTACCTTCTTGTGACACAGCCAAAGCCTACGGCGCGGGTATATTCGCCCGAAGGAGGTGTCGCGTGCTCTACCTGCTGCTCGTCGTGATTTTGGGAACGCTGATCTACGTCGGCTGGCGTGCCGCGCGGTCGCAGGTCCACCGGCCGAAGACGCGCGTCATCGGGCCCGACGACGATCCGGATTTCCTGCGGCGGTTGGGCCACGGCGACAACAACCCGCGCTAGCTAGCCCGATGGCGGCGGCCCGCCGCTAGCCCAAGACGCCCGGGTTGCGCTGGTCGCCGGGGAAGCCGTCGGCGACGATCGCGGCCAGCTCGGTCAGCGCTTCGCGGGTCGGCCGGCGCAACCGGTCCAGGTCGATCTCGGCGCCCTCCTCCAGGTGCGGGTCGAACGGCACCAGCTGGACCGCGCGGCAGCGCCGGGAGAAGTGCTCGATCACCTTGTTCATGTCGATCTTGCCGGGGCGCGGGCGCACCCCGTTGATGACCGCGATCGAATTGCGGACCAGGTCTTCGTGACCGTGGGCGTCCAGCCAGTCCAGCGTGGCCGAGGCGCTGCGCGCGCCGTCGATCGACGCCGAGCTGACCACCACCAGGGCGTCGGCCTTCTCCAGCACCGACGTCATCACCGAGTGCAACAGTCCGGGACCGCAGTCGGTGAGCACCAGCCCGTAGAACCGTTCCAGGATGTCCAAAACCCGCGCGTAGTCCTCGGCGCTGAATGCTTCCGAGATGGCGGGATCCGTCTCCGACGCGAGCACCTCCAGACCGCTGGGGCCCTTCGAGGTGTAGCGGCGCACGTCGCTGTAGCGCTCGATGGTTCCGGCGTCGTGCAGCAGCTGACGCACCGTCGCGGCGGTCTCCAGCGGGATCTTCTGGCTCAGCGTGCCGCGGTCGGGGTTGGCGTCCACGGCCACCACCCGGTCACCGCGAATGGAGGCGAAGGTGGTGCCCATCGTCGCGGCGATCGTCGTCTTGCCGACGCCGCCCTTCAGCGACAGGAACGCCACCCGGTAGGAGCCCCGCAAGGGCCGGTTCACCTGGGCGACCAGGTTGTTGTACCGGCTGGCGCGCGGGCTTTCGCCGAGGTTGATCAGTCCGCCGGACATCTTGTACAGCAGCAGGCGCCATCCGTCCGAGGGCGGTGGCTGGACCGGCCGCAACAACATGCCGGTCGATAGTTCCGGATACGGCGTGTGCGGCAGGTGCTCGGGACGCGGCGGCGCTCCCTGCATCTGGGTGGGCGGGGCGTCGGGCCCGGTGTAGTAGGCACCGTAGGCCGTCGGGTCGACGCGCGGGATGCCGGTGACCGGCGTGGAGTCCCACGGCGGCATGCCGGGTCGGGGCGCGGTGGGCGGCGCCGCCTGCTGGTGCTCCGATCCGGGGACGCGGCGTTCGGTGCGGAACCCGGCGAAGGCGCGAGTGGGGGCGTCCCCGCCCGAACCCGATTGCGGTTCGGCGGCGTCCTGCTGGCCGCCCGCCGATGACGTCTGTGGGGGAATTTGGGTGGTTGGTTGTTCGGGCGCCCCCACGCCGGCCGTTGGATGCTCGGACACTGCATTCCCCCTTGTTGTGCGCCCCTGGTGCTTGTTATGCGCCCCTGGTGTGCGCTATTTCGTTTTGTGCATTATTCGGGGTGGTTGTTCACCCTCACCCCACGCCCGCATAAGAATGCAGGCCGACAGTAACCAGATTAACGAAGAACAAATTGAAGACCATGGCCACAAACCCCGCGACATTGATCCAGGCGGCTTTGCGGTCCCGCCATCCGGCGGTCGACCTGGCGTGCAGGTAGGCGGCGTAAATCACCCACGCGACGAAGGACACGGTCTCTTTGGGGTCCCAGCCCCAATACCTGCCCCAGGCTTCTTCGGCCCAGATCGCCCCGAAAATGACCCCGAATCCGAACACGGGGAACGCGAAGATCGTGGTGCGGTAGGCGATGCGGTCCAGGGTCTCCGCGTCGGGGAAGCGCCGCACCAGCCGGGCCGGCGCGCCGTCGGCATCAGGATCGCCCAGCCGCGAGGTGCGCAGCAGGAACAGCATGCTGGCGATCCCGGCGACCAGGAACACCCCGGACCCCAGGCTGACCACCGACACGTGGATGGGCAGCCAGTAGGACTGCAGCGCGGGCATCACCGGCGCGGCATTCGTGTAGAGCCAGCGCCCGGACACGGTGAGCAGAATCAGCACCGGCAGCAGCAGGAAGACCCACAGCGGGCGGTATTGGGGGCGGCGCAACACGACCGCCCCGGCGATCAACCCGCACAGGCAGGTCAGGTTGATGAATTCGTACATGTTGCCCCACGGCACCCGCACAGTGGCCAGGCCGCGCAGCACCAGGCACGCCAGCAGCAGCCCGGTGCCCAGATAGACCACGGACAACCCGGCCCGCCCGACGCGCTCGTCGATCGGGCGCTCGGGCGCCTCCTCGACCACGCCCGGGGTCGCGGAGTCGGCGCTGACCGCACCGGCCAGCACCCGGGCGCGCTGATCCGCGCGGCGCCCGCCGGCGTAGGCCAGCTCGAAGGCCAACAGCAGCAACGCGATGACCAGCGCGACGACGGCCGACGTGAACGCCCAGTCGGAGTAGCGGGCCAGCTCGATGTTGACGTGCAGCGTGTTCATTTGACGTCCACCTGAGAACTCCTTCGGGGCGCGGGAGGCGTCTCGGCGCGGCCGGCCGTGCCTGGCTCACCCAGTCCGTCCAGCAACCGCTCGGTCAATCGCTCGAACTCGTCGCCCCAGCCGGAGTTGTCGGTGCGCGCCAGCCCGCCCAGTTCGACGTTCACCGTACCGGCCGCCGCGCCATTGGCCGCAGTGAGCCTGACCCACACCCGGCGGCGACGCACCAGCAGCGACACCAGCAGACCGCCCATCATGGTGATGGCGAACACCAGCACCCAGGTCTGGCCGGGATCGTGGGAGACCTGCAGGTTGACGAACGGCACGGCGCCGTCGAAGCGGATCACGGTGCCGGCCGCCGGGCCCTGGTCGATGCGGACCGCCTGGCCCGCGCGCAGGTTGACCCGCTTCTCCTTGGTCAGCCGGCCCTGCTCGATCAGTCGGGGGTCGAGCGTGAACAGCGATTGGGGCCGCCCGGTGTCCAGGCCGGTGTCGCCGCGGTAGATGTCGACGGCCACCGCGGGGGCGTTCAGGGCCGGGAAGCGCGACGACAGCAGCGTGCCGTCCAGTTGCTCGGTCGGCGCCAGCAGTCCCTGGATGGCGATCTGGTGCCGGCGGCGCTCGGTGGCGTTGGGGTAGCTACCGGCCGGCGGATCGATCCGGGCCACACCTGAGGAGAGCAGGGTTTGCGGATTGTCGGGCCGCCACTGCACGGTCGACGTGCGGATCTGCCCGTCCGGGAAGGTGACGCTGAAAGTGGGTGCGTAGCCGTGTCCCTGCAGGTACACCCGATCGCCACCGAGCCGCAGCGGGTGGTTGACCTCCAGCCGGTAATGCCGCCAGGTGTTGGCGCTCAGGTCCTCGCCGGACTGGTAGTCGATGTGCGCGGCGAACGAGGTGGCCTGCCCGGACGGCAGGTAGTGCGCCACGAAGTCGTCGACCCGGATGCACAGCGGGTGCAGCGAGGTGCCGTCGACGGTGTTGCCGGCCCGGAACGAGTCGAACGCGGCCGGCGACGCCGAGCAGAATCCTGGGCCGCCGTCGGCGATGACGATCACGTTGCCCTCGTAGCCGAACAACTTGCCGGCGGCCACCGCGACCAGCAGACCCAGCAGCGAGAAGTGAAAGACGATGTTGCCGAATTCGCGCAGGTAGCCCTTCTCGGCGGACACCTCGACCGTGTTCGCGTCGGCGCCGTCCTCGTGGCGGATCGCGGTGCGCCAGCCGCGCAGCCGGTCGGTGATCGCGTTCGCCAGGGTGTTCAGCTCTTCGGCGCCGCTCTGGATCTGGTGGGTGGTGTGCTTGGGCAGCCGGGCCAGGTTGCGCGGGGCGGCGACCGGGGTGGACCGCAGGCTGCGGACGTGCTCGATCATCCGCGGGGTGAGGCAGCCCACCAGGGACACGAACAGCAACACGTAGATGGCGGTGAACCAGAAGCTGGAGAACACGTCGAAGGCCTGCAGCCGGTCCAGCCAGGGCCCGATCACCGGGTGGGCCTTCAGGTAGTCGTCGACCTTGCCGGCGTTGAGACTGCGCTGCGGCACCAGCGCGCCGGGGATGGCGCCGAGCGCGAGCAGGAACAACAGCACCAGCGCGGTGCCCATCGAGGTCAGCGCGCGCCAGGTGTTGCGACCCCACGCGAGCAGACGCGAAAGCACCCCAAAATGGGCCATTTTGGGGTCTTTTGCGTCTGTTAGCGCCACTAGATCGGCAGCCTCACGTCGGACACGAACGCGTCGCGCAGCCAGGAGATGAAGTCGTTCCACACGCCGGTGACCAACATGGCGCCGACCGCGATCAGCAGCACGCCGCCGAACACCTGGATGGCCCGGGTGTGCCGGCGCAGCCAACCGAGCCCCGCCACCGCGCCGGCCGAGCCGAACGCCAACAGCACGAACGGGATTCCCAGGCCCAGGCAGTACGCAATCACCAACACGATTCCGCGCGCCACGCTGGCGCCGTCGGTCGCCGAGGCGACGGTGATGACGCCGGCCAGCGTCGGCCCCAGGCACGGCGTCCAGCCCAACGCGAACACCGCACCCAGCACCGGCGCCCCGGCGACCGTCGTCAGCTGCCGCGGGCTGAAGCGGGCCTGCCGCTGCAGGGCCGGGACGAGCCCGACGAACACCAGACCCATCGCGACGGTCAGCACGCCGCCGGCCCGCTGCAGCAGCAGCTGGTTGGTGATCAGCGTGGTCGTCATGCCGAGGACGGCGACGGTGCCCAGGACGAACACCGTGGTGAACCCGGCGACGAACAGTGCCGCCGACCCGGCGACCCGCCACCGCGCGCCCGGCGGGGCTTTGACCGCACCCGCGGCCGGCTGCTCGTCAACGCCGACGACCGCGGCCAGGTACGAGAGGTAGCCGGGTACCAACGGCACCACGCAGGGTGAGGCGAACGACACCAGCCCGGCCAGCAGGCACACGCCGAGCGCCACCAGGAGCGGCCCGGCGGCGGCGATCTGGGTGAAGCCGGTCATTCCTTGACCATTCGCTGCACGACGGGCTGCAGGTCGGCCGCCAGCATTTCGCGCAGGAAGACAGCCGCGACGCGGTGTTGGCGGTCCAGGACCAGCGTGGACGGAATCACGGTGGTGGGGTACTTGCCGCCGAACGCGATCAGGGTGCGCATGGCCGGGTCGTAGATCGACGGGAACGTGACTTGGCGGTCGTTGACGAAGTCCAGCGCCGCCTGCCGGTTGCTGTCGCGGACGTCGACGCCGAGAAAAGACACCCCGGTGCCGCGGGTGGCGTCATACACCTGTTGGAGCTGGCCGACCTCGGCCCGGCACGGTCCGCACCACTGCCCCCAGATGTTGATGACCACGACCCGGCCGGCGAAGATCGGATCGTCCAGCGACAGCGTGTGGGCGGGGTCGGCCAGGTCGGGCCCCGACAGCGGGCCCGGGCGGCCGCGGCTGGACGGCGGGTCGTAGTAGATGTCGGTCTTGCCGCCGGGCGAGACGAATTCGAAGGTGCCGCCCTGCGCGACCGCGTCATGTCCGGAGGAACAGCCGGCGAGCAGGCCGGGAAGCAGGGCCGCCAGCGCGGCCCCGACCGTCGCCTGTCGCCAGGTGATCATGGCGCCGCCGGCTCGGAGTACTCGACGCCGGCCAGCCGGTCGCCGTTGTAGATCAGGGTCGTCACCGACGCGAGGCCGCATTGCCGCCGCCGCGGGTCGTGCCACAGCCGCTGACCGGTCAGGTGCAGGCGCAGCGTCCACACCGGCAGTTGGTGGCTGACGCACACCACCTCGTGGCCGGTGCCGCGGGCGCGGGCCTTGTCGGCCGCCGTCTCCATGCGGGCCGCGATCTCGGCGTAGGGCTCACCCCAGGACGGCCGGAGAGGGTTGCGCAACTGCCACCACACCCTCGGGTCGCGCCAGGCGCCGTCACCGGGGCTGACACGGCGGCCCTGGAAGAAGTTGGCGGACTCGATCAGGTCCGGGTCGCTGTCGACGGGGAGGCCGTGCGTGGCGGCGATGGGCGCGGCGGTTTCCTGGGCGCGCTGCAGGGGCGAGGCGATCACCGCGACGATGTCGCGCTCGGCGAGCGCGTCGGCCACCGCGGCCGCCTGCGCCCGCCCCGCCTCGGACAGGTGAAACCCGGGCAGCCGTCCGTAGAGGATGCCGCTCGGGTTGTACACCTCGCCGTGCCGCACGACGTGCACCCGGGTCTGCTCGGCCATCAGGATGTCCCCTCCTCGGCTTCGGCGGCGGCCCGAGCCGCGGCCGGCAGGGCGTCGGCGATGCGGTCGAACGCGTCGTCGTCCAGCGCGGTCGAGACGAACCACGCCTCGAAGGCGCTGCACGGCGGGTAGACGCCCGCGTCCAGCAGCGCGTGAAAGAACGGTGGATAACGCCAGGTCTGGCTGGCCCGCGCGGACGCGAAGTCCGTGATCGGGGTGTCCGAGAAGAACACGCTGAGCATGTTGCCCGCCCGCGGAATTTGATGTGGCACACCGGCTTTCACCAGCGCCTCGGAAAAAAGCCCGGACAGGCGATCCGCGTTGGCGTCCAGCGCGGCATAGGCGTCGGCGCCCGCGTTGCGCAGCGTCGCCAGCCCGGCGGCCATGGCCACCGGGTTTCCCGACAGGGTGCCGGCCTGATACACCGGTCCCAACGGCGCCAGCCGCTCCATCACCTCGGTCCGCCCCCCGAAGGCGGCGGCCGGCAAGCCACCGCTCATCACCTTGCCGAAGGTGAACAGGTCTGCGTCGACCGGATCGATTCCGTACCAACCGCTTCGGCTGACCCGGAAGCCCGTCATCACCTCGTCGATGATCAGCAGCGCGCCGTGTTCGGCGGTGAGCGCGCGCAGCGCCGCGTTGTAGCCGGCCGCGGGCGGGACCACCCCCATGTTGCCGGGGCTGGCCTCGGTGATCACCGCGGCGATCTGGTCGCCGAACCGGGCGAAGGTCCCTTGCACGGCGTCGATGTCGTTGTAGGGCAACACGATCGTGTCGGCCGCCGTGGCCCCGGTGACACCCGGTGAGGACGGCAGACCCAGCGTCGCCACCCCGGAGCCCGCGTCGGCGAGCAAGGCGTCGACATGGCCGTGGTAGCAGCCGGAGAACTTGACGACCTTGGCCCGGCCCGTGAAGCCGCGGGCCAGCCGCACCGCGCTCATGGTGGCCTCGGTGCCGGAGTTGACCAGCCGGATCCGGTCGACCGGTGCCACCCGCCCGATCATCTCGGCGGCCAGCTCGCTCTCCGCCGGGGTGGGCGCCCCGAACGAGAGCCCCGAGGCGGCGGCCTTGGCGACGGCGTCGACGACGGCGGGGTGGGCGTGACCCAGGATCATCGGCCCCCACGAACAGACCAGATCCACATACCGGTTGCCGTCGGCATCGGTCAGCCAGCACCCGCGCGCCTGCGTGATGAACGGCGGCGTCCCGCCCACCGCCGTGAATGCTCGGACGGGAGAGTTCACCCCGCCGGGGATGACGGCGCAGGCGTCCTCGAACAACCGCGCCGACACCGCCGTGGCCCGGGCGGTGCCGGTGGCGTGCGCGGTCGCCCGATCACTGCTTCCCATGACGACCAGTGTCCCAGCCTTCGCGGGCCATCCAACTACAGGGTGTAGCAGAAGGGGACTATCGGGGTTGTCTCGGCCCGGCGCCTGCGAGTTGGATGGGAGCATGCAGCTCCCACAAGGACTTGCCCGATTCAACCGTCACGTCACCAACCCGGTTCAGCGGATGTGGGCCGGTTGGCTCCCGTCGTTCGGCATCGTGGAGCACGTGGGGCGGCGCTCGGGCAAGCCGTACCGCACACCAGTCAACGTGTTCAAGACCGAGATCGACGGCAAACCCGGGGTGGCGATCCTGCTGAGCTACGGCCCCGACCGGGACTGGCTGAAGAATCTGACCGCGGCGGGCGGCGGGCGCCTGCGCAGCAGGAGCAAAACCGTCGGCATCGCCGATCCGCGCGTGGTCTCCAAGGCCGAGGCGGCGGCGCACGTCACGCGCGGGGCGCGACGGGTTTTCGCCAGGCTGCCGTTCGAGCAAGCGGTGTTGCTCACCCGGACCGCCTGAAATCGCGGTGATGCGGATCGCGGCGATCGTCGAGCGGGCGGTCGGCCTCGACAGCGGTCGACGCGGCGGCCCCGCCAATGCGGTGGTCGACTTCTCCCACCACACGGTCTCGCTGGTCGCGGTGATCACCGACGTGATCCGCAACGGGCGGCCCGTGGTGGGCGTGGCCTTCGACTCGATCGGGCGGTTTGCCCAGAGCGGGATCCTGCGCGACCGGATGATTCCGCGGGTGCTGGCCGCGTCCCCCGATGCGCTGCTGGATGCGTCTGGGTTCCTCGACCCGGCCGCGGTCGTGGCCTGCGCACTGACCGACGAGAAGCCCGGTGGTCATGGGGACCGGGCCGCGGCGGCGGCCGCGCTGGAGCTGGCGTGCTGGGACCTGAACGCCAAACTGCGCGACGAGCCCGCGTGCGTGACTATCGCCCGCCACGCCGGACGAGAACCCGCACCCGCGGTGCCGGTGTATGCGGCGGGCGGCTACTACTACGCCCAGGGCGGCACCGATCGGCTGCGCCGGGAAATGCGCGGGTACCTCGATCTCGGTTACGACGCGGTGAAGATGAAGATCGGCGGAGACACCCTGGGAGAGGACCTGAGGCGGATCGATGCCGTCGTCGACATCGTCGGTGACGCGGGACGGGTCGCCGTGGACGCGAACGGCCGGTTCGACCGGGCCGAGGCCACCCGCTGGGCGGCCGCGCTGGCCTCCTACGGCCTGCGCTGGTACGAGGAGCCGGGCGATCCCTTGGATTACGCGCTGCACCAGGCGGTGACGGACTGCTATGGCGGCGCGGTGGCCACCGGCGAAAACCTTTTCTCGGTGCCGGACGTGACGAATCTCGTTCGTTACGGGGGCATGCGGCCGGATCGTGATGTCTTCCAGATGGATCCGGGCCTGAGCTACGGGCTGGGCGAGTACATGCGGATGCTCGACGTCCTGGAAGCTCACGGGTTTGATCGGCGCTTCGCGTTCCCGCACGGCGGGCACCTGATCAACCTGCACGTTGCGGCCGGGCTCGGCCTGGGTGGGTGTGAGGCTTACCCCGGAGTGTTCGCGCCGTTCGGCGGTTATTCCGATGCCTGCGTGGTCTCGGCGGGCCGGATCGCACCGAGTGACGCCGCGGGGTTCGGGCTCGAGCAGAAGACGGGTCTTGCCGAACTGATCGCCGAGCTGACCGGAGGATGCAGGTGAAGATCGCGGTAATCGGTTGCGGTGCAATGGGTTCCATCTATGCCGCCAGGCTGGCGGCCGCGGGTAACGACGTGCTGGCCATCGACCGCCACCGGCCCAGCATCGAACAGATCAGCCGCGACGGGCTGCGGGTCACCGGTCCGGACTACGACCAGGTGATGGCGCTACAGGCGCGCACCACCGCGCCGGACGAGCCGATGGATCTGATCGTGCTGGCCGTCAAGGCGGCCGACGTGACAGTTGGTGCGCAGCAAGCTCTTCCGATGCTCGGTCCGGCCACACCGGTGTTGACCATCCAGAACGGTCTAGGGTCGGCGGAGACCGTCGCCGGGATCGTCGGCGCCGAGCGGGTCGCCGTCGGGATCGCCAGCGGGTTCGGCGCCTCCCGCGTGGCCCCCGGCCACGTGCATCACAACGCGATGCGGGCGATGCGCTTCGGCGCCTACGCGTCGCTGCCGCATGCGACGCTCGAATCGATCGCGCGGGCCTGGACCGATGCCGGATTCGACGCCGCCGCGGTCACCGACATCGCCGCCATGCAGTGGGAGAAGCTCATCTGCAACGTGGCCTACAGCGCGCCGTGCGCGCTGACCGGCATGACCGTCGGGCAGGTGATGGAAGACCCGGAGATGGCGCCGGTCAGCCAGGCCGCCGCGACCGAAGCGTGGACGGTCGCCCGCGCCTCCGGTATCGCGGTGGCCGTCACCGACCCCGTCGCCCACGTTCGCGCCTTCGGCGCGCAGATGCCCGACGCCAAACCGTCGGCGCTGCTGGACCACGAGGCACGCCGCGTCAGCGAGATCGACGTCATCAACGGCGCGGTGCCACGCCAGGGCGCGCGGGTCGGCGTGCCCGCCCCGGTGAATGCGACGCTGACCGCCTTGATCAAGTCGATCGAACGGCAGTGGGACTGATCAAGCCGGGCTTTCGCCGTGACAGCTGTCACAGCAGCCTCGGTGAGCGCGCCACCATGCGGGTCAGACAGTTAATAGCGCATGCGCTAGTGCTTTTCAGAAAGTGGTAGCCCGTTGCGGAGCCGAGTGCGTCCGCGGGCCACGGAGTAAATTCCAATCACCACCGCCCAGGACAGCAGGCTGAGCCACAGCTGACTGCGCGCCCTGTGGTCGAAGGCCATCTGCACCAGCACCGCGGTGATTCCGATCAGGGTCAGGACGGACAGCGCCGGGAAGAACCACATCTTCACCGTCAGCTTTTCCGCGGGCGTGCGGCGGCGCAAGACGATCTGCGACAGCGCGATCAGCCAGTAGACGAACAAGATGACGGCGCCAGATGAGTTGAGCAGGAACAGGAATACCGTGTGGGGCGCGACCCGCGCCATGATGACGCACCCGAACCCGAAGGCCGACGAGCACAAGATCGCGAGGTAGGGAACGCCGCGGCCGCTCAGCTTGACCAACCGCATCGGTGCTTCGCCCCGGTCGGCGAGGACGAACAGCATGCGCGACGCCGTGTAAAGCCCGGAGTTCAAGCAGGACAGCACCGCGGTGAGGACGATCGCGTTCATCACCTGATCCGCTCCGGGCAGCCCCATGTGCTTGAGCGCGGCCACGTACGGCGAGGCGCCGAGTTGTACCGAGTCCCACGGCAGGATCACGACGAGCAGAAAGACCGAGCCGACGAAGAAGATGCCGATGCGGGCCACCACGGACCTGGTCGCCTTTTGGACCGCGAGCTCGGGGTCGCGGCTTTCCGCCGCGGCGACGGTGACGATCTCGGCGCCCACCATGGAGAAGATCACCACCACGATGGCGGCGAACACCGCACCCACACCGTGCGGAAAGAATCCGCCGTGTGCGCTCAGGTTGGCCAGCCCGCCGTGGTGGCCCGGCATCAAGCCGATGACATACGCAGCGCCGACGGCCAGGAAGATCGCGATGGCCGCGACTTTGATTCCGGCGAACCAGAATTCGAACTCTCCGAAGGACGATACGGAGAACAGGTTGGTCGCGGTCATCATCAGCATCAGGCCCAGCGACAGCAGCCACAGCGGGGCGTGAAACCAGTAGGTGAGCACTTTTCCGCCGGCGACCGCCTCGAAGCCCACCACGATCACCCAGAAGTACCAATAGAGCCACGCGACCGAAAACCCCGCCCAGCCGCCCAGGGCCTTGGCCGCGTAATCGGCGAACGATCCCGTGGACGGGTTCGCGGCCGCCATTTCGCCCAGCATCCGCATCACCAGCACGATGAGCAGCCCGCAGAGGGCATAGGTGAGGAATGCTGCCGGGCCGGTGTCTTTGATCACCACTCCGGACCCGACGAACAAGCCGGCGCCGATCACACCGCCGAGGGCGATCATGCTGAGTTGGCGCTGCGACAGCCCTTGGCGCAGTTGCGAAGTGCCAGCCATGACCAGCCACCCCCTGAGCGCATCCGGTGTTGGTCATCAACCACAGCACATCGGGCGCCGGGACACCAGCCGGGGCGCGATCAGAGCGCTTCGATGCGGCCGGCGAGCAGCGCCGTCCATTCCGCGAGGTACCGGTCGTCGGCCAGGCGGCCCTCCGGCTGGTGAAACAGCCTGGATGGCAACCGCGCTCCCAGGATGCCGTTGACGCCGAGCGCAGCCAGCACTGCGCAGTCCTGCTCGGGCAGCGTCGGCGCCCAGGCGGCGATCCAGTCGGCCAGTTCCGCATTGAGCCCGTCGATGAGTGCGGCGTAGGCCGTATCGAGACGGGTCGACTGACCCGCAGGCGTGCGGGCGGCGATCTGGAGCAGTTGGATTTCTTCGTCGACCACGCTGAGTAGGTAGCGCCCCAACGCGGTCAGTTCTGCGCGCAGGTCGCCCAGCCCGGCGAACAGTGCGCGGATGTCACGCATGGCGCTGCGACGGTCCAGTTGCCGGTCGATGCCCGCGTCGAGCAACGCGTCCTTGGATTTGAAATGGCGATACAGCGCTCCCGAGCCCGGCGCCAACCCGGCCGCCGCTTCGATCTGCGACACGCTGGTCGCCTCAAATCCTTTGGCGCTGAACAGCCGCATTGCTTCGACGACCAGCCGTTCCCGGGTACGCGCCGGTGCAGTCATTGACCTCTCCAAAGTGATCACTTACATTTAGCAAGATAACACTTTACTACGGCCCTGACCACGCGGGAGGACTGGATGTCGCAGCACGACGGCTCCGTGCCGCGCGGGCGCATCCGCCGGACCATGCCGCTGGCGGGCTTCACCGCCCGTGCGGCAGGGGGTCGGCTGGTGGCCGGGCTGCGGGACAAGGCGGGCGACGACGGCGCGGTCGAGCGATTCCACGAGCGCACCGCTGAGCGCTATGCCGAACTGCTCGGCCACTCCAAGGGCGTGCTGATGAAGGCCGGCCAGATCCTGTCGGTTGTCGACGCCCGGGCGCTGGGCACCGGAGGCTATTGGCCGTATCAAAAGGCCTTGGCCCGATTGCAAGCGGACGCACCGCCGATGCATCCGACGCTGGTTCGCAAAGTCCTCGACGAGGAATTGGGTTCTGCCGTACGGCATTTCGCTGAGTTCTCCGAGGTGCCGATGGCCGCGGCGTCGGTCGGTCAGGTGCACCGGGCGGTGCTGTCGGACCGCCGTGAAGTTGTCGTCAAGATTCAGTATCCCGGTGTCGCGCGGGCGATCCGAGACGACCTGGCCAACACCGAGCTGCTGGCGACGTTCATGCGGTTTGTCACGGCGGCCTCAGGGATCAAGCTCGACATCCGGACTCTCGCTCGCGAGGCCGCCGCGCGCATTGCCGAGGAGGTCGACTACCGCCACGAAGCGGAGACCATCACCGCGTTCAGCGAGCTCTACCGTGATCACCCCTTTATTCGCATCCCCGACGTCATACCCGAAGCGTCGAGCGATCGCGTGCTGACGATGACTTACCTGGACGGCATGGATTACCCGGCCGCACAACTTGCCGATCATGACCTGAAAAACACGTGGGCCGAGGCGATCACCCGGTTCACCAATAGCAGTTATCGACACGCCAACCTGGTGCATGCCGATCCCCATCCGGGTAATTACCGCTTCAATGCCGACGGCAGCGTCGGATTCCTGGATTTCGGCTGCACCACGACTTTTCCCGAGAAGCTACGCTGGCTGTGGGTGTCGTTTCAGTGCGCTGGCATCGAGGGTCGTTTCGACGACTGCCGCGAACTCTTGACCCAATTGGCCTTCATGACTGCCGATTCACCACTGAGCGCCGACGATCTGCAACAGTGGATCTCGGGCTTTGTCCATGAGATGAACCTGCCTCAACCGGTCACGTTCACACCGGACACCGTCGCCCGCACGATCGCCGGGTCCTTGGATGTACGCGATGTAGATCACCCGCTCGCCCAGATGACGGTGCCGCCAGAGTTCGTCTTCAGCACTCGGATCACGCTCGCCTCCAATAGCGTGCTGGCCGGCCTGCAAGCCTGCCTGCCGATCCGGGCCATCTGGGACGACATGAACGGCGTCGCCGAGCCCATCACCGAGCTGGGCAAGCTGCACCACGCCTGGGTGCGCGAGCGTGGTCTCCCCGGAGCCTTGGACCATCATGACCAACTCTGACGTCCCACGCGGGCGTATCCGGCGCCCGATGCCGCTGGCCGGCTTCACCGCCCGCGCCGCAGGCGGCCGGCTGGTGGCCGGAATGCGGGAGAAGGCCGGCAACGGCGGCGCGGTGGAGCAATTCCACGAGCGCACCGCCGAACGCTATGCCGAATTGCTGGGGCATTCCAAGGGCGTGCTGATGAAGGCCGGGCAGATCTTGTCGATGGTCGATGCCCGCGCACTCGGCACCGGCGGGTTCTGGCCCTATCAGAAGGCTTTGGCCCGGCTGCAGGCCGATGCACCGCCGATGCGCGCTTCGCTGGTGCGAAAGGTCTTGCGCGACGAACTCGGTTGCGCGGTAGGGCACTTCGCGGATCTCTGCGATGAGCCGATGGCAGCGGCATCCGTCGGACAGGTACATCGGGCGGTATTGCGCGATGGCCGCGAGGTTGTCGTGAAAATTCAGTATCCCGGTGTAGCCCAGGCGATCCGCGACGATTTGGCCAACACCGAGCTGGTCGCGACGTTTCTGAGGTTCATGGTTGCGGCGGCAGGAATGAAGGTCGACATCAAATGCCTGGCGCGCGAAGCGTCAGCACGGATTGCCGAGGAAGTTGACTACCGCCACGAAGCGGCCACCATCACCGCGTTCAGCGATCTCTACCGCGGTCACCCATTCATCCGTATCCCCCGGGCCATCCCGGAGGCGTCCAGCGACCGGGTGCTGACGATGACCTATCTCGACGGGCTGGATTACGCCGCCGCGCACGGAGCCGACCAGGACCTGAAGAACACCTGGGCCGAGGTGACGGCGCGGTTCTCAAATGGCAATTTCCGGCACGCCAACCTGGTGCATGCCGATCCCCACCCGGGCAACTATCGCTTCAACGCTGACGGCACTGTGGGCTTTCTCGACTTTGGTTGCGCCACCATTTTTCCCGAGAGACAGCGATGGTTGTGGGTGGCCTGTCTACGCGCAGCCATCGACGGACGCGTGAGCGACAGCCGCGAGCTGTTGATCCAATTGGGATTCATCGCAGCCGACTCAACACTGACCACCGATGAACTGCAGCAATGGGTCTCGTACACAAACTATCCGATGACCATGCCGCAACCGGTGACGTTCACTCCCGACGCGGTCTCGCGGATCGTCGGCGGATTCTTCGATGTCCGCGGCCGCGACCATCCGGCGGCCAAGGTGACTTTGCCCCCAGAGCACGTTTTCACCTCCCGGATCATTCTCGCCTTCAACAGCATCGCGGCCGGTCTGCACGCAACGCTGCCGATTCGGGCCATCTACGACGACATGGACGGCGTCGCCGAGCCCATCACCGAACTGGGCAAGCTGCACCACGCCTGGGTGCGCGAGCGTGGTCTCCCCGGTGCTTTGGACCATCATGACCACCCCTGAAATCCAATCGGCCCAACGGCTACCGTGGGATGCCACCGACCCCTTTCCCTATTACGAGCGGCGGCGGCAGGAGGGCGACGTCGTGTGGGATGACTCGCTTAAGGCATGGCTTGTTCTCGGCTACCATCTCGCAGGGCAGATTCTCGGCGGGACGGGCTGGACGAGCGACCCCCTGGCGAACCCCAACGCCCCCGCCGGTGCCCGGTCCGCCGACCCGGACATGCTGCGGCGCAACATGTTATTGACCGACGGCGTAGACCACGTCCGGCTACGCGGCGCCGTCCGCGACGTCTTCACGCGATCATTCATCAGCGGACTCGAGCAGGGCGTCGATGCCATTGCCGCCCAAACCATCGATCCCCTCACCGCCGGAGCAGATTTCGACTTCATGACCGAGGTCGCGCTGCCATTACCGATCGCGGTAGCGGCGGCGTGGCTCGGCTTGGACGTTGACTCGACGCGACTGTTGCGTGCGGAATCACCGGCGATCAGCGCAATGCTGGGTGATTTCAACGATGTCGATGCCGTCGAGGCGGGAACGGCCGCCGTGGCGGCCCTGCTGACCGAATTCCTTCCGCTCGCGGCCGACCGTCGCCGCCATCCAGGCGACGACCTATTGAGTTTCATCAGCGCCGACCCAAACCTAGAGCTCGACGACGTCGTCATCACCGCGATCGTGATCGCCATCGCCGGACATGAAACCACCGCAAACCTCCTCGGCGCGGCCATGGTTCGGCTCCTGGCGCCGGCGCCGGACGGTGTTCGGCCGATCGACCTCATCGATGCCGTCGACGACGGACTGGTCACCGAGCTGCTGCGCCTCGACGGCCCGGTCCAGGCCGTCACACGAACCGCCACCCAGGACCACGTCCTTGACGGCACCACGATTCGCGCCGGCGAACCGGTCTTGGTCGTGCTCGCCGCCGCCAACCGGGATCCAGCTATCTTCCGCGAGGCCAGCCAATTCCAAGCGGGCCGGGCAGGCCCGGCCCCGCTCTCCTTCGGCTACGGCGCGCACTACTGCCTCGGAGCCGCGCTCGCCCGGCTCGAGATCCGCACTGCGCTGCAACACATCCTGGCCCGCGGAGCTGCGCTGCGCGGCATACCGATATGGCGCGACAACCCGGCCATCCGCGGACCTCAATCGCTTCTCTGCGCCCTCGGCACTCCCTAGAGATACAAGTCGCGGTCGCGGATCAACGCCGTGGCGATCACGCTAATGACCGCTGTCGCAACCAGATACCCGCAGGCCAGCCACGGCGTACCACCGAGCGCCGCGATCAGCGCGGTCAAGATCATCGGTGTGACCCCGGAGGCATAGATGCCCGAGACCTGGTAGACGAACGACAGCCCGGTATAGCGGGTGCTCGTGGGATACAGCGCGGAGTACAGCGTGCCCTGAGCACCATAGAAAAGGGCATGCACGACGCCAAAAACAATGATCATCGCCAGCCCGAACCACAGCAGGTTCTTGGTGCCGAACAGGGCGAAGGCGGGAAAGGCCGTCAGGCCGTAGCAGGCAATGCCAATCAGATACACCCGCCGCGCGCCGAAGCGTTCGGTCAAACGTCCCGAGATCGGCAGCAGCACCGCCATGAGCAACGCGGCGATGGTCACGGCGACCAGGACCGACACCCGATTCAGTCCCAACGCGCCGGTCGCATAACTGATGGCGAAAACGCCCCAGGTATTGAACGCCGACCCTTCCGCCCACCGCGACAGCAAGCCGAGCACCGTGTTCCGCCGCGAACGGGGCTCGCGGACGATGTCCCGAATCGGCACGGTGGATGCGGCCTGCAGGTCGCGCAGCTCCCGAAATGCCGGTGTCTCGTCGACCCGCAACCGCACCACGATGCCGATCACGACCAACAGCAGGCTCAGCAGGAAGCCGATGCGCCACCCGTAGGCGAGGAACCGCGTCGGCCCCAACACAATCTGCAGGACCGCGAATATTCCCGTGCCCAACGCCAGCCCGAGCGCCAACCCCACTTGTGGGATGGCCCCGTAGCGACCGCGCCGGTCGTCGGGGCTGTGTTCGACGGCCAGCAGCACCGCACCGCCCCACTCGCCGCCGAGCGCAAAGCCCTGCAGTACGCGCAACACCAACAGCAGTACCGGCGCCCACGCCCCGATCTGTGCGGCCGTGGGCAACACGCCGATCAACGCCGTCGCGCCGCCCATGATGAGCATGGTCAGCGCCAGGCTGCGTTTGCGACCGATCCGGTCCCCGATGTGGCCGAACACCAGGCCTCCGATGGGCCGCATGACAAACCCGACCGCAAATGTGGCGAACGCCAGAAATGTTCCCACCAAAGAACTCTCGTTGGGGAAGAACACGTTGTTGAAGACCAGTCCGGCAGCGGTGGCATACAGGAAGAAGTCATACCACTCGACCGTGGTGCCCAAAAGGCTTGCGGCGACGACGATGCGCAGCCGACGGCGCCGCTGTTCGGAGCTTTCCTCGACCGCATACGTCTCGGCCACCCGGGCGGCGGGCGCCGATGCCGGCAACGTGGCTGCCATGGCCGTCAGTGCGCCGAGGCGATCGCGAAGGGTGTCGCCCCGCCCGGGTGCGACTGACGGTTGGGGTGTTGCCACAAACCCATTCGCTCCAAAATCGGCAGCACACCCTCGCCGAACCAGTAGGCCTCTTCCAGATGCGGATAGCCCGACAAGATGAAGTGGGTGATCCCCAATTTCGCGTATTCGGCCAGCCGCTCGGCGACCTCGGCGTGTGATCCGACCAGGGCGGTGCCCGCTCCCCCGCGCACCAGACCCACGCCGGCCCACAGGTTCGGCGCGACCAGCAATTTGCTGCTGTCGCCACCGTGCAGCTCCCGCATGCGGCGCTGGCCCTCGGATTCGCTGCGCGCCAGACTGTCCTGGACCCGTTCGATGTCGGCCGGGTCGATCGCGGACAGCAGCCGGTCGGCCTCGGCCCACGCTTCCGCGGCCGTATCACGGCTGATCACGTGAATCCGCAAGCCGTACCGCAGAATTCGGCCGGCGTCGACGGCCTGCCCACAGACCCAGTCCAGCTTCTCGGCGACCGCGGTCAGCGGTTCGCCCCAGGTGAGATACACGTCGGCGTGCTTGGCCGCCACCGGCCCGGCGGCTTCCGACGACCCGCCGAAGAACACCGCCGGTACGGGGTTGGGCGGGTTGTTCAGCTGCGCGCCCTCGATTCGGATGTGCTCCCCGGCAAACGTCACCGGCTCCTTCGAGGTCCACAGCTGCCGCACCACATGCAAGAACTCGGCGGTGCGCGCATACCGAGCCTCTTTGTGCAGATAATCCCCGTAGGCCCGTTGCTCGTGCGGTTCACCACCGGTGACGACATTGAGCAGCAGTCGTCCGTCCGAGTGCCGCTGGAAGGTCCCGGCCATCTGGGCCGCCAGGGTGGGACTGAGCAGGCCGGGACGAAAGGCCACCAGAAATTTCAGGGTTTCGGTCGATTCGACCAGCATCGCCGTCGTCAACCACGCGTCCTCACACCATAATCCGGTCGGGGTGAGAACCGCTTCGAAACCGTTGTCTTCGGCGGCCGTACAGATCTGGTGCAGATACCGCAGCGTGGCGGGGCGGTCGCCGGACATTGGCGTGCCGTGCCCGCCCGCGACCAGGTTCCGCGAATCGCCATAGGTCGGCAGGAACCAATGGAATGCCAGACTCAATTCAAAATCCTCTTTCGGCTCTGTACACAGCAAGCTCCATCGTTGTTAATCGGCCGCCGACGGGCGAGGGTTGAAACCTTCGAGATTGCATCCCCGGCGAACATCACGGCCCCGTGATGTCTCCGGCTGCGCCAGAAGGCAATACGATCGCAATGCTTTGGATTGTGGCGACCAGCGCCGCCGGCGCTACGATGTGTACCGATCTCGAGCGACGTCACAACCCGGCGCCCGACAAGGTCACCGCTTCGTGACCGAATGGTCACGCCAGATCACACAATGCTTCCAATACGGCGTGGCTCGGCGGGTAATACCCGCTCAACGCGGCATCATTGCGATCATGCCTGACCTCACACGCCGGGCGGTGCTCCGGATGGGCGCCGGTGCCAGCCTCGGAGCCGCCGGCGTGTTCGCATTCAGCTCGCTGCTGGCTCCGGACACGTCGCGCGCCGCGACGTTGCCGCAGACTCCCGCCCCGTTCGAGCCGCCGACGGCGGGCAGCGCCCTGCCGAGCAGGCGCACCGGATCATTCGTGTCAGCCGCCCGCGGGGGCATCAAGACCAACTATGTGATCGCCATGCCACCCGGCCAGACCGGGATGCTGCGTCCGGTGATCGCGCTACACGGTGTGGACGGTGACGCCAACCAGATGATCGACTTGGGCGTCCCGGACGGCCTGGCCCGACTGGCCAAGGAGGGCAAGCCGCCGTTCGCCGTCGTCGGCGTCGACGGCGGCAACACCTACTGGCACAAAAGGACTTCCGGCGAGGACTCCGGTGCGATGGTGCTCGACGAGCTGCTGCCGATGCTGTCCACGATGGGTTTCGACACCTCCCGGGTCGGTTTCATGGGGTGGTCAATGGGCGGATACGGGGCGCTTCGCCTGGGCGCCAAGCTGGGGCCGTCACGGACCGCCGGTATCTGCGCGATCAGCCCCGCCCTGTACACCTCGTACGCGACGAGCGCCCCGGGCGCGTTCGACAGCAACGAGGACTTCGTGCAGAACAGCGTGATGGGTCTGCCGGCGCTGAATTCGATTCCGCTGCGCGTGGACTGCGGTAACTTCGATCGCTTCTATTTCGCCACAAAGCAATTCATCTACCAGTTGAAGACGCAACCGGCGGGCAGCTTCTCGCTCGGCGGACACGACGTCGCCTACTGGCGCAGCCAACTACCCGGCGAACTGGCCTGGATGGCGACCTGAGCCCACGACGATGACCATTCGGGAGGAATCAGTCGCCAGCAGCCCACACCAGGTGGAGCGGCGGACTTCCCGAAGGGGATTCCGGCCTGACATCGAGGGGTTGCGCGCCGTCGCGGTGATCGCCGTCGTGCTCTACCACGCCGGCATCCCGGGAGTCAGCGGCGGCTACATCGGGGTCGATGTCTTCTTCGTCATCTCCGGTTTCCTCATCACCGGGCTGCTTTTTCGGGAAGCGGCCGACACGAATACCGTTGCGCTGAGCCGGTTTTACGGTGCGCGTGCCCGGCGGCTGCTGCCGGCTGCGGCCATCGTCGGCACCGTCACCGCCATCGCTGCCGCCGCGGTGCTGCCGCCGCTGCAGGCCCGCAGCGTGTTCCTCGACGGCATCGCCAGCGCCCTGTACGTCGGCAACTACCGGTTCGCCCTGCACCGCACCGACTACCTGACCGCCGACGCGCCGTCGCCGTTCCAGCACTACTGGTCACTGGGCGTCGAGGAGCAGTTCTACCTCGCGTGGCCGGTGCTGATCATCGCCACCGCGTGGTTGATCCAGCGCATCCCGATCCTGCGCGGCACCGCGAAGCGCGCAGCACCGTACGCCGCGGTCCTCGCGGTGGTCGCCGCCGCGTCGTTGACCGCCGGCGCGCTGTGGACCCACACGTCGCCGTCGTGGGCGTTCTTCTCGCTGCCCACCCGGGCCTGGGAACTGGCGGCCGGTGGCCTGGTGGCCCTGTCGATCCAGCAGTGGCGCCGGCTGTCGCTGCTGACCGCGTCGATCGCCGGCTGGGGCGGCCTGGCGTTGATCCTGCTGACCTGCACCCAGCTCAACGCCCACACCCCGTACCCCGGCGTCGAGGCGCTGCTGCCCGTGCTGGGCACCGCGCTGATCATCGGCGGCGGCGCCGTCACCGGCGGCCTCGGGGCCGGCCGCCTGCTGTGCCGCCCGGCAATGCGCGCCATCGGCCGGATCTCCTACTCGTGGTACCTGTGGCACTGGCCGGTGCTGCTGCTGATGCCGGCGCTGCTCGGCGAGCCGGCAGGACTGCCGGCCCGGTTGAGCGCGACGGCCGTCTCCGCCGGGCTGGCCGTCATCACCTTGCATCTGGTGGAAAACCCCGGCCGCTTCGCCGCGGCGCTGCGCCGATCGGCGAAGGTCAGCATCGCCGTGGCGGGTGGGGCCAGCGCGGCCACCGCCTGCGCATGCATGCTGCTGCTCAACGTGATCCCCGCGCCCGTCGGCCACGGGGTTGCCGCCCCGCGGGCCAACATCGTCGCGGCGGCCCCGACCGGCGTCCCCGCGCTCAGCCCCCAGGAGGCGGCGGTCCGTCAGGCCTTCGACCAGGCGCGCGTCATCCTCGCTGCGGCCGCCGGGCTGGGCGCTGTCCCGTCGAACCTCGACCCGCCCCTCGCCAAGGCGCCGGCCGACAAGGCCGCGGTGTTCGTCAACGGCTGCGTGCGGTCTTGGCGCGACGTCGGCCAAAGCGAGTGCGCGACCGGCGACATCGCCTCGCCGACCACGGTCGCCCTGATCGGTGACTCGCACGCGGCCATGTGGAACCCGGCGTTCGAGCAGCTTGCCGAGCAGCGGCACTGGCGGCTGGAGACGCTGGCCAAGGTGACCTGCCCACTGCAAGACCTGCACATCGTGAGCCCCTATCTGGGCCGCGAGTACACCGAATGCGAACAGTGGCGCGCCCAGATCGTGGGCCGGATGAACGCCGAACACCCGCGGCTGATCGTGCTGGACATGAGCCGGCGCTACGGCGGGGACTTCGGTTTCACCTCCTACGACCCGGCCTGGATCGACACCCTGGGGCGCACCGTGGCGCAGTTGCGCGGCACCGGCGCGACCGTCCTGGTGCTGGGGCCCGCCGCCGATCCGCATGCGTCCGCGCCGATCTGCCTGTCCGCCCACCTCGATGACGCAACCGCTTGTGCGCCAACAAGATCCGCGGCGGTAAACGGTGACGGGATCGCCGCCGAGCAGACGGCGACGACGGGCAACGGCGGGCGCTACGCCGACCTGACCGACCTGTTCTGCTCTCCCGACCGCTGCCCGCTGATCGTCGGCAACACCCTCGTGTTCCGCGACGACAACCACGTGACGACCGAGTATGCGCAGTTGGTGACACCGCTGATGGGTGCGCTGGCCGACCGCGCCCTGGCGGACGGGTGAACGGCGATGAACTTCTTGCGGCGAACGAACGTCAGATCAGTGAAGGGTTTTTGGAGGTCTTAGACATGTCTCCGCTGCTGCTGGCCTGCATCGCAGTCGTCGCGCCCGTCGCCGGCGTCGGCCTCATGCAGTTGCAGGCGCGCCTGGAGCGATGGGACTACGAGCGGCACGCGGAAGACTGACCCCCCGGGATCCCCAGGCGGTAAATGCGCGCGGTCGCGGTCGCGGTCTACGCACTTATGCCGATGTTTTGGGCCTCGGCGTGTCCGCATGCTGGCTAACATGAGCGAGATCGATACGCCGCTGGTGGACTGGAGCGAGCAAAGCGTGAGCGAGCTGCCGATTGGGACCGTGACGTTGCTGCTTGCCGACGTCGAAGGCTCCACGCGGTTGTGGGAAACACAGTCCGAGGTCATGGCGACCGCGCTCGAGCACCTCAATCGCACCGTGGACGACCTGGTCGTCGCGCACGGCGGGGTGCGGCCGGTCGAACAGGGCGAGGGCGACAGCTTCGTGCTCGCGTTCGCCCGCGCCAGCGACGCCGTCGCCTGCGCGCTGGGGCTGCAGCTGGCCGCGCTGGCGCCCATCAGACTGCGCATCGGCGTACACACCGGAGAGGTCCAGTTGCGTGACGCCGGCAACTACGCCGGGCCCACCATCAACCGGACAGCGCGACTTCGCGACCTCGCCCACGGCGGGCAGACCGTGCTGTCCGGCGCGACCGAGCCGTTGGTGATCGACCGGCTACCGGCCGATGCGTGGCTGACCGAGTTGGGTGAGCACCCGTTGCGGGATCTGCCCCGTCCGGAGCGGGTCGTGCAACTCAACCATCCCGACCTGCGCAACGACTTCCCACCACTGCGCATTGCTAATAACGTTGCCGGAGCACATCTTCCGGTTCAGTTGACGAGCTTCGTGGGCCGCGGCCCGCAGATCGGCGACATCACGCAGCTGTTGAAAGAGAACAGGTTGGTGACCCTGACCGGGGCCGGCGGAGTCGGCAAGACCCGGTTGGCGATCCAGGTCGCCGCCGAAGCGGCACGGGAGTTCGGTGGCGGGGTCTGGTTTGTCGACCTGGCGCCGGTCACCAATCCCGTCGTCGTGCCCGTCGTCCTGGCACGCACCCTGGGCCTTATCGACCAGCCGGGCCGCTCCACCATGGAGGCGGTGGCAAAATTTGTCGCGAACCGAAAGATGTTGCTGCTCTTGGACAATTGCGAGCACCTGCTGGACGCCAGCGCGGCCCTGGCGATCGCCCTGCTGGACGCCGGCCCGGATGTGACGGTGCTGGCCACCAGCCGCGAGTCGATCGGCATCGCCGGGGAGCTGACCTGGCGGGTGCCGTCGCTATCGGCGGACGGCGACGCCCTCACGTTGTTCGTCGACCGTGCCCGCCGCACGAGGCCGGATTTCCAACTCACCGAGGAGAATTCGACTGCGATCGGTGAGATCTGCCAACGCCTGGACGGTATGCCGCTGGCGATCGAACTGGCCGCCGCGCGGATCCGCACGCTGTCGCTGATCCAGATCGTCGACGGTCTCCATCACAACTTCCGCCTGCTCGCGGGGGGCGCGCGCACCGCGGTCCGCCGTCAACAGACCCTGCGCGCCTCCATCGACTGGTCGCACGCCATGCTCACCGAGCCGGAACGTATTCTGTTTCGCCGCTTGGCGGTATTCATGGGTGGCTTCGACCTCGACGCCGCTTACGCCGTTGGCGCCGACACCGAGGTGGAGAACTTTCAGCTCATCGATCTGCTCGGACTGCTCGTCGACAAGTCGCTGATCGTCACCGAGGAAGTCGACGCCATGATGCGTTACCGCCTGCTGGAGACCGTCCGCCAGTACGGCCTGGAAAAGCTTGCTGAATCGGGCGAAGCCGAGGTCGTGCGGACCCGCCACCGCGACCACTACACCGCCGCCGCGGTCAGGCTCGAATCCCAGACGGGCGGTGACGGAACGCCGTTGATCCCCTGGGCCGAGCTCGAGATGGACAACCTGCGGGCGGCGCATGCCTGGAGTTGCGATTCCGCGGAGTTCGGGCCGGCGCTGCAACTGGTGTCGGCGTTGCAGCGGCTATGGGTGACGCGCGGGCGATTCCGCGAGGGCCTCGCCGGGTTCGACGCGGTGTTCGCCGATGAGCGTTACCACGACGATGACGTCGCCGCCGAGATCTGGATACGGGGGGTGGCCGACGCGGGACTGCTGGCCGTATGGTTCTCCGTCCCGGCCAGCCTGCAGCGAGCCGACGAGGCGCTCGCCGCCGCCCGCCAACTCGAAGACCAGGCACTCGTTGCGCACATCCTGATGACCTGCGGCATGCTGGCCATCGGCAACCCCGAGTTGGCGGACCCCTATCTCGCCGAGGCCACGGACCTGGCTCGCGCGTCGGGAAATACTGCCGCGCTGTCTCACCTGCGCGCCTACCAGAGCTTCGCCGAAGGTGCCGCGGGAGACCCCATCGCTGGGCAGGCCGCTGGCGAGGAGGGGCGAGACCTCGCCGACGCACTCGGCGACAGCTTCATGTCCCGGTACAGCCGGACGTTCCTCGGGGGTGCGCTGGCGACGCAGGGCAAGCTCGCCGAGGGGCACCTGGTAGCCAGTTCGCTGCTCGAGGAGGCGCGCGCGGCCCACGACCGCCCGATGGAAACGTTCGGTTTGATCATATTGGCGCAGGTGCTTTCATTCAGCGATCCCGCGGCAGCGAGCACGGCTGCCGAAGCCGCCCTGGAAGTCGGGGCCACCTTGGGCGGGTTCCACGAGGACTCGGCATACGCGGCCGTGGCCAATGCCGCGCTTGCCAGAGGCGATGCCGTCGCCGCCAAGCAGGCCTGCGACGCGGCCTGGCGACACACCTATCCGCTGAAGGAGCTGCTGACCAGAAGCACGGTGCCGATGGCCGAGTCCGCCATGGGCTGCGGCGATCTCGCCGCCGCCCGCCGCTGGGCCGACGAGACGGTCCCGGCCGTTCCGGGCTGGCATCGGATGATGGCGCTGATCGCGCGCGCCCGGGTCGCCGTCGCGCAGGGTGAGCAGCAGCAGGCCGAGCGCGACCTGCACGACGCCGTCGAGGTCGCCGAGCGCACCGGCGGGCACCTCCACCTGCCCGACGCTCTCGAGTGCCTCGCGGCCCTGGCCGCCGACACCAACCCCGAGCATGCCGCGCGGCTTCTCGGCGCGGCCGACGGCATGCGGCAGCGCCACGGCGAGGTGCGCTTCAAGGTCTTTGATAAAGCCTATGACGCATCGGCGGCACACCTCCGAGAAGCCCTGGGACAACTAAACTTTGACACCGCGTGGTCCGAAGGTAACGCGCTGACCACCGGCGAGGCCATCGGCTACGCGCAGCGGGGTCGCGGGGCGCGCGGGCGCCCAGCCAGCGGCTGGGAGTCGCTGACGCCCACCGAACGCGACGTCATCCGGCTCGTCAGCGAGGGATTGCCCAACAAAGACATCGCGGCGCGGCTGTTCATCTCGCCGCGCACCGTGCAGACCCATCTGACGCACGTCTACGCCAAACTCGCCGTGTCATCGCGGGTCCAGCTCGCCCGGGAAGCGACCCGCCACGCCTAGGTCGACAGCTGGGTACGGATCAGCGGTGCGATCTTGTCCGCCATGTACTGATGCCCCGCGTCGTTCGGGTGTATGCCGTCGGCACCGATCAGGTCGGGTCTGCCGACGAACCAGCCTTCGGCGATCGGGTCGATGAACGTTGCTCCGGCGGCCCCGGCCGCCCCGCCGAGGATGTCGCGAACCAGAAACATCGAGGGCGGGACGTCGGCGGTCGGCCACGGCGGGCCGATCACCAGCAAGTGCGCGGCCGGCGCGAGTTGGCGCGCCAGATCCAAAGCGGCGTGCGTCTTTTCGGTCAGCAACAAGGGATCGACACCCTGGTCGTTGCGGGAGCCGAAGAACACCACCAGCGCGTCATCGGGCTGAACCGCCCTCGCGGTCAGGTCCTCGAAGATACTGCCGTGGTCGCCGGGCATGCCATAACCGGCGCGGCCCTCGGCCGCCACATCGGCCGAGACCCGCGAACCGCGCGAGCCGAGCGCCTGCCACGCGCGGGACGGCCACGACCGCGGGCCCAGGCCACCCTCATTGGTGCCGGTGGTGTACGAATCCCCGATGACGGCCAGGTGATTCAGCCGGAAGTCCAGCGTCAGCGTCTCGTAAGTGCGCACCTGCGGCGGGTATGCGATGCCCACGCCCCCCAGAAAACTCAACCCAATGAGAAAGGTGGCCAGACGACTCACTCCTACCTCCACTGTCAACGGCATGGTCGGGTGCCGCGGTGTTCTCATCGAATACTGCCCGTGAATCGCGGCCGGGCGCAAAACGGCCATCACACCGCGCGGACCGAAATCGCTTCCAGCGGACGGTCGATCGGATGCGGCTTGCCATTCGTTGATTCGCCGGGATCACTTCTCGCGTGCACGGCCCTGACGTCGACCATTTTGCGCATCCAACGGCGGGCGGGCTCCTCGACGGCGTGATACAACACGATCGAGAGGACCACGGCAATCGCGAGCAGGCCGATCACGTTCCATTTCCACGGGTTGTCCTGCGTTGCGAGCTCGAACTGTTCCACGGTCCAGCCCCAGGACGTATGCACCAATTCGTGAACCATGTACAGGCAGAACGAGATCTGGCCGCCGTACACCATCACCCGGGTCGACAGCACCCGCGGAAGGCTCCCCAGCCCGACGGCCAGCGAGATCACCAGCGGAACGAACAAGACGTCGACGACGCCGCCGCTGTCGTTTTCCACCACCCCGGATATCGGGTGCGCGCCAAACCAATACAGGACGCCCACCATGGCGGCCAGGAGAAGCAGCGAGATGTACCCCGCGGCGCGGCGGCCACGCTCGGTCAGCCGCAATCTGCGCACGGCGGCACACGCCAGGGCGCCGGCGGTGAACTGCGTGACGATCCGGGGCAGCCAACTCCACGGCGTGTAGAAGTGTCCGCTGGCCAGCAGCATCACCACGGGCGGCAACGACGCCGCGAACGCCAGCACCATCAGGCTGCGCGCCCTCGTGGCCTGCTTCATCCGCAATAGCACCAACACCATCAGGGCGAAGAGCACGTACGCCAGCCATTCCGCGCTGATCGACCAGGCCGGCCCATCCCAACTCGAGTCATCGAAGAACGGCACAAACCACAACTGCACCAACAGGATCTGGCGCACGTAGCTGATCGCGGTGAGCGAAGCGGCGTCCGGCGACGGCACATGACCGACGTGCAGGGTGAAGATCACCCACAGAGCGGCGAGGTGCAACGTGACCAGATACACCGGCCATACCCGGGCGAGTCGCAGCCACAGGAAGTGCAGGGTGGCACGGGTCGACCAGGACCGGCCCATCCGGTCGAGATAGTTGTACGTCAGCACGAACCCGCTGAGGATGAAGAAGAGGTCGACGCCCTGGGCGCCGCAGTTGAGCACGGGTGCCAGCGCATCGCGGAAATCGGGCGACGCGTCCCCGAGCATCGGCCGAAAGTGAAACAGCACCACCCAGAGCGCTGCGACGATACGGAGTCCCGTCAGGGCCTTGATTTCGCCCCGGATCTCTCCGCCGCGCACGCTGCTCTTCCCGTCTGGATCTGCTGTTTCGTTCTCCTGCAATCCCGGCTGAGCGGGCGATCTCGCCATTTCGCAAGCCCCCCGACTAGCAACCGGCAGCCATGGCAGCCTAGCAGCGCAATCGCGGACATGCGGGGACGGTTGTGGTGTGGCACACGGCCTTCAGGGCCGCCCGGAATGCTCACCGCCAATGATGGAAGTTTGCTCGGCCGGCAAAGCTCATTCGCTTCTTAGCAAAGAGTTAGGCGCGGCTACCGGTCTCCTTAGGCTTGCGGCCTAGCGTTTATGGCAGCTTTGGAGAGCGGGGAGGCGCCCCCAGGGCCAGCGCGAGCGGCACGGAGAGTGAGGGGTCCTCATGACGATCGCAGGCGCCGGGAGTCGCCACGACAACTGCGTCTTCGAGTGTGAAGGCGCTCAGGTGCGCGCGCACTACCGCCACCTGGCGACGGTGGTGCATATCCGCGGCAAAATCGACGACGGCAACGTCGACAGCCTCAGTCACCACATTCGGCGTTTCACGCTCGGGGAACACCCTCTGGTCCTCGACGTCGCCGACGTCAGCCAATTTGCTGAGGCCGCTATCTCGCTGTTGTACGCGTTCGACGCCGACTGTCGCGCCGCGGGGGTGGATTGGACGCTGGTGGCCAGCTCAGCGGTCACCGAGGTGCTCGAAGACACCGGTCATGACGCCAGTTTTCCGCTGATGCGCTCGGTTCACGAGGCGCTGCGCGATCGGGCCGACGCCATCGTGCTTCGCCGCCGGATGGCGTTGCCGCTGGTCAGGAAGAGGTCGTAGCGCCAGAGCGCGCACGCCGCAGCCTGGCCGCTCCGACGACCGCCAGCACCCCGGCGCTCGTCAACAGCACCAATGTCAGCAGCAACAGCTGCGGGTCATACACCACCGACGCGGTGAAGGGCTGCCCCTCTGCGATGGGTGCGATGGCCACCGTGTGATGCGAGCGCGTCCAGCCGACCCCCGAGCCCGCCAGCGCGGCAACCGCCACGACGAGCTCGACCACCGCGCGGTAGCTGGCGATCATTGCGCCGGCCCGCTGTCGTCGTCACGGTCGCCGTCGATGACGTCGGATCGGGTGGGCTCCACCCGCTCTTGGACCAGTGGGGTCAGGGCGGCCCGCAGCTGGCGATGACGACGCGCCCACGCCTGGGCGGTGCGCCCATTGGTGAGCTTGAGGCCGATACCGATCCGCCCGCGCGGCACCCCGACCAATTCGCCGAGCGCCCGCGCCGACTGCCAGCGTGCCAGCTCCTTGCCGGAGGCCTCGTGGTTCTCGGGCTCGGGATACACCCTGACGATTTCGCGCACCAGAATGGTCTCGGTGCCTTGGCGCAAGGCGTCTTCGGTGAGCTCGACCGAGACGTGGATCCGCGCCGCCTTCACCTGCAACCCCACGAACGCCGACACCAGGACCAAGAAGATCGCGGGCACCACGAGCGACAGCTTGGCACCGCTCCAGATTTCGACCAGCACCATGGCCCCCGCCGCCGCCGGGCCGCACGCCACCCACCACCAGCTGGCGCCGGGCTCGTAGAACAACGGCCTCGGTGGGGTGTCGCTTGTGGTCGTCTCTGATGTCAAAGCAAGCCCCATCTCACGAGAGCCACCCTGCCGCATCCGCGGCCCAATAGGTGAGAACGATATCGGCTCCGGCGCGCCGGATGCTCATCAATGACTCCAGCGCCGCGGCGCGCTCGTCGATCCAATTGTTCGCGGCCGCAGCGCAAATCATCGCGTACTCCCCCGACACCTGGTAGGCGGCCACCGGGACCGGCGAAATCGAGGCCGCCGCAGACACTACGTCCAGATAACCCAATGCCGGCTTCACCATCACAATGTCGGCGCCCTCGTCCAGATCGAGCTGGATTTCGCGAAGCGCCTCGCGGGAATTGCCCGTTTCCTGCTGGTAGGTCCGCCGGTCTCCGGACAGACTGGAACTGACGGCCTCCCGGAACGGGCCGTAGAACGCCGACGCGAACTTGGCGGCGTAGGCCAGGATCGCCACGTCGGTATGGCCGGCGGCGTCCAGCCCGTCGCGAATCGCGCCGACCTGGCCATCCATCATCCCGCTCGGACCCACCACGTGAGCCCCCGATTCAGCTTGCGCCACAGCGAGTTTCACATAACAGGCCACGGTGGCGTCGTTGTCGACCCGGCCGCGGTCGTCGAGGACGCCGCAGTGACCGTGGTCCGTGAACTCGTCCAGGCAAGTATCGGCCATCAACACCGTGGCTTCACCGAGGTCCTTGGCCAAGTCGCGCAGGGCGACATTGAGGATGCCATCGGGGTCGGTGCCGGCCGACCCCACCGAGTCCTTGTCCTCGTCGCGCGGTACACCGAACAGCATCAGCCCGCCCACCCCGGCGGCGACGGCACTGGCGGCCGCGCTGCGCAACGAGTCGCGGGTGTGTTGCACCACCCCCGGCATCGAGGCGATCGGCCGTGGTTGGTCGATGCCGTCGGCGACGAACATCGGCAGCACCAATTGCCTTGGCTCCAAGGACGTTTGCGCGACCAAACGGCGCAACGCCGGGGTTGAGCGGAGCCGACGCGGACGGTGCCGCGGGTACGCCACTAGCGCCTGCGGCTCTTTTTGCGCGGCGGTGGCAGCGCGCCCTCGGCGCGCAACCGCGCGGCGTGTTCGGCCAAGGCGTCAACCAGCGGACCGACCGCGGCGGTCTCGGGCTGGACATCCACCCGCAGACCGAACTCGGCGGCGGTCTCGGCGGTCTTGGGGCCGATGCAGGCGATGATCGTCCGCGCGTGCGGCTTCCCGGCGATACCGACCAGGTTGCGCACCGTGGAGCTGGAGGTGAAGCAGACCGCGTCGAACCCGCCGGTCTTGATCATCTCCCGCGTCTCCGCCGGAGGCGGGGCTGCCCGCACCGTCCGGTAGGCGGTGACATCCTCGATCTCCCAACCACGTTCGCGCAGACCCTCGGCCAGCGTCTCGGTGGCGATGTCGGCGCGCGGCAGCAACACCCGGTTGACCGGATCGAAAACGCTGTCGTAGGGCGGGAAGTCGTCGAGCAGACCCAGCGAGGACTGCTCGCCGGCGGGCACCAGCTCGGGACTGATCCCGAACGCCCGGACCCGGTCGGCGGTCGACTCGCCCACACAGGCGATCTTCACCCCGGAGAAAGCGCGCGCGTCCAGACCGAACTCGCCGAACTTCTCCCATACCGCACGCACCGCGTTGGTGGACGTGAACACCACCCACTGGAACCGGCCGTCGACCAATCCCTTGACGGCCCGCTCCATTTGGGCCGGGCTGCGCGGCGGCTCGACGGCGATGGTCGGCACCTCGATCGGCAGCGCGCCGTAGGACGTCAGCCGCTCGCTCATCTCGCCGGCCTGGTCCTTGGTGCGAGGCACCAACACGGTCCAGCCGTACAGGGCGCGGCTCTCCCACCAGTTCAGCTTCGCCCGGCTGGAGACTGTCTTGCCGATGGTCACCACCAGCGGACCGGTCAGCGGGCCGGCGGGGTCGGTACCGCCCAGCACGGCCGAGTCGGTCAAGCCGTGCAGCGTCGTCTCGACGGAACGCTGCTGGCAGGTGGTGCCCTGGGCGGTCACCACGCACGGCGTGTTCTCGGCGAGCTCATGTTCGATCAGGGTGCGCGCCGCTTCGGCCAGATGCGACGTCGTGGCCTGCAGAATCAGCGGGCCGGGCGCCGCGGCCAGCGCCTCCCAGTCCACGTCACCCCGCACGTCGGCGACCGTGTGCGACGAGCCCAGCGGCAGCCCCGCATACGTCGGGACCGCATTGGTGGGCGCCAGCCCCGGCACGATCTCGATGTGCAGATGGCTCCGCGCGATCGCGTTGACCTCGGTGATGACGGCGTCAACCGTCAGCGGGTCACCGGCCACCAGCCGCACCACGTCGACACCGGTCCGCGCCTCGTGGGTCAGTGTCTTGGCGACCTCGGCGGGCTCGCCCAGCGCCGGGCGGATATCGGGGCCGCCGGAGATCACCGCCGGTTGCACCTGGCCCTGGTCGGCGCCGTCGCCGTTGGAGGCGGCCGGATCCGCCGGGGCCGGTCCGGAAACCGGCGGCAGGTCTTTGCCGATCAGCGCCAGCACCGGCTCAGGCACGTCGGGGTCGGTGAACACCAAAGCGGCGTTCGTCAGCACCGTGGCGGCCCGGGTCGTCAACAGTCCGGGGTCACCGGGGCCGGAGCCCACGTAGGTGATGCGGCCGGGTGTCGGCTTACGCCCTCGCGTCGTCATTGTCGCTCCCACGAAACTCGCACTTAATTTCCTCGCGTCGGGTCTTGCTGCGCTCCGCGCATCAGCTCTCGAGCGCCAAGCTCGAACAGCTCCGCGGCGACCGAAAGCCCAAGCTCTCGTGCCCCACCGGGAGTGCCGATGCCGGACGCGCGGATCACGTCGGACCCGTCCAGCGCCGCCACGCAGCCACGCAGCGACAGCTCTTCGAAGATCCGGCCTTCCTCATCGATGGACTCGACCACTTCAGCGATCGCGCCCACCGGTGCGGAGCAACCGGCCTCCAGTTCGGCCAACAGGGCTCGCTCCGCGGTGACCGACGCCCGCGTGTCCGCGTCGTCCAGCTCCGCCAGCACTGCCGCCAACCAGCTGTCGCCGGCACGGCATTCGACGGCGAGCGCGCCTTGAGCCGGTGCTGGCAACATCTGCACCGGCTCTAGCGTCTCGGTGACGTCATCGAGGCGACCAATTCGGGCCAGACCCGCCCGGGCCACCACGATCGCGTCAAGATCACCACTGCTTACCCTGTTCAACCTGGTATCTAGGTTGCCTCGTAGGGGGCGGATTTCCAAACCGAGACCCAATGCTCTAAGCTGCGCGGCCCGGCGCGGCGAGGAGGTGCCCACCAGCGAACCGGGCGGCAACTCCCCGAGCACCAGCCCGTCCCGGGCTACCACGGCGTCACGGGGGTCGTTGCGCACAGGTATGGCCGCCACAGCAAACCTTGGATCGTCGGCCGTCGGCAGGTCCTTGTGGGAGTGCACGGCAGCGTCAACCCGGCCCTCGTCCATGGCCTCGCGCAGTGCGGTGGTGAAGACACCCACCCCGAGGGATTCGATGGGCCCCGACGACCGGTCCCCGGCGGTGGTGATGGTCACCAGCTCCGCCGGATGTCCCAGGGCGATCAGGGCGTCCCTGACGAGCCCGGCCTGGGTGGTGGCCAGCAAGCTGCCCCGGGTGCCTATCCGGATCACGTTCGCCAATCGGCTACTCGGCGGTTTGCTGCGGGGTGCCCGCGTCGAATCCGTTTGAGATGACCGGCAATTCGCCCGCGGCGACGGCGTCAACGGCGGTCTGGTCGAGCTCGAAAAGCTCGCGCAACGCCTCGGCATAGCTGTCACCGCCGGGGGCGCTGGCGAGCTGCTTGATCCGCACCGTCGGCGCGTGCAGCAGCTTGTCCACGACCCGCCGCACCGTGCGGGCGACCTCTTCGCGCTGCGCGCTGGCGAGCCCGGGAAGCCGGTTGTCCAGGCGCAGGAGCTCCGCCTCGACCACATCCGCCGCGCGCTGACGCAGCGCCGTCACCGTCGGCGTGACCTCGGCCATCCGCTGGCCGGCCAGGTAGGCAGCGACTTCGGTGGCCACGATGATGCGGGCGGCGTCGACGTCCGCGGCCGCGGCGTGGGCCGAGGGCTCATGCTGGACGCGGTCCACGTCGACAACCCACACGCCGGGCAGCCCGGCCACCGCCGGGTCGACGTCGCGCGGCATGCCCAGGTCGCAGATCACCAACGGGTCGTTTGCCTCGTCGCGGTTGGCAGCGGCGAGCGCGTGATGCACGTCGGCCAGGGAGACCACCGGGCTCACCGCCCCCGTGCAACTGACCACGACGTCGGCGTCCGCCAGGACGTCGGCCAGCTGCTCCAATGGCAGCGCGTCGGCCCGCACACCGGTTTCCCGGATCTTGCGGACCAGGCGCTGCGCCCGGGAAAGCGACCGGTTGAGCACGTGGACCCGCGCGATGCCGGCGCGAGACAGGTACGCCGCGGCCAGGGCGCCCATGGCGCCGGCGCCGACCAGCACAGCGGTCCGGCCTGACAGCCCGCCCAGCCGGCGTTCGGCCATGTTCAGCGCGACCGACACCACGGAGGCGCCAGCGGCGTCGATGGCGGTTTCGGAATGCACCCGCTTGCCGACCGACAGCGCCCGTTGGGCCAGCTCGTGCAGGACGCGGCCGACGGTGCGGTTGGTCTCGGCTGTGGCATACGCGCGACGCACCTGCCCGAGCACCTGCTGTTCTCCGATCACCGCCGAATCCAGGCCGCTGGCAACCGCGAATAGATGCTCGACGGCGGCCTCGCTGTACCGGACGTAGGCGTATTTGGTGATGTCGGTCATCGACATCCCGGAGTGTTCCGACAGCACCTGCCCGATCACCGCGAGCCCGCCGTGGAACGCGTCCACCACCGCATAGACCTCGACCCGGTTGCATGTCGACAGCACCATCGCCTCGGTCACCAGCGGCGACTGCAACACCCGGTCGACGATCTTGCCTTGATCGGATTCGTCGATGCTGAGTTGTTCCAGGACGGAGACCGGCGCACTGCGGTGCGAAACCCCGAAGAGCAAGACGCTCACGGCAGCATCACCTGGCCAGCTCCCTTGCTTCCTCCAGTAACTGAACTGCTGTCCACGGTAAACGTTTATCAGCTGGGCTACCAAATAATTGCCCGGCACCCACCCGGCCGCCCCCTCAGCGGGCGAGATCCGAGCGCAATCGTGGCTCGTCGATCTCCCAGTAGCTGTGCTCGCGGCCGTCGAGCCGGATCACCGGCAGCCGGTCACCGAACTCGGCCCGCAGCGCGGGGTCGCCGGCCGCCGCGGCGGCGTCGACGTCGGTCGTCGTCAGGTCGAAGCCCAGTTCACCGGCCAGTTCGACCAGCCGGGCGTGGATGCGCTCGCAGATGGTGCACCCGTCGCGGGTCAGCAACTCCACTTGCGGCCGGCCGGTGGCTTGAGTCATGGGCACCAGTGTGTCATCGGCGACTTGTGGGGCCGCCTACCAGGAGTTATGTTCCGGTTTATGGCCGACAACACTGTGCGGGTCGATCCGGTGGTGATGCAGGGCACCGCCGTCTCGCTGAGCGGTGCGGCCGAGCATCTTTCGGCTCAACTGTCCCAGCTCGACGGCCAGGTGGGTCAGATGTTGGGTGGTTGGCAGGGCGCGGCAGGCAGCGCATACGGGTCCGCGTGGGAGCTGTGGCACAAGGGCGCCCACGAGGTCGAGCTCGGGTTGTCGATGCTGGCGCATCTGGTGGGCCAGGCCGCCGGGGCGTACCAGAGCAACGAGGCCGGGTCCGCCCAGGCGGAGCGGTCGGTGCGCGATGGCTGAGGCGTTTCGGGTTGATCCGCAGGCGTTGGCCGACGCGGTGCAGCGGATGGCGGCGTTTCAACGCTACGCCGAAGACATGATTGCCGAAATCGATTCTCGCGTAACCCGTTTGCACGGGACGTGGACGGGTGAGGCCGCGGCGGCCCACGCCGAGGCACATCAGCACTGGGTGCGCGGTGAGGCCATGATGCGCGAAGCGCTGGCGCAACTGGAGAAAGTGGCCACCACCGCGCACGGCAACTACACCGGCGCGATGTCGACGAATCTCGGTATGTGGTCGTGAATACATGGCGCCGCTGGCGTGTGACCCGACTGCCCTAGACCGCGCCGGCGCCACAGTACTGTCCACCGGCGTTTCGTTGGGATCGGTGATCTCGACCTTGACCACCGCGCTCGCCGGCAGCGCGGGCATGGCCGGTGACGATCCCGTCGGTGCTGCGCTGGGCCGCGCCTACAACGGTGCAGCGGCCAAGGTGATCGAGGCGATGACCAGTACCCGCAACGGGCTGTGCAGCATCGGCGACGGCGTGCGGATGTCGGCACACAACTATGCGCTCGCCGAGGCGATGTCGGATGTGACGGGCCGCGCCTGGGGTCTGCCAACACCGCCGGTCACGGCCCCGTTGACCGGCGGGGCTTCGCCGCCGTCGGCCGTCGGTGCCGGTAGCGGCGCCCCGGCGGGCTGGGGCTGGGTCGCGCCGTATATCGGAATGATCTGGCCCACTGGCGATTCGGCGAAGTTGCGTGCCGCCGCGGCGGCGTGGACGACTGCGGGCGTCAACTTCATGACGACCGAGATCGCGGCAGGCGGAGGCACGATGGCCGCCATTGCCGCGCAGCAGATTCCCGAGGCCGCCGCCATCAACAAGGCGTTGACTGATGCGTCTGGCGCCACGACCAGCGTTGCACGGCAATGCCAAACGATCGCCGCGCAACTCAATAGCTACGCAGCCAAGATCGACAAGGTCCACGCGGCGATCCTGGATCTGTTGTCCCGCATCTGCGATCCGCTGACCGGGATCAAAGAGGTCTGGGATCTCCTGACCGATGAAGACGAAGACGAGATCAAAAGGATCGCCGACGACATCAAAACGGTGGTTGACAGCTTTTCCCAGGAAGCCGAAACGCTGGGCGGCCAGATCGAGGCGACGATGTCAGCGGCCGCCGCCACGACAGAAGATATGGCTCACTGGGCGAGTAAAGAATGGGACCACTTTTTGCACGGCACCCCGGTGGGGCGGGCACTCAATCAGGTCGGCCAGACATTCAAAGGAATCGGCGTCGAGGGCTGGGATTTCCTCAAAGGTGTGTACGAGATCAGTCAATTCCACGCGGTGCTCGACCCGAAGGGCTACGGCGAAACCATGAGCGGCATGGTTGCGGGGGCTGGGACGCTCGTCGGCTTGGGGCCTGACGGAGGGCCCGGAGTCGCCGAGTCGTGGAAAGCACTGGGTAAGGACATCACGCACTGGGACGAGTGGGGCAAAAACCCCGCCGAAGCACTCGGAAAATCGATTTTCGACGCGGCAACTCTGGCCTTGCCCGGTGGACCGCTCTCCAAGCTGGGCAAAGTCGGGCACACCGCGGCGGATGCGCTGAAAGGCTTGAAGAAGCCACCCGAAATTCCCAAAGTCCCCACCGCTAAGCCTCCGGCCGAGCCGCCACCTACCGGTCCCAAGCCGCCCGAATCGGGCCAACCGGCGCCCACGGGCAAACCAGCGCAGGGACCCGCCGACGGCCCCCTGCCGCACAGCCCGACGGAATCCAAGCCGCCCGTTGGCGAGACACCTCACAGCGGCGAACCGAAACCCATTGCGGTCCCGCCAGAGTCGGGGGACAAGCGCCCGGCGCCCTCGCCCGCTGGGGACGCTTCGGTCCCTCATTCAAAACCACCCGAGCCCGTGCCCGCCCACGTTCCGGCGTCTCCCGCCGGACCTCCGGCTGCGCCGACTCCCCACGCCGGTCCCCCACCAGGGTCCGCGCCCGCAGCCGCGGCGGCTCCGCACCTGCCGACGCCGCCGTCTGCTCCCATGGCAGGCGGGATCCCCGCCGAAGCACCTCCCGGCCTGGGTGAGGTTCCCCACGGCGGTGAACCCACCGCTCATCCTGTCGATCCGCATGGCGGGGCTCACCATCCGCCCGGCGACGGCAACGGCTCGCATCCGCCTGGCGACGGTGGCGGGCCCCATCAACCTGGTGGCGGCCATCCCCCTGGCGACGGCGATCAACCGCACGACCCCCACCCCGGTGATGACGGCGATACGCCCGGTGATCATCACCACGGTGACGGCGGCGACCATGATCCGCCCAAGGCCAGGGACGTTTTCCCCGAAGCGAAAGAGTTCGGCGACCTTTCCGAAGCGCAATACCGAGAACTCTTTGAAGATGAAAACGGCAACCTAAGGTATCCGGATGTTGATGATCCCGCAAAGCCATATGCTATTCCGGGAACAGTCCGCACCCTTACGCCCTCCGAAATTGCATCATTGCACGGAAAATGGCTAGATCGTGTTGGACATCCAGCCGGAAACTGGCTTGCTTTTGAAGGTGCCCCGTACGAGGGACGTGCGCTGCCTCACACGAGTCTCGATAAGCTGTATCACGCTTATAAAGTAGATGCGACTGTCGGCCTTCCGGCGGGTTGGAAGATCGAATTTTCGAAAGCAGCACCATGGTTTGGCCACCCAGGCGGTGAACCTCAGCTCCTTATACTGGCTCCGGAAGGCGCGGAGGCGAGCGTCCAACAACTTATCGATACAGGGTTCTTAAAGGAATACTATCGCTAGGAGCACAGGATGACCGATTTGTACATTAACCTGAGCGAGTTTCCCCCACCGCTACACCGGATTGTGAAGTCGTGGTACTCCTGGCAAGAAATTTATCTGCGCAAAATGGGTAAGCCTCTGCCACAAAGCGACTCTGGGGCGCAAAAAAATATCCAGGATCTAGACTGGGGAACAAGACCACCTACGATGACCGATAGCATCACCCTTCGCTTCCTTGACGATTACGAGCTTTCTTACTATCTGATCATTGACGACAATCGATACTATATCGACAAGCAGTCTCGCGGCTCACGCAAAACTTACTGGATGTTTAGGCGATTCGAGGACGCCGAGAAGTACATGCTGTTTTTAATAAGCCAAGAAGCGCGCCCAGGAAGATATAGCGATTCTCCCAGCTATCGTTGGTACCAAGAAGGCGTGGACCCGAGGATAAGCCTCACAAGGCCCGATCCCGTAAATTATCCCGGACGCGTCAGCATCACAGTAGATCGCGAATCAACAGACAGAGGATGGATGCCGGAACACGACGCCGTCGCAGCATCACATCTGATCGTACTCAGTTTCGAAGAGCTCGATGACATACTTCGTCAAGGAATTCCACCGGACTGGTTTAGCCTGAAGATCATCGGGTGAACGCGCCGGTCTCCCCAGAGCGGAGGACTGTGCTTGTCAATCGCGACTGTGCTTGTCAATCGCGCGCGTCGTGGATTTTACGACGGACACGACTCGAAAATCGCCATTTGTATTCTCTTTGACACTACGCAGCTGAGGTAATCAGTGGACTCAAAGGGCGGAGATCTTAAGTAGTGTGGATCCTACGAATAAAGACCATCATAGCGGATTGAGCTCGTTGAACGATTAACATCGACGCTTCGAGATGCCGCTCGAAGAAGACGCTAGCCGCTGCGGGTTTTCATCCCTCCGTATATCAACCCAGGATGGAAATTCTTGCGTTAGCGTGTGATGAATTGACGAGTGCATTGCTCGAACCGGGCCGTCCAGCCACGACTGTGACGCTGCCGTCACACTCGGCGTCGAACGTGACGCCAGCGTCGCACTCGGCAGCCCGAGACGCAGCCCGGCACGCATCAACGCCCCCACGCCATCTGCCCGATAGGGTTGGGGATCGGGCACCCGCCGGGTCACCAGGCAGCACAGCGATCTAGGAGGTTGGGCGATGACTTCCTTTGACCCGGTCAACGCGGACCACACCGGTTACGTTGACTTGGAGTCGCTGGGCGCGGACGCCAGCGCGGCCCGCGCGATCGAGGGCATGCACGAAGATGCCGCCGCCGCCCCGGACCGTCCGCAACCCCCGATCGACCTCACCGCCGCCGCCTTCTTCGACGTCGACAACACCCTGGTGCAGGGCTCCTCGGCGGTCCACTTCGGCCGTGGGCTGGCCACGCGCAACTACTTCACCTATCGCGATGTGCTCGGATTCATCTACGCCCAGGCCAAGTTTCAGGTCCTCGGGAAGGAAAACAGCGACGACGTCGCCGCGGGCCGGCGCAAGGCGCTCGCGTTCATCGAGGGTCGATCGGTCGAGCAGCTGGTGGCCCTGGGCGAGGAAATCTACGACGAGATCATCGCCGACAAGATCTGGCCCGGCACCCGCGAGCTGACCCAAATGCATCTGGACGCCGGCCAGCAGGTGTGGCTGATCACGGCCACACCCTACGAACTCGCCGCAACCATTGCCCGGCGACTCGGCCTGACCGGCGCGCTGGGCACCGTTGCGGAATCGGTCGACGGCGTCTTCACCGGCAGGCTGGTCGGCGACATCCTGCACGGCACCGGCAAGGCACACGCGGTGCGGTCGCTGGCAATTCGCGAGGGGCTCAACCTGAAACGCTGCACTGCCTACTCCGACAGCTACAACGACGTGCCCATGCTGTCGCTGGTCGGGACCGCGGTCGCCATCAATCCCGACGCCCGCCTGCGCGCCCTGGCCCGGGAGCGCGGATGGGAGATTCGCGACTTCCGCACCGCCCGCAAAGCGGCCCGGATCGGGGTGCCATCCGCGTTGGCGCTCGGCGCTGCCGGTGGTGCGCTGGCCGCGGTGGCCTCTCGCCGGCAATCACGCTGATAAGCTGCGCCGCGCAGACACCTTCGAGCGGAGAGCACAGCGGCATGACAGTCCCCAAAGAAGCCGAAGGACTCATCGGCAGCCACTACCGCGCACCGGACTACTTCGAGGTCGGTCGCGAAAAGATCCGTGAGTTCGCGCTGGCGATCAAAGACGACCACCCGGCGCATTTCGACGAGAATGAGTCTACGGAAGCGGGGTACCCCGCGATGGTGGCTCCGCTGACGTTCCTCGCTATCGCCGGGCGCCGCGTTCAGCTGGAGATCTTTACCAAGTTCAGCATCCCCATCAACATCGCCAGGGTCATCCACCGCGACCAGAAGTTCAAGTTCCACCGGCCGATCCTGGCGCACGATAGGCTTTTTTTCGACACCTACCTAGACTCGGTGATTGAGTCCCACGGCACCGTGCTCGCGGAGATCCGCAGCGAAGTGACCGATGCCGATGGAGAGCCGATCGTCACCAGCGTTGTGACAATGCTGGGGGAAGCCGCAAATCAGGCCGAGACCGAAGCAACGGCCGCGGCAGTTGCATCAATATCCGCAGGGAAGTTAGGGGCGTCGTAAATGTCACCACAGGGGGAAACGGGAACGCAGCTGCATCCGCCGGTCGAGGCCGTGCGATCCCACTACGACAAGTCGAACGAGTTCTTCAAGCTTTGGCTTGACCCGTCAATGACCTACAGCTGCGGCTACTTCGACGAGAATCCGGATCCGCAGAATCTGACCAAGACGCTCGAAGAGGCTCAGTACGCCAAGCGCAAGCTTGCCCTGGACAAGCTCAACCTCGAGCCCGGCATGACGCTGCTCGACATCGGCAGCGGCTGGGGCTCGACGATGCGCCACGCGGTGGCCGAGTACGACGTCAACGTGATCGGCTTGACGCTGAGCGAGAACCAGTACGCCCATTGCGTGGCCGAGTTCGAAAAGATGGACAGCCCCCGCCGTAAAGAGGTGCGGATCCAGGGCTGGGAGGAATACGACGACGAGCCGATCGACCGGATCGTGTCGCTGGGCGCATTCGAGCACTTCGCCGACGGCGCGGGTGACGCGGGGTACGAGCGTTACGCCACCTTCTTCAAGAAGTATTACGACCTGCTGCCCGACGACGGCCGCATGCTGCTGCACTCGATCGTGGTCCCCAGCCGCGAAGAGGGCAACGCGATGGGCTTGAAGGTGAACATGACCCTGCTGCGGTTCATCAGCTTCATATTGAAGGAGATCTACCCGGGCGGAAAGCTGCCCCAGGTCGACCTGGTCGACAAGTACTCCACCGACGCGGGTTTCAAGATCGAGCGACACCACTTCATCGGCAAGAACTACGTTCCGACGCTGACCGCCTGGGCGGATGCCCTCGAGGCGCATAAGGACGAGGCGATTGCCCTGAAGGGGCAGGAAACCTACGACATCTACTTGAAGTATCTGCGGGGCTGCTCGGACCTGTTCCGTGACGGGTACACGAACGTCTGCCAGTTCACCATGGTCAAGTAGCCGCTCGCGCGCACTAGCGCCCCGGTGCCATTGGCGCCGGGGCGCTTTGCTTGCCCGCCACAGGCCGAGCGTCGGCTTGTTGCGCCGAAAGCTCGGAAAGCGCCCCCACGCTGGGTGCTACGCGCGGCCGCGCAGGCCCCGTTAGCCGAAGAAGATGTTGCGGCGGCCGGCGAGCAACCGGTACAGCGTCTGCTGGATGGTCTCTCGCACCTGGTCGGTCACCTCGAAGGTGACCATCGGGTCGTCGGCGTCCGACGCCGCGTAGTCGTCGGTGTAAATCGGCTCACCGAATGCGATGTGCCACTTGGATGGCAGCGGCACCAGCCCCATCGGCCCGGCCAACGGGAAGAGCGGCGTGATCGGGAAGTACGGCAGCCCGAACAGCCGTGCCAGCAGCTTGACGTCGGTCAGCATCGGGTAGATCTCTTCGGAACCGATGATCGAGCAGGGGATGATCGGCGCCTTGGTCCGCAGCGCCGCGGTGACGAATCCGCCGCGGCCGAACCGCTGCAGCCGGTAGCGGTCCTCGAAACGCTTCCCCAGCCCCTTGTACCCCTCGGGGAACACGGCGGTCAGCTCGCCGGCGGCGAGCAGCCGGTGCGCGTCCGTCGTGCAGGCCATGGTGTGGCCGGCCTTGCGGGCCGCTTCGCCGACCACGGGCAGGTCGAACACCATGTCGGCGGCGAGCAGTCGCAGCTCGCGATGCGCGGCGTGTTCGTCGTGCACGGCCACCGACAGCATCAACCCGTCGAACGGCAGCACCCCGGCGTGATTGGCGACCACCAGCGCGGCGCCGTCGGCGGGCAGGTTCTCGATCCCGCTGACCTCGACGCGGAACCACGACCGGAAGAACAGCCGCAGCAACGGCCGGACGATCGCGCTGTTGAAGTGCGGATCGAAGCCGAACTCGTCGACGGTGTAGTCGCCCGTCAGCCGCTGGCGGAGGAATCCGGCAACCGACGCGACGCGCTGCGCCAGCTCATTCAGCGGCACCTCGGCGGACGATCCCCCCGCGGCACGCCGGTGCTCGTCGATTTCGCGAACCACCGCGGCGATCTGCTCCGCGGACGCGGAGCCGCGCGGATCGGACATCATCGAGGGATGCTGGCGAGCAGCCTCTGCCCTCTGATCGGCTCTCCGGCGCGCTGCTACCCGGCCCCGATTAGTGTGCAGCGGAATGACATTCGCTCTGGTTTCACCCGCCACGATACCTACCTGACCCCACCCCACGGAATTGGATTTCGGCTACCCCAGCGCTGGGCCAGGGATATGGCGCGACCTTCCAAGGAGCGTACCCGATGTGGGTCGATTATGGGAGTCAGGCCTCGGCCGCGAACGTAGTCGTCAAAGGCCTCCGCCGTCGTCCATTTCGGCTGGTAGTCGAGTTCTGAGCGCATCCGGCTGGTGTCCATGACGCGCCCATAGCTCAAATAATCAAACTGATCGCGACTGATCTCGTTGTAGCGGTTGGCCCGGCGCAACGAATCCAGTGCCCAGACACCGAAACCCGGTACGGGCAAAGGGATCCGGCCGGCCCGACGGATCGCCTGCGACAGCATGATGATGCCGTCGGCGCCGATGTTGAACGTTCCCGCCTTGCCGGCCATCGCCGCGCGCTCCAGCGCACCGAGGGCATCCTGCTCGTGCAGCAGCTGCAGGCGGGCGTCGCGGCCGAAGATCGTCGGCACCAAAGGCCCGGCGAGATAACGCGACAGCGTGGTGTCCATCGCCGGGCCGATCATGTTGGCCAGCCGCAAGATCGTCACGGCGATGTCGGGCCGGCGCCGTCCCAACCCGCGGGCATAGGCCTCGATGTCGAGGCTGTCCTTGGCAAAACCGTCGCGGAAGGGCCGACGGCTGGTGCTGTCCTCGGTGAACATCACCGGATCGTGGGCGCTCGAACCGTAAACCTCCGACGTCGACTTGAGCACCACCCGGCGCACCGAGGGCGCCTTTTGGCAGGCCGCGAACAGCTGCATCGCGCCCATCACGTTGATCTCTTTGAGCGCCGCCGTGCCGCCGGACCGCGGCGCGTACGACGCGGCCGCCGCATGCACCACCGTGTCGACGTCGCCGTTCCGAATCACCTTGGCAATAAAGGGATTTCGGATGTCGGCGCGGACGAACTCGGCGCGTCCCATCCGGCGCAGCATGTCCTTGCTGGGGGCGATCGCGTCCACCGCGATGACCCCCTTGATCATCGGGTTCTGCGCGAGCCGAGCCGTCAGGTAGCCGCCCAGAAATCGGCAGGCCCCGGTGACCAGCACGATTTTCGGGTAATGCGCCGCGTTGCCGGCGGTGTCGTCCGGCCCGGTGTTCTCCCCATTCGACGCATCCACCCGAACAGCCTAGCGGTCGGCGAGACGGCCGCACTACGGTACTTTGCGGGTACTTTGCGGGTACTTTGCGGGTACTTTGCGGGCACTTCGCGACCGGTTACGCCGTTTTTACGACGGCCTTATGACGGCCTTAAGGCGGGCCGCAGCGGGGGTTACTTGCCGAGTTTTCTGCGCTGCACCCGGGTGCGACGCAGCAGCTTGCGGTGCTTCTTCTTCGACATACGCTTGCGCCGCTTCTTGATTACTGAACCCATGAACTCCGCTATCTGACCGAGACCTGCTTCAAAGCTTGGACCCGCACACTTTACCCAGCCGGACATACCCAACGCCAAACCGGCATCGCCTGACCGCCGCGCAACCGCGCAGCCAGACGCCGCCCGTGAGCGGCCACCGGTGTCAGGTCAGCCGGCGTCGAAGTACGACGTCTCCAGCATGTCGTGGACGGCCTTGGCGTGCACCCGGAAGGACCGGCCCACGCGGACCGCGGGTAGTTCGCCGTTGTGCACCAACCGGTAGACCGTCATCTTGGAGACCCGCATCAACGCCGCCACCTCGGCGACGGTGAGAAATTGCGTCCTGCCCTGTTGGCCATCGACGGAACTGGTGTCCCGCGGCTTACCTGCAGAATCTCGCGTTGATGGCCCATTCGTAGACGTCATCGCAACCCAATCGTGTCAGGCACGCGCATGCCAGCGGCTTCCCCTCCGCTGGCACCGACACGTGCTTACAAAGAGGAGAATAGCGGGACTAATGGGGTTACTGGTACTGGTGGGGGACAATCAGTTCAAAAAACTTGGATTACTCTGATGTAATTCTTAGCTGCTCAGAGCGCATTTTGGCGGCCTGAACCGCCGCATCAACGGCCGCTCGCAGGCCGCCTCGTTCCAGCTCGCGCAGGGCGGCCGCGGTGGTGCCGCCGGGCGAGGTCACCGTCGCCCGCAGCTGCGTGGCGGTGGCGTCCACCCTCATCCCGGGCGCCTCGGCCTCGCCCGATCGGCGATCGGCGTCCATCCGCTCCAGCAGCATCGCCGCCGAGCCGGCCATGGTCTGCGCGGTCAGTTCGGCGGCCACCTCGCGGCTCAGACCCGCTGCGACGCCGGCGTCGATGAGCGCCTCCACCATCAGGAAGAAATACGCCGGACCCGAGCCCGACAGCGCGGTGACGGCGTCCATTTGGCTCTCGGGGACGCTCAGCACGCCGCCGACGGAGTCGAACAGGGCCGAGACGCCCTCGAGCTGGGGCGGGGTGACGAACCTGCCCTTGGCCAGGGCCGTGACCCCCGCGCCGACCAGCGCCGCCGTGTTCGGCATGGCCCGCACCACCGGCGTCCCGGCCGGCAGCTTGGACTCGAAGTAGGTGATGGTGACGCCCGCCGCGACCGTGACGAACACCTGCTCGGCGGTATCGCTCTCGGCCGCGGCGGCGGCCCGCGCGACCTCCGACATCACCGACTCGACGTCGGCGGGCTTGACGGCGACCACGACGAACGACGCGTTTTCCACCGCCTCGGTCACCGAGGTGATCAGCACCGAATAGGTGTCGGCCAGATACTTGGCGCGCTCGGGAACCCGCTCGACCACCACCAGGTCTTTGACCTGCCGGCCGGCGCGCAACAGACCCGACAGCAGTGCCTCCCCGATGCTGCCGCCACCGATGATCGCGATTCTTGCCATGCCGGACAGCATCGCAGACACCGCCCGCTAGCGAGCGGCAGGGACCAACGCCAACTGGCGGGCCTGCACCACCAGGCGGCCCAGGCTGTCGACGACGGTGTGGTCCTCGTCGAACCAGTCGTGGCCGATCTCGGTGCAGGTCGCGAGGATGCGCAGCCAGCCGTCGGCGGGCAGCCCCCGCAGAAAGGCGGTCAGCTGGATTGTGGGCGCCCAGCCGGTGCGGTCCACGGCGAAGGTCACCGGCGCCGACAGATCGCCGCACATGAGCGCGAACAGGGCGTCCGGGGCCACACCGCGGGGGCGCGCCCACATCTGGATCATCGGAGGGCGCCCGTCGGCGCGGGCCCGCATCGTCGACAGCACTGGCCGTACGTCGCAGCCCTCGCCCAGGTGCACCAGGCCGGCCAGCGGATGCCCGGGGCCGATCGGCTCGATGTCGTCCGGCGGTTCGGGCGCCATCAGGTCCAGCACCGGGTTGGCCGACAGCAGCGGTTTGGCCGCACCGTCGGGAGGAAAGTGTTCCGGCTCGCCGAGGTTGACCACGGCGTGCACCGCGGTGCGGTCGCCCTGGGTGAGTTCCACGTCCACGACGCTGATCCGGCGGCCGCGCTTGCGGATCGACGTGACCAACTCCATCGGCCCCGGATCGGGCGCCCACAGAAAGCTCGCCGACACGGCGACGGGCTGCTGGACCGATTCGGCCCCGCCCGACTGTGCGCCGCAGGCGGTGCGGGCGGCGTTGGCGCAGAGTGCCAGCATCGCGCCGCCGTGCACCTTGGGACCGATGGTCCAGCGCTTGTCGAGTTCTCCTTCGTAGACGCCGGAGCCGTTTTCCCGCAACGACATTGCGGTGGTGAATAGTGCGTTCATGGACTTTTGTGGGTCTCCTGGGTGATCAGCGCAGCAGATGTGTGCGAGCGAACTGCAGCGACTCGGCGAGCATGGCTTCGCGCTCATTGGCTGAACGCGCGCTGGACGTTGACACCTCCAGGATGACGTGCCCGGCGAAATGGGTGCCGGCCAGCATCTCGCACAGCTCCACGGTGGGTTGCGTGCCGCGCCCGGGCACCAGGTGCTCGTCGGCGGGCAGCCCGTTCCCGTCGCACAGGTGCAGATGGACCAGCCCCGCCCCCATCCGCTGCGCCATGTCCAGCGAATCGGTGCCCGCGGTCGCGGTGTGGGACAGGTCCAGCGTGTAGTGGGCGTGGTCGCCGTCGAGTGGGTCGTAGGAGGGCGCGAACGCCGAAATCGCGGCACCGGGGCCGCCGCCACGTCGGCGCATCCGTTCCAGTGACTGACCGGCCCCGAAGAGCCGGTCCGCCCGGAACGGGAACATGTTCTCCACCGCGACCATCACGTCGCTCGACGCCTCCAGCTTCGCCACCTGCTCGCTGAACCCCTCGGCGTAGCGCCGCTGCCAGCGAAACGGGGGGTGCACGACGACGGTCTGCGCGCCCAGTTCTTCGGCGACGCGCACGCTGCGGTCCAGCTTGGTGATCGGGTTGGGGCCCCACACCCGCTGCGAGATCAGCAGGCACGGCGCGTGCACGGACAACACCGGGACGCGATAGCGCCGGGACAGCTTCTTGACGGCGGCGACGTCCTGGCTCACCGATTCGGCCCACACCATCAGCTCGACGCCGTCGTAACCCAGCCGGGCCGCGTACTCGAACGCGGCCTCGGCCCGCAACGGGTACACCGAAGCCGTGGAAAGGCCGACTTTGATGGCTGGACGCACTGGATGGGGGCGCCGCTAGCCCGACTGCAACGACAGCGCCAGCGGCCCCAGGGTGATCAGCGCACCCACCGCGACCGCGATCAACGTGCTGGCGATGTCCTCGGTTTTGCGGACCACCCGCACCCCGACCACCAGGCCCAGGATGACCAGCACCGAGAGCACCAACGCCACGATGCTGTTCCAGCGCCACAGTTGGTCGAAAGCCACGAACAACCCGCCGCCGAACGCGACGGCCAGGATCGACTGCAGCACAACCACACCGCCGCGCCACAGCGCGTCGAGCCTGCCCTGCACCGGGTGGGCGTCGAAGCCCTCCGCGTGCCCGCCCTCGGGGTGCTCCTCGTCGCCGAGCAACCCTGCGGCCAGCGACCCCGTGCCCGCGGTGTCTCCGTGCTCCTCCAGGTCGTCCTCCGGCGACTCCGAAGACCGCAGGTAGGAGCGCACGTAGGCGGAGTCCTCCAGCGCGGGTTCGGCTTCGCGCACGTCGGAGTCCATCACGTCCACGGGGATGTCGGCGTAATGGTCCATCGGGTCGGGACTCATGTCCTCGGCGCCGGACGGTTCCCCGGGCTCGGCGGTCCCGTTCGCCAACGGCCGGGGGTAGGCGCTGCGCTCGGGGCCCGACACCCGCTTGGGCTGCGGCGGCGACTTGGGCCAGCGCGGCTCGGGCTCGGACCAGTAGCCGGCCCTAGGCTTGTCTTCGGTTACCGGCTCGGCAACGGCGTTCTCGGCGACGGCGTCTTCGGCGGGCCCGGCGGCCTCGATCGTGTCCGTGGCGCCGTGTTCGGCGTCGTCGTCGTCGCGGATCACCGGGATTTCACCGGTCAGCTCGGCGACGGTCACCGCGTCGCTGTCACCGCGCCGCCGGCGCCGCCGCGGGGTGACCGCCGGGGCTCCGATGGTTCCGTTTCTGGCCAGCAATTCGGCAACCGAGATCGGCCGAGTGCCAGGGCTCTCGGTCTCGGAGTGCGGTCCGGTCATGGTTTGTCGCCTCTCGATCGGTGCTGATTCCGATCAACTACCTGACCTCCAGCATTACGCACCGACGGCCCCATGAGTGCGGTTCCGTCGGCTTCGCTGTCGAGTTTGCGCAGAATGAGACCTTCCCGTAATGCCCACGGGCAAATATCCACCGATTCCATCGACAGCGCTCGCATGCTCGCCTCCGCCACCAGCGCACCCGCAACAATCTGCGGTGCGCGCTCGGCGCTCACTCCTTCCAGCTCCGCCCGGTCAGCGGTCGTCATCCTAGAGATGAAAGATATGAGTTGCCTGAGGCCGTTTGCTGTCAGCGTCCTTTTGACCCGCGGCCCGGCACCAGACGGGGCCGCGCCGGTGAGCCGCGCCAACGAGCGGAACGTCTTCGACGACGCGACCGCCAGGTCGGGACTGCCGGCATCGAGGATCTTCGCGCTGGCTTCGGCGAGTTCGGCGTCCAGCCAATCCCGCAGCATTGCCACCCGGCGCCGCCCGGGCGGATCGTCGGGCAGCCATTCGCGGGTCAGCCGGCCGGCGCCCAGCGGCAGCGACATCGCGACCTCGGGCTCCTCGTCCAGGCCGCTGGACATCTCCAGCGAGCCGCCGCCGATGTCGAGGTTGATGATCCGGCCAGCGCTCCACCCGTACCAGCGGCGCACCGCCAGGAAGGTCAGCCGCGACTCGTCGACCCCGGTCAGCACCCGCAGCTCGACGCCGGTCTCCTTGCGCACCCGGCTCAGCACGTCGTCGGAGTTGCCGGCATCCCGGACGGCCGAGGTGGCGAAGGCCATCACCTCTTCGCAGCCCGAACTGTCAGCGATCTTGGCGAATTCGTCGATCGTGGAAATCAGCTTCTCGGCACCACGTTTGGTGATCTTGCCTGCGCTGTCGGTGGCCTCGGCCAACCGCAGCGTGGCCTTCGTCGAACTCATCGGCGTCGGATGACCGCCCCGGTGGGCATCAACCACCAGGAGATGCACCGTGTTGCTGCCCACGTCGAGAACGCCCAATCGCACGTAGACAACCTAACTGGGCGCCGCCGCCAGGGTTTTGCGCGACCCGGTTAACCCACCGTGATCACGGCCATACGGGCCGCGAGTGTCAGCGGCTCGGCTGCGCCGAAACGTGGTCTAACGTGGACTGTGTGGCGAATTCGCACCCAGAACCCGGACGGCCGGGACACGAGGTCGAACTGGATTTCGCCCGCGAATGGGTGGAGTTCTACGACCCCGACAACCCCGAGCACCTGATCGCGGCCGACCTGACCTGGCTGCTCTCGCGGTGGACGTGTGTGTTCGGCACTCCGGCCTGCCAGGGCACAGTGGAGGGGCGCCCGGACGACGGCTGTTGCTCGCACGGCGCGTTTTTATCCGACGACGACGACCGCGCCCGCCTGGACGACGCGGTGAAAAAACTGACCGCCGCCGACTGGCAGTTTCGCGAAAAAGGCTTGGGCCGCAAGGGATATCTGGAGCTCGACGAGCACGAAGGCGAACCGCAGTACCGCACCCGCAAGCACAAGGATGCGTGTATTTTCCTCAACCGCCCGGGCTTCGCGGGCGGCGTCGGCTGCGCGCTGCACAGCAAGGCCCTCAAGCTCGGTGTGCCGCCGCTGACCATGAAACCGGATGTCTGCTGGCAGTTGCCGATCCGTCGCAACCAGGAGTGGGTGACCCGGCCCGACGGCACCGAGATCCTCAAGACCTGGGTCACCGAATACGATCGCCGCGGCTGGGGTTCTGGGGGCGCTGACCTGCACTGGTACTGCACCGGCGATCCGGCCGCTCATGTCGGCGCCAAGCAGGTATGGGAAAGCCTGGCCGACGAACTCACCGAGCTGCTGGGCAGCAAGGCGTACGCGGAGCTGGCCGCAATGTGCAAGCGCCGCAGCAAGTTAGGGCTTATCGCGGTGCACCCGGCGACTCGCATCGCCGAGTAGCCGGCTAGCCTTCCAGCTTGTAGCCCAGGCCCCGCACCGTCACCAGGTGCACCGGGTTGGCCGGGTCGGATTCGATCTTGGATCGCAGCCGCTTGACGTGGACGTCGAGCGTCTTGGTGTCGCCGACGTAATCCGCACCCCACACCCGATCGATCAACTGCCCGCGGGTCAGCACCCGGCCGCTGTTGCGCATCAGATACTCGAGCAAGTCGAATTCCTTGAGCGGCAAGGTGATCGCGTCACCGTTGACCGAAACGACGTGGCGTTCGACGTCCATCCGCACCGGACCGGACTCGAGCACACCATCGCTGATCTCGGAATCGTCGTCGCCGCCGCGGCGCAACACCGCCCGGATCCGGGCGATCAACTCACGCGCCGAATAGGGTTTGGTCACATAGTCGTCGGCGCCGAGCTCGAGACCCACGACCTTGTCGATCTCACTGTCCCGGGCGGTCACCATGATCACCGGCACGCTGGAACGCGCGCGCAGTTGCTTGCACACATCGGTGCCCGACATTCCGGGCAGCATCAAATCGAGCAGCACGATGTCGGCGCCGCTCCGATCGAACTCGGCGAGCGCGGCCGTCCCGTCGGTCACCACGGTGGCCTCAAAGCCCTCCTTGCGGAGCAGGAACGCCAGCGGATCGGCCAGCGACTCCTCGTCCTCCACGATCAGCACACTGGTCATGAGCGCCACTCCTCCTCATCGCTGCGATCTGCAACGTCGTAAGCGCGGGTCATCGACTTAGCTCTTCCTCTCGTTGGGGCCGGTTGGGCCGCGCGTCGCGGCTTTGCGGCTGCTCGGCTTCACCCTCGTCTCGAGGAGCCGGCATGGCCGCCGGAATGGACAGGGTGAATGTCGATCCGGTTCCCGGCTTGCTCCACACGCCGATGGTGCCGTTGTGGTTGGCCGCGACGTGTTTGACGATGGCCAGGCCCAGGCCGCTGCCGCCGGTGGCCCGTGAGCGCGCCTTGTCGCCCCGGAAGAACCGCTCGAAAACTCGCTGCTGGTCTTCCAGGGCGATGCCGATCCCGCGATCCGTGACGGCGATCTCGACGTTCTCGCCGCGGCGGCGACGGCTGATCGACACTGGCGAGCCCGGAGGCGAATAGGCGATCGCATTGGACACCAGATTGGCCAGCGCGGTGATCAACAGCGTTTCGTCGCCCAGCACCCGCAGACCGCTCGCGGCATCGGTGCGGACCTCGATGTTGGCGTTGTCAGCCCCTACCTTGTGGCGCGAAATCGCTTCGCTCACAACCCTATCGACGTCGACGTCGATGACGTTGGGCAGCGGTTCGGCGCCCTGCAGCCGGGACAGCTCGATCAGCTCGGCGACCATGTCGCCCAGACGGTTGGCTTCGACGAGCACCTTCTCCGCGAACCGTCGCACGGTCTCGGAGTCGTCGGCCGAGGCCAGCAGGGCCTCGGCGAGCAGGCCCATGGCGCCCACCGGGGTCTTGAGCTCGTGGCTGACGTTGGCCACGAAGTCGCGCCGGGTCGCTTCCATCCGCGCATAGTCGGACTGGTCGTGAGCGAAGACCACGGCGAACCGGCGGTCTGTTTCGCTGAGCAAGCGGGCTTGCCCGTGCACCGACAGCCCGGACCGGCCCCCCGCCCGTTTCGCCGGCTGCAGGTCGAATTCGACGTCGACGCCGGTCAACGCCTGCTGCGCCGCCTCCCAGGCCTGGTCATCGAGCTGGCGGTCGCGCACCAGGCCCAGCTGCTTGGCACGGTCGTTGAGGTAGACGACGTCGCGATGGACGTCCACCACCGCCGCGCCCACTGGCATCAGGGCCACGATGCATTCCAGCATCTGCCCGACGGTGATCCCGGTCCATTCGGTGCTCACCCGCTGGCGGCGCTGCAACGCGCGCGGGGACAGCCGGGCGCCGACCGCCACACCTGCGGCTAGTGCCAGCACGGACAACACCCCGGCCAGCAACAGCGCCGAGAACACAGTCACATAGCAAATCCTACAAATCTTCCTGAACAACGCCCTAGCGGAACGAGGCCAAAATCGGACAAGTCACACCTTGCGCCACAGGTGTTCCGCTCCCGTTCACGTGGTGTTTGGCTAATTCGGGCGTTTCCGCACCAATCGCGCCGGCGTGCGAAACTCAGCCGCGCCCCTGCCCGGCCACCGCGGCGGCACCGGCGGCGGCCGCTTCGGGGTCGAGATAGGTGCCGCCCGGCACCACCGGCCGCAGGTCGGCGTCGAGGTCGTAGCGCAGCGGGATGCCGGTCGGGATGTTCAGTCCCACGATGTCGTCGTCGGACATCTGATCGAGGTGCTTGACCAGGGCCCGCAGTGAGTTGCCGTGGGCGACGATCAGCACCGATTTGCCGCTGCGCAGGTCTGGGACGATCACGTCGGTGAAGTACGGCAGGAAGCGGACGACGACGTCGGCGAGGCACTCCGTCAGCGGGCCGCCACCAATGTCGGCGTAGCGCGGGTCGGCGTCCTGGCTGTAGGTGCTGCCCTTCTCGATCGGCGGGGGTGGTGTGTCATAGCTGCGCCGCCAGGCCATGAACTGGTCGTCGCCGTAGCGCGCCTTGGTTTCCGCCTTGTCCAGGCCCTGCAGCGCCCCGTAATGGCGTTCGTTGAGCCGCCAGGTGCGCCGCACCGGAATCCACAGCCGGTCCGCGGCGTCCAGCGCCAGGTGCGCGGTAGAGATGGCCCGGCGCAGCAGGGACGTGTAGAGGACGTCGGGCAACAAATTGTGTTCGGCCAACAGCTCGCCGCTGCGCACCGCCTCGGTGCGGCCCTTGTCGGTCAGCCCGACGTCCACCCAGCCGGTAAACAGGTTCAGCGAGTTCCATTCGCTTTCGCCGTGGCGAAGCAGTACCAGCGTGGCAGAGTCACCCATGCCGGTCAGTCTCTCACGCACCCATCGAGTCGCGCCGAGCGTGACCGCACTGCGAGATTCGGCTCGGATTTTCGCAGTGCGGTTACGCTCGTGAGCTATTCAGCGCTCGTCGTCGTCTTCGTCGATGAGGTGGGCGAAGGCCTCCAGGTTCTTCAGCGACTCCCCCCGCGACACCCGCCACTCCCACTCTTTCTGAATCGACGAGCGAAAACCCAACTCCAGCAACGTATTAAAGTCCGAGTCGACCGCTTCGAGCACCTGTCCGAGTACCCGGTCGATCTCGTCAGCGTCCACCGACGGCAGCGACATGCGGCCCACCAGGTAGATGTCGCCGACGTTGTCCAGCGTGTAGGCCACGCCGTAGAGCCGGCGATTGCGCCTGAGCAGGAACCGGTAGACGCCCTCGTGGTTCTCGTCCGGCTTGCGACACACGAAGGCCTCGACGCGCACCGAGTGCTCACCGACGCTCAAGATGGTGTTGGTCTTGAGCTTGCGCTCGCCGGGCAGTTCCACCACCACGCCCGGCGGGCCGCCATGTGCGCCAGTGTGTTTCGAGTAGTTCAGCCCACTGGCGTTCAGGGCATCCTCGATCACCTGCGTCACATCACCGGCGGAAGTCATGCGCCGCTCCTCAGCATCGCTTCGCTCTGCATCGTCACCGGCGGAAGTCACGCGCCCACCCCGCGGCGCTCGGCCGTGTACCCGCGGATCGCGCGGCGATAGCTGGCCAGCAGCGCATCGGTGGTGTGATCCCAGGAGAAGGAGGCCGCGTGGGCGGCGGCCGCCCGGCCCATGTCCTCGGCTTGTGCCGCGGGCAGGTGCAGCAGCCCGTCCAGGGCAGCCGCCCATCGGTCGACGTCGTGCCCGGCCACCAGCGTGCCGGTGATCCCGTCGCGCACCGCCACCGGCAGCCCGCCGACCGCGGCCGCCGCCACCGGGGTACCGCAGGCCTGCGCCTCGAGGGCGACCAGGCCGAAGGACTCCGAATAGCTGGGCACCGCAACCACATTGGCGGCCTGGAACAACGTGGCCAGGTTCGGGCGGGTCTGCGGGGGCAGGAAGGTCACGCGCGCGGTGATGCCCAGATCGTCGGCCAGCCGGGCCAATCCGTCCGGCGAAGCCAGGCCGCTGCCCGACGGACCGCCCGCCACCACGATGCGCACCCCGGGCAGTTTCGCGGCTGCACGCAACACGATGTCGGGCGCCTTCAGCGGCTGGATCCGGCCGACGAACGCCACGATGTCTTCGTCGGGCGGGAGGCCCAGCGCGGCGCGGGCGGCCCGGCGGTCGCCGGGCCGGAACACGTCGAGGTCGACGCCGGGATGGACGACGTCGATCCTCGCCGGGTCGGCGTGGTGAATCGAGATCAGCTGCCTGGCCTCGTCGTCGGTGTTGACGATCAGCCGGTCCGCCTCGTCGACGACCTGCTGCTCGCCGACCGTGCGCAGCGGCGGCTCGGGCGAGTCACCGTCGGCCAGCGCCGCGTTCTTGACCGCGGCGAGGGTGTGTGCGGTGTGCACCAGCGGCACCGCCCAGCGGTCGCGCGCCAGCCAGCCGACCTGCCCGGACAGCCAATAGTGCGAGTGCACGATGTCGTAATAGCCGGGCTCGTGCGATGCCTCGGCGCGCAACACCCCGGCCGCGAAGGCGCACAGCTGGGTGGGCAGGTCGTATTTGTCCAGGCCTTCGAACGGCCCCGCCACCACGTTGCGGACCAGCACCCCGGGCGCCACCCGCGCCACCGGCGGGTCGGCGGACGCGGTCGCCCGCGTGAAGATCTCCACCTCGATGCCGCGCCGCGCCAGGTGCAACGCGGTCTGCAGCACGTAGACGTTCATGCCGCCCGCGTCGCCGGTGCCGGGCTGCGCCAAAGGTGAGGTGTGGACCGCCAACACTGCGACCCGGCGCGGTTCATTCAGCCGGAATACGTCATCGTGCCGCACCCTGTCATCTTTACAGGACGGCTCGCCGGCGACCGCAAGCGCGCAGGGCACGGAGTCGCGTCAGGCGGACGGCTCGTCCCGGGCCACCTCGTGCAGCCGGGCGTCCAGCGCCCCGGCCCGTCGCATGGCACCCAGCGGGTCGGCATACAACGCGGACAGCGACACCGTCCCGGCGCCGGCCTCCTGCACCCGGTTGCCGAAGGCAGTCAGGCGGATGTCGCGCGGCCCCAGCACCGCGCGCGCGGCGAAGGCCGCCTCCACCTGCTCCATCGCCTCGGGATACTCGGTGAACGCCTGACCGCCGACCACCAGTTCGTCGGGGTTGAGCATGTCGCGCAGCAACGCCACTGCCTCGCCGAGCACCCGGCCCCGCTCCGCGAGCAGATCCATGGCCGGCTGGTTGCCGCTTCGGGCCATCCGCATCAGATCGGCGATACCGCCGGCGGGGCCGTTGGCACGGTTGGCGGGGGCAAACGGCAGGATGCGCTGCTGACGGGCGGCGGCCACCACGGCTTCGTCGCTGACGGTGGATTCCAGGTGTCCGGTGCCGCCGAGCAGCTCGGAGTGGGCGGGCAGGCTCGCGATGGTGCCCGGGCCGCTGGACGGGCAGTGCACCCGCCCGCCGATCACCAGCGCATACCCCACGGTCTCGCGGGCGTAGACGTACAAACTGGTCGGCGAGCTGGGCACGAATCGCCGCATGCCCAGGAGCAGCTCGGCTCCGGCCATGGCGTCCACGTGCGAGGCCACCGAGACCGGCAGGCCCAGCGCATCGGCCAGCACCTGTCCGACTGGCGCCTGCCGCCAGCCCAGCCGCGGGTGGTCCACCTGGCCGGTGGCGCCGTCGACGGTGCCACCGATGGCGACGCCGACCCACAGCGGCCGCCGCCGATGCCAGCGCTGCAGATACCGCCGGGCGCTGTCGGCCAGCGACGCCAGCGCGGGGCCGGCCGGGTTGCGCGGCGTCGGCGTCTCGACGGTGTCGAGGGTGCGGCCGAACAGGTCGGTGGCCACGATGCTGGTGGTGCGCGCCCCGATGTGGATGCCCAGCGTCACGAACGGCTCGTGGTTGACCTCCACCGGCACCCGCGGGCGACCGATCGCGCCGGAGACGGCCAAATCGGCGCGCTCCCGCAGCAGACCGGCGTCCAGCAGCGCGATGACCTGACGGTTGACCGTGGCGATACTCAGCGAGGTGACGCCGGCGATGACGTCACGGCCGACGGGTCCGCGCAGCCGCACGGCCCGGAACACGGAGGCTGCCGCGGAGTCGGGGATGTGCAAGGCCGGCGGCACGATCTGCCGTCGCGCCGAGCGATGCCCCTTTTGACCGGAGTAGCCGACGACGCGGCTCGGCGAAAGATGGGTATGAGTGAGGGTATTGGTAGGCACGAGCGTCCTTTGTCCGATTTTTGCTGGCCGTCTTGGCCACACCTGGCATGGGGTCAGGGGCGGCAAAGTGCGCAGCAACAACACGCACCCGCCGCGCACAGACACGCGGCGGTGGTGATGTTGGACAGGGCGCTGTGAAGCACACGGAAAATTTAGCACGTTCACTAAGGTTGTTTCGATGGTTAAAACTGGCAGGAATGAACGCGTCGCGGTGATCACGGGGGCCAGCTCGGGAATCGGCGCGGCGACCGCCCGGACCCTGGCTGCACAGGGATTTCACGTGGTCGCGGTGGCGCGCCGGGCCGACCGGATCCACGCCCTGGCGGATGAGATCGGCGGCACCGCGATTGTGGCCGACGTCACAGACGACGCCGCGGTCGACGCGCTGGCGAGCAAAGTGAGCCGCGTCGACGTGCTGGTCAACAACGCCGGCGGCGCCCGCGGGCTGGAGCCGGTCACCGATTCCGACCTCGAGCACTGGCGGTGGATGTGGGAGACCAACGTGATCGGCACCCTGCGGGTCACCCGCGCGTTGCTGCCCAAGCTGGTCGAATCCGGTGACGGGCTGATCATCACCGTCACTTCCGTTGCGGCGCTTGAGGTTTACGACGGCGGTGCCGGCTACACGGCGGCCAAACACGGCCAGGGCGCGCTGCACCGCACGCTGCGCGGCGAGCTGCTGGGCGAGCCGGTGCGGCTGACCGAGATCGCCCCGGGGGCGGTCGAAACGGAATTCTCGCTGGTGCGCTTCGACGGCGACCGACAACGCGCGGACGCCGTCTACACCGGCATCACCCCGCTGGTGGCGGCCGACGTGGCCGAAGTGATCGGTTTCGTCGCCTCGCGGCCGGCGCACGTCGATCTGGACCTGATCGTGATGAAGCCGCGCGACCAGGCATCGGCCAGCCGGTTTAACCGCCGGGGGTAGCGGGGCCCGTAGTGGCCGGCGTCGTCGTGGTCGGCGTGCCCGACAGCGTCGGCGCGTTGGACGGCGTCACCGGCGCGGTCACCGGGATCTGCGTTGACGGCGGCCGCGCGGTCGGCGGCGGCAACGCCGACATGGCCACCCAGGTGTCCCAGTCCACCGCCCAGTCCCAGATGTCCCCGTCGGAGTAGGACAGCTGGATCGAACTCCCCGTCACCTCGACCGGGTCGCCGTAGATCGCCGACTGGAAGTACTGCTCGGCGTCGCCCGTCGACAGGTTGATGCAGCCGTTGGTGACGTTGGTGTTGCCCTGCGCGCCGGCGCTCGCCGGGTTGGCGTGGATGAACTCGCCGTTGTTGGAGATCCGCACCGCCCAGCGTTCGTGGATGTGGTTATAGCCCGCCGCCGGGTTGGACATGTAGAAGTCGGCGTACTTCTCGCTGACCACGTGGATGCCATTGCGGGTGACGTTGCGCGCCTTGTCGGCTTCGCCGTAGCTGCACGCGAAGTCCATGATGACGCCCTCGTCGCGGATCACCTGGATGCGGTGCGACGAGACCTCGGCCTTGACCACCTGCCGTCGACCGATCTGGATGTTCAGCGAGATGTCCTCGGCGCCGTAGGCGCTGTCGCCGAACGGCAGGCCGTACAGCTTGGCGTCGACGCTGACCGTGGTGCCCGCGGGGTAGTACTCGCGGGTGCGCCAGTGCGCGCGGGCGCCGGCCGCCTCGTCGGGCAGCCAGGCCCAACTGCCCTCGACGGGCGGATTCGTGGTGACGGTGAGCGCCTTTTCGACGGCGGCCTTGTCGCTGATCGGGGCGTCGAACTGCAGGATGATCGGGGCCGCGACGCCGACGGTCTGGCCGTCGGCCAGCTGGAACGCCCCACCGATCTTCTTGCTGGGCGAGACCGTGGTGAACTTCCCCGCGACCGGGACCGCCTTGCCGTCGTGCCCGACGGCCGAGCCGTGCCAGGTGTAGGTCATGTCGTAGCCGAGGGGTTCGGAGGTCGTGTAGACGGTCCGGTCGGAGTTGAACGTGCCCGCCACGGCCTTGCCCGAGGAATTTGACAGCGTGACGTGCTGGAACCAGCCGTCGCTCACCTGGACGCTGACCGGGACGATCGGCACCACGTTCTGGGTGGCGTCGGCGGGCTGGTACTTCAGCTGCAACGCCGGCTGCTCTTGTTTCTCAGCTTGTTTCGCGGACGTGCCACCGCACGCGGCCAGCGCGTTGGGCGCGAGCACACCGAGCCCGAGGGTCGCCAAAGCCACGCGCCGGTTGATCGGCCGCGGGGCGCGGGACGGGGTCACGAAAATCAAAGATACCGGGGAAAATCGACCAACCGGCCGCGCCGAATCGGCGCCCGGGGGCGCGTCGGGCAAATTTTCCAGCTACAGCCTGCACCCCAGCAGGACGGGCTCGGGGATCAGTGTGACACCAAACACAGCCCGAACGCCGTCGCGGATGACGCGGGCCAGCGCGATCACGTCGTCGGCGCTGGCGCCGCCGCGGTTGGTCAGCGCCAACGCGTGCTTGGTGGACAGCCGGCAGGGCGCTTCGCGGCCGCCCGGGCCGGGCTCCGGATAGCCCTTGGCGAAGCCCGCCCGCTCCACCAGCCAGCCGGCGGCCAGCTTGACGCCGTCGGGCGCCGGGTAGTTCGGCACGGGCCCGCCGACGGTCGCGGCCAGCCGCTCGTAGACGTCGGGGGCGACGACCGGGTTGGTGAAGAACGAACCCACGCTCCAGGTGTCGTGATCGGCCGGATCGAGCACCATTCCCTTGCGCGCCCGCAGCGTCAGCACCGCCTCGCGGACCGCCCGCGGGTCGGCGCGCTCGCCGATGCCCACGTTCAGCGCGGCCGCCAGCTCGCCGTAGCGCAGCGGCGCGCTGCGCCCCGATGCGTCCAGCGCAAACTCCACTTCCAGGACGATGGAAGGTATTTCGAACCCGTTCCCGCGTTTGAAGACGCTGGTGCGGTAGCCGAAGCCCAGCTCGCTGCCCGGCACCCAGCGCACCTCGCCACTGCCGCGATCCAGCACCCGGACCCGCGTGATGGTCTCGGACACTTCCGCGCCGTACGCCCCGACGTTCTGCACCGGGGTGGCCCCGGCCGAGCCGGGAATGCCCGACAGGCATTCCAGCCCGCCGAGACCGTGCTCGATGGCGTTGACCACGACGTCGTCCCACACCGCGCCGGCCTGGGCACGGACCAGGTTGCCGTCGACGGTGATGCCGTCATTGGCCAGCCGCACGGCGGTCAGGTCCGCGCACGTATCGGAGATCACCAGGTTGGAGCCGCCGGCGAGGACCAGCACCGGGCCGCCGTGTCCCGCACGGGTTTCGGCGTCCAGGTGGCCCAGCGTGGCGATCACCTGGTCGCTGTTCGTGCAGGTGACGAGGCGCCGTGCGATCGGTCCGACCCGCAGGGTGGTCAGCGGCGCCAGTGGCACGGATTCGCCCACCGACGCACCCGCGAACACCGAACCGGCATCGCTGGATTTCATGGCCCGTAACGGTAGCCTGACCTGCTATGCCGCGTTCATTCGACTTGTCGGCCGACTACCACGGCAGTGTTGACGAGGTGCACCGGGCCTTCACCGATGCGAACTATTGGCGGGCCAGGCTGGCCGGGTCCGGGGTGGACGTGGCCACGCTGGAGTCGCTGCGGGTCGGCGGCGAGTCCGGCGACGACGACACCGTCGAGGTCGTCACGCTGCAGGTGATCCGCAGCGACAAGCTGCCGGGCATGGTCACGCAGTTGCACAGCGGCGACCTGCGCATCCGGCGCGAGGAGACGTGGGGACCGGTGACCGGCGGGGCCGCGACGGGTTCGGTCGTGGGCTCGATCGTCAATGCGCCGGTGAACCTCGCCGGCACCACCGTCCTGGAGCCGATCGGCGGAGGCAGCTCCCGGCTGACGGTCCGGGCCACCGTGCAGGTGCGTGTCCCGATCATCGGGGGCAAGTTGGAGAACATCATCGGCGCCCGCCTGGCCGAACTGATCGCCGTGGAACAGCGCTTCACCACGGAGTGGATCGCCAAATCGGCCTGAGCGCAGTCACCCAGCCTAAGCTGGCCCTCATGCGAATCGCCTTGGCGCAGATCCTCAGCGGCACCGATCCCGCAGCAAATCTGCGGCTGGTGCGCGAATACAGCCGCCAGGCCGCCGATGCGGGCGCGAAGCTGGTGGTGTTCCCGGAGGCCACCATGTGCCGGTTCGGTGTCCCGCTGGGCCCGATCGCGGAGCCGGTCGACGGCCCCTGGGCCGACGGGGTGCGGCGCGTCGCGGCCGAAGCGAACATCACCGTCGTGGCCGGCATGTTCACCCCGGCCGGCGACGGGCGGGTGACAAACACCCTGATCGCGGCCGGTCCGGACGATTCCCCCCAGGCGGGCGCCCACTACGACAAGATCCACCTGTACGACGCGTTCGGCTTCACCGAGTCGCGCACGGTGGCGCCGGGACACGATCCGGTGGTGATCACGGTCGACGGGGTCGGGGTCGGGTTGACCGTTTGCTACGACATCCGTTTCCCGGAGCTCTACACCGAGCTGGCCCGCCGCGGCGCCCAGGTGATCGCCGTCTGCGCGTCCTGGGGCGCGGGTCCGGGCAAACTCGACCAGTGGACCCTGCTGGCCCGCGCCCGCGCGCTCGACTCGATGAGCTACGTCGCCGCCGCCGGTCAGGCGGACCCCGGTGCGGCGCAGGCGGAATCCGGATCGGGCGCACCGACCGGGGTCGGGGGAAGCCTGGTCGTCTCCCCGCTGGGCGAGGTCGTCGCATCGGCCGGTTCGACGCCGCAGCTCGTGGTGGCCGACGTCGATGTCGACAGGGTCGTCGAGGCGCGCAAGAGCATCGCGGTCCTCAGCAACCGCTCGCTCTTTGCTCAGGTTGATAGGGCAGAATCGGTACGGTGACGAACCCACAAGGACCCCCGAACCAGGACCCGTCGAAGTGGGCCCGTCCCCCCCACCAGGGACCGTTCGGCCAGCCCCCCACGGAACGGTCGACCGAGCGGATCGGTACCGGCGGCCCAGGTCACGTGCCTCCGCCGGCACCACCGCCGCCCACTCACGCTCCCCCGCCGGGTCAGACCGAGCGCTTCGGGACGCCCCAGCCGAACATGCAGCAACCCGGCTACCCGCCCCCGCCGACTCCGCCCGCGGGCCCGACGGAGCGCCTGGCCGCCCAGCCCGGCGATGACGCCACACCGGGGAAGAAGAAGCGCCGCTTCGGTCGCGACCCGGTCTCCGTCCTGCTGATCTTCATTATCGTGTTCGCGCTGATCATCGCCGGGCTCATCGGCGCCGAGCTGTACGTGCGGCACGTCGCCGACACCAAGGTCGCCGAGGCGGTGGCCTGCGAGGTCAAGGACCAGGCCACCGCGTCCTTCGGGGTGACGCCGCTGATGCTGTGGCAGCAGGCGACCAAGCACTACACCAACATCTCGGTGCAAACGGCCGGCAACAACATCCGCGATGCCAAGGGCATGAAGCTCTCGCTCAACATCAACGACGTCCGGATCAAGGACACGGCCAACTCGAAGGGCACCATCGGCTCACTGGACGCCACCATCAGCTGGACGAGTGACGGCATCAAGGAGTCGGTGCAGAACGCGATCCCGGTTCTGGGCCCGTTCGTCACCAACACCGTGACCACCCATCCCGCCGACGGCACCATCGAGCTGAAGGGCATGTTGGACAACATCACCGCCAAGCCGATGGTCGAGGGCACCGGGTTGAAGCTGCAGATCGTCAGCTTCAACGCGCTCGGTTTCACGATGCCGAAGGAATCCGTGCAGTCGACGCTGGACGACTTCACCTCGAACCTGACCAAGAACTACCCGCTGGGCATTCACGCCGACAGCGTGCAGGTCACCGACGACGGTGTGACCAGCCACTTCTCGACGCGCAACGCCAGCATCCCCGCCGGCGACAACAACAATCCCTGCTTCGCCAACCTTTGACAGTTCAGCCCAGCCCGTCGAGCACCGCCCGGGTGCCGGACAGTCCCAGCCGCGTCGCGCCGGCGTCCAGCATCGCAAGCGCGTCCGCGGCGGTGCGAATGCCGCCGCTGGCCTTCACGCCCAGCCGGCCCCCGACCGTCTCGGCCATCAGGGCGACGGCCCGCACGGAGGCGCCGCCCGCCGGGTGAAACCCGGTCGACGTCTTGACGAAGTCGGCGCCGGCGTCTTCGGCCGCGCGGCACACCTGGGTCAGGGTGCGTTCGTCCGCCAGCGCCAGCAGCGCTGACGATTCCACGATCACCTTGAGCACGGCGCCGCCGATGGCGTTCCGCACGGCCTGAATGTCGGAGCGCACCGCATCGACGTCGGCGCCCAGTGCCGCACCGATGTCGATGACCATGTCGATCTCGCAGGCGCCGGCCGCCACGGCCAGGGCGGCCTCGTGCGCCTTGACCGCCGAAACATGCTTGCCCGACGGGAATCCCGCCACACTGGCAACCCGCACGCCGGGGCCGGCGTGCACCGCTGCGGGAACCATTGAGGGCGAGACGCATACGGCGTAGACGCCGAGTTCGGCCGCTTCGGCGACCAGGGCGGCCACGTTGGCGGCGGTGGCTTCGGGTTTGAGCAGGGTGTGGTCGACGAACGCCGCCAACTGCGCCCGGGTGAGATGGCTTGTCATCAGAAGGATTCTTCCCGACCGCCCGGATTGCAGTCGGAGGCAACCATTTCGGCGTCGTCGACGACCGGCCGCCACGGCTCCAGGTTCCAGCTGATCTTGCCCGGTCGAGCCACTTCGGCGAACTGCCAGTGGCAGAGGAACTGCGCGCGCATCCCGGGGGTGTCGGCGTCCGGCGCCAGGGCGAGCACCTCGGCCCAGGCCTCGTCGGCCCACGCCATGGTCCCGGGGGTTCGGGAGGCGCTCCGGCCGGCCGCCGACGGGAAGACCCGCAGGCTGCTGCGGCCCTGCCACTGCGCCCACTCGATGTGGTCGACGAAGGGATCGGGGGCGGCGACGGCTTGCGGTGTCAGGCAGCACAAGACGACGAGCGCAGCGGCCGGCGCCGTCAGCAGCCGCCTCATCCCGCTAACGCGACTTGCCCTGAATTTCCAGGAGTTTGGGCCGCACGTCGACAAGATAGACACCGGCCGCGCAGGCCGCGATCGCCATGCCGAGCACGCCGAAGACGAAACCCAGGATCGATGTCAGGGCGACGGCCCCGGCCAGGATCAGCAACCACACGGGCTTGGTCAGCTTTTCGGCGGCGGTATAGGCGTCGGGTCGCTGCAGCGCGGCATGCACGAACGCGTAGATCGCCGTGACCAACACAGCGATCTGCAAAACCAGCATGACGGTACCCACGAGGTGGTTCACGCCTCAAGCGTAGGCGGGCCCCCTCCAAAACGTCGACTCCGAGTCACCCGGAGGCGACTCGGAGCCGAACGTCGTGGGAGTGTCGTACTACTTTTGGGTGACCTTCTTGGCCGCCGCCTTCTTGGCGGGAGCCTTTTTGGCCGGAGCCTTCTTGGCCGGGGCCTTCTTGGCGGGCGCCTTGTTGATGGCCTTTTGGGCCTTCTTGGCCGTCGCGTCGGTCTTGCCGGGCAGTTCGATGCCGACCAGCTTGGCGGCGCGCTCGCCGACCGCGCGGGTCTGCGACGCGACCGTGCCCAGAGCCTCCTGGGTCAGCTCGACGGCCTGGTCGACGTAGCCCTCCGCGCGCGCGGAGGCGTCCTCGAACGCCGTCTGGCTGCGCAGCCGCTGCAGGGCCGCCTCGCCGCGCTCGACCAGCTCGTTGTACCGGCTGGTGGCTGCCTCCAGGTAGCCCTCGGCGGCCTTGCGCAGCTCTTCGGTGGTGAACTTGTCGCGCAGCTCGGTGAACTGCTCGGGCAGGTCCTCCTGGAGCTTGGTCAGGCGCGCGCGGCGCTCTCCCACCCGCGTGCGGGTATCGGCGCGAGTCTCTTCGGCGCGCTCCCGCAGGCCGGCGATGAGGTCGTTAACCGTGGCCAGGGCCAGGTCGGCCGCGCCCAGGGCCGCGAGCAAAGGAGCCCGCAAGTCTTCGATGTTTGAGTTTTCCGCCATGGTTTTTCCTTTCATGGTGTGGTTTGGCTGTTGGCGTTATCCGTTGTCAGGTGTCTGGTCGGGAAGTTGGTGCAAACGTCTCCTTCGCAACTGGGGCCGCCAGAGCCGGGGTGATACGTCCAGCGCTGAGCTGGAATCGGTAGCTCCCTCCGTGTGGGGTAACCCCGACGGCCGGTCGTCTATACATCACCGATCCGAGAGCGACTGTTCACTCGGTGTCGGATTGGTTCGAACACTCCTCGGGGGTGGCTTCGTTTTGCTGGGTGAACGAGGTGTAGATGTCGAGCAGAATCTGCTTTTGGCGCTCGGTGATCGCAGTGTCGGTGACGACCGCGTCCCGCACCTGACTTTTGTCGGTGGGTTCGAGAATCCCGGCGCGCACATAGAGAACCTCGGCGGAAACCCGTAGGGCCTTCGCGATCTGGTTCAGGACGTCGGCGGAGGGTTTACGCAATCCACGCTCCACCTGGCTCAAATATGGATTGCTGACCCCCGACTTCTCGGCGAGTTGCCGCACCGATACCTGCGCGAGTTCACGCTGGCTACGGATGAAGCTGCCGATGTCAGAGGCCATGTCGGAGGCGGCGTTGGACACCTTGGCGGAGAGCTTCTCCTCGGGTGCCATGGCGTGCTCCTGGGGTCGGACGGGTGATCTTGACGCCATCAGGCTACTACAAGTGCTTGCTATTGCAAGCACTTGTTAGCACTACTAGAAAAACAGCTGCGCGACGGCGTAGATCACCAGGCCCGCCAGCGAGCCGACCACCGTTCCGTTGATCCTGATGAATTGCAGGTCACGGCCCACGTGGAGTTCGATGCGCCGACTGGCCTCCTCGGCATCCCAGCGCTCGATCGTGTCGGTGATGATCGCTGTGATCTCCACCCCATATTGGGAGACCAGATGCTGGGCCGCCCGGACCAGCCAGTTGTCGACCTTGTCACGCAGGTCGACATCGTCGCGCAGCGACTCCCCGATGCGGACCACCGCGTCGGCGATGCGCGTGCGCAGGGCGCTGGACGGGTCATCCACGCCCTCGAGCACCAGCCTTTTCAGCGTCTTCCACGCGGTCGCGGCGGCGTTCGCGATCTCGTCACGCGCCATCAGCTGCTCTTTGATCGTGTCGGCGCGCGCGATCGTGTCCGGGTCGTGCTGCAGGTCGTCGGCGAACTCGAACAGGAAACGGGTCGCCGACCGGCGCAGTTCGTGGTCCGGGTTGCGGCGCACCTTGTCGGTGAAGTCCATCAGCTCGCGGTGGATGCGATCGCCCACCAGGTGGTCGACGAAGCGCGGCGACCAGGTGGGTGAATCACGCTCGACCACCCGCTGGATGACCTCGCCGGCGTTCAGCGACCACTGAAAGGCCCGGTCGGCCAGCAACTGGATCAGCGCTTCCTGCCGATTCTCGGCGAGCAGGGTCGCCAGCACCCGGCCGACCGGCGGGCCCCACTGGGGTTCGGCGATGCGGCGCACGATCATCCGGTCGATCACCTGTTGGACGTCTTCGTCGCGCAGCAACTCGACGAGCACTCGCAGCACGGTGGCCGTTTCGCTCGCCACCCGCTCGGCATGCGCAGCTTCCGACAGCCATTTCCCGAGCCGGCCGGACACCTCGGCGTCGCGCAGCTTGGTCTCCACGACCTCGGGCGACAGGAAGTTCTCCCGCACGAATGCGCCCAGACCCTCGCCCAGCTGGTCTTTCTTGCGTTTGATGATCGCGGTGTGCGGGATCGGTATGCCCAGCGGGTGCCGAAAGAGCGCGGTCACGGCGAACCAGTCGGCCAGGGCGCCCACCATCCCGGCTTCCGCGGCGGCACCGACATAGCCCACCCAGATGCCCACGGCGGCGTGCGCCTGGGCCCACCGGCAGGCGAGGAACACGCCGGTGGCACCGATCAGAAAGCTCAGCGCCACCATCTTCATCCGGCGCAGCGCCACCCGCCGCTGCGCATCGGCCTCTCGATCGGCGCCCGCGAAGGATTCGGCAAACGACGTGCGACCCCGTCCCGGAGCCGTCGACGGCGTCGTCAAACCGGGCCTCGCCGCTGGCGGGCCCGACGCTTCGCCCCGCACCGAGGCTCTGTGTGCCACCACTTCATCATCTATGTTCCCGGCGATCGGTGTGACGACACCGGTTGCAGCAGCCCGTTCAGGGCCGCTCCACGCCCGGCCAGAACCATGAACCAACCCGCCCACGCCGTAGTATCGAGGGCGTCTACGGAATGGGAAATCGGAGATAGTGGCAGACCAAGTCTCGGTTGTGAGCGTCAAAATGGATGGGCGCAAGCGGCGTTGGCACCAGCACAAGGTGGAGCGTCGTAACGAACTTGTCGACGGCACGATCGACGCGATCCGCCGGCTCGGCGGCACCCTGAGCATGGATGAGATCGCCGCGGAGATCGGGGTCTCCAAGACAGTGCTGTACCGCTATTTCGTCGACAAGAACGACCTCACCACCGCCGTGATGATGCGGTTCACCCAGACCACCCTGATCCCCAATATGGCTGGGGCGCTTACCTCCAACCTCGACGGCTTCGACCTGACCCGCGAGGTCATCCGGGTGTACGTCGAAACCGTCGCGAACGAACCCGAGCCCTACCGCTTCGTGATGACCAACAGTTCGGCCAGCAAGAGCAAGGTGATCGCCGACTCCGAGCGGATCATCGCCCGCATGCTCGCGGTGTTGATGCGCCGCCGCATGCAACAGGCGGGGATGGACACCGGCGGCGCGGAGCCGTGGGCGTACCTGATCGTCGGCGGCGTGCAGCTGGCCACCCACTCCTGGATGTCCTTCCCGCGCATGAGCCGCGACGAGTTGATCGACTACCTGACCATGCTGAGCTGGAATGCCCTCAAAGGGATCGTCGAAGTCGGCGGGTCGCTGGAGAAATTCCGCGAGGAACCACACCCGTCGCCGATCGTGCCGCCCCAGGACCACGACGACGCGTCCGGCCTCTAGGGAAGACCCTGCCCACGCGCGGTTTTTGGAATCGCGCCCGTCTCATGTGAGGCTGGGACGCGGCCCCGGGGAGGACGACTTCGACTGCCCCGGGGGAGCTAGCATGCAGAAGAGCGTCGGGGGACGAACAGCGGGTTTTGTTGTTTGGCTGCTTGCCCTCCCCCGCCACAAGAAAGGCTCGTGTCGACATGTCTGTGCAACTCACACCGAATTTCGGAAACGTGCAAGCCCATTACGACTTGTCTGACGACTTCTTCCGGCTGTTCCTGGATTCCACTCAGACCTACAGCTGCGCCTATTTCGAACGCGACGACATGACCCTGGAACAGGCGCAGCTCGCCAAGATCGATCTGGCGCTGGGCAAGCTGAAGCTCGAGCCGGGGATGACGCTGCTGGACATCGGTTGCGGCTGGGGCGGAACCATGCGGCGAGCCATCGAGAAGTACGCCGTCAACGTCGTGGGGCTGACGCTCTCGGAGAATCAGGCCGAGCACGTGCAGAGGACCTTCGACCAGATGGACACCACCCGGACCCGCCGGGTGCTGCTGGAGGGCTGGGAGAAGTTCCACGAGCCGGTGGACCGCATCGTCTCGATCGGTGCGTTCGAGCACTTCGGCCGCCAACGCTACGGGCGTTTCTTCAAGATGGCCTACAACGCGCTGCCGCCCGGCGGAATCATGTTGCTGCACACCATCGTTCGGCCGTCCTTCAAAGAAGCCCGGGCCAAGGGCCTAAGGTTGACCCACGAGATCGTTGAGTTCTCGAAATTCATCCTCGCCGAGATTTTTCCCGGCGGCTGGCTTCCCACCCCGCAGACCGTCGGCGAGTACGGGGTGACCGTGGGCTTCGAGCTCACCCGCGTGCAGTCGCTGCAACTGCACTACGCGAAGACGCTGGATCTGTGGGCCGAGGCGCTCGAGGCGAATCGCGAGCAGGCCCTCGCCCTTCAGTCTCAAGAGGT
>NZ_LZHT01000016.1 GCF_001667315.1 Mycobacterium sp. 852002-10029_SCH5224772
CCGGTGACGCCTTTGCCCGAGGTCTTGCAGGGTGGTGGTGACCACGACCGACACCGGTAGGCCGTTGTGGCAGCCCAGCTTTCCGGAGGCCAGCAGGGCGCGCAGCCCGGCCAGCAGGGCGTCGTGGTTGCGTTGCGCCGGGCTGCGCAGATCGCGGCGCACCGACTCCTCGTCGGGAACCTCATCGATGACCGGTACCTCGTCGTCGGGGTTACATGCCCCAGGAGCGCCCAGCTTGGCCAGCACGGGTTCGAAGGTGGCGCGCAACTCAGGAGTCAAATAGCCGTGCAGCGCGGACATCCCGTCATATTGCTGCGGCCCCAGGGTGATGCCGCGTCTGCGGGCGCGCTCGCCGTCGCTGAGTGTGCCGTCGGGGTTGAGCCAACCCATGGCCCGCCGCGCGTACTGGTTGAACTCCGCGGGGCCAAACCTGCTGGCCTGGTGCGCCAGATCGGCCTCGGCGTGCTCGCGGGTGCCGTGGTCGATTTCGACCGGCAGCTCGGCAAAGAAACCCCGGATAATCCGCACGTGCGCGTCGCCGATCAATCCCTGGCGTTGGGCGGCCGCGGTGGCGCTCAAGGTGGGTGCCAACAATTCCCCGGTCAGCGCCCGGCGTTGCCCGAGGTCGGCGGCCTCGGCCACCCGGCGCCCGGCATCGGCGGTGGTGATGCGTAACCGCTCGGCCAACGCACGCCCCAGCGTGTCGCCCAGCTCTGTCGTGGTGGCCTGGGCGCGTAGTTCGTTGATCAAGGTGTGCCCGGGTACGCGGACCCGACGCGCGACGCGCTCGAGGCGCTCGAGCGCGCGCAACCGCTCCGGGGTGGTCAACACCTCGAAGGACAACCCGCACACCCGGTCCAGGTCGGCATCCAGCGCGTCGAAAACCTCGACGACCTCCTCGCGCGTGCTCGAACCCATACCCCAGACCCTACGAAGGCCCACCGACAAAAAACTCCGCATTGTGGCCACTGAAACCACAGTGACACAAGGGATTTCGATATGCGATTTCGATATCCGTAATCTCGCTCGCGTGAGGCGCGAGGACAGCACGGGCGAAACCGGTCGCCTACCGTCAGAACTAGTCGGCGTCGCGCTTCGCCTGGACCTGCTTCTCGATTTCGCGCCAATACCCCGGCGTGGGGCGCGGCTTCCCGAAGCCACCCTTCTCGGCCTTCTTCAGGACGGCGTCGGCCTCGTCGATATCCTTCATCAGCTCGAGGGCGAACTCACGCTCGGCGGCGTAGTACTTCGCCGCCCAGCGCAACGCGATCACCGAATACGCCCACGCGGGTTCGCCCTCGGCACCGTCGGCATCTTCCACGGCCTTGCGATGGCGGGCATCGGCGTAGGCCACATGTTCCTGCAGCAGCTCCTTGAGCCGAGCCGGATTGGTCAGGTGGCCGAATGTAACCCGCAGCAGCACACTGTGTTTGAGCACCGGTGGGTCCACTGGCGCGTCGTTGACCCAATCAACCGCCGCCGCCATCCCGGCTTCGGTGATCTTGTAGAGACGGCGGGTGCGGGTCCCCTCGTCGCGCTCGACGCGCGACGTGACCAGCCCCATGCCCTCCAGCTTCTTCAGCTCCGTATAAATCTGGCTATACGACGGGCTCCAGTAGTAGAGGTCGACGCTCCAATCGATCCACTTCTTGAGGTCGTAGCCGGAGATCTCCTCTTCGTAGGACATCATGCACAGCAACGCCCGGCTGGTGGCGGCCAATGCCGCGTTCGTCGGCTTTTTGCTGGCAGGGTCCGTTTCGGAGTCCACGTCGCCAGGTTAACAACACAGACCATAGATTGGGGGACATGGACCGCTGGCTGGGACGCCCATGAAATTCGCCTTCCCCGTTCCGCACATGCTGCGCCTCAAGGCGATTTCGCAGCCCTGGGAAGCGGCCGTCACGGGCCCCGAACAGCGGCGCATGATGCGCTGCGCCGACCAGTGGGGCTACGACATGATCGCGGTGCCCGAACATTTCGTCATCCCCACCGACCATGTCGAGTTGTCCGGGCCGCACTACCTGCACTCGACGGCCGCCCAGGCCTTCATCGCCGGTGCCACCGAGCGGGTCGCCGTCAATTCCTGCATCACAATCTTGCCGCTGCAGCATCCGATCGTGCTGGCCAAAGCGCTGGCCACCGCCGACTGGATGAGTGGGGGCCGGATGATGGTCACCTTCGGAGTGGGGTGGCTGGCACGGGAGTTCGAACTCGTCGGCGTGCCGTTCGGGGAACGCGGGCGGATCGCCGACGAGTACCTGGCGGCCATCGTCGAACTGTGGACCAGTGACTCGCCGCGATTCGACGGCCGCTACGTGTCGTTCGCCGACATCGCCTTCGAGCCGAAACCCGTTCAAAAGCCCCATCTTCCGATCTGGATCGGTGGTGACGTCAACGCCGCGTTACGCAGGGCGGCCGCCTTCGGATCGGGGTGGTGGCCGTTCCTGACACCGCCCGAGCAGATCGCCGAAAAGCTCGACTACATCAAGTCCCAACCTTCCTATGACGGCCGGCCCTTCGAGGTGATGCACGGGTTGGGCACCAACCGGGTCGGCGAAGGACACGTCGCCCGCCGCGACGCAAGCGACCGGCCGGGCATGAGCGCAGCGCAGATCGTCGACCGGTTGGGCTGGCTCGCCGAGCAGGGCGTGACGATGACCGCCGTTCCCGTTCCCGCCGTCGGTGGCGTGGACGAGTACCTCGATTACGCGCAGTGGGTCATCGAGGACATCAAGCCACAGCTCACCTGATCTGCAGCCCGCGGCGACGCACCCATCCGAGGGCGGCGGCACTGCACACGATCCACACGCTGACCGCGATGGCGACGTGGACAAGGCTCTTCGTGTCGCGCCCGAACACAGGCCAGATCAGGGCGGGCAGTTGCTGCCACAAGACACGATGCTCCACACCGTTCATCGGGTCGGCCACGTAGTACAGCGCGTACGGCAGCGCTAGCGCCAGTAGCCAGCTGCGAATGCGGCGCAGATCGCCACGCTGGCGCCACCGCCGGATCAGCGGCTCGACACTGACCGGGTACAGCACCGAGATGAGGTTTCCCACACCCAGCCAGGACACGATGGGCACCGCGACGGTGGGAATCGTAATGCCCAGGCGCGCCGGCGATTCCAGCCACAGTGTCAGCACCATCGCGGCGGCCAGGGTGGGCAGCCCGACGATCGCCAGCAGAGCGAGGTTCTTGATCAGCAGGATTCGCCAGAACGGCACGCCCGCGGACAGGCCCCGAAGGATGCGGTAATGATCGGCACCCAGGAAGTTGGTGGTGGTGACGTCGGCGAGGACCCACGAGGAGAAGTAGGTGCCCACCAGGATCACCCAATCGTGGTGGCGGCCCACCGGCGTCAGCGGCTGCACCAGCAGCCAGGCGGTAGCGATGACCACGTTGGCCGCCACACCCATCAGCCAGGTGCGCGGCGGGGTGAACGCCCACCGGATCTCGGCGACGACCGCCGGGACGAAATCCTTGTGGAAGTCCATGGCGGCGCGCTGTGCCGCGGCGGGGCGCGGGGTCGAGGCGCGTACGAGGTCGCGCAGCAGCGCGCTCACCCAAGGGTGCGACCGTGGCGCGGACTGCCCCGGGCGCACCGGACGACCACATCTGCGTATGAGGATCAACTGACGTGGCCCCCTCGCTATCGGATCGGTCAACGGTTCGCCCGCAGCGTACGCAGGGCAGGATAGCGACATGGACCGAAAGCGCGTCATCGTCGCCGGACTCGGGGACGCGGGCATCCTCGCGGCGATCAGGCTGTCCCGACACGCCGACGTCGTCGGGATCTCGGCCAAACCCGCGCTGGTGAGCGGCCAGGAACTCGGCGTCCGGCTCTCCCGCCCGCACGATTGGGCCCGCGATTACTGGATCCCGTTCGATCGGTTCCGCCGCCTGGATCGCGTCCGCACGGTGCAGGCGACACTGACCGGAATCGACCTCGGCGCCCAAACCGTCTTCGGCCGAGGCGAGGACGGAGCACTCCTCACCGAGGCCTACGACGCGCTGATCATTTCGACCGGTGTCAGCAACGGGTTTTGGCGCCGGCCGACGTTGCAGTCCGCCACCGAGATCGGGGAAGGGCTACGCGCCGCGCACGACCGGTTGGCCGCCGCCGGGTCGGTGATCGTGGTCGGCGGCGGCGCTGCGGCGGTCAGCAGCGCCCTGAACATGGCGATCACCTGGCCCGACAAGCGGATCGACCTGTACTTCCCCGGCGAGTCCGCTCTGCAGGAATATCACCCGCGGATCTGGCACCGGATTCGCGGCCGACTGAGCGAGTTGGGCGTCGGCGTGCACCCGGGCCACCGCGCCGTGGTCGCGGACGGGTTCGCGGGCGACGAGCTCACCGTCGATCCGGTGCGCTGGAGCACCGGGCAGCCCCCGGCGGACGCCGACGCCGTGCTGTGGGCGATCGGGCGGGTGCGACCGAACACCGATTGGCTGCCACCGGAATTGCTCGACGAGCGCGGCTTTGTGCGCGTCACACCGGAACTGCGGGTGCCCGGTCACCGGGGCGTCTTCGCGCTCGGCGACGTCGCGGCCACCGACCCGCTGCGCAGCTCCGCCCGCAACCGCGGCGACGCCCTGGTGGCGCGAAACCTCCTCGCCGAGTTCGCGGGCCGACCGCTGCGCACCTACCGCGCACCGGGGCGGCGGTGGGGTTCGTTGGTGGGCATCCAGCCCAACGGGCTGGAGGTCTTCCTGCCCACCGGCCGTGCCTTCCGCTTCCCATCCTGGTCGGTCGAACGCGTGCTAATGCCGTGGTTCGTGCGCTGGGGCATGTATCGCGGTGTGCGCCAGAACAATCCACTCGGGTAAGACTGGGCGCTCCGCAGCTTGTGCTGTTTGACGTTATACGCACTGTGTTTTGGTGATCAGGTGGTGTTGAGCAACAGCATCAGCCCGTAATCCATGTGGATTTGTTGGTGGCAGTGCAGCAGGGAGAGGCCGGGTTGGTCGGCGACGAAGTCGATTTCCATGCTTTGGTAGCCGCCCAGCATCGCGACGTCCTTGCGCACGCCTGCGGTCGATGCGCCAGCGAAGCGGGTGATTTCGAAGGTGTGCCGATGCAGGTGCATGGGGTGCATGTCGTCGCTGGCGTTGCGCAAGCGCAGCCGGTAGCGCTTGCCGTGCTCGATATCGAGCACGGGTTTGTTGGCGTCCATTGCGAAGGGTGCGCCGTTGATTGTCCAGACGTTGAAACCGTTGTCGGCGGCGTTGCGTTTCTCGATCAGCATGTCGATGGTGCGATCGGGCGGCGTAGGGCTGCTCGGATGGGGTGTGGCGAACAGCCGGTAATCCCACTTGAACGGCACGGGTGCTACCCATTGGGGAGCCCCACCGCGCCCGGCATATTCGACGACCACGCCCATTCCGCGGTCGCGGTCGTCGTCGGAGAGATCGCCCAAAACCCATACACCCGGATTGGTCATACTGACCAGGGCCGAGACTCGTTCACCGGCGCCGAGCCATAACACCGGCACCTCCGCGCGCGTGGGTACCGGGTTGCCGTCCAGTGCGACGACCGTGAAGGTGTGCCCGGGCAGGGCCAGACTGCGAGTCTCGGTGGCGCTGCCGTTGAGTACGTGTAGCAGCACCACCTGACCGGTTCGCACGCGGATGGGATCGCCGTGGCCGAGCATGCGTCCGTTGATGGCGAAAGCCCCATAACCCACCTCGTAGCCGGGCTCGTCTCCTCGGCTCAGCGAGGCCGCCATCGACGTCTCCCCCTTCGCCGTGAGATCCGGGTTCTGCCCGCCGGCGAGGAAGTCGCTGGCCATGTCGCCTCCCCGACTGAACGCGGGCTCAAACTCCTTGAGCGTCAAGAAGATTTCTTGGTCGAAGGAACCCGCGTTCTGGGTAGTCTCGATGTAGACCGGACCCACCAATCCGCTGTATTGGCCACGGGACAGATCGGCGCGCGGTACGACGTGGCTGTGATAGAAACGGAAGCCCGTCGGGCCGGGTACAAAGGAGATTCTCCGCATGCCGTGCGCGGGCACGTCGGGCGTTCCCTCCTCGGCGGCGCCATCAGCGTCGACTCCAACATGCTGGCCGTGCCAGTGCAACTGTTCGGGGGAATCGGTATCGTTGAAGACATCCACCCATGTGCGCCGCCCCTGCATGAACCGAAGCAGCGGGCCCGGAAATTGGCCGTTGTAGGTCAAGGTCGATACCATCCGGCCGGGTGCCAATTCGACCGTGCCGGTTGCGATTCGCAGTGTGTAGTCCGCTTTACCGTTGGGCGGACCGGGTTGCGCGGCTCCCGAACACGCGGTTAGCGCCCCGGTGCCGGCGCCACCCGATGCGGCCAGCATCGTGACACCCCATTTGCAGAAGTCGCGCCGGTTGACCGCCATGATCACCGTCCGCGAGGGCCGACGCCGAGGACGGGCAGAAGGTAGTCGACGCGGCTGCTCAATTCGCTTGCCACACGACGGAATTCGGGGTAGCCACCGCCGGAAGGATCGGGCAGGCTCCAATGCATCGTGGTGGCCAGATGGTGGTCGTGCGCGTATTCGCGGACCTTGTCGCATAACGTGACCACGCAGTCGAAGCGTCGTCGGGCAACCGCGGCCAAGGGCTGCGGCCGGACACCGCGCAGATCGATGTCGTACTCGTCGCGCATGACGCGGATGGCGTCGGCGTGGAGATGTGATTTCGGATGACTGCCGGCGCTCGCGGCGCGAATGCGGCCCCGGCCCCGTTTTTCTAGCAGCGCCGCGGCTATCGGCGACCGCGCGCTGTTGCCGGTGCATAAAAACAGCACCGACCGCGGCGCGGGCTTGGCGGGAGGAGTGGGGGCCAACCCCGGATGCAGTGCGGCGGCGGCCTCGCCGAATGCCTTGGCGCACTTCGTCAGGTTCAACCAGTAATAGGTGTCGCGGCCGTCGAAAGTGCTGCGGCGCGCGTCGACGAGTCCCGCCGAACGCAATAGCCGCAAGTGATACGAGACCAGGTTCTGCGGCTCGCCGAGGACGGCGGCCAATTCGCGCACCCGGCGGTCACCGGATGCCAGTTCGGTCAGCACCGCCCACCGCAGTGGATGGGACGCCATCTGCAGCAGCGGTGGGACGGTCGCCCGCGTGGCGGAGGCCATACGCTCGCACAATACATCAAACTAATTTGATAGGTTAGGCGCTGCGCGAAGTGACACCAGTAGCGTTCCGTTCTCTGTTTTCGAGGAGACCGCGTGTCTGAAAGCACCCCGGCGGGCGCCCGATCCGACAACGACGAGTTGCGCCGAAGCCTCGGTGTTTTCGACGCGGTGGTGATCGGGCTGGGGTCGATGGTCGGCGCCGGGATCTTCGCCGCGCTGGGCCCAGCCGCGCGCGCCGCCGGTTCGGGACTGCTGCTGGGCCTGGCGTTGGCGGCGGTGGTGGCCTACTGCAACGCCACCTCCTCCGCGCGCCTGGCAGCGCGCTATCCCGCCTCCGGCGGCACCTATGTCTACGGCCGCAAGCGGCTCGGCGACTTCTGGGGATACCTGGCCGGGTGGGGCTTCGTCGTCGGAAAGACCGCCTCGTGCGCGGCGATGGCGTTGACCGTGGGCACCTACGTCTGGCCGGAGCAGGCACATGCGGTGGCCGTGGCGGCGGTGGTGGCGCTGACCGCGGTGAACTACGCCGGAGTGCAGAAGTCGGCCTGGCTGACCCGCATCATCGTCGCGCTGGTGCTGGCCGTGCTGGCGGCGGTGATCGTCGCCGCGTTCAGCTCGGGAAGAGCCGACGCCGACCAGTTCCGCCTGGCCGGCGCGACCCTCGGAGGCGTGGTGCAAGCCGCGGGGTTGTTGTTCTTCGCCTTTGCCGGCTATGCGCGCATTGCGACCTTGGGCGAGGAGGTCCGGGACCCGGCCCGCACCATTCCGCGGGCGATACCGCTGGCACTGGCCATCGCGATGGCTGTCTACGCATTGGTGGCCGCCGCCGCGCTTTCCGTGCTGGGGCCCACCCGCCTCGCCGACAGCGCCGCCCCGCTGGTCGAAACGGCCCGCGCGGCGGGAACGGGCTGGCTGGTTCCCCTGGTCCAGGCGGGGGCGGCGGTCGCCGCGCTGGGGTCCCTGCTGGCGTTGATTCTCGGCGTCTCGCGCACCACCTTGGCCATGGCCCGCGACCACCATCTCCCCCACGCGCTGGCCGCCGTGCACCCGCGATTTCAGGTGCCCCACCGCGCGGAAACGCTGATCGGCGTCGTCGTCGCGATCCTGGCCGCCACCGCCGACCTTCGCGACGCCATCGGTTTCTCCTCGTTCGCCGTGCTGATCTACTACGCCGTCGCCAACGCCTCCGCGCTCACCCTCGGGCGCGACGAGGGCCGCCCGCACCGAGCTATCCCGGTGATCGGACTGCTCGGATGCGTGGTGCTGGCTTTCGCGATGCCGCGGTGGTCGGTGCTGTCCGGTACGGCCGTGCTGGCTATCGGCGTGGCCGCCTACACGATGCGGCAAATCATCGCTCGAATCAGGCTGCGGCGCAACGGAAACACCTCATGACCGGGTCCTCCGCCGCGGCGGGCCGGGCAAGGCCCGTCGCCACGCAAATCGCGGCAAATACGATTCTCCGGGCGTCCGACGGGGAAGACTGACCAGATGGCCGACCCCGAAACCGAACCGGAAACCGAAGCATTCGAAAAGCTGGTGGCGCTGCTGAACTATCCGATGTTCGTCGTCACCACGCAGGCCAACGGCACCCCGGCCGGATGCCTGGTGGGTTTTGCCAGCCAGGCCAGCATTCATCCGCCCCGATTCCTGGTCGGCCTGTCGCAGCGCAACCACACCTTCCGTACGGCGCGCGACGCCACCCACCTGGCCGTGCACGTGTTCGACCACGCCCACCTCGACATCGTGGAGCTCTTCGGCGGCCAAACCAGCGACAAGATCGACAAGTTCGACCGCTGTTTTTGGCATTCCGGCCCCGAACGGATGCCCATCCTCGACGACGCGGCCGCCTGGTTCGTCGGCGAGATCCTGGAACGTTTCCCGCTGGGCGACCACGTCGGGCACCTGCTGGCACCGGTCAGCGGCAGCCCGCCGCGGGAGCTGGAAAGCTGGGTGTCCTTCGGCGACGTCCGCCAGATGGAACCCGGCCACGAGGCGTGACCGTGGCCCAGTCTCCCCGCGTCAGCACCGTCCCCAGCATCGTCGAACTCGCGCCGTTCTATGCCGATACCCCGGATGGCCTGCGCGCCAACATGATCTTCAGCGCCGACGGCGCCGCCGCGTTCGGCGGGCGCGCCGGTCCGCTGTCGTGTCCCACCGATCAACGGCTGCTGAGAATCCTGCGCGGGCTCGCCGACGTCGTCCTGGTCGGGGCCGGCACCGCCCGCGCCGAAAACTACGGCCCGGTGCAGCTCACCGACGCGGCACGGGCCAGACGGCACCATGAAGGGCGATTCGCGCCCCCGCCGATCGCCGTCGTCAGCCGCAGCGCCGAACTGCCTGCCCGGCTGTTCAGCAACCCCGAACAACCACCGATCCTGGTGACCTGCGCGCGAACCGCGGAGCGGCTCGACCCCGACGACGACGACCGGCGACAGATCATGGTGGCCGGTGAGAACACGGTGGACGTGGCCCGCGCCGTCGCGATGCTGCGTGAGCGCGGCATGCACCGCATCCTGTGCGAGGGCGGGCCGACCCTGCTCGACGAGCTGGTGGAGGCCGACGCCGTGACCGAACTCTGCGTCACGCTCGCCCCCAGACTCGCCGCGAGCCAACCGGTGGGTTATCGGGTGCACCCGGCGCGGTTGACCGCGCCGGTCACCATGCGTCTGGCGCACGCGTTGGTCTGCGACGACTACCTGTTCTTGAAGTACACCCGCTGACCCCGGTCGTGCGCACCGGCGCTCGACATGCGGCCGACGGCTCCGCTTCCTATGATGAATAAGCCCGGTTCATCGCCTCGCGCGACATCGCCTTCACGCTGAGCGCTGTCCACGTTCTCGACGCCACAGAAAAGGATCACCGGCCCGGTGAGCAGTTCAGACGACGACCATGACTATCGGAATCTGGCGGTGAATCGACTGCGCCCCAGCGAAATTCACTGGGCACTCAACCACGACGCCGTGCACGGGATCGCGTATGCGTTCAGGAACCCCGTCGCGGTCGCCGAATCCATCGAGGATCCGGACGACGACCGGAAGACATATCTGGTCCGGGTCAAGCGCGACGACCTGGCCACGGCGCTGGAAAAGATCAACGAATGGATATTCGACAATCCCGGCCCGGCCGGGATGCAGGCCTACGGATTCGTCCGGGCGCTGTCTCGCGAAGGGCTCACCGAGCGCGCCGCCGGTGACGACGACGTCCGGTAGTCACCCAGCCGGGCTCCGCGGTACAACAACCACCGTCGAAGACCTGCACACCTGGTGGGACGCGTACGGCTGATGGGCCCCGCTCGTCAGTCCGGTAGCGGCGCCGAATCCTCTTGGCGCTCGGCGTCTTCCACCGTCAACGGCAACGCCAGCTCTTCCAGCGGGCGCCGCTCGGCAGCCACGCCGAGCCACAGTTCGACCAGGCCGGCGGCCGCCATCACGACCGCGCCGATCAAAAACGACCAGACGACCTCGTTGCGGTGGCCGGAGTTGATGAGCTGACCGAACAGCAGCGGGCCGGTGATACCGCCGATCGCCGTGCCCATCGCGTAGAAGAACGCGATCGCCAGCGCCCGCGTCTCCATCGGGAAGATCTCGCTGACCGTCAGGTACGCCGCGCTGGCACCCGCCGACGCCAGAAAAAACGCCACGATCAGCACGCCGATGAAGGCCCAGACACCGCCGGCCTGGGTGACGAACACCAGCGCCAACACGACCACTGCCACGCCGGAACCGATGTAGGTCAGCGTGATCATCGGTTTGCGGCCGACGGTGTCGAACAGATGCCCGAGCACCAGCGGGCCGGCGAAATTACTCAGAGCCCACACCACGAAGAACACCGGCACCACGCCGGAGGGCACGGCGTAGAACTGGCTGAGCAGTGTGCCGAGGTTGAACGTGACGCCGTTGTAGAGGAACGCCTGCCCGATGAACAACGCCAGCCCGAGGACCGCGCGCCGCGGGTAGAGCTTGAAGGCCACGCCGGCGATCTCGCGGAACGAAATCGCCTTGCGCTGACGGATCCGCAGCGGCTTACCCTGCGGTTCGGGCAGCGGCTGTCCCGTCTCCCGCTCGACCGCCTCCTCGATGTCGCCGACGATCTGCTCGGCTTCGTCGTCGCGGCCGTGAATGAACAGCCACCGCGGGCTTTCCGGAACGTTGCGCCGCACGAGAAGGACGAAAATGCCGAATATGGCGCCGATGCCGAAGGCGAGCCGCCACCCGATGTCGGGCGGGAAGTTCGACGTGTCCAACAGGATCAGCGCGCCGCCCGCGCCGGCGGCCGACCCCAGCCAATAGGTTCCGTTGATCACCAGGTCGACACGGCCGCGTACCCGCGCGGGGATCAGCTCGTCGATGGCGGAATTGATGGCGGCGTATTCGCCGCCGATGCCGGAACCGGTGACGAAGCGGGTCAGGAAGAAATACCACGGGGCGAAGGCGAACGCGGTCGCCACGGTGGCGACCAAATAGATTGCGAGCGTAAGGATGAACAGGTTTCGCCGACCGAACCGGTCGGTGAGGTGACCGAAGAACAGCGCCCCCGTACAGGCTCCGGCGATGTAGATCGCCGCCGCCATGCCGATCTGCGCGGCGTTCAGGGCGATGCCGCTGTTGTGCTCCATCAGCCGGGCCGAGACGTTGCCGACCATGGTGACCTCGAGCCCGTCGAGCACCCAGACACCGCCCAGGCCGATCACGACGCGCCAATGGAACCGTGACCACGGCAGCCGGTCCAGCCGGGCGGGCACCTGCGTCTCGATGGTCTTGGTCTGCGCGTTCGCACTCACGGGCGTCTCCGTTCTGGTTCGACCGACGTCAGCCACGATCCGAGCGGGACTCCTCAGGCGTCCAGGCCTGCGGCTGGCCGGGGTGGCCGGGGAACAGAAAGTCGATGAAAGCCGCTGCCGTGGGCTGAGGTTCGTGGTTGGCCAGCCCCGGCCGCTCGTTGGCTTCGATGAACGCGTAGTCGGCGCCCGTGACGTCGGGCACCAGCAGGTCGATGCCGGTCACCGGGATGCCGATCGCCTCGGCCGCGGTCACCGCGACCCGGCACAGTTCGGCGTTCACCTGTGCGGTGACGTCGTGGATGGTGCCGCCCTGATGCAGGTTGGCGGTGCGGCGCACCCTGAGCCGGGTGCCCTGGGGCAGCACATCGTCCAAGTCCCAACCCGCTTCTGCGACGGTCGATTCCGTGAGGTCGTCGAGGGGGATGCGGGACTCGCCGCCGGTGGCCGCGGAGCGCCGCCGGCTTTCGGCCGCGATCAGGTCGCGCACGCTGTGCTCCCCCGTACCGATGATCTCCGGAGGCAAGCGCAGCGCGGCGGCCACGACGCGGCCGTCGATCACCACGAGCCGAAGGTCGTCGCCGGTCACCCGCTGCTCGATCAGCACGTCGGGGTATTGCTTGCGGGCGCGCGCGAGGGCGGCGGACAGATCGTCGGGCCCGTTGTCGGCGACGACGCCGACGGTGATGCCCTTGCCCTGCTCGCCCCGCGTCGGTTTGACGACGACCTCGCCGACCTCCTTGAGGAAGGCGAAGTCGCTCTCGTCGAAGGTTGCCAGGCGGGCGCGGGGCACGGTGATGCCGGCCTCGGAGACGAGGCGCCGGGTCAACCGCTTGTCGTCGCAGCGGCACATGGCCACCGCCGAGGTGTATTCGGAGAGCGATTCACGGGTGATGACGCTGCGGCCGCCGTGGGTGAGCCGCATCTCGCCGGTCTCGGCGTCGAGCACCTCGACCCAAATCCCGCGGCGCAGCGCCTCGTCGGCGATGATCCGGGCGTAGGGGTTGAGGTCGTCGATCGTCTCCGGCGGCGGGCTGAACAACGGCTCGTTGATCGCGTTCTTGCGCTTGATCGCCAGCACCGGGACGCGACGGAAACCCAGCTTCTCGTAAAGGCCGATGGCGGCGGCGTTGTCGTGCGCCACCGACAGATCCATGTACGCGCGGCCCGCGTCGCGGAAGTGATCGGCCAGGGCCCGGGTGAGGGCCGCGCCGACCCCGGGCAGCCCGGCGGCCGGATCGACGGCCAGGGTCCACAGGCTCGATCCTTCCTCCGGGTCGTTGAACAGCAACTCGTGGTCGACGCCGGTGACGGTGCCGACCACGGCGCCGTCCTCGTCGCGCACCGCGAGCAGATACTTCACCGCCGGCACATGCTGATGGTTCTCCCAGATCACGTCGACCCCGGCCGGGACCATTCCGCAGCGCACGTACACGCGGTTCATGGCGTCGGCGTCGATCGGGTCGTTCAGCGTGCGCACCGTCACGCCCACCGGCGACGGCGGCGAGTTCTTCTTCCGGCCGGTGAAGCGCAGCCGGTAGGTGTGGCTGGGGTCGATGAAAAGCTCGGTCGGGGCCTCGGCGACCACGACGTGGGATTCACGGGCGTAGATGCAGATGTCGCGCCGCCCGGGCCCTTCGCGCCGCAACGCCTCGACCAATTGCTGGGAGTCGGCGAATGTCTGCCCGAAAATGAGTCGGCCCCAACCCAATTCGAGCTCAACGTCCTTCGCCATCGCATCGACCAGTTCCGGCGGCGAGGCGTCGTGCAGGCCGAGCGTGATCGCTTCGGTGTGGTCGCCGGACGGATCGACCACGGTCATGCAACCGGCCCCGTGATGCCGTGCCGCTGCAACCACAGCTCGAGCAGGGCGATCTGCCAGAGCTCGTTGCCGCGCAGTGGGGTCAGCTTGCCGTTGGGGTTGGCCAGCAGCGCGTCGACCGCGTCGGTGTTGAACAGGCCGCGTTCCTTGGCGGTCGGAGCGTAGAGGGCGTCACGGACCATGTCGAGGTAGGGCCCTTCCAGGTGGGTCAGCGCCGGAACCGGGAAGTAGCCCTTCGGCCGGTCGATGACCTCCGACGGAATGACCCGTCGCGCAGCCTGTTTGAGGACGCCCTTGCCTTGGTGGGCGATCTTCAACTCCGGCGGGCAGGTGGCGGCCAGCTCGACCAACTCGTGGTCGAGGAACGGAACCCGGCCTTCCAGTCCCCACGCCATCGTCATGTTGTCGACCCGCTTCACCGGGTCGTCGATCAGCATCACGGTGGTGTCGAGCCGCAACGCGCGGTCGATGCCGGTCTCGGCGCCGGCCTGCGCGAAGTGCTCGGTGACGAACCGCAGGCTCGGGTCGCCCGGCGCGACGATGCCCGACCCCACCAACGCGTCGACCCCGGCCGCGTCGCGATCGAAGAAGGCGCCGCGGTATTGGGCGACCGCGCCCTCGAGCGTGGCGGCGGCGGCCTCACCCATCGGCGGGTACCAGTGGTAGCCGGCGAACACCTCGTCGGCGCCCTGGCCGGACTGCACGACCTTCACGTGGCGCGCCACTTCCTGACTGAGCAGGTAGAAGGCGACGCAGTCGTGGCTGACCATGGGTTCGCTCATCGCGCCGATGGCCCCATCGAGGGCGGGCAGCATCCGGTCGGTCTCGATGCGGATCTGGTGGTGGTTGGTGTCGAAACGCTCGGCCACGATGTCGGAGTACTGGAACTCGTCGCCCTTGACGCCGCCGGCCGACTCGAAGCCGATGGAGAAGGTGGACAGCCCGTGCTGACCGGCCTCGGCGAGCAGGCCCACGATCAAACTCGAGTCGACGCCGCCGGACAGCAGGCAACCGACCGGCACGTCGGCGACCAACCGGCGCTTGACCGCCAGGCGCAGCGTGGACAGCACGGCGTCTTCCCAGTCGCGCTCCGACCAGTCCGAGCGGTCGGCGTGCCGGGTGAAATCGGGCGCCCAATAGGTGGTGACGGTGCGCTTGCCGTCGGGCTCGATCGCGACCAGCGAGGCGGGCGGCACCTTGCGGACCCCGCGCAGGATGGTGGCCGGGGCGGGCACCACCGAGTGGAAGCTCATGTAGTGGTGCAGGGCGACGGGGTCGATCCGGGTGTCCACACCGCCGCCGGCCAGCAGCGCCGGCAGCGTCGACGCGAACCGGACGCGGTGGCTGTCCTCGGTCAGGTACAGGGGTTTGATGCCGAGCCGGTCACGCCCGAGCAGCACCCGGCCGCTGTCGCGTTCGACGATGGCGAAGGCGAACATGCCGAACAGGTGGCTGACGAAGTCATCACCCCACCGGTGGTAGGCCTTGATCAGAACCTCGGTGTCGCTGTGCGAGAAGAAGCGGTAGCCGTACCCGCTGAGTTCGCTGCGCAGCTCCTTGTAGTTGTAGATGCACCCGTTCCAGGCGATGGACAGACCCAGCTCGGAGTCGACCATGGGCTGCGAGCCGGCTTCGGTCAGGTCGATGATTTTGAGGCGACGATGACCGAGCGCGACCCGGCCCTGCGACCAGGCGCCGCCACTGTCCGGGCCCCTCGGCGTCAGCACGGCGGCCATCGCTGAGACCGCCGCTACATCGGGCGCCCGCCCGTCGAGTCGTACCTCCCCGGTGACTCCGCACACCTCTTCGACCCTACCGGGGCCCGATTCGACACGCGCGTGACGTCCGCCAAAAGTGCTGCAACGACCCGCCAACGCCCACGATCAATGTGCGGTGATCACCGCGAGCGACGGGAGTGTGAGGTGGGTCGCATCGTCGTGCGGACAAGGTTCCGGAGTTGTTCCCCATACAGCTCGACCGATTCGGCGCTCAGCATCTCGGTGTGCGTGCAGTCGATCGAGTGCACCCGAATCTCGCCGGACGCGTAGGGCGCCCAGGATCGAGACAGCTGCGCGCCGCGTTCGTCGTCATCCCGCGCCGCGGAGAAGACGGTGATATCGCCCTCGAAGCGCCCGGGCTCGTGGTGGCGATAGAGCTCGATGTTGCCGTTGAGATTCCCCAGGAGCAGCTCGAAGAGCGGTTTGCTGCGCGGCCCGCCTTGTCCGTCTTGCCCGTCTTGCCCGTCTTGTCCGTCTTGGCCGTCTTGTCCGATGTTGTAGGCCCGCAACGCATCTTCGAGCACCCGCTGCTCGCCGAGGGCGTGCTCGGGCGGGGCCAGGCCGCCGTCGATGCCGGGTTGCGCGTCGAGGAGGATCAGGCGCCCGATCACGCGTCCCCGCCGTTGGAGCTCGATGGCGATCTCGTGGGCGACCACCCCACCGAACGACCAGCCCAGGATGTTGTAGGGCCCGCCGGGATAGACGTCTTGGATCCGGTCGGCATGGGCTTCGGCCATGGCCCGGATGGAGCGCGGACCGTCGCCGTTGCGCGGGATCTGCTGAATCCCGACGATCGGGCAGTCCAGGTGGTTTCCGAGAACCCGATACGGCCAGCTCACCCCGCCCGCGGGATGCACGCAGAACAGCGGAACGCCGCCGGCCCCGTGCTTGAGGGTCTGCACCGGAACCACGTCTTCGGCGTCCGTCGCGTCCGGGCGCAGTCGCCGGCTCAACCCGCTGACCGTGGGCGCGTCGAACAAGCTGCGCACCGGGAGGTCGGCGCCCAGGCTGGTGTTGATCGCCGCGATCAACCGCATCGCGGAAATGCTGTCGCCGCCCAGATCGAAGAAGGAGTCGTCGACCCCGACCCGCTCGACGCCGAGCACGTGGGCGAAGCTGGCGGCCAGCGCCTCCTCGACGGCGTTGGACGGGGCCCGGTAGCCGGTGCCGGTGTATTCGGCGGCGGGAAGCGCGCGGGCGTCGAGTTTGCCGTTGGGTGTCAGCGGCAGCGCGTCGAGCCCGACCACGGCCGCCGGCACCATGTAGCCCGGAAGACGCTGGGCCAGCGCGGTGCGCGCCTCGCCCGGGTCGGCGTTTCCGGTGATGTAGCCCACCAGGCGTTTGTCACCGGGGCGGTCCTCGCGGGCGATCACCACCGCCTGATCGACGTCGTCCAGTGCGGCCATCGCGGTCTGGACTTCGCCGAGTTCGATGCGGTAGCCCCGGATCTTGACCTGTTCGTCGGCGCGGCCCAGGTAGTGCAGCTGGCCCTCATCGGATCCGGAGCCACCCCAGCACACCAGGTCCCCGGTCCGATACATGCGCGTTCCCGGAGCCCCGAACGGGCACGCCACGAAGCGCGACGCGGTCAGTCCGGACCGGCCGACATATCCCGCGGCCACCCCGGATCCGGCGACGTACAGCTCCCCCACGACGCCCGCGGGCACGGGACGCAACCACGCGTCGAGCACGAACAGCGCCGCGCCGTCCACCGGCGAACCGATCGGTGGCGTCCCGGATCCCGCCGTCAGGGGTGCGCTGATCGCCACGCACATCGTCGTCTCGGTCGGGCCGTACGCGTTGACCATCACCCGCCCCGGCGCCCAGCGATCCACCACCTCGGGCGGGCAGGCCTCGCCGGCCACCACCAGCGACACCGAGTCCAGCCCCTCATGGGAAAGCATGGCCACCGCCGACGGGGTCTGGGTCAGCACGCTGACCCCTTCGGCGACCAGCAGGGCATGGAAGTCCTGCGGGGAGCGTGCCACCGACTCGGGGACGACCACCAACCGCCCGCCGCGCAGCAGCGCGCCGAAGATCTCCCACACCGAGACGTCGAAGGCATACGAGTGGCTTTGCGTCCACACGCCCGCGCGCGGCAGGCCCGCGTCCAACGGCTCCAGCAGCTGCGTCACGTTGCGATGGGTGACCGCAACACCTTTGGGAACGCCGGTGGTGCCCGACGTGTAGATGATGTAGGCGACGCCCTCGGCCGGGGGCGCCGGCAACGGCGTGCCCGCGTGGGTGTCGATCTGTGAGTCCTCGATGTCGATGACCGTCACGTCGCACCCAGCTAGCCGCGAGCGCAGGCCCGCGGTGGTGATCGCGGCGACCGGCGCGGAATCCTCGAGCATGAATCGGATCCGGGTGGCCGGCGCCGCCGAGTCGATCGGCAGGTAGGCCGCGCCGGTCTTGAGCACCGCCAGGATCGCCACGATCGCCTGCGCCGACCGCGAAAACAGCAGCGCGACAGACTGTCCCGGGCCCGCACCATGACCGGCCAGCAGGTGTGCCAGGCGGTTGGCGGCCTCGTCGAGCTCGCGGTACGTCATCGACAGGTCGGCCCAGCGGATCGCCACCGCGTCCGGGGTCTGGGCCACATGCGCGTCGAACAACGCCGGAATCGACGGGAATGACGGCGGCGCCTGGACCGAGACCGCCCGGTTGCCGATCGCGTCCAGGCGGGCGTGTTCGGGCGCGTCGAGCAGGTCCACCGACGAGAGCGGCCGGGCCGGATCGGCGGTCATCGCGACCAGCACCCGCTCGAGCCGCTCGCTCAGCGCGGCGATGGTCCGCGCGTCGAAGACGCCGGCGTCGTATTCGACCCGCAGGCCGAGTTCCTCTCCGGACAGGGCGGCCTGCATCGTCAACGGGTAGTGGTTGCGCTCGAACATGTTGACGTCGGTGATGCCCAGTTCGTGGTCGACGGCCATCGCGGACGTGTCCAGCGGATAGTTCTCGTAGGCGAACAAGGTGTCGAACAGCTTGTCCTGGCCGGTGATCCGGTGGATCTCGCTCAGCGCCAGGTGCTGGTGATCGAGCGTGGCGGTGTGCGCGCCTTGCAGCTGGGTGAGCAAGTCGGCCGTGGTGGTGGCCGCCGTGATGCGCGCGCGCACCGGGACAGTGTTGATCATCAGACCCACCATCGTGTCGGCGCCGGGCACCTCGGCCGGCCTGCCCGAGACGGTGGTGCCGAAGGCGACGTCGTGCTGGCCGGTCAGCCACACCAGCAGCTGCGCCCACGCGGCCTGCAGCACGGTGCTGACGGTGGTGTGGCTAAAGCGGGCCAGCTCGCTGAGCGCCCGCGTGCTCTCCGCGGAGACCGTGAACGACTGCACGCCCCGGGCGCCCGGCTCGAGCTGGTGCGGCGGCCCGACCAGCGTCGGGGTGTCGAAGCCGGCGAGCACCTCACCCCACGCCGCGCGCGCGGCGTCGACGTCGCGCTCGGCCAGCCAGGTCACGAACCTGCGATAGGGCGCGGGCACGGGCAGGCGCTGTCCGGTGTAGCAGGCGAAGGTCTCGTTCAGCAGGATCGGGACCGACCAGCCGTCGAGCACGATGTGATGAATGGTGAGCACCAGCCGGTGCCGGTCGTGCGCCGTGCGGATCAGGACGGCACGGACCGCGGGCTGGTCGGCCAGGTCGTAGACGGCGGAGCGTTCGGCCGCGCACAGGCGCTGGATCTGCTCCTCGGGTTGGGATCCGTTCGCCGGAACCTCGAGGTACCGCCAGGCCATCGCCGGGTCCGCCGGGATGATCTGCACCGGCTCGTCGAACTGGTCGCAGAACCGGGCGACGAGGTGCGGGTGCCGGGTGACCACCGTGTGCATCGCCTCGCGCAGCCGGTCGTGGTCGATCGGGCCGGTCAAGCTGAGATCCAGCTGCACCACGTAGAGGTGGTCGTCGCTGCCCCGCGTGGTGTTGGCGTGGAACAGCAGCCCCTCCTGCAGGGGGGTCAGCGGCAGGATGTCGGCGATCGGCAGGCGCCGTTCGAGCTGGTCGATCTGCGGCTGGTCCAACCGGGCGGGGACGACGTCCGACGGGGTCAGCCCGCCGCCGCCGTCGCGCACGTGCGTGCAGATGCCGGCCAGGGCCTCGAACCACAGCCTGCTCAACCGGGTCACCTGCTCGCGGTCGAGCGCCGAGGGCGCCCACGTCCAGTTGGCGTGCAGCTGGGGGCCGTCCTCGGTGTCCATGGTGCCGGCGTTGAGGTCGACGGTGTGCATCAGCGGCATGGGCACCGCGGTGCTGGC
>NZ_LZHT01000017.1 GCF_001667315.1 Mycobacterium sp. 852002-10029_SCH5224772
CTCCGGCTCCCGGCGCACACCCAGCACAGCACCCAGCGGCGCGTGGCGGAGAATCGGCAGGCGCTCGAGTTGAGCGACATCAGCGACGTCACCCGGGCACGGCATCTGGCGTGGCTGGCCTACAACCTGGCGTTGCAGGACCAGGGAACGCAACGGCGGACGGCGGCCGACGAGGCCGCCGCGGCCGCTGCGGTCACCGATGACGTCGAGGCCACCATCATGGCCGGCCTCGCCCTCGCTTTGCTCGACGCCGGTGAGGGGTACCCGGGCGGCGCCGTGGGCCGCCTCGAAGAGCTTTGCCCGCTTGTCCACCCGGATGATGCGGCGTTGGCTCACGCCTATGCCGCGATGCACTACGCAAACCTGCTGGCGGTGATCGGCCGCCTGGACGACGCGACGGCCCGGGTCACCCACGGCACAGGGCAAGCCCGCCGGGAGGGCAACGCGATGGCCCTCGCTGTGTGGGCCGTCTTCAGTGGGATTATCCACCTCGCCGCGGGCCGGCTGTCGGCCGCTCGCAACGCGATTGAGCCCCTGCCGCCCCCGCAGCCGACAGGCGCGACCGAGCCGGACATCCTGCGCATGGTGGTTTTGGCCGAGGTGGCGGTGCACACGGATGACCGAGACTTGCTGCAGCAGATGGTCAATGACGCGCGCGATGCCTACTCCGCCGGCTCGGCTGCCGTACGTCGAGGAGCGGCGTATGTGCTCGCACTGGCGGCGTGGCAGCGCGACGACGTTCATGACGCGATGCGCTGGCTTGGGGAAGCCACCCTACTGGGGACGCCGCTTTTTCCCCACGCATTTGTTCGGCTGATCTTGGGTGCGCGGGTTGCCTCGGCCGCAGGTGATGCCGGCTTGCGCACGCGGGTCTTGCAGGGCACCGAGGTGCTTGAGCGGGAGCGCCCGGCGGTACCGCTGCTGGCAGGGGTGGCCCGGTATGCCCGCGGGATTCTTGAACACGATGCCGAGGCGCTGGTGGCTGCCGCGGAGGTGCTTCACTCGTCGGAGCGTCCGCTTCTTTACGCAAGTGCTGCCGAGGACGCCGGCGGC
>NZ_LZHT01000018.1 GCF_001667315.1 Mycobacterium sp. 852002-10029_SCH5224772
TGACGTTCGCGACCGCCCCGATCGCGTCGCACAGGAAATGCACCGGGTTGGAGAAGTTGTTGATGATGAAGCTGCCCATGGCCCCGGGGGTGTTGGGGTTATAGATGTTGTAGCCGTTGGAAAACGCGGTCGGCGCGGCGTGCAGGATATTTTCCACATCCATCCGGTGATCGACCAGCACCTGCGTGACGTTGGTGAGCCGTTTGATCTGCTCGGCGGTCTTGCCCCGGGTTCCGGCGACGAAGCGCTGCACCTCACCGACGGCCACCGACAGATTCGACAGCGCCGCATCCAGATCCGACCGGCTGTCGTCGAGCACGGTGCTCAGCGTCGTCAGCCGGTTCTGGAACTGCACGATCTGCTGATTGCTGTCGCGCAGGGTGGTGACGAAATGCTGCAAGTTCTTGATGATGTCGACGATGTTGCCGCTGCCGTTGGCCAGGATCCGGCTGATCCCGGACAGCTGCGCAAGGGTCTGGCGCAGCTTCTCGCCGTTACCGTCCAGGGCGTTGGCAGCGGTCGTGATGAACCGGCTGGCCGACGTCGACGAGACGTCGCCGGCCGGGCCCAGATCGGTTGCCAGGCGGGTCAATTGCTCGGTGACCTGATCCCACTCGACCGGGATCGCCGTGCGGTCGGTGTCGATCACGGCACCGTCGCCCATCGTGGGCCCGGCGCCGCGGTGATAGGCGGGGGTGAGCTGGACGTAGCGCGCCGCCACCAGGTTTTGCGCGACGATGATCGCCTTGGCGTTGGCCGGGATCCGCACGTGGCGGTCGACGTGCAAGACCAGCTTGGCCCGGCTGGGCTGCGGCTGCACCGAGGCCACGGTTCCGACCCTCACGCCCGACACGCGGATCTCGTCGCCCGCATAGATCCCCGTCGCCGACGGGAAATACGCGGTGACCGTCAGCGGACGAAGGAACGACTCGCGCACCAGGAATCCGCTCGCGACCAGGAACACCCCGGCCAACAACGCGGCGACGAGTCTGCGCGCGGTCATCGCGAACCACCCGGAATCGCATTGTGCGGCCAGGGGAACAGCGCCCGCGGCATGTTCGGGTCGTTGCGCCGGAACCCCCAGTAGTAATCGAAGAACGGCTGAATCAGCTCGGGGATCGCCAGATTGGGCACAAACGCGTTGTAGTAGAAGCCGTTGGACACCGACTCACCCGAGGTGATCTCGAACTTCTTCAGACCGGGCAGCGCCGTGGACAGATTGTCGCGGTTCTTCTCCAGCATGGCCGCAACGGAATTCAGCCGGTCCAGGGTCGGCTCGAGCTTGGACTCGTTGTCGGCGACCAGTCCGGTCAGCTCCTTGGCAACCGCGGACACGTTGGCCAGCAGCCCGCTGATCGCCTCGCGCCGCCGGACCAGCGTTTCGAGCAGCACGTTGCCGTCGAGGATCAGCGCGTTGACCCCCTGGCTGTGCTCGGAGAGGATGCCGGTGACGTCGTTGGCGCTTTTGAGCAGCGTGTCCAGGGTTTCGCCGCGACTGTTGATCGCCCGCGACAGCCGGGTCAGCCCGTCGAACGTCGGGCCCAGCTGCGGGGCGATCTGGTCGATGGTCGCCGAGAGCGCGTCCAGCGATTGGTTGAGCGTGTCGGTGCTGGTGGCCGCCAGGTTGGTGGTCGCCTCCGAGACGGCCTCGGTCAGCGAATACGGCGACGACGTCCGCGACAGCGGGATGACATCCGACGGACGCAGGAGGCCGGTGCCGGCCGACTCCAGGGTCAGCACCCGCGCGCCCAACAGTGAACCGGTGCGGATATGCGCGGTGGTCAGCGGTCCCAGCCGCACCGTGCCGTGGACCCCGAAATCGACCACGGCCGCGCCGTCGTCGTCCAGCGATACCGCGGAAACCGTGCCGACGTTGACGCCGGAGACCAGGACCTTGTTGCCGGGTTCGAGCCCCCCGGCCTCGGAGAACAATGCCTGGTAACGGACCGTCGTCGCCCAGGACACCAGCCGGTCGGGGGCCAACCCGACGGAGACCACCAGCAGGATCAGCACCGTCCCGATGAAGCCGGCTCGAATGAGGTGTGCGCCACGGTATTTCAGCATCAGGGCTCGGCGCACCTTCCCTCGGTTTGTTTCAGCCAGGGGTAGACCGCCGTGCGGCCCTGCAGATCGGTGACGCGGAACGTCAGCCCACAGATGTAGTAGTTGACGAAGCTGCCGTAGGCCCCGGTGCGGGCCAGCTTGCGGAAGTTGTGGGGCGCCCGCTGCAGCGCATCGTCGAGGCGCCCCTTGCCCTGCTCGAGCAAAGGGGCCAGGCGGTTGAGCTGATCGACCGTTCCGGCCAGCGGCGGGCGCGCGGCGCTGAGCAGGTCGCTCACCGACGCGGTGCCGGTGGCCAGCGCGTGGATGGCGTCACCGATCGGATCACGTTCTTGCGCAAGCTCACTGACCAGGCGCTGCAGGCGCTCGATCGCGCCGGAGAACTGGCCCCCCTGGTCGGCGAGGGTGCGCACCACGGTGTTGAGGTTGTCGATCAGGCTCTCGATGGCCTTGTTCTTCTCGGCGACATTGCTGGAGAACGACGACGTTTTGGCCAGCAGCGACTGCAGCGTCTGGCCCTGGCCCTGGAACACCTGCAGCAGCGCGCCGGCCAGTGCGTTGACGTCGCGCGGATTGAGGCCCCGGATAACGGGTTTGAGCCCGCCGAGCAGCAGGTCAAGGTCCAGCGAGGGCATGGTGTGGTCGATGGAGATCTGGGACCCCGCCGGGAGCACCCGCATCGCGCCGGGCCCGATGATGAGTTCGAGGTAGCGATCGCCCACCAGGTTGAGGTAGCGCACGGCGGCACGGGTTCCGGTGGTGAGCGCGACGTCGTCGTCAGCGTCGAACCCGACCAGCACCTTGTTGTCCGGCCGCAGCGCCACGGTGTTGACCGTGCCCACCCGAATTCCGGCCACCCGCACTGAATCCCCGGGCTTGAGTTGCGAGGCATCGACGAAGATGGCCGAGTACCGATGGGTGGGGCCATTGCGGAACTGGCCGAAGATGAAAAACAGGAATGTCGTCAGCGTCAGCATCACGGCGGTGAAGATGCCGAACTTCACCACGATGCGGCCGGTGCCGGTCATCCCGGTTGCCCGATCTGTGCGGTGTTGCGGGGCGGTCCGTCAAGGGGGCCGTAGAGGAACTGCTTGAGCCCGTCGGAGTTGAGCAGGATTCCCTGTTGTCCGTACTGCCACGGGTTGGCGCCGATGTCGGCGACATCGAACGGCGGGAATGTGTTGTAGGCAACCGGCAATTCGTGCTCACACTGCGGGCCACCCTTGGCCGCGACCTTGGGCAGGTTCTTGGGGAACCGGTAGCGCTCGGCGCCCAGCGTGATGCCACCCAACACCTCGAGACCGGGCACGGGCGTGGGCGGCTGCAACGCCAGCGGGAACATTCCCTTGAGCGAACACGTCAGCGCCTGGTGGTACTCGTTGGTCAGATCGGTCGTCGGCACCAGCAGATGCGTTACCTCGGCCAGCTTTTCGCGATTGGCGCCCAGGACGTCGTTGCCGAGGTCGGCCAGGCCGATCGAGCTGATCAGCAACGCGTCGAGGTTCTGCTGTTCGTCGACGAGGGTCTGGCTGATGCGCGTCGCGCGGTCGGCGACGGTGATCAGGTCGGGCGCGGCGTCGGCGTAGGCGCTGGACACGTCGGCCGTGGCCTCGATGTCGTGGCTCAGAGCGGGCAGGCTCGGCTCGATCTTGCCGAGAAACGCGTTCAGGTCGCTGAACAATTGGCCGAGCCGGGCACCGCGACCGTTTAGCGCGGTGGCCATCGCACCGAGCGTCTCGTTGAGTTTGGCCGGATCGACCTTCTCCAGCACCGAGGTGAGTTGTTGGAACACCGAGTTGATCTCGACGGTGACGCGGCCGGCGTCGAGCACCTGGCCGGCGCGCAGGCGCTGCGGCGACGGGGTCTCCGGGGGAATCAGCTGGATGAACTTGGCGCCGAACGCCGTCGTCGCCACGATGTTGACGAGGACGTTGGCCGGGATGAGCTGCAGCCGGGACGGTTCGAGGGCCAGCCGAATGACGGCCTGGCCGTTGGGTGAATCCTCGATGGAGGCGACGCTGCCCACTTGCGCGCCGTGCAGCTTGACCTTGGCGCCCGGGTTCATCATCAGTCCGGACCGGCCGGCCATCACGGTCACCGGCACGGTGGTGGTGAACCCGCCGCGGAACTGCGTCACCGCCAGCGCGACGATCGCGGCGGCGACGATGACGGTCATTACTCCCGCCAGCGGGCGCGCGTAGCGGAAGGTGGTCCGGCGCTCGGCGGTGGCCGGCGGGTCGGCCGACGGCGGTCGGTGCCCTGCCGGGAGCGCCTGGAAACGTCTGGTCACCTACGCCCCTTCGCCGCAGCAAAGCCCCGGGCGGCCGCACGAAATAGCCGGTGCGGCAAGGCAAGTCGCATGGACATGCCGGCTACAGACCCCCATAACGCTGTCCCGATCCATCGTCATTCCAAGCCAACCGGTCCGCGGTGTGATACAAATCTCACGTAGTAGCGAGCAGAACGATACATCCGCATTACTAGAACTTCAATACTGGTCAGCACGAGAGTGTCGTTCTACGCTGGCCACGGCTGAAGCGTCACCGGAGGAGCAATGTGACCGGTATCCGTGTGGTCGCGCCCGAGTTGGCGCAACGCTACGAGGAGCAGGGCTGGTGGACCCCGGACACGCTCGGGGACCTGCTGGCCCGCGGCCTCAAGGACAACCAGGACACCACGTTTCGCGTCCACTCGTCGGTGCGCCCGTTCACCGGCACGTTCGGCGACGTCGAACTGATGGCCCGCCGGCTCGCGGCCGGCCTGCGAGCGCGCGGCGTCGGCGCGGGCGACGTGGTCGCCTTCCAACTGCCGAACTGGGTGGAGGCGGCGGTCACCTTCTGGGCGTCGGCGTTCCTGTCCGCCGTCGTCGTCCCGATCGTCCACTTCTACGGGCCGAAGGAATTGCGCTACATCCTCTCCAGCGTCCGGCCGCAGGTTTTCATCACCGCCGAGGGGTTCGGGCGGATGACCTACGCGCCCGAGGTTTGCGCCGACGTGCCGACCGTCGCGCTGGTGGGCGACAGCTTTGAGGCGCTGCTGGCCGACGAACCGATGGCCGGCACGCTGGCGGCCGACCCCGCCGGACCCGCACTGATCGCGTTCACGTCGGGCACCACCAGCAACCCCAAGGGCGTGATCCACAGCCATCAGACACTGGGTTTCGAAACGCGCCAATTGCTGGCGAATTACCCTCCGGGGCGCGGCCGGCAACTCACCGCGCTGCCCGTCGGGCATTTCATCGGCATGCTCGGCGCGTTCCTGATCCCGGTGGTCGACGGATGGCCGATCGACCTCTGCGACGTCTGGGACCCGGACCGCGCGATCGACCTGATGGACACCGACGGTGTCGCGCTCGGCGGGGGACCGCCGTACTTCGTCACCAGCCTGCTCGACCACCCGCGGTTCACCGCCGAGCACCTGCGCTACATCACGCACATCGGCCTCGGCGGGTCCACCGTCCCGGCGGCCGTCACCCGGCGCCTGGCCGACCTCGGGATCGTCGTCACCCGCTCCTATGGCAGCTCTGAGCACCCGTCGATCACCGGTTCGCACTATTCCGCGCCCGAGAACAAGCGGCTCTTCACCGACGGCAACGCGCGCACGGGCGTGGAGGTCCGCCTGGCCGACGACGGCGAAATACTGTCGCGCGGACCGGATTTGTTCGTCGGCTACACCGACGCCGCGCTCACCGCCCGCGCCTTCGACGAGGACGGCTGGTACCACACCGGCGACATCGGGGTGATGGATGACGACGGCTATTTGACCATCACTGACCGCAAGTCCGACATCATCATCCGCGGCGGCGAGAACATCAGCGCCCTGGAAGTCGAGGAGGTCCTGCTCGGGATGCCGGCGGTCGCCGAGGCGGTCGTGGTCGCCGCCCCGGATGCGCGGCTCGGCGAGCACGCCGCGGCGGTGCTGCGCATCAAGGCCGGTCAGGTCATGCCGACCCTGGGCGAGGTCCGCGCGCACTTCGAACGCGCCGGGGTGGCCAAGCAGAAATGGCCCGAATCGCTGCACCAGGTGGACGACTATCCGCGCACCGCCAGCGGCAAGGTGCAGAAGTACGTTGTCCGCCAAAGCATTCGGGACGAGCTCACGGGATCGGGGTAGCGGCCCCTCGACGGGCGGCCGCTCCAGGCGATTTGCAGATGAGAGTTGAATATCTGAAGAAAGAAGAATATCGTTCTACCGTCACCTGATCTTTAGGAGTTGACTTGGCGGTAGTCGCGGAGCGGCGGACGTATGTCGCGGGCAGTTGGGTCACCGGCGATGACGTGGTCAGCGTCGAAAACCCCGCCGACGAAAGCCACGTCGCCGACATCACGGTGACACCGCTGGCCGAGGTGGCGCGGGCGATCGCCGAGGCGCGCCGCAGTTTCGACGGCGGCGTGTGGGCCGACGCGGCGCCGAGCGAGCGGGCGCGGGTGCTGCACGCGTTCATCGACTACGTCGAGTCCGCCCGCGACACGCTGGTGCCCACCCTGGTCGCCGAGGCCGGCCAGTCGACGTTCTTCGCCGAGATGACGCAACTGCGCGCGGGCGCGGCCATCGCCCGCCAGACCATCGACCTCTACCTGTCGATGTCGCACGAGGAAGCCAGCCCGGTGCCCGTCGACGATCTGGTGCGCGGGCGGGTCGCTTTGAGCATTCGGCGGCACGAACCCGTCGGGGTGGTCGCCGCGATCACGCCGTACAACGCGGCGCTGATCATGGGCTTTCAGAAGCTGATTCCCGCGCTGATGGCGGGCAATTCGGTGATCCTGCGGCCCAGCCCGCTCACCCCGATCTCGTCGCTGATCTTCGGTGCGGCCGCCGACGCGGCCGGCCTGCCGCCCGGCGTGCTGAGCGTCGTCGTCGAATCCGGCATCGAGGGGGCCGAACTGCTCACCAGCGACCCGGGCGTGGACATGGTGTCGTTCACCGGTTCGACGCTGGCGGGCCGCAAGATCCTCGCCCAGGCGGCGCCGACCGTCAAACGGGTGTCGCTGGAACTCGGCGGCAAGTCGGCGCAGATCTACCTGCCCGACGCCGTGCACCGCGCCGCCGGCGGCGCGATGATCGTGGTCCTGTCCACCGCCGGTCAGGCCTGCGTGGCCGCGACGAGAATGCTTGTGCCGCAGGATAAAAAGGACGAGGTGCTCGACGCGGTGAGCGGTGCCTACGGGTCGATCAAGGTGGGGCCGCCCAGCGACGAGTCGGCCATGATGGGCCCGGTCATCAGCGCCGCCCAGCGCGACAAGTGCGAGCAATACGTCAAGCTGGCCGAAGAACACGGCGGCAAGGTGTTCTGCGGCGGCGGGCGCCCGGCGGGCCTGGACCGCGGCTACTTCTTCGAACCCACCGTGCTCGATTTGCCCAGCAACGCCAATCCGGCGGCGCAGGAAGAGATCTTCGGCCCGATCATCGGCGTGCTGGGCTACCGCGACGTCGACGACGCGGTGGCCATCGCCAACGACAGCATCTACGGCCTGTCCGGCCAGGTGTACGGCGCCGACGCGGCGGCCGCCGTGGCGGTGGCGCGGCGGCTCCGCGCCGGCGCGGTCAACGTCAACACCAGCGTCTTCTCCGCCTACGCACCGAGCGGCGGCTACAAGCAGAGCGGACTGGGCCGCGAACGAGGCCCGGACGGAATTCGCGAATTCCAGGAGGTCAAGCACATGTCGATCGGAGAGTTGAAGTGAGCGAATACGACCTGAACTGGCTGATCTCGGTCGACGACCACATCCTCGAGCCGCCCAACCTGTGGGTCGACCGAGTGGCCGCCAAGGACCGCGACCGCGCGCCGCACATGGAAGTTGACGACTCCGGCATGGACGTCTGGGTCTACGACGGCAAGAGGATGCCCAGCTCTGGCCTGAGCGCCGTCGTCGGCAAGTCCAAGGAGGAGTTCAGCCCCGAACCGCTGAATTATTCGGAGATGCGGCCGGGCTGCTACGACGCCAAGGCGCGCATCGAGGACATGGACCGCTCCGGTGTGCTTGCGTCGCTGTGCTTTCCGACCCTGCCCCGGTTCTGCGGACAGCTGTTCATGGAGGCCAGCGACCGTGAGTTCGGTTTCCAGTGCCTGCAGATCTACAACGACTGGTTGGTGGAGGAATGGTGCGGCGTGGCGCCGGGGCGCTACATCCCGCTGATGCTGATCCCGATGTGGGACCCCAAGCTCGCCGTCACCGAGATGGAGCGGATGGCGGCCAAGGGCGTGACAGCCTTCGCCTTCTCCGAGAACCCGGAACCGTTGGGGCTGCCCACCATCCACGATGCCGACCACTACTGGGATCCGGTCATGGCGGCGGCCAACGAGCTGCAGATGGTGGCGAGCATGCACGTTGGCTCGTCGTCTCAGCTGCCTAGGATCTGCGCGGACGCGCCCTTCATGGCCAACCTCACCTGGGGTGCCACGCGGACGTCGGGGACCATGCTGTCCTGGCTCTTCAGCGGGCTGTTCCAGCGTTACCCGAACCTGAAAATCGCGCTGTCCGAAGGCGAAGTCGGCTGGATGCCGTACTTCCTGGAGCGCGCCGAGCAGGTGCTCGACAAGCAGCGCTACTGGGTGAAGCGCGGGACCAAGTTCATGGGCCACGCGGGTAACGAAGCCGACCTCGACACCCTCGACATCCGGGAGACCTTCCGCAATCACATCTTCGGCTGCATCATCGAGGACCGCCACGCCATCAAGAGTCTGGACGAGATCGGTGAGGACAACGTCATGTGCGAGACGGACTATCCGCACTCGGACTCCACCTGGCCGGACTGCATCGACGTCGCCCGCGACACGATGAAGGACCTGCCGGAGAACGTGCAGTACAAGCTGTTGCGCGGCAACGCCGAACGGCTATACCGGTTCACGCCGGCCGAGCCACCCGTCCTGGCGAGCGCCTGATGGCCGGTGTGCTCGACGGCAAGAGCGCCATCGTCACCGGCGCCGGCTCCGGGGTGGGCCGGGTGTCCGCGCTGCGGTTCGCCGAGGAGGGCGCACGCGTGGTGGCGGCCGACATCGACGTCGGCCACGCGAAAGACACTGTGCGCCAGGTCGAATCGGCCGGCGGCACCGCCATCGCCGTGGGGGTCGACGTCGCCGACGAACAACAGGTCCGGGCGATGATCGCGGCCGCCGTCGACCAGTACGGCCGGCTCGACATCCTGTTCAACAACGTCGGCATCCCGACTCCGCGCCTCGGCATGATCTTCGAGGACCACACCCTCGAGGACTTCAACCGCCTGGTCGCGGTCAACCTCGGCGGGGTGTTCCTCGGAACCAAGTACGCGGTGCTGCGCTTCAAGGAGCAGGGCTCCGGTGGCGTGATTCTCAACACCGCCTCGGTGGCCGGCCTGGTCGGCTGGGGCGGCTCGGTGTACGGCGCCACCAAGGGCGGCGTCATCCAACTCACCCGGGCCGTCGCAATCGAGGCCGCCCCCTTCGGAATTCGCGTCAACGCCATCTGCCCGGCCGCCATGCCGATGACCGGTTTCATGGCGGCGGGCGGGCTGAAGGTCGATGCTGAGCAGCAGGCGGCCATCGCCGAATCGGTCGGCGGGCAGCATCCGCTCGGGCGCGCCATCACCGCCGAGGACTGCGCCGAGGCGGCGCTGTATCTGGTCTCGGACGCGTCCCGCAACGTCACCGGGGTAGCGCTGCCCGTCGACGGCGGATTCGTGGCGAAATGACTGCTCCCGCACTGGATCGCGATCGACTGCGAGAGCTGTTCGACCTGCGCAGCTCCTACAACGCCTGGGCCGGTGGCGCTTACGAGGACGATCCGTATCCGGTGTGGCACCGGCTGCGCGAACAGGGGCCGGTGCTGCCCGGGATCCTCCACGAGCTGACCGGCAGCACCGACACGATGTTCTTCCACGGGCTGCCATACCCCGACAGCCCGCATTTCACAGTGTTCGATTACGACACCTGCATGGTCGTCTACCGCAACCCGGACGTGTTCGCCTCGTCTCCGGAGCCGGTCGACCTCGAGAACGGTCCGCTGGGCCTGACCAACAGCATGCTGTCGATGAACGGCGCGCAACACAAGCGTTATCGCGCGCTGGTGCAACCGTCGTTCCTGCCGGCGAACAGCAAGTGGTGGATTGACAATTGGATCGCCGAGACGGTGGACCTGCTGGTCGACGGGCTCGCCCGCGATGGCCGCGCCGAACTCAACGTCGACTTCTGCGCGGCCATCCCCGTGCTCACCATCACGGGCAGTTTCGGCGTCCCCGTCGAGCAGGCCCTCGACATTCGGGAGGCGCTGGCGCGGGACCCGCAGAAGGTGGTCGACCTCCTCAAGCCGGTCATTGCGGCGCGCCGCGGGGACCCGCGGGACGACCTGATCAGCATCCTCATCCAGGCCGAGCTCACCGACGAGAACGGCGTCACCGACCGGCTCACCGATCGCGAAATCGATTCCTTCGTGCTGCTGTTGCTCGGCGCGGGCTCGGGCACCACGTGGAAGCAGATGGGCACCACGCTGACGACGCTGTTGCAGCGGCCCGAACTGCTCGAGGCGGTGCGCGCCGACCGGTCCCTGCTGCGCCCCGCCATCGAGGAGGCGATCCGGTGGATGCCGACCGACCCCATGTTCTCCCGCTGGGTCATGGCCGACACCGAGCTGGCCGGCGTGCCGATCCCCGCCGGATCCGTCGTGCATCTCGCACTCGGCGCCGCCAACAGGGATCCCGCGCGGTGGGACCGCCCCGACGAGTATGACATCACCCGAAAGTTCAAGCCGTCGTTGGGTTTCGGGCAGGGTGCACACATCTGCCTCGGCATGCACGTGGCCCGCGCCGAGATGACCATCGCGATCTCGGCGCTGCTCGACCGACTGCCCAACCTGCGCCTGGACCCCGACGCCGAGCCGCCCCGCTTCGTCGGGATGTACGAGCGCGGGGCGACCGCCATCCCGGTGGTGTTCGATGTCTGATTACACGCAGCCCGACCTCACCCTGATCGGCGCGGACCATGTGCGCGCCTACCGGGAGACCGGCGGCGAGACCGGCTATCTGTGGAACGGCGTGCCCACACTGCTGCTCACCGTGACCGGGCGTCGCACCGGGCGCGAACTCACGTCGGCGCTGATCTTCGGCCGCGACGGCGACGACTATCTGGTGGTGGCCTCGATGGGCGGCGCACCCATGCACCCGTCCTGGTACGTGAATCTGCAAGCCAATCCGGCGGCCAGCATTCAGGTCCGGGCCGACGAACTCGCGGTCACGGCGCGCACCGCGTCGGCCGCCGAGAAGCCGCGGCTGTGGAAGATCATGACCGACCAGTGGCCCAACTACGACGTCTACCAGTCACGCACCGACCGCGACATTCCCGTCGTTCTCCTCACACCGGCATGAGCACGGCTAGCATTTCTTCGGTGTCACGTGCTGAAGAACGGGCCGCGGAGCGGTCGGCGGCGGTGCAGCGTTCGCGCGAGCGCATCGCCAACCAAGTCAGGCTGATGCTCGACGCCGCCCTGCGGCTGATTCGGGAAAAGGGCGACAGTTTCACCACCCAGGAGCTGGTCAAAGAGGCGGGCGTTGCGCTGCAGACCTTCTACCGCTACTTCGCCACCAAGGACGAGCTGCTGCTGGCGGTGATCGCCGACGCGATGACCGACGCCTGCGTCCGCTGGGCGGACGCCGCCCGCGACCTGCCCGATCCGGTCGCGCGGCTGCGCTTCTACGTCACCGCGGTCATCGAGGTGCTCGACAGCGAGGGCGGCGACGGCGGCACCGCGAAGTTCGTCGTCTCAACGCACTGGCGGCTGCACCGGATTTTCCCCGACGAACTCGCCGAGGCCGAGAAGCCGTTCGTGGATCTGCTCCTCGGCGAGATCAACGCGGGAATCGAGGCCGGGCTGCTGGCGCCGGCGGACCCGGAATGGGCCGCGTGGTTCATCGCCGAACTCGTGCGGTCGGTGTACCACTACTACGCCTACGCGCCGCGCCAGGTCGACGTCAAAGAGCAACTGTGGCAGTTCTGCCTGACCGCGTTGGGCGGGACGGTACGCAAGTCGCGCGGCAGCCGAGCGAAATAGAGGTACGTCATGCCCCATGCGAAACCCGACGAACTGCCCAGCGGCGGAGGGGGACGGTGGCCGTTGGCCGGCGACAACTTCCGGTCGGTGCAGTGGGGCGACATGGAGGTCGGCTACACGACGACCGGGCCGCTGGATTGCACGCAGCTTTATCAGGTCGGCGGGCTTCCCGGTGGCGTATGCCCCTGTCCGCATTACGGATTCGTCTTCGAAGGGTCGATTCGTGCGACCTATCCGAACACCGACTGGCCCGACGAGACGGCGACCGCCGGCGAGGTGTACTTCTTTCCGGCCGGCCACATCCTGATCTATCCGGAGCGGACGCGGGCGCTCGAACTGAACCCGGCGTTCGCGCTGCAGCAGTGCATGGACGCGATGCAACGGGCCGGATCGTCATGACGACCTCACCGGCCGCACCGGCCACGAGGCGGAAGGCATGTGACGAAGTGCCCACCTCTCAGCGACAACTCGGGCGGACCGGTGTTTGTCGCTGAGAGGCGGGCACTTTCCCTTGTGCCTCCGCTCGGGGGCGGCTGTGGCGGATGTGACCACCGCGACGTGTCGGGCTACATGCGGGACAGCGTGAACGGATACGTCTGCGTGCCGGGGGCGCCGTCGCAGCCCGCGGCGAACGAGGATTCGACCGAACCGGCCAGCGTGACGGCATCCCAGGTATAGACGTCATGCGTGGGAATCGTTGGGCCGTAGTAGATGTCGCCACACCGCAGGCCGTCCGGAACATCGACGGCCAACGTGTACCGGCCGTCGGCCAGGTGCGCATCGCCGGCGTAGGGGAAGGCCTTGGCCACCGGCCTGGCGATCGCGTTCACGTGGACACACCCGCCGGGGCACGCGGTGATCGCCCACACCCAGGTGTGAAAGTCGTATCGGCCCTCGATCTGAAGGTCGTAGTTGCCGTATGGCATCGCGGCCCGGGCAACCGGCGGAAGCACCCCGGCGGCGACGGCCAGAATGCCCGCGAAGGTCGAGAACTTCCACGCGAACCGCTGAGAAATCATGACGCTCCTCATCTTCGGTGGCGCCAATCCTACTCGGAGAACGTACTTTTCGATAGATGGTGGCCGGCATGACGCAGTTGCGCGAGCTACCGTGCGGCTCCGGGGTTCCCGAGACCAGCGCCACCCGCCCACCATCTGAGTTCGACGAAGACCTCCCGGAATTCTCCGAGAACTACACCGAGGCCGAGTATCTGCTTGTAGGCACGGCGAATTGCTACACCGGCCCCGCGATCGGACCACCCACGGTGGTCAGCGACGGCCACCGCTACGCCACCCGGGTGTTGGCGCGCTACCCGAACGACCCCTCCCGCTTCAGCGGCCGCGTGGTGGTTGAGCCGTTCAACACCACCTACGGTGTCGACCGCGACGCGTTGTGGTTACACGTCGGCAGCCTGCTGCAGGCGCAGGGCGACGCGTGGGTCGGCATCACCGACCGCGCCACGTCGGCAACGCAACTCAAGGGTTACGACCCCCAGCGGTATGCCGGCGTCGATATCCCGTCGAACGACCTCGCCTGGGACCTGCTGCGGGCGATCGGACTCGCGCTCAAAGAAGGGGGCGAGCACAGCCCGTTGCGTCACCTGCCGGTCCGACACGCCTATCTCGGCGGTTACTCCCAAAGCGGCGTCGACACAGCGACTTTCGCGGCGGCATTCGGCGCGCGGACCCGCCCCGCCTACGACGGCTTCTTTCCGGCCTGCCACGCCGCGAGCCTGACGCCACTGGCAGTGGGGGACGGCCTGCCGCGCTTCGAGTACGCGCCGATGCCCCCGTCCACGGTTCCGGTCGTCGAGATCCAACCGCAAAGCGACGTCGAGGGATTCAGCGTGGACGGGTTCGTCAACCCCGGCGGCGCCTCGGTGCGGCGCGAGGACAGCGACGACGCGGGGGACCGCTTCCGGCTCTACGAAATCGCGGGCGCGCCCCACGCGGCGAAGATTCCCGGCTGCGACGGGAACGCCTCGAGCTTTCCGATGTCGGCGTTCGTGCGCGCCGCGCTACGCAACCTGTTCCGGTGGGCCGAGGACGACATCGCGCCACCCAGCGCGCCGCGCATCGCGCTGAGCGTCGACGGCCAGGTGGCCGAGGCGGCCGTCGACCGGTTCGGCAACGCGATCGGCGGCGTGCGATCACCGTTTCTCGACGCGCCGATCGTGCGCTATGAGGCGCATTCGACACCGGGGCCACTGTGTAAGCTCGCTGGCCGGGAGTTTCCCTTGCCGCACAACGTGCTTACCGAGCGTTACGGCGACATGCAGACCTATCTCGCCGAATTCACGATCAGCCTCGACGCCGCCATCCGGGACCGTTACCTGGTGAAGGAAGACCGCGCGGAGCTCCTGAAAGACCAGACCGCCAAAGCGCGTGCCGCCTTCGCCCGGATGGGTGCGCGGGCATGAGCGTGGCCACCGTCCCCGTGCCGGACAGTCTCGAGCAGGCGCTGTCCGTCGAATGGCTCACCGCGGCCCTGCGGCCGCGATTCCCCGGCATCGAGATCCGCGACGTCCTGCCGGGCCCGGTCGTCGACCGCATCTCCACCAATGCGCGCTTCGTCATCGAATGCGCCGACGGACTCTCACGCGCCCTGTGCGTCAAGGGCTACTTCAACGACATCGGCCGGGCCGCCCGCTACATCGGGGCCCCCGAGGCCCACTTCTATCGGGACCTCGCCGCCGCGACCGGCGTGCGCACCCTGCACAGCGTCTACGCCGACGTCGATCCGCACACCCAACACGGCGTCATCATCACCGACGACGTTGTGGCGCAAGGCGCTACGTTCCTGGACGGTAACAGCCCCTACACTTCCGAGCAGACTGCGCAGACCCTCGCCGAGTTCGCCCGGCTGCACGCCGCGACCTGGGAGTCGGCCCGCTGCGCCGACGCGCCGTTGCTTGCGCCACGGCTGGGCCGCGCGCTCGACGTGTGGGGGCGCTCGACCACCCTCGACATCATCGGCCGCAACTTCGAGGGCCCCAACGGGCAGGGGGTTCCCGCCTCAGTAAGCGATCCACAACGGCTCGTCGACGCCTACCGCGCCCTTGTCGAGATGCACGCGGGGGCCTGGTGCGTCATCCACGGGGATGCCCACGTGGGCAACGTCTTCCTCGACGCGGGCGGCGCCGGCTGCCTCGTCGACTGGCAACTCGTCCAGCGCGGCGGGTGGTACCTCGATGTCGGCTACCACATCGCCTCCACCCTGACCGTCGACGAACGCCGGCGCACCGAGCGAGACCTGTTGCGGCGCTACCTCGACGCGCTCGCCTCGCACGGGGTCACGCCGCCGCCGTGGGATGAGGCCTGGCGTGCCATCGCTTTCGGCATGCTGCACGGGTTCTTTCTGTGGGGCATCACCACCAAAGTGCAGCCGGCGATCATCGCCACCCTGCTGCACCGGCTCGGCACCGCGGTGGCCGACCACGACGCTTTGAGGAGGACGTGAATGGACGCATTCGACGCATTCCAGGGACTGCGCGTCGTCGAGCTCGCGCAATGGGTCTTCGTCCCGGTGGCCGGCGCGCTACTGGCCGACTGGGGCGCCGACGTCATCCGCATCGAACGCCTCGAAGGCGACCCCTACCGGGGGCTGGCGACACAGGGCATCGGCACCGACCGCGACGGCGTGAATCTCTCGATGGCCCTGGCCAATCGCGGCAAGCGGTCAATCGCGCTGAACCTGCGTCACGATGCCGGCGTGGCCGTGCTGCACGAATTGCTGTCTACCGCAGACGTTTTCCTCACCAGCCTGCGCCCTGGCGCGCTGGCCCGGCTCGGGCTGGACGCCGACACGCTGCGCGCCCGGTACCCAAGCCTGATCTACGCCCGCGGTCACGGCTTCGGGACCCGCGGCCCGGACGCCAACCAGCCCGGCTACGACAGCTCGGCGTTCTGGGCGCGCGGGGGAGTCGGCCACATCCTGACCCCGCCCGAACGCGACTACCCGATCAGCCAGCGCGGCGCGATGGGCGACCGAAACGGCGCCATGGCACTGGCTTTCGGCATCGCCGCCGCCCTGCTCAAGCGGGCGAACACCGGCACCGGCTCCGTCGTCGACGTCTCGCTGTTGGCCACCGCCATGTGGATGCTGTCCTCGGATCTGCTCGCGGTGCTCAACGGCGGCGAGGCCGGACCCGTGGGCGGCCGCGGTCCGCAGGTCAACCCGCTCACCGGCAACTATCGCACCAAGGACGGCCGACACATCCAGCTGATGTTCCTGCAGGGCGACCGCTACTGGGCCGAGTTCTGCCGCCTGGTCGGCCGAGACGACCTGATCGAGGATGCGCGCTTCGCCGACATGGCCGCCCGGTGCGCCAACGGCGCAGCCTGCGTGGCCGAGCTGGACGGCGTGTTCTCCCGCCACACCCTCGCCGAATGGAAAGAGCTGCTGGCCAAACTCGACGCCCCCTGGGCCCCAGTGCAATCCGTGTCCGAGGTGATCGAGGACCCGCAGGTGATCGCCAACGGCTACGTGGGAGAGGTGCGGCTCGAGGGCGGCCAGTCCTACCGGTTGCCCGCCGTGCCCGTGCAACTCGATGAGCAGGCACCGCCCCTGCGCCGCGCGCCTGAGCACGGCGAGCACACCGAGGCGCTGCTGTCCGAGCTCGGCTACGACTGGGACCGAATATCCGAGCTGGCCGACCAAAGGGTGATCCCGTGAGCGCTCGGCCGCTGCCGGTTCCCGACGAAACCTCGGCCCCGTTCTGGGCTGCCGCCGCCGACCACGTCCTGACCGTGGCGCGCTGCGCGCGGTGCGGGAAGTTCAGCATGCCCCCCGACGTGGTGTGCCCCCATTGCCACGCAACCGATCCCGGTTTCGAGTTCACCCCGGTCAGCGGGCGCGGTGTCGTCCGATCGTGGACGGTGGTGCGGCAAGCCTTCCTGCCGGGCTTCGACGCGGACCTGCCTTTCGTGCTCGTCGACGTCGAACTCGCCGAACAGGCCGAGCTGCGGCTCATCGGCCGCTTGCTCGACGGCCCCAAAGTTCTGGACGCGGACCTGCGCGTCGGCGGCGCTGTCACGGTCGGTTTCGAGGACCTCGCACCAGGTGTGGCCGTCCCCGCATTCGAGCTGGCGTGAGCGCCCGATTCGCGGCGAGCAACAAGGTCGCCATCGTCGGCTACGGACACAGCCAGGTGTGCCGCCGCGCCGAGCGGCCGCTGGGGGTGCTGGCCGTGGACACCGCGCGCGCCGCCATCGCCGACGCGGGACTGCGCCTTGACCAGATCGACGGGTTCGTCAGCTCGAGCCTGCTGCCCAGCGCGGGCGGCCAGGCCGCGGACGACGGCGTGAGCACGGTGTCCTCGACCTGGCTCGCCCAAAACCTTGGCGCCGCACCGCGTTACGTCGCCGGGTTCGACGGCATCGGCCAGATCACCGGCTCGGTCGCCATCGCGGTCAACGCCATCGCCAGCGGCGCCGCGGATTACGTGCTGCTGCACCGCGCGCTGCACAACCCTGCCGGGCGCTACCACGCCAACCCGATGCGCGAGGCGCGCGGCCCGCAGCAATGGACGGCACCCCAAGGATTTTTCGGTCCGCTCGCCATGATCGCCCTGCCGCACAACGAATATCTGCAGCGCTTCGGCGCGCGACGCGAGTCGATGGCGGCCGTGGCGGTGGAGGCGCGCAAGAACGGCGCACGCATCCCGTGGTCGTTCTGGCACGATCGCCCGCTCAGCGCCGACGAATATCTCTCCGCGCCAATGCTCTTCGATCCGGTCTGCCGCTATGACTGCGACATCCCGGTCGACGGGGTCGCGGCGTTCGTGCTCACGTCGGCCGATCGGGCGAAGGACCTGCCACACCGCCCGGTGTACATCGCCGGCTACGCCTCCGGGATGCCCGCCCGGCGACGCCTGCCCTTGCACTGGCCGCTGGACGACATCGTCGAGGGCGGCACGCAAATGACGCGGCGACTGTGGGAACACGCCGGAATCTGCGGCGCCGACATCGATTTACCCCAGGTGTACGACGGCTTTTCGCTGTTCGTCTGGCTCTGGCTGGAGGTGCTGGGCCTCTGCCCGCCCGGCGAGGCACACCGCTTCGTCGAGGCCGGCGGCATCGACAGCGACCGCCCGGACGGTATCCCCGCGCTGTCGGGGGGCGGCGCGCTCGGCAACGGACGCATGCACGGCATCCCGCAGATGCTCGAGTGCTACCTGCAGCTGGCCCGGCGCGCAGGCGACCGACAGCGCGAGCGCGCCACCACCGGGCTGGCCGGCCACTCCTCGCCTCACTTCGGTGGCGCGGTGGTCTACAGTTCCGAGCCATTTTGAGAGTTGCGCTCTTTGAATCATCAGAATATCGTTCTACTGTTACTGGCGTTTAGGGAGTCGTTGTGACAGTCCCGTCGGAGTCCTGGGTGGAGCGCGCTGTCGATCGGTCGGCGGCCGTGCAGCGTTCCCGCACCCGCATCGCCAACCAGGTGCGGTTGATGCTCGACGCCGCCCGGCGGCTCATCCAGGCGAAGGACGACTTCACCACCCAGGAATTGGTGGCCGAGGCCGGGGTGGCGCTGCAGACCTTCTACCGGTACTTCGCCTCCAAGGACGAACTGCTGCTGGCGGTCATCGGAGACGCGATGACCGAGGCCTGCGACCGCTGGGCCACGGCCGCCGCCGACCTGTCAGATCCCATGGACCGCTTGCGGTCTTACATCACCGCGCCGCTGCAGCAATTCCACGGCGACAGCGAAGAAGCGGCGGGCATCCGGTTCATCGTCTCCGCGCACTGGCACCTGCATCGCATCTTCCCGACCGAACTCGCCGAGGCCGAGCAGCCGTTCGTCGAACTGTTGCGGGCCGAGGTCGCGGCCGCCGCCGAAAAGGGGTTGCTGCGCCCGCGAAATCCCAACTGGGACACCTGGTTCATCGTTGAGCTGCAACGCGCGATCTACCACTACTACGCCTATGCGGCCAGAACCGACGAGGACCTGAAGGCCACCGAGGAAAGCCTGTGGCAATTCTGCAAAGCCGCGCTCGGAGCGGCGCGAACATGACCGCCGATCGCCAAGGAGGGTGCCAGTGAACGACTTTGACGACTTCGACTTCTTCACCGACCCGACGCTCGTCCCCAACCCGCATCCCTATTTCGACTACCTGCGCGCCAAGGGGCCCGTAGTAACCGAGCCCCACCACGGGGTGGTCGCCGTCACCGGGTACGACGAGGCCATGGCGCTCTACAAAGACGTCGACTCGTTCTCCAGCTGCATCGCGGTGGGCGGCCCGTTCCCGCCCTTGCCGTTCGAACCCGCCGGCGACGACATCGGCGCGCTGATCGACAAGCACCGCGCGCAAATGCCGCTGCACGAGCACATGGTGACGATGGATCCCCCGGAGCACACCCGCGCCCGATCGGTGCTGAGCCGGCTGCTGACGCCGGCACGCCTGAAGGAGAACCAGGACTTCCTGTGGAGCCTGGCCGACCAGCAGCTGGACGAGTTCGTCGGGCGCGGCGAATGCGAGTTCCTCGATGCGTATTCCAAGCCGTACGCGTTGCTCGCCGTGGCGAACCTGCTCGGTGTGCCCGAGGCCGAACACAAGGAATTCCGTGCCGCACTGGCGAATTCGCACACCGCAGGCAACCTCGACCACGATCCGGCCGCGATCAACCCGCTGGAATTCCTCGACGAGAAATTCAGCTTCTACATCGAGGACCGCCGCCGCGAGCCGCGCGGTGACGTGCTGAGCGATCTCGCCGCCGCGCGGTACCCGGACGGGTCCACACCCGAGGTCGTCGACGTCGTGCGTGCCGCCACCTTCCTGTTCGGAGCCGGCCAGGAAACCACCGCCAAGCTGCTCGGCGCCGCGCTGCAGATCCTGTGCGACAGGCCAGATTTGCAGCAGGCGCTGCGCGGGGACCGCAGCCTTATTCCCATCTTCATCGAGGAGGCGCTGCGAATGGAGGCCCCGGTCAAGACGACTTTCCGGTTGGCGCGCAAGTCAACCCGGGTGGGTGACGTCGACATCCCGGCCGGCACCACGGTCATGCTGTGCCCGGGAGCGATCAACCGCGACCCCGACCGCTTCGAAGAACCGCACGAATTCCGGCTCGACCGCGGCAATGTGCGCGAACACATCGCGTTCGCGCGCGGCGTGCACAGTTGTCCGGGTGCGCCCCTGGCCCGCGTCGAGGGCCGGATCTCGCTGGAGCGCATCTTGGACCGGATGCGCGATATCCACATCAACGAAGCCGTCCACGGCCCTGCCGGCGACCGCCGCTACAGCTATGCGCCGACCTACATCCTGCGCGGCCTCACCGAGCTGCACCTCCAGTTCACGCCGATCACCTAGGCGGTGACGGAGTGCGGCGGTTGATCTCGATGGCGGCGCTTCCGGCGTTGATGTTCGCCGGCGCAGTGGCGCCGCCGGCCGCCGCGTCCGGTGACCAGTGGGGCCTCAACGGCACCTACCGGGCGATTTCCAACGGCGACTGGGCGAAAACCAACGACATCTACCACAACGAAGCCAGCGTGCGGAGCACGTGGACGATCAGCACGACGTGCAGCACCCCCCTCGAATGCACCGGCCGGGTGACCAGCGACCTCGGCTGGAGCGCCGACGTGGGCCTGCATGGCAGCGAATACGTGGTCAAGCGCGACATTCCCAATTGGGAGCCGTGCCCGAACGGCGCCGCCCGAACGGGACACCAGATCTACCGCTTCTATCCGGTCGACGAGAGAGGCTGGGTGGCAACCGATTCCACCTCAACGACGCTGGCCGGCGTGGATCAGACGTCGGGGGATAGCGGCGCGTGCGGCATCAATAAGGCGTTGGTCATCTCGCTGCCGTTCCGGCTGGACAAAGTGAGCTGAACTAGAGTCGAGGCGTGACCCGCATGCCGCTCGCCGTCGCCGACGAGCAACCCGAACACCTCCGGCAACTCCTAACAAGACCCGACACGCTCGACGTGCTGCGACTGATCGCCAACGCCCCGAACGTGTTTGAGAGCTGGTCGCAGATGGCCGGCCAGCTATTCCAAAGCCCGACCTTCACCCCGCGGATGCGCGAAGTGATCATCCTGCGGGTGGGACACCTGCAGGACTCGCCCTACGAACTCGCCCAGCACGTCATCTTCGCCCGCGCCGCGGGGCTCACCGACCACGAGATCGACGCGCTGACCGGCAAAGGGGACCTCGACGCGGCGGGGTTCAGCGGCGACGAACGCCTCGTCATCGACACCGTCACCGAGCTGTGCACGACCCGCCACCTGTCCGACGACTCGTTCGCCGCGGCCCACGCCCTGCTCGGCGACGAGGCGCTCAGCGAAATGCTGATGATCGTCAGCTGCTACTACGGCCTGGCGCTCGTGCTCAACGCCGTCGACCTCGACATCGACGCTCCCGCATGACCCGCATCCCGTACCGCCAACCCGAGGACATGCCCGAACTCGCCCGCGAATTGACCGCGCGGCGGGGCAATCTCAACGTCTACCGCGCCCTCGCCAACGCCGAGCAGGTGTTCACCAGTTGGATGGTGGCCGGCGACGCCGCCCTGACCAGCCCGGTGCTGCCCAGAAGGCTTCGCGAACTCATCGTCCTGCGCACCGCGTACCTCATGGACTGCGCCTACGAGCTCGGCCAACACAGAGACGTCGCACAGACGGTCGGCATCGACACCGACAGCATCGACGCGCTGACCTCCGAATCCGATTGGCAAACCGGCAATTTCGATCCCACGGAGCTGGCCGTGCTGCACCTGACGACCGAGCTGGTCACCACGCGCCGCGTCGCGGCACCGCTTTTCGCCTCAGTGCACACGGCCCTGGGGTCGGAGGCCACCATCGAGGCGTTGATGGTCATCAACCGCTACGCGGGCCTGGCGCTGATGCTTAACGCGCTCGATGTGGACCTGGATGAGACCGCCCGCCTCCCCGTGCCGCCGACGAAATAGGGCTGGCCTGCGGTTCCCCCGCCAGACCAATCACCCTTCCCGTAACCTTCACGGTGTGGTGGTGCGCAAGCAGCCGTCGACCCGCCTGTCAGCCGAGGACTGGCTCGAGGTGGGTTACACCGTGCTCGCCGAAGAGGGCGTGCGCGCACTCAAAGTCGAACGCCTCTGCCAGCAGGCCGGTGTCACTCGCGGCAGCTTCTACTGGCATTTCGAGGACATCGACCACTACCGGGCCGCACTCGTCGAATCGTGGAACAAATTTCTCGAACGCGACCGCCAGGCGCTGTCCAAGCTCGACGAGCTGCCGCCCCGGGAACGCCTGTCGGCCCTGACGCTCACCCTGGTCAGCCCCCAGTACTGGATGCTCGAACGGGCGATGCGCGAATGGGCCCGCCTGGACCCGGTCGCCGCCGAGAATATCCGCGCCGCCGACCGGCTGCTGCTGCGCACCGTGGTGAAGGCCTACTGCGACTACGGTTTCAGCTTCGAGGACGCCAAACTGCGCGCTGAATTGACCTTTGCCGCGGGAATCGGGTTGCTGCATCTCACCAGTTCGGCCGAACAGGCCCAATCGCTGGCTCAACGGGAACGGTTCCTGACCGTGATGCTGGGCGAGCCGGAGACGGCCTAGTCAGATCATGGAGATCGGTGAGATCTTCGCGCCGATAGCCAACGCGCCGGCCAACTCTCGGCTCGTGTCGTAGTCGAACACCACATGCCCCGCGGCGATGTCCACGTCGCGCTTGGCGCGCTGCAAGGGGCTGGACAGAAAGTGGACGCTGGCACCGGATGCCTCCATCAGATCGGCGATGATCGCCCGGCACTCGTGCACGGTACGGGCGGCCGCCAGCCGGGCGTCGGCGCGCACCGCCCGGCTCACCCGCTCGCCGCTGACGACGATCGTCTCGATCTCGTCGGCGGTCGCGGCGATCAACGCCCGCAGCGCGCTCAACCGCACCCGCGCATCGCCGAGCCGGATCTGCGCGGCGGGCTGATCCTTTTGCGCCACCCCGCTGTAGGCCAGCACCCGCCCGCCGAGCCGCTCGGCGAAGAGCTCGGTCACCCGTTCCGCGGCCCCGAGCACCGGCATGGACGCCGTCAGCGCCAGCGCGGGCACCATCGGCCACCGATACGTCGGGACCCCGTGCTCACGCGCGCCCGGCGCCGTGCCGCCGTAGATGTCGGCCACGGCGACCAACCGATGCTCGGGCACCAAGACGTCGTCGAGGACCAGATCATGCGACCCGGTGCCGCGCATGCCCGCGGTGTGCCAGGTGTCGACGACCTCGACCTGGCCGGCGGGCACGACGACCAGCGCCGGATCGATCCTGTCCGGGCGCTCGATCAGCGCGCCGACGATCATCCAGTCGGCATCCATCGCCCCCGTCGCCCACGACCACCTCCCGGTCACCCGAACGCCGCCGTCAGCCGGGACGCCGCGGCCGGTGGGGGCCAGGGGAGCGGGCGCCAGCACCGGTCCCGACGCGAACACCTCCGCCTGCACCCGCGGATCGAACAACGACAGCATCCAGTTGTGCAGCGCGTAGAAACCCAGCGTCCAGGCGCTCGAGGCGCAGCCGTGCGCCATCCGCCGAATCGGTTGCAGCAGTTCGGGAAACGAGGCTTGCAGGCCGCCGAACCGCGCGGGGAGCAGCAACCGGAACAGGTCGGTCTGTCTGAAATCGTCCACCGTCGCCGCGGGCAGGCGCCGCAACCGCTCGGCCTCGTCGGCCCGATCGGCCAGCCGCGCAACGAATTCGTCGGTGATGCCGTGCAGGGGGCGGCTGTCGACCACGGACATGCCGCCGACCCTAACATACCTTTTAGTATGTAAAGGTGTCGGTTGCTACCATCGCGCGGTGAGCGATCGCCCGCATGCGCTGCGATCCATTGCGCGCCGCGACGTCCTGAAGATCGCCGGTGTCATGCCGGCGATCCTGGGCGCCGCCGCGGTCATGCCCGCCCCGCGCGCGGCCGCCGGTGTCGCCGGGATGTCCGTCTTCCTCGACCCCGGCCACAACGCCGTCAACGACGCCTCGATCAACCAGCAGGTTCCCAACGGCCGCGGTGGCACCAAGCCGTGCCAAACCTCTGGCGCCGCGGCCGACGACGGCTATCCCGAGCACGCGTTCACCTGGGCGGTGGTGGGGCTGATCAGCGGCGCGCTGAACCAGATGGGCGTTCGCACCCAGCTGTCGCGCGACAGCGACGCCGGCGTCGGCCCGTGCATCGACCAACGCGCGGCGGCCGCCAACGCCATGCGCCCGGACGCGATCGTGAGCATCCACGCCGACGGCGGGCCCCCATCGGGCAGCGGATTCCACGTTAACTACTCGAGCCCGCCGTTGGGCGACGTCCAAGCCGGGCCCGCCGTGCAGCTGGCCCACGCGATGCGGGATGCCTTGGCCCAGTCAGGGTTACCGCCGGCCAACTACATCGGCTCGGACGGTTTGTACGGTCGAGACGACCTCGCCGGGCTGAACCTGGCTCAGTACCCGGCGGTCCTCGTCGAACTCGGCAACATGAAAAACGCGAGTGACGTCGCGCGGATGGAAAGCGCGGACGGCCGGGCGAGATACGCCGTCGCCGTCACCCAGGGCATAGTCGCGTTCCTCAACTCCAAAGCCGGCTGACTCAGCTGCCGAAGCCCCCGCCCGTCGGTGGCGGCGCCGGGGCGGCCCCGCCCGTGCCGAGGTGGCTGGAGGCGAAGGCGACGCCTTTGTCGATGATGGAGCCGTCGTCGGCGTAGGTGTCGT
>NZ_LZHT01000019.1 GCF_001667315.1 Mycobacterium sp. 852002-10029_SCH5224772
GACCCCGCCCGGCGGCTGTCGTCGATCGACGTGCTCGGCGCCGACGAGCACGCCCGCCTCGACGCGATCGGCAACCGGGCGGTGCTGGACGGCCCGTCGCGCCCGCCGGTGTCGATCCCGCAGGTGTTCGCCGAGCACGTCGCGCGCACGCCGGAGGCGGTGGCCATCACCTACGGAGCGGATTCGTGGACCTACCGCGAACTCGACGAGTCGGCAAACCGATTGGCGCACTTGCTGAGTGAGCGCGGCGCCAGACCGGGGCAATGCGTGGCGCTGCTCTCCGAGCGTTCGGCGCGGGCCGTCGTCGCCATTCTGGCGGTGCTCAAGACCGGCGCCGCGTACGTGCCGATCGACCCGGGCTTGCCGGTGGCGCGCATCGACTTCATGCTCGGGGACGCCGCGCCGGCGGCGGTGCTCACCACCGCCGAATGGCGTTCGCGCCTCGACGATTCCGGCCCGGTCGTCATCGACATCGACGACCCGGCGATAAAGACGCGGCCCGCAACGGCGTTGCCGTCGCCGGCGCCGCACCACATCGCCTACACCATCTACACCTCGGGGACCACCGGAGTTCCCAAGGGTGTGGCGGTCACCCACCACAACGCCACCCAGCTGTTCGCCTCCCAGGGCGCCGCCGGCCTACCGGCCGCACCGGGCAAGGTGTGGAGCCACTGCCACTCCCTGGCCTTCGACTTCTCGGTGTGGGAGATCTTCGGTGCGCTGCTGCACGGCGGCCGGGTGCTGGTGGTGCCCGACGAGGTGGTGCGCTCCCCGAAAGACCTGCACGCCTTGCTCGTTGCCGAACAGGTCGACATGCTGACCCAGACACCGTCCGAGGTGGCGATGCTCTCCCCGGAGGGTCTGGACTCGGCGGTGCTGGCCGTCGCGGGCGAAGCGTGCCCGGTCGACGTGGTGGAGCGGTGGGCGTCGGGACGGGTGATGGTCAACGTCTACGGCCCCACGGAGATCACCATCGTCGCGGCGGTCAGCGCGCCGCTCATCCCGGGACCCGACGCGCCGCCGATCGGTTCGCCGGTGTCTGGGGCCGCGTTGTTCGTGCTCGACGGATGCCTGCGGCCGGTGCCCCCGGGCGTGATCGGCGAGTTGTATGTGGCCGGTGGCGGCGTGTCGACCGGCTACCTGCGCCGGCCGGGCCTGAGCGCGTCGCGGTTCGTGGCCTGCCCGTTCGGTGGCGCCGGGGCGCGCATGTACCGCACCGGGGACCTGGCGTGGTGGGGTTCTGATGGGCAGCTGCGCTATGTCGGGCGCGCCGACGAGCAGGTCAAGATCCGCGGGTACCGCATCGAACTCGGCGAAATCCAGGCCGCGCTGGCCGCCCTCGACGGGGTGGAGCAGGCGTTGGTGATCGCCCGCGAGGACCGCCCCGGCGACAAGCGGCTGGTCGCCTACATCACCGGAACGGCCAACCCGCCCGAGATCCGCACCCTGCTGGCCGAGCGCCTGCCCGCCTACATGGTGCCGGCCGCGGTGATGGTGGTGGACGCGCTGCCGTTGACGCCCGGCGGCAAACTCGACATCCGCGCGCTGCCCGCCCCCGACTACCAGGGCAGCGACGACTACCTCGCCCCGGCCACCGCGGTCGAGGAGATCCTGGCCTGGCTCTACGCCCAGGTGCTGGGCCTCGAGCGGGTCGGGGTGCAGGAGTCCTTCTTCGACTTGGGCGGGGATTCCCTGTCGGCCATGCGCCTGGTCGCCGCGATCTACAACGCCCTCGATATCCACCTGCCCGTGCGCGCCGTCTTCGAGGCGCCGTCGGTGCGCAGCCTGAGCCAGCAACTCAACCGCGATGCCGATGCGGCGGAAGGCCAACGGGGCGACTTCGCGTCCGTGCACGGTCGCGACGCCACGGAGGTGTACGCGTGCGACCTCACGCTGGACAAGTTCATCGACGCCCCGACCCTGGCCGCCGCGCCGGCGCTGCCGGGCCCGAACGCCGAGGTGCGCACCGTCCTGCTGACCGGCGCCACCGGCTTCCTGGGCCGTTACCTGGTGCTGCACTGGCTGGAACGGCTGGAACTGGCCGACGGGAAGCTGATCTGCCTGGTGCGGGCCACCTCGGACGAGGACGCGCGGCGCCGGCTCGAGAGGACCTTCGACCCCCCCGGTTTTGCAGGCGATCCCGCCCTGCCGCGGTATTTCCACGAACTGGCCGCCGACCACCTCGAAGTCATCGCCGGCGACAAGGGCCACGCCAACCTGGGATTGGATGAGGCGACCTGGCAGCGGCTGGCCGAGACCGTCGACCTGATCGTCGACTCCGCGGCCGTGGTCAACGGCGTGCTGCCCTACAGCGAGCTATTCGCCCCCAACGTCGGGGGCACCGCCGAGCTGATCCGGTTGGCGCTCACCACGAAGATGAAGCCGTACGCGTACGTGTCGACCTCGGACGTGGGGCGCCAGATCGAGCCGTCGGCGTTCACCGAGGACGCCGACATCCGGGTCATCAGCGCCACCCGCGTCGTCGACGGCAGCTACGCCAACGGCTACGGCAACAGCAAGTGGGCGGGCGAGGTCTTGCTGCGCGAGGCCCACGACCTGTGCGGCCTGCCGGTCTCAGTGTTCCGCTCCGACATGATCCTGGCCGACACCAGCTACGCCGGCCAGCTCAACGTGGCGGACATCTTCACCCGGATGATCCTGAGCGTCGTGGCCACCGGCTGCGCGCCCAAGTCGTTCTATCAGCTCGACGCCGACGGCAAGCGGCAAAGCGCGCACTTCGACGGCCTGCCCGTCGAGTTCGTCGCCGAGGCGATCGCCAAGCTGGGCGCGCAGGTGATGGAGGGGTTCGAGACGTATCACGTGATGAACCCGCACGACGACGGGATCGGGCTCGACGAGTACGTCGACTGGCTGATCGAAGCCGGCTACCCGATCGAGCGCGTCGGTGACTTCGGGGAGTGGCTGCAACGCTTCGAGACCGGCCTGCGGGGCCTGCCGGAGCGGCAGCGGCAGAACTCGGTCCTGCAGATGCTGCTGTTGCTGCTGCGGGATCCGAAGAACCTGCAGCCCGCCGAGCCGGCCCGCGGTGCGTTCGCACCGACCGACCGGTTCCGCGCCGCCGTGCAGGAAGCGAAGGTCGGTTCGGACAACGACATCCCGCACGTGAGCGCGCCGGTGATCGTCAAGTACGTCACGGATCTGCAACTGCTCGGCTTGCTCTAACCGCCGAAGGGCTCCAGCGCGGGGCGGGGGCGAAAAAAACCCCCCCCCGGCGGGGGGGGCCAAAACAGGAACGGAAAAAACCCGCGATAACGGCCAGGCCGCCGTGCGTGGCGGCGGAATGGCAAAA
>NZ_LZHT01000020.1 GCF_001667315.1 Mycobacterium sp. 852002-10029_SCH5224772
CATCGACGCACCACGGCTGCTGCCCGTGTCGTGGAAGCGGTTGGGGCCGGACTGGGAACCGCTGGGCATGCTGCTGGCCGGCGCCGTGCTGATCACGCTGTCGTCGCAGGTGAAATTGCCATCGCTGCTGGCGCTGGGCTTCGTCACGGTGGCGCTGGCCTACCGCTGGGGAGGAACCCTGCGCGCCCTGCTGTTGACCGGCGGCGGCATGGCGGTGCTGTCGCTGGCGGTGATGGCGGTCGTCGGCTGGGCCAGCGGGCTCGGCTTCGGCTGGATCTACACGCTGGGCACCGCCAACGTGGTGCGCAGCTGGATGTCGCCGCCGACGCTGCTGGCGCTGGGCACCGGGCAGGTGGGCATCCTGCTGGGCCTGGGTGATCACACCACCGCGGTGCTGGGGCTGACCCGTGCGATCGGCGTGCTGATCATCACGGTCATGGTGGCCTGGTTGCTGCTGGCCGTCTTCCGCGGCCGGCTGCACCCGATCGGCGGGCTGGGCGTCGCGCTGGGCATCACGGTGCTGCTGTTTCCCGTGGTGCAGCCGTGGTACCTGCTGTGGGCGATCATCCCGCTGGCTGCCTGGGCGACCCGCACCGGCTTCCGGGTGGCGGCGATCGCCATCAGCCTCGTCGTCGGCATCTTCGGCCCGACCGCCAACGGCGACCGGTTCGCGCTCTTTCAGATCGTGGACGCAACGCTGGCCAGCACCGTCATCGTGGTGCTGCTCATCGCGCTGACCTACACCCGCCTGCCGTGGCGAAGCCCGCCGGTGCAGGGCCACAATCCCGACGGCGGACCGGCCGGCGACCCGGCGCCCC
>NZ_LZHT01000021.1 GCF_001667315.1 Mycobacterium sp. 852002-10029_SCH5224772
TCGGCCGAGGCGATCGTGTCGATCTTGGCGGTGCTCAAGTCCGGGGCGGCGTACCTGCCGATCGACCCCGCGCTGCCGGCGGCCCGCGTCGAGTTCATGCTCACCGATGCCGCGCCGCGGGCCGCGATCACCACCGCGGCGCTGGCCGAGAGGCTGGACGGCTTCGATGTGATCGTCATCGATGTTGCCGATCCGGCGGTGGCCACCCGGCCCAGTACGGCGCCCCCGGCGCCGGCCCCGACCGATCTGGCCCACCTCATCTACACCTCGGGCACCACCGGTGTTCCCAAAGGTGTCGCGGTGACGCAACATAACGTCGCGCAGCTGTTCGATGACCTGCGGATCGGCATCGCGCTGTCGGCGGAACAGGTGTGGACCCAGTTCCATTCCTATGCGTTCGACTTCTCGGTGTGGGAGATCTGGGGCGCGCTGCTGCACGGCGGGCGACTCGTGGTCGTCCCGGATGCGGTGGCCCGCTCGCCAGAAGAGTTCCACGACTTACTGGTTCGCGAGCACGTCACGGTGCTGACGCAAACGCCCTCGGCGGTCGCAATGCTTCCCACCGAGGGGCTGGACGGGACCGCCCTCGTGATCGGTGCCGAGCCCTGCCCGCCCGAGCTGGTGGATCGCTGGGCGCCCGACCGGACGATGGTCAACGTCTACGGCCCGACCGAAACCACCATGTGGGCCTGCAAGAGCGCGCCACTGAAGGCAGGGTCGGGCTTCCCGCCCATCGGAGCGCCGGTGACGCGGGCGGCGTTCTTCGTGCTCGACGAATGGCTGCGCCCGGTGCCCGCCGGCGTCGTCGGCGAGCTGTACCTGGCCGGCCACGGCGTCGGCGTCGGCTACTGGCGCCGCCCCGGGCTCACCGCGTCGCGATTCATGGCCTGCCCGTTCGGCGCACCCGGCACCCGCATGTACCGCACCGGCGACCTGGTGCGCTGGGGC